>JUEO01000026.1 GCA_000817115.1 marine actinobacterium MedAcidi-G2B | reverse complement strand
CGAGTAACGTCTCTAAGATAATAAGCCAAAGGCATTGAAACAGACAGGACCCTAATGAAAACTCCAATTACCGAAATGTTTGAAATTGAATTTCCTATTTTGGCCTTCTCTCATTGTCGAGATGTAGTTGCGGCAGTTAGCAAGGCAGGAGGCATGGGAGTTCTCGGCGCTGTAGCTCATTCTGACCAGGACCTTGAAATAGATTTGGCATGGATACGAGATGAAGTAGGTGATCGCCCCTTTGGAGTGGATTTAATTGTTCCCGCTCGTTACGCAGGAGACGACGACGGTGGCTTAACTATGGCGGATGTTGCGGCCTTAATTCCAAGTGAACATCGTGATTTTCTTAATGACCTTTTGGCCCGTTACGAAGTTCCATTAGATGAGGACACCAATGACCAAGAATCAGTTTGGGGTTCTTTAGATAAATCTGTAGATGCTCCTTTTTCCGCTAATAGAGCTGGAGAGCAGTTAGAAATAGCTTTGTCGCACCAGCCCGCTCTTATGGCTAATGCGCTTGGGCCTCCACCTCCCGAGATGATTGAACAATGTCACGAAGTAGGGGTAAAAGTAGCTGCTTTAGCAGGTTCTCGCGTTCATGCCGAGCGAAATGTCAATGCTGGATCTGATTTGATTATCGCTCAAGGTGCTGAAGCTGGTGGTCATACCGGAGAGATCGGAACAATGGTTTTGATACCTGATGTCGTTGATGCTGTTTCCCCAGTTCCTGTTCTAGGTGCTGGAGGTATAGGTGGTGGACGGCAAATGGCAGCAGCTATGGCTTTAGGGGCCGCGGGAGTTTGGTGTGGGTCAGTTTGGTTGACTACTGAAGAGGCTGAAACCCATCCTGTGGTTAAACAAAAAATGCTTGAAGCAAACACTCACGACACATTACGATCTCGTTCTCTTACTGGTAAACCAGCACGTATGCTTCGTACCGCATGGACAGATGAGTGGGATCGTGAAGACACTCCTGATCCACTGGGGATGCCGTTGCAGTCACTATTGACGGGTGGGACTCAGCAAAGAATTAATCGTTCAGCACATAGAAGCGGATCTGGTGCGGAAAAATTAGCCACTTATTTTGTGGGGCAAATTGTGGGATCTATGAATCGTTCACGCCCTGCAGCGCAAGTGGTATTAGAGATGGTGCAAGAATTTATTGATGCTACTGAGAGTCTCGGAAATCAGCTAGATATCTAGCGTTTTTATTGATTCGTTATAGAGAAACTGAAGGGGTCCCAAAACCTGCGAGCCCTCCACCATCAACAACTATTGATTGACCAGTAATCCAATCAGACGATTCGGTAGCTAAAAATAGAGCTGCTTGCGCTATATCTTCTACTTCACCAAGTCTTTTAAGTGGATACATTTGTGCAACTTGATCGCCTCGTCCTTCTTCCCAAAGGACTCGTGCAAAATCAGTCTTAATGAGCCCTGGACAAATCGCATTCACTCGTGTGTTTGGACCAAGTTCGGCAGCAAGTTGTTGCGTCAAATGTATTAACGCTGATTTCGTAATGTCATAAACCCCAAGAATTGCATTTGTTGAGAAAGCTCCAACGGAAGAGATATTTATGATATTTCCTCCGTGTTCTTTCATATGGGCGCTCCAGCATGCTTGAACCCATGCAAGCGGAGCGGTCACATTTACATCAAATGTTTTTCCCCAGCGGGGTATATCAACATCTATAACGGGTCCGGCGTAGGGATTAGTCGCAGCGTTATTGACCAGAATGTCAATAGCTCCAAATGAGTCCAATGTGGCTGTTACGACTCGTTCAATATCTTCAGATTTTCCAACGTGACCTGGCACATAAGCTACTTCGCCACCTGTTTCTTTAGTAATTGCTTCCGCAGTTTCTTCACAAGAGTCAGCTTTACGGCTTGTAATCATTACTTTGGCGCCAGCCTCTGACATTGTTTGAGCTATTGATCGACCTATCCCACGGGATCCGCCAGTAACGATCGCTACTTTTCCTTCTAAATTTCTATCCATGATCGGTGACTCTAGTCGGGAGTAGTGTAAGTAGCGCTAGCGGGCGGTTACTTAAACCTGTCTTTCTCGACCTTCCCAAAAGGGGTCACGCAATTCGCGTTTAAGTATCTTCCCCGATGGATTACGCGGAAGCGCTTCTACGAAATCAACGGTTTGAGGACATTTGAATCCAGCAAGTCTCTCTCTGGCAAAAGCAATAATTTCTTCTTCAGTTACTTCACTGCCAGGAGCTACTACCACCATTGCTTTTCCTACCTCTCCCCATTTGTCATCTGGAACTCCAATAACTCCAACGTCAGCTATCGCTTCATGGCCCATGAGAGCATTTTCGATTTCTGCAGGGTAAACATTTTCTCCGCCAGAAATAATCATGTCTTTTACCCGGTCATGTATGAAGAGGTATCCGTCTTCGATGTAAGCAGCATCACCTGATCGGAACCATCCACCGCCTGGTAGCGCTTCAGCAGTTGCTTCTGGGAGTTTCCAATATCCCACCATGTTCTGGTTGCCTTTGATCCAGACTTCGCCTACTTCTCCGTCTGGAAGTGACTCTCCGGTTTCTTCATCAACGATTTTTAGTTCCACTCCTTCAATCGCTTTTCCAGCCGATCGAAGTAGATGTTCTCTTGGTCCTCCTGGATCGTGGTCCTCTGGGTCCAGTTGTGTTACAGCACCAGTAGTTTCTGACAGCCCATATACCTGCATGTATTGGCATCCAAACTGTTCCATAGATTTGACCAACACATCTTGAGTGATTGGTGATGCGCCGTAAGCGATGAGTTCCATCGAACTCAAGTCAATACCTTCACTTGGAACCAGTAAGAAGAACCCAAGGATTGCTGGAACAAAAATAGCGTGAGTGGCTTTTTCGGATTCTATAAGTTGAAGGGCTGGTACTGGGTCAAAGTCGCGCATCATGATAGATGTCGCTCCGCATCCCATACCAAATAAAGCCCAGCCGCTTCCAGCTATGTGAAATAGTGGCATGACAACCATGTTTCTTGAGTCGTCGGTCATTTGCCATTTGACTACTTTGAATAGTGCTTGAAAGTTGTCGTTTGTGAGCTGAGCTCCTTTAGGGAGGCCTGTTGTTCCAGAGGTGTAAAGCTGCATGGAGACATCTCCACCTCCTGCAGGGGTCATTTCACATTCTGTTGGCTGTGAACTACGCCAATCGGCATAAGAGATGTGCGTGTCATGGTTTCCTATGACAACAATCCTTTGTACGTGTTCAAGATCAGATTCGAAAGCAGCGAGTTGCTCGGAAAAATCTTCGTGGATGACAAGTACTTTCGCTTCGGAGTCATTAATGATGTATGCCATTTCGGGAGGAGCTAATCGCCAATTGACAGCAACGGTAACGGCATTTATGAATCCGCATCCAAAAGCTAGTTCAAAATATTCAAGACCGTTTTTATCTAAATAGGCAATTCGTTCTTGGTTTCCCACGCCATCAGCAGCCATCGCATTGGCGGCTTGACCTGCTCGGTCTTTCATTTCTTGCCAAGTAACGCGCTGACCTTCAAATACGATCATTTCTGCTTCGGGTTTTTCTGCCGCACCTGTAAGAATGATGTCGGCAACACTGGTAATTTTTCGTATATCCATGACTCTGAATTTACACCGAGTTTCACTGCTTAAACAGAAGCGGGCCAAATTTTTTTTAATCTTTGTAATTTTGTCCGACCAAGCCAGAATGGTTGAGGCCTGTCATGATATAGATCATGAGTGAATCTGATCGTTTAAATACCCGAATTGTTCTTGAACCTGAAGACGAGTTTAATCATGATGCTGGAGAAGTTTTAAATTTCAATGAATCAATGTATTTCAACGTTATTGATCATGGAAAAGGAGTTGGAGGCTGGTTTCGTATCGGCAACCGAGTGAACGAAGGATACGCAGAGATGTCCTGTTGCATTTATTTGCCTGATGGGCGGATTGGTTTCATGTATCAACGTCCAAAAATTTCAACTAATGATGTTTTTGATGCAGGAGGACTCAGTATTGAAGTCGTTGAACCTTTTAAACATCTCCAAGTTAAATACTCTGGTGATGTTTGTTTACTAACAGATCCCTTACAAATGGCGAATCCGAAAATAGCTTTTACTGAAAATCCCATAGTGAAATGTGATGTGAACATCGATTTTTATGGTATTTCTCCAATGTTTGGTGGCCGTCCCGTTGATGCTGATACTGGTAAAGAACCAGAACAGAATCCTGAGCAATCCTTTTCAAAGGCCCACTATGAGCAACATGTGAGAGGAACCGGAACTATTGAAGTTGATGGAGAATCTTTTGAGATCAATGGTCTCGGCTTGCGTGACAAATCTTGGGGGGCACGTTTTTGGCAAGCAATTTCTTGGTATCGCTGGTTGCCTATGGCTTTCAGTGAAGATTTCGCAATGATGATCTCCTTGGTGAGTAGTGATGGGATCAATGTTCGAACTGGCGGAATGGTTCTTGAAGGAGATAAATATCATTTGATTCGAGAAGCATCTATTGAATCGACTTGGGATGAAAACTGGTATCAAACCGGTCTTGTAGCAAAAATTCGGACAGACAATCGAAGTTACGAGGTAAAAGGAGAGGTCGCTTCGCTTATTCCTCTGCGTAACCGACGAACCACTCCTGAAGGTGACGAATTATTAACTCGCATAACTGAAGGTCTCACAAAATACACTTGCGACGATTCTGTTGGATGGGGACTCTCGGAATACCTTGATCAAATCGTTGACGGGATTCCTATAGGAACTGATGTTCCTGCCTAGTTAAAAAAGTTTGCTTTGCGTAGCCCCGTCAAAACGGTCAACAGACATTGCTGTAACTCCAAAATTGGCTATTTTTCCTTGAAAATCTGCCATGTGTGGAGCACGCATATGGTTTTTTATCGCCTCATCGCTTTCCCATTTCTCAAATATGCGTATCACACCTGGCGTTAGAGGGTCAGCGCTGAGCACGTAATCGATGCATCCCTCTTCCGCTTGAGTGGCTTCCATAAGTGGGCGAATAGCCCCTACTGCGTCTTCCATCTTTTCAGGGTCACAGGTAATAGTTCCGGCAATAATAATCATTGATATCTCCGCTAGTTAGACAAATAACTGTTGTTTGAGCGTACTGTAAGGGTGTATGGCGAAACACATCAGGAACGCAGAATGTCTGATCAAATAATTTCTGGACTCGATGGAATAGATCGTTGTTGGTGGCCCGGAGATCATGAAGACTACATTGCGTATCATGATCTTGAATGGGGGCGACCTGTTGCCAACGAATTTCGTTTGTTTGAAAAGATTTGTCTTGAAGGCTTTCAAGCTGGCCTTTCATGGTTAACAATTTTGCGAAAACGAGAAGCCTTTAGATCAAGTTTTGAGGGATTCAATCCGGAGATTGTCGCAAATTTTAAAGCTAGAGACGTGGAGCGATTACTTCAGAACAAAGGCATTGTTCGACATCGCGGCAAAATCGAATCTGTTATAAACAATGCTCAAAAATTTCTTGAACTTAAAAAAGAATTTGATTCTTTTTCATCTTATATATGGGCATGGGAGCCTAAAAAAATAACCCATAAATCTAGTAATTCAGTTCCTGCTAGTACAAAAGAATCAATTGCATTGAGTAAAGATTTGAAAAAACGTGGGTGGTCTTTTGTGGGCCCAACCACTATGTATGCCTTTATGCAATCAGTAGGGTTGGTCAATGACCATTTACTCAGTTGTAAATTTCGTGCTGACGTCGAAGAAGAGTTACATTCATTTAAAAGACCTATAAGAAAGGAACTCTTGTGAAAGATTTCACGGGAAAAACTGCACTAATCACTGGCGGCAATGGCGGCATTGGTTTGGCAATTGCAGAAGGTCTGGGGAAAGCAGGCGCCGATATTGCTATCTGGGGGAGAAACCCGGAGAAAAATGATTCGGCACTAGCCACTCTTTGTGATCAAGGGATAACAGCTCATGCTTACGTTGTTGACGTAGGTGACGAAACCTCTGTTAGCGATTCTTTTACTCAGACGATTGCTGAAATGGGAAAAATTGACATTGTTGTAGCGAATGCTGGGGTTCCTGGCGATGGGTCCCCTATTCACAAGACTTCGGTTGCCGAGTGGAGAAGGGTCATGGCGGTTGACCTTGACGGTGTTTTTATGACTTTTCGGGCCGCTGTAGAGCATCTGATTGAACGCGGAGTGGGGGGCGCTTTGGTTGCTGTTTCTTCCACTGCTGCTGTGCATGGTGCGGCAAATAATATTCCATATGGAGTGGCAAAAACTGGTCTTCTTGGTCTCACACGCGGACTTGCAGTCGAAGCAGCTAGGTACGGAATTCGTGTAAATGCTCTAAGTCCTGGCTGGACAAAAACTGATATGACTGAGCAAGGCTATGGCTGGGATAAATTTCGTGAAGCTACAACGAAGAGAACCCCTGTTCGGCGATGGGGAGAGCCAGAAGACATGGTGCCGGCTGCGATTTTCTTGTGTGACCCTGAAGCTGTTTATCACACTGGCCAGAACATAGTTGTTGACGGTGGTTACACCATTTATTAATGGTCTCGTTCTTTAACAAAGACTGCTATTTCTTTGAGTTCTTCAAGAGGGCGTTGATGAAGTTCGGCACTGTGTAGCGCTTCAAGGGCTCCATTTAATTGCGTTTGCGCCTCTTCTTGTGTCCGTTCTCTCCCACCTGCTTCTTCGATGAGTTGCATTGCCTTCTTGATTTCTGGTTCGCTCAAATCTCTTGATGCCTTATACATCGCTTCTAACTCTTCAGATTCAGAACTTTTTGAACTGAGCGTAAATGCGACAGGCATTGATTTTTTTCTTTCCCGTAAGTCATTACCTGCTGGTTTTCCGGTTATCTCGGGGTTCCCCCAAATTCCTAGAATGTCGTCAACTGCTTGAAACGCTATTCCTAATTTTTGGCCGTATTCATCTAACGCTGTTATTTGATTATGTTCTGCTCCTGATAAGACTGCGCCGATACTGGCAGCACAGCCAAGAAGAGCTCCTGTTTTTCCAGCTTCCATAGAGACACAATCTTCAAATGTGACTACTCGCTGATCGTTGAAGGCCATATCTGCTGCTTGACCAGCGAGCATTAATGTAGTTGCTTTCGCTAATCGTGATGCTGCTGCAACTTTTTCCGGAGAGGACTGTTCAAGGAGAATCTGGAATGCCAAAGTATGCAACGCGTCTCCGCTTATCACCGCATCATCGACACTGAATGCTTTCCAGACAGTAGTTCGATGTCGTCGTTCCGTGTCTCCGTCGATTATGTCATCGTGTATTAGAGAGAAATTGTGAATCAGTTCTACTGCAGCTCCACCTAACGCTCCCGTTTGTGCTGGTGCTCCTACTGATTCTGCGGAAAGGATCGCTAGTGCTGGTCGAAGCCCTTTGCCGGACTTAGCTGAAGAAGGAGATCCGTCAATTTCTTCCCATCCGAAGTGATATCGCACCGGGTGAAGGAGTTCGGGGCACAGACTATTAACTGCTGTTTCTACTTCGGGTTCTACTAGTTGGCGCGCCCGTTCAAGAATCGAAGGAACAGATGTCACGTTTTTCGATCATCCATGAAGGGAAAACTCGTTCGAATTTCCTTTACTTTTTCTGGATCTATTTCTGCCACTATCGTTGCTTCCATTCCTGGCGGGCATTCTGCGATTATTTCTCCAAGGGGATCAATGACCAGACTGTCGCCGGAATATGAGACGTTTGGATCAGATCCGACACGGTTTACACCTACTACATATGCCTGGTTTTCTATTGCGCGAGCAACTAGGAGAGTTCTCCAGTGGTGGCGTCGAGTTTCTGGCCAATTAGCAACAACTAGGTAACAGTCTGTTTCTGGAGCTGACGGCCAGTAAGCATCACTAAAACGTAGGTCGTAACAAATGGTGAGGGTGTAACGAACCTCGTTTATTGAAACTGTGGTTGATCTGTCTCCGGCACGGTAATGCTGGTCTTCCTGGGCGAAAGAAAATGGGTAACGCTTGTCGTAGTGGTAGTTCTCTCCTGTCGGGCCTGCGAGCACCATTCGGTTTACTGGATTTTCTTCTTCTTTGTCTTTAACGGGAACTGAGGCCGCTATCCAAACGCCAAGAGTTTGCGCCTGATCTAGAAGGAAGTTGACAGATCTCCCAGCTGGGGGTTCAGCTATCACTTGGCTGTTCATTGAAAATCCGGTGGCATACATTTCTGCCAGAACAATCATTTCTGTTCCTGTTGCAGCCGCCTGCTTGATGAGAGGTGCGAGTCGCTCATGATTAGCTTGTGGATCCTCCCAAATAATGTCGTGTTGGATTGCTGCTATCTGCATTTCAGACCTTCAGGACAGATAATTTTTCGATTGCTTCATTGAGCACGTCGAGTTGTTTACAGTAAGCAAAGCGGACAATGGATTTTCCGGCTGTTGGGTGATCGTAAAAGACTTCAGTGGGTACTGCCACAACTCCGCAGCGTTTAGGTATATCCAGACAGAAACTCATTCCATCTTCATACCCAAGTGGCTTTACATCTGCGGTGACATAGTAAGTGCCGAAAGCAGGAAATACTTCAAATCCAATATCCGATAACCCATCGGAAATTAAGTCACGTTTGGCACAAAGGTCTGCAGCTAATTCTTCAAAGTACCCGTCATCTAAAGCTAATGCTGCTGCGATTGCTGGTTGGAAAGGTGCTCCGCTTGCGAATGTTAAATTCTGTTTTACGGTATGAACTGCTTTCGCTATTTCTGTAGGCCCATGACACCAACCGATTTTCCATCCAGTTAAGCCAAAAGATTTTCCAGCGGAAGAAACAGTAAGGGTCCGTTCTGCCATACCGGGCAAAGTTGCGATTGGAATATGTTCTCTTCCGTCATAGGTCATGTGTTCATAAACCTCGTCAGTGACTACTAGAACATCGTTATCAATAGCAATTTGAGCTATTTCTTGCATTTCATCAAGTGAAAAAACTTTTCCAGTCGGGTTGTGTGGAGTGTTGAGAAGTATGAATCGAGTGCGCGATGTCACTTGTTTAGCTAATTCATCTATGTCAAAGGAATAGTCTGGCTCTCTAAGCGTTACTGTTTTTCTTATCCCCCCAGCTAGAGAAATGCAGGATGCATAAAGATCGAAATAGGGCTCAAATAGAACTACTTCATCTCCTGGTGAAACCAGTGCAAGCGTGGCTGCAGAAAGAGACTCTGCTGCGCCGGTAGATATGACAACATCTTCTGGGTCGACTATTTGGCTATAAAACCGTCTTTGATGTTCTGCCACTGCTGTTCTTAACTGCTCTATGCCTTTGTCAGGCGGATACTGGTTACAACCATCTCGAATGGCTTGAATTGCTGCTTCAGTTACTTTTTTAGGGCCGTCTGTGTCTGGAAACCCCTGCCCTAAATTGATGGCGTTAGTTTCTGCCGCCAAAATTGACATTTCAGCAAAAATGGAGAACTGATGATCTTGCATCCGTGTAATCAAATACGGATTTACTTCTCCCATTACGAAATCAGACTGCCTGAAGTGCCGCCCAGATTTTTTCTGGGGTGAGTGGCATGTCTAGATGTCGAATACCGTGTGGCGCAAGTGCGTCAATGATTGCGCTCTGAACCGCTGCTGTAGAACCGATTGAGCCGGATTCGCCGATTCCTTTTGCTCCTAACGGATTGCTAGGAGATGGGGTTTCTGTAAAAGAACGCTCATAGGACGGAAGTTCCATTGTAGAAATAGCGGTGTAGTCAGCAAGATTAGTGGTTTGAGGATTTCCATCAGAATCATATTTGAATTCTTCAAGAAGAGCTTGCGCTACTCCTTGTGCTAATCCTCCGTGTATCTGTCCGGCTGCTAAAAGTGGATTCATGATCACTCCGGAGTCATCTACAGCAATAACTCGTTGGATTGTTGCTTTGCCAGTTTCAAGGTCTACTTCAGCAACAACGATGTGGGTTCCGAAAGGAAAAGTAGCGCCTTCTTGTGAGAAGTCAGATAATCCTGCGAGCGAGTCTTCAGTCGATTCGGCGATATCTGCCCACGAATGCGAGATAGCCGGTGTTCCTGCTACATGAAACTCTCCTTCTTGTGTATTTAATACAACATCCTCTGGAGAAGCCTCAAGGAGGTCAGCTGCTTTTTGTTTGGCGATTTCAATTAACTTGTCTGAAGCATCTGCCATAGCAGAACCAGCGAGTTGAACGGATCGAGATCCGCCGGTGGTTTCGCCGGTAGGCACAATATCTGTATCTCCGTGGAAGAGTTCAATTTTTTCCATAGGTATGCCGAGCTTGTCGGCAACGATCATGGCCCATGTCGTGAAATGTCCTGTTCCAATCGGGGTGGCTCCGGTAGTAGCTAATACTGTCCCATCCGGTCGTAAGGAGACATGACCATATTCGCTTCCCCCAAATCCTGTGATTTCAACATAAGTTGCTACGCCTATGCCTATTTGTTTTGTGCTTTTGTTTTGACGTCGTTTTTCTTGTTCGGCTCGTAGACCTTTATAGTCAGATGCTTCAAGAGCTGCATCTAATGCTTTTTCATAATCGCCGCTGTCATAGAGAGTCCCTGTTGCTGTGGTAAAAGGGAAAGCATGAGAGGGTATGAAATTTATTCTTCTTACTTCTGCGGGGTCCATTCCTATTTCTGCGGCAAATAAATCAACAGCTCGTTCAATAGCTGCGGTGGCTTCAGGGCGTCCAGCCCCGCGGTAAGCACAGGTTGGAGCAGTATTTGTCATGAGAGACTTGAACTCGCATTCCACTCGGTCTATGTCATAGACGCCGCAAGCAAGTTGTCGAGTGAACTCTGGGAGGTAGGCGCCCCATTTCGGGTAGGCGCCACAATCTTGAAGGACTTCTAGTCGGAAGGCTTGTATACGTCCTTGTGAAGTTCCAGCCATTGTTACCGTCTGGTCTTGGGCACGGCCATGAACATAGCCGATTAGATTCTCAGTACGAGTTTCCATCCACCGAACAGGTTTTTGTAGAAGGCGTGCTAGTTGGGCGATAATAATTTCTTCTTCAGATGCGTAACCCTTTGCTCCGAAACCACCACCAATGTCTTTAACGAAAACCCGTATGTCTTCTTTTTTTATCCCTAAGGCAGAAACAACTTCATCACGAAAATCATGTGTTCCTTGTGAAGATGCCCAATAGATGAGACGGTTATCTTCCCATGTCGCCGCTGCTACTCGTGTTTCTATAGATACCGGGGCAACTCGGGAGTTAATAACATCCTGTGATATGACAACTTCATATTCTGAGAAATCTATTGGGTCTTCTATTTCATTTTCCCAACAAACGTTGTGATTCATATCGGGAAAAAGAACGGTTTCTGCGGCGAGAGAATCTTGAAGAGTTACGACGGGATTTAAAGGTTCTATATCTGCCCAAATATTTTCTGCGGCGTCGGCAGCTTGATAGGCGGTTTCTGCTACGACTACTGCGATTGGTTCTCCGACAAATCGGACCCTATCTCTTGCAAGATACGGGCGAGTCATTTCTGAGGCGTAAAAATCCATGGCCCCTTCGCGGTCTTCTAATCCAAGATTGTCAGCGGTATATATCGCCTGCACTCCAGGCATCGATTCGGCTTCGCTTGTTTCGATAGAAATAATTTGCCCATGAGCGACAGTGGATCGAACGAAATGGCAATGGAGTGCTCCTTCGATGACCTGGTTTCCTACATATTCTCCTTGTCCGCGAACAAGTGTTGCGTCTTCACGGCGAAGTACAGGGTTGCCAAGAACTGAAGTTGAGGTAATGCCGGGTTGTTTCATTTCACTCCACAGAATAACGATCTAATAATTTGCGGGCTATAACCATTTTCTGAATTTCGCTCGTTCCTTCGCCGATAATCATTAACGGTGTATCTCGGAAGTACCTTTCTACTGGATACTCAGTGGTGTAACCGTTACCTCCATGAATCCTTAGGGCATCAGTGGCAATTTCATACGCTGCTTCTGATGCGAAAAGTTTCGCCATGCCTGCTTCCATATCTACTCGTTCACCGGCATCGGCGCGAGCTGCCGCATCGTAAGTCATAAGACGTGCAGCTTGCAGCTTTGTTGCCATTTCTGCGAGCTTGAATTGAATTGCTTGATGCTTAAATATTGGTTGACCGAATGTTTCACGTTCTTGGGCATAAGCCATTGCAGCATCGAATGCGGCTTGAGCCACTCCTACTGCTCTGGAAGCGACATTGATGCGTCCAAGTTCTAGAGCTGAAAGGGCATACTTTCTTCCGTTACCTAAGCCTTCCTCTCCTCCTAATACGTTGGTGTCTGGCACTCTGTGATCTACGTAAGACATCTCGACAGTTTCTAAGCCGCGATAACCGAGCTTGCTGATTTTCTTTGAAGCAGTTATGCCTTCAAATTTTTCACCCGGTTCTTTCTCTACTAGGAAACAGGTGATTCGGTCATCAGGAGTGCGGGCTAGGAGCATTACCAGAGATGAGCGTATGCCATTTGTGACCCACATTTTGGTTCCGTTAATAACCCATTCGTCACCATCTTGTTCTGCTTTGCACCGCAGTGCTCCTGTATCGCTGCCTGCGTCTGGTTCAGAGAGCGAGAAAGATGCTCGAAATGAGCCATCTACCATGCGGGGAAGAAATCGTTGCTTTTGTTCTTCAGTGCCGTAGCGATAGATCATCGAAACACCAATTTTGTGGGTGTTTAAGATTCCTGCCAAAGACATGAATCCCCTTGATAGTTCTTCGATAATGCGGGTATAGGTAGTGATGTCGAGTCCTAGGCCGCCATATTCTTCAGGAATGGTTGCGCCAAATAAACCAAACTCGCACATTTGGTCAAACATGGCTTGTGGAAATTTGTCTTCTTGTTCAAACTCGTCTGCATTTGGGATTACTTCACGGTCCACCCACGCACGAATGGTTGAAATCATTTCATCGGCAAGAGCTTTATCTGTAGCCAAGACTTTGTTCCTTTACTGTTATCAGGATTGATCTCCAATACGCGACCCTACAGAATATAAACAAGAATGCATATTCCTAGTGTTACGAACCTGAAAACGTAAAGGTAAAGCAAAACTTGCAACATAGTTACTGCACAGTAACTTGCGATATTGTGGTTTCTGTAAAGAATGGGGATTTAAATGAGTGACAAGGTTGTAAGGAAGATGCTTTCTCGGTTAGAGGGATATTCTTTTGATGAGGTTCCATGGGTAAGCCCAAAACCGCTTTCAGAGTGTCGAGTGGCGGTTGTAACAACAGCTGGATTAAACCAAGAAGGCAACGCTGATTGGAATCCAGGAGACCAAGGTTTCACAGTTTTATCTGGCAAAAAAGGCGACTTTACCCTAGGGCACTTCAGCCCAAATTTTGATCGAACCGGTTGGGTAGTTGATTCAAATGTCGTGATTCCTCTCGACCGTCTTAACGAGATGGCCGCTGAAGGAAAAATAGGATCAGTATCTGATACTCATATTTCTTTTATGGGCGCCCAGCCTGATCACACTTTAGAAACTATTCGGCTAGACACCGGTCCAGCTGCTGCAAAAGTATTGCTTGAAGAAGAAGTAGACGTAGTACTACTTACTCCTGTTTGACCACTATGTACGCGTACCGTGGGTACGCTCGCCTCAGTATTTGAACAGTCGGGTTTAGCAACTGTTGCAATCTCTATTATCCGTGAGCAAATAGAAGCTACTCAACCGCCACGTGCTCTTCACTGTGAATTTCCTCTAGGTCGTCCGTTAGGGAAGCCTGGTGATTCGATATTCCAGCATCAAGTTCTTGATGCTGCATTTGATTTGCTGAAAGCAGAGTCTGGTCCAGTCTTAGTTGACTACCCGGAAGAAATAAATGATGACGCAGATGCTCCTCTTTCATGCACAATTCCTCCTGCTGATGACAGCGACAAGCATCCTGCCGAAGCGGAAGCACGTGGTTTGTTGCCAGTATGGCGGAGATCCTATGAAAAATATGGAAGAACCACTGTTGGCAAAGTAGTTACTCCGGAGCAGGTTCCAGAAATCATAACTCTGTTTGCGAGAATCGCTGATGGGGAAGACTGGACTTCTGTTGGCCTGCCGGGAGATCCAACGAAATTAGGAGCAGATATCAAGAATTTTTATGAAGAAGCTTCTCTCTCCTTGAGCGATGGTGTTCCTGGGGCGCGACAAGCAGAAACTTGGTTTGTGACTCAGACTAAAGCTGGTGATGTGATCCAACGTGCTCGCATTGCATTGGAAAAGCAAGAAGCTGGTTCTTATTTCACCACTTATATTCTTCCCATGACTCAGGTTCGTGACCCAGAAGGCGATTCCAATGACTGAGGAAAGTATCTCTGGTGTTTCTTCCACATATGTAAAGAAGGAGTACACAACTTTTGTTGTGGAGCGTGAGATAGATGCCCCGCGTGATGTGGCTTGGAACGTGCTGCTTGGGCTAATTGAAAAAAATGTTGGTGGATACCTTATTGAAGGTGACCCTGCTCCTCATGGTTTAGGAGCGGTCCTTACTCTTCCGCTTCCCGGGCAAGAGCTCCGTGAAGAAGTTATTTCTTTTGAGCCTCCTTGGAGGCGCGTATACGAAATTTCTGGCGCACCGGTAACTCTTTATCAAGGAACCACTGCTGTCACCGATCATGGAGACGGGTGTTTAATGATATGGTCTTTACTGATTGACCCGCTCCCTAATGGAGAAAGCGATGGTTTTATTGCCTTATCGCAGCAGGTCATCACAGCATTTGTAGACCAAATAAAAATTGCTGCTGAATCTTCAGCAAAGTAAAGGAGAGTTATGCGTATTTCCCTTAATGCTTCCAGTCTTTTAGGTACAAACGATGTTGGGGCGCTCAAAGATCATGCCGCTCAAAGTGCAGACGAGGGTTTTGCTGGCTGGTGGCTCGCACAAACCGGCCTGATTGATGCTCTAACTGTATTTACTTCAATTGGAGGAAGTTTGCCTTCTCTTGAATTAGGCACTGCTGTTATTCCTACTTACCCACGTCACCCATCAATGCTGGCTGGTCAAGCTCTTACTACTCAAGCAGTTATGGGAGATCAGTCTCTAGTTTTAGGAATCGGACTATCTCATCAGCCTGTCGTGGAAGGCATGTTGGGTATGTCTTTTGATAAACCAATTCGTCATCTCATTGACTATCTCTCCATACTCAACCCTTTACTCGAAGAAGGGTCTTCAGATTACAGTGGAGAGGCATTCACTACCCATATGAATACTTCTCGCCCCGGAAATGCGCCTTCCGTCATGGTTGCAGCATTGGGGGAACAAGCCCTGCGTGTCGCTGGTCATAGATGTGATGGAACGATCCTCTGGATGACCGGCCCTAAAACAATCGCTTCTCACATTGCTCCCACGATTAATGCGGCAGCCGCCAAGGCAGGAAGACCTTCTCCGCGAATCGTGTGTAGTTTGCCAATCTGTGTTACCGACAATGAGGCTGAAGCACGCAGCGATCTCTCCAAAATGTTCGCCATGTATGGGCAACTGCCGAGTTACCGAGCGATGCTTGATCGTGAAGGCGTAGACCAGCCTGGTGAAGTGGCTATTGTCGGGACTGAAGAGGAAGTTTCTTCACAACTTGATGGTCTTAGAGATGCTGGAACAACTGATTTCTCTGCGTTAGAAATTGGTAGAAATCCAGATGAAAGTGCCCGCACTCACGCTCTTCTTTTAAGTCGACTTGAAAACTAGTTAACTTTTAAGAGCCTCTAGAGGGTCTACATATTCAAGATCAAAGGTTTCTGCGACGGCTTGGTCGGTTATTTTCCCACCACAAACATTAAGCCCGTTTAACAAATGAGGATCTTGTTCAAGAGCCGCACCTGCTCCATGATTTGCAAGCGCTAGAACGTAAGGAAGGGTCGCGTTTGAAAGCGCTTGAGTTGACGTCCGAGGAACTCCTCCTGGCATGTTCGCTACGCAATAATGAACTATTCCATCTACGACAAAAGTCGGTTCTAAGTGGGTAGTAGCTTTTGTTGTTTCAAAACATCCGCCCTGGTCAACTGCGACGTCAACAAGGACAGATCCTGCTCTCATATGAGAAAGCATCGCTCGAGTAACTAAACGGGGGGCTCTTGCTCCTTTGACAAGGACCGCCCCAATTACAAGATCTGCATCAAATACCGAAGCCTCAAGTTCTCCTTTGGTTGAGTAAACAGTGTGAACGCGACCATCGAAACGTTTATCTAAACCGTCAAGTACTTTCGGGTCGCGATCTAGAACCGTGACATCAGCATTGAGTCCTACTGCCATCTCTGCCGCGTTTTCTCCAACCACGCCACCGCCAATAATTACTACTTTTCCTGGGCGAACCCCGGGTACGCCGCCAAGTAAGAGGCCTGATCCGCCTTGGGTTGCCTCCAGGGCGTGCGCTCCAGCTTGGACCGACATGCGTCCGGCGATAGCGGACATTGGTGCAAGCAGTGGTAGCCGTCCAGCGTCGTC
>JUEO01000025.1 GCA_000817115.1 marine actinobacterium MedAcidi-G2B | reverse complement strand
CATATCTCTATCGTACCTATCTTCTTTTGGCCTGTTATCGCGGGCTGGTCCCGTTCTCTATCTCTGGAGTACTACCATCGTTATATGGCGAAGAAACTTGGTAAAGGAAAAAAGAAGCGAGATAGTCGAAAAGGAACGAGTTCTTCTGCTATTCAACCCTCGGAAGGGGAACCAATTGCTGATCAAATTTTGTTGGATTTAGCCAATGGTTTAAGGGACTTAGACGAAAGAGTCGGCGTTTTAGAGCATAAGTTTGATGCTTTTGGATCTGGAGCCGATGAGGGTGACGAGGAAACTCTCATGGATTTACGTTTACATACTGCTCGGCTTTCTGGAGAAATTACACGTGTCAGTGTTGAGTTAAAAGGTCAAATCGCAGAATTAACTAGTCGTTTTGAACCCATTGATGTAACACATATATCACCGGATTTAGCCAGTGATGAGAGTTTTAAAGACTTAAGTGCTGACTCTCCAGTTAGGGCTGAAGATTCTTCTCCTACTGGGCGTCGCCTCGATGGCTGGCAGCCTACTGACTAAATTAATTTCCTGATGAAGTGGTTAACGCTGTAAGTAAGTCTTGTATTTGGCTTTGAATTTCACCGAACTCCAACCAATCTGGAGGATTTTCAGCTAACGCCTGAGCAGCAGCGACTTGAAGTTGTTCTATTTCTTGAACAACAGCATTTAAGTCTTGGGAAATAGGTTCAGATGGTTCTTCGGTGTCGGTCTCTTCGGTGTCGGTCTCTTCGGGTGTGGTTTCTGGTTGGACAACCGGTGAACTTATCGAACCCTGAGCAGGAAATAAGGTACTGAGGCTTTGTCCAGTAAGTTCTTCAAGTGCTTTTTGAAGAGAATCTTCCATAATGACTTTTTCTCCCGCAACTACAATGACACGTTCCAATTCAGGAACAGTTGAGTCACCGTCTGCTTGTACGTAAAGTGGGCGAACATAAAGAATGGAATTCTCTATTGGGACAAGAAGCAGTTCGCCAAATAGTACGTCTGATCCGCGCTGGCTGAGCAAAGTTTGGAGGCTGGCGACTTCTTCGTCATTGCGGATTCGTTCTTCGGCGAGCGCTGGACCATCAAAGTTTGAAGTAGGCGGTCGATACACCACGAGTTCTCCAGCGTGTTCACCGTCGCTGCGACCTACTACATAGGCAGCAAGTTCTTTACGGGCGTCTTCTTCATCAAGGGGTACAAAGGCTCGTAAAATAACGAATTCTGCTTCTTCAGAGTCAGATAAGGTGACGATTGTTCTATATGGCGACATGCGAACATCTCGTGTACCGATTCGCACTCCTTGACTATCAACGAGTGCGAGGTTTGCTGCTCCTTCACCGCTTCGCCCGGGATCTTGAGAAATCGCCCATTCAGAGGCTCGTTGGTAGAAATTTTCTGTTTCTTCTACGTGGTATGAGCCCCAAAGTTCTGATTGAACACGGAACATGTCTTCTGGATATCGAAGATGGTCATTGAGTAATTGTGGCATTTCTGAAGCTGGAGAAAAAAGACCGCTAAAAGCTGATTGGTAAACTTGAATGATGGGGTCATCTGGATCGACGACATAAAATTTGACGTCTCCATCGAATGCGTCAACGACTGCTTTAACTGAGTTGCGCACATAGTTGAATCTGTCGCGTAACCCGCTGTCGGAATCTAAATCAGATACTGGTGCTCTTTGCGCATAGGGGTAACGATCTGTTGTGGTGTAGCCGTCAACTACGTAAACCAGTCTTCCGTCCAGAATTACGGGGTAAGGGTCGGCATCAAATTTGAGGAATGGTGCCAGTTTCTCAACTCTGTCTCGTACGTCTCTAACATAAATTATTCGTGATTCATCGGTTAAGAAATTAGAGATTAATGGCTCGATTTGGCCAAATCGTAATGCGAATGCGGCTTTGCGTAAGAAGGAGTCGATTTCTACTCCACCTTGGCCATCAATTTCGTTATATCGAACATCTTGAGTTTCCTGATTTTCGTCTGTGAAATCGACTTCGTCTCGGCTTGCCCCTATTACGGCATATCCGCCAAGGCCTTCTCCTATATAGATTTGAGGTTTATCTAGTGTTACTTCCAGCGAATCATCGATCGCGACAGGAAGATCCCCTATTACAAAATCAGGATCTCCGGATCCTCTTACTCGACTTACTGGTGCCATCGCTAGGCCGTATCCATGGGTGAAAGCGACATGTTGACTTTCCCAAGATCGGGTTTCATTTAGATCAAGTTCGCGTGCTCCAAGAAGTACTTGGGTTGTTTCTCCGTCTATTTGGTATCGATCAGAGTCAAGAACGTTAGAGAATCGGTAAAATTCGCGTTCGCCTTGAAGTCGATCAAAGGTTCCTTGTACAACAACGGGATCAAGTACTCGTATGTTGCGGACAGTGGAGGGATTTGAGAGAAGGTCAACTGCACTTATTTCTGTATCAAAATCATCAATCTGAACTTCCACAACTTGGTCTAAGCCGAAAGCTTGTCGCGTCGCGTCGATATTGCGTTCAATATAAAGAGCTTCTTTTTCTGATTCCGCGGGCTGAACTCTTAGATTTTGTATTACTGCTGGATAAATGCTTCCCATTACTAGCGCTACGAACGCCCAAAGGCCGACAGCTAATGTTGGCAGCACCCATCCTTTGCGTCGAATGTTTACAAGCAAAAGAAGCACTGCGAAGAGAGAGATTAGGATCAAAAGGTTGGTAGCTGGCAACTGTGCTTTTACATCTGTATAGCTTGCACCGTCAACATGTCCGCGAGTTGAGGTCGTAAGTTCAAATCGAGCAAACCAGTAGTCAACGGCTTTAACTACCGCGAGAAAAGCGAGAATAACTGAGAGGTGGGCTTTTACTTTTGGTTTTACTCTGTCACCGGAAGTCTGTAAACGGATACCCCCATTTACATAATGGGCGATTACTGTTATGAAAAAAACAATGAGGAGACTGCGGAAAAACCAGTTAACTACGAAGGTTAGGAAGGGGAGTTGGAAAACGTAAAAACTAATATCTTTTCCAAATTGTGCGTCCGTGGCGGAAAAGTCAACACCGTTTGTGAAGAGTAACCATTCTTGCCATCGACCTGATACTCCGATTCCTACCAGTACAGCAAGCAGCAAAGAAAGAATCAGTTGTATTCGTAATGTTCGGTTTCCGACGAGTTCGTGGAAACGCCCCAAAATATCTTCTTCAGGTCCAGCGGGTCTCACGGAGGGCGCTATACGATCAGCGACTCTTAGGTTGCTAAAAAGTAGAGCAAAGAAGAGGAACGTGAAGATTAAAACAAGTACTACTTGAGCGCCGAATACTGAGGTGAAAACATCTCCGTGCCCTAGCTGATCAAACCAAAGAAAGTCAGTATAAAAACTTGCAAGTCCTCGGAAGAACATTAAACCAAAAGTAACTAAAGCAAAAATTCCAACAGCTATTGTCCTGAACCTTCTAGGACCCTTCCCTGTATTTCTTCCTCTGCCGCTATCTCTACCGATAAAACCACCGAATGCAGAGCGCGCTTTAGACTCTGGGGTGCCCGGCCGCTCTGGCGGTGGAGGTGGTGGAGATGGGTCGGGACTCATATCTGGGATCCTACCGTCGTCTCAAGCAGCCCCTGCACTAGTGATTTAGTTATTTGACAAAGATAGATTAAGGGCATTTCCTCCAGCTTCAGCAAGAGCATTCAGAGCTTGGTCTAAGTTGTCTACACCTACAACATTGAGATCTTTGGCGTGTTTGATTGCTTCTGGATATTCGCTGGTTGGAACTATAAATAAGTCAACACCAGATCGTCGTGCCGTGATTGTTTTTTGCACAATTCCGCCAATAGGTCCGACGTCCCCATTTAAAGAAATAGTGCCTGTAGTTGCAATCTGTAACCCTCCAGTTAGTTCACCAGGGGTAACTAAATCCAACACAGACAAGGTAAGAGCGAGACCCGCAGAATTTCCGCCCACTGCGCCCGTGTTGACATGAACTGCGAAAGGCATATTTGGGGCATCTTCAATTCTTGTTTGAGCTGAAATGCCAAGAAAGGCTGTGTCGGGGTTATCGGGTCGAGATCCAAGGACAACAGATATTTGACGTTTATTTGTTCCGTCCACTGATTCGATTTCGAAAACGACGGTATCGCCTGGGGAATAAGTTTGTAATTTTGAAATCAGATCTTCTGACCTATTGAGTTCTATCCAATCCGTTGAATTTGGTGTGTCATCAGCAGCAATTGAAATAATGACATCGTTCGTCGTGAGTAGCCCTTCCGCAGGGCCCTGTACCTCGACCATTCCAACTCCAGTCGCTAGATAAGGTTCATGCCCTAAATGTTGAAGAGCGACGGCAACTGCAGTCATTTTTGATGACCTCATCAATTCAAGATTAAACGCTCGAACTTCGCTGCGATCACGTTCTCCAAGAATCACATCTTCGTCTATTAACAAAATTGACTCATCGAATGTTCCTTGTAAAAATTCCCATCCATTAACTTCTGAGTCTTGAGAAACAGTAGTGAAGAGAATTTCTCCTTCCGGCTCGAAGGCTTCTGTTCCAGAAATAACCACACGTTCGGTTAACGCATTTACTGATCCTGGGGCGTAGGCGTAGTAAGGGAATTGAACAAATGACATGACCAGCACAATGACGAGACCCAATAGGAAAAGAATTTGAGGCCATTTTCTTTCATTTGATTCTTCTAAACCTGCAGATCCGAATGGTGTTTCTTTTAGTGTGACATGCTCTCCTGTACTCTTGTTATTAATGTTTTCTTCCATGTCTTTATTTACCTTCGGAGTTTGTTCTCTGATTTTATTTTTATGGACCCAATTTTGTTTTACTTCCATTAAGCCTGCCATGATTCGTTTTGTTTTCCCTGTCACTCAACCAATCTCAAATAAAGAAACTTTTAATTTATTAAGTGGGGCTTCTATCCATGCCATGAAGAAAAACCTGTTACCGCCAGATGGTGATATTGAAAAAGGTGTAGACCAAAAATGGAGTATTGGTGCTTTATCTGGAATTTGGTTTCAACCTCCTCGAAAAGTTTCCACAGGAGAAAAAGCCAAAATTCAATGGTGGCATCGTCTAAGGTCGCTCATTTTGATTGTTTCTATTGTGGTTGGTGGAGGTATTGCTATAGCTGCTGTCTTAGGTGCAGGATTTTTTGCAGCAGGGTTTTTACTTGAGCAATTTATCGGGTGACGGCCTTGAAAAAACATGTACATGAAGGAGATCCACCTTCTGAAGAGGTCGCTGATCGTCGCCGTCAAGCCATCTTGGCTAGGCATGTCAATAGCGAACTTGATGCAACAGAAATCATTGGGTTTTTGAATGACGCAGGTGCTGTGGTTAGAGAAGCCGCATTAGCCACGGTTGTCAAGTTAGATCTTGACGCTGGAAAGCACATCGTAAACGCACTTGACGATGATGATCATGGAGTAAGGAAGCGTGCTGTAGAGCTAGTTATTGAGCTTTCTGACAACCAAGAGTACATAAGGGAAGTTTTGGTTTTGCTAGATGATTCGTCAACATTTGTTGTTGAAACGGTTTGTTGGGTTATTGGAGAAATTGGAAACAACTATGAAAACGTTGCTGAAGTAGTTAGCAAGGTAAGTCAAGTTGCCTTAAAGCATGATGATTCTCTCTGCCGAGAGGCAGCAGTTGCTTGTCTCGGTTCTCTAGGCCATATTGACGGTTTAGCAACCCTTCTAAAAGTGCTTGATGATAAACCTAATGTGCGGCGTCGAGCCACACTAGCGCTTGCCCCTTTCGAAGGGCCTGAAGTAGAAGAAGCGTTAAAAAGAAAACTAAAGGATCGAGATTTACAGACACGACAAGCCGCTGAAGATCTTCTCTCTTGACTTAACCATCATTTTGCTATGAACTTAGAGGAATTAACATTCAAGTTGATGGGGGAAAACGACATGAGATTTAATTCAAAAAAAACGTGGGTAGCACTATTATTGATGGTTTTATTTATTGCTTCCTGTAGCACTAAAGCTGATGACAGCGCCTTGCTTGATGCGTTAGATGATGCTGAAGAAGCAATAGAAGAAGCAGAAGAAGCGCGGGATGAAGCAATTGATGCGTTAGAAGAGGCAACGGACGCGTTAGAAGAGGCAACGGACGCGTTAGAGGCCGTCACTTCCACTACCGAAGCTGCTACTACAACTGAAGCTGCGACTGAAACTACAACTACGACTACAACTGAAGTTCCAGAATGTGCCGGCGATGAATTGCCCGATGGCATCACTCTTGATCCTTCAGAAGCAAATGAAGGTGACATAGATGGAGATGGCTACGTTGATCAAATATGGGCGACAACAATAGATGAAGGATCTAGTTCGTTCACAGCGTATCTAGTTGTCTTAATGGGTGATAGCGAAGACCGCTACCACGTAATTGAAATCGGAGCCGGTTTAATGCCTGAAGCTGGTGCTTGGGCTAGTCACGACATTGACGATAACGGAGCTGTTGAAGTATGGCTATCGATTCCTGATGTCAGACGGACAGTTCCAGGTGGACTTGCTGTTTTCAGCGATTGCGCTCTAATACTAGTTACAAATTCTGAAACCGGTTATAGATGGGTTTTAAGAGGATCAGATAGTTACACTCCCATGCCACCTTTCTACCGATCTGCATGTCAAATCATTGAAGGAACCACGGTCTATTCACAAGTAAAATCAGATTTAGAAGATAGCGGTGATATGGATTCCGATTGGACTTTAGACATTTCACCTCTTGAAGGAACCGAGATGGTACCAGCAACTGAACTGGTAACTATTCCTGAAGGAGCACTTTCAGGAACTTTTTCCAGTTTCGACGATGCTTTTGATTACGCGGCTGACTACGGGTTTGAAGAAAGTTCCTGTAGTTGATTGAAGTAATTCAGTAACGTCAAATACAACAAATGAATGATGTTATCGACCGACTTTTCGTGGTCGTGAGTCCATAAACATTGCACGCATAGCTTCAAAACTTTCTATGCATTGCCCTGCACCAAGAACTACGCATTCAAGTGGTTCTGCCACCTGACGGACTGGGACACCGGTTTCTTCAGCCAGACGTAGATCAAATCCGTTAAGAAGACCGCCGCCGCCTACCAAATGAATACCTTGTGCGATGAGGTCTTGGCCAAGTTCCGGTGGTGCTTGTGTCAAACATGTAACCGCAGATTCAATCATGGCAGTGACAGGTTCGTTGATTGCTTTCCGAATTTCTGATGCTGTCAGAATTACTTTCTTTGGTAGTCCGGTCATAATTTCTCGACCTGTTACTTCCGCTCTTAGATCTACGGGCATTGGAGCAGCTGATCCAATTTGTATTTTTATCTCTTCAGCAGTGTGTTCCCCGATGGCCATTCCATATTCGCTTCGGAGATAATCCTGAATTGCTGCGTCAATATCAAAAGAGCCAACTCGAACTGCTTCTAAAGCCACCACTCCGCCCAAAGATAACATCGCTGATTCTGAAGTTCCCCCACCTATATCAACCACCATGTTTCCTACCGGTTCACTTATTGGGAGGTTCGCTCCGATTGCTGCCGCTAAAGGCTGTTCAATGAGTTGAGCGTCGGTTGCTCCTGCTCTCCTCGCTGCTTCGGTTACTGCTCTTCTCTCCACGGCAGTAATTGCTGAAGGAACACAAATCAGTACTTTGGGTCGGTTAAATCTACTGACACCAACTCTTTCAAATAAAACGCGAACCATGCGTTGAGTAATATCAAAATCTTTGATTGCCCCTTTACGAAGTGGCCTTTCAGCAACAATATGTCCGGGAGTTCTCCCAATCATTTTCCATGCTTCGTTGCCCATGGCAAGAACTTCACCATTTCGTTTATTTAGAGCGATAACAGATGGCTCAGCGAAAACTAGTCCTTCGCCGCGTGCATAAACCAGAGTGTTCGCGGTTCCTAAATCAATAGCGAGGTCTCGTGCCATTTCGTTTACCTGCTATCCGGCGCGGAATAATTGTCTGAGGATTGTTCCGACTGGGATCTTTTCTGTTGATGTGAGCCTCTGATTGGATGAGTTAATGGCCCAGAACGGCTTGTTTTAACACCATTTTGGTGTAGATCTCTCAAGGTGTTTCTTAACTCATTCGGGTTTTGTGGTCGCGAGCGCGGGCGGCTTACAACCCATACAACGAGTGAACCGAAAAAAGCAAAAGCTACTCCGCCAGCAAGAAACAATACAGAAGAACTCATACTGAATTGGTTACATTTCCGCTAGGTGGGAGATCAGAAACAGTGACAATGTTTTGGGTGTCAACACCCCAACTTTCATTACCGTCCCATTTTTCGTATTTCCAAATAGGAACCGTTGCTTTCAAGACATCAATGCAAAACCGTGCCGCTTCAAATGCGTCTGGTCGATGCGGGGAAGACGCAACAACAACGACTGCAGTTCCGCCAATTTCTACTTTTCCTGTTCGATGTAAAAGCGCTAACCGTTTTACTTCTGGCCACTTTACGCGTGCCTGATTTATAATTTCTTGCATTCTGGGGAGTGCTTGTTCTTCATAAGATTCAAAAGCAAGTTCGCTTACATTAGGGCGTTCAGGAGCATGATCTCGAGCATTTCCGGTGAAAAGAACTACCGCTCCACAGCTTGGTTGGTTAGCCCATTGGAGAACTTCGTCGACTGGGAGATCTGAAGCATGCAGCGCACACCAGTCATCTTCAGTTGAAGATGCGATATACGAAGATTCTTCCAACGTTTCTGACATGTGTTTCATCGTACGACCCGTTCGAAGAGCCTCCACGTATTTTTAGTCTTCGTTTGAACCACGAAATACTCTTACCACGCCATAAATGAGAAGAGCGAGAGCTACTGTTGCTGCGATAAATGCCAATCGTTGACGACTTCCGGCAGTAAGTTGGTCGCTCAATTTTGGTTCGTACCCAGCAACATAAGCTTCTTCGTTTGTGTGTTTAGCTTCCCACCCTAATTCTTTGAGCCTGTCGTTAGCGATAATCCACGGATAAATGGTGTAAGGAACTATGGATGCTGGGGCGTCTGTTAAACCAATTTGCCACCTTATTGATGCGACTAGACGTGCGATAAACGCTGGTAGTCGTAACCGGGGAACTGGTCCGCTTAATTCTGCTAAAAGAGCGGATGACATCCATCCATCTGGTGCTACGTTCACTGGACCGTTGAAAGTGTTTTTCACCACACATACCACTGCTTCTGCCAGATCATCGGCGTGGAGAAACTGGCCCATTGGGTCGCCTTCTTCTGTGCGAATGTTTTTTGCTGATTCTAAAACTCTCGCAAGACCACCTGGTCGTTCTTCAGCGACGGTGACTGCGGTCCGAAGAATTGAAACGGATCGTCCTTTATTTTTTTCAACCCATTTTTGTGCCAGATGTTCGAGGGCTGCTCGATGTTCAGCAAATCGAAACCCTGGGCAGGGTCGAACTTCTGCTTCTTCAGTGAGCGGTACTGGGTTATCTTCCCATGCGCCGTAAACCATTGCGGAGGAACGAATCACTAGGTGAGAAACTCCGGCGGCATCTGCTGCAGCTAATAGCCGGTCAGCAACAGCAAGCATGTTGTGTCCTGGGTCTTCATCAACGTCATGGGCTTGAACTCCTGAGGCAAGGTGGACTACTACTTCGACTCCGTTCAGGAGGGAGCGTAGATCTGCTACTGCTAAATCAACTGTTTCTAATACGACTTCTGGATTTAAAGAAATGCCTGATCGTTTATCTAACCCGAGTACTTGGTAACCCTCTTCAGCTAAGCGAACACATGCTTGTCGTCCGACGGCTCCAGTGGATCCGGTGACCACAACGCGAGGCTTCTGGGTGTTCATTGCTCTACGATGCCTTTGTGGACAAAAATGAAACACCAGATGATGGGTTCAGCGAAGACCCTTCTGATCCATTTGAACAATTGAGTGATTTTTTTAAAGTCATGGGGTCAAGTGAGTTTAGTGGGATTTCAAAAATTAACCCTAATGACTATGCGAGGCAATTGGCTATGTCTATCGCCTCTGAAGGTAAGCCTGAGACAAACGTTGATCCGATTGTTCGCATGGAATACGAGCCATTAGCTCGAGTAGCGCAGCTACAGGTAGAAAATCACACTGGTCTTCTGATTAATCACGGGCGTCCTCTCATAATTGAGCCTCTTAATCGTTCGTTGTGGGCAGAAAAAAGTATTAGTTCTCTTGAACCGTTGCTGTCTCAAATGACTGACTCTTTACAAGAAGGAATGCCTGATCCAGAGACGCTTAAGGAAAATCTTCCAAGTGAGGATTTGCTTGGTTTGCCGGAAGGAGCAATGGAAGCATTTATTGAGATCTTTTCGGCGCTTGCTCCACAGATGTCTAGTATCACCACCGGAACAATGGTTGGGAGGCTCGCTGCTCGAAATTTGGGTAGTTATGATCTTCCCATTCCACGCTCTGAAGAGAATCTTCTTTTAATTGATCCAAATATTGTTGGCTTTGGGAAAGATTGGACTTTACCGATTGAAGGTTTACGGCTTTGGATGTGTCTGCATGAGTCTCTTCATCAAGCCGTATTTGGGGTTACTCATGTCAGTGAAGCTATAAGTGAACTATTGACACGACATGCCAGCAGTTTTGAAAGTGACTCCGCTGCGCTTGAACAGCAACTAAATGAAATGGATGTTTCACCTAATATTGAAGACCTTTTAAGCATTGGTGAGAATCTTGACCCAAGTTTTATTTTAGGTGCGGTGAGATCAGCAGATCAGGAAGAATTATTACCGTATCTTGAAGCCCTTATTGCGGTCGTCATCGGCTACGTCGACTACTTTATGGACGAAATCGGTACAGGACTTGTTCCAAATTATTCGATGATCACTGAGGCTTTACGGCGGAGACGGGTTGAAACAAGTGAATCGGACAGATTTGTTGAAAAAGTTCTTGGACTTAACCTCACGCAAGAACAAGTAGACCGCGGTGCTGCATTCGTCAGTGGGGTAATCCAATGGGGTGGTGCAAATGATCTTTCTCGATTATGGGAGGATAAGAGATTTCTTCCTACACCCAATGAGGTGGAGAACTCGCGTCTTTGGTTAGCTAGAACTGAGCTTCTTGATACGTGAGTCGCTAGTCATCTGGATCAATTTTTTCTCTTTCCCAGATCGGAAGTTGACCATCTGGTCGGTCAGGTTTTGTAGGAGTGGCTCGTCTACGTGATTCTTGAGTTGCGATGTGATACCAGAAAAGAGCGGCGATCGAGAGTCCTGCCAGTACTGAGTAACCGCCATAAACCGGTATTGGCGCAAGAGCAGCAACGAGAGCTCCAATGGCCCAACTCATTTGAAACCTTCCCTCGAATTTTGCGAAAAATCTTCCATGGTTTGCATCAGGGGCGTCGCGTTGAACTAATGAATCGAAGGCGAGTTTGGCTGTTCCGGCGGAAACGGTAGTCACAAATGAAATAAGAACAGCGGCAAGAACCCCAATCCCGCGAGCGAAAGCAGCGATTATTGCTCCAGTAAAGAGCAGTAAGAGTGAGAAGAAAATTATTTGTTCTTCAAGGAGTCTTTTCCGTAACCGAGGTGCCAGATTCGCTCCAATAAGCATTCCAAGCCCTGCGGCTGCCATGACAACTCCGAAATGCCAGGCGGGAGCACCCGGGGTTCCGAAAACGTTTTGGTCGCGTAAATGGCCTGTTGCTACTCCTACTCCTTCACCGATTCCGCTTATAGAAAGCCCCTCGTCTCCTCCTCTAAATTCGAAGGCGAGTAAAAAAGTGACGAATCCTACCGAGGCGCGCAGGAACGCCATGGTGGCAGCTGTATAAACAATGCTTTCGCTACGAAGTTCGGTTATTTCGTTAACTGTTGCTGGTTTTTTGGCTACAACAATTTTTGGTATCTGAAGCGCATATAAAGTTGTTAACCCAAATCCGAATACGGCTGCCCATGCCGGCCAAGCATCTCCTCCGAGTAAAGCTAGGCCTCCAATTGCTGCACCAGTCATTGAACTCAATGCACCTACGACACTGAGTTTGGCGTTGCTTTCTACGAGACCGAGGTCGGATCGTACTAATTCAGGCAGTACCGCACTTTTAGCTACGGAATAGCTTTTCCCTAAGATAAGAAAGCCGAAAGCTTCTGGGAATAAAAGCAAACTGTTTATATGTCGTGTCATTAGCCACGCTAAAACACCGCGCCCGATGATTGTGAAGAGAATCATTCGGCGTCGCCCTCCGCGAATCCTGTCGATTAGAGGTCCGATGAGTGGGGTGACGACCGCGAAGGGAGCAATAGTGAGAACTAAATAAAGCGCGACTCGCCAACGGGCATCGCTTGGATCTACTGAAAAGAAGACTGAACCGGCAAGGGCTACCGCGATCATGGCATCAGACATAGTTCCGAACGCGTGGGTTCGTCCGAGCCGAGCGAACGGTGTTAACCAAAGACCAGATGGTGTTTTTTGTTCTTTAGGTCCCGAGGAGGGTTCATCAACGAAGTCCACAATCTAAGACTATGCCTTACTTTCTATTAGGTGTTGTTGTATTTGTATCCCACACCTCGGACAGTGATAATTTTTTTTGGATCTTTATGGTTAGCTTCGATTTTGTTGCGAAGACGCTTTATGTGGACATCAAGGGTTTTGGTATCGCCGACATAATCAAACCCCCAGATTCGATCGATTATGGTGTCACGAGTTAGAACGCGGTTTGGGTTTTCCATAAGTAAAACAAGGAGATCGAATTCTTTGAGGGGCATCATGACCTGTTGATCGTCTACTAAGACTTCGTGCCGGCTTAAATTAACGGAAACATTACCTACCTTAAGTAAGGAATCATTGTCTGTTTGGTTTCCTAATGTTGGTTTTGTTTTTTTAGTGTCTTCAGCTCGGCGAAGCACTGATCTGATTCGTGCTACCAATTCCCGTAGCCGGTATGGCTTTGTTACGTAGTCATCTGCTCCAATTTCTAAACCGAGAACAGTGTCGATTTCTTCTCCTTTGGCCGTGACCATGATGATTGGTACATCTGACTTTGTACGGATTTCTCTGCAGACATCTATTCCGGATATTTCTGGGAGCATGATGTCAAGAAGAATTAAATCAGGTTTGGTTTCTTCAAATATTTTTAGGGCTTCGGTCCCGTTTATCGCGACATTGACTATAAATCCCTCGCGTTCTAAACCTACTGTTAATGCGTCAACAAACGAATCTTCATCTTCGACTACAAGTATTTGTTTCTTATCCATGTTCCGCTCTTTCTTTTTCTTTCAAAGTTTGAGCTGGAATATGAACAGTGACTGTTGTTCCTTCGTGTTCAACGGAATGAACCTCTACTGTCCCTCCATGTTGTATGGCGACGTTGCGGACAATTGATAAACCAAGTCCTGTTCCGCCTCCGCCGCTTTGACGGCTTCTAGCGCGGTCAACTCTATAAAACCGTTCAAATATTCTTTCTTGTTCACGTTCTGGAATCCCTATACCAGTATCTTGCACCTGCAATTTCACTAATGGTTTTTCATCATTAATGTATTCAAGAGTAACTTTCACTTCACCGTTGTCTTCGGAATATTTGACTGCGTTTTCAATTAAATTATGCACAAGGCTTATGAATTGGAGGCGATCTCCACTAATAAAAGTTGAAGCAGTTTGTGTTTGTATTCTCACTCTCCTGTTGTCTGCCACTGTTGAGAGACGGTCAACCACTTCTCCAACTATTTCTTCAAGATCTATTGCGGTTCTGTCGTCTAATAATTGTCCTTCTATCCTGCTTAGATCAAGAATGTCGTTAACTATTCTTCCTAATCGTTGAGATTCAGCCTCTAGTCGCTTTGATAAACGTGCTATTACTTCAGGGTCGGATTCTTGTGCAAGGGTTTCAGCTAATAAACTGACTGCTCCAATGGGTGTTTTTAGTTCGTGACTCACATTTGCTACGAAATCACTACGCATTGTTTCGATTCGGTTTTGTTCTGTGACGTCTGATAGCACCGCTATTGATCCAATGACTTCATCAAGTTCGTTCAATTGACGGGTTGTTATCTCAATTGTTCTTTGTGGGGGGCCGGGAGTTCGAACTTGCTCAGAGTTTTGGTTTTCCTTAATTGCAGCGTGTAAACATTCTCTGACCTTATGGCCGACGACTCCGTTCTCCCAAGAATCAATCAAGGCATCAGCAGTATTGTTTCTAAAAACTATTTCTCCTTTTTTATCTGCAATAACGACTCCCATTGGGACAGTGTCTAACGCTCTTTCAGCAATCTGGTAACCAGGTGTATCTACAGAATCATCTTCAAGAGGCTTATTCTTGATTCTCTTACCAAGCAAGTAACCAACAATTAGCGATAATAAACAACCGGCGACTAAAGCAACTAACACATCTTTAGCCTTCCTGATCTATTTCCTCATACCAACCTTGAAATGGAAGATTCATCTCCACGGCTGCTGTTGGTACCAAAGCGGTAACGGTTGCATAACCTTCGCGTAACTTTGCAGAGTCTGTTCCTTCCGGTATCTGTCCATCTGTGGGTAAAAGGTCTATGTGTATTCCTGTTTCGTCTTTTCCAACAATGCTGGTTCGTACTCCGCCTAAAGGTGCTAAGTCGCATTGGGATAGACCTTTTACTTCCGCCAATTTCACATTTGGGACATTTAGGTTCAGCACTGTTCTTGGTGGCGCGCTTGTTAACCACCGTAATAACGGAGTAGCAATCGCCGCAGCAGTGGGCCATTCCCATTGATCAAATTCTTCTTCTGTGCCATCGCCGAGACTGACCGCTAACCCTGGACAATCAAATTTGGACGCTACAAGTGCGGTAGCTACTGTTGCGGAGTACATCGTTGATCTACCGGTATTAGGGCCTTTGTTTATTCCTGAGATTAAATAATCTGGTGGGTCCCCGAATCCTCCCAGCATTGCAAGCATCACGATAAGAGCAGGAGGAGCGTCAACGGAAAACGTTTCTATCTCTTCAACTCCGTCAAGATTAATTGAAGAAACAGATACATGATCTGGATTAGTTAAGGGCCCTAAAGCAGCAGATGCCCCGCTCCAGTTAATTGAAGGAGCGGCAATAACTGGGGTGAAACCTAATTCTTTAGGTACTCGGGCTAATTCTTTGAGTCCCGGTGAGTAAATTCCGTCGTCATTGGTAACCAATACTCTTTTCGTCTTAGTCACTTTTTGTCCTCTCAGAGACGTGTGTCCTCTGATTCGTCGAAGTAATCAAGTTGATCTACTGGCATAACTACAGCAGATACGACGTTAGAGGAGTGTGCAGTGACCCTTTTAAGAAATCGGTAAAGCAAAGCTTTTGGTACAGAAGTGACTGCAGGCTCTGTTGAATGAAGGAGTTCGCTTATACGGCTATCGAAGTCTCGACGGAGCTCATCTCCTCGTTCAATATAGATTCGAGCTCGTTCTTCGTCTCGAGAACTAAGTATTTCTCCCATCAGTGCGATTCGAGAAGATATTTCATCTCGTAGACCAAGAATGGATTCAAGATCTGGTGAGTCTATGAAAGATACGCCTTCTTCAGCCAAATCGAAAATATTTTTGTTGTAATCACCGATGCGTTCTAGGTCTTTTACCATATTCATGAATACGAGCATCTCTGCGGTGTCTGCACCTCCGTGTACTGAAGCGTGGACTACAAGTGCTCGTCGAATCTCTACTTCGGTTGAATTGATTCCACGATCTGTTCGTCGAACCTCTTCAGCCACGGTGTCAACGGGGCCACCAGTGATTGCACTAAGTGCTAGGTCGAAAGTGTGACGAGCATCATTCACCATCCGCTGTACTTGGGACTCAATACTCTCCAACCCGCCTTCTTCGGGTTTGCGAAAGAAACTCATTACCATTTTGTGTCTCCTCTATTAGTTTCAATCATACTTTGCTATTTCAGTGTTTTCTGCAAGAGAACTACCTGAGAATCAATACTCCTAATAACGGTATGACCACGAACATAGTCAAGGCGTACATAAGTGCTAACGATCTTCGTTCTGCCGTAATGTCAGAAAGTTTGTTAGCCATTCTTATTGGCAGTTTCCGAAGATTAGATATCGGATAGAAGGCAAGGATTCCGCTGATATTAAAAAGAGTGTGAACTAGTGCGACAGTAACTGCAGCTGGGCTTCCGGTTGCTAGAGAGGCCAAAAGAGCAGTAACTGTAGTTCCAACATTTGCTCCGAGAGTAACAGGATAAATATTTTCAAGAGTTAAAACTCCTGAGGCAGCTAATGGAACAAGAACTGATGTCGTGATTGATGATGACTGCACTGAAATAGTGATCAATGTGCCGATGAGGATCGCTACTATTCCGGATCCAGCACTTAAGGCACGGTTGATAGCTACTTCGACTCTGTCTGCGACAAGTAACCGCATGTTTTTTGTGATGTAAGCCAGAGCTAAGAAAATCAAGATCAAACCAATAACGATCATTAGTCCACCCTTGACATCCCCTTGGGCGCCAAAGCTTGAAAGTAATTCTTTTATCCAGGTTGCCGGTAATTTGACTGCTGCTTTTAATGGGCTTTTAAATTCTGCACCTGATGACCCGATTATTTTGTCGGTTAACCAAGATGCGCTTTCAGATAAATAACCGGTTGCGAGTTCTATAGGCAAAAAAACTATTACTGCCAGAATATTGAAAAAATCATGGACGGTTGCTGCAGCAAAGGCTCTTCGGAATTCAACATCGTGACGGACGTGTCCAAGAGATGCCAATGTGTTAGTAACTGTTGTGCCTAGATTGGCGCCCATAATCATAGGTACTGCGTCGCCGGTACCTACGACACCGCTAGCTACTAGACCAACAATGACTGAAGTTGAAACTGATGAGGATTGAACAAGGACTGTTGCGAGAAGACCTACAAAAAGTCCTCCTATTGGATTTGAAACACCTTTAAATAATCCATCAACTAAATCTTTACCGAGACTTTTAAATCCGCCTCCAAGTAACTCGACACCGGTGAGGAATAAATAGAGAAGAGCGAGAACCAGAATTGCCCGAACAAGTGTTGGAATTTCACGATTGTTTGGGGAATTTGGTGATAGTGCAGGCGAAGAATTGTCCACAAGAGTCCTAAATCTAAGTTGGACTCAAAGTAGTTCACCTATCTTTCAATATAGGAAACAAAAGGTAAACAAAAGGTAAACAAATTTTATGTTTATACCTCGTAGCGGTATCCGACTCCACGAATTGTGATAACCCGTAACGGTCTTTGTGGGTCGTCTTCGATCCGTGAACGAATTCTTCGGATGTG
>JUEO01000024.1 GCA_000817115.1 marine actinobacterium MedAcidi-G2B | reverse complement strand
ATTTATTAGTTCATGTAAGTCTTTTAAAGCAACCTGTAACCGTGCTTTATGCGCTTCAATATGACGTTCAACTATTTCGATATCATCATTGACTTTCTTACGTTCATTCTCCAAATCTGCAATCTCGGAATTCATCTGCTGGCGACCCTTTTCGATAGCGCCGCGAATTTCTTTTTCGGCTGCAGCGCGTAAATTGCTAATTTCTTCTTCAACTTCAGACGTGAGGCGAAGTGCTTCTTCCTTAGCACCCAAAAGAACTTCTTCTGACTCTTGCCTATTGCGGCGAGCAGGCCCAATTTCTTCTTCGAATTGCCGTTCTGCGACTTCTGCTCGTTCTGTCGCTTGAGCACATGCTTGAGTTAACCTCTCTATCTCAACTGCTGCTTGATCTAAAACTTCATCCACTTCAAGCGGGTCGTATCCTCGAATTTTTTGTCCAAATTCTGCTTGAATCAGAATCTGAAGAATGTCACCGTTGTCCATGGGAAAATATTAACTCTCACATCGCCTAATTTGTGGTCATTATCCTGACTAGGAAAGAAAAAGCCCTTAGCAAATGAGACTTCGAGCAAATGTAATCAAAAAGAAGAGCGCCATTGGCGCAAGATCAAGCCCTACTGAGCCAATCCTCAGAGCTGGCATGACTCGTCGTAATGGAACCAAAACCGGATCAGTCACCAGATAAATGAATCCTGCAACTGTGGCTGCCATACCGTGTGGACTAATAGGGAACCAACTAAGCACGACTCTTACAATAAGAACCAATGCATACAATCCGAGCAGATAACAAATTATTTCAATCACAGAACTAACTTAGCAACGACCTAAGTTTCATAACCTTTCAGGTCTTCGTCTGAGACTTCCACATCATTAGGTGTCATGAGATATACCTGGGTTCCAACCTTCTTCATGGAACCTCCAGAGGCGTAACAAACGCCACTTGCAAAATCCATGAGTCTTCGCGAAAGTTCAGCGTCAACACCTTGAAAATCAATTATCACCGGCTGAGCCGCTAAAAACCGATCTCCAATTTCTACAGCATCGTCAAATACTTTTGCTTCTACATGGTGAGGTTTAGAAGTAGCAGCTGGCTGGAGCGGTCGAACTGTTCCTGAACTTTCTGGTGTTAACGGACGAATTGAACTTTGATAAGAGGGTGTCGGATCATTTTCCACAGCTGCTCGCTCTTCTAAGAAGTCACCAGAACTGAGCAGAGGACGTCGCTCAACCGAATTGTCCATATATTCTTCGTACGCTTCGTCAGGTCCCAGCCCAAGGTAAAGCATTAGTTTCTTAAACATAACAACAACCGTAATAGGTCGAGACGTGATTGTGGGGGCATAGGGCAATCATTTATACTTTGGAGTCCTCTCGCCAAAGAGCGCTCGGCCAATTCTCAGCATTGTTGAACCATGATCTATAGCCACTTCAATGTCGTCTGACATTCCGATAGAACGTTCTGGTAAACCAAATTCATCAGTCAAAGCCTCCACCTTGGTGAATATGTCTGAAGTTTTTTCTAAATCGCCCTGGACCCCTACAGCCATCACTCCCTCAACTGATAATCCGATTTCCAGTCCGTGTTCAATCAAACTCCCTGCCTCTTGAAAAGAGCAGCCACCTTTACCTATTTCCCCTAATGGATTGATCTGAATCAAGACCTTTCCTGCAGGATCACGTTTCTTTATCTCTTCAAGTACTTCTATTCGGTCAACAGATTGCCAAAGCGAAAGGATTCCAGAAAGTTTCCGGATTTTATTTCTTTGGACCGCTCCGATCATGTGCCATTCAATTTCTAGGTCTCCAAGAGTTCCATGCTTTTCAATTAGTTCTTGCGCGTAGTTTTCTCCAACTGCTTGTATGCCTGCTTCTTTTGCTATAACTATCGCTTCTTTATCGAAGCTTTTAGTAACTGCAATGATTTTGGTACGCCCCATACTCCGTTTTTCTACATAGTCAGCAACTTGATGGATCTTTTCTTTAATCTCTTCTTTGTTCAGTTCAGAAAATGACATTTTCCTAATTCTTTTCTACCCATGCCACCAAAGACTGTCTCTTTTGTGTGCCACTTGAACGATAAGACCAGAATTTTGAATCGCACGAAGTGCAAGAGTCGTCTCTGTATGAAAGTTCAATTCCTCTTTCCTTTAAGACAACCCTGACAATCGCCATCAAATCCAGAGAGTCGGCTGAGGCGTCCGTGACTCCAGCCACTGAAGCCCCAAATATCTCTATGAAAGAATCTAGGTCTTTACGTCCATATTCATAACAGCAAGGTCCTATATGTGGACCAATAACTGCTGATTGATCTCCTGGGAATTTCTTCTGTAGTGCCTCAGAGGCGTTTTCGATAACTCCATTTAACAGCCCTTTCCACCCTGCATGAATTACGGCAATAGCACCACAGTCAGAAGTAAGAGCAAGGGGAACACAGTCTGCTACTTGAATAGTTAAAACTTTTTTTTCTTGAGTTGTGAAAAGCGCATCACCTTCCAACCCAAGTACGGATTCATTTTCTTTGACTTCAATATTTTCGAAACCATGAACTTGGGTTAAAAAAGACCAATGCTGGCTTGACGGTATGGCCAAACCAGCATTGTGTTCCACAAGAGATTGGGATACCTCTTGAATTGACTTTTCCCTTGCCTTTAAGTCACTGATAGCCATATCGCCATCAGTGATCTCAGACATAGCGACCCAAGCCGTATGGCCGGAGGCTAAGTGCCTTTCCGCCAGAACTCGAGCCACAAGGGCTCTACTTTAAGAAACTAGGAACGTCTAATTCATCTTCATTATCTATTGATGAAGACGAATCAAAAACCTCAGATATTGAAGAGGTGATTGAAGACTTACTTTGTTTACGCTTTGGTCGTTCACCATCCCAGCGATCAAATCCTGCTGCTATAACAGTTACCCGAACATCGTTACCCATTTCATCGTCAACAACAGTTCCAAAAATTATATTTGCATCTGGGTGAGCAACACCATGAATAATTTCTGCCGCTTCATTAACTTCAAACAGCCCGAGATCACTTGGACCTGCAATAGTGAGAAGAATTCCACGAGCTCCATCGATAGAAGCCTCCAATAATGGACTGGAGATAGCGTTACGAGCTGCATTGACTGCGCGACTCTCGCCTGTAGCTTGCCCAACACCCATGAGAGCAGATCCAGCGTCCTGCATTACCATCTTCACATCTGCGAAGTCAGTATTTATCAAACCAGGAGTAGTTATCAAAGTAGTGATTCCTTGAACTCCTTGAAGTAAAACCTCATCAGCCATACTGAAAGCATTAAGCAACGCTGTTTTCTCATCTGAGATACTAAGTAGTCGGTCATTAGGGATCACGATTTGTGTATCAACTTTTTCTTTTAATTGCGTGATTCCATTTTCTGCTTGAACAGCACGTCGACGGCCTTCGAAACCAAATGGTCTAGTTACAACGCCAATGGTTAAAGCTCCAATTGACTTTGCTATTTCTGCAACTACCGGAGCAGCACCAGTTCCTGTTCCTCCACCTTCACCGGCAGTAATGAAGACCATGTCGGAACCGTCCAGCATCTCTTCAATTTCAGCTCTGTGGTCTTCTGCTGCTTGACGCCCTATTTCAGGATTGCTTCCTGCGCCTAAGCCACGAGTCAATTCTCTACCAATATCTAATTTGACGTCTGCATCACTCATTAAAAGTGCTTGAGCATCGGTGTTGACTGCTATGAACTCAACCCCGCGAAGCCCTGCTTCGATCATGCGGTTAACAGCGTTGACTCCGCCGCCACCGACTCCAACTACTTTTATTACTGCTAAATAATTCTGTGGATTTGAAACCATTATTTTTCCTTGATGTTGGCCTAAACCTAAAGTTGAGGTTTAGAGTTTGGATAGTAAACCTTTACTAATACTTTAGATACTACTCTCTGTAGTCGACTGACGTCAACCTGTGAGCAAAAACTTCTTATTTTAAAAGATAGCTAACATCTTCCCCGAGTTCTAGTCACAACCGGGTTTTGAGGTATAGAGACATCAATTAATTCGATACAGGAAAGCTGCACTCGAGTTAAAACCGTAGCCAAAGAGCGCATTTCGTCACGAAAGTCCGTGCCACCTATCCCTAACTCTGCCACTACTCCACCAACCAGTTCTGCTCTTACGCCACCGCCAGTTGGTGCTAAAGCTAATATCCAGGCTTGTAAATCAGGAGTTACCTCTTCGGCTGCGCGAAGTAACGGAGTTATCCCAGTTATTTGTTCACCCAACACTCCAGTAGAATCAACGCGAATAATTGGCAACTCAAGATTACCCGTACGGGTTTCTTCAAGAACCACCCCGGATCTATCAAGTAGAAACTTTTGCCCGCTTGGAATTACCGCTATTAACGAGGCAATTCGTTCTTCTAAGATAATCCGAACCGAGTCTGGCCAGTTTCTTTCTATGTCGACTTGTGCAACCCATGGAATAGCTGTCACCCTTTCATCAATTTCTTTGACATTAAGGCCAACCATTGACGAGTCGGCGTTAATGCCCGCTGCTTCGAGTACTTCAGTTTCTGACACTCTGAGACCTGTTCCGATTACTTCAACGTCTTTGACAGAGAAAAAAGAGGACTTCGTAGTTGCATAAGCACCAACGCCAAGGACGAGAAGAACAAGAATTACCCATATTTTGCGTAAAGATTTCTTTTTCGGTACTTCGCTACCTGCTTCAACTTCTTCTGAATTCATTGTTGATCAAAACCAACCATGACGGTTTCTGTTTCTAGGGAAACGCCGGTCTCTTCTAAGACTCTCGAATGGACCACTTTCATCAACTCGTAAACATCTTCAGCTGAACCATTGGGTTTAACTTGGATGAAGTTTGCATGTTTTTCTGAAACCATCGCTGATCCAATTTCATAGCCTTTTAGGCCAGCAGCATCAATGAGTCTTCCTGCTGAGTCCCCTAACGGGTTCATGAAGACCGAGCCTGCATTTTGGCCACCAGGTTGATTTTCTCGCCTCCATTTAACGATTTCAGATATTCTTTCATCACCTTTTTCAACTTTTCCGGCATCAAGTAAAAACTTGGCTTCAATAACAATTTCATAGTTTGAAATTACCGTTGAGCGGTACTCCATTTTTAACTCTTGAACATCTAAATCTTTATATTTATTTGCCTGCAAATCAAAAACGTTTACTAACAAAAGCGAATCTGACATCGATGCTCCATGCCCGCCGGCATTCATTCGTACTGCCCCGCCCACGCTTCCTGGAACACCAACAGCCCATTCGAGACCAGATAAACCGTTTTTGACGGTATGACGGGCAAGGACAGGCAAGCTCACAGCTCCACCAGCAGCTACCACTTGATCTACGACCGATATATTTTCGAAATCTTCGCCCAACTGAATTACTAAACCATCAAAGCCTGAGTCGGAGATCAAAAGGTTTGAGCCATTACCGACTATGAGAACTTTTATGTCACTTTTAGAAATAAATTGTGAGATCTTCTCCAAGGAAGTCGAATTTGAAATGCGAGTAAAAAACTTTGCTGTGCCGCCAACTCTGTAAGTTGATAACTGACTCAAGTCATACGATGCCGTTACCTCTTTACTTAAATCAGATGAAGCTAAAAGTCTGGCAAGGAGATCATCGTCCATTTAATTCCCCCATCATGTTCTGGATCTCATCTGGCAGCGACGTTAAGTCTCCTGCTCCCATCGTCAGGCAGCAATCCCCTTCTCTTAGTTCACCAACCAATGCCTTAAGTAAATCACGCCGGTGTGGAACATACCGAACTTCAAATGTTGGGTCAGATAATGAAACTGCGTCAGCTATGAGGGCTCCAGAAATTCCCGGCCGTGCTTTTTCTCCCGATGGATAAACGTCAGTGACGAAAAGCAGGTCTGTTCCTTGAAATGAGTCTTGAAATGTTCTCCAAAGTGCTTCTGTTCTGCTGTATCTATGCGGCTGGAATACAGATATCAATCGACTCCAATTTCCAGTATTTGCGGCAGAAATTGTGGCAGAAACTTCTGTAGGGAGGTGGGCATAATCATCCACAAAAGTAACGCCCGCTATCTGCCCGCGATGCTCAAAACGTCTAGCCACACCGCCAAACCGTTCTAATGCTTTAATAACTGAACTTGGATCAGCGCCAGCGACTATTCCTGCAACTGCAGCACAAGCAGCGTTTTTTGCGTTATGCAATCCAGGAATCGGCAGTTTTACAAGTAATTCGTGATTATCAGGATCTTTCAGATTGAATGAAACCCCCGTCCAGGATTCCTCTAATTCAGTAATTCTCCATTCGGCTGAAGAATCCATACCGAGACTTATAGCATTTTGTGAACTTGCTAATTTCTTCCCCCCCTCATCATCAATTCCAACAATCACTGGGCCACATGTTTCTTCAACAAATTTCTCAAATGCTTCTTCGAGCGCTTCATAGCCGCCATGGTGTTCCAGATGATCTGCTTCAACATTTGTCACTACCGCATAATCTCGAGGCAACAGCAAAAAGCTTCCGTCACTTTCATCTCCCTCCACGACAAAAATTGATCCGTCATCCCATGCTGCACCGGTTCCAACTTCATTTACATCGCCTCCGATAATAAAAGATGGTTTCATCTCGGCTGACCTTAGTACTAAGGCCAGCATTGATGAGGTTGTGGTTTTACCATGAGTACCAGAAACAACTAATGCTGATTTCTGTTTACAGATCTCCGCGAGAATTTCTGCTCGACTCAACAGTGGGATGCCGCGTTCCAGAGTTTCTTGGCATTCAACATTGTGGTCTGGTACCGCTGTAGATCTAGTTACGAACTCTACGTCGCCAACATTACTTGCATCATGCCCCACAGTAATTTGAACACCGAGAGCTCTTAAACGATCTAATCCCGCAGATTCTTTTAAGTCAGATCCGGTAACGATGTGGCCCATGGAAGTCAACACTTCAGCAATAGCACTCATACCAGCACCACCGACACCCAATACATGTACTCGATTTTTTTTAGAAAGATCTAGTACGTCTTTAGTCACGAGCATGCTCTCTAACTAAGTTTGCTATATCTGACGCAGCCGTCGGGCGTCCCTGCTGCTTGGCTGCCATAGCCATGTCTTTTAGACTTTCTTCCGCCGAAAGAATTTTCTTTACTTCACTTTTTAAGCGATTTCCTCCAAGTTCATCATTTCGTAGATGAACAGCACCACCGCAATTGTAAAGTGCTCTAGCATTCTCCGTCTGATGATCACCTGGAGCATTTGGTAGAGGAATAAGAATAGCTGGAACTCCCACTATAGAAATTTCAGCAACAGTGGTCGCCCCTGCTCGACAAATAACTAAATCAGCAGCAGCCATTACTTCTGGCATATTCCCCTCATACTCAACCGGACGGTAATCTACGCGATCAGCAGGAATAGAAGCCTTGAATCTTTCATCATTGAAATCTCTCTCTCCAATTACGTGATGAACCACTATCGACTCCGCATCCCAAGACTCAACTAGATCTTTGATTGATTCGTTTATTCGTTGCGCCCCAAGCGAACCACCAAATACAAGTAGAAAAAGAGATCCTTCCTCAACTCCTAACCGTGCACGTAATGCTTCACGATTCTCTTCAGTGGCTCCTGAAATGAAACTTTCTCTTACCGGATTTCCAAGATTGATAGCTTTTGGAAGCCCGGTATTATCAAAAGCAACCACCGCGGCCTTAGCAAAACGCGCAAAAACACGATTTGCTAACCCTGGTACCGCATTTTGTTCCATCACTAAAAGAGGTAAGCGTAGAATCACTGCTATCAGGGCACAGGGAACACTTGCAAAGCCTCCTAAGGATATAACTATTCGTGGCTTCCGCTCTAACAGAAGAAACAGTGCTTGGGTTAAACCTAAAAAGATACTGCTTATAGAAACAAGGTTCTTAAGGGTAAATTTGCGTTGAATGCCATCTCCAGAGAGTTGAGTTAATTTGAAACCCGCGGGTGGAACAAGTTTTTTCTCTATACCGCGTTTACTTCCAACAAAATGTATCTCCTCTGATTCATTCACTACTTCTTTTTCTACAAGTGCATGCGCTAGAGCTAAACCCGGTAAAAGGTGTCCAGCAGTTCCACCACCAGAAATGATGATTTCACGTCTACTAAATTTCATCATTTACTCTGCCTTGCAACATTTAAGAGTATTCCGTATGCGATGAGGGTGGAGAGTAAAGCATTCCCACCGAAAGAAAGGAACGGGAGGGTGATCCCGGTTATCGGCAATAAACCTAATACAGCACCGATATTCACAAATGCCTGAATCATGATCCAAGTAGTCGTACCGGCTGCTAGTAGACGACCAAATGCATCAGGTGCATTCAAAGCTGTAGATAGACCAGTGAATCCGATAACCATGTACAAAGCTATTACAAACAAAGATCCAATCAGACCCATTTCCTCTGCGATAATTGCATAAATGAAATCAGTGTGAGCTTCGGGCAACCATCCCCATTTGCCTGTGCTTTCCCCGAATCCAACTCCACTAATTCCACCATTTGCGACAGCTGCTCCGGCTTGAATAGGTTGCCACCCAGACCCCAAGGCGTCAGACCACGGATCAAGTAGTCCTATTAAACGGTCGCGTCGATATGACGCAGAAAGGGCGAGTCCGACCGCTCCAATAGCTGCTACACCGAAAATTTGCATAAGAGTTTTCGCTTGAGTTCCTGCAAAAAATATCAAGGCCCCAAAAATAGCGACAACTACTAATGTGGTTCCAAAATCAGGCTCCAGCATGATGAGAGCCACAAAAGTTACTAGTACACCAAGAAGTAACTTCAATGGATTTTTAGTTAGAGCTAATTCTTGACCTTTCAAAGAGAGACGATCAGCGCAGAACAAAATAATCGCTAACTTTGCCACCTCAGATGGCTGCACCGTTATAGGACCAAAATCTAGCCATCGTCTAGAACCTTTTACTTCGATACCAACGCCTGGTATCAAGACAATTAGAAGCAAAAATCCAGCTACACAAATAGCAACGTTTGAAAATCTACGCAGTCGGTGATAATCAATTTGAATAATCGTGATGCAAGCCCCAAGCCCAAGAATAAACCAAATTGATTGCCGGCGAATATGGTGCCACGCATTGTCATATATTTGAAGATCATTTACTGACGAGGCTGAAAGAACCATCAACAGTCCTAGCAGGCAGAGCACTAAACCAACGATGCCTAATATTAGAAAGCGAGAATTTCTGCTTCCCGGAGGTTTACGCGGGTGAAGCTGAGAAGACAGAACATTCTTTGACGCATTGCCGGACCGCCTTTGTAACGGATTATTCATCTTTGACTTTCCTGCCGTGTTCCATTACTAGCGAACGAAATTCATCTCCGCGCTCTTTGTAGGAGTTGTACCAATCAAAAGAACTGCACCCTGGGGAAAGTAAAACAGTTCCACCTGATCGCGTCATCGCAACAGACTTTTCAACTGCTTCTTGCATATTTTTCGCAATCTGAACTGGGCAAATATTCTGAAAAACCTCATTTATATGGTCTGCAGCTTCACCGATTGCTACAACTCCGTTTGGTTTCAGAACTCCAAGATCCCCAAAATTCAGTCCTTTATTCTGTCCACCTAATATCAAAGTAACTTCCGAAATAGCACGCATTGAACTAATTGTTGCATGTGGGGTGGTTGCCTTACTGTCATTAATGAAACGAACGCCTTTAACGAATCCGAGGTCTTCCATTCGATGCGGAAGACCAGAAAAATTTGCTAGTACTTCAGCGCATGCTTCTTGGGTTGCTCCAGAACGAATTGCTGTTGCTACCGCCGCCTGAGCATTCTCCAAATCATGAGGAAATTTTCTGAGCACGTCATCTAAGGCAATGACTTTCTCTTCTCGAAACAAAAGAAAGCCATTTTGTACTCGACAGGTTGATGATGTAGTGCCAAAGCTTGTACATCCGTTCGGTGCATGCCGAGCAACCACGGGGTCAGATAGGTTAGCGATTGCATCTTCATTTCTGGAGATTCCATCCCATATCTTTGATTTCGCTTGTTCATATGAATCTAGATTTCTATGAATATCTAAGTGATCTGGAGCAAAATTCAGCCAAGTTGCTGGAGATGCTAAAAAATTCAATGAATGTGCAAGACGAAATGAGGAAGATTCGAGAACAAAATGCTCTACATCAGAGTCATCTATAGCTTGAACTAATGGTATGTCTGTGTTTCCGGCAGCTTCTGCTCTAATGCCAGACTGATTAAGTATTTCCACGACCAAAGTAACTACAGTCGTTTTACCGTTAGTTCCAGTTATTGCACTACAAGGTCGTTTGTCCCAGCGACTAGCCAAATCAAATTCATCCAAAATAGGGATAGAGGCATCTCGTGCTGATGCAAATATTGGGTGATCATCTCGTATACCCGGACTCAGAACGATTTGAGAACAGTCCTTCAAGACTTCTCCCCAAGAGAATCCCTTAGTTACGTCAACAACTTCAATTCCAGATTCTTGAGCCACTTCTTCAAGATTCTGAGTTGGATTTTCATCAACTATCCGAACCTTTTCTTGACGCGATACAAGGGCGGATACCACGGCACGACCCGTGACCCCGTAACCGAGCACGACTGTTTTATCAGCCAAGGATCACCCTCCCGTAACGCCGACGCGAATTGAGTCTGCATAAAAGAGCCCAAGGCCTACTGCAGTGCATAAACCAGAAATAATCCAAAATCGAACTATCACCGTGGTTTCAGGCCATCCTCCAAGCTCAAAATGATGATGAACTGGCGCCATTCGTAAAATTCTTTTCCCCTTAAATAAGCGAAAACTCCCTACTTGTAAGATCACCGAAATAGTTTCGGCTACAAATAACCCAGCAATAATTGGAAGAAGAAGATGAGTGCTAGTCGCAAGAGCTAAAGCAGATAAGCCAGTGCCAATGGCTAGCGATCCAGTATCACCCATAAATATTCTTGCAGGGGCCGCATTCCACCAGAGAAAACCAATACACCCTCCTGCCATCGCTGCTGCGACTATTGATAGGTCAAGGGCATGCGCTACTTGATAAGTGTCAAAGTTTCTAAACTGCCAAAATCCGATAAATACAAAAGCAGAGAATCCGAAAGTAGCCGCTCCCGCTGCTAGGCCATCTAGGCCGTCAGTAAGATTTACCGCATTTGATGATCCAACGATTAGTAATACTGCCCATATAACCCAAAGAGCTTTCCCGAGTTCCAAACCTGGCTGATCGAATCTGACGAACGAAAGAGTCGTTTGAATTGAAGTGAAATTAACCATTAACAGCCCAAACGTCAGAGCCACTGTTAACAAACCAAGCATTTTCGCGCTTTTATTTAGGCCCAAGTTTCGTTCACGAACCACTTTTATCCAGTCATCAACAAAACCAACTAAACCACCACCAACTATTGCGATCATGACAAAAATGCCGGTTCGTGTATAAATACCTCGATAGAGGTTACTTAATGCGTAACCGATGAAAGCTCCTACCACTATCGCTAAACCACCCATGGTTGGAGTACCTGCTTTAGTGGCGTGACCTTGCGGTCCATCATCACGTATAGGTTGCCCTATACGAAGCCGTGTAAGTGACACGATCAGTAAACGCGTTCCAAGAAGCGAAACAACCATTGCTATTGCTGCAGCTAACAGTAAGCCAATCACTTATTTAACCGCCTGTATAAATGATTCTCGAACGAAATCTTCATGAGGGGTGTTAATAGGCAGAATAATAATATGAGCACTTCATTACACCTCGTCTTCAAATAGTTCGAAAATAAGACTTTTTGATATTTCTTTGTCATCGAAATCAAAAAACTCACCTGCGATTTCCTGAGTTGTCTCATGCCCTTTACCTGCAACCACAATTACGTCTTCAGGTTGGGAATTCATCAGAGCAATTTTTATTGCTTCTTTTCTGTCCTCTTCAACTATGTGATTTCCTGTACTCATTCCACTTACTATTTCATCAATAATGCTCATAGGAGATTCTCCACGGGGATTATCAGAAGTTACTACAGAAAAGTCTGCTCCAACGTCAGCCATCTGACCCATCAAAGGTCGCTTACCTTGATCTCTTCCGCCACCGCACCCAAACACCACGAGGACACGCCCTTTTTCTTTTAATGCACGTGCAGACTTCAGAGTCGCTTTCAACGCTTCCGGAGTATGTGCGTAATCAATTACTATCGCTGGGCTAGATTCTCCCTTCAAAATTTCAAAGCGCCCTGGGACTGCCTGCAGTTGACTGACACCTGACGCTATTTTCGAAGGAGGAACATTGAGAAGTAACGCCAGTTCAGCAGCGACAAGAGTATTAACAGCCATGAATTCAGCTTCAAATGGAATTTTTAGACTTTGACCATGCCATGACCCCATGGAAGAAGCGTTATCAACGTTCACCTCTACTACTTCAAGACCATTCTTTTGAGAGGTATTTGCTATACGGTCACCTGCTTCTTGTCCAACTACGACAACTGCTTTTGAACTAAAGGATTGTTCAAATAAGCGTTCTTTCGCTTTGAAATACTCTTCCATTGATTCGTGGTAATCGAGATGATCTCGTGAAAGGTTTGTAAAGGCAACAGCGGAGAATTCTGTTCCGTCTACTCTGTGTTGACTCAACGCATGTGAAGATACTTCCATTACAGCGCTGTCAACTCCCCTGTCTCTCCATTGGGATAACCGATTTTGTAAATCTGGGGCTTCGGGAGTGGTTCTTTCACCTGTCAGAGTTCCCGAAGATTCAACTTCATGTCCAGCATGGCGTAATATTTGTTGGAGTAAATGAACAACACTGGTTTTTCCATTCGTACCAGTGACTCCGACTACTTCTAAGTCTCGGCTTGGATTACCCGCATGAAAAGAACTGAGTAGCGCTAAAGATTTTCGAGAAGATGTTGTTTCAATCAAGGGGACTTCAATATTAAGAGGCTTCTCCGCTACAACAGCAGCCGCTCCTGCCTTAACTGCGTCTAAGGCAAATTCGTGACCGTCATAGAGGAGCCCTGGTATGCAACAAAAAAGATCTCCCTGCTGAACTAAACGTGAATCGTGAACAATTCGTAAAATTTCAGGATCACGAGAGTATTTTTGATCTTGGAATCCAATGCCGCCCAATAGGGTTGAAAGTTTCATTTCAACCGACTGACGGAGCAGCGACTTCTTCTGTTGCCTCTTCTTCTAACGCTGCTGCAGCTGCTGCTGCTTCTGCTATTTCTCTTGCTTGCGCTGGAGTTGTTGCTATCACTCGGCCGGGTTGTTCGAGTCCAAGTCGTTCGGCTTCTGAAGGTATCCGCAACTGCCGGACTGCGAATTGTGCGAACTCTGCAAAGACAGGGGCCGCAGCTTTTCCTCCAGAATAAGGAGCCACTGGTTCATCAATCACAACAATTATTGATAACTCTGGATCATCTGCCGGCAGGAATCCAGCAAAACTAGCCACATACTTCTGTTCGCCAGTTTCGTCACCATAACCTCCGTCAGCGAGAGGCTTCCAAGCTGTTCCTGTCTTACCAGCAACTCTGTATCCCGGTACCTGAGCTTCGGTTCCAGTTCCTTCCGTCACTACCCCTTCCATCATTTCAATTAATAGATCTGAGGTTTCAGTAGAAAAAATTCTTTCCGGCAATTCTGAGTTCATTATTTCAAAAAGTCCACTACTGTCTCGAGCCCCTAGCACCAAACTGGGCACAGGACGTCTACCTTCGTTAGCAATTGCAGAGTATGCCACAAGCATCTGCATTGGGGTAACCGCCACACCCTGGCCAATAGCAATCGTAGGTAAAGACGTACCTGACCATTGCGACTGCCCCAGCAATGAACCTCTTGTCTCTCCTGGCAGTTCCAAACCAGTAACCTGACCTAAACCAAAGTCGGTAAGTGTCTCATATAGGCGTTTCTCTCCTAATTCCTGAGCCCACATAATAGTTCCGACATTTGAAGACTTCTTTAGAATCTCAGCAATGCTCCACTCTTCTGCTTCATGAGCGAATGAGTCGTGGAACGCTTCTTCCCAAATCTCTATCACATTAGGAATTTCCATTACAGACGATGGAGCTCCAACTTTCTCTTCTACGACTCCCGCGAAAGTAAGTGGCTTCATTATTGAGCCTGGTTCATACGCCCAAGTGACTGCCCTATTATCAGAAGAAACTTCAACTAAGCCCTCGGTATTACGACTCACAGTTGCTGAAGCAATAATTTCTCCGGTAGAAGGTCGCATCGCCACTAGCGTCCCACCTTGCGCGTTAGCAGTGATCACTCCGTCAATGAGTATCCGTTCTGCTGCAAACTGGACTGAACGATCAATTGTTAAAACAAGTGTATGACCATGTTCACTTGAGCTTATTATTTCATTTCTTCCACCTGGAATAGTCAGACCACCGACTCCCTTTTCTACTTCCATTAGTCCAGATGACCCAATCAGAAAAGAGTCATACGCTTTCTCAATCCCGCTAATGCCGTTTCCATCAATATCCGTTCGCCCGAGAAGATTTAATCCCAATTCTTCACCGGGTCTGATACGAGCTACCTCATCTATTATTGAAATTCCTTTAATTTGCAATCTTGATACTTCTTCTGCCACTTCCTCGCTAACTTGTCGCTGTAAGTAGCTGAACCGTCTATCGCTTTGCGAAAGTCGTTGTTCTAAAAGTTCTAATTCCGTATCAAGAATGAGTGAAAGTTCTCTTGCAGCTTTAAGTGGATCTTCAATTTCACTTGGGTCTGCCGTTATCGTTTTTGCCGGCACTGTTAATACAAGATCAACATTATTTCGATCTACGATCGCTCCGCGCCCAGCAGGTAGAACTATCTGGTCCATTCGTTCATTTTTTGCAAAATCTTGATACTTTTGACCGTCATCTAATACCTGTAGCCCAATTAAACGCCAAGCAAACCAAACAGCTACACCAACGAAGAGCGCGCCAGTTGTCCATACACGCAATTTAAGATTGAATACTGTCTTACGTTTTGCGCCATTTAAAGTATTTTTCATCGGCCAGACCGCGAAAAGGGATTTGGCGTAGGTGGAGGAACAGACTCCAATGAGTCGCCGGGTATCACAGCAGGAAGATAGATCCTGGCTGGAGGTGGAACCATGCCTAACCTTCCCTGAGCTTCGCTCAAAATACGGTCAGGGCTTTCTAGTCGTGCCACCTCACTACGTAGAACTTGCTCACGTTCAATGGCACTTTCTAGACGCTGATCTAACTTATCTAAACCATATTGTTCACGAATGAGTATATTTTGGAACCCCACAAGGGAGACTAGAGAACCAAAAACGACTATTGAAAAAACCACAATAAGGTTCACGCGCTTGAGGCGACTACCAGACGGTGATTTCTTTCGTTCCTTTTGTTGAGTTATACCACCCCATAATGGCCAGTTAATAGCGGTCATTGGCTGTCATCGCTATTCGTTGGAAGACGTTGAATCAATCTAAGGCGAGCGCTAGACGAGCGGCGGTTAGCAACTATTTCTGTTTCCTCAGGGGTTATAACTTTTTTATTCAAGATTTTCCCGGTGGGTTTTGCTAGGCAAACGCACGGAAGTTTTTGTGGGCAAGTGCATCCTCCGCTCTCCGAATCACGGAAAGTCTGTTTTACTATTTGGTCTTCACCAGAGTGGTATGAAAGAACTGCCCCGCGGCCATCAGGAGCTAACCAACTAATTGCTGCCCCGAGAGTCTTAGAAAGTTGTTCTAATTCATTATTAACTTCGATCCGAATTGCTTGAAAACTTCTCTTAGCGGGATGCCCACCAGTGCGTCTTGCTCGAGCAGGAATTGCTGACTTCACAATTTCTGCGAGATGAACCGTGTCCGCTATTGGACGGTTCTTCCTTATTGATGTAGCTATTTTTCGAGCGAATCTCTCATCACCATAATTTTTTAAAATTTGAAACAGTTCCGACTCAGGGTATTCGTTGATTACTTGATCTGCAGTTAAAGATTGATTTTCGTTCATTCTCATATCCAGCGGTCCAGGCTGCTGGTAACTAAAGCCGCGCTCCGCTAGATCTAATTGCGTTGAAGAAACACCGAGATCAAAGATGAAGCCTGAAAGAGCTTCTACGCCAAGGTCATTAAGAACATCTTCGAATTCTAAAAAATCTGATTGACGAAAAGAACAACGTTCCTTGTGCTTCGTGAGTCTCGCAGTAGTTGCCGCTATAGCATTTTGGTCTCTGTCAATACCTATTACGGTCAGGTCTTCTCTTGACTCAAGAATGGCTTCCGTGTGACCTCCACCTCCGACAGTGGCATCTAGAATCACTCCAGGTGGAACGTTAGCGAGCGCATTACAAATTTCTTCTGTCATCACAGAAATGTGTTTGTAGTGAAATGGGGCTGTTTGGCTATTCATGGCTTAAACGCTCTTACTCAAAAAAATTGGTTTGGATTGTTGACAGTCCCCCGATCAGGAATTTGGTTTTCCAAATTGATGAAAAGCGGGTGGAGTAGGGGCCTCTCATCTGCTAATCGAGAGACTGTCAACAATCCAAACGTCTGGCTTTCTTATTTCTTGAGTTCAGTAATGGTCGTCCCCCCCCTCATGACTTAAATTCCGCTGCCCTGACGGAAAGCAGTGGCAACAGATTGATCTAACTCGTCTGCCATTTCATTCCACGAGGCCGCATTCCATATTTCAATTCGGTCAATGGCTCCACATACAACGATCTCTCGATCTAGTTCAGCAAATAGCTGAAGTCGGGTAGGCACCATGATCCTTCCTTGAGCATCTGGGCGGACTTCTTCGGACCAGGCGGCTAGAGCACGTAGCGCTTTCAGATCAGTGTCTTTACCTCTTACCTCGTCTTCAAACCTTTGAACCATTTCTTCAAAATGATCAGGCGTCCGTAACGCAACGCATCTATCTCCTGGTGAGAGGTACGCAGCGTCTGCAAAATATCCGCGAAATTTGGATGGGAGTACGAGGCGTCCTTTTGCATCAAGGGTGTGGTCATAAGTTCCAACGAATGCCATGACTCTCTCCCTTTCTTAGATCTACACCTGATGACACTATTCACCAGTAGAGATTTCTCTCCCTTTTACACCATATCGCCCCATTTTATGCATTAACTAACCACTTTTGCAAACAGATATGGACCTGATGACACTATTCACCAGTAGAGATTTCTCTCCCTTTTACACCATATCGCCCCATTTTATGCATTAACTAACCACTTTTGCAAACAGATATGGGAGAATCAAAGAAAATATGCTGAAAAAAAGGCCTTCGGATAGAGAGAACTTCTATTGTTCTGAAGTAATGCGGCTAACTAACAATTCAAAAGCGATCGCTAGATAAGTAACATCCGGCCTGATAACCGGAACTTCATGGCAAGTGAAATACTAATTTTTTAGCTGCTTAAACTCTTTCGACCAGAGCAGCCAAGCAAGAACATCAACTGCTTCTATTTCTGTTTCAAGAGATCCATATTGAGTCTTGATTCGAAATTCAATCAAATC
>JUEO01000023.1 GCA_000817115.1 marine actinobacterium MedAcidi-G2B | reverse complement strand
GAAAGCACCCAACTCGTAAAGCTGAGTAACCCGTTCTCCATTAAAACGAATACGCGAAGCATCGTTTTTGCTTCTTCTCACACTCGGGTCCATACAAAGATACGGACGACCAGTTGAGCAATAATTGCAGACCCCACAGAACACCGACATACAAGCAATCACATGATCACCAGGTTGCACATAACTGACATCTGAACCTACTGACTCCACCACACCAGAAGCCTCGTGCCCTAATACCACAGGAAAGTCAACACTGTAATGGCCATCAATGAAATGAAGATCGCTATGACACACACCGCAACCAAAAGTGCGAACCACGACCTCATTAGGCCAAGGATCATCCAACTCAACGTCTTCAATCACAAGAGGACCACCGACCTGATGCAAGACCGCAGCTTTCATAAAAATCCTTACTTATAGAACAAACCATTTTCTCAGTTCATTGAAACACATACACGTGGCGTAACACTCCTCGGAGTGTTAGTTTAAATTTGCTTCAAAAAAGAAGAGGGGGAGAAGTAATGGGAACATTAAAAGAACTTAGATACGAGGTAAGTAAAGCAAACCGGCTTCAAAAAATGATGCAAGCATTCGGGTCCAGTCGAGTAGGAGCATGGTTCTTTTCTAAATCACTGCACGGGCCAGACCGCCTATTATTCAAACTGACAAATGGACGATCAACACTTCCCACTATTCTTGCTGGCTTACCTGTCATCATGCTTACCACCACAGGAGCTAAAACAGGCAAACAACGAACCATGCCTCTATTAGGAGTTCCGATAGAAGGAAACATTGCAATAATCGGTTCAAACTATGGTCAGAAAAAAACTCCTGGCTGGGTATACAACCTAGAAAAAAATCCATCTGCAGTTGTCTCGTACCAAGATCGATCAGCCACAGTTATCGCTCGTCTAAGCGCAGAAGAAGAAACAAATAAGATTTTCGAACTCGGTGGAGCGTTCTATCCCGGCTACCCGAAATATCGGGTACGAGCGGATCATAGAGAAATCCGTGTATTTGTTCTTGAAGTAGCAACTTAATCAAATAAAGAAATTCTTGATTTCAATCAAACGGTATGACTGGTCTATGTTTTTAAAATGAACGATCCGCTGCTAGAACCCTTCCAGATCAAGCATTTAACGATCCGTAATCGAATCTTCACGTCATCACACGAGCCGTCTTATTCGGTTGAAGGGATGCCAACAGACCGATATCGGCTCTACCACGAGGAAAGAGCGAAGGGCGGAGTAGGTCTCACTATGACAGCTGGTTCAGCCGTAGTGGCTGAAGACAGCGCCCCAGTATTTGGAAATCTTCACGCTTATGACGATGCAATCGTTCCTTGGATACAGCGATTAACTGATGGCGTGCACGAGCATGGTGCGGCATGCATGATTCAACTAACTCACCTCGGAAGACGTTCAATTTGGTCTCACGACAATTGGCTGCCAGTTGTTGCTCCAACTTCTTTACGGGAGCCAGCTCATCGAGCGATACCTAAAGAGGCAGAGGACTGGGATATAGAGCGCATAATCAGAAAATTTGCTGATGCGGCTGAACGTATGCAAGCCGGCGGAATGGACGGAATAGAAATCGAGTCCTATGGGCATCTCTTTGATCAGTTTTATTCACCAACTACCAACTTTCGAGAAGACGAGTTCGGTGGACCACTAGAAAATCGCCTTAGATTTTCCACCAGAGTTTTAGAAGCAATCAGAGAACGAGTAGGGACAGAATTCATTTTGGGTTTGAGAATGTCAATAGATGAAGTCGTGCCGGAAGGCTTGGATTACAACGCCGGAATTGAGATACTCAAAGAATTTGAAGCCACCGGATTAATAGATTTCGTCAACGTCATTCGTGGGTTAGTAGCAACTGATGCTCAACTCTCCAATGTGATTCCCATACATGGAATGCCAGCAGCACCTCATTTAGATTTCGCTGGGTTAGTGAAAGACAACACTGACCTAGCAGTCTTACATGCTTCAAAAATTGATGACGTGGCAACCGCGCGCTATGCGATTCAAGAAGGAAAAGTTGATTTAGTCGGAATGACAAGAGCGCATATGGCTGACCCTCATATTGTCTTAAAAGTCATTGAAGAGCGTGAAGAACAAATTCGTCCCTGTGTTGGGGCGACTTTTTGCTTGGATGGAATTTACGAAAATGGTGAGGCGCTCTGTGTGCATAACGCGGCAACAGGACGCGAAGCAATCATGCCGCACAAAGTATTCCCAGCTGAAAAACATCGGCGAATAGTAGTTATAGGAGCTGGACCAGCAGGACTAGAAGCAGCAAGAGTGGCTGGAGAAAGAGGTCACGACGTAACAGTATTTGAAGCTATGCCTAAAGCCGGCGGTCAGATTGCGTTAACGGTAAGAAACAAGCGACGGCAAGACTTCCAAGGAGTAGTGGACTGGCGACTCGCTGAATTAGAACGCTTAGGAGTTGAAATTCTTTACGACCAAATAGCGGAGGTTCAAGACATAACCGTGTTGGAACCGGATGTGGTAGTCATAGCTACAGGCGGACTACCACAAATCCCAGCTCTTGAATATGGCACTGAACTGGCGGTCACATCTTGGGATGTTCTAAGCGGAGAAGTGACTCCACAAGGAAACGTTCTTCTCTATGACGACAACGGCACCCATTCTGCATTATCAACTGCAGAAATAATTGCACAATCCGGAGCAAACCTAGAAATAGTTACCCCAGAACGAATGTTAGGAATAGACATAGGCGGGGTGAATCATGTTCCCTACGCTCGAGCATTTAATGAAACTGACACACGCATCACACTTAACCAACGAGTAGTTAGTGTCAGCAAAGAAAACGATCAGCTTCTTGTTGAATTAGGTAGCGATCATTCTCCACACCGCACGAAGCGAACAGTGGATTGCTTCGTTGTTGATCATGGAACTCTCCCCAACGCAGACCTGTACTTCAACCTCAAGTCCCTTTCTTGTAACCAAGGTGAAGTTGACCACACCGCGCTACTTGATGGGCAGCCACAGCCTTGTTTTGAGAAAGAACAGGAGTCTTTCGCTTTGTATCGGATAGGAGATGCGGTGGCGAATCGAAATATTCACGCCGCCATTTATGACGCACTCCGCCTCATGAAAGATATTTAGGCAGAACTTTTAGAGGCCACCCAGTCACTACGGGATTTGCCATCTCGGATCTCTTGTCGTCGTTGAGTAACAAAAGCATCTAGTTCTTCAGCTATGGCTTCATCTAAGGCTGGAGGTTCGTAGTTGTTGAGCATCTCTTTCCAAACAAGGTTTGCTCGTTGGCCAGCATCGGTGCTTCCTTCGTCTTTCCATTTTTCGTAGCTATCAGTATGGAAAACTTTTGGTTGGAAAAAAGCATCTTTGTAATGCCTCATGGTGTGGGCTGTTCCAAGAAAATGATTACCTGGCCCAGCTTCTTCGTAAGCATCCCAAGCGAATTCTTCTTCAGAAAGATCAAGGCCCTTCGAGAATTTCGTTAACGCTCCAAGAGTTTCTATGTCAAGAATGAACTTCTCATATCCAGATGTCAATCCACCTTCTTGCCATCCAGCTGCATGAAGAATGAAGTTTGTGCAAGCTTGAACTGTAGGCCAAACAGTTCCGGCAGATTCATATCCAGCTTGGCCATCTGGCACACGCGAAGCGGTGTAGTTGCCTCCTGAACGGAAAGGAAGACCATAGTGCCGAGCCATTTGAGCGCAAGCATAAAGAGCCAAATTGCTTTCTGGACTACCAAAAGCAGGAGCCCCAGTTTTCATATCAACATTTGGTAAAAATGGCCCCTGTATACAAGGGGTTCCAGGGTTAAGCATTTGAGCGTAAGCGATAGCAAAAAGTGACTCAGCATTTTGTTGAGCTATAGAAGCAGCGATAGTGCTAGGGGACATAGCACCAACGATGATGAATGGAGCTAAAATCATGGCTTGTTTAGCTTCCGCGTAAACCTCTAGAGCGCTCAGCATTCGTTCATCCATACGCATAGGGGAAGAAATACTTACGATAGAAAGCGCTGCTGGGTTCTCCCGAATAGTTTCAGCGCCGAAAATGATTTCACTCATAGTCACCGTGTCACGGGCATTATCAGGATGTATAACGTTCCCCATATAGGCCTTATCGTTCAATGTGATATGCGCAAGCAGCATGTCAAGATGCCGTTCACCTAAATCAACATCATTAGGTTCAACCAAAACGCCACCAGCGTGATGCAATTCAGGGGTCATATACGTAAGTTTTGCGAAATTATGAAAGTCCTCCAGCGTTGCTGGGCGACGGCCTTTATCTAGATCAAAAGCGAATGCAGGTCCATAAACCGGAGCAAAAATTATTTGATTTCCACCCACAGTTAAATTGTTCAGAGGATTGCGGGCCAACTGTGTGAAAGTACGTGGAGCCATATTTACGAAATGCATGAGCGTATCTTCATCAATCCACGCCATCTCGCCTTCAACTTTCACGCCGTTTGCTTTCAAATTTTCAAGAGCAGGTGGATGGTCTATTAAAAGCATTCCTGTTTCGCTAAGGAGACGCATTGATGCTTTGTGAATAGTCTCAATATCTTCGCTTCTTAAGATTTCAACAGGATTCAAATCGTAAGTCAGTGGCTTTACGCCTTCAAAAGATAGGACAGGCTCATCTCGCCTCCGCCTAGTGGAGCGACGTTTACGGGTTGAAGATCCATTTATTTTAGGGTTTTTTTCATCTTCCATTTAATTACTTCCAGAACGCTTAGTTTTTATGGTCACTGAGTTTCTTAAAGAGTCAATTTCTACTATGTCTCCATCTTTAATGCTTGTCATAACTTTTGCAATACCTATAACAGCTGGGATTTCAAGTTCTCGAGAAAGTACTGCAGCGTGAGACATCGCACCACCCTCAGCAGTAATTAATCCACCAACAATTGTTAGCACTAAGTTGTAGGCAGGGGAAGTGGCTCGAGTAACAAGAATTTCTCCCGGCTGTAAACGACTCATTGCTTCTTCAGCGTTTTCAGCGACTCGAGCTATACCAATTACTGTTTTCTCGCCGATACCCACTCCTGTTAAATGTTCGCTTGAGTTACTTTCTTGAGTCCCATCCATGCCGAGTTCGTTAATAACAACTTGAACCATGCTCACTGTTGTTGCAAGCGGCGCTGGAAGAGCATCAATTGGGGGAGGGGTTTCTGGAGGTCCAAGTGTTAGCGGTGGGTCAAGAAGCTTTTGTTGAATACGATTTTTTTCTCTTTCACTGATTTCGTCGGAAGAGGGGCCCGTACCAGCAGTTAGAAGGCTTGTTATTTCTGTGTCGGTTAAACAAAAAATATGGGACTCTTCTAGGATTTGAGCAGAAGATTTGAGACGTTTACTAATTTCAAGCATCGCTAAACGCAAAAGCCCACAAGGCCATTCAACGGTTATTGGTCCATTGTCGTCACGTAAATCCATGGCTTCTCTAGCGTCATGAAGTATTTCATCGAAGCGTAAACGTTCATTTGTGGGGACACGTTCACGAAGTTGAGCAGCTATTTCCAGAGGCCTGTTCGAGTTAGAGGTTGAGTCAGTGGCAGCAAGAATGGTAGTAAGAAGGATTTCGGGAGACTCCTTTAAGGTTGGAGTGTCGAGGTCATATCCGGCATAGAGAACAGATCCGTGATTTTTTAGATAGGCCTCGAGTTCAGCAGAAGCAGTGGGGGATCTTTTCACATCTTCAAGAGTTTCTGGGATTACTCCGTCTTTCTCTAGGAGAGTTTTTATTTTGAATAATGATTCACGTGGAGCTTTCGTGGAAGGTGATGCGCCAACTAAAGCCTCAAGAACTTCTGGACCTTCTAAACCCCATTTTTTGCTTTCCAGTAGAAGCATTCCAAGTGGGCCAAGATCGAAGTTGTGGAGTCGAAAATGTTCTTTCATCGAAAAGCGAAGATGGGTGAGAACAGAGTTGAAATGGTTTGTTAAATCCTCATCATCTAGAAGTGAAAGATCAGCATCTTGGAAATTTAGGTTCACTGAAGTAAATCGAGGTCGAATTTCTTCATGCCATTCTTGGATGACTGCTCGCGTAGGTGAGGTAGTCAGGGTTTTTTTCGCGGCTTTAGTGCGTTTCCGAAACTCTGGGTGTATTCGTGTAAGAATCTTAAGGAGGAAAGTTGGTGGAGGTTTAGAGGACGGGCGATCTGCTAAAACGAGAGGCCTTAGACGCGAGTACATAAAGCCATTCACGAAAGCCACAGACATGGTTTCAGCAGGGATGCCACGAAGAGGCCATTGCTCCCTAAAAGCGTTTTCTATTGATTGGTGCAACAAAGATTGCATGATTGGTGTAGTCCCACCAGGAAAATGTGACCGATCAAGACTCCATTGTCCTGGTCCTGGGATCTCAAATTCAACATCCATTTTTACAACCTAGAACACATAGATGGTGAAGACGAGTCCAAGTTGGGTAAGTCCACCTACATTTAGATGGTTCTTTGGATCAGAGTTAGGCAGAAATTGTTTGTTGAGATTTTCGTGTAGCGAACAAGGCAATCAAATAGGCGCCAGCAACAATGAACAATAAAGAACGGTAGCCCATCAAAAGTGCCATGTACTCTAAAAGGCCACCAACTACTGCTCCTAATAAATTAACTCCAAAAGCGGTAGTTGATTCTTTCTCGTCACGGAATCGATCAGCAAATATAAGGTTTGCTATGAAAACTGGAAGGAAAGCAATGCCTCCGCCGACAAATAGACGGAGAGCGGGCCCAAGTGAAAGAAGCCAAGACGCTGGAACCAGCCAATTCAGGACGAGAGACAAAGCTAAAAATCCGTAAAGTAAATTTTGGCTCTTGAATTTGACTCGACGGCTCACTTCAACTGCAGCGAGAACAGAGCCTAGAAGACTTACAAAAACTAAAGCGTTAACAAACCATGTGGTTCCAAAAAGTAAAGCAAATTGAACAACATTTTTTGTTTCTAAAAGAAGGAAAGCTAATCCCATGAAGAAAACATCAGTTTGACGGCGAATACCTTTTAGGGGTCCAGCTACCATTCGGACAGCTATTGCGGAAACTGCCAGTATCAGACCAATAGTTAGCAGGTAAAAACTAGGAATGTGAGCAGTTCGCAAGTAGGGGAACGGATGATCATCGGAAACAGGGTCAGGCACATTGGAAGAAGCCGTCCAGAGGGCTCCTTCGGGTTCACCTGCCGAACAATCTATGGAAGAAGCATTATCTGTGGCTACCAAAATTGAAAAGTGATCTGCATCTTCAAAATCAACCACACAAGGCGGTTCATCAAATTCTTGATCAAGAGTGGAGGCATAACGATCCACTAGCCATCTTTCACGCATAAAGTTGTACATTCCAAAAACACCACCAGGGCGAAGGTGCTCATTGTAAGAAGCAAGAGCTTCTTCAGTGAAGAGATAACTTTCAAGACGGACGGATCCTTGCCCTAAGACAACAGTTAGCGAGTCAGGCAACGCGAGAAGAATCATGTCCCATTGACGGTCAGTGCGTTCTAGAAAAGCTCGCCCATCATTAATATGGGTAAAGACCCTAGGGTCGGCATACGGATCATCTGGATGGTTCTTACTAGCGATTTCATGAATTAATGGATCTATTTCAACTGCATCAACACGATTCGCTCCACGAGCCAGAGCTTCTGAAACATCGTTTCCTGATCCTGCACCAATTATTAAGACGTCACCCGGGGAGTCTGCGGTGCGAACGTCATGAACGAACGAATAAGGGCTAACAACTCCAACTGGAAACTGCTTCCAAGTACCTACGTCATTGATGCTCATGTCAATACCACCTACTTCATTGTCTTGCCAGGACAGGGCGTAGTAGGGAGACCAAGCTTTATCTTCGCCAATAGATTCCTCAGCTAACACTCCAAAGAGAAGGCCAAATGCGATAAGACGCACCAACAAAGCTTTTTTATCAGAGTCATGTAGGAGTCCAAGGAAGAGCAAACCAGCTACTACACCCCAAATGATGGGGGGAGTGCCTAGGAAGGAAAGAACAGAAAATCCGATGACTCCCGAGATGGAACCAATGAGGTCCCATCGGTAAGCCTCAAGGGGTTCAAGTTTTGCAAAACTTCGCGCTACTCCATCGGCGATACAGGCGATGATTGCAGCGGCAACAATAAAAATCACGGTCAGTATCAACCATCGTGGTGGACCTACTGGACGTTGATCAGCGAAGAAAATGAGATCGCTTCCTCCAACTTCAACGTTTACGCCTGCGAGTCGGATGAACAGAACAAATAATGCTAAAGCAACAGGGGCTAAAGGAAATAATGAACGTTCGAATCGACCTGCCCACAGAAACCCAAGACCAATTCCCAGAAAGCTCCCTACTAAGACGAAGTTTGAGAAATAAGCAAGATATATGACGTTGGCTCCTAGCCAACGAATTAAAGCGAGTTCAACAAAAAGCAATAGAAAGGCAGATAAAGCAAGACGAGTCTGTATCGCCCGAATACTGTTCGAATTGTTCATTAGACTAAAAGCGTAGCGACTAGCCACGGGTATATCAGTCTTTATAGTCTTTATTGCCGTTAGCCTCTCATGGCGGAAGCAACACTATTCATTACAAGAGGTATTAAGTAAGTGCGAATCGTCGTAGTTCAAGAACAACTGGAGGGTGAGTGCCGTGTAGCTTCCACCCCAGAAGTCGTTGAAGAATTTGTCGCGCAAGGCAACGAAGTTTCTGTCCAGAGCGGAGCCGGTGTGCTTGCAGGGTTTGATGATGAAGAGTACCGAACAGCTGGGGCGACAATCGCTCCAGATATTTCTTCTGCTATCGGTAGCGAAGGAATTGTTCTGACAATACATGGATTACTCGAAACTGATCTCACCTCACTTACCTCCCAGCACGTAGTCCTTGGTCTTCTAGATCCTCTCTGGGATCCAGAACATTCAAATAAATTGAATAAAACTAGTGCTTCAGTCCTTTCTTTAGATCTCGTACCAAGAAGCACACGAGCGCAAGCCGTAGATGTTCTGTCCTCAATGGCAACTGTTGTTGGATTTCAAGCAGTTCTTATGGCAGCAGAAAGAATGCCAAAACTGTTCCCTCTTTTAATAACTGCAGCAGGAACGATCCCTCCGGCAAGAGTGGTGGTTCTTGGAGCTGGAGTTGCCGGATTACAAGCGATGGCTATTGCTCGACGGTTAGGTGCCAATGTTGAGGGATTCGACATAAGACCAGAAGCTCTGGAACAGATACGTTCCCTCGGAGCCAAATCTATAGATCTTCCAGAAGGCGAAGAAGGAGAGACCCCTCCGCAACGCGATGAACGAATACAAAAAGACATGATTCCCTATTTGGCAGAAGCGGACCTCGTTATTACTGCCGCTCAGATACCTGGGGCGAAGAGCCCAATTTTGGTTACACAAGAAATGGTGGAAGCCATGAAACCAGGCTCACTTCTGGTTGATCTTTCTATTCAACGAGGGGGGAATTGCTTCCTTAGTCAAATGGACATTGAAGTGATGCATCAAAGAGTGACGATTCTTGCACCAAGTAATCTCGCTTCGGATATGGCGCTTTCGGCTTCTCGCATGTTTGCTAATAATCTTTCAAACCTTGTGCAATTGATTACAGAAGAAGGAAAGATAGTTATCAATCGTGAGGACGAAGTCGTTGAAACAATGCTGGTTGCCCACCAAGGTGAAATAGTGAATAACACCATGCTTCAAAAATTCGATGCAGAAAATCAGAGGACCGACGCATGACTCTACTCATAGCCTTTACTCTCTTCACTTTGGCAGTTTTTCTTGGTTTAGAACTCATTTCTAAAGTTCCAGCGACTCTGCATACTCCCTTAATGTCTGGCTCAAATGCTATTTCAGGCATAACTCTCATTGGAGCTCTAGTTTCTGCTGGAGCAGATCACTCAACCCTTACGACAGTCCTTGGATTTTTTGCTGTAGTGCTAGCAACAATAAATGTAGTTGGAGGATTTGTAGTTACTAACCGGATGCTTTCAATGTTCACGAAACGTAAGAAGCGTGAATCATGAGTAGAGCAAATGTGATTGATCTCGGATATTTAGTAGCTGCAGTTCTTTTCATCGTGGGGCTTAAAGGCCTAGGACGACCACGAACAGCGCCTCGCGGAAACCTGATGGGGGCAACCGGAATGCTGATCGCAGTTCTTGTTACCCTCGTAGACCAATCAATACTCAGCTATCAATTCCTAGCGGTCGGATTAGCGTTAGGAATAGCGATCGGAGCCCTACTAGCTCTTCGAGTTCAGATGACATCAATGCCAGAACTTGTAGCTCTATTCAATGGTTTCGGTGGTGGAGCCTCCGTTTTGGTCGCAGCTTCTTCATTCATAGAAATAAATGAATTAGGAAATTCAACTGGACAGATAGCGGTAGCCGCCGCAGTCACGTCACTCGTGGGAGCGATGACTCTTTCTGGGTCCATGATCGCTTTTGGAAAACTACAAGGAAGGATGACATGGAACGGTTTCCGTGGACTTCCAATTGTTCGAATCCTTGTCGCCTTAGTTTCACTTGCTTTCGCAGTTCAAATCGGAGGGTTCCAACCAGAAAGTCAACTCTCATTATGGCTACTAATCGCCGGAGGATTCCTACTCGGCATACTTTGCGCAGTTCCAATTGGCGGGGCAGACATGCCAGTAGTCATAGCCCTATTGAATGCCCTTTCCGGAGTGGCGGCTTCTACCACAGGATTCGTTCTTGACAATTCGCTACTAATAATCGCTGGATCATTGGTAGGGGCGAGCGGCTTAGTGTTGACGCAAATCATGTGTAAAGCCATGAATCGATCCCTCTTTGACGTTTTATTTGGAGCAGCACCTTCAGCTGTTGATGCTGGAGACGACATTTACGGCGACCAAGTCACATCAACTTCTGCGGAAGAAATCGCCATGTTGTTAGAAATAGCGGAAAGAGTAGTCATAGTTCCTGGATACGGAATGGCGGTCGCTCAAGCTCAACACGCAGTCAGAGAGCTCATGCAAACCCTGCACGCATCAGATGTAGAGGTTTCTTTTGGAATACACCCGGTAGCGGGAAGAATGCCTGGGCACATGAACGTACTTTTGGCAGAAGCGGAAATCGACTATGAACACCTCCTTGACATGGATCAAGTCAATCCGACATTTAAACGCGCTGACGTGACCATAGTCATCGGAGCAAATGATGTAGTCAATCCCGCAGCAAGAAATGATCCAGACTCTCCAATAGCCGGCATGCCGATTCTTGACGTCGATGACTCCCGCACGGTAGTTGTGGTAAAAAGATCTTTAAGCCCGGGCTTTGCTGGAATAGCAAACCCACTGTTTATAGCAGACAACACTCTCCTTTATTTCAGTGACGCAAGAGAAGGAATTCTTGAGGTCACAAAAGCCTTAACAGAGTCCTAAAAATCTAGATATCTACAAGTGGGCTATGAACCCGTTCGGTTGATCCCTTAAAGTGAATTCCAGAGAGGAAGAAAATCATGGTTCACGGAGGAAAGCTGGCAGCAAAAGCACTCAAAGATGCTGGAGTTGGAGCGATTTTTACTTTAAGTGGAGGGCACATCATGCCTATCTACGACGGCGCACTAGATGAAGGCATCGCCATCATTGATGTCCGACATGAACAGGCAGCCGTCCACGCGGCAGATGCATACAGCAGACTGAATCCAGGAAAGATAGGGTGCGCAGCTTTAACTGCTGGCCCTGGCATTACTGATGGAGTGACTGGTATAGCGAATGCCTGGAGAGCTAATAGCCCGATTCTTGTTCTTGGTGGACAAGGACCATTCAACAATTTAAGGCGAGGCTCCCTTCAGGAAATGGATCACGTTTCTATGATTCGCCCAATTAGTAAGTGGGCAGATGCCTGTTATGAAACCAACAGAATACCCGAATACATAGAGATGGCAGTTCGAGCGGCCGTTACAGGAACACCCGGACCGGCATTCCTAGAAATTCCTATGGACGTTCTCATGGGTCCAGCAGAAATGGAGAATGTCTACTTTCCACAAATTCGTACGACACCACCTCAGGTGATACCAGACCCGCAAGATGTCCAACAGGCAATAGACCTTTTAACTCAAGCCGAACGACCACTCATGCTGGGTGGAACAGGAGTTAAATGGTCTCAAGGGAGCGCTTCTTTAGCAGAATTCGCTGAAAAAACTAAGATACCTGTTTTCTTAAATGGCATGGGAAGAGGGCAACTTCAATCAAATCATCCGCAATTTTTTAATCGAGTTCGTAAAGAAGCAATGATGCAGTGCGACGTGTTCATTCTTGCTGGCTCTCCTCTTGATTTCCGTCTCAAATATGGGGGAGCTATACCTCAGGAAGCGAAAATTATTCAATTAGAGATGGAAGCCTCTCTTATTGGACAAAATCGTTCATCAGATGTGGCGTTAGTAGGAAACATCGGCATTGCTTTAGAGGAGATCACAAAAGGAATTTCAAAAGAGTTCAAAGAATGGTCCTCTGAATTACGTAGCCGCGAAGAGGAGATAGCAGCAGGATTTGAATCACAACTTTCCTCTGATGAAAGTCCCGTAGATCCGCTTCGTTTTGCTGCAGAAATAAGAGACTTCATCGACGAAGACACAATTCTCATAGGGGATGGTGGAGATATCGTTGCTCAAGTTTCCAAAGTGGTTCCTGTGTTGAAAGAAAATTGTTGGATGGATCCTGGCCCACTAGGAACCTTAGGTGTCGGCATGCCATTTGCTTTAGCGGCTCAGCACACGTTCCCAGACAGAAGAGTTCTTATTATCTACGGTGATGGAGCATTCGGCCTCAACGGCTTTGAATATGACACCGCTATTCGATTCAACCTGCCAATTGTTGGAATTGTTGGAAACGACTCAGCTTGGGGGCAAATGTTACGTCCACAAGTTGGGATATATGGAGCAGAAAGAAAAGTAGCCGTTGATCTCGCGGACACCCGTTACGACAAAGTCGTAGAAGCCTTAGGAGGTCACGGGGAACATTGTGAACGGCCAGAAGAAATTAGGCCAGCGTTAGAGCGTTCATTCGCTTCCGGCAAACCTGCTTTAATCAACGTAAAAATTAGAAAAGACGAAGGAGCGCCAAAAGGCAGTACATACGTCTAATAGTTTCATTTCTTAAACTACGATCAACTACCTATTCGACCTTTAGAACTACAGCAGAGAAAGAAAATAAAGATGGAAGAACAAGACCCATACGAATTAGCCGCAGAAGCAGCCAAAGTATTAGCGGAAGCCACCGGAGTGGAAAACCATGACGTGGTCTTAGTGCTCGGATCTGGCTGGGCTGCTGCTGCAGATGGTCTTGGAGATGTCGTCGCAGATGTTGGGTTAGATGAACTACCAGGATTTCCAGCACCAACAGTTTTAGGGCACCGTAATCTCGCTCGTTCTTTAAAAGTTGGAGAGAAATCAGTATTAGTACTTGGTGGTCGCGCCCATTTGTATGAAGGACACTCTGCCGCGACAGCGGTGCATGGAGTCAGGACAGCAATCGCGGCAGGATGCGAAACAGTGATACTCACTAATGCTGCTGGCGGTCTTAACCCGGCATGGAAAGATGGCCAACCTGTTTTAATTTCCGATCAACTGAACTTGACTGGAACGTCACCAATGGTGGGCCCCGCCCCTTCTGTTGGCCTTCCCGTTCACTTTGTTGACCTCACCGAAGCTTATTCGTCTCGACTACGTGACATAGCCAAAGAAGTGGACCCATCCCTTCCTGAAGGAATATATGCAGGTTTACTCGGGGGAGCCTTCGAAACTCCGGCAGAAGTCCGTATGTTTCAACTCTTAGGAGCGAACCTTGTTGGAATGTCCACGGTGTTAGAAGCTATAGCAGCAAGACATCTAGGAGCCGAAGTTCTTGGTATTTCACTCGTCACTAATGCTGCCGCGGGAATAAGTGAAGTAGAACTTGACCATGAAGATGTGCTCACGGTAGCTGCAGAATCAGGTCCACGGATCATGGCACTGTTGCGAGAAATTTTGGAACGTCTGTGACCAAAACTTTGTCTGGAGATCAGGCCCGTGTTGCCGCTCAACAATGGCTTGAGTGCGAATCCGACTTAAACAACTGCCAAGAAATTGAAGCACTTTTAGCAGGTCCAGAATCCGAGCTGATTGAAAGATTCACCGGTCATCTAGAGTTCGGGACTGCTGGCTTAAGGGGCTCATTAGGGGCCGGGCCTCAACGAATGAATCGGTCTCTGGTCCAGATGACTGCAGCAGCAATAGCGCAACGTTTACTTCAAGAAAATCATGAAGAACCTCCACTCGTGGTCATCGGATTCGATGCTCGGACACAAAGCGACGTTTTTGCTTCTGACACAGCCCGTGTTTTAGCGAATCAGAATGTTCGCTGCGTGCTGCTACCCAAAGCTTTACCTACTCCCGTGCTGGCTTTTTCTGTCCTGCAAATCAAGGCGTCAGCTGGAATTATGGTTACGGCTAGTCACAATCCGCGGCAAGACAATGGTTACAAGGTTTATTGGAAAGATGGTGCGCAGATCAACGCGCCTCTTGATAAAGAAATAAGCGTCTACCTTGACGGGATAACACCCAATGAAGTGAAACTCGCTTCGTTAGATAGTCCTTTAATTATTCAGGATGAAGGAAATTTACTTGAGCAATATTTAGACATGGCGGCGAGTTGTGTGGCTCAGTCTCCTGAATCAGAGTTGAAGATAATGTACACACCCATTCACGGAGTAGGAAAAGACACGCTCGTAGAAGTGTTCGCACGAGCAGGATTTACTTCTGTTCATGTACTTGAGGAACAAGCCGAACCTGATCCGGATTTCCCCACTGTTGATTTTCCAAACCCTGAAGTTCCTGGCACCTTAGATTTAGCTCTCATAGAAGCAAAGAAGATAGACGCCGATCTCTTAATAGCTAATGACCCTGATGCAGACCGTCTCGCCGTAGTAGTTCCAGATGGGGAGACGTGGCGAACCTTGAACGGTAACGAAATAGGGTCACTATTGGCAGAACACGTACTGAAGTCCTCAGAGGGGAGTGACCGGTTAGCGGTGACCACCATTGTTTCTTCTCGAATGCTGAAAAAACTGGCTGCCCATCATGGCACACATTATGAGGAGACCTTGACAGGGTTTAAGTGGATCATGCGACCAGGTATTGACAGCCAAGGAAAGAATTTTGTTTTCGGCTATGAAGAAGCACTCGGATTTGCTGTTGGTGATCATGTGCATGACAAAGATGGAGTAACTGCAGCTCTTGTTTTTGCTGAGTTGACAGCGAACGCAAAGAAACAAGGACGTTCAGTGGTTGATTGTTTACATGACTTATGGGTTCGCCATGGCGTGCATGTGACTGGGCAGATGACTCACCGGTTTGAAGGGTCGGAAGGTTCTGAGGAGATGACACAAATTATGAATCAGATTCGTGATGATCCTCCGAAGAAGATTGGCGTAGTGGATATCAATAAAGTTATTGATTTTTCAGAAGAGGGGAGCGGTCTTCCACCTACAGATGCTGTTGCCTTTGAAGCAGATGAGGTGCGAGTAATTGTGCGTCCAAGTGGAACGGAGCCTTTGATTAAGATTTACGCAGAGGCAGTGGTCGCAGTCGAAGGCGAAAATGTTGCCAATTTGGAAGAAGTGGCGTTGAAGAAGTTAGAAGAAGCACTTGAGTGCTTAGACGATCTTGTAAAGGGATAAAAACTTTTACTTTCCAAGATGTAAAGTGAGATTTTCACTGTAAAGTGACATGTGAGGTTAACATGTCAAGTGAAAAAGATAGAGATCATCGCTTAAAAGTCAAGTCATACCGGTTGACTCTTGAAGCCAAGATCCAAGATAGAGAGTTAGAACTTACTTCGATTCTTTCTTCTCAACGCGAAGCGTGTAAAGCGATGGGGGCATCAAGCGCGTACTTACAATCCAAACCGCATGAGTCTTTCCGCACCATGCAAAAAGAAAACACAGTAACAGTTGACGACCTCCTGTATCACTTGAAACTCTTAGAGTCGACAGGAGAATCAGGAATAGAAGAATTAAAAGAACACAACAAGCTATCCGCCGGAACTCATACGACCTTAAAGCCGAGCCGAACACGAGATTTCTTCCTAACTCCATCTGTAGACCAAGTTGGTTTAGAAACTAGAGCAAGCTCTCTAGCGACACGCTCAATAAAAAACGATACAAAACGAGCAGCGCTTGAATTATCTATCCGTTGCATGGACTTAACGACACTTGAAGGTGCAGACACACCAGAAAAAGTGGCGTCTCTTTGCAGAAAAGCGATTCGTCCTGACGCAACAGACTTTTCAGTTCCTTCAGTTGCGGCAGTATGCGTTTACCCAGAAATGGTTGAACATGCCGCAGAATTTACTGCCGGAACTTCTGTCAAAGTAGCAAGCGTGGCTGGAGCTTTCCCAAGCGGTTTATCAAATCTGAATGTTCGACTTTCCGACATCACTGATGCAGTTAGTCGGGGTGCCGATGAAATAGACATAGTTCTCAACCGTTCTGCATTCCTCACAGGAAAATACATACAAGCCGCAGATGAGATTTCAGCAGCAAAAGAAGCATGCGGAGACGCTCACTTGAAAGTAATTCTTGAGACTGGAGAAATCGGAGGATACGACCAAATACGAAGAGCTTCCGAACTCGCCATGGCCGCTGGAGCAGATTTCATAAAAACTTCAACAGGGAAAATTCCAAAAGCTTCGACTCTGCCAGTAGTGCTTTGTATGGCAGAAGCCATACGTGACCATGCGGACAAGACTGGTCAGATCGTTGGGCTTAAAGCAGCGGGAGGCATCAGAACAGCTAAACAGGCTTGGCATTATTTGGTCGTAATAGGTGAAACGCTTGGACAAGAATGGTTAACCCCTGACTTGTTCCGAATCGGGGCATCCAGCCTCCTAAACGATGTTCTTCAACAACTCGGGAAACTAGAAACCGGCCGTTACTTTGGCCCTAACTATGTGACGGTGGACTAAATCATGAACACAAATGAGACTTTTAACCTTGAATACGCTCCGGCTCCCGAATCAACAAAGATTGTAAATATCGCTAAAAGTTACGACCTGTTTATCGGTGGAAAGTTCGTTAAAGCTAAGTCTGGGAAAACGTTTTCCACGATAAATCCAGCTACAGAGGAACATCTTTCTTCTATCGCTGAAGCTTCAACCGATGATGTGAATAAAGCAGTTAAAGCAGCGCGAAAAGGGTACGAAAATTATTGGCGTGACATGCCGGGCAAACAGCGAGCCCGGTACCTTTATCGCATAGCGAGACAGATTCAAGAAAGATCTCGAGAATTCGCTGTATTAGAAACGTTAGATGGTGGAAAACCAATAAAAGAAAGTCGAGATTTTGACCTTCCACAGGTCGCGGCTCATTTCTTTTACAACGCAGGGTGGGCTGACAAACTCGATTATGCCTTCCCTAATAGAAAAGTTTCTCCTCATGGGGTAGTGGGGCAAATCATTCCGTGGAACTTCCCGCTACTCATGGCTGCTTGGAAAATCGCTCCTGCTTTAGCGACCGGTAATACCGTGGTGTTGAAACCAGCAGAAACTACGCCGTTAACTGCGTTACTTCTCGCTGAATTGATTCAAGACGCTGACCTTCCCCCGGGAGTTGTCAATATCGTTACTGGAGCTGGAGAAACTGGTGAAGCGCTGGTTAACCATCCTGATATCAACAAGTTGGCGTTTACTGGGTCAACAGACGTTGGGAAGATGATTCAAAGGGCAGCGGCCGCCCGCCGGTTACCACTCACTTTAGAGTTAGGTGGTAAAGCCGCCCATGTCGTGTTCGAAGATGCTGCGATTGATCAAGCGATAGAAGGAGTGGTGAATGGAATATTCTTCAATCAAGGCCACGTCTGTTGTGCTGGTTCACGGCTTCTGGTTCAAGAATCAATAGCTGAAGATTTTATAGCACGCCTTAAAAGACGAGTTGCTTTATTGAGGGTTGGGGACCCTCTTGATAAGAACACCGATGTTGGTGCAATCAACTCAGGAGCGCAACTTGCTCGAATACAAGAATTAGTTGAATCAGGGGTCGCAGAAGGAGCTGAAATATTTCAACCCACATGTGAACTACCGGCGAAAGGGTTCTGGTTCACCCCAACACTTTTCACTGGAGTACAACAAAGTCATCGGATGGCTCGAGAAGAAATCTTCGGCCCAGTGCTTTCTATACAAACGTTCCGGACAGCGGAAGAAGCCGTAGAGAAAGCAAACAACACTCCTTACGGATTATCAGCTGGAATATGGACAGAGAAAGGTTCAAAAATTCTGTGGATGGCCGATCGGCT
>JUEO01000022.1 GCA_000817115.1 marine actinobacterium MedAcidi-G2B | reverse complement strand
GGATTTCCGCTGCTGGTTAATTAGTCAGAACGATTGTTAATAGGAAGGGCGGGGCTTTTAAGCCCCGCCCTTCTAACGTTTTCACACAAAAATCAGAAACAGGAATTATTTCTAAGTGGAGTCCAAGTTTGCAATAAGGGATACAACACCTGCTAAGTTCGTTGAAGCAATGCTATCTATGACTTTTAGTCAGAAATTTAGGGGGACTGATGACAGATTTTGGTGAACCAATTATCTCATTGGAAAGCGTCTATAAGATTTTTGGACCGGATCCTCGTGGACGAGCTTTTGACCTAGTCAAAGACGGAGTGCCTAAAGACGATGTACAAAGGATGACAGGACACGTCGTAGGCCTAGATGATATTTCTTTTTCGGTAAACAAAGGTGAAATTTTCGTAGTAATGGGCTTGTCAGGTTCAGGCAAGTCAACAGCTATTCGTACAGTAAATAAACTCCACGACACGACTTCTGGGCGAGTAATGGTAGATGGAGTAAACGTCCAAGAGTTGGACGGAAAAGAATTACAAGCATTCCGTCAAGAAACCGGAATGGTTTTCCAGCATTTCGCACTATTCCCACATAGAAGCGTTATTGATAACACTAGTTATGGGTTGAAAGTCCAAGGGGTCTCTAACTCTGAAAGAGAAGAAGCTGCCATTCGAGCTCTGTCAATGGTTGGACTCGAATCCTATGCCTACAATATGCCAAGTGAACTATCTGGAGGTATGCAACAGCGGGTAGGTCTTGCTCGCGCGCTATGTAGCGACCCGCCGATTCTTCTCATGGACGAAGCGTTTAGCGCTTTGGATCCCCTTATCCGTCGTCAAATGCAAGACGAACTTATGGAGATTCAAAATCAACTACATAAAACGATTCTCTTTATCACACATGATCTAAACGAGGCATTAAGAATTGGAAATCGTGTATGCATCTTGAGAGATGGCCGTATTATCCAAATCGGCACACCGGAAGAGATTCTTACCGAACCAGCGAACGGGTACGTAGCTGAATTCGTTCAAGATGTTGATCAAGGACGAGTAATTACAGTAGATGAAATTATGCAAGACGCCATTACGGTTGATGCTAATGCAACACTTTCAACTGTCATGGATCGTCTAGGAAGCAGAGAAGGAGCCTTCTGCTGTGATGCAGAAGGTCGACCAACAGGTTTGGTGACAAAAGTAGATGCAAGTTCAGCTCTTGCACAAGGAACAACAGATGTAAGTAGTGTCCTCCGCACGGACTATGAAACAACAACAGCAACTGAGAGGTTAAACGACAACTACGCGGCTGCAGGAAGAGGGATTCCAATAGCTGTAGTTGATGAAAGCGGACGGTTAGTTGGGGAGCTTGAACCTAGAGAAATTATGGAAGAAATGGGCCGGGTAGAACAATTAATTGATGGGTTCGAGCGGGAGGTATTCCTATGAGTCGTATCTTAAATTGGGTCACTGAAGAAGATAAAATTGGTATACAGGACAACGCAATCCTTGATCAATGGGAAGTGCCATTCGGCGCATGGATTGATCAGATGGTGGACTGGATTGACGCCAATCTAGTTTGGCTTCTTGATGCGATCAAATGGCCATTTGAGTTTTTACTCAGAAACTTTGTAGATAATTTTCTAATTGAATGGCTCCCATGGTGGGGAGCAGTGCTCCTGATTTTCATCATAGGTTGCTTGGTCCGATCGGTAAGTGTGGGAGTTACAGCAGGTCTAGCACTAGCTTTATGCGGTTTATTGGGGGCTGATTATTGGATTGAATCTATCCGAACAATTGGCATGGTTCTTGTCGCTGTGGTTTTATGTGCGCTAATAGGGGTTCCCTTAGGGATTCTTTGTGGACGAGTAGATTCGGCGTGGAATGCTGTTCGACCCATTCTTGACGCCATGCAGGTTGTGCATGCGTTTGTTTACATGCTCCCAATTATCTTCTTCTTCAGCATCGGAGTGGTACCGGCAACTATGGTTACGATGATTTTCGCTATACCGCCGTTGATACGCCTAACAAATTTAGGTATTCGGCAAGTACCCGAAGATGTAGTAGAAGCTAGTCGCGCTTATGGAGCAACAGAATTACGTGTGCTTACTGACGTTCAGTTGCCGCTAGCTCGTCCTGCTCTCATGGCAGGGCTTAATCAGACACTCCTTCTCTCAATCTCAATGCTTGGTATCGCCGCCATCATGGGTGCAGGAGGTCTTGGTCGTCTGGTTTACAAGTCGGTGCAAAACCTCTCAGTTTCTCAAGCAGCATCATCAGGTCTCGCACTGTTCATTGTTGCCGTAGTTCTTGACCGGTTATCACAGCCTGAAGATTCTGATACAGGCAATTTGTTTTCTCGGATACGGAAAGCATGGGCCACTCGCTCAAACCCTGAAGATCTCCTCAAAGAAGTTCAAGAATCAGCAGTGCAAAAACCTAGTGAGAAGAAAGAAGAGCATAAGCAACTTACTCCACAAGAACGCATCGGATATGCTGCCGCAGGCATTGGAGGCGTCGTTGCTTTAATATCAACTTTCCTTACTTGGGGTAAAGACTCTGGTCTTCTTAGTGGGCACTCTCGTGCCACAGACTTAGATCTTGCTGGTCAATCCTTTACCGGGTTGCAAGCATCTGGGGGTTCCTGGGCAGGATATGTCGTCTTCGGTCTGAGTATATTTCTTATACTTGCAGCGATCTCTTCTTTCCGAAAAGCTGGTTCTGGAAATCGGTGGTTCTCTCCTGACGGAGTGGTAATAAGTTCGTTAGCGATGCTGATCGTTACTTTGACTTATCTCCTAGTCAACAACGCTCAAGGAACAGTTTCCTATAGCCACGGGATAGGGATTTATCTCGCGCTCGCTTCTAGTGTTGTGATGGTCCTGGGCGGTATTTATGCATTATGGACTGCTCCATACTCAGCTCTTCGTCCATTACCAGTGACGGTTAGTTGGAGTCGAATTCTTACTGCAGTTACAGCAGTCTTGTTTATTTACGTTGGTTCAATCGCAGGATGGACCTTCGACGAGCGCGGATCAGGGGAACTATCACCAGCTCAAGAAGAAGAAGTCGCAGCTCTAAAAGCAGAATGTGACGCCGACGCGTCTACATGTCCACTGAATACATTAGGAATCGGATCTATTTATAATGATGCACGACTATCAAACAAGGTAATCCATGATGGCTATACCGAAGAGGGTGGAGGGCTTGGTTATCTTTCCATCATCGGAATAGCAGTAGCAGCACTTTTCGTTCTACCCGCTGCTGGGCTTTTACGGAAAGAAGAACACTACCGATGGCGATGGGGCACACTTGCAGCCGGCACTGGGCTTGGGGTTAGCCTTATTGGTCTAGTCTGGATAGCCAGTTTGCTTCGAGTCTCAGAAACTCTGATAGTTACTGGAAATGGTGCATTTCTAGTCTTAACCGCAGGGTACATACTTTTCTCATCGTCAAGGAAACTCTTAAACGAATTTAGGAGAGAAATGGACTACGACGATTCTGCTTCAACGGGAGTAGAGAACGAAACAGATCAAGTAGCTCTATCAGAAACCTAAATTAGTGCCGCTTGGTACTACTGCTCTTTGAGCGGGTATCTTCCTTGTATGGAAGAAAATATGAAAGTTCCCCTTGATGGAGGAACAGAAGAACTAAGAATCACTCGTGCATCTGACATAGTGACAATCACGATTAATCGCCCTGAAGTCATGAATGCTATGACCATGGGAATGTTTAAAGACTTTGGAAAAGCATGTCGCGAAATTAATGAAGACGTCTCAATTCGCGCTGTTGTCGTAACCGGCGAGGGAGAAAATTTCTGTTCTGGAGCCGATGTCGGAGCCCAAAGAAATGCAGTTGTTGAAGTATCAGCGACGATACCGCTTCGTAATCTTCGACGAATCAAAGAATCTGCGTCGGCTCTTTATGACATACAGCATCCAGTGATAGCAAAAGTAAGAGGTGTAGCTGCAGGAGCAGGACTAAATCTCGCTTTGGGGTGCGACCTTATATATGCGTCAGATAATGCGAGGTTCTCAGAAGTGTTTGCCCGTAGAGGTCTTTCAATCGATTTTGGCGGGTCATGGCTTTTGCCGCGGCGCATAGGACTTCACCGAGCAAAAGAACTCGTGTTCCTTGCAGAAGTGATTGATGCAGTTGAAGCTGATCGTATCGGACTAGTTAATCGTGTTATACCAGATGCTGAATTAGACGCCTATGTAGATGACATCGTTGAAAGAACAGCAGCGGGACCACCTTTATCTCTGTCACTTAGCAAAGCTCTTTTAAACAATGGAACAATTTCATCAATGAGTCAGGCTTTGGAAGCTGAGGGTTCTGCGCAAGCAAGCAACTTTTCAACCGAAGACGTTCGTGAAGCAGGACTGGCATGGGCAGAAAAACGTCCTGCGAAATTTATAGGTCGCTAGCGCTACGGAGAAATTTTAATGAGTTCAGAAAATCAATATGACGCTGTCATTATCGGGGCAGGAGTAATTGGTTCCGCCGTGGCTTATGAACTAGCTCAACGCGGGTGGAGAACCTGCAATATCGACAAACTTCCGGCCGCTGGATATGGATCTACATCAAATTCATGTGCGATTGTTCGATTTAGTTATTCCACCTATCAAGGTGTTGCTATGTCTTATGAAGGGATGCATTACTGGACAGATTGGGAGAACTATTTGGGAGGACCAGAAATAGATGAATCTGGGCTCATTGAGTTCAGACAAACTGGAACCGCTCTTATTAAAGCCCCAGATGGCCATCATCAAAAAGTCACTCCTTTGCTGGAAGAACTCAGTATCCCGCATGAGCATTGGGATTTAAATCGGCTTTCAGAGCGTCTTCCAATATTGGATCATGGCGTACTTGGCCCACCAAGCAGACCAGAGGATGAATCTTTCTGGGCTGATTCAACAGACGACATAGAAGGAGCATTATTTACTCCTGAGTCAGGCTATGTGAGTGATCCTCAACTGTCATCACATAACTTACAGAGAGCGGCCGAAGCATGTGGAGCTGAATTCCGATTTGGACAAACAGTCGTAGCTATAAACAGCGAAGATAATAGAACTACTGGAGTGTGTCTTGAAGATGGAACAGAAATCCAATCTCCAGTAGTTGTTAACGTAGCAGGGCCACATTCTTATTTGATTAATGATTTAGCAGGTCTTGCCGGCACGATGAACATAACGACTAAGGCGTTACGTCACGAAGTTCACCATGTTCCCTCTCCTGAAGGCTTTGATTTTGAAGCGGATGGTCTGCATATTTCAGATGGAGACGCAGCAGTATATTTCCGTCCCGCGGTCGGCAATAACATCTTGATTGGTAGCGAGGACCCAGAGTGTGATGTTAAAGAGTGGGTAGATCCTGATGACTTTGATCAAGAAATCCGTGATGACCAGTGGGAAGCTCAGGTCTTGCGTTGCGCAAGAAGAGTAGAAGGACTCGGCCTTCCACATGAGAAAAAAGGAGTGGTTGACCTTTATGACGTCAGTGACGATTGGATACCGATATATGACCGAACAGATCTTGATGGCTTCTATGTGGCTATCGGTACAAGCGGAAATCAATACAAGAATGCAGGTGTAGCTGGACACTGTATGGCGGAACTTATTACAGCAGTTGAAGCAGGCCATGACCATGACGCTGATCCAATAAAAGTGATAGGACGTTACACCGGGTTAGAGATGGACCTTGGCTTCTATTCCAGAAATCGAGAAATTAATCCTAATTCATCTTTTTCTGTGAATGGCTGAGTTAGCAGAACTCCGTCAGGCTTAAAGACCAGGGCGTCAAATTTTCATAACCAGTTTCGGTGATTAAAATTTGATCCTCCAACTTGACTCCTTCACCGCCAGCATAGGGGCCTACGTAAGACTCAACTGTCATCACCATTCCTGGTTCGAGGACACCGTCATAGCCGTGACTATCCCAACTTGCCGGAAAGCCAATACCTGGCCACTCATCACATTGACCCACCCCATGGAAAAGACAACTGTAATGGCGGTAATCGTCTATAGAGGGGAACCAAGCCTTGTGCGTTAACTCATGAAAAGTGCGCCCAGGAGTAAGTAATTCAGTATTTCTCATCATTTGCTCTAGAGCTAGTTCATGTGTGTGTCTTTGTTCAGCGTTTGGTTCTAAATCACCACAAATCCATGTTCGAGAAATATCAGTCATCATCCCGTAAGAACCAACGAGATCAGTATCAAGGCCAACTAAGTCTCCATCTTGAATGACATAACTGGAGCACTCTTGAAACCATGGGTTTGTTCTTGGCCCTGCTGAAAGTAAACGACACTCCATCCACTCACCACCACGCGCAAGCATTTCCGCCCAAAGTACCCCCCATAGTTGTTGCTCAGAAATTCCAGGAGTGATGGCTTCAAAAAGTTTTTGACAGGAGATACGAGTTGCCTCAATCCCACATCTCATTGCTAAAAGCTCGTCTTCGCCTTTTATCGCTCGAGCTCTTTCCATGATCTGCATCCCGTTCGTGAGTGTCAGGCCAGTGGCTTCTAACGCTGCTGCTCCTTGTGGAGGTATCACATCAACAGCTAGGCGAGTATTTCCTCCTCCATGTTCTTTTACAAGAGCGTTTATCTCTTTTGCCATTTTCTCTGCTTGTTCATCAGAGCGATCTCCCGCTAAAAAATAGGTGAAAGAAGTATTGGGCCGCACTTCCGAGACATGAGAATTATGGCCAGAAAGGAAGTCACAGTCGTTAAATTCCCAAAGAACTATTGGACCATCTGCAGCAATAAACGCCCATCTTGCCTGATTGTGAGTTACCCAGAGTTGCATGTTGGGAGAATCAGTGGCATACATCAAATTCAATGGATCAAAAAGCAAAGCACCAGCAATATCGTTCTTAACTAATTGTTCTCTGATCCGATTCACTCGATAATTTCGCATTTCTTCAAGATTGGGTAGAGACAAACCTGCCGCAGCCCATTCGCTCAAAGCTGGCTCTCCCGGGCCCATAACGATTCTATGGCCACTTGAAAGAGCGGCTTGGATTAATGGGTCCTTTGCGGATTGGCGTATTTTTTCTTGAGCACTCATCGAGCTCTCAACTTCTCATCTTTGAGCCCGAAGGATCAAAGAGTGGCTCGTCTAATGGGGTAGCGAGACGTTTCTTTCCGAGAATTTCTACCTCAAATATCCCCACTGCATCAACAGGTACGTAGCCAAGAGCACATGATGCTTGCGACCAATGTGCATAACCTCCAGAAGTAACCCAACCGACAACTTCGCCGTTAACCCAGATTGGCTCGTCACCGACTGCATCAGCATCTTCGGTATCAATGGTAAAAGCAGTCAACTTCCGTCCAACTCCGTTCTCTTGAGCGGCTAACGCTGCTTCTCGACCAATGAAGTCCCCTTTATCTAATTTTATAAAAGACCCTAAACCTGCTTCCCATGGGTTATAGATTGGCCGGTACTCGGTGGCCCAACCTCCAAAGTTTTTATCAAAACGCAAAGAGTTCAGAGCATGTAATCCAAATAGTTTCATCCCATATGGCTCTCCAGCTTGAACTAGCAAGTCAAAGAGAGAAGCCTGTAAAGAAGCTGGAACCCAGAACTCGTAACCAAGATCTCCACTAAACGAGATACGCCCAACTATGGCGGGGACCATACCAACGTTCATTGGTCTTATATCTAAAAATCGGAATGCCTCATTTGAAACATCTTCTTCAACCAATGAAGCTAAGACATCTCTAGCAAACGGTCCGGCAATAGAAAGTCCAGTCATTTCATGGCTTAAAACTCGATAGGAAACAGATCCGTCATTGGGCAAATGACTTGTGAACCATCTGTGGTGGTACCCTTCTGCGATACCTGAACCAAAGACGAGAAAACGTTCTTCTCCATTAAAGGGATCGGCCAAAGTTGCGATAGTGAAATCTCCTATCAGCATGCCCTTCTCATTGAGCATGGGGGCAAGAGTAAGCCGCCCGGCAGAAGGAACTCTGTTAGTGACGAGCTTGTCTAAAAACTCTCTTGCGCCTGATCCTGAAAACTCATGCTTTGCGAATCCTGTCGTCTCCATCAGCCCTACCTTTTCTCTGACGGCACGAACCTCTTCTCCAACGAGGTCAAAAGCATTCGAACGTTTAAACGTCACATCTTCAATTGGTTCCTTTCCTTTTTCTTGGAACCACAATGCGCTCTCAAGCCCATAACTTGCTCCCCAGACAGCGTTTTCCTCTGTTAGGCGTTCATGAATGGGAGAGGTATAAAGCGGCCGTCCTGCGGGCAACTCTTCATTGGGGAAAGAAATCTGAAACCGTCGACCATAGTTCTCCATAACTTTTTGTTGGGTATAGCCCGGGGTAGTCCAGTCACCATAACGTGCTACGTCCATACCCCAAATATCAAAACCTGGATCCCCTGTAGTCATCCAATTCGCCATAGCTAAACCAACACCCCCACCTTGGCTTAGACCTGCCATGACACCACAAGCTACCCAATGACCTTTTTGACCACGTACAGGTCCAATTAGCGGATTCCCGTCCGGAGCAAACGTAAATGGGCCATTGATTACTTGCTTGATTCCTACCTCATTGAAAATTGGAAAATGAGCAAAACTTACTTCAAATGAAGGGGTGAGTCGGTCTAAGTCAGGGGCAAGGAGTTGGGAGCCAAAATCCCATGGCGTTTCTTTAACAGACCACGGAACACACGCTTTTTCGTAGGTTCCTAGCAGAAGACCACCACCCTCAGCACGTAGATAGATTTCTCCACCAAAATCTACGGCGCCAAACCCAAATCCACCTGTTGCTTCAAGCCAAGGTTTAATTTCAGGGATTTCCTCCGTGAGTAAGTACATGTGCTCCATCGCCAAAATTGGCAACTCAATCCCACACATCCGCCCAACTTCACGGGCCCAAAGGCCACCACAGTTGACAATGTGTTCGGTGTTTATTGTTCCTTGTTCAGTAACTACGTCCCAAGTGCCATCATTTTTTTGAACTAGATCGTGAGCCCACGTGTTCCTATAAACTTCTGCTCCAGCCATTCGTGCTGCTGCTGCATAAGCATTAGTAACACCTGATGGATCTACGTGACCACCAACTGGATCCCACATGGCTCCAGCGAAATGTTTTTCTTCAAGAATTGGAAGCATTTCTTTAGCCTCAGAAACGGAAATCATTTCAGTTTCCATAGACAGATATTGTCCACGCGCATTTATCATGCGGAGCCAATCCAATCGTTCTTCAGTATCAGCCAACATCAATTCACCAGTTTGGTGAATACCACAACTCACACCAGATATCTCTTCTATATCTTTATAAAGCTGCACGGTGTATCTCTGTAAAGCAGCAATATTCGGATCACCGTTCAGTGTGAGCATGCCTCCCGCGGCATGCCAAGTTGACCCAGCAGTTAATTCTTTGCGTTCAACTAAAACTACGTCAGTCCAACCTGCCTTAGTTAAGTGGTAAAGAATGCTTGCGCCGACTACACCACCTCCAATGACCACAACTTGTGTGCTGGTTTTCATTATTTTCTCCTAGGTAAAATCAATAATCGGTTTCTACGCCGCCCTCAGCGACTCGACGTTCTAGAAAGTCATCAAGTTCTTCTCGGGCTTCTTCAGGCATTTCTGGCTCCTGATGAGCATCAATGATTTGATGTGCCAATTTTGTTGCTCGTTGGAAGGCATCAACGCGTCCAGATTCATCCCAACTTTCAAAGTTTCTCCAATCAGAAACCATCGGCTGAAAATGTTCAGTGCTGTATCGGTCCTGCGTATGTTGTGATCCAAAGAAATGTCCAGCTGGACCTACTTCGGCGATAGCTTCAACAGCCAGACTCGCATCATCAATGGTGATTGGTTGAAGCATGGCGGCCACCATGGTGAGGATGTCAGCGTCAATGACTACTTTTTCATACGATGTCAGAAGTCCACCTTCAAGCCAGCCTGCTCCATGCATCATCAAGTTCACTCCGCCCATCACTGCTCCCCAAATCGAAATAACGCTTTCATAAGCGGACTGAGGGTCAGTACTATTTGAAGCATTCACATTTGAAGATCTATATGGCACGCCATATCTTCTTGCAAGTTGCCCACCTATGAGACAAGCTTGCCAATATTCTGGAGTTCCAAAAGCTGGCGCTCCAGAACGCATATCAACATTTGAAGTAAAACCACCATAAATTACTGGTGCTCCTGATCGAACTACTTGGGTGTAGGCGATTCCCGCAAGTGCTTCAGCATTTTGTAAAACAAGCGCACCCGCAACAGTTACTGGCGCCATCGCTCCAGCCAAAGTAAAAGGGGTAATAACTATGCATTGGTTACGTGAAGACATTTCTTGGATTCCGTGAAGCATCACAGTGTCGTAACGCAATGGGGTACTGGCATTGATCACAGAAGAAATTGATGGTTCGGCATCAAAAGTCTCTTCATCGACACCTCGAGCGATACGAGTCATCTCCATAGCATCGATGTTGCGTTGTCTGCTCAAGCTGTAAACGAAAGGAATTTTGTCCGAGAGAGTTAAGGAATCATGAGTCGCATATAAATGCCTCACAGAAGGATGCAAATCCATTGGTTCAACGGGATAACCACCGGAGGCATGGATGATGTTTAGAACTTGTCCCATCTTAAGGAGATTGCGGTAATCCTCACGATTGCCATCTCGGCGGTCTCGGCCTAGGCCAGTAACAAAGGGAGGGCTAGCCACCAAGGTATTGGTGATGAAGTCTCCACCAACGATCACATCACGCTCTGGTCTCAAACCATGCATCACAAATTTTTCAGGAGCAGTTGAAACAAGCGACATCACTAACTCGGGATCAAACCGAACCCGTTCTCCGTCTACCTTTGCGCCTGCATCGGCGAGTTGTTGTCTTGCTGTCTCATCTAGAAAGTTGATGCCAGTTTCAGAGAGAACTCTTAACGATGATTGGTGGATGGCTTCTAATTCGTCTTCAGAAACCGCTCGCATGGGGTCAAAGCGCATTTGAGGCTGACTGAAAGAAGGCTGTTCAGCAACTACATCACGGGTCTTCGGCCTCTGACTCCTCGCTCCTCGTCGACGGTTCTCAGTCACAAGTCTTCACTTATAGGTTGAGGATTGATTTCAGGAATCAAATGCAACTCTTCTCCGGAGTAAGGATGAGCTCGTGCTACTTCTTCGTTGAGGATGACTCCTAATCCTGGTTCTTTAGACGGGATAACTTTTCCGTCTTCCCATTTAATCGGGGTTTCTAAAAGATCTGCATGAAATCCATCAAAGGTCCCAATGCATTCCAAGATGAGAAAGTTCGGGGAACAAGTAGCTAAAGCAATGTTGGCTGCAGCTACAACAGGTCCGCAGTAGCAATGAGGAGCGATAAGTGCATGATGTGTTTCCGCTATAGAAGCAATTTTTTTACCTTGAAGGATTCCGCCACTACGCCCCAAGTTTGGTTGCAGAATCTGAGCAGCATTTGCTTTCAAAACAGCAGCAAATTCTGAAACCGTTGTAAGTCTTTCACCGGTAGCGACAGGAATGCTTGTACCTGAGGCAACAGTTGCCATGCTAGTTAAATCATCAGCGGGAACAGGCTCTTCAAACCAGAGGGGATCGTACTGTTCAAGCCTTTTTGCAAGCCTTAAGGCGCCAGACGGGGTGAACTGGCCGTGGGTTCCAAAAAGGAGGTCTGCCTGAGTTCCGACAGCTTCTCGTAAAGCAGAGATGTAGCGTTCGCTGAGGTCAATACGTTCTAACGAAGGTTGTCTCCCATCAAAAGCAGTGTAAGGGCCAGCCGGGTCAAATTTTATAGCGGTAAATCCTTTATTTAACTCAACGATGGCCTGCTCCGCAGCTAATTCGGGCTGAGTATAAAGATTTGGCTCATCTTTAGGGGCGTATGCATCTTCTGCCGGTGGGTAAAGATATGTATAAGAACGTAATCCTTCGTGAACACGACCACCCAATAATTCGTAAACAGGGCGATTAGTTTCTTTCCCAATAATGTCCCAGCACGCCATCTCCAATGCGCTGATTACTCCACATAAAGTCGGATCTGGACGAGACGAGTAACCACTTGAATATGCTCTCCTCCAAAATGATTCAACATTAAAAGGGTTGTTCCCAACAAGCCACCGCTCCGCAACATCTTCGATCATTTTGGCGACAAGATGAGGGTTAAAAGTAGCGACGTATGCCTCTCCTACACCCTTAACTCCATTGTCGGTGGTGACAGTAACAAAAATAAAGTAACGGCCACCGTGTCGTGGTGGAGGATTACCTACAACAAAAGTTTCAATCTCGGCTACTTTCATGAATTACCTCCAAGTGAAGCATCGTTGAAGACTATGAGAGTTCGCAATGCTTGTCCAGTGCGAACTTCTTCAAAAGCTTTGTCTATGTCTTCCAACGGATGGGTGCTACTTATCATTGAATCAAGAGTTAGTTCTCCAATTAAATAATTATCTATGAGATCAGGCACATCTATTGACAGTCGCGCCGTTCCCATCTTTGACCCAAGGATTCTCTGGTTCTGAGCAGCGAGCATTCCGGGATCAATAGTAAAGGTTGCACCATCTGCAGGCATTCCTACTAACACAAGGGCACCCATCGGAGAGACAAGTTCAACCGCCTCTGAGAGTGCGGAGATTGAAGATGTAGCAACAAATACATGATCAGCGAGCCTGCCGCCCGCAGCCCCATTTAGAACCTCAACGACATTGTCAATTTTCGGGTTAGCGGTATGAGTGGCCCCCATTTCAATTGCAGTTCCATGCTTATGGTCTTCAGGATCGACAGCCAAAATTACTTCAGCTCCTGCTAGACGGGCACCTTGGATAGCGCCTATTCCGACACCTCCACAACCAATCACTACTACGATGTCTCCTTCGCCGACTTCAGCAGTGTTACGAGTAGCGCCCACGCCAGTTAAAACACCACACCCCAATAAAGAAGCAACAGAAAGCGGCATTTCCTCTGGGATTTCCACTACTTGTGAGTGATGTACCAATACTTGTTCCGCAAATCCACCAGTGTTGAGACCCTGAGAGATGACCAACCCATCTTTATCTTTCAAAGGGCTTTTTGCGTCTAAAGAAATCTCTCCCTCACAAGCAACATCTTGCCCCTTAAGACATGGTCGACATTGCCCGCATGTTCTAATCAAAGAAACCACCACTGGAGTTCCAACTGTCACGTTTGAAACATCTTCTCCGATTTCAACTACACGCCCCGATACCTCATGTCCAAGAACTAAAGGAAAGCTCGTTGCCCACCCACCATCAACATACATAAGATCGGAATGGCATATCGCACACGCTGATACCGCTACACGGACTTCCCCGGGACCAGCAGAAGAAATAGTCAAATTCTCGATAGAGGTAGGCTCACCTACACCACGATGCACGGCCGCTTGAATCTGATGCGAATCGTGTCTATCCATCAACCGGACAGTACTAGACGTTGCTTTAAAATGCCCAGCCTCAGAGCCTAAAATTTTGTTGAATTATTACTTGAAGGCATCCAGTGATCACGAAGCATTAAGAGGACCGAAAGAGAGACAACTACAAGAATCAAACTAAGAGCTAAAGCTTCTTCTGGATTGGACTCCAAAGCTAAAAAAGTAGCCAAAGGAAGCGTTTGAGTTCGCCCTGGCAGATTCCCTGCAAAAGTAATAGTCGCACCAAATTCACCTAAAGCCCGAGCCCAAGCAAGAGCTAACCCTGCGACCATAGCTGGCCTAACTCGTGGCAACGTAACGCGATAGAGAACCGATAGAGGCGGGAGTCCGAGTGTGCGTGCAACATTTTCCAACTCGTGGAGTTGATCTTGCGAAGTGATAAGAGCACTTTCCATGGCAATCACATAAAAAGGGAGAGAAACGAATACTGCGGCAACGACAGCCCCTGAGATAGTGAAAGGCAAAGAGATATCAAACCAAGCCTTTAGCCATTGGCCGATAAAGCCTCCTCTTCCTAAAGCAAACAATAAAGCTGTTCCCCCGACTACAGGAGGAAGCACCATTGGTAAAACCACAAGAGAACGGATGAATCTCCGGCCGGAAAAATTAATTCTGGCTAACACCCAAGCCAAAGGTGTGCCGAGTATAAAGACAATCAAGGTGGCGGTAAAACTAACAATCAGCGAGACTCGTAAAGCTTCAGTCGTAGAGGAGCTCGTAAGTAAGCCACCAAGTGAACTCCATGGAGCCCGTTGGAAAAGGCCAATAAATGGAAGAGTCAAGAAAACAGTTGCTATTGCAGCGAGAATTACAAAAAATCGTTTCATGGAGATAAAAACCCGTATTGTGTCAGAATTTCGCTGCTTTCCTCGCTTACAAGGTGGAGAGCTATCTCTGAACCTCGAGATGTGAAAGAAACCCCGTGGTAGTCAACGCAAGGACACATAGGATTCTCTGGCCATACGGAGGTAATACGAGGTTCTGAAATAGTGTCGGTAGCGTAAACAACTCCCAGATCAACTTCTCCAAGAGTCAATCGACTGATCACCGAACGAACGCTTGGCTCATATGTGTCTGCAGCGATCACCACTCCAAGTTCCTCGGCTACTTTTCCGCAAGGAACCTCTTTGGCGCAGACGGCAATATCTAAATCAACTCTAGTGAGATCAGTAACACTAGAAATATTTTTTTCTGAGCCAACAGGAACAGCAAGCGTGATGTAATTAGAGGCAAAGATAAGTTCATCGACTCTTTCAATTCGCGGATCGAGAAGTTCAATATCTGCAGTCAGGTACAGATCAATTGGGGCTCCATCTTTTATTTGAGCACCAAGGTGATTAGATCCGCCATAAACAATAGTGATGTCCACTCCGGACTCTTCTTCGTAAGAGCTGAGCAGATCAGGAAGTACTTCAATTAGGGAAGAAGCAGCAAAGATTGACACTGCCTCCTCAGATGTATCCGAGCACGCAACGTTTAGCCCTCCTAAAACTAGGAGAAAGGAAATCCAAAGGCACTTCATCTGGGGCGTTCAATCACCACATTTGTTGACTTAATAACAGCAGAAGCGAGCACTCCTGGCACCAATCCGAGGTCTTCGGCTGCTTCAGTTGAAATAAGAGAAACAATTCGATGAGGTCCAGCTTGGATTTCTACTTGAGTCATTACCTGATCTTTGACCACTCTTGTAACTAATCCAGTTAGTCGATTACGAGCGGACACATCATTCTCAGATTTGTTCGGGTCGTTAGCGCGGCTTTGAGCGAATAGTGCTAAGTCTTCTCCGTAAATTAAACGGTGACCGCCATCAGTTCGATGGGCAACTACTTCACCTGCGTCTACCCACCTTCTTACCATGTCCGCAGTGACTCCTAGAAGGTGTGCTGCCTCTCCAATTTTAAACTCATTCATGCAAGATAATATATAAAAAAAACTTGCAAATGCGAATATTAAGAGTGTTTATTCTTTAATTTCTCAATATATGCAGCTTGAGCTTCTTTGCTTTCAGGATCTCGTAACGCATTACCAAGACCTTCAGCATCGGACCAAGAGCGTACTGTCCCCACCATTTGTTCCGTGACAGCATTTGTGTGACGTTTTGTTGCCAGAATCGCCATGCGTGGGCGAGAAGCTACAGCTTCTGCAAGTGATTCGACTGCATCATCTAAATCTTCTGTGGGAACTACTGAATTCAAAAATCCTGCTGCCTTAGCTTCCGCTGCATCAAATGGCCGACAAGTCATTACCAACTCTTTAGTTAGTGCCGGACCTATCTCGCGCACTAGACGCGGGATTCCTCCCCACGCAAGTGGGATACCTAAGTCAACTTCAGGGATAGAAAATCTTACGTCATCAGCAGATACACGAAGGTCGCATGAAGCGGCAAGAACAAGTCCGCCACCCACGACATGCCCATGCAGACGAGCGATAAGCACCGGAGATGTTCGCTCAAGGGCTTCTGCCATCAGGCGACCAGTATCGGCAGGAACACGACCACCAGCAGGTGAAATTCCAGTATCAGTAAATGCAGTTACATTAAATCCGGAACAAAAAGCCCGACCTTCACCAGAAACGACCACCACACGAAGATCGGGTTGGTGGTCAAACCAATTAGCTGCATCAATGATCTCAGCCATTACATCATTTGTAAGACTATTCAATGAATCTGGGCGAGCCAAAGTCAATGTTGCCCGCCTCCCATCACAAGTAACTTCAATGTGATCGTAAGTAGGAGCAGAATTTTCAGTCATAAGACAGTTTGACGCAGAAAACCATTTAAGACTCAGTCGGGGTCTTTAACAGCCTCAAGTTCAACTTCAACAGCCAACTCAGTGCCTTCTCTAAGAATGATTTCTGAAGCCTTTGCTCCAAAAGTTACATCGTCTAAGGCTTCACGTAGAAGAGAAAGGCGTTCAGGTGTATCAGTAATGGAACAAGACACAACAGGAGTAGCTAGAGAACGTTTAGCTAGCGTCTTACATTTTCTTATCTCGGCTAGTGCATCGGAAGCAACGGCCACGATTTCGGATTCTGTTCCCTCCGCAACTGAGTGAAGATCTGATGATGAAGGCCACTGTTGCCTATGCACTGAACCAGATTTCCACCAAGACCAAACTTCCTCAGTGACAAAAGGAAGAAATGGTGCAAATAATCGTAAAAGAACAGAAAGAGTGAGCCGCAGAGTGTTGCGAGCAGATTCTGCACCTGCATCATCTCCTTCGTATGCCCGAACCTTGACAAGTTCTACGTAGTCATCGGTAAAAGACCAAAAGAAAGACTCTGTTCTTTCAATCGCTCTCGCGTAGTCAAAATCTTCGAAAGCATTTGTGGCGTCTTCAACTAAGTCCGCTAAGCGACTAAGAAGAGAAAGGTCCAAAGGATGGGTTATAGCGGAAGGATTAACAGTTAAAGACCCTTCGCCAAAACCAAGGGCAAATCGGCTTGCATTCAAGATTTTTATAGCCAAACGACGACCAACTTTCATTTGGCCATCATCAAATGCAGTGTCTGTTCCCGGTCGACCATTAACTGCCCAATAGCGAACAGCATCAGATCCATATTCTTCTAGCAACCCCATAGGGGTAACAACGTTTCCTTTAGATTTAGACATTTTTTTTCGATCTGGGTCAAGCACCCATCCGCTTAAAGCCGCGTGCTTCCAGGGAGCCGTATCTTCTGCTAAATGAGATCGAACCATCGTAGAAAAAAGCCAAGTACGAATAATGTCGTGTGCTTGAGGACGTAAATCCATTGGATAGGTCCTCTGGAATAAATCATCGTCAGTTCCCCAACCACAAACGATTTGAGGGCTAAGAGAAGAAGTAGCCCATGTATCCATTACATCTGGATCACCAGTAAAACCTCCGGGCTGATCTCTTTGAGACTCTTCAAAGCCCGATGGTGTTGAAGAAGATGGATCCACAGGAAGTAGTGAAAGACCAGGGGCAATTGGTTGGCCATAAACAGGATCTCCTTGATCATCCAGGTGATACCACAAAGGAATTGGCACCCCGAAGAAGCGCTGACGACTAATTAGCCAATCACCGTTAAGACCATCAACCCAATTGGTGTACCGGGCCTGCATATACGCCGGGTGCCACGAGACATCATTTCCCCGATCAACTAGATCTTGACGGAGATCACTATCGCGCCCACCGTTTCGAATGTACCATTGACGACTTGTAACAATCTCTAAAGGCCGATCACCTTTCTCAAAAAACTTCACAGGATGTTCAATAGGTTCCGGTTCCCCAACTAATTCTTTTGTCTCACGAAGAATTTCAACAAGTTCTTTTTGAGCAGAAAAAACTGTCTTACCGGAGAGACGAGAATAAGCTGCCAAACCGGCATCTGATTCAATGCCTTGTGGAGGGTCTTGCTGGAAACGCCCTTCCCGATTAATTACTGCCCGAACGGGAAGATCTAACTCTCGCCACCAAATAACGTCAGTTGTATCTCCAAAAGTGCAAATCATGGCAATACCAGTCCCTTTCTCAGGGTCTGCTAATTCATGAGACAGCACCGGAACACTTACATCAAAGACTGGTGTGGTTACTGATGACCCAAATAATGGTTTATAGCGTTCATCTTCTGGGTGGGCAACTAAAGCAACGCATGCTGGTAGAAGCTCTGGTCGAGTAGTCGCAATCATTAAATCGTCTTGACCGTCATGTGTGGTAACACCTTCAGGCAGATGAAACAATAATTGATGGTAGGCGCCTGGTTGCGGCCTATCTTCAAGCTCGGCTTGGGCAACAGCGGTTCGAAAAGTCACATCCCAAAGTGATGGCGCTTCAACTTGATAGGCCTCACCTCGGCTCAAATTCTCAAGAAAAGCTCGTTGAGCGATACTTTGACAGTGGTCATCGATCGTTGCATATGTTAAAGACCAATCAATTGAGAGCCCAAGGTATCGCCAAACCGCTTCAAAGGCTTTTTCATCTTCTTGTGTTAACAAATGACACAATTCAACAAAATTACGGCGACTTATATCAATATCGCCCCGCTTTTTGATTGCCTTAGGGTCACCGGCATCTTCCGGAGGAGAGAAATTTTCTTGATAAGAAAGAGAAGGATCACAACGCACACCAAAATAATTCTGAACACGTCGCTCAGTAGGCAAACCATTATCGTCCCACCCCATTGGATAAAAGACTTCTTTGCCTTGCATCCGCTGATATCGAGCGATTGTGTCAGTGTGTGTATAAGAAAAAATGTGCCCGACGTGGAGAGAGCCACTAACCGTAGGAGGAGGAGTGTCGATAGAGAAGACCTCATCTCTTGATCTGCTTCTATTGAAACGGAAAACGTTTTCTTCTTCCCATGTGGTATCCCAACATGATTCAAGTCCTTCTAGAGAGGGCTTTTCAGGGATAGATGCCGTCTTTTGACTATCAGAAGATTGAGAATTCATACTGCTTTGAGGCTATCGGAGGTACTCGTATCGTTGAGCGATAGATCGTAATTCATTACAGATGGTTAATCGTCACATAGGTGTTTTTAGGTGTCTCCACTATGACAAATACGTTCTCAACGTTCTAAAATTTCATCATGAGCGAATTTTCAATGAAACTATCTGACGAGCAAATCCAATTACGGGACTGGGTGCATGATTTTGCAGCTGATGTTATACGGCCCGTAGCTGAAGAATGGGACGAAAAAGAAGAGTTCCCTTATCCCGTAGTTCAACAAGCAGCAGAGATTGGTCTCTACGGCTGGGAATTCATGGCGAACGGAATGATGGGCGACCCAACGGGCCTAACTATGCCATTAGCGATCGAAGAACTTTTTTGGGGAGACGCCGGAATTGGCATGGCAATCATGGGAACAGGATTAGCCGCCGCGGGCATAGCCGCCTCTGGAACCCCAGAACAGTTAATGGAATGGGTCCCACAATGCTATGGAGACGAAAAAGATCTCAAACTTGGTGCTTTTGCAGCCAGCGAGCCAGACGCCGGATCAGACGTAGCAGGATATAGAACAAGGGCTATCTATGACGAAGCGACAGACGAATGGATCCTCAACGGGACAAAAGCTTGGATTACTAATGGAGGAATCGCAGACATCCACGTGGTTGTCGGAGTTGTGGACCCTGAACTCCGAGCAAAAGGACATGCTTCATTCATCGTTCCCCCAGGAACAAAAGGCTTAAGCCAAGGCCAGAAATATAAGAAACATGGAATCCGGGCAAGCCACACAGCAGAAGTTGTTCTAGAAGATGTTCGAGTTCCAGGAAGCTGCCTCCTTGGTGGTAAAGAAAAATTAGATGAACGCTTAGCCAGAGTCCGTGAAGGAAAAAGCGGCAATGCGCAAGCAGCGATGCAAACTTTTGAAGCGACACGACCAGCAGTGGGGGCACAGGCACTTGGTGTCGCTCGAGCGGCCTATGAGTATTCGCTTCAATACGCTAAAGAAAGACATGCTTTCGGAAAAGCGATTATTGAAAATCAAGCCATTGCTTTCATGCTGGCCGACATGGCAACAGAAATAGAAGCCACCCGTGCACTGATCTGGAAAGCAGCATGGCTAGGTAAAAACGGAACCTTTGAAAATGCAGAAGGATCAATGGCGAAGATGAAAGCCGGAAGAGTAGCCACTTGGGTTACAGAAAGAGCAATTCAGATCCTCGGCGGCTACGGCTATACCCGCGAATACCCAGTCGAACGCTGGCACCGGGATGCCAAAATTCACGACATTTTTGAAGGAACAGAACAAATTCAGCAGTTAGTGATAAGCCGGGTTATTTCTGGGATACGAATAGAGTAGTTCTGACACCTAGAGCCATTTGCTTTTTTTGAAATAAAAATATGGCCCTAATGCAGATATCACTATCAATAACAAAGCCCACTCATACCCGC
>JUEO01000021.1 GCA_000817115.1 marine actinobacterium MedAcidi-G2B | reverse complement strand
AAAGAACGCCATCAAATAGAAATTATTGTGATAGATGACGACGAATACGGTCAGATCGATTTGGTTCATCTTGAACAAGAATTAGCTAAAGGTGCGGAAATGGTTACGTTAACCCATACTCCGACTAGCGGAGGACTTATAAATCCCGCCGAAAGTGTGGGTACTCTTTGTAATGCTTACAACACATTCTTTGTTCTAGATGCATGTCAGTCAATTGGCCAAATACCAATAAATGTCAAAGAGATTGGCTGCCAAGTACTTTCTGCTACTAGTCGTAAGTATCTTCGTGGCCCGAGGGGAGTGGGTTTCCTTTATGTGGAAGAGTCGGCGTTGGATCAAATAGAGCCACCGTTTCTGGATCTTCGCGCTGCAACTTGGACCAGCGACATGGGCTACGAAATTGTTGATGGGGCAAAGCGATTTGAGAATTGGGAAACCAATTTTGCTGGAAAACTTGGATTGGGTGCCGCTATTGATTACGCCTTAGATCTCACTGTGGAGAAAACATCTAAAAGACTTAAGACACTTGCAGAAATATTGCGATCAAAATTAGCAAGCCTTAATCAACTCTCTATTCATGACCAGGGTCAAGATAAAGGTGGAATTGTCACATTCAGTATTGAAGGTTTGGAGAGTGAGGTGGTTAGTCAAAAATTGCGTGCGCAGAAGATAAATACTTCAACTACGGCTCCTGGTGCTGCTCGTTTTGATCTAGATCATCGCGGAATCCCAACTGTTGTTCGCGCCTCAACTCATTACTACAACTCTGAAGAAGAGATCGATTGCTTTGTATCTGCAGTAGCCGCGTTAAGTAAGTGATTCTCTAGAAATTCCTTGTGTTAAAATAGTTAGGAAAGGAAGTTTTAAAATGCCTAATTTTTCGGAAGAAACTCTTGTAAACACGCTCAATGAAATACTTGAGGCAGAGTTGTCTGGTGTCGTTCGTTATACGCACTATTCGCTAATGATCGCAGGACCACATCGCATACCTTTAGTTGAATTCATGAAAGCTCAAGCTGTTGAGTCCCTTGACCATGCACAGCAGGTGGGGGAGATACTCACAGGGTTTGGTGGTCATCCTTCTACAAAAATTGCGACAGTTGAAGAAACCTATGAACATGGAATAGGAAAAATCCTTCAAGAAAGTGTTGATCATGAACGTCATGCCATCGGCCTTTACCAAAATCTACTTTCTTTAGTTGAAGGCCATTCAGTCTTCTTGGAAGAGTTTTCCCGTAACCAGATATCTACAGAAGAGCAGCATCAACTCGAGTTGCAAAAGATGTTACGAGATTTTGGCTAATTCTTTTTAAATAATGCTCGTATTAGTCACGCGGGTAAAGCGTTTCAGTATGTCCATCAACAGAAAGCAATTGTCCGTTAATCGAACGAGCATGATCACTTGTTAAATACAAAATCAGATCTGCTATCTCATCCGGGTCTTGAAATCTTCCCATCGACACGCCTCTGGTGTACATTTGGCGAACATCTTCTTCGTCTAAGCCATCTGCTTCTGCATGTGCAGCGATAACACGGTCCATCCTCGGCCCATTAATCGAACCAGGCGCAATCGCATTCACTCTTACGCCATACGGCCCTAATTCCATAGCCAAGGTCTTGGTTAAACCGACAATCGCAAATTTTGCTGCTACATACGGAGCCCGAAGCGGCATTCCAAGAAAACCTGCTGTTGAAGAAAGATTCACGATTACGCCGCTATTGGCTTCCTTCATAGTTGCTGCTACGTGACGAGAGCAGAAGAACATTGCATCAAGATTAGTTCGTAAACATTCTTGCCAATCTTTGATGGTGACATCTTCTATCGCAGCAGTTGGTCCACTTATCCCAGCGTTATTAATGAGGATGTCAACTCCATCTACGACAATACTTAACAGCCAATCTTCAACCGCATCTGGATCAGATACATCAACAATTGTTCCTCTTAAATGAGCAGGGAGGTTCTCGATTGATTCTGGGTCGATATCACAAACGTAAACATCTGCGCCGGCTTGACTTAGAGTTTCGGCGATAACGAGACCCAAACCACTCCCACCAGCAGTGACTACAGCTCTTTTACCGTCCAAGTTTGTCTTAAGCATCCTTACTTCCTCAAACTTCCTTATCCAGACCCAATAATTGTCTAAGAGAAGAACTCTCGCTAATCAAATTCGGCAAAACTTTATTTGTAAAATTAATCAAAATAAGGGCTGCGCTGGAAATGAAAAGTCCGCCAACTACATCTAATGGCCAATGCTCAAGTTCGCTCACTCGACTCCAACAAGTCAAAACAACAATCGCCAGGAAACCCAAACCAATCAACTTTGAGACAAGAACTGATGTGTACCTAGTGGAGAGTATCCATATGGTCCCAAAAATAAGAACACTGAATATGACATGACCACTTGGATAGCCACCGTTACCAAAAGAATATTCAATCCACTCTCCAGTTGAAGTTGGCCGTGGGCGATGCACAAGGTCACCAATCCTCGTTAATCCGGTGAATGCACCTGCCAAACCAAGAATCACAGCTGGATAGCGGCCCCACAAACGCCACACAATCAGAACAAGAAGAGTAAAAACAATTGGGGCTGAAAGATCTGTCAGTAATGGGTCACTGATGCTGGCAAAGAAATCAACAAAAAAGAGTGAATTGTTACTTATCCAACGAGTGACTGCCGCCTCCCCAGCAGCTGGCCCATCGCCTCTGGCTAAAAACGTACAAACAATTGAAAGAACTATCAAAACTAGGAACATGACTAGAGGAAAGCGAGACAATACAGTTTTTTCCGCTTCGACTTGAGTTTTTTCCCTATTCATGGTGAATCTTTCGGAAAGTAAGATTTATTCTTTCACCGACTTGTTGTGTTGTCTTAGGAATTTGATGTTCCCAGAATTTCTGCGTTTCACCACTCATAACCACGAGGTCTCCATGGTGGAGATTTAATGAAATAGCTTCTCTTGATGTTTGCTTACGACGAATTTGAAAACAACGTGTTTGACCTAAGCTAACTGATCCGATGACTGGCTGGTTACCCAGTTCGAGTTCATCATCAGCGTGCCAACCGACGCCATCTTGCCCATCTCTATATCTATTCAACAAAACAGAGTTAAAAGAAGTATGAATAGTGTCCGTTATGCCGTCACGTATCTCAGTAAGTATCGGTATCCATGGTCGGGCAGTGTGGGTCAACCCAGAATAGGTGTAGGAGATGCCATTGTCGCCATACCAGGCGGTTTCGCGCGGCTCAAGATGTTTTTTACCAAAAACTACGATCTGGTTCTGTTGCCAACGAATCTTTCCAAGTTTTTGAAGGTAAGCGTCCGCTTTTAATGCTGGGAAGTACTCTCGATGAATTGTTATAGATCCATCTTGGAGATCTAGAGTTCCTTCATCCTCCCATAACTTTCTTTGCATTTCTAGAGACTACCTAATGAGTAAAAGACAACTATGTTTCTCCGAGTCTTAAACCATTAAAGTGCTTTCTAGTTCACTTATCCGAGACAGACTTCCAAATGCAGAAAGGGTAACAGAAGTACACTATGAGCGATCAAGAGTGCTGGTAGATGGTCTAGTCGATTAGTGATTGGAAATTTTACGGCATAATCTGTAAACATGTCTGATTCTCATCCCGTTGAACTAAGTGCTCAAAAATCACCCGAATTCGTATTGCCTTCTGAAGATCCCGTGGCGATAAAAGCTTTAGACGAAGCCCGCTTATTAGATGATGAGACCTTGCGTAGAGACAAAGTTGTGGAAATTCTTGTTCGATGGCCAGAATTTCTTGATGCTTGGGCAGAAATAGGTTCCTTGGGACGTGACCCCATAGAAATCTATGCAGCGTACAGAGTCGGGTATCACAGAGGTTTAGATCGCTTACGTCAGAATGGGTGGAGAGGGTCAGGTTTAGTGAGATGGAATGCCCCTCACAATCTAGGGTTTCTTCGCTGTTTGGAAGGCCTGGGGCTTACCGCTCAAGAGATAGGCGAAATAGCAGAATATGAGCGCTGCATGATCTTTCTGCAGCAATTAGATCCCTCATACTCATTAGACAGCGAAATTTGATCAATAAATAAGACCAACTTTAGGATGTAAGTTCTTTTCGGAGTTCCATCATGGCGGCGAAATCACCGACTGGCTTAACTTGAGCTGTACCGACATCAAAAACTGGAAATAGCCCTGCGAATATTTGAGCGGTGTCATCTGCGTCCACCACAAAGAAAAACTGGTGGCCTGGAGGGTCAACCCAAGCTCCAAGTACCTCATTAACATTTTCTTTCAAAGTATCAACGACAATAGCGAAAGTTTTTGACATGACTTCATCGTTATGAGCAGGGCAGGTGTGTTCATCGTGGGTATGTGTTATATGGAAAAGCATATTTTGTCTTCTTCTCTTAGTCGGTGAATAGAGCATATATTTTTCTCGCAGAATACTCAAATGGTCGCATTTCAATTTTAGTTATCTAAAAATTGGTGTATTTTAACTCTGAGGAAAACAATGGAAAAATTAACAGGTATAGATCGCCTAATTTATGAAAAAGAAACAACTTTGGCGTTTGTTGGAAAATTTGGTTTACGTACTCTTTTCAATTTGATTTGGGCAACCGGTGGCTTTGTTGGGGCAATCATTCTTACTGAAAATGGAACCCTTCCTTTGCTGGCTGGAATGGCACTCTGTGCACTTTTCATTCAAGCGTTTTATATGCCGATGCATGAAAGTGTTCACCAAACACCATCCGGCGGTAACCCTAAATTGTCTTGGCTCGACAATCTGATAGGACAGTTAAGCGGTTTTTTTCTTTGTGAAAGCTTCACCGGCCATGTAACGATACATTTGCTGCATCACACGCATGCCAACGGGGAACAAGATCCTGATGTCTTAAATTCGGAAGGGACCCCTGCACAAATATTTGCTCGAACCATTGCAGGTGCTTCGCTGTATTTATTGACTCCTTTCCTTGCGTTTTTCCCGTCCCTTGCCTTGCTGTTTCCGAAGAAAATTCGAGAACGTTTCGCTGAACGTTCAAGATTGCGAGGCCCTGAAGTGGCAAAAGCAATTCAGATAGTTGCAACACTTCATGTTTTACTCTTAACGATGGGGACAATCTTTGGTTATGGAAAGATTGTCTGGCTTCTCTGGTACCTTCCTGCTTGGGTTGCTAGATACTGGTTAGCTCTTGTTTTTGCGTGGTTGCCGCATCGACCTCATGAAGAAACCACTAGATACAGAGATACAAGAATCTTCACTTTCCCAGGAAGCACTTTCCTTATACGCGGCCATGATTATCATCTGTTACATCATTTATTTCCTCGTGTGCCGCATTATCATTTGCGATCACTTTGGAAAGAGATGGCGCCACACCTTCATGCGCAGGGCGCAAGAATTGAAGGCAGTGCAGCGCGGCAAGTGCTAACTATGAGTGAGATTAGTCCTCAAGAGACTCTTTAAGCCGATTTAGAGTGGGTCGAAGAATAAGCGTGTAAGTGTCAGAAATAGCTTTTTCGCGCTTTGACTGGGCTTTCAAACGTTCTGGGTCAGAAACCACCGCCATAAAAGCCCGCTTACTTGGATATTTGATGAATCGAATCTGGTCCCAGTCTCTACCATCGCCAAGAATTGTTCCTTCGACAGCAAAGAACCCAGAAATACTCACCCCGTGTTGAGCAGCTACTTTCACTGCTTCTGAAGAATAATTGTTCATAAACTCAGGATTTTGGCCTAAATCGACAGATTCTTCATATTTCAATACATGAAGAACGACTATTTCACCATCTTCTGCGGTTGCAGGGTGGGGGACTTGATCAGGGTCGACGCTCAAAACTCCTTCCATCTCGGGTAATGGGGTTGGAAGACCACCCATAACGATTGTTGATTTCATTCCCGCTTCTTTATGTACATGTTTCTCTTGGAAGTCTTCACGCTGCTGCATTTCTATAAAAGACTTACGGGTCGGATATTTCACAATGGCGACACGGTCCCACAGTGGATCTTTTCCTAAAAGTTGCTCTTCAACTTCAGCGATAAAAACGAGTTCCGCACCAATCTTTGCCAAGACCTCAACGGGACTATAGATATCATCTGCTTGTCTGCCCGATATCTGGCTTTGTTGGCCGTCTTGGTAGTCAGCAGATTCACGATAATGCATGAGATTAACCATCCAAACGGGGCCGTCTTGATCAGGTTCTGTAGTGGCTAACTTCTTTGCGTATTCGATGTCTACCACTCCATAGCGTGGACCTTTGGCAGATGAGTTATTCATAGTCGTCCTTAGCTTCTAGAGATGAATTCGTTAATTATTTCTGCTAATTCTGGACCTTTATCCTCTTGTAGGAAGTGGCCCGCATCCGCAATTGTGGCATGCTGTTGATTCTCTGCTCCAGAAACTCTGCCGATAAAAGCACCCTCTCCTCCTTTAGTGACCGGATCACTGTCACTAAAGCACGTGAGGAACGGTTTTTCAAAACGTTTCAGAACTTCCCAAGCTTCTTGATTATTTTTTGACTCGGGATCATCGGGAGTGGTGGGGACCAAGGAAGGGAATATGCGCGCTCCGGCTTTATAAGTGTCGTCGGGAAATGGAGCGTTATAGGCAGAAGTGACTTCTTCAGAAAAATCACTCACACATCCGCCACCCACAATCTTTCCAATATCGAAGTGTGGAGATTCTTGAGAGAATTTCTGCCACGCCATGAAAGCAGAACTGAGAGGCCCGTCACCTGTCGGGAGTCCTGTGTTTCCTACAACCACGCGAGAAAAGCGTTCTGGAGATGCAGCAACTAATCGTAGACCTATTAGTCCACCCCAGTCTTGACCGAAAAATGTGATGTTTGATAGGTCGAGGGAATCAAATAAGAGTTCTGAAACCCAAGTTATGTGGCGAGCATATGTGTAATCTTCTTTTTCTGAAGGCTTATCGCTTTTCCCAAACCCGACAAGATCAGGAACAACAACTCTGTGCCCGGCGGCCACTAAAACAGGGATCATGTGGCGGTAGAGGTAGCTCCAAGAGGGTTCACCGTGAAGTAAGAGAATAGGGTCAGCTTCTGCAGGTCCTTCATCTAAGTAGTGCATCCGTAATTGCCCATCTTCAGTATCAGAAACATTCACATAATTTTCCGCAAAGGCATAATCTGGAAGATCGGCAAAGTTTTCCTCTGGTGTTCTTAAAACTTTCATGAAATCATTCTCCTTTAGTAATTTCAACGCGATGAAGATCGTCACCGACTTCGATTCGACCAAAAAAATGCTGAGCAGCAAGATCAATCCAGTCTTGTCCATCTCCAGCGGGGCTTGTCAGATTGAGTCCTGGAACATAATGCGTCATTATCAAAGTAGATACCCCACTCTTTTGAGCGGTTTGAGCCGCTTCTTCGGGCGAAGAATGGTAATCGAGGATGTCTTGAGCTCTCGGGTTAGGTGACAGTTTTATAATGTCTTTTCGAATAACTGTATGCACGAGGGCATCCGCACCTTCGCAGAGGGAATCCAATCCGACGCAGGGAATAGTGTCACCAGCAGCGACCACTGACACCCCATCATGGGTGAAGCGGTAACCAACAGTTGGTTCAACGGGTTTATGGTCGGTTGGAGCGCATTCGATGGATACATTTCCTCCGAGAGAGACCGGTCCTTCAGCTACCTCGATCACATTAAGCAGGGGAGGGAGATTAAGGTCGTCATGATGGTCCATGCGGTATTTCACATCCCTACCTAATGAAACGAGAATGGCGTCCACTACTTCCTGCGTTCCTGGTGGACCAACAATAGTCAATGTCCCTTCGGGAGGTCCCAGAACCCAGTAGCTGGTGATGACATCGTTCAAATCTGTAATGTGATCACTATGCAGGTGGGTGAGTAGTACTCCATTTAATTCTCCGACTCCAACTAAAGCACCCGCCAACCGCATAAGAACACCTCTACCTGCATCAACCAAGTATTTTTCGTTGCCAGCACCAATTAAAGTGGCGGGCCCAGCTCTATTCGGATCAGGTATAGGGCTTCCAGTGCCAAGAAGGATGACAGAAACAGTCATTGCCTTGCATTCTCCGTTCTAGCTATAGCTTCCTTGGTCCCAGAAGCTTCACGAGACAACAATTGGATAGCTATTTCGTGAAGAGTTCCAGAAAAAGGAAAGGCCCCGTTGTAGCAATTTGAAACTTGCGATCCATGATCAGATCCGATGCTTTGCCCTATTGAAGAAATCATCCGCATATAAAGAGGCAGTTCTGCTTGACCAGAGGAAATACCATTTACTTTTAATTGGCATGACCCCACTCTTCCTTCGCCACGACGGAACACGGCAGTTAACGTTGAGTCCCCCTCAGGTATTTCTATCTCAGATTCAATGATTGTGTGATCATCAAACGCGTTGTAGTCAACCACAAGCCGGTTGTTTTGGACAAAAATAGAAATCCCAGAATTCATAGTTCCTTGAGCCCAAAGCACTCCTTCAGAGGAGCCATCACTAGAAATTTGCGCAGTGAGTTCCCAACTTCTACCACCCACAGCAGCAGAGGCTTGTGCAGTTATGGGAGTCATTGGAGGTTGATAAACATACTTTCGGTTAGCTGGGTGAGGAGATCTATCCCGAAATCTTGCTCCAAAAAGATCAATGCCTCTCTCATCAATTGGCAGAACTCCATTTCGCTCTGCTTCACTCCACCAAAGGTCAATTAATTCATTGAGCTTCTCTGGCTGTTCATCCGCCAGATCTACACACTCAGACATGTCGTCAGCAAGGAGGTAAAGCTCCCAAGGCTCAGTATCAAAATCTGCTCCATTTTCATGTTTGCATACGGCCTTCCATTCTCCAGCAATTAGAGCGCGGCTTCCACTCTGCTCGAAATATTGCAAGGTGTTAGTGGCTGGAGTTTCAGGATCATCTAGAACATCTGCAAACGAATGTCCTGTTATAGGCATTTGTTCAAATCCCTTTATTTGCTCAGGTGCAGTAACACCTATGAGTTCATAAATTGTTGGGACAATGTCGGATACATTAATAAATTGATTTCGCAGAGACCCGGTCTGTTCGTCACTTACACCATTAGGCCAGTGGATAACTAGCGGCACATGTACGCCACCCTCGTGAGTGTTTTGCTTGTACCACTTGAAAGGAGAGTTACCACATTGCGCCCATCCCCATGGATAGTTGGTATGACTGTGCGGTCCACCAATGTCATCAATGCGTTCAATGGCCTCATCTGGGCTCTCTAGAATCCCATTAAAGAACTTCATTTCGTGCATCACACCAAAAGGGCCACCTTCCTGAGAGGCACCATTGTCGGCCAATACGAGCAATATTGTGTTATCTAGTTGCCCCATTGCTGATAAGCCGTCAACTAATTTACCAATTTGATCATCCGTATGATCCAAAAATGCAGCAAACGCTTCTTGAAGCCGTGCCGCTAGTTTTTGCTGATTCTCTGGCATGTCATCCCAGGCGTCAACCCCAGGGTTTCTTGGAGCCAATTGCGTTCCTTCGGGAATGATCCCTAATTCGATTTGTTTCTGGTAGCAGCGTTCCCGCATGACATCCCAGCCTTCATCAAATGCACCACGATATTTTTCAAGATATTCAGGAGGCGCTTGGTGTGGGGCATGTGTCGCCCCGAAAGGAAGATAAGCAAAAAATGGGCGATCGGGTCGAATTCCTTTACTGTCGGAAATCATTTGCAGGAGTTGATCTACGAGGTCTTCACTTAGGTGGTATCCCTCTTCAGGGCTTTTTGGAGGATTTATATGATGGTTATCTGCAGTTAACTCGGGATGAAATTGATCAGTTTCGCCTTCAAGGAAACCGTAGTAACGGTCAAATCCACGTTGGAGGGGCCATTGATCAAAAGGCCCAGCTGCAGAGGCGTTTTCCATGGGGGCAAGGTGCCATTTGCCAGTGCAGAAAGTTGCATACCCTTTAGATGAGAGTACTTCAGCGATTGTTCCAGCATGGTTAGAAATATGACCAAGTTGATGAGGGAAGCCAGTCTGCCAATTAGAAACTCCTCGCATTCCAACTGCATGTTGAGATCGCCCTGTCAGCAATGAAGCGCGTGTTGGCGAACAGAGGGGAGTTACATGAAAGTTTGTGAACTGCAAACCGTTACTTGCTAAAGCATCCACATTTTCGGTATCTATTTCTGATCCGTAACTTCCGAATTGGGCGAAACCAGTATCGTCTAGGAGGACAATAACGACGTTTGGTGCGTCTTCCCCGGGGTGTGGCGCTTCAGGAAACCATGCTTCGGAATCGGCAAGAGTTCTACCAATCTTCCCCTCAAATGGTTGACTCATTTCATACCTCAACTTTTTTATCTAGTAATTTCATGATTTCTCGGGCGACCATCGGTCCAGCATTCTGATTTTGACCGGTAACAATATTTCCATCGACTTCCCAGTGGTTTGCAAGTGGGTCACGTCGCCTGTGAGTACATTGAAAATCAGCTCCGAGTTCCCGTAATTCTTTTTCTGGGTGATGAGGCGTGGTTTCAATACCGAGCTCCTTGACTTGCTTATCAGTTACTGCAGTCACTCTGCGTCCCTTGACAAGGGGTTCACCGTCTGCGTTTTTCGCCTTCAGGAAACCAAGTGGACCGTGACACACCCCACCAAGAACAAGATTTTTAGTATTTGCTTCCGTTACTTTTTCCCCGATCGTGTCGGAGAATCCGAGATCAAAAGCTGCACCCCATCCACCAGCAAAAAAGATGACGTCGTAATCATCAACGTCAACGTCAGAAATGCTTATTGAATTCCTTACTTTAGTTTTTAATTCGGTATCGGCAAGAAAACGGTCATCATGTTCGGACCGGGGAATAGGACGCAAGGAGATTGGATCAACAGCTATTTCTCCACCTTTAGGGCTGGCGAGATCAACTTCAATACCTGCATCAGAGAACAGGTAGTAGGGGACAGTCATTTCTGAAGCAAATAGACCAGTTGGCTTTCCAACATCAAGCCAGGCGTGGTTCGTGCAAACTATTAAAGCTTTTAAACCCTTACTTTTGAGTGTGTAGCTTTCGGTGTCATGAGGATGCATACCCAGTTTCCTGACTAGTCGTCTTAATGCCCTCGCCGGAGGAGGAGGCGACTTTCTTGGAAGTTGTTCAATGGGTGGATTACGTTTTTCATACGGCCAAGGGTCATTTCGTGCCGGGACAGAACGTTTTGCTTCGTAAGCTAAAGCTTCTTTCATGTAGGTGAAAACTTTTTGAGCGACAACCGAATCTTGAAGATTGTTTACTTCAATCGGGTCTGCTGTTAAGTCGTATAGCTCCCATTGGTCAGGTATCGGAACAGTTCGGTAACTGTCGCCGCCTCTCATTGGGCTTGCTGAGAGTTGAGATTCAAATGGTGTAGACCATGTAGAAGGATCATCAAAAGCGCGAACAACTTTCCACAAATGGTTTTGCCCACCTTCGGCTTCTTCTTCGGGAACTAAAGTAACGATTCCTTCAAAGTTGCATGCAACATGTGCTGGCACTTGAATGCGTAGCGGGGGAGGAGGCTTTTGGGTCATTCCAAGAGCTCTAGCCATGCCTGAAGCTAAAGTGTCTCCCTCTAGCATGTTGTCTCGCGTCATAAAGTAAGCGGCACGAGCCGCAAGCTCTGGTGAATTCATTCCATCAATCAGTGCTGAAAGATCATGACCGGGTAACGGATGGACTTCACTAAATTCAGCGGAAAGTTTCTCTGAGAGCTGAACTTGATCCAATCCTGCCAAAGCAAGTGCAGTAGGAATAAGGTCAACGTGAGAAGTAGGTGTATTTTCGACTTCTCTCGCCGAAGTTGAGTTCTTTCCGATGCGTGCAACCTGAAAGGGAACGCGTGAGGCTTCATCGTAAAGGTTGTACCACTTTTGATGCAGCCCACCATGTGAGCCGAGGAGATCTCCGTGATCTGCCGTCCGAAAGATTATGGCGTCACCTTCATTTCCTTCAGTTACCGCAGTACGGACTTTGTCAATTGGGGCATCAACTTCAAGATGGAGTCGGTAATAAAGATTGCGATATTCCTGTTCGTTCTCCTCGTAAGTTTCTTTCAACGTTCGAGTGGGTCCATAAGCAGAGTAATAAGAATTTTTATAAGCAATTTGAGCTGCAGGTTTAGTAGCGAGATCTTCATGACGTGTTGGGGACTCAGGAACATCGGGTGGTAAAGAATCAGTTTCTTTCAAGGGGGATATACCTCGACGTTTCCATGCTGGGAATAAAACAATGTCATGTGGATTTACAAAACTTGCAACAAGCAGAAACGGGCGTAAAGACTCAGGGTCTCCTTCGCTTCGTAACCGGTAACGATTCTCCAACCAATTAACAATTCGGTCAGCGATAAGGTCATCACGTATTGCCCCAGAGTTAGCGAGTGGTGCTCCGTGAGGTTCTGGCCCTATCCATCCATCAAATCCAAACGCATCTAATGGGTTTGCCTCGCGATAGGCGTCAACGGCTGATTCTATGATCTCGCCCGTATCAGTATTTGTGGCAAGAGGAAAACCTGTATCAGGGTTTATCAAATCTGCATGACTAATATGCCATTTTCCGTCGTAATGGGTGTCATAGCCGGCAGCGCGGAACCAGTGGCCAAGTGTCGGCACTTCTCCTTCTCGAAGCCAACGCATACGAGTATCCGAATAGGATTTACCAAGACCATCTGTTTGAGTTACGCCATGTAAATCAGGGTATTGGCCTGTAAAAAGAGTTGGGCGACTCGGCACACACGCCAAAGAACCGGTGTAATGCCTAAGAAAGGAAATTCCATTCTCTTCAAACCATTTTCTGCCGGTCAAAGAATTGTCACGCCAAGACTTCAGTTCATCTCCCTCATAAGGCGTAGGGGCGCGTTCTTCATCTGTCATGATTATGACTACATCAGGTTTATCCATAAAACCCCTCCTCTTTTTCCATACTTGGCTCAACGTACTTTTTGAGATCACGTAAGAGTTTCTTATTGACTCTGGCGATAACTCTTGAGACTATTGCTGCGGGGAGAGCTGCTGGTGGCCGAATCGGAAGCAACTCAATTGTTAGGCTTACTTTCGTTGGGGTTTCATTCTGACTAATTCGCCAGCAATTAGTGGCACTACGAAAAACTGGTGGAAGGCCAGAAAGTGTGTAAGCGAGTAGTTGACCTTCATTCCACTCTGTCACTGTTTCTATGAGTGTGTTAGCCCCTTGTTGTATTCTCCGAGCGGAACCAATTCCTGAACTTTCAGGAGTTAAGTAGGTGGAATGATCTACTACAGAAGACCATGTAGAGATGCTGTCAAAGTTCGATAAGACTTGCCAGATCTGATCACTTGAAGCGTTAACGAGTATCTGTTTCTCAACAACTGCCATTATTATTCTTCACCTTGTTGCGCTACATTCGAAGAAAGTCGAGCGATGCAAGCTTCGGCCTCGGAGGCAAGTTGTTCCACAACTTCCGATGCAGGAAGAATACTGTCTATTAAGCCAGCGATATTTCCTGCACCATTCATGGAAATTCCTTCTTTTCCCCCACGATCAGTAGCAAGGGGTCCAATTGTCATTCCAGTTAAAACGGGTTGCAATGGCATTGGTAGAGGGTCTAATTCGTTGTCTTCCCAAGCTTTCGTCCACTTATTTGGAAGCATTCTGAAGCGTTTACCCGTGTATGAGCGGCTTATAACTGGCGACTGGTCAGCGGCAGCCACAATTCCGGCTTTCTGCCAACCTTGTATTCCTGCCTCTTCGGTGGCGAGGAATCGTGTCCCTACCCAAACCGCTTGGCATCCCATGACGAGTGCAGCAGCAAGACCACGGCCATCACCAATTCCGCCAGCTGCGACAACTGGGACATCCACGGCATCTAATACCTGCGGCAAAAGAGCAATAGTTCCTACGTGCCCAGTGTGTCCGCCGCCTTCAGTTCCTTGAGCAATCACTACCTCAGCGCCGTCTTTAACAACGCTCACTGCTTGTTTTGTATTACCGACTACTGACATTACGACAACACCAGCATCCTGCAACCGTTTTGCTATGAAGCCCGGTGAACCCAGTGCCCCAACGAATACTGGAACATTCTCTTCCATAACTACTTCTATTTGGGCCTCAGCATCTGTGCCCAAAGCATTACGGTCCATGTTTGAAACCGCAGAATTTTGGTTGACTCCTAGTTCTTCAGCAATACTTTGTGCTGCTTTCTTGTGCTCTTCTGGAATCAATTCAGCGACATCGGACATTTTTGTTCCACTTTGATCAATTCGCGCCGGAAGTATGAGATCAACCCCGAATGGTTTATCCGTCAAATCATAGGTTCGTCGGACAACAGCCCTGATTTCTTCAGGCGACATTGAAGTGCAGCCCAGGACTCCAAGCCCTCCAGCATTTGAAACGGCGGCAACTAGTTCTGGTCCAGCTATCGGACCCATGCCTGCTGAGAAAATAGGCAACTCGATACCGAGCCTGGAACAAAGGAGAGTCTTAAGCATGACTACTTCCGATCTTCCTTACCGGTTGGCTTTATAGCAGAGGGAACGTCTCCAGGAGAACCGACTTGTTTAAGTCGAGCATAAAAAACTCCGCCGTAGTCCCAAACAAGGTCACTTCCTTCTCTCCACCGTCTAACCTCAATTGGCATACCAGCAGGTCGCAGAATGTGAACTCCGTCTTCATAGGTGGCTTTAACAGTTATAGGAGTCTTAAAATCGGCTGCCATAACATCGTTGACACCGTTCTCTTCGGTTCCATCGCACCTCATATCGTGAATAACTCCACCACTGGTAATGACGATTCGATCTTCACTTTGTTCGATTCGCTGAATTGATCCAAGAATCCCATGATCCGTTTGAGGCACTCCTTGAACGGACACTTCAAACGCCTCCCAAAACCCACGAAGATCAGGAGCTCCTGCGATGAGATCAGTAGTGCAACCAGAGAGAATAGCTGCTGGAAAATCGTCTTTATAGCCGCCCTCAGGGGTTTTTGCGACCGGAATAGAATCAACAGAATGTGCATTAGGCGCAATTGATTGTTCGCTCATTCATCCAGCCTTATACAGAGTTTTCTAAATTCAAAATCCAACAAGAAATAAGTTACTAGCGGGTAACTTATTATGCAAACGGTGTTCATGTAACAGAAAAAATGAGGAATGGATTTAGTTAGAGAACAAATCTCTGGCAGGATAGTTATCTATGAAAGACGATAAGGGAAAATTCAATTTTCTTGCTCAGCATGCATGGGCTAAGACCTGGTGGCGTTTGAATGAAGACAAAGTGATAGAAGATCATTACCGCAAAAACAAAAAATCCAGTAGTAAAAGAAAACGTTTTTCCAAAGGATAACAATGTCTCCAATATTCAATAACCGTATAACTGAACTCTTAGGAGTAGAGATTCCAATTGTTCAGGCACCAATGGGGTGGATATCGCGTGCACAACTCGCCTCAGCAGTCTCAAATGCAGGAGCGATGGGAATCATTGAGACATCTTCCGGGGAACTTGATGCGATACGTGAAGAGATAAAGAAAATGGCTGATCTCACAGATAAACCATTTGGTGTAAATATCGCTCAAGCTTTCGTTCGTGATCCTGGCATTGTTGAATTTGTTATTGATCAAGGAGTCAAATTCGTAACTACATCTGCAGGCAACCCGATGCAATACACGGCTTTGCTTAAAGAAGCAGGATTAACAGTGTTCCACGTAGTACCTACGCTTTACGGGGCTTTAAAAGCAGTTGACGCGGGTGTAGACGGGCTGGTTGTCGAAGGAGCAGAAGGCGGTGGATTCAAAAATCCTCGAGACGTTGCACTTATGGTGCTTTTGCCCTTGATCTGTTCGAAAGTAGATATTCCCGTTATAGCTGCGGGTGGAATGGTTGATGGCAGCTCAATGGCGGCTTCCATGGCCTTAGGGGCAGAAGGTATTCTGATGGGTAGCCGGATGGTCTCTTCTGAGGAATCTCCTGTGCATGACAATTGGAAACAGGCGATCATTGACGCAGCTGAAACTGACACTGTTTTCTTGAATCGTCATACGTCGCCTTCGTTGCGGGCACTACGAACCGAAAGGAGCGAGGCTTTAGAGTTCGACATGGAAACTAACGCTATGACCGCATTAATCGGAACCACTCAAGACTTATATTTCGGTGGCGACATGAACGCAAGCCTTGCTTTAGCAGGACAAGTTGTTGGACGAATCGATGAAATACAACCAGTGAGAAAAATTATTTCAGAATGCGCTGCTGAATGCATCCAAATACTTGAAGAGTTATCGAATAAATATTCAAACAAGTAAAACTTACGAGATAAAAGCCTCAGTTTGGTTTTCATCACCAGAAAAAGAATCTGATTCTGGATTAGCAAAAATCATAACTCCATCATCAACGGATGCTTTTGAGATCAATTTAATATCCCTATGGAAGTCTTGAGTGTGTAGCCAAGGTTCTCGGTCACCTTGACGGGGGAGAAGGGGCATCATGCGTTTCATGTATCCCGCAGGGAAGTCTTCTATCCACTGCCGCTTTGGCATGTCAGTATCTTCTTCTCTGAGACGCGGGGTGCACTGTGTCATCCCAACCTTTTCCATATGATTCAAAAGACGACAAACATATTCGCTTGTTAAATCAGCTTTTAGCGTCCAAGAAGCATTCACATAACCAAAACAAGAAGCCAAATTTGGGACATCAGAGTATCCAATTCCCTTGTAAGTCCATGTTGTAGAAAAATCAAGGGGACTGTCGTCAACAAAAAAATCCATTTCACCGAGGGTGACGAGTCGAAGGCCTGTAGCCGTAACGATTATGTCAGCTTCTAGAACCTCCCCGGACGTTAACCGAACGCCTCCTTCGATAAAAGAGTCAATGTGTTCAGTTATGACAGAGGCTTTTCCGGTTCGAATAGAGCTAAAAAGATCACCGTTAGGGAGGAGGCAGAGCCTCTGATCCCAGGGATTGTATGAAGGGGTGAAATGCTTCTCTATGTCATAGTCACTTCCGAGTTCTTCTCGCACCCCTTGAAGTAAGAGCTTCTTGACTTCATCTGGGTTTGTACGGGTTTTTTTATACACCAGGCCTTGACGGAAAATGTTCTTCTGCCGAGTTAGCCAGTACGCAAGCTTGCCGGGAAGAATCTTCCGCAGAAAGTTAGCTATTCGATCTTGATCTGGTCGAGAAACAACGTAGGTAGGAGAGCGTTGCAACATAGTCACATGTTTGGCATCAGAAGCCATTGCAGGAACTAACGTCATTGCTGTCGCTCCTGATCCAATTACTACAACTTTCTTGTCCACATAGTCAAGATCCTCTGACCACTGCTGCGGATGAACAATTTGCCCAGCGAAGTCTTCCAAACCTGAGAACTCCGGCGTATAACCCTCCTTATAGCTGTAATAACCAGAACACATATAAAGAAAATTGCACGAAAACAAAACAGGCTCTTGAGAACCTGATGACCTAGCCTCAAGAGTCCATTTAGAATCTTCAGAACACCATGAAGCGCTTGAAACAGTAAAACCAAATTTGATTTTCTCTCGTATTTCGTATTCGTCGACTGTTTCTTCTAGATATTCAAGAATAGAAGGCCCATCAGCAATAGATTTCGCTTGCTTCCATGGCTTAAAACTGAATCCGAGAGTATGCATGTCACTATCAGAGCGAATACCGGGATAGCGGAACAAGTCCCAAGTCCCGCCAAGATTCTCGCGCCCCTCCAGAATCCCCCAACTTTTACTAGGACACATTTTCTGCAAGTAGTAAGCCGCGCTGATACCAGAAATACCAGCACCCACGATTAGCACATCAAAATGTTCTTTGATTTCTGTCACATCATCTCCTGACTTACCTTGCAGTCATCATATTTTAGTAAAACAAATAGATATGGAACAAAACCTAATCGTTTTTTGCCATGTAAGAAATTTGAGTCCCTTTACGCGTAACTGAATCTGTAGCTCGGTCAAGTCCCAGCATGATTGCAGCACCGGGGTCTAAACCTTGATCCAAACCATGTGCAAATGCGCCAACGAAAGCATCGCCTGCTCCAGTGGTATCAATAGCATCAACTTTGCTTGCCGGATAAGTGACAAGGCCTCTATTTTGATCAGCGAAAATAACGCCTTCTTCACCCAGCGTCACAATGAGAGAAAATTTCTTACCAGATACAAAAGAAAAGATTGAAGACTCGCTCACGACTTCATTTGACAAAGCTTGAAATTCGTTCTCATTAGGTATCAGCCAATCAGTTGTTTCTAAAAGACCATCAGGTAAAGCAGTGATTCCAGTTGCAGGTGCAGGATTGAGAATTGTTGTAGCCCCAATTTCTTTTGCGGCTAAAAATGCTTCCAAAGTTGCATCAATAGAAACCTCAAGTTGACCCACAACAACACGTGGTGCAAAATTGAGAACACCTTCTCGAGCTGCTTTTGGTGTTAATTCAAAATTCGCGCCTGGGACAATAACGATTCTATTAGTTCCATCGGGTTCAACAAGAATTGTTGCAACGCCAGTTGGACTCTCTCCTTCACTCAAGTACGTAAGGTCAATGTCGTATTTTTCCAAGTTTTCTCGATATGAATCACCGTATACATCTTTCCCTAAGCAGTTGATAAAACCGACTTGTGAACCAAGTATCGATGCCATAACTGCTTGATTGGCACCCTTTCCCCCAAATGTCATTTGGAAGCTATCTCCAACGATTGTTTCGCCAGCTTGGGGAACACGCGAAGAATAAGAAATTAGATCAATCATGGTTGAACCAACCACGACAACGGAATTGTGTTCTTCTTGAGACATAATGGCTATCTAAATAGTAGACCTACATTAAGGGTAAACACCTTGACCTTAAATATTCGTAAACTGATAACGCGACATGAAGAAGTCCGCATTGAAGGCGGAAAAACAGCTGATCCAGCTTTACATCTTTACGGAGTAGCTGCAGTCATAACAAATCCGTGGGCTGGGGAAGAATTCGTTGATGATCTGCGTCCAGAAATCCTCGCAACTGCACCTGTGCTTGGAGAAGAAATGGTTCCTCGTTTAGTTGAAATGGCAGGGGGTGGAAGTTTGATCGAAGCGTACGGAAAAGCAGCAATGGTGGGAACTAGCGGAGAGGTAGAGCACGGCTCTGCCTTAATCCACACCTTGCGCTTTGGGAATGTCTTTCGCGACGCAGTGGAAGGCACTGCCTATCTTTCCTTCACCAATTCTCGTGGAGGTCCTGGTGCCGTGGTTTCGATTCCTATGATGCACAAAATTGATCCAGGTTGGCGCTCACATTATCTAACTCTTGAAATGGTGATCCCTGATGCACCTGCTCCCGACGAAATAGTCGTAGCTATCGGAGGATCGGTAGGGGGACGTCCACATCACCGGATAGGGAATCGTTACTCTGATATGGAAGAAATGGGTATAGAGCAGAACGATGACTAAAGAAATTGGCAACATTTCATATAGCGTTATCAGCAAACAGGAGAGCCGGTATGAATGACTATTTGATGTACATCAATGGAGAATTTTGTGAAGCATCTGACGGTGGGCGTTTCGACTCGATAAACCCATCAACAGGGAAATCCTGGGCGACCGCTCCTGCAGCCACTGAAGAAGACGTAGATCGGGCAGTAAAAGCAGCCCACCATGCACTCTATGAAGGCCCGTGGTCAAAAATGACTGCCACGGAGCGCGGAAAAATGTTATTCAAGTTAGCGGATCTAATGACGGAGAATTCAGAGATACTTGGTTCAGTCGAAACTACCGACAGCGGGAAACTTGCTGTAGAAACACGTGGACAATCTGCTTATGTCGCTGAATACTATCGATACTACGGGGGGCTAGCGGACAAGGTTGAAGGGCGAACGCTTCCAATAGATAAACCAAACCTTCACGTTTTCACCACCCAAGAGCCTATTGGTGTTGTTGCTGGCATTGTCCCTTGGAACGCCGAAATGCTATTGACCGCGACTAAAGCTGCCCCTGCACTAGCAGCAGGGAATACCGTGGTTATCAAATCTTCTGAAGAAGCACCTGCCCCCGTTTTAGAATTTGCTCGACTTGTTGACGAAGTCGGATTTCCACCTGGTGTTTTCAATCTGATTACGGGATTCGGAGAACCTTGTGGACGCGCACTTACTAGCCACCCGTTAGTGGCAAAGATTTCTTTCACAGGTGGTGTGGATGCTGCTAGGCATGTTGTCGAGAATACCTCCAGAAATTTCGCTCCAGTATCTTTAGAATTAGGTGGAAAATCACCAATTGTGATTTTCGATGACGCTGATATAGAAGGAGCAGTAAACGGTGCGGTAGCCGGAAATTTCGGGGCTTCTGGTCAAAGCTGTGTGGCAGGATCACGAGTCTTTGTGCAAAGTGGAATTTATGACGAGTTCATTAGTGAAGTAATAAAACGGGCCGAATCAGTACGTATTGGTGATCCTCTAGATCCGGAAACTCAAGTTGGACCATTAGCCACACAAGCTCAGCGTGACCGTATTGAAACGACTCTGGTGACTTCACAAGAACAGGGAGCGGTCATACATACTGGGGGTTGCCGTCCCGAAGGGTTTGAGGATGGATGGTATTTCCAACCCACCGTTCTTGCTTGCCCAAATCAATCAGTTTTGAGCACCCAAGTAGAACTTTTTGGTCCAGTAATGTCTGTTCTGAAATTTGAAACCGAAGAAGAAGCTATTTCACTGGCTAATGACACCGAATTCGGTCTCGGGGCAGGTGTCTTTACGTCTAACGTTGCCAGAGCTCACAGAGTTTCAGGCGCAATTCGCTCCGGCATTGTTTGGGTGAATACCTATCGTGCTATTTCTCCAATAGCCCCTTTTGGTGGTTTCCGGCAAAGCGGATACGGAAGAGAAGCTGGAATCAATGCAATCTACGACTACACGCGTACCAAAAGTATTTGGATCAACACAGGGGAAGAGCCGATGGCGAACCCTTTTGTAATGCGAT
>JUEO01000004.1 GCA_000817115.1 marine actinobacterium MedAcidi-G2B | reverse complement strand
ATCTACGCTCCGTAGTCGTTGCTTCTGATACATCTGCCAAGGATTCTGAGACCCGAGATCTCGCTAATCAGTTAAAAGATGGTTTAGCGACTCGTATTGAATTAGAGCATGCCAAATGGGTGTCGAGTGTGGAAGCAGCGCTACAGGAAGATCGAATAGTCCGGGCTTTACGGTTGAGTTCCCACCCCCCTAAAGCAGGTGCTCCACTCTCAGAAGAACTCCTTAGCTCTTTAACGCAAGGAGCAAATGACAATTTAACTGAGGACACCTACGAAGATCGCTGGGTTACCGTACTTGATGCGCTCGCGCTCTCCCCTGTTCGGGAAAGAGTAAAGCCTCAGAGTTTGCCAAAGGAACCCAGCCAAAAACTCATTGAAGTTATCACAGAACTATCAATGAAAATTCCTTCAATTGCGGCACTTTTTGGCATTTCACCTGTTCAGCCTCCACGCAAATATCGCAAGAAAACAAAATAAAACGCTACGTAGACTATTCAGTCAAAGCCTTCTGAACAATTATCGCCCTAGCGACTAGTCCGTATGTTTCAAAGAAATTCTTCGTTGCTCTATCTCCAGGTAAAGCAACTGCATCTACTGCTTCAGCTTTGTACGAAGTAGCACAAATTAGCATCTCATCCATCATTGCTTCTCCAACCCCAATAGATCGGGCTGCTTCTTCTACATATAAAGCTTTTATTGAAGCGTGAGCAGTGCCATCTTCTAGATTACCTAACTTGATAACACCAAAACCAACTATTACATCATCAATCGTTCCAACAAAAACTTCAATAGAAGAATCACTGAAAGCCAACTTGAAATAACTCTTAGCGTCCCCATAGTTGGGATTCTCTTTACTAAGAGTCAATCCGCCACGTTTTTGGATTAATTCCTGTTCGGCCTCTGTGGCTAATCTTTCTAAGCAATTAGAATCATTCGCGTCAGCGATTCGTGCGTTTTCCAAGAAAATTCCTGTTAGATAGGTGCTCCGCAGTGTGAGCATTCACCCGTCTCAGAAACAACCGTCTCGTCTACTAAAAGAAAACAGTGCGGGCATGACATCTCTGTCTTCTGACGAGCCTGAGCCTCTTCAGAAGACTTTGCTACTACTTCTACTTGACCTGATTCTTCTTCCCCTTCACCGTCTGCATCATCATCGTCGTCTGCTGCTATTCGGTCACGTAGAATTTCTTCAAGATCAGCTTCTACATCATCTGGGTCTGGATCTTCGTCTTCCCCTTCATCCCCACTATGACGAGATGGGCGCGGCCCACTCTCTTCGTCCTCTTCGTCTTCTTCGTCCTCTTTTTCTTCTTCTTCCTTGTCCGCGTCAAGATCACCTTCGAATCCTTCTTCTAGTTCTGAATCTGGCTCCTCAAAGCCTTCATCATCACCTTCTTCGAGATCCATCTCGACCTCTTCTTCAATTTCTTCTTCGCTCATAGATTCCTCAAATAACTACCTTGACGCCGGATCATAGGCCATTTAGGTATATTGCCAACACAATTTTTCATATTTTTACAATAATTTTCCTAATTTAGAAGTAATTAAAGCAGTATTTTTAATCACTTGAGCGTTCGCTCCGTCGTTGCTCTGCACGTCGCTCAGACTCTAGACGTTCTAAATCACGTTCAGACGAATGGTCGACGAAGTGCATCATTTCGGCTATAGCTCGATGTCCCGCCACATCAGAAATTAAATGATGCATTTGCTGTCCTACTTCTCGATATGCGGGGTGCCCTTGCGGAGTGGTACGTAGTTCCAAAAGATGCATTGCTTCACGAGCATTCATATGCATCATGTATCGCACTCGGTACGCTAGCGAAACTGCATAAGAGGACTGTTCGGGGAATACCGCATTCATCGCTCGATATAGACCGTCTGAACGTTCCATAACTGAATCGAATTCGCTTGAATAGCCTGCTGTGTCCACATCTGGAGGACGAACATATCCATGGGTTGTACTCAATTTCTGCCAATCTATAGTCAGCATTCGATGACGTTGCAAGTCCCTAAAAGCCCCATAATCAGAAAGCACATCAAACCGGTAAGCAGGCCGCTCTAAGGCTCTGCCAGGTCTTTGCCGGCGATTACCTCTCTCCCCTGTCAAGGCTTGAAGCACTCGGATGCGCTCTTCAACAGTCATTTGACGAACACGGTCTTCGATAGCCCTGTCGGAATGATGGGTATGCGGATAAAGAGCAGACGCAACTAGCTTCACTTCGGCATCTGGATCAAAATCTGTCAAATCAACTAATGGAGCATTCTCAATGGGAAGATTGTCGGGAAAGAAATGTTCTCCTAATTCCTCAAGACGCTCTCTGCTATCCGCTTGATACGCCCCTATTTCTTCTCCACGATCCGGAAGATCTACTCGAGTCAAGAAAGACGGGATGACTTTACGCAACTCTCTAAGTATCAAGTCTGCATAGTCTCTGGCTTCTGGCAGTGGATGCGCTCTCATACGAATCAGCATTGCTTCGTAGGCTTGTCCGGTCCCATATATTCCTACATTTGACAATGAAGCAGAAGGAAGAATTCCGCGAACTGAGTCATAAGCTTTCGCTGAGATAGCTTGGCGATATATGAAATCAGAGTCGCCAGATCCTTGAGGGATCGCTTCTCGATAAAAGTCTTTCATCTTGACAACCAAGTCTGAATAAACTTCAAATTGGCGGTCAAGGTCAGCAATGTAGCGTGCGCCAAGAGCTGAAGATAGAACTTCGGGATCTCGGTAATACCTGAAGCGACCTCCCGGGCGGTCGTCGTAAGCGATATAACGAGTTGACTGTTCCAAATAAGCCATTAAACGCCCCCACTCAAGAATTTTGGTCAGCACGTTTGACGACTGCTCACAAGCTAAATGCACTCCACCTAGTTGAGCCACACTGTCATCTCCATACTCGAAGAAGATGCGGTCATACAATTCTTCTGCTCGTCGTAAACCAACCGTTGCATCAATAGTCTCATCGCCAGAAATATCAAGTTCTCCAACAAACTCATCTAAAAACAATCTCCGAAGACTTAGTGGAGACCTTGAGTAACGGGCAAAAAGAGCACCTTTTACAACCTCCGGCAGATTCACTAGCGCAAAGACGGGCTGATCTAAATTTGTAAAATACCGCCGAAGAATCTCTTCTTCGAACGGGGTAAATTCTTCAGCAATATAAGTGCTCACAAACGCTGAGACTAGGTGTTATTTAGGCGCCTCGCGCGGACTCAATCAATTTCTTCAAATTCTGCAATAGCTTCAGGTAATAATGTTGCAGAGGTCCAGCAATCTATAACGGTCATTGCCAGTGCTTTTGCTCCATCAAGCACGCCTTTGTCTCCCATGGAGCCTCTGGCATAATCAGCAAAATCCGGTGTATGAATTGCAACCTCTTCAGGTGCAATTTTTATCATGGGGTGTATTGCGGGAACCTCATAGCTGACATTTCCCATATCCGTGCTTCCAACTATTGCAGTTTCTGTTTCTGGGCGAGGATCACGTCCCAATTTTTTAGCATTTTCTATATATGCATTCAAAAGTGAGCGACTGTCTACGACGTCGTCATAGGGCAGATCTGACCAGCTTATAGTCATCTCACACCCCGCGGCTTTTGCTCCCGCTTCTAGACAATCCATTACCCGCAACTTCAGATCAGCAAGTCCTGCTCGGGTTGGAGATCTCACATACCACTCAGCCGCAGCGTGCTGCGGGACTATGTTTGCTTTGGGGGGGCCTTCAGTGAATATTCCATGTATTCGTTCGTCTGGGGCAATGTGTTGACGCAGGGATGCGATATTCATGTAGCCAAGTACTGCAGCGTCTAGAGCGTTTAGTCCTTTCTCTGGCGCGGCGGCTGCATGTGCTGGTTTTCCTTTGTAAAAAACCTTTACTTGCTGTATAGCTAAGCTTGTAATCCGTTCTACTTCCGATCCGGCAGGATGGATCATTAGCGCTGCGTCTACTCCTTCAAATGCCCCCTTTCTTAGCATTTGAACTTTTCCACCCCCTCCCTCTTCTGCTGGGGTGCCGAGAACACGTAATTGACCTTTTAAAGGTTCCGCTAATTCGCTTAAGGCTAAGCCAGCTCCAATACCAGCAGCCGCTATAACGTTATGTCCGCAAGCATGTCCTATTTCTGGCAGAGCATCATATTCACAGAGGACAGCAATGGTTGGCCCAGTGGTACCAACTTTGGCTTCGAACGCTGTGTCTATTCCGTAAGCCGCCTGTTCTGTTTTTAATCCATGATTTATTAAAGCAGTGGTAAGTATTTCATGAGCCCGATGTTCTTCGTAACCTAATTCAGGCTCGTCATGTATTGCGTGTGATATTTCTAGTAGTTCACTCTCTAGATCATCTATGATCTCGCAAACTCTAGTTTTTGCATCCGCAGAATTTTCAAAATTAGAATCCATATTCCAGACTGTACCTTCTAGAGCATCACTCGGAGAGCGTCGGGCTCTACTCGGACAGAAATTTGACTTGCCTTCGTTATTTTTTTTCCGTCAATCCAAACATCTGTTTCCTTTTTCATTTCAATTTGTGCCGCAGGGCGCCTCTGATAGTGAATATCAGGATGGGGAACATGATTTCCGGCCTGCACACGCGATCTGGCTTTCAGGCGATCAGAAAACGTAAGATTCAAATCAAGAATGTCTAAAAGTCCATCACCTGGATGGGCACGTGGCGCTATGTTCCAATTTCCGTAATGAGAAGCATTAGCTACTATCCAGGTACGTCCCGTCCAGATTCTTGTCCGAACAATCAAATGGGACGCAAACCAGTAAATATGCCCATCAATAAGGGCAGTCCCAAGATCTACTGAGAGGAGCTGAGCATCCCCCTTCATTAATCGATCGTGATGACTTTTACCTCCCAACGTCCTCCAAAGATCACCTCCCACTAAACCTATGGTCGGTATTTCGTTATTGGACCTGCGACAACTCTCGATTATTTCTTGTAGTTCTTCATTTCCATTTACAACTAGACCGTCTGGGGGCATGACTCCAGGCTTCCCCCATTGCTCTCTTGGTGTTATACCCATTTCGCCGCCTCTAAATCCTCTTCGACGTCTTCGAAAGCGGCGGTTACCACCACCACTCCCCTTTCAAGGGCCTTAATAGATTCTGCCGCAACTTTCTGAAGTTCTGTATTACCTATGGTTCTTATCTGCCGTAACAGGTCACTTACTAGGCGAACGTTCCTAACAAATTCACCACCACTAGTTGCCGAATCTAATACTGCACCTAAGTCTTGTCCAGATGCCCATGAATAAATTTTCTCTGCATACCTTGAGTCAAGAATAACTTTTGAGTCTATTCCGAGTTCCCATTCGAGATCAGTTATCTTTTTGGCAATTTTCTCGATTGCTTCGATTCTTTCCCAAATTTTCTTATTCTTAAGAGGCGTGAAATCGTCTGGACGGCCTCGGTGGCTATAAACAAACACTGAGACAACTCCAGCCAGTTCAGCCGCAGTGAGATCTTCAAACAACTCGTCTTTTAAAGCTTCAACGATCACTAAATCACACTCACTATAAATGCGTGTTAGTAATTGGCCAGCCTCTGTGAGCCTCCATCCGTCTGATAAACCTCTTGACTCAAGAATTCTTCCCGTAACTGCTAGTTGATCAACAAGATCAATTTTTGGGGTGTCAAGCCCTGAATTATGAATCTGTTTTTTAAGCCTGAATATTTTCCTCCGAATTTGACCAATTTTTTTAATTTCCGAAGTAAATAGTTTCTTTAAGAAGGGAATAATCTCACGATGCGTTTCAGAGTTTCTTAGAAGCGCGTGATCAAGAGCTTCTACTTTTGATAACCGCAATGGGTCATTCAATATTCCTTCACTTGCGAAACGAGAAAATTTACCTACTTGATTTATTGTCTTTATTCTTCTTCGGTTTCCACTTCGATCCGCAATAGTCAGAATTGCGTGAATTTGTCCGTCTTCGAGCAAGACAATATCTCCAGGTTGAAGGTCAGAGACTGTACATCTTTCGAATTTTTTCCCTGAGAGATCTATTAAATCTTTCTCAAGAAGGGCGATTTGAGCCCCTACTTCTTGGAGTTTTTTTTGTTCACTATTTCTCTTATTGTCAAGTTGAAACTGGCCAAAAGATCGTTTCAATAATTCTTCAGCTTCTAGTTGTGACCGGGTATTCATGAGGTTCGCCACCATGTTATAGGTCGGATGAAATGCAGATTTTAAATAGAAGCTTTTATTTAGAGCAAGCTCAGCTACCTCTCTAAAGTCAACGAATGGCGACCACAGAATAACGCCATGACCTTCTTTGTCTAGCCCACGGCGTCCAGCCCTCCCAGTTATCTGAGTGAACTGGCTGGAGGTCAAAAACTCATGATTCTCTCCAGTAAATTTGGTCATCTTGTCTAAAACCACTGATCTTGCAGGCAAATTGACTCCAAGGGCAAGAGTCTCAGTTGCATACACAACCTTTAGTAGGCCTTTAACGAAAAGTTCTTCTGTGATTTCTTTAAAAATAGGAATAAGACCTGCATGATGTGAAGCTATCCCTCTACGCAAACCCTTCGTCAACTCATCCACTTTGAGAACTTTCATGTCATCTGGATCTTTGAACTTCAAACGCTCAAAAACAATCTCATCGACCGCCTTCTGTTCGTTAGAATCATTAAGAGAAATCCCGGTTTTAAGAACACGATCCCGAGCAGCATCGCATCCCGCTCTACTAAAAATGAAATGGATAGTTGGTAAAAGTTCTTGACTTTTAAGGGATTCAATCACCTCAATGTAATGTGGAGAGCTAAACCTCTTCTGATAATGTTCATCTCGCCGCTTACGTCCACCGTGTGAGAATTTTTTTCCAGCTGGGTTGCTTTTTCCTTCTACTAGAAGCGGGATCTGCTCTAACCGTCTCTTATGGTTTGATCTACTTGCTGCGCAATAATGAAGTTTCAAAGGAACCGGTCGTTGTTCATGAACGACAATTTCTGTTTTCTCTTTGATCCTAGACAGCCACTCTCCAAGTTCTTTTACGTTAGAAACCGTTGCAGATAAAGCTATAACTTGAGTTGTCTTTGGTAATCCAAGAATTACTTCTTCCCATACAGGACCCCTATATGGGTCCTCCAAATAGTGCACTTCATCCAATACCACCCATGCCAGTCCATCCATTGACGCTGAATTCGCATAAAGCATATTTCTGAGAACTTCTGTAGTCATGACTAGTACTGAAGCTGCGGGGTTTATCGTAAGGTCTCCGGTTAAAAGCCCCACTCGTTCCGCTCCAACTCTTTTCTTGAGTTCTGAGAATTTCTGATTCGAAAGAGCCTTTATCGGTGTTGTATAGAAGACCCGAAATCCGCTTTTCAAAGCCACATCAATGGCATGCTCTGCTACGACCGTTTTCCCACTGGAGGTGGGAGCTGCCACAAGTACGGAATGGCCAGCGTTTACCGCAGAGATCGCCTCAGTCTGAAACCGGTCTAACTGGAACCCCCAACTACTTTCAGTCACTGTCAAGGCTGACTCGGTTACGTCTTCGCTCTATTAGTCGTCCGAACAGAATAGACAATTCATAGAACAGAATCATGGGGACAGAAAGAATCATTAGTGTCAACGGGTCACCACTTGGAGTGAGTATTGCCACTAAAGCAACTACGCCTACAACCGCGTATCTTCTTCCTCGCCGCAAGGTGTTATGGGACACTATTCCAGCAAGTTGAAGCATTACTAGGATCAACGGAAATTCAAATCCAACCCCAAAAGCTACGGTCATTTTGACTATGAAACCCAGGTATTTTGTTGGAGAAAAGACACTAACTAAATCTGGACCACCAATTGATACTAAGAAATCAAGAGCTCTTGGAATACTCCAATAAGCTAGTCCTGCACCCGCCACAAATAGGAATACCCCAAGTAAAACAAGCGGTACCGCCCATCGACGTTCCTTTGGATAGAGACCTGGAGCTATAAATCTCCAGACCTGCCAAAGAATCACTGGGATCGCAATAACGAGCCCCCCATATCCAGCCACCATCATTCGAACGCTGAAAGGCTCAAGAGGATCCGTAACAAGAAGATCACAATTTTGTCCAAAAAAGGCATTTTCAGAAGATGCGCTCGCGCGAATCTCACAATAAGGACGCAGAAGCTCTTCAAGGATTTGCGGATAAAAAATCCAACAAACTATCGCCCCTATCAATACTGCTATAACAGAAATCAGTAACCGTTTACGAAGTTCTTCGAGATGAGAGAGTAACGGCATCCGATCCTTACTCATGGCTAGCGTCTTCGTCCTTTACTGCCTCTGGTTCGATGTGTAAATCCTTCGGTGATTCCTCTGCGTCATTGTAGAAACTTTTTTTCTTTTCGTTTTCAAGCATTTCCCTGCCCTTCTGCCTCGCAGCCTCTTCGATAGAAGGGTCTTCTATCGCTGCTTCAAGTTCAGCTTGGAAATTACGTGAAGTCTGTCGTACTTGCCTTATTGTTTTTCCTACTTGTTTACTTGCTTCTGGAAGCCTTTTTGGGCCCAAGACTATTAGCCCAATAAGAAGTATTACGAGGATTTCTCCTCCGCCTAGGTTTCCCATGTTGAAATTCTATAGTGGTAAATGCTGCTCTTCAGAGGTATTTACGTAATGATGGTGAAATGACTGATTTCAACGACGAAAAAAGAATTGATCAATCCCAGCCAATTCTTTTTGCTCATAGAGGTGGACGGGGTGATGCCCCTGAGAACACCTTAGATGCCTTTTCTCTTGCGATTTCCAAAGGAGTAGATGGAATAGAGAGTGATGTATGGTTGAGTTCCGATGGGATCCCAATCTTAAGTCATAATAATGCAGTTGGGATTTGGGGCCGGAGGAAGAAAATCTCAAAGACCCTCATTTCTCAACTTCCTGAAGAAGTTCCATCCTTTGAAAACTTTTATGAGAATTTTGGACCCAATCTTGAGGTATCTCTGGACATAAAAGATCCGAAAGCTATAAATGCAACAATTTCTATAGCCACTAAATATGACGCTATTAGCAAGCTATGGATCTGCTATCCAGATTGGGAAATTTCTAAACAGTGGCGAAAGATTAACCCGGACTTCAAACTCGTTGATTCTCCAGGGAAAAAAGGGTTTCCAGAAGGTGGTGAAAGACGAGCTTTCTCTCTCTCACAAAATGGATTTGATGCTATAAATCTCAGAGAATCTGATTGGACTGCCGGCTACGTTGAACTGTTTCGCAAATACGGATTGAAATGCTTTGCTTGGGATGCCCACCTTCCCAGGCAAATTGACCGCGCTCTATCACTTGGAGTTGATGGAATTTATAGTGATTACAGCGAACGCATGCTCTCTGCAGTCCAAAACTATTGATTTAGAGGCGCTGGAAATCCCCTAACGGCCAGACTCGAACAAAAGAGCGACCAACAATCGTCTCTATATCCACTGGTCCAAAAATTCTACTATCTCTAGAGTTGTCACGATTATCACCCATAACGAAGACATGACCATCTGGAACAACGCATTCATTTAATGCTCCCTTTACCCCAATGCAACCTTCCGGTGCAGCGAAGTCAAAAGTGTTATCAGAAGCTTCCAGATATGGCTCTATCATCAAATTTCCGTCGATATAGACTTTGCCATCCAGCACTTGTAACGTCTCGCCTGGAAGAGCAACGACTCTTTTTATCAGATCAGATATCTCTCCACTTGATGTTGAAGGGTTTTCAAAGACGATCAAATCTCCACGGTTCACGTCGTGGAGTTTGTAACTTAATTTATTTACAATTACCCGGTCTCCTATACCCAAAGTCGGTTCCATTGATGGAGATGGGATGTAATAAGCCTGAAATAAAAAGGCTTTAATAATGAACGCCACTATGAATGCAGTTCCTATTACTGCCACCCATTCAAATATTTTTCTTAGATTAGAGCGAAGAGGGCCTGGTAACTCGAAATCAAAATCTTCCTCAACTTGAACAGCAGTTGTTTTTAATTGAGTTTCTTCCTGATCGATCTGCCCTATTTCTCCATTCTGTGTTCTCTCTGATTCTTGGCTGGATGGAAAATCACTTTCTTCTTCTGGATTTTCTACTCTCTCTTGTGCTCGTTCAAAGATCTCGTCAGACCAACCAGAAGCTTCGCCCTCTGAAGAAAGTGGTTCATCTTTTTCGTTGCTCACATCAAGAACTTACTCTGGATTGACCCATTTAAGGTGTCGCCTCTTCATAACCTTTGAGAATAGACTGAGCAACTTCTCTGCGAAAAGTTTCACCAAGACTCTCTGGAGCTTTCAATAACTGAACATTTGGACCCAAGCGAAGAAGTAAACGTGCTAGCCATGCAGGGGAAGCAACTGGAAATTCAACTTTCCAATCTCCATTTTCTTCTTGCGCCGCCGCATAATGCGGGTATTCGTCAATAACCCACTTCGCTTCAGCAGGTAACAGTAAGAGCACTGTTGGCACGGCGCTGTCTTTAGGCGAGAAAAATTCTTTGATAGATCCAGGATTTTCAAGAAGCTCATCATTGGGAGTGTATGACTCATCAGTATTCTCTACTTGGCGAACCCGATCTAAGCGGAAAATACGAAGGGCTTCTGCTTTATGACAATAGGCTTCTGCGTACCAGTGCCCCTTATCTGCAAAGAGTCGATAAATATCAATTTCTCTTGAATTTTCTTCGTTCTTTCCATAAGAGTAGTAGTTAATGATCAACCGTTTTTTCTTCTCGAGAGCTTCTTTGAAGATTTCTAGAACTCCCTTATCTTGAATTCCTAAGTTTATTTCAACCACATCTTTGACGACAGATCCAGAGGCTGCCGCTAGTTTCATCAGTCCCCTTTCAAGTGAACCCAGTTCGTCAGTGTCTAAATATTCTGAAACAGATTTACCTGCAACTATAAGTCGAAGCATTTCCTCTGTGGATAAGTGCAGAGGCTTACGAAACCAGTCCGCATAAGCGATTTCAACAAAGTCATCTGAGATGAAAACATCTACTAGGCAATCTGGAGTAAATGGGTGAACTCCAACCATGAATAAAACTTCTTCTAAATCAGTCACTAGCTGCTCGGAAGGGTAATCAAAGTAAGACGAAATCTCCGACAGTGATGCTCCTCCTCTGTCCACTACCCACGGAATTACCGCAAGCAGTCGTCTAAGTCGGTCGGTTGCGTTTAATGAGTTCACAGAAAACTCCTAAGCCACGCCTGCATATCTTCCTTGTTTTTCTTCGGAGCTAAGATTTTTACTCCGTCAAGGAAAGTAAGGGCAAAGGAGCGGAAGCTTTTCCAATCATTTACTTCTTCTTCGATAACCACGGATCCATCAGTGTTTATTACCTTCACAGAATTTTCACCAAGATAATTAACTATCCATGGGGCATGTAGAGCCTCAACATGCATAGTTACTTTGAAGTTGGCTTCTTCTCCATAGCGCCAGGGAAATACATTTAGTTGTAGATCTTCTTGATTTAGTGAATCAATGGAATTTATTTCACCTAATTCAACTTTTCCTTCTATTCGATCAACACGAAAATTTCGTATGGCATTTTTGTTGAGGTCATATCCAACCAGATACCAGCGGCCACGATTAAAAACCACACGACGCGGGTTTAGTTCTCTTTTTTCACCTTTATAGGTGAACGTAACTATTCTCTTTTCAGCTGTTGCTGTCAGTGCTGTGTTTAAGCTTGGATCCAAAGGGATTTCCGTTAATGGTTGGATGTCTTTACTTGTTTTGGAAGAGGGACCCAGTTTCCAGAAAGGATCTTCTTGTCCTGTGGATTCAATCCGGACAAGGTTGAAGGCAATATGTAACGCAGCTAGTTCATCAGGCTCTAAATACGAGCTATTTTCCTTCAATTCATTTGATTCAATGAAATATCCCTGAGTAGCTTCATCAAAAACTAGTGGAATGCCCATATCTTTGAGTTCGTCTTTATCGCGTTCAAAAGTGCGCCTAAAGCTCTCTTTATTGTCCGAGTAGGTTCCTTCCGGAAGTTTCTCTTTGATTCCGTCTCTAGTGATCGGGCGACTTGTCTCTGTTAAAGCTGCTATTAGGTTTAAGAGACGTTCTAATTTAGGCATTGAAAAACTAAATCCCTTCTTTCATAAAGATTCGATTAGCTTTTCTACTCGTTCATCTACGAATTTAAAAGGGTCTTTGCAGAGAACACTACGTTGCTGTGGGTGGTCATTTAATTTCAAATGAACCCAATCAACTGTGTAGTCGCGGTTTTGTTCGCGTGCTCGTTTTATAAATTCTCCGCGGAGTCGCGCTCGCGTGGTTTGAGGCGCTGTGGAAATGGCTTCATCAATCTCAGATTCTGTGAGGGTTCTTTCCAGTAAATCGCGATTCTGTAAAAGGTAGAAAAGGCTCGTTTCTTTTCGTATTTCATGATATTGAAGATCCATAAGAGCTAACCGGGGGTCGGCTAAAGGTAAATTATGACGTTCTCTGTATTCCTCAATAAGGAGATATTTTGCTACCCAATCACATTCTCGTCTTAAGGTTAGGGGATCTTTTTCTATAGCTGTCAGACAATGTTCCCACATCTCTAAAGCCATTTTTTCTTCAACAGACATTTCATGGTGGTCGGAAAAACGTATGGCCCTGTCAAGGAATTCTCGTTGCATGTCTAATGCGCGAAGTTCCCTGCCATTAACTAGACGAACTGTTCTTTGGCAGGTCACATCATGGCTTATTTCCCGAATCGCTCGTATTGGATTCTCTAAAGTCATGTCGCGAAGAATTGTTCCAGACTCTTCTACCATTCTCAGGACTAGGCCACATGCGGCTACTTTTAAAAAACTGGCATATTCACTCATGTTTGAATCACCAACGATCACATGAAGGCGTCTATAGAGGTTCGCATCAGAATGTGGTTCGTCTCTTGAGTTAATGATGGGTCTTGATCGTGTTGTGGCGCTGGAAAAATCTTCCCACACATGATCTGCGCGTTGGCTAATGCAATACATGGCGCCACGAGCTGTTTGAAGTACTTTGCCAGCCCCAGCCCATATTTGTCTACTAACTAGAAAAGGAATAAGAGTTTCACCAATCATGGAAGTGTCATCATCTCTTACTGTCAGATAATTCTCGTGACTTCCGTAAGAATTTCCTGCAGAATCGGTGTTGTTTTTATAGATATGTATTTCTCCATCGATTCCTTCTTCATTGAGTTTCTCTTGCGCCCCAATCATCAGTTCTTCAACTATTCTCTCGCCTGCTTTATCATGAGAGATGACTCCTGAAACTGAATCACACTCTGGGGTCGCATATTCAGGGTGAGAACCTACGTCTAAGTAGAGTCGAGCTCCGTTCGGGAGAAATACATTTGAACTTCGGCCCCAATTCTGTATCCGGCGAAATAAATATCTAGCTACTTCGTCAGGGCTAAGTCGGCGCTGGCCACCTTGTGTGCAAGTAATTCCGTATTCTGTTTCTATGCCGTAAATTCGGCGCTGCACGTCGTCTAATTTTCGCTTAAATGTTCGTCAAGTGCTTCGTTTTCGATACGACGAAACGCTCGACGCCCATTTCCGCGCCCGAGTACTGCGACTTCCAAATCATCAGCTTTGAGAGTTCGATCTGGTCCGGCTAGTGCGCTAACTGCTTGATTTAAGATGTCTGTAAGTGGCTGGTTTGACTTCCATGATTCTTCAAGTCGAGTCTTCACTGTTTCAGTTTCGCCCCCAATGACAACGAAAGTTTCCGTGTCCATAACAGTTCCGTCATAGAGCAGATGGAAGATCTGATCAGAACCAGTTTCTTCTCCTATCTCCGCTATTGCTATCTCTACTTCTAAGGGTTTCATTTCATGAGTGAAATATTGTCCAAGAGTTTGTGCGTATTGATTCGCTAACCAACGTGCATCTACATCCTCTCGACTAAACGAATATCCTTTGAGGTCAGCATGACGGACTCCAGCTACGCGTAATTGATCAAATTCGTTGTATTTTCCTACTCCAATAAATCCGATGCGATCATATATTTCGCCAATTTTCCGAAGAGTGTTTGATGGGTTTTCGGCGCATAAGAGTACACCGTCTGAAAAAACTGAAACTATTGCGGCACGGCCACGAGTTATTCCTTTTCGAGCGTAGTCAGCTCTGTCTTTCATTAACTGCTCAGGAGATACATACATTGGCATATTCATGATCGTTCTCCAGCTATTTTTTCAACCAAGGTATTAGTGCGAGTAGCCAGTTCAGAATCTTCAATTCTGGTGAAACCACTTGAATTAATAACAGCAACCACTGGGTAAATCCCACGTATTGGGTCGGGTCCACCGGTAGCACTATCTTCGTCTGCGGCATGGAACAGGGCTTCTATTGATAAATCTATTCCTTCGTCAGTCGATAATTTCCCATTGTGTCGAAGTTTGAGCACTGTACTTGCATGAAGGCTTCCAGATCCAGAGGCCGCAAAATCTTTTTCTTCATACCGACCTCCCGTGATATCAAATTCAAAGAGTCGACCCTTTTGAAGCTTTTCATCAAATCCGGCAAAAATTGGCACAACTCCTAAGCCTTGGAGTGCAGCCGGAAGGTTATTTCGAAGCATTTGGCTGAGTTGATTAGCCTTTCCGTCAAGACTCAAAGGTCGCCCTTCAACTTTTTCATAATGTTCTATTTGTAATTGGAATAGGCGAACCATTTCCATGGCAGGGCCTGCAGCCCCTGCAATCGCTACTCCAGAATGTTGATCTGCAGGAAAGACTTTTTCAATTGTGCGGTGGCTGATTAGATGGCCAGAAGTGGCGCGACGGTCACCGGACATAACAACCCCATCTAAAGTCTGTATTGCTACTACTGTTGTCCCGTGGGTTATTTGAGTCGCATCTGCTGGAACGCCATCCCAGCTAGGAGAACGCTCAAGACGCTGTAGAAGGCCGAGGAAATCAGGCCCTGGATCTGAATCTGGGGAAAAACGCGGAAGTGTCACGACTTGGAGGATACCTCTCGAAACGGCATTGCTACTCTCCACCTTTCTGAATATAGCTTTTTACAAATTCTTCAGCATTTGCTTCTAGTACCTCATCTATCTCGTCTAAAAGGCCGTCAAGGTCACCTTTGATCCTTTCACTGTTTTTTAGTGCATCGGATGAAACCTCAGCATCTTCTTCTAGTTCAGGTTCCGATGAGAAACTTCTATTTCGTTTTTCTTGTTCAGTCATTTTGTTTCCTCCTAAAAGTAGTTAATCATCTCTTTTGTTGTCTTCTAGTCTTTCTAGCAAGTCTGAAACCGAATTTGAAGAATTTAGAAGATTTTCCGTTTGTTCCCGTGTGCCTCGTGAGGGTTCAAGCATTGGTACTCTTTGTAAATTTTTCTCTCCTGAATCGAAGACTAGTGAGTCCCAATTTGCACTAACAATATTTTCGGGCCATTTTTCTAAACATTTGCCTCGGAAATATGCTCGTGTATCTTCTGGGGGGTTCTTTGTAGCGAAATTTGATTCTTCTTCTGATATCAAGATTTCTTGTTTTATTTTCTTGAATAATGATTTCTCGGGACGTAGGTCATGGTATTGAAGATCTATTGCAGCTAATTGCACATCAGAAGAGGAGATCTTTTTCCTCTCCTGAAATCCATCTAATATATGTTTTTTAGAGACCCAATCTAGAATTCCCACCAGTGGTTCTAGATTGTCTGGAGATTCAAGTCCTTCTAGTACTTTTCTCCACCACTCCAGTACCAGAGGTACGGAATTGCCACCAAGGTGGTCAGTTCCAAAATTTTCTACATACTTCTCTGCTTGTTCGTAGAACCACCATTGAACTTCTATAGCCGTCATGGTGGTTCCGTTAGTTAGTTGAAGTGGCTCTTTTAGCCCTAAATCAAAAGACACTTGTTGGAGCGAACGAACGGGATCTTCAAACCTTATTTTCTGATCCAGAAACCCAGATTCAACCATGCTCAAAATAATCCCCGTTGTTCCCACTTTGAGGAAAGTTGCGATTTGGCAAAGGTTTGCATCCCCTACGATTACATGCAGACGTCGATATTTTGTTGGATCTGCATGAGGTTCATCTCGTGTATTGATTATTGGCCTCTTTAAAGTCGTTTCAAGTCCGATTTTTTCTTCAAAGAAATCAGAGCGTTGTGTTATTTGAAATGGCACATCGCTGCGACTGTAACCGGGAATTTCACAGCCGACTTTTCCTGCTCCAGTGAATATTTGTCTAGTAATAAAATGAGCGGTCGCATGGTCTGCTATTAGATCAAACGAAGTCTCTCGGTCAACAAGATAATTTTCATGACATCCATAGCTATTTCCTTTTCCATCAGAGTTGTTCTTGTAGACAACTATTTCTTGGCCCGGAGGCATCACTTCCTTGGCGGCTTTCATGGAGGAAATCAGTATCTGGTCAGAAGCTAAGTCATACTGAACAACTGATAATGGGTTTGAGCACTCCGGAGCGCTTAGCTCAGGGTGTGCATGGTCAACGTAATATCTTGAACCATTGGTTAATACTGCATTTACTAAATGGGCCTCTATTTCAGGAGCAATTGATTCTGGGGCAATAAACCCGCGTATATCTTTGTCTGGTGTTTCATGAACAAAATCCCATCCGGGGCGAGGAGCACTCGGTCCACTAGCTGCTGGAGAATGCGCATACAAATAGGCGTTAATTAATAAAGATGATGCAAGGATCGGATTTGGGTCAGAGACTCCGCGGTGAATAACTCCGTATTCGGTCTCTATACCAAATGTTTTCTTGATAGTCATAGATCCGACCTTAACCCCAGTGTTGTCTTGTGTGGAGTCAGAGGTACTGTCCGGTCGCTACTCCATCTATTGATCTTCCACCAGTTTCATCTTCGTCACCACTAACAAGGGTTCGAACATAAATTATTCGTTCACCTTTCTTGCCGGAGACTTTTGCCCAATCATCAGGGTTTGTTGTGTTTGGAAGATCTTCGTGTTCACGGAATTCTTGGCGTACTGAACGGATTAGGTCGTCGGTATGAATTCCTTCTCTACCGCCAGCTAATTTTCTTTTGATCGCTAGTGTTTTGGCTCGTCTGACAATATTCTCTACCATTGCCCCTGACGCGAAGTCTCTGAAATAAAGAACTTCTTTGTCGCCGTTTTGATAAGTCACCTCAAGGAAACGATTTGTTTCCTTATCGCTATACATAGCGTCTACTGTTTCATCAATCATTCCAAGAACTGCTTTGTTTCGGTCGCCTCCTCCGATCTTCTTGATTAATTCAGAATCAATAGGGAGCTCAGGGACTAAGTATCTTGAAAATATTTTCGCTGCAGCAGTGGCATCTGGTCTGTCTATTCGAATTTTCACATCAAGTCTTCCGGGGCGCAAGATGGCAGGATCGATTAAATCTTCTCGATTTGAGGCACCTATCACGATCACGTTATTGAGTGCTTCAACTCCGTCGATTTCTGCTAGTAATTGTGGAACAATCGTTGATTCAATATCTGAACTTATTCCAGTGCCGCGTGTTCGGAATAGGGATTCCATTTCATCGAAGAAGACGATAACAGGCCATCCTTGTTCGGATTTCTCACGTGCTCTTTCAAAGATGAGTCTTATTTGTCTTTCTGTTTCTCCGACATACATATTCAACAATTCGGGGCCCTTTATGTTTAGGAAGTAACTGGGGGCTTCTTTTTCTCCGGATATATCTGCAACTTTTCGGGCTAGGGAGTTTGCGACTGCCTTAGCGATTAAGGTCTTTCCGCATCCGGGCGGTCCGTAAAGAAGTATTCCTTTAGGAGCAGGAAGAGAATATTCGTTAAATAGTTGCTTATGCAAGAAAGGCAATTCAACTGCATCAACTATCTTTTCTATTTGAAGATCTAATCCTCCCACATCTTCGTAAGTCACATCTGGAACATCTTCAAGTAATAATGTCTCAACTTCTGGACGAGGCAATCTTTCAAGCAGTAGTCCAGATCGGGAATCCAGCATGACAGAATCGCCACTTCTCAGGCGGAGAGTCTTTTGTTTGACTAGCTCTCCTGCTAACTCGACCACTCGTTCTTCTCCATTATTTCCGACGACTACTGCACGCGCTCCGTCAGGAAGAACTTCCTTAACGGTGGCAACTTCGCCGAGTAGATGTGGTCGTCTAGCCATGATTACATTCATGGCTTCGTTTAGTACAACTTCCTGACCAATCCCCAGAGAACTAATAAGTTCAGGAGATGCATTTACTCTCATTTTTTTACTCGCTGAAAGTATGTCTACGCTTCCATCATCATTGATTCCAACTACTGTTCCATACGGAGAAGGAGGTTTTGATAACTGATCTATTTCTTCTCTTAGGTCAGCGACACGTTGACGCGTTACTTCAAGAGCTTTATCTAACTTTTCGTTTCGATTAATCGCTTTACGAATTTCTTTTTTAGTTTCCCGAAGTTCGATTTCAAGGTCTTGCTGTTGGAGCGGGGCATCAACTAGGCGTCGTCGTAGATCAGCCACTTCAGATTGAAGCCTTTCAATTTCTATGTTTTCTCCATTTACATCTTCGGAAGTCAACGTCCCTCCAGGGAAACAATTCTATTTCGCCGCGACCTTACCTTAGTTAGTGACAAAAGTAACGATTAAGGAACACAACTTTTAGCGAGAATTATGTATCATTAGTGAGATGAAGTTTTTAAATCAATTTTTACTAACTTTAAAGATGGAGGGATCTTAAAGATGTTAAAGGTATGGATAGATCAAGATCTTTGCACCGGAGACGGACTCTGCGAAGAAATAGCTCCGAGCGTATTCGCCATGCTTGATGATGGTTTAGCCTACGTAAAGGATGGAGATAACATTCTCAGCGACCCAGGTGGAGCCGACGCACTTGCTCCCATTCCTGAGGATCAGATAGAAGCAACTATTGAGTCTGCTGAAGAATGCCCCGGTGAATGCATATTCATCGAAGCTGATTGATTTTCGATTTTCCTCATCGACACTGACTTGAGACAGTTATAGCTCCACTTGGCAAGTCATCTATAAACGAATTTAGTTCATTAACTTGAACCGCGTATGCCGTAGAACTTCCGCCCTTTACGGAAGAAAATACAACCCCTACGACTTGACCTAATGAATTAACGAGTGGTGATCCAGAATGACCAGGGTCAACATCCATAGATAGAACAAGTGCGTCGCGACCCGGTCCTGAGTTTCTGTAGATGTCTAAACCTGTAGCTCGTATATGTTGAGAAATCTGACCAGGGCGCCAGTCCGGTTCGCCATCTCTGTCGTATCCAATTAGGGCTACATTTTCTCCGTTTGTTGCTTGTGCGATTTCGAAACCTCTCATTTCGTGTACGCCTATATCTAAGGCTGCTAAATCTGTGACAGCATCAAATCCAATTACTCGTGCCTCAGTTTCTATTGTGGTTCCGTCAGGATCAACTATTTTCACTAATGGGCTATCTATTCCTGCCACTACGTGAGCGTTAGTAATTATCAAACCATTAGTCAGTGAGAATCCTGAACCGAATTGGAACCGTGGGCAATTGCTTCCTCTAATTGAAACCGTGGAACTTCTCGCTGTGCTTATGAGATCTACATCAAACTCTTCGCTACTTGGTACAGAAGTTTCAGGCAGGATCAGTAAATCTAAATCTTGGCTATGGTCCTCACTCTTATCTGATTCAGGAACTATCAGAGTTGCAACTGTTAAAACTATTAGTACTGCAGCGGCAGATAACCAGTCCTTCACGTGCTCAATAATCTTGCATGCGTTAGAAATGCTGTGTGTGCGACCATGCGATGATCAGGCCGAACTGCCTGACCTTCAATGTGCCAGGTCCTGTTCATAACTTCCATGGTTTCAATTAGCGCAAAGCCATTTCCTTCTAACGCTTCTTTGAATTTTGCTGCTTGGACGATACTTGGGGTGTAAGCAAGTATGATCCCTCCGCTGCGTAAAGCCGTTTTTGCATGTGGTACTACGCTCCAAGGTTCAGGGAGATCTAGAACCATACGGTCGAAGTCTTTTTCTTCTATTCCCTCGTAAGCGTCTCTTATTAGAACGTCGTACCGGTCAAGAGCTTTCTCCCCTAAAGCAGCTTTGACGTTTTTTTTAGCTCGTTCGGCAAAATCTTCTCGGATCTCATATCCAGTTATATTCGCTCCTGCTCTTAGCATCGTCATAGAGAGTGCTCCAGACCCGACCCCTGATTCGAATACTTGGGCTCCTGGGAACAGATCTGCCAGCATAAGAATTGGGCCGAGATCTTTAGGGTATATTACTTGCGCTCCTCGCGGCATTTTTAGAACAAAGTCTGACATTGTGGGCCTGACTGTTGAGAAAACCCCTCCCCGATTTGACTTCAGGCTTGACCCATCAGCTGAACCTATTAGGTCGTCATGTAAAACAGCTCCTACATGGGTATGGAATTCGCCTCCTGCTTTTAGTTCAATGAGGTATCTTCTTTTCTTTGAATCAATTAGAAGAATTTGTTCACCTTCAATGTAATTTTTTTCACTCATCTTCTAACGATTTCTCTTCTGCGTTTCTTTGGTGTAGTACCTCGAGTCCTTCACCAACAGGGATTTTTTGGCTATGAGTCACAACTCCGGATCCCCTTTTTACGGCTTTACGCAATAATTGCCCTACGACAAGTATGAATAGGCCTACTTGCCATCCGCGGTGTCCACCTAAAATTCCCTTTAGTGCACCTTTTCTTATCAATTTGGTGTATGAGAAAGGCATTTTATATCCGGCGAATTTCAACTGTTGTAGATTTGAGTCGGCCAATTCTGCGTCCAAGAAAATAGGCAATAGTTAGAGCTGATAAACCAAGGAGTGCTGCCCCGGCAAGAAGAGTGTTCTTCCCTCCAGGTATACGCGTTTCTGTTTCGCCTAGGATTTCTCCTAAGTTTTTTGCAAGATCCTCTTGAGTTATTTGATTAGCCATATAGTTTCTATTTTTCTTTAATTTGACTCAGAGTCAGAGCAGCGGCTGCTGTTAAAGCCAGTGCAGAAATAATGTAAGGAACCCAAGACCACCAATTTTCGAATACCTCAGCGGCTTGAAACCCGCGTAATGTTCCGATCGCAAGAAGAACCAGGCCTGCTCCTATAAGGAGTGACCCTACGACTCCGTAGGCTAAAAACCGTCCTAAGGAGCGGAGAGGGTCAACTAGTTCTTGTTGTAAGTACTGTTGAAACAGTCCGACGGTATCTTCTGCAGTGTTTTTCTTACTCATGGGATATCCACGTTATCTGGAACGATTGCTAGCACCTAATAGCAAGCGACCTTACGGAGTGAGCCGTTCTCTTGTTACGTGCAGGCGCAAGACATCTGGTCGACTGTAATGACCTGTTGGGTCAAAGTTTTGTCGCTGTCGGCTTACTTCGCTTACGTCTAGATCGGCCCAAATGATGCCTTTTTCTCCATGATTAGGTTCCACTATCCATTTGCCATCCGGACCAGCTATACAGGTTCCGCCGTTGTGATACTTATCGTCTACGCCGAGTTGGTTTCTAAGTGGAAAGTCGTCAGGAATCATCGTTGCGTCATAAATCGCTCCAACACTTATAACAAACAAACGGCCTTCTTTAGCAATGAATCGCGTGATGTCTTCGGTTAGACCCACTGATCCAGGCCAGGCTGCAATATGAATTTGTGTACCGGTCTCGTACATCGCTGTACGCGCTAAAGGCATCCAGTTCTCCCAGCAATTAAGTCCGGTTAATCGAACACCTTTGTGATCATGAGCCACTAGACCTGCACCATCTCCGTCTGCCCAAACTAGTCGTTCACCATAGGTTGGTTTCAGTTTCCGGTGAACACTAACTATTCCTTCTGTTGGGTCTATCGCTACTAAGGAGCAATAGACGGAGCCACCTGAAGTTGCTCTCTCAACTACACCTAAATAGGTGAAAGCACCAGAACTTTTAACTGTTTCAATAACTTCAAGAAATTCTGAGCTATCTAAATCAACCGATTGTTCTAGGTAACGAGCAAATGCTTCTTGCTGATCATGCTTTTCCCAAGCAGAGGCATCCGTGACATCTATCCAAACTGGATAACCAGATAAAAAAACTTCTGGAAACGCTATTAAATCGGCGTTTCCTTCTCCTGCTTCAGTAATTCTTTCTTTAACGAGATCTAAGGTTGCTGTCCGATTTAGATAAACCGGCGAATCTTGAACTGCTGCTACTCGCATAAGCTGACCTTTCTCCTACTTGTTCACCTAAGCCTAGTTACTCTTAGCCTCTAACTAAAAGCCGCTGTGTATAGCGTTCCCTCATAGAGGGAGTCGTGATTTTTTCAAAAATTCGCCACGCAGGAGAACTCTGGTTCAGTTGGTCACTACAACAGGAAATGGAATCAAGAGGCTAATCGGAGGCCCAGTTGGGTAAGCCACCAGATCCAGAACAAACTGATCATGTAGATCCATAATGTCTGATGGCATCGGGTCAGCATTTGAAATCAAAGCAAAAATTAACGTTCTGCCTTCTAAAGTGTGTACAACCCCAGCCAAGCTCTTTGAGTCGTTTAACGTGCCCGTCTTTGCTAGTAGTCGTCCTTCGGCAGAAGAACCAGTAAGACGGTTTCTTAGAGTTCCTGATTCTCCCGCTACTGCCAGGCCGTCATATAGGTCAGCCGAAAAGCTTTCCATTTCAAGTAAGTCGACCAAAACAGAACAAGTGGTTCTGTTGCTTGGATCCAATCCGGAACCATCAGCAACAACTGTTGAGTCAGTCATGCCAGTCAGAGTTTCAACTACCTGTTGGATGATCTGATTTCCAGAGCTAGTTGATCCAGCAACTCCTGAGTCAGCACTTATGGCTTTCACAAGGATCTCTGCAGTGGTGTTGTCGCTTGTCTGAAGCATTTGTTTCACTATTTCTGAAATAGTAGGAGACTCAATAACACCTAGTTGGATAACGGCATCTACTGGTTTCGTTTCGGCGTAAGCACTTTGGAAAATTCGAACAGATCTCTCTTCAAGCAAGTCATCAAATAACGCTGCTGCAAACTGGGCAGGCTCTACAGCTGGAGTATTTAAAGAATTGGCTGTGTTTTCTGCATCCCAATTCATGAACCCGTCATTTACTGAAAGAGCACTTAAAGGACCTGCCTGATTTTGAGCACCCGCACGAAACCTTTCAGGCCAAGACTCAACCCAACGAATCTCGTCAAAATAACTTTCATCTCCTACAACTGCTCCAGTGATGGTGTTTACCCCTAAATTAATAATTTGATCAGCGAGAATTTCGAGATCGGTATAAGCAAGATCATCTAAATAGCGTTGTGCATAATCTGGGGTCATCACTAGGGGGTCTCCCCCACCTACTAGCCAAACGTTTCCGTCGATCACTCCATCAATCGGCGCGCTTTGAGCGAGGATCTGAGTTGTGAACTTATAATCCTGTCCTAATTCACTCAATGCGGCGACAGCTGTTATCAATTTTTGAGTACTTGCAGGTATCAACTGAGATTCAGGTTGATGGTGATAGCGAATCTCGCCCCCTTCAGAAACCACGAAGCAGCTTTGTTCAGGCAGGAGATTAATATTTTCATTCAGACTTGTCACCAATCGTCTATTAGCCTCCGGAGTTTGTAAATGTTCTGGAAGGCGACGTGCTGAAAGAAGAGGAGTCGACAAACGTGGAGGTGTCGGTTCTGAAGCCACCAACGATGGACGATTAGCATCTTCATCAGCAGCATTGGATTGGAGAAATAGTCCAATTGCTAGCAGAGCAAGAACTAATGGAAAGATAAGTCTGCGTATCACTTCTTACATATTAGATGACCGGTAGGGTCTTTGTGATGCAGTTGGAAATGAAAACCCACTACAAGCCTTCGCTCCGATATTGTGGCCCTCAGTACACTAATTTTGAACAGAATATTTTATGACTACAACCGAACTAGAAAATCTTGGAATAGATGTAATTAAGGGGCTGAGTATGGATGCCCCGCATGCAGCTCAATCGGGGCACCAAGGCACGGCGATGGCTCTTGCCCCATTAGCTCACGTCTTATGGACTCGTATATTGACATATGACTCTGCTGAACCTTTATGGTTCGATCGTGATCGTTTTATTCTCTCTGCAGGACACGCTTCAATTCTTCTGTACTCCATGCTCTACCTCACCGGGCATGGATTGACCATTGAGGATCTAAAAGATTTTCGTCAATGGGGGTCTTCGACTCCCGGTCATCCCGAAGCAGGTCATACTGCAGGGGTTGAAGTAACAACAGGTCCCCTTGGTCAAGGAGTAGCAAATGCAGTAGGTATGGCAGTCGCCGAACGTAATCTTCGTGCAAGATTCGGCGAAAAATCCTGTAATCATTTCACGTATTTCTTCTGTGGGGATGGAGATCTAGCCGAAGGAATCAGCCACGAAGCTTCTTCCTTTGCTGGCCATCAGAAACTCGGAAGACTAATCGGAGTTTATGACGACAATCATATTTCGATTGACGGACCGACCGAGTTGGCTCTTTCAGATAATGCGGTCCAACGATTTGAATCGTACGGATGGCACGTGATTGACCTCGGTGAATCAAGCGAAGATCTGGATGCTATGGAAGAAGCATTTCTTGCAGCTAAATCAATAGAAGATAAGCCGTCCCTCATCGTTCTCCGAACCCACATTGGATCCCCTTCTCCTGATGTTGACACTGCTGACGTTCACGGCTATTCCCTTAAGGATGAAAAAATCGCTGAAACCAAAAAGCGAATGGGTATCCCTGAAAGCGAATCTTTTTATTGTCCGCAGGAAGTTCTTGATTTCTATCGATCCGCGGGCAGTAGAAGTTCTGGGGTTCGAAATGAATGGGAAAAGCGCAATTCAGAGAACTCTGAGACCTGGGAAGCCTGTCAATCCAGCACCGGTGTAAAAGGTTGGCGTGATCAATTACCAAGTTGGAATGTCGGGGATTCTGTTGCTACAAGAAAAGCTTCGAATTCATGCTTTCAAACTTTGTCGGAGTTTGTACCTGGTCTTTTAGGCGGCGGTGCAGACCTTACAGGAAATACCGGCACAACTCTGAAAGGAATTGGTGTACATGGCTCTGAATGTCCTGAGGGGCGTCAAATTTATTTTGGCGTTCGTGAGCATGCAATGGGGGCAATCTGTAACGGGTTAGCACTTCATGGCGGCTGCATTCCGGTTAATGGTACTTTTTTCGTATTTAGTGATTACATGCGTGGTGCTGTTCGTCTTGCCGCTTTGAGTAATGCTAAAAATATTTTTGTTTGGAGCCATGACTCAGTTGGTGTTGGTGAAGACGGCCCCACTCATCAACCAGTAGAGCATCTTTCTTCTTTACGTTCAATGCCGAATCTTGAGTTATTTAGACCAGCAGATGCGAACGAAACCGCCGCTGCTTGGGTATTTGCTATCGATAATCCAGGACCCACTGGTTTGGTGCTCACACGCCAAGATGTTCCTGTACTAGATGGAACGAGTGATCTTGAAAAAGTTTCAAAAGGCGCCTACATTCTCTCCGATTCAGAACAAACTCCTGATCTTGTACTCATCGGAACTGGTAGCGAAGTTTGCCTTGCTGTTGACGCAGCTCAAGAGCTCAGCAAGCAAGGCATAAATACTCGAGTGGTTTCAATGCCCTCCATGGGTTTATTCGCTCAACAAGATAAGAAGTATCAGTCCAGCGTTCTTCCAAAAGAAACACCCACTATCTCTATCGAGGCAGGAAGTACCTTTGGATGGCACCAATGGTCGGATACACAGATCGGTATTGACAGATTTGGTGCTTCAGCTCCTGGAGAAGTGGCCATGGAAAACCTCGGCATCAATACAGCGGCAGTAGTAGCAGCCGCACAAGAGTTGCTACAAAGGTGACTTAAAGTTGACTCGCCTAAATGACCTTTTCCAAACGGAAGGACAAAGTCCGTGGCTAGATAACTTACGGCGAAGTTGGCTTGAGTCAGGTGAGTTAGCAGATTGGGTAACTAAGGGAGTACGTGGTATTACTTCTAACCCATCTATTTTCGAAAAAGCAATGGCAGACACCGACGACTATGACCATGAATTCAAAGAACTTATCGCTAGTGGTAAAGACGTAACTGAATGTTATTGGGATCTTGTTATAACCGACATTCTTGGTGCTCTAGAAGTTCTCAAACCTGTTTATGAATCTTCGAACGGAACAGATGGATTTGTTTCAGTAGAAGTTGATCCCAGGCTTGCTCGCGATACTTCCGGCACTCTTGACTCTGCACGTTCTCTACATAAACGAATTAATAAGCCAAATGTCTTAATAAAAATTCCTGCAACTAAAGAAAGCATCCCTCCGGTTCAAACCATGATTTCTGAAGGAAGGAGTGTGAACGTAACTCTCATATTCTCCTTATCCCGTTATGTAGAAGTGATGGAGGCATATATTTCGGGCCTAGAGAATTCCTCTGGAGATCTTTCAAAAATTTCATCTGTTGCTTCCTTCTTTATTAGTCGCACAGATACTGAAGTAGATAGAAGACTTGATGAAATAGGGAGCCAGAAAGCTACAGATCTCAAGGGACAAGCCGCTGTAGCTTTAGGCCAAGCCGCCTACTCTCTCTTTAAAGAAACATTCTCTGGTCCTCGATGGGAAGCACTTGAATCACGCGGCGCTCGTGTGCAGCGGCCACTTTGGGCTTCTACTTCTACTAAAAATCCTTCCTACGTCGACACCCTTTACGTTGATACTCTGATCGGACCTAACACCGTGAATACACTTCCAAATACCACCATTGAGGCTTTTGAAGACCACGGCACTGTTGCCCGTACCGTTGATGCGAACAGCAGTAAGGCAGAGAAAATTCTTAGCGAAATCAGTTCTCTTGGCATCGATCTTGAAGAAGTAGGTGATGTGCTTGAAACAGAAGGAATAGATTCTTTCATCACTTCTTTCGAAAACTTGATTGAGAGTCTGAGCATCAAAGCTTCCTCATTTTGATGAAATTTGCCTGAGTAAGTTTTATTTTGCTACTGACTGCTAAGGTGTCAAAATGCAAGACATCGTTAAACCCGACCAAGAAAAGTTTGATTGCTCAATCGCCGCAACACTTGACAGCATTGGTGAACGTTGGACTCTCTTGATTTTAAGAGACCTTTTTAAAGGAGTTCGACGCTTTGGAGATTTGCAGAAGAATTTAGGAATAGCAAGAAATCTCCTTAGTGACAGGCTTAATAAACTAGTCAATAACGAAATAGTAGTGCGTGTTCCCTATCAACACCGACCTGTTCGTCACGAATACCGCCTAACGTCCAAAGGATTAGATCTCTCCCCTTCTCTAGTGGCGTTGATGCACTGGGGTGACACTTGGTGCGCTACTGAAGGCCCTCCAACTGTTCTAGTTCATGAAGAATGCGACACCCCTCTTCAGCACGCTGTGAGTTGCCCAACCTGCTCACTCATTGTTCCCCCTAAAAAAATTCGTAGTAAGTCTGGACCCGGGAGAAAGCAGAAACAATGAACGCTTTCCCTCAAGGTGACGAACTCTTTTCCGAGGCAAGTAACCGACGATTTGAAAGTTTTGGGAATTTAATCACCTACAGCCCAAAAGTTTTTATACCTCTGACGATGCTCTGTCGAGACAAATGCGGTTACTGCACGTTTGCACAGCCACCAGCTCGTTTAGATGCTCCATTTCTTTCTCCGGAGCAAGTAATAGATATTGCCCATAAAGGGGCTTCAGTTGGCTGCCATGAAGCTCTCTTTACTCTTGGAGAAAAGCCGGAGTTGAGATATCCAACTGCAGCCGAATGGCTTGAGAAGAATGGCTACGAATCAACTATTGACTACCTCGCGAAAATGGCTGAATTAGTACTAGAGGAAACTGGCTTACTTCCGCACGCTAATGCGGGAGCACTTGATTACTCAGACCTAAAGAAACTTCGCCCTTTCTCGCCTTCTCAAGGGATGATGATTGAGTCTTTAGCTGAACTTGAATGTCACCGGGGATCACCTGATAAGGAGCCTGACCGACGATTAGCAACTCTTGAAGCTGCCGGGGAACTTTCAATACCTTTTACAACTGGAATTCTTGTCGGCATTGGAGAGTCCAGAGAAGATCGAATCGAAGCGCTTCAGGCCATTGGAGAGTCTCATCAGCGTCATGGACACATACAGGAGGTAATCGTTCAGAACTTTCTCCCAAAATCTGGAACTTCCATGCACAAAGCTCCTGCTTGTCCCACCGATACTTACCTTGACGCAATCGCGTTAGCTCGAGTTATTCTTCCTTCCGATATACACATCCAAGCCCCACCTAATCTCTCTGACGACTTCCAGCAGCTCATTGCAGCAGGAGTGGACGACTGGGGTGGAGTTTCTCCCGTTACTTCTGACTATGTGAATCCTGAAAGGCCTTGGCCTTCTCTTGGAAAGCTACGCCAACTAACAGAAGAACGCGGATTTGAACTTGCTCCCCGCTTAACTGTGCATCCTGAATTTGTTACTGCTCCTGAACGATGGTTTGACGAGAATCTTCATTTTCCAATTATGGATAGGTCAGATAGTCATGGCCTGGCAAGAAACGATCCTGGTCCTTTCTTTGCACCACTGTCTAAAGACGATCTAAAGCATGATTTGAGTGCTCAAACACCGCTTTCATCTACTTGGTATTCTGGGGCCCCCTACTCCCCTCCTCTCTTAATTCCAAATATTCCAAGAGTTACTGGTCACTTAAAAGAAGTTCTAAATGGAGTTCTAGATGGTGAGGAAGTAGGCAAAGGAGAAATACTTTCCCTCTTTGCCGCCCGTGGTCGTGAGGTAGCTGCCGTTGCTGAAGTTGCAGATGAGTTACGTCGTTCCTCGGTAGGAGATGCAGTGACATGGGTTGCTAACAGAAACATTAACTACACAAATGTTTGCACTTATAAATGTAAATTTTGCGGATTTTCAAAGGGTCCTCTTTCATTGAATCTAAGGGGAAATCCGTATTTGCTTGAAATGGATGAAATAGCACAGCGAACCGCAGATGCAGCAAGGATGGGAGCTACCGAAGTTTGTTTACAGGGTGGTATACACCCAGATTTTGACGGCAATTACTACATAGAAGTAACTAAGGCTGTCAAAGAGGCCGTTCCCGATATTCATATTCACGGATTTACGGCCTTAGAAGTAACTGAAGGGGCTGCAAGACTTAACGAACCGCTAGAAAGCTATCTTGAGCGCATTCGTGAGGCCGGCCTCAAGACTTTGCCAGGAACGGCAGCAGAAATCCTTTCTGACGAGGTCCGTGAGGAACTATGTTCTGACAAAATCAATACAGAAGAATGGTTAGAAGCACACCGCACTGCCCATAAAGTAGGCCTTCGTTCGAACATTACGATTATGTTTGGTTCAATTGAAAGACCCGAGCACTGGGCGGATCATCTTTTAGTTTGTCGAGATCTTCAAAAAGAAACTGGGGGCTTTACTGAGTTTGTTGGACTGCCGTTTGTGCACATGGCTTCACCAATTTATTTACAACGTAAGTCGCGCCGAGGACCAACATTTAGAGAGACTTTGCTTATGCATGCAGTAGCTCGCATTACTTATCGTGGTTTGATTGACAATATTCAAGCCTCTTGGGTCAAGATTGGCCTTAAAGGAGTAGAACAACTACTTCAAGCAGGAGTCAACGACCTTGGTGGAACTCTCATTGATGAAAATATTTCTCGTGCCGCCGGTGCTGATCATGGGCAACTTGTTTCAGAATCTGATCTAGCGGATTTAGTGCAGCCTCTTGGTAGAACATTGGTGCAAAGAACCACTCTTTATAAGCATCTTGATAAAAATATTAAGCTAGACGTCACCCGAGAGGACGATGGTCGCATTTTGATCCCAGTTACAAATGGTTAACCCGTCCAACTCCAGTGTGCTCTAATCTTTCTTTATGGTTTTAAGCAACTACCGGACCGGAGTTCAATCGATTGATCAGCAAATAGCTGATCTTCTAAAAGAAGTTCCTTCGGAAGACTTAGACCTCATCGCTGAGCTTCTAGTCTCGGGAATTCGACTTGGCCTGGAAGACGTTAACCGAGGTGAGTTAAAGCTCACTAATAGCGCTTTAAAAGAGTTGCGTCATTCTTTTAGTGTTTTTGCTCCGTATCGCTCTGAAAGAAAAGCGACTCTCTTCGGTTCAGCCAGAATTTCTGCTGGAGACCCCGCGTACGTTAGCGCCCGTGAGTTCGGTGCTGCTATGGCTAAGAGAGGATGGTACGTACTCACTGGAGCGGGACCCGGAATCATGGCTGCAGGATTAGAGGGTGCCGGCAAAGAACGCTCTTTTGGTATAAACATCAAACTTCCATTTGAATCATCAGCTAACGAATTCATAGCTGATGACCCAAAACTAATCAACTTCAAATATTTCTTCACTCGAAAAGTAATCTTCATGAAAGAAACGCATGGTTACGCCCTGCTTCCTGGCGGGTTTGGCACTATGGATGAAGCATTTGAACTACTTACCCTTATGCAGACCGGAAAATCTCCACTTAATCCAGTCGTTTTACTTGATCCTCCTGGAAGTACATACTGGGATCGATGGATAGATTTTGTGCGATTAGAGCTCTTAGATGGAGGCTTAATTAGCGAGAATGATTTATCTCTTGTGCATGTTTGTAAAGACCCGGAAGTTGCGGCAGATCACTTATGCCATTTCTATTCTTCCTACCACTCGATGCGTTATGTTCGGGATCGTCTTGTTATCCGTTTGAACAGGCCAGTAAGTGACGATGAATTGATTTCACTCAATCATTCTTTCGGAGATCTACTGACTTCTGGGGTTATAGAAAAGACCGAACCAGATCCATCAGAGGTTGAAGACTCTGACTTTTTGAGCCTCAACAGGATCGCCTTTCAATACAACCATTCTTCGCAATCCAGATTGCGTCTCTTAATTGATGCGATAAACGACTACGGCATCAAATGAAATCAGTGTCTTCCGCCTCTAAGAGGTGGATGGCTTTCTCTATTGCACGGCGTGCACGCGTAAGTCTTTTTTCGATATCTGATGTCTTGTTATGACCTTCTTCGATTGAACTACGGATGTCACTCATTGCCAAATCTGCTATTTCATCTGATATGGCTCGGAGTTTCTCTTGAATTGATTCGTATGAATTACTCATGATCTTTTCTTCCGTCTATATATTCTGCCACCACTTGAATTGGGTGCAATATTTCTACCCCTGCGGATTCTAGATGAATCATGCATCCTGGATTAGCACTTACTACTAGGTGTCCTCCAGCTCGTTGTATTGATTTCAACTTTTTATCTCTTATGTCCTTTGCGAGTTCTGGTTGATCCACTGAAAATGCTCCTCCGGCTCCGCAGCAAAGTCCTTCGTCGTCCAGCTCAAGACAATCAACGAAAGGAGTTAGTAGTTCTCGAACAGATTCATGTGCTTTTTGCACATGGCGAAGGTGGCATGGATCTTGCACGATAACCTTCTTGCTGCCGGGCCGCCTGAGTGGTAGAGATTCTCGCCACTTGGGGTCGTTTATTAGCCATTCATGTATGTCGTAGACCCTTGAAGAGAAAATTTTTGCTTCTTCCGTCCCTAAGAGATTTCCATATTCTTTTAAAACTGCTCCACAACCCGCTGAATCTACAAGAATCGGTAAATCCGTAGGCAATGCAGAAATTACTTGAAGTGCTTGTTTCTTCGCCGTTGAACGAAAACCAGCATGGCTGTGAAGCGCCCCGCAGCATCCAGCCTGATTTCCTGAAATCATGTATCTGATGCCAATTGAGTCAAGTACTGAAAGAGCGGCTTCATGGACTTGTGATAGCCATACGTCCATCACGCAACCAGTGAAAAGGATTACTTCAGGATCGTCATGCTGGACATATCTGCCTCTACGAAGTGGAATTCTCGAAGGAACCGGTAGAGCCTTAGCTGGTACTAATTTCAACCGTTGAAGAACCGCCAATACTCGACTTCCCACTAATAAAATTCTCGTATGTAAAAGGATCCATAATCCCACCCTCAATTGAAAACTCACTTTTCGATGATCGCTTAAGGCTTCTCGGGTCTGTGCGATAAGTTCCCCATACTGGACACCAGACGGACATGCCGTCTCACACCCCAAGCATTGGACGCAGGTATCCATCGATTCAACCACTTCTTTGCTCAATGGAATTAGCCCATTCTCTACACCCTTCATGAGGCTGATGCGGCCACGCGGAGAACGACTCTCGTCTTGAGTTGTTTGATATGTCGGACAATGAGGTAAACAAAGTCCACAAGAAATACATGCGGTTAAATGATCTTTGTCCAAGTTAAGCGAAGTGTTCATGGTCCAGCCCTATAAGGATCGCGACCTGGATTCAGGCGACCTGAAGGGTCGAACATTTTGCGAACCTTGTTCCCGAGGCGTACTACTTCTTTTGAATGCTGAGGCTCCGCTGCTTCTTCAGACTTATAAATAATTGAGCTATATACATCTACAATCCCGCTATCTAAGCACATTCCGCTAACAAATTTATGACGAAACCTTGGTATTGAAATAGGGCATTTCGTGCCCATCTCTTCATACCCTAAGTTCTTTAACTTGAGCACCTCTGAATCGACGTCTATTCCATAACCCTCTAGTTGAATAAACGTCTCTTTTCCATTCCACAACAACGAGGCGGGTCGAAAACAAACATGACGAGCTTCTTCAGGTTGTAACCCGCCTTGAAGCCAGACGCTCTTTTCAGATTTTGGGCGTGTGCGTAAAATTACTCTGCCGACCAAGCCGAGGGTGCCTAAAGACCCAACGAGTAAGCGGCAAAGATCATAACCAGTTACGTTCTTCACAGTAGGGCCACCTGCTTTTATTATCTTCCCCTTCGCATCGACATATTCTGCTTGCAGTAACGTTTCTCGAATTGAACCAATTAAATTGCGCCTAATTCCATCAGTGCCGATCATCAACGCTCCACCAACAGTCGTTTCCGATAAGCCTTCCAGACAAACCTCTTGCCTGTATCCAGATAGTTCCGCATTTAAATATTTGAGTTTTGTTCCCGCTTTAACGCTTACAGTCATTTCAGACGGATCAAAGGAATCTATTCCAGCTGGAGCGCAAACCAGTCTCGTGTCATCAGTTGGATTGCCACCAATAGTCCAGTGAGTTCTCCCACCAATAACTGCTACTGGATCGCTTTCCCCTACGCTCTCTCTGAAATCCTCTAAATCGTTCATACCCATGCCCCGTCTGGTAATTGATTTAGATGGTTAACTTCGCTACAACTAGCACCGCTAGGCAAGACTTTGAATGGATTAGCTCGCCCATCTGGATCAAATGCATCTTTAAGTAATTTCTGGGCTGCTAAGTCCTCTTCAGAAAAGAGGTTTTCCATAAATCTTATTTTCTCTAAACCTATTCCATGTTCTCCAGAAAGAACTCCACCAGCATCAAGCGAGACTTGGACGATTTCTTCTCCTGCCGCAAGCACTCTCTCCATAATTCCAGGCTCTTGTGGATCAAAGACAAGAAGTGGGTGAAGGTTTCCATCACCAGCGTGAAAAACATTCATAACAATCAATTCATATCTATTTGCTATTTCATAAACAGCTTCTAACACTTCCACAAGCTTTGTTCTGGGGATCACAGTGTCATGCAAGTAGTAGCCTGGTTGAATCTGAGCTACTGCACCAAAAGCGCTTTTACGCCCCTTCCATATTTGTTCCCGTTCTGCATCTGAAGAAGCCACTCTCACCGAGCGTGCACCATATTCGAGGCTGATGCTTTGAATTCGTTCAACTTCAATTCTTACACCTTCAGGCAAACCATCTACCTCAATTATCAACACAGCGGCTGCGTCTGTTGGATATCCAACCTTGACAAATTCTTCAACAACGTTAACGATGCGCTTATCCATCATTTCTATTGCGGCAGGCACTATTCCGGAAGCAATAATGGCACTAACCGTTTTAGCGGCGTCTGCTACATCCATAAAATCCAGAAGTAATGTACAGATCTCTGGTGGATCAGGTGTCAGCTTTACAGCGATCCGTGTTGCTATTCCCAGAGTCCCTTCTCCCCCAACAAAAACTCCACGTAAGTCATACCCGGATGCATGTCCGTCGACATCACCTAACTGAACGAGTGTCCCGTCAGGAAGCACCACCTCAATAGCTAAAATATGGGCATTAGTAACGCCATATGCAAGACAATGCGGCCCCCCAGAGTTATTTGCTACATTTCCACCGATCGTGCATGATTGTTGACTTGATGGATCGGGAGCGAAATGAAACCCAGTTCCGCTCAAGCTTTTCGTGAGATCTAAATTGACCACTCCTGGTCCGACCCAGGCAAATCGTTTTTCATAGTTCACTTCAAAAATAGAGTTCATCTTTGTCGTAGAAATTACCAATGGGGCGTCACAGGGAACAGCGCCCCCAGCTAACCCTGTTCCCGCACCACGTGGAACAAAAGATCGATCATGCCTGTTAGCGGCCTTAATGCAATCAATGACGTGCTGTGTGGTTTCAGGAAAACAGACAACCCCTGGAATGCCGCCAGGAAATGCTGAGCCATCCCGACTGTATAAAAGTTGAGAAGCTCCGTCACGATGAACTCGAGCAGTCCCGATATCGCGGCAAAGTTCTCTGAATAATTGATCGCTCTGTTTTGAACGATTTATGTTTTTAAAGAAGTTAATTCCCACACAATCATCTTAGTTCTATGTTGCAGATGCCTCCTCGTGTATGCCTTCTTATTAAGCAAAGAAACAGCTTCTAATTAGTTTCTGAAAGAAAGAGCATTAGTTCACTAAAAGCGGTAGGAATGATGAGTGAACCGTTTCAAAGCCATCGCCACTAGGGGTGACACTCCTGTATTAGCTCTTGCTGTAGTGACAGGATTTTTAGTTGCGCTGTTAATAGCCGGATTTGAAACTCTCGCTGATTCTGTAGTTCTTGAGCACGTAAAAGGTTTATCAAGATGGCAAGTTATCTTCGCTCCTGGAATTGGGCTCATTCTTGCCCATTTGATTCTCAGATATCTCGGTAATAAAACATCTCCAGCTACTTCCGATGAGTTTGTCCGTGCTTTTCATGACAGAACTCCTCGTCTTCCTATAAGAGATCTCCCTGCCAAACTTTTAGCTGGTGTGACCACAATTGGGTTCGGGGGCTCTCTTGGTTTAGAAGGACCTTCTATTTATGCAGGTTCTGTTACAGGGCTAGCAGTTAGGGATCGTTTCAAGAATTGGTTACGAAAAGAAGACATAAAGATCCTCCTCACCGCGGGAGCCGCAGCTGGTGTAGCAGCAGTGTTTCAAGCCCCTGCTACTGGTGTCTTATTTGCTTTGGAAGCCCCCTATAGAGATGATGTGAATCGTAAAGCTTTACTTCCCTCTCTTCTCGCTGCAGCAACAAGTTACGTCACCTATATTAATCTCATTGGTCATGGTGCCGTTGTTCCCTTCTTAGATGATCCTCACTTCCGTCTAGGAGCTGACAGCGATCAAATGTGGTTCACCGCAAATGATTTGACCGCCATGTTCGGCGGTGTTGAAGCAGGCGACATGCTGGGGGCTTTCATTATTGGAATCGGAGCGGGAGTTGGTGGACGATCAATGGCGTGGTTGGTTCGCTGGGCTAAATCTCAATCTAAATCTGAAAATTTCCTCCCAAGAATTTTGGCTGGGGGCTGTATTCTTGCTTTGCTCGCCCTCTGGGCTGACTTCGTTTTTGATGCCCCGTTGACTATTGGCCCCGGACAAGAAGCAATGTCTTGGGTGGTTAGTCCTAATCATGGCCTTGGGCTAATCGCTCTTCTCTTTGGAATGCGTCTCGCAGCTACTGTAGTGACATTAGGTGCTGGTGGAGTAGGTGGGCTTTTCATCCCTCTTGCTGTACAAGGCGTGATACTTGGACAATTCACTGGGCAGCTTTTACAGGCAGACCGACCAGGTTTATACCCAACACTCGGTTTGGCGGCTTTCCTCGGGGCAGGATATAAAGCTCCGATAGCTGCCGTGATGTTTGTTGCGGAATCTACTGGAGCGTCTTTCGTGGTTCCCGCCCTAATAGCTGCTGCAGTAAGCCAAGTAGTGGGTGGAAAATCTTCAGTGGCAGAACATCAACAAAGTATGCGACTTGGCCATCTCGAACGCCGGTTTACTTTGCCGATTACTTCTGCCTTAACCACAGATGTCTTGACTGTCCCCCCTGATGCCACAACTTCAGAATTTGTCTATTTACATGTTCTAGGTCGACGGCAACGCTCTGTGCCAGTAGTGGATAAAGACAAATATCTCGGGATGATTAGCCTCTCTGATCTTTCTGGAACCGACCGGGCGTTATGGGAAGAAACGCCTGTTTCAGACCTAGTAAGGAGCGATATGCCTGTAGCCCGTCCTTCATGGTCCTTGCGTGACACAATAGCTGCCATGGAAAGTTCTCAAATTGACGTTCTAGCTGTGACAGATAATGATGGCGGATTCATTGGAGTTGTGTACGAAGAAGACATCTTGAAATTAAATGAGATTCTTGATGAAACTGGGAGCTAAATAAAACCTTAAGAAGCCTCTTCTTCTTCTGTTTCTTCTACTTCTTCAAACTCGTCAGCCCAAGCCGCATGCGCAGGAGAGACATTCTCCTCTTCTTCCTCTGAGGCAAGACTGTCAAAAATTGAATCAAGATCCAAATCATCACTACGCTTCAGTGCGCGCGCTTCTTCAAATCTGCGATGTCTTCCTTTTTTCACCACGTTACTCCTGATATTTTCTTACTGTTTCTAATACTTTAACTATCAAATTTTAAAGCCTGAGGGACTCTCAGTTTATCTTCTTTTACGACTCTCAAGAACTAATCCTGCATCACCATCGAATGCTAAAGCAGCTTCGCCTTTCAATAGTTCTTTGACTGATTCTCCTACTATTTCATTCCGCCATCCCTTACTCATCCGCGCATCACTGTCGCCACGAACTAATGCTTCTACATCTGATCTGGTGCCCAAAATAGCTGGATCGAGATCTAGTTGACGTGCTGCTTGTGCTACCCAAGCTGAGACAAGAGTTACTCCAGCTCTCAAATCTTTACTTTTGTCTTTTCCTTGTTTCTCTTTTTGTGGCAGAGGTTCCAGTTCTTTCGCCGACTTGAGTTCGGCAAAGATTTCTTTTGGGAAAGAATTCTTGAGGTGTCTCGTTTCGACGCCGCGAATAGATTCGAGAGAATTTAAATTCTTTGGTTCTTGTTGAGCGATCGCTACTAGCGCTATGTCCGGGAATACGTAACGTACTGGAATATTTAATTTTGCAGCTTTTGTTTCTCTCCATGCTGCTAGTGCTCTAATATTATTTTGTGCATTCCCGCGAAGATTCTTTCCTTCTTTAATTTTCTTCCAAGCTTCCTCGGGAATACGACGTCTCTTTTCTTTTTCCAAAAGAATTGAGCATTCTGCTTCGACCCATGTAGTCCTCCCCCGGTCTTCTAACTCTGCGCTTATCTGGTCGTACATCTGTAAAAGATAGCGAACATCGTTTGCTGCATACTCAAGTTGCGAACTACTCAACGGCCGAGCCATCCAGTCAGTAAGCCGGCTCTCTTTCTTAATTAGAATTCCCAATTGCTTTTCATATAAAGCAGATAACGATGGGGTTGACATCCCTAAAAATCCAGCAGCCACTTGAGTGTCAAATAGGCATTTAGGGACAACCCCACAGACGTGCTGAAAGACTTCAAGATCCTGACTTGCCGCATGCATGATGATCAAGACCTGACTGTTTAGCAGCCTTGAAAGTCCCCTTAAATTAACTTTAAGTGGATCAATAAGAGAGATTCCCTTCGCGTGCGCTATTTGAATAAGCGCCACACTTGGGAAATAAGTGCGTTCTCGATGGAATTCAGTATCTATTGCTACTCGTTTTTCTAACAAAAGAGCATCTACTAAGTCCTCAAAGACTTTTTGATCTTCAATGTAGGTAAAGTCTTGAAAAAATTCAGCACCAGTAATTGTTTCTGGCTTATTTCTCTTCATCGTATTTTTACCTTTTCGAAATCTTCCGGAGTGTCTACATCGAAATAAGCCGACTCTTTTTTCCGATCTAAAACTACTATCTCATGACCAGCAACTGCTCTATATGGAGCACGTTCGCCACCCAAAAATGATTTACTTAAATGTTCTGTAGAACTAGTAGGCCAGCACGAATGCATCCACTGGTTTATTCCTCCAACGCGAGGAACGATTATGGAGTCTTTATTTAAGTAAGCATGCTTTACCAGATTTGTTATTTCTTTCGTATCAAGTTCCGGAAAGTCGCATGCAACAATTACCACCGGCAACTCAGTACCTTCTAAAAATTGAAGCGCGGTCAAAATGCCACCAAGTGGTCCTTCGTTAGGCCACAGATCTTTGATAACCGTTACCTCTATTTCAAATTCTTCCGTTAACGCTTTACCGATAATTAAAATCGAAGAAGCAGACGCTTCCTTTAGTTTTAAGACAGATGACTCAAGAAGCGTCTTTCCATTCAACAAAAGATTCGCCTTGTCTGTGCCCATCCGTTCACTACGTCCACCATTAAGAACTACGCCTACAAATGGAGGGTTCTTAGTCATGTCAGTAGTCTAGTTCTTGACATATATCCCATAGGACACGCTCGGCAACCTATTATGTGAAAATGCTTCTATATTTCATTGATCTTTCTGTTATACCCGAGATAGGAGAACTGCCTTCTTGGGCGGATCCAGATCTTCTAAAAGGATTAAGCGTCGCTGCGATAGCTTTGGTTGTTGTCGGGACCTGGCTTATCTTTCGAGTGGTTAGAAAAGTCGTATTTAGGTCTTTGCTGCTTGTTCTCGCTGTGGGATTAAGTTTTTCTTTATGGCAACAACGCGGTCAACTGACAGATTGTGTTGAAACTTGTTCTTGCGACCTTTTTGGACAAACGGTTCAAATTCCTGTTGACAAAAACCCTAACTGTGAATGAATCATTCCAAAAGTATTGAAGGAATTTAAGCAGGCACTTGTTCTATTCGTAGAACATTTGTTGATCTAGACGAGTCGCTAGTTCCTGCGAGCACAGCAACCATTTCTCCTGCTTTGAGGTCACCATTATCTCTGGCCAACTGTAGTGCTGCAACAACCCGGTCATCAATAGTTCCTTCAACTGACAAATATCGCGGTTCAGTTCCCCAACTAAGACATAATTGTCCAACTGTCTTCTCGTCGCTACTTAAGCCAAGTATTCGTGCTGAAGGCCTAAATCGAGCCATGGAACGAACGGTGAAACCCGAACCAGATATGCAAACAATAGTTTTGATTCCTAGCTCAACAACTGCACGCGAAGTAGCTAATGTCATCGCATCAGTTATTGAAGTCTCTACTGCATCCCTATTTGTTAATCGGATTTCAGCGAGGTCGTTAGCCCAACTACGGTGATCAAATTCCTGATCGGCACGAGCGACAATTCGACCCATTGTAGATATCACGTTTACTGGGTCTGATCCGATTGCTGTTTCACCAGAAAGCATCACCGCACTTGAACCATCCCACACCGCATTAGCGACATCAGAGACTTCGGCCCGTGTTGGCTCAGGAGAATCAACCATGCTTTCTAACATCTGAGTGGCTGTAATCGCAGGACGGCCAGAAGCGATGCATTTTCTTATAATGTTTTTCTGAAGCATCGGTAGGCCCTCTATCCCATACTCTTGACCAAGGTCACCTCGAGCAACCATTACGGCCCCCGCTGAATCTATTATTCCTGGCAAATCTTCTAAGGCCGCTTGAGTCTCAATCTTCGCTACTACTAAAGGCCCTTCAGGATGTGGCGGTAAGTTCAATCGTTCTATATCTTTTGCTGTCCGGACAAAAGATAAAGCCAAAATGTCAATACCTAACGGAATAAATCGTTCCACTGCTTCGAGGTCTTCCATAGTTGGCGCAGTCAAAGAAAGTTGATCTGAAGGTATATGAACTCCGGGTCGACCAGAGAGCACCCCTCCATGCACAACAACAGATTTCAGTCGATCATCAAAAATCTCTTCGACCCTTAAAACAGCTCTTCCGTCACCGATGTTTAACTCTGATCCTTCTTTCACATGCTCGAGAAGATCGTCATAGTCAACTTCAATCCTTTTTTCCGTGCTTTTATGATCGCCGACAACTAAATCAACTTGACTTCCTTCTTCTAGCAGCAATTGTTCCCGACCAAAATCTCCTACCCGTATCTTGGGTCCAGGTAAATCAATCAGAATTCCTACTGCCTTACCTTCTTCTGCAGCGATTTTCCTGATTCTGTGTATTCGTTCTTCAGCCAATTCGTAGGTTCCGTGCGCTAATCCGATACGCGCTATATCCATGCCTGCTTGGATCATCTCCCGTAAAACCTCTTCAGACTCTGAGGCAGGGCCTATAGTTGCAATGATTTTCGTTCTACGTGTCACAACTTCCACGCTACCGCAACAAAATCTATTGGAATGCGATTAACTGACCGGTTTTCCTCTAACTTGCGTAAGGTGTTGTCCCGTGAATAATAAACATTCTTATTTCGGATCTGATCCGTTCTTAGCATTTGCCCACCGCGGTGGGACTGGCAACTGGCCAGAAAACACGCTTCGAGCTTTCCAGCATGCGGTTGACATGGGTTACAAATACATCGAAACTGATGTGCATCTCACAGCAGATGGAACAGTCATAGCTTTCCATGACACAAAACTTGATCGTGTAACTGATTCAACTGGATTGATATCTGAACTTACTTGGAAGGAAGTCGAACAAGCCCGTGTTGGCGGAAGCGATCCAATACCTTTATTGGAAGAAGTTCTTGAAGAGTTTCCGCAAGTAAATATAAACATTGATCCGAAACACGATGCTGTAGTTGAACCTCTTGCAAATTTACTGCAAAAACACAGTGCGCTACATAGAGTCTGCATAGGCGCTTTTTCTGATCGCAGAATAAAACACTTTCAAACTCTCATGGAAGGAAAAGCTTGCGTTTCTGCTGGGCCTCAAGGCGTAGCACGATTCAAAGCTTCAAACTTTGGCATAGGCAAGGCAAAGTTGTATTTCAATTGCCTTCAAGTTCCTGTCAAACAAAATGGAATTACTTTGGTTGATAAAAGATTTGTCGATAACGCTCACGAACAAAACCTTCAAGTTCATATTTGGACCATTGATGATCCAGCAGAAATGAACCGACTTATAGATCTTGGAGTTGACGGCATCATGACAGACAAACCTGCCCTGTTGAAGGAAATATTAACAGAAAGAAAATTGTGGAGTTGAGCAGCAAATGAACACTGCCCGCATCTTCTTACACATCATTTCAATTTGCGGTTGGGTCGGCGGACAGCTCTTGATGGTAAGTCTCGTACCAGTCCTCCGTAAAATCAGTCCCGATGCTCCTCGTCTCGCTGCAGAAAGATTTGGACGTTTTGCTTGGACTTTTCTATTGCTTGCTTTGATTACCGGAATTTGGAGCATTTTTGAAATCGAGTTGTCAAACAAAGACTCTGCGTACCAAATAACGCTGTTCATCAAATTACTCTTGGTGGCTGTTTCAGGTGCCTCTGCTCTTATACATAGTCGAACAAAATCTGTTCCTCTTCGTGCGGCTACGGGTGCGCTTGGACTTTTAACTGCCCTTGGTGCACTTTTGAGTGGAGTCCTACTAGTTAATTAACGCTCAATAACCCCAAAATTCATCTTTTTCTGTGGACAGGATGTGGAAAGAGAGAGAATCTTTGGGGAAATTGACCAAAGTTCTGGGGAATACCTAAAAATGAGTTGACTCGCAAGAAAAGATCAGGCAAGATGCTTTCACGCCAAATATAGCGTGGTTATCGGAACCAACGAAACCGACACCACCCCTGGAAAAAGCGAAAGCTGGTTCCAGCGGAGGACCGTCAAATTCTTGGGAAAGTTTCCATTAAATGTTTGGGGAGGACCGTGACACACTGGTTCCTTTGGGAATTAGTAAGTCAGCCGTAGGCACTGAGGTGTCGAGTTGGTAGGAACGTTAAAGTCTTCGGACTTCAACCTCTAACCAATAAGCACCTCAGTCGATCCAAGGTCTGCATTTAATTGCAGCACAAAGCTGTGAAGTTGTTGACGGACAACAAAAACAGTTGAGTGGATCTTGTTTCGATGTGTCAAACGAATCAGGTTCTTTAGATACTTCGGTATCAAAAGAATCCTGTTAGTTAACTCTCTCGAGAGTTTACGGTTTACCAGACATAAGTTCTTCTCCTGTCGAGAAGTTGAATTTATGTTCGGATAATAAACTCTTCGGAGTTTTTTATTCAGGAATGGTACTTCTTAGGAAGTTCTCATTCGGTGGCACGCAACGCTAGGAGCGACTCCAAGGAGTTAACCGGTTCGCCGGAAGGCTACTTGGGGTCGTTTCCGCGTTATAGCCACTTTTATTACGGAACGTACCGCCCCGTAACTGATGCGACTGTGCAAGCAACTAAACAAACTGCTGACAGCGGATACACCACCTTCTGAAACTTCTTCTTATCGATAAAGACCGCTAGTGCCATGACAAATGGAAACGCGGCCATGACATAACGCTCCAAACTATTTAGATTCTCCGCAGATACAGCTACCAGTAAAGAAACAAAAGCGTAAAAGAAATAATGTCGAGGGAGGTTCTTCCAAACAACTACTAAGAGAAGAAAAAAACTAAACGCAAATAACACATGCAATCCATCTGGATCCAAAGCAAAAATTTCTCTAACACCTGAAACCAATCGCCGCACCGGATCTACAAAACCACCACGAAATTCTTCCTGGACAGTAAAGGGAACCCATTTTTCTTCATTTTGAGAATTTGACCACAACAGAAAAACCATCACACCCAACGGCCCGCCGGTGAAAGCTGCTAAACGCTCAACACGACCTTTGAAACCGCTTGCCATATTCCAAAACCCTGACGCAGTTACAACAGCAACTGCGATCAACGCTCCTGTGGGTCTAGTAAGACCAGCTAAGAAGGCAACAAGAGCCACCATTTTCCAATTTTGTTTCTTCAGAGCCAAGAAAACGACCAACGTCAGAGTTATAAACAAGCTTTCGGCATAACCCCAAACCAAAACAAAAGCTGTGGGGAATAGTGCCAACATCCAAACTGTAATTTTCGCTCTGGCGACATTACCTGTCTCAACTATGACTAGCCGATAGAGAACAGCAAACATGCAAAGCGAGAAGAGGTTCGCTATCAACACTGAAGCCAGTACTTCATCTCCCCCAAGAAGAGGTTTGACCAACCTTCCGAGAAGGACAAACCCCGGAAAGAAACGGAAAGCTTCTTCGCCTAACTCCGCATAGGTGCCCGAAATCAGTTGTTGATACCACCCAGCGTCCCATAATCGAAATCCTTGAGAACTGAACTCACGTGCCTCACTTGATGCAAACAAATTAGTGATCCACATAGTTGCTACAACCACTATTCTTGAAGTAAACCAAGCAAAGAAAACTGAAATCAAATCTTTATGAAATCTTCTAGTTTGGGTAAATTTCATTTCATGAATCTCGTCAGATTCGCAGAGTTGTAAAAGTCATCACCATTTGAAGAAACAAAGATCTTGCTGCTCGAAGAGAAAGCAGCTAGCTCTCTTTCTAACTCTCCGCACTGCGAACCAAAGGTTTTATATCCATCTATCCATACAAGCCAAAGAGATTGTTCGGGAATATGCAGAGAGAGAATTCTTTCAGCGATTTCACTTGGGTCTGAATTAGCGTTACGAAGTTCATAGTCATACCAGTCAACAGTTTCACCACTATCCAAAGTGGGGTAAGCATAAAGATTGAACTCCTCCCCTAAAACTCGGTGGGCAGCCGGAGCGAGTTGATCTGGACAGAAAACCACCGAATCTCCAACAGTTCCATTTTTCTCTATGCTTGCGGCTATTTCACCAATCTGTGTTCTATCTCTTGATAACTCTCGCGCAACGGAAACTACCGATATTAGGGAGAGCACAACTAGTAAAACTATGCCTGTTCGACGCGGAAGTTGGCTGAGACCAACTCCAACCGCCAGAACTATGGGAATAAATGCAAAGACCCCATACCTTCCCTGAAAAGCTGAATCAAAAATGAGGCTTGCTAATACACCTAGGAGTATCGCTAAGGCTCCAACCGCTGCAGAGATTTTGAGGAATTCGTGTTGTGTCTGCCCTAAAACAACTACGAACTCTTCTTCCAATCTTTGTTTGCGCGAAAAAAGTCCCAATGTAGCCAGTGCAACTATTACTACTGCTACTAGCAAGGCCTCAGATCCTCTTCCCCCTCCATAGGATTCCAAGGCTAAAGCCACTACTACTGTTGGTCGTGGTGCGTCTGACCACGGTGTCCCAGTGTGAGCTAGTTGTTCCATGAAGACAGGAAGCCATGGAAGAAAAGAGGCTACTCCTCCGACCACGGCAAGAAGTAACTTCTTATTTTTTTGAGCAATTTCGTCTTTACCGCGCATTACTCCAATGAGCAGCACCAAACCTAACGACAAAATCAAGAATGACGACCAATAATGCGTGTAAAGCAACGCTGCAGTTACACAACTAACAGCAAAAAGCCTCCAGGGCGTTGGCTTACTCCATGCGTTGTGAATAAGAAGGTGAGCGACCAATATGAGTAAAACCAGTAATGAATACATTCGAACTTCAGTTGCATATCGAATCGCAAAAGGACTGCTTGCTAAAACACCTACAACAAATAGCCTTAACCAGTTATCAGTAAACCTCTGAGCAACTCGATAAATAAGAAACAAGGAAAAGACTGAGAAAACTCCTGACATCGCTCTTAGAGCAAAATCAGAATCTCCAATGATGATGGACCACCAGTGAAGAAGCAAATAATACAATGGTGGGTGCCCATCATGACGAAGAGCTTCCACTAAGCCGCCTGGACCTTTTTCCGCTATTGATGCAGAGATTGCTTCGTCTAACCAAAAGGGAGAGTCAGCAAAGAATCGGAGGAAAACATTCAAAAGTACAATTCCAGCAGTAACAGAAATCGCGACATAATAAAGAGAGTCTCTTGATTTTCGCGTCACTTCTGAATTCATACTTTTATCGTACTTCATTTGCCTCATTGACCTCATTGAAAACCTCTAGGCTAGAGATATGGAAACTCCAGTGGAAACTAAAAACAGCACCTCAAAATCAATAATTGTGGGAGCCGGACCCGCAGGTTTGACTGCTGCGTATCAGATAGGTAAAGCCAGCGGGACAGCAACTGTTTTGGAAGAAGACACTGTAGTAGGAGGCATAAGTCGAACCGCTCAGAGAGAAGGCTGGCGTTTTGATATCGGTGGACATCGTTTTTTTACAAAAGTTAGAGCGGTTTCCGATCTATGGCACGAGATACTCGACGAAGAAGATTTTCTTCTTCGTCCACGAATGAGCCGGATTTACTATGGTGGTAAATTTTACGACTATCCATTAAAAGCTACTAATGCACTTAGAAATCTTGGCATCTGGGAATCAATCCTTTGTGTACTTTCCTATGTATGGGTCCGCATCAATCCTCCCAAGGATCAAACACACTTTGAAGGGTGGACCGCTAGTCGATTTGGTTGGCGTTTGTACAAGAAATTCTTCAAAACATACACTGAAAAAGTTTGGGGAATTCCAGCCGACGAGCTTCAAGCAGACTGGGCAGCTCAAAGAATAAAAAATCTATCTCTTTTTAAAGCAATTCTTAATGCCGTTCTCCCTAGAAGAAACCAAAAAGAAATCACAAGTTTGATCGAAGAATTTGAGTACCCAAAATTTGGCCCAGGAATGATGTGGGAAAAATGTCATGATCTCGTCAGCGAACAAGGAAGTCAAGTTCTCTTCGAGCACAAAGTAAATCATTTTTCACACAAAGACGGAAAAGTTTTTTCTGTCCAAGCTACTACGCCTAACGGAAGCGTTGAATTTGACGCAGACTCTGTAATTTCCTCCATGCCGCTCCCTCATCTTTTGCAGGCAATGGACCCTCCAGCCTCTGAGCAAGTTTTAAAAGCCGCTGCCTCGCTCACTTTCCGAGACTTTCTTACTGTCGCTCTAATCGTCCCAGAAGAAAAAGGATTTCCAGACAACTGGATATATATACATTCTGAAGAAGTACGGGTAGGTAGAGTTCAGAACTTTGGTCAATGGTCTCCCTATCTGGTAAAAGAAGGACGAACCTGTTTAGGGCTTGAATATTTTGTCAACATAGGAGATGACCTTTGGAACTCCAACGACGAAGACCTCGTAGCTAAAGCGACCAAGGAACTTGGTGTTCTTGGATTAGTTGAACCTGGTTTAGTGGAAGGCGGATATGTAGTACGCATGCCTCGGGCTTACCCAATGTATGACAACGAGTACCAAGAGAATGTTGAAATAATTCGATCGTGGCTGAACCAGCACGCAAAGAACGTTTACCCTGTAGGCCGTAACGGTATGCATCGATACAACAATCAAGATCATTCAATGCTTACGGCCATGCTTTCTGTTGAAAATATTTATGGAGCATCACATGACATCTGGCAAGTGAACGTTGAAGAGGACTACCACGAAGAGATATCTGAATAAATCGACTCGAAATACTAAATCCAAAAAAAACACACACTCACTAAAAGTGGTCGCTTGACTACGTTTCATTAAATGGTCTCAACATAACCCAACATCTCACATAGCGTTTTGTTGTCAAAGATTTTGAGTCAAACCGGCTCGAAGACAACAAACCATAAGGGGGATGCATCATTATGATGTCAACCATTCTTACCTTGATGATCACAGCAATGATCTTTCAAGGTGTCATGGCAGTAATCGACAGTGTTTTAGACATGGTCGGTGTTAATTCAATAATTAAAGGAATTCCAGTAATCGGCGGGCATATGATGCTGGTCTGGGCATACCTTTTCGTAATGATTTCCGACGGTGCAATTCATGTTGAATACGGCGCAAATATGGAAGTATTGCAAATGGGTGATTTCGGTGTAGATATCGCAGTCGCTATTTCAATGTTGGCTTTCATTTCTGTGAAAGATGCCGCTATCAAGGCTCTTGGACAGGGATTTGCTCGGTAATTAAACGTTTCAAAACCCCCATCGTCTTCAGACGGTGGGGGTTTTGTCGTTTTCAAGCATCTTCCACTAATGCCTTCCAGCCCGCTACCCTAAGTCAATGCAGTCAGATACTTTGATACTTGGTGTAGACCTTGATGGAGTTTGCGCAGACTACACAACCGCTTTCCGTCCTTTAGTAGCGCAGGAATTAAATATTCCACTTTCTTCACTTCCAGAGGAGCGAAGTTGGGATTTCTCCGAGTGGGGGCTATCTCCAAAGCAATTTCAGGATCTTCACCATAAAGCTGTTGAAGATTATCGCATGTTTCGTTCTATGCCTGTTTTCGAAAATGCTTCAGAGGTGCTTTGGCGATTATCCGACGCTGGAGTATGGATACGGATAATAACTCATCGACTGTACGTAAATTGGGGCCATGCCGTTGCTGTAACCGACACTGTTGAGTGGCTTGACCAAGCTCGTATCCCGTATAGAGATATCTGCTTTCTTGGAGATAAGCCGGAGGTCGAAGCAGATATTTACCTTGAAGACGCACCACATAACATTGCGTCTCTACGAAGTTCAGGAAACTCTGTCATTGTTTTTGATGCCCCATACAACCAAGAAGTAGATGGACTACGTGCTACAAGTTGGCTCAACTGTGAGCAAATGATTCTTGATCTAGCTGCAGAGATGGGATTTGAAATTCAGCCAGAGTTACCTGGTTTAGAAGTATCCGATGCCCGCTTAATTGAAGACTAGATTACTTATCTTTAAAAAGCTCCTGGGCTAACACAAGGTCTTCCCTGTTCGTAATCCCAATCCATCTTTCCGCCGACTTTATGACTTTTATACTTAGAAGACCTTGAGATCGTTGATGGTCTAAAGCTTCTGGTAAAAGAAATTCAGAGGAAGGATCATCAGAATTCTGGGAGTGAAATGAAGCCCATTGTCCAGCTAAACGGCTTACTGCTTCACGTGGCAGGGCCCAAAGATTCATGGACACCGGAGCGTCCTCTTCAAGGCTCCCTAACGGATCCTCTGCCAAGATGCCTGACTCTTCTCTTCGTATTCCGTGAGTCTCTACTAGGTCAACTAGAGACCCGTCTACTTCCGATAGTCTGCAAACCCCTCGCGTAACCGAACCGGTGTCTGAGAGAGTTTGCTTCAACTCAAACGCGACCAATACTGCTGATTCTCCGTCTGTTTCCTCTAAAGCTTCTACCGCTAATCGAATTCCACTCATTCCATAGTGGTCATCTGCATTAACGACAACGATTGGTCCACTCACCTCAGGAGAAGCGCTCAATATTGCATGACCTGTCCCCCACGGCTTAGCGCGTGATGGCCCAAAAGTATCTTGATTAACAACAATTATTAATGACTCATCGAGATGCTGCCTATTCAGATGTTCATGCAATTCGTCATTTATGTCAGTTCTTGCCACGATGATTACTTGACCTAAACCAAGTTCTCTTGCATCCCGTATGGCATAGTCCAAAAAAGCTTCACCATTTGGTCCTACTGAAACCAATTGTTTGTTTCCACCAAATCGAGATCCCAAGCCACCTGCCATCACGACTAACGAAACTTTTGAACGATTAAATGACACTACAACTCTTCTCAGACCGTCTTAACTATTAAAACCCTACCGCCCTTAACTGGCTTACCAATAACAAAGCTCAGATAAGAAATGAAGAAAAGCCGATGACGTGAAGAGCTGATTCGGCTATTAATATCAACAAAATGAATAGTGAAGTTAAAGAATCAGCGGGATCAACAGATGACACTTTTCGCTTAGAGGTGGAAGGCTTTTTCTCCAAAGCGGATTCCAAAATAGATGCTGTTGCTGAGGGAATTGGTGATGCCGATACTACAGCGCTTGATCGAGCAAAGTCTTTCCAACTTGCTCTCTCTGAAGCTGGTCTCGCAGGAATCACCTACTCAGAAGAATATGGCGGAGCAGGTTTGACTGACAGACATCAAGAGATTTTCAGTGGCGTTGCTTCCAACTGGGATTCCCCTACTTCACCTTTTTCTATTTCGCATGGAATGTGCTTACCAATGCTGAATCAATTTGGCACTCATGAACAAAAACTACAATTCATGCCAGACAACATAAGTGGGAAAACTATTTGGTGTCAGCTCTTTTCGGAACCTGGTGCTGGATCTGACGTAGCCAGTTTGGCCACCCGTGCTGTACTTGATGGTGATGAGTGGATCATAAATGGACAGAAAGTTTGGACTTCCGGCGCACATTATTGTGATTACGGGATTGTTATAGCCCGCACTGACCCTTCACTTCCTAAGCATCGCGGTTTAACAATGTTCATAATCGATATGACTGATTCAGCTATTGACGTTCGTCCACTTAAGCAGATTTCTGGTGGCAAAGGTTTCAACGAAATTTTCTTTACTGATTTACGAATCCCAGTGGACTATCAACTTGGAGAACTAAACCAAGGATGGAACTTGGCCGTCTCGATGCTTATGTTTGAGCGTGTTTCAATTGGTGCAAGCGCTGGAGGTCTGAACGCCGATAGAAGTTCAGACCTAATAAAATTAGCCCAAAATAATGGTCGCTCTACAGATCCGTTGATGCGACAGAAATTAGCTGACCTATGGATTCGAGAGAAAATCAAAAGTTTTATCGGTCAGAGAATTCGTGATGCAGTTTCTGCAGGACAAGTCCCAGGACCTGAAGGCTCGATAGCTAAATTGAATGGTGCTTTGTTAGCTCGAACTATTCGTGACACGAGCATAGATCTTGTCAAAACTCCAGCGCAGGCATGGGAAAAAGAAAATTCTAATGGAAACCAGTGGGCTGTTGGATGTTTAGCAGCTGCTGGAATCAGTATTGCTGGTGGAACTGACGAAGTTCAAAGAAACATAATAGGTGAACGAGTCCTAGGCCTGCCTAAGGAGCCTGACCCGTTCAAGGGTGCAGCTTGGGAAGACGTCCCAAGAAGTTAGTTTATTTATTTCCCTGAATGGAGAAATGTGCCGCATTACGATCTTCTTATAATTGGTGCTGGTTCTGGTAATTCCATCATTGACGAGCGCCACGATGATTGGAACATTGCGATCATCGAACCTGGTGACTTCGGGGGAACTTGCCTTAACCGAGGTTGCGTTCCTTCCAAAATGTTTATTCATACTGCTGACCGTGCTTATATGGCTCAACAAAATGCTCCTTTTGGAATTGAAACGAATTTCATAAGCGCCGATTGGGAGAAGATCAGAGATCGAGTATTCAACCGAATTGATCCAATAACAGAATCTGGATTGAATTATCGGATTTCATTACCAAATGTGACCGTCTATAGGTCTCCAGGACGTTTTATAGACGAAAAGACCATTCTGGTTGACGACGATGTAATTACTGCAGAACAAATTGTTGTAGCTGCAGGAGCTCGACCAAGTGTTCCGGACATACCCGGTATAAGTGAAGTTCCATACCTGACTTCAGATGAAATGATGCGTGTAGATGAACTGCCCTCTCACCTAGTCATTATTGGTGGTGGTTTTATTGCAGTAGAAATGGCTCATATCTTTTCTGCCTTTGGTTCTGAAGTAACCATTGTCCATAGAGGCGACCGACTTCTCCGAGAAATGGATTCTGACATCAACGAACGAATAACTGAGATTTATGCAAACCGGATGAATCTTTTTCTAGAAACCGAAGTTTCTCAAATTGCACATAATGAATCGTTTGAAATAAATCTTTCTTCTGGAGACTTAATAGTTTGCGACCAACTCCTTGTCGCCACTGGACGAAGACCTAATACTGATTCACTCGATGCCGCCGCTGGGAACATAGTCACTTCACCTTCTGGACACATAGAAACTGATGCCTATCTGCAAACCAGCTCTAAAGGAGTCTGGGCTATCGGAGATATAACTAATCCGATTCAGTTAAAACATCTAGCGAACGCTGACGCGAAAATAGTGGGCCACAATTTATGCACTCCAGATGACTTACTTCCCGTTGATCGCTCCCTATCTCCTTCAGCAGTGTTTGGCTATCCACCTATAGCTTCTGTTGGTCTGACAGAGAAGGAGGCTCAAGATCAAGGGGTCTCATACGTAGTAGCGATCAGACCGTTTGCCGACACTGCATACGGGTGGGCGATGGAGGATCAAAAAAGCTTCATCAAGGTCTTAATGGACCCATTAACCCGACTCCTTCTAGGTGCACATCTGATTGGCCCACAATCCCCCTCCCTCATACAACAGTTGATACAAGGAATGTCCCTAGGTCAAACTGTTGATGAAATGGCTAAATCTCAGTTATACATTCATCCCGCGCTACCAGAAGTAATTGAGCAAGCACTTCTAGAATTCTAAATAATCAACACTAAAGGAAGAGAAAATGAAAGACTTAAATGGAAAAGTTGCAGTCATCACCGGTGGAGCATCTGGATTAGGTAAAGCATTTGCTCATAAATTTGGTGCCGCAGGGATGAAACTTGCCTTAGCCGATGTTGAAATACCTGTCCTCGAAGAAACAGTTGCTGATTTACGTTCTAATGGAATCGAAGTAATTGGCATACCCTGTGATGTTTCCAAAGCAGAATCAGTAAAGAACTTATACGAATCTGTCATATCAGAATTTGATGAAGTTCATTTACTGTGCCTTAATGCCGGTGTGGCATCAGGTGGTCCAATTGTTGAAAGCTCTCTTGAAGAATGGAACTGGGTGTTAGGAGTCAACCTTTATGGGATCATTCATGGTCTTGACACTTTTTTACCAGGGTTAGTCAAACAAAATGAAGGCCATGTAGTGATGACTGCCTCGATAGCGGGTCATACCTCTTTTGCCAATATGGCGTCTTACAATGCTTCAAAACATGCGACAGTAACTATTGCAGAAACATTGTTTGCTGAAATGAAAGAAGCTGGATCGGATGTGGGTGTTTCCTGTCTCTGTCCAGGTTTTGTCTCTACCAATATTTTTACTTCTGACAGAAATAAGCCAGAAAAAATGCAAACCACGTTGACAGAACCACCTTCCCAAGAAGAAGTCACTCAAAGAGAAGCAGCTTTAGAATGGCTGCGAGCTAACGCTCTACAACCCAGTTTCGTTGCCGACCTCGTACATGATGCGGTGGTAGAAAAAAAATTCTGGATCTTCACCGAAGAAAGTCATACCCACGCGGTCAAAGCGCGGCATAGTGAAATTCAAGAACGTAGAGACCCTACTGCTGAAAGAATTATTGAAGAACTCTAGTGTTACCCAGCTAAGAAATCTTTGGCGATTTCTTTAGCCCACCTGTAGTCTGTTTTGCCGTTTGGACTGCGTTGGATTTTTGGGACAATAACTATGTCTTTTGGAACTTTGTAACCAGCAAGACTCTTTCTCACATCGGTCTGTAGTCCTGCAGCCGTATTTTCTTCAAGAGGAACATTGTCTTCTAGTTCCACCACTGCTGTCACCGCTTGGCCCCAACGATCGTCTTCAATTCCTACCACATTGCAGTCCCGAACACTCTCAAGCTCTTTAAGTGCTTCCTCAACTTCCTCAGGATAAACCTTTTCTCCCCCTGTATTAATACAGACTGAACCGCGACCAAGGAGAGTTATTGTCCCATCTTCCTCGACAACGGCATAGTCTCCCGCCATTGACCAACGGCGGCCATCAATTTCTGGGAAAGTTTGAGCTGTTTTTTTTGGGTCCTTAAAATAACCCAACGGAAGCGGATAGCCAGTTGCTAGACGTCCTCTTTCTTGTGATCCAGGCAGGACCTCTTTTCCTTCATCAGTGAAAACACGAGTATGTGGTCCAAGTACAAATCGGGCTGTACCACTCTTTCCACTTGAGCGTGAAGATATCTGATTTCCGATTCCAGTTCCTTCGCTAGAACCCAAAGCATCCACTATTGAAACATCACAGTATTTCAGCAATCGTTCTTTCACCGGATCGCTGAACATTACACCGGAAGAAAAAATCATTCTCAGAGAAGAGGTGTCTCTTACTTCTTCCTTCGTGGACGCTTCATCCATTGCATCTGCCATTGGTTTAGCAAACGCATCACCAACGATAGAAACCATCGTGATTTTCTCTAGTTCTACTACGCCCCAAAGTTCATCAGCATTAAAAGATCTTGAAACTAAAGTTGTTACTAGTCCACCGTGTGAGTGAGTGGCCATTCCCGTTATACCAGATGTTCCATGCATAAGTGGAGCTGCACATAGCTGGCGTATCTCAGATTCGGAATCAATGACTCTACGAGCGATCTCTGCAGATTCTTTAGGCGTTTCTGGAAGACTCGCGCCAAGAGAACGAAATGTCGATTGCATCATCCCAAAAATATTGTCGTGGTTCCACATAACAGCTTTCGGCATTCCAGTCGTTCCACCCGTATATAAGAACCAGAGATCATCTCCGGATCTATTTATTCGAGCCATAGGCTCTTCTGCAAGAGCATCCTCGTATGAGATTGCCCAATCGGGGGTTTCCTCTCCACCTACCTGAATGGCTACTTTGAGTTGTGGACACTGCGGATACGCCACTTCTACTCTTTCAGCAAGAGTGTGGTCAAAAAATACTGCTTCAGCGTCAGCATTGTTCAAAATGTATGCGAGTTCGTCACCCAAGTATCTGTAATTCGCATTAGCGGGTACGCCTCTAATTTTGAATGTTGCATATTGGGCTTCCGAATATTCTGGTCCGTTATAGAGATAAAGGACTACTTTTGAATCGTGTTTAAGCCCATTTCTTCTCAGAGTTTCCGCTAAGCATGCAGCTCGATCATCAAAATCAGTCCAAGAAGTATGCTGGCCAGCAAGAGATAATGCGGGCTTATCACCTATTTCGTCAGCGATCGCTTCCCATGCAGTAGCTAGATTGAGTGTCGTTTCAGCCATCAGGGAAATCTATCATTCCTCTTATTAAATTAAAGTGTTCGGCTATCGTCTCTTTCGCCATCTATGATGACTGGAGTGAGTAGTTATTTTGGACATACGTTTCGTATTGCAACTTGGGGAGAAAGCCATGGCGGAGGAATCGGCGTGGTTGTTGATGGCTGCCCTCCACGTCTTGAACTTTCTGAGGATCTCATACAAAATGATTTAGATCGGCGCCGGCCTGGACAAAGTCGCCTTACCACACAGCGTAAAGAAGCCGATGAGGCAGAAATACTTTCGGGAGTATTTGAGGGAAAAACCCTTGGAACGCCTATCGCTATCCTTGTCAGAAACTCTGATGCTAAACCTGAAGCATATGATCACCTAAAGGATCTTTATCGACCTTCACATGCTGATTTTACTTACCAAGAGAAGTATGGGATACGAAATTGGGAAGGAGGTGGCCGGTCCAGTGCCCGTGAAACTGTTGGGCGAGTTGCTGCCGGTGCTATTGCTCGAACATTGTTGCGAGAAGCCTGCGGAATAGAAGTTCTCGCATGGGTTTCTCAAATACACACAATCCACTCTGAGGTGGATCCATCTACCGTTTCACTTGACGAAGTCGAAAGTGATCCAACTCGATGCCCAGATTCAAATGCTGCTGCGAAGATGACTTTTGCCATTGAAGAAGCAAGAAGAAATGGGGACTCCCTCGGAGGTGTTGTTACCTGTATTGCTCGCGGGGTTCCCGCTGGCCTTGGAGAGCCAGTTTTTGACCGTATGGAAGCAGATTTAGCAAAAGGAATGCTTTCTCTACCCGCAGTTAAAGGGTTTGATATCGGTAGTGGTTTTGAAGCAGTGAAAATGACTGGAAAAGACCATAACGATCCATTTGTTGCTGGAGAAGACGGCCCAACTACTGCAACAAATCATTCCGGAGGTGTTCAAGGAGGAATCACTAACGGTGCGGATGTTATTTTTAGAGTTGCGTTCAAACCAACTGCAACAATTTCGTCTAAGCAGGAAACTGTAGATACTGAAAACAACCCTGTCGAGCTTTCTGCCACCGGAAGACATGACCCCTGTGTTCTTCCTCGTGCTGTTCCATTGGTCGAATCAATGGCGCTTCTAGTGTTGGCTGATCATTGGCTACGCCAAAAGACAATAGATGTCCTCTAAGTGTGGAATTTCTTTTTAGAGGCATGCCTTTATATTTGGCTTACAATTAATAATTGAAATATGAGGAGTTCGATATGGCTGTTCCACCCCCATCAGGAAGTAAACCCATTTATTATGAAGTACCTTCTTTTGACTCCATTGAAGAAGAAAGAAAGCATCGAAAAGAACGTTTAGCTGCTGGTTTTCGCATTTTTGGAAAATTTGGTTTCAGCGAAGGCGTAGCGGGACATATTACGGTTCGTGATCCAGAGCAAACTGATGCTTTCTGGGTTAATGCGCTTGGTCAGCCCTTTAGTGATATTTCTGTCTCAGATCTCCTTTTAGTGTCTCATACCGGAGAAATACTGGAGGGCAACTACGCAGTGAACCAAGCCGCGTTCGCTATACATTCTGGAATACATATGACGCATCCCGAGATCGATGCAGCAGCACATTCTCACTCGCTTTATGGAAAAGCTTGGTCTTCTCTTGGACGCTCACTTGATCCAATAACTCAAGATTCATGCATCTTTTACGAGAACCACGTTCTTTTCAATGACTACACCGGAGTAGTAAACGATCCAGAAGAAGGAGTACGGATTGCTGAATCTCTTGGAAGTTGCCGTGCGGCCATATTAAGAAACCATGGACTATTAACCGTGGGTGATTCGGTAGATGAAGCTGTCTGGCTTTTTGTAACAATGGAGCGTTCTTGCCAAGCTCAGCTTTTAGCTGAAGCGGCCGGATCCCCAGTTGTACTTGATCATGAGACTGCTGCCCACACCCACAAATACGTTGGCAACCCGTTTTCCAGTTGGCTCAGTGCTCAACCTTTATTTGATCAAATTCTACAAGAGCATCCAAATCTAATTAAATAATTTTTCAACTTTTGATCAAGCGGCGTGAGTTACGAATAATCTTTCAACATCACGCTGATAAAGAATTCGAACTTTCACTTCTGGATACCTTTCACCCATCTGTCGAATCTTTTTATTCTTAAGAGTTACTAGAGATTGACGGAGCGTGGTTACCTCTAAATAGACGTCATAGTCTGGCAAATAGAAATCTGGTGTGAAAGCAGAAAGAGGATTTCCATCCTCATCTTCATCAAGGATGAAAGTTCTTGGTTCGTACTCCCAAGACACCCCATAGAAATCAAATAAATCAGCTATTCGTCTCTCAGAGTCGTGAGCAAACTCTTCGCTTACTTTCGAATTAGGGATTTGATACAACTCAGACATGGGTGTAACTGAGCGTAACCTATTGACTTACCGCCAGTGGGGATCCTCGTCCATCCACTCCTTTTCTTGAGAAGATATTTAGATCTACTATCTTTGCATCAACTTCTTCTTTAACGCCGGCCAAGGGAAGAATGTTTAATACCCCTTGACCATTTTGCAGTAGATCGACTATTTCTTCACCACTTCTCACAAGAACAGATTTATTACCACTGATCACAAGATTTACTTGCGTTACGTCTTCATCCAGTTCGCTTGAGAGGTAAGAAAAAACTTCACGAACCATCTCTAAACGTATTCCGGCATCGAGAAGTGTCTTAATCGCTTTTAACTCCAAAAGATCCCTATATGAATAAAGACGCCGACTTCCTGATCCGGAAGCATCTGTCATAGATGGACGAACTAGATCTGTTCGAGCCCAATAATCAAGTTGACGGTAAGTGATTCCAACTATTTCAGCTGTCTTTTTACCGCTATAGCCTTTTTCTGTCTGATTGGTAGTCATGGAGAGTATAAACCTTTGCCAGGATGCAGTTCATCAGTGAACTACATGCGTGTACTTTTCTAAGATTAGAGTTTTTTAGTCAAAAATTCAACTATTTCGCGCGCTTGGCGCGAAATTAATCACTAAAAGTAAGAAAATTACGCAAAATCATCCGGATTTACTGAATCTAGAAAATCACGAAAATCATCAATTTGGGTCTCAGAAAGAGTGTCTTCTTCTTCAGCCAAATAACTGGCTTGATCCATTACTCCTTCATCAGCATAAATAGTAGCTCCAGTACGAACTGCAATAGCTAAGGCATCAGACGGACGAGAAGATACAACTTCTACTCCGTTTGGGCCACGAAAGTAAATATCAGCAAAGAAGGTTTTTTCGCGCAGTTCTGTGATCTCTATCCGTTCAACCTTGAATCCTAGTAGTTCAACAATAGTGGCTAAAAGGTCATGGGTCATCGGGCGTGGAGGGTCCTGATTTGCTAGTGATAAGCCAATCGCTGTTGCCTCCGGCCTCCCAATAAAAATTGGAAGCAGCCGATTTCCAGATTCTTCTTGAAGTATCACCACAGGAACGTTGGTCGGCAGCACTTCCTGCACATTTATTATTTTCATCTCAATCATCATTACTCTCCCACTAACTTGCTTCCACAGAAGATACTTGATCTCTTTCACCTAGGGTGTATATCTTTTCACATATACCCTCCGGATCTTTTTCCAAGTCCCCTAATTCTACCGAAACCAGTTCTGGGAGGTTTCTAAACTGGCCTCCATAGTCCAATCCATAGCCAACAACGAAAGAGGAATCAAGTTCAAATCCGACGTGTTCCAAGTCAATAGGTAACACTCGGCGCTCAACCCGATCAAACATTGTGCAAACCCTTACTTCCGACGGCGAACGATCCCTTAGATGTTTCAACAGAAAATTTAGCCGTAGCCCGGTATCTACTAAATCTTCAACCAAAACAACTTGCCGACCAGTTATATCTGTATCTAAGTCTCGAGTTAGCCTAACTCTCCCACTGTCGGGAGTAAAAGTGCTTAAAGCTAGAAAGTCAATCTCAATAGATACATCTATTCTTCTGACAAGATCAGCCATAAAAGGCAAGCAACCTTTGAGCACTCCTACAATTACCGCCCCTTCTTCTAATTCGGAAGTCAGTTCAGCGCCTAACTCATCAACCCGCTTAATAATTTGATCGCGCGTATAAAGCAGTTGAGGAGATTTCATCTTTTACTGACCGAGGCGTCCAAGTGAGCGGCGTAAGACTATTCGACGTAGGCGAGAACCGGCATCTATCAATTCATCTAGTTGTTTGTTGACTTGAGAACGTGCCACAGAGTCTTCACGCATAAGCGGAAGTAGGACTTGTTCCAATGTCCCCGCTTCACGTTGAGCTGAAACTAAATACATTCGTAGATGACGGATATCAAAGCCGAGATCCAAAAATGTTGAAGCAAGTCGAGTAATCAAAAGGGAATCATCATCATAAACAGTCACACTTCCAGCTTCATGACCAAACAAGAGACCCATCTTCTCTAACTCTTGCACGGTAGATATTTCTAGTCCGGAAGCTTTTGCCAACTCCTCGAGACTTACACTCACTGAACCCACGAAAGTATGGCTGTTCCCTCTTTCTCGGAAAGGCTCGACATCCCCAGCTACTTCTTCTCCACTAACTTCCTCTGGTATCTCACCACCTGACTCATCCAACAACTGCCTAATCACTTTTAAAGGTAAAAAATGCTCCCGTTGCTGTCGAAGTATCCACCTCAAGACAGTCATATCTTGGACTGAAAATTTTCGATACCCAGAAGCAGTCCTCTGGGGATCTAGCAACCCCTGCGATTCAAGAAACCTAATTTTTGAAATAGTGATATCTGGAAACTCTGGTTCCAAGCCCGAAAGAACTTCACCTATTGACATCGTCCTATCAGAAGCGCTAGTTACCTCTTCAGTGTTTCCTCCAACCATGGCTGATTCAGTTTCCTATTCCATGAAAAAAGACAAACCGGAATCTCCCGATTTGAATTTCATCTTCGTCATGAAGCTCAAGATTATCTATCCGCTCACGATTCACATAGGTTCCGTTAAGCGAACCGGCATCGGTTACTTGATATTGCCCATTTGCCTGTTCAATCTGCGCATGGCGACGAGAAACTGTTATGTCGTCAAGAAATATATCGGCTTCGCCATGTCGCCCAATAGTGACTATCTCTGCTTCAAGACCATAACGTGCTCCGGCCTTTGGGCCAGACTCAACAACAAGCAGTCCACAATCCTGAGGGAACTGAGCTCGATCATCTTCGTGAGGAATCGACTCTACAATTTCAAAAACGTCCGTATTCTCTTCATTCTCATACATGAGCCTATTTCCACAAGAAGGGCAAAATCTAGACGATTGTTTATCTATATGCCCACAAATTTGGCAAGTTATAGAAATCATCGGCCCTCCTTTTCTTTAAACTCATCATGCCGTGAAATCAAGAATCAATACTCCTCGCATTCCTCTTCCAGTCCAGTCTACTGCTTTAGTTATCACACAAAAGTACGGTGCACATTTTAACTTTCTAAAGATCGCCCTTCTTTATAAGCGAGCTGAGCTAAGGGAATGTATTGAGCCGCAGAGAACCAAGCAATAATTAGGCCCGGAAGTCCGGATAACCACGCAAAAATAGAGAAAAATTCACTCCCAAATATCTCTGATTCACCAAGCAGAAAACATGGGAAAGCCCACATCATTGCAAACGTGGAAGTTTTACCCCACCAAGTCACGTCTATACGTCGTGCCCCTAAAGTAGCTAGGAGTATTGCTGCTCCACCTACCATTACCTCTCGGACGAGTGCCGCAATCGCAAACCAAGCTGGAACAGAGCCATCAATAATTAGCACTGGAACTGCAACAATTAGAAGTAAACGGTCAGCAGTTGGATCAAGAACCTTTCCAAGTTCACTTATCTGATTGAATTTTCTTGCTATCCAGCCATCCACCCAGTCAGTCACTCCAAGAATCCCTAAAAGTAAACCAGCATAAATTCTGTCATCATTTGCTAGGAGAAGCCAAGCAAACCACGGTATGCAACCCAAGCGCGCAAGGCTGATCAAATTTGGGAGCGTCAGAATCTCTTCCCGATTCAAGTACTTTGAAAATACGCCTTCTTTCACAATTTGCAGCCTACGATCAAGAACAGAACTGCCGCAATCTCAGTCAAGGATTCAAATGACTTCAATATTTACCAAAATTATCAACAAAGAAATCCCTGGCCGTATTATTTGGGAAGACTCCACCTGTATCGCAATGGTTGATATACGCCCATTGAACCGTGGACACGTGCTCGTTATACCCAGAGAAGAAGTTGATAAATGGCACGAGCTTAGTGCTGCATCTATAAGTCACTTAATGACCATCGCCCATAAGGTTGCTGAAGCTCAACAACTTATCTTTAAACCAGCCAGAGTTGGCTTGATGATTGCTGGATTTGAAGTTCCTCACACCCACATTCATTGTGTTCCCATAGAAGATATGTCGCATCTTGACTTTACTCAGGCACAGATGGGTGACCCGGATGACTTAGATGAAGTGGCTGATCTTTTACGCGACAAACTCAACAAAAACGTTTAAGGGTGTCTTGAATAAACTTGAATGCCGGCTCTATCAAATTCTTCTTTGAAACCTAGCGTTTGGAGTCCTCGACCAAATGTTTCAATGTCATTCTGCTCCCACTCAAGATCATTTGAATCAAAAACCACAATGTCTATTCCTACGACAAGATCCAAACTTGGAAGATAGTAATCATCATCTGGTAATAATTTTATAGTTTCGCGTTCTGCGACAAGATTGAAAATACTTGGATGCGCTAGAACACGATCATAAATTTCAATATTTTCAACCGCATCTAAACGAGCAACATCGCTAACATCTCTTTTTCCCCATTCCCAAGGTTCTTCGTAGGGAGAAGAAGCAGCATCTCGCACGAAGAAAACTATTGCTGTGAGTGCTAGTACCGCTAATACTCTTTTATCTACAAGGATTCGCTTAACACCTGCTTGACCTATTCGTGCTAATGCATAAAGAGCAGCAATAAATACGAATGTTAAGAGCGCCACATCTTGTTGCGGGTTATACAAGTTGTCTGCTGCCGCTTCTGCTATTAGATAAAAGCCCAAAAGGGGAAGTACGGGTGATAAATACCGCATCCGCACTAGTGGTAAAAAAAGCACTGGAGCTACAAGAAGAAGAACTTTTTCGAAGCTCTCTCTTTCAAACAAATCACCCAGAACAGAGAACGGATCAGAAATCAGTCCAAATAGCACACCAAAAGATCCAGCCCCGTATGAAGCGAAAGATTTGAGGTGCGGGTATTCTCCATTTCCTATAGCCGGTTGAACAACAAATGCCATTACTAAGAACCAGGAGAGGCCTATGGCAGCCACCAGAACACCTTTTCGCTGTTTCTCTTCCAATATGAAAACAACTCCTAGAGCTGCGACTGCTAGCCCTAGGTCTGAGCGCGAAGAGAGAACTATTAAAAGGAAAATGGCCACCGCCCACCAGCGCTCTTTTTGTCCCTGAAGATAAGCGGCTAATAATGCTGGTAAAGCAAACACTTCAGGGTGAAATCCTGCCAAATTGAGATTTTGTACCGATGGATGGAGAGCGTATGCAAGAGTAATAGCACTACAAGCACCAACCCGAAGGTTTGCTGACTCTCTACCAATTCTCCAAAGCGGCACTACTGCTATTGCAATAGCAAAAGCCTGGACAACTAAAAGCGTTTCAGTGGGGGGGAAAATTTTCGTCAATAATGCGATAGGAAAGAAAATAAAAGCAGCGTGCTGAGCGAAAATATTTATACCTAGTTCGCTGACATCAGGAGAAACCCCAGATTCCATTAGATGTAAAGCCTGCAAGTGGAAACCCAATGTGCTGCCCAAGCCTAAATCTTTACTTCGAGCCACAGCTAATATAGCTAGAACAAGCCATAGGCATAGCGCTACAGCCCACGGAAAAATGCGATCTGCTTTAGGGCTCTCCAGTCTTGCTTGAAATCTAAGCAGCGCCATATCGTATCTTCGTCGCGCAGTATGAACAGTTGTAACTACGTGCTCTCCGGTCCAATCAAGCGCTCTAGAAGCCCGGTCTTTCGATATATTTGCCACGACTATAACCGTAGCCGGAATTAGTTCATACGGTTGCACACCGCTTTATTGCATCAAAGTGCAGCTTCCAGTGTTCAGTTCATCAAAACTAACGGTGATTTCGTCACCTATTTTCCCGCTAAAGAGAGGTATTTCTGTCTGGCCTTCTTGAGCGCCTACTGCGATTGTTCCCCTTATGGCAAGTGTCTCCCATCCTGGAACGTTCATTTCATACCCAACACGTATCATTTCTGCCCATCCACTTCCCCCTTCGGGATGAGTTACTTCCCCTTGAGGTATATACAAAGGAACAATCAGTAGGTTTTCACCCAAACAAGTCGGAGAAACTTTGCGCCCAGACAACTCTTCAGAGCACAAACCCTGAGTCAACTCAAAGACAACAACGTCAAAAGGCCGAAATTCATCATCAGTGGCTGAAACACGAACACATGCTTCACTTAACCAGCCCTCAGGACCAATTAAGGCAACTTGTCCACCACTGTTATAACCAAAAACAGTTGCGATGATTTCACCAGGTTCAACTTTTAGGATATTTTCTGAGACGACTTCCCGAACACGATCTTCGGGCGAGCCCTCACCGTCTTGTAAAGCTACAAGGAGGTCAGCAAATGTGACGAGGTTGGGTTCCACAACTGGAGGACCAAACTCCGCTACCTCTCCCTCTATAACAGTTTCACTTCCTTGAGAAGCAAACCGAAGAGCCTGACTGGAATCATCAACAATTCCTTCGTCAGCCAAGCGTCTAAAGAATAAAATTGCGAAAACAACTAGGCCAACCACCACCAAGAATGTGACAGCCCTTCTCCTGAATGCTTTCTTAATCGATAAAGCAATTGCCTTCTCGTCTTGTCGTTCAGCTCTCGAACGCGGTCCGAAAGAGTCCGAAGAATCCCCTCCACCAAGTAATTCTGACCATACCTGTAATGTTTCCGGTGGAAACCGGGCTGCCAATTTAGCAAACAATTCTTCTTCTTCCGGGCCAAACAAAAGAAGTAGATCGTTCTTACGGGCAAACTCAACAGGGCTTGCTTCATGAACTAATTCACGGTCACCGGCTAAACGGATAAGGAACTCCCTTATCCGTTTATCTGCTTCTTTCTCAGTCCATTGACTACCGGCCTCTAGATTCAAAGAAGCAAGAGTCCCGCTCTGTTCGCTGGAGTACTTGAAGAAAGTTCCACGGCGACGCCGGTGCCCTTCTGATACCTCAGTCCCGAAAGTTTGGGAAATTTCTGTTGAGTCGCTTTCTCCGTTAGAAGGATCAGGAGACGGAATTTCTTTCCCGGGGTCGTCTGTTTCGCTCATGCGTTGAAATACTAGGGACGAACTTCGTAATAAAGATTTGTTGGATCGTGAAAATCATGCATAGCAAACCGTGTAAAGCCGGCTTCCCTGACCATCTCTTCTGCAACCTCTGGGTTGAGACCTAACGTCCCTAGCCCAAAAGCTTCTGGCTCCGACATTGCTGACTGCAGACAAGAGCCGACAGAAGTCGCATACATAAAAGCTAACATTGGGTTCTTCAAATTATCTTCCCATTTAGCGCTTGACTTTATGTCTTTTATAAGCCATGTACCATCCGTCGCTATAGCACCTCTAATCGCTTTTATGGTGAGATCAGGGCGCGGCATGTCATGTAAACAATCGAAAGTTATTACGAGATCCACATTTCCTGAATCTGGAAGGTCCTCACCGCCCGCCAGAAGAAGTTCAACATTTTCTTTGCCCTCTAAACGTTTGGTAGCCAATTCTATGGCTCTTTCTGAAGGGTCATAACCAACATAGGTTGAAGCTGGAAACGCTTCAGCAAGCATGTCAATCACCATTCCACCTCCACAACCAATATCAACAACTCGAGCCCCAGACTCTAATTTTTCTGCAACTCCAGGAAGGTTTGGAATGATCCTCGGCAGCAAAAGTGCTTTTGTCATCGGACCAAGCATTCCCTCAACATGTTGCGCAGATTCGGCGCCTAGTCCGTCATAATCTAAACCCAGGCCAGTCCTGAAGGAGTTGATTATCCCATCTATGACTTCTTTTGGCCGCACTACAGCGAATGCTCCTGCTGCAAAGGAAGGAGAGTCCTCTCGTGCGAGGACAAACGCTGCCTCAGGCTCTAACAAAAAAACTTCTCCATCTACAGATTCAAGCAAATGTGCTGCAGCTTGGCTCCGTAGCCACTCCCGCAACCATCTTTCGTGAAGTCCTGTGATGCTCGCTAAATCAGCTGAGGTGACTTCTCCCGCCCCATCCATAGCTTTATAGAGTCCCAGCCTGTGCCCTAAATGAATCATTAATGAAACCATTTCGCCTTGCTTATAGCCCCATGTAGCCATGGTGTATTTTCCAATTGATTTTTGATCAAATTCTTTTTGTTCACTCATCTTTTCTCCTTTGAACCCATATCTGATTTGATTCTTCTTTGCACGGCAAGATCATAATGTCGCCTTTTCGATCACGGCGGCCAGTCATTCCAGCTTTCCACCCCTCACCATTTCTTGAAAATCTCCAACAATGCGTTAGGCATACTATTTCTTCCCCCTCCACAACTCCTTCTGCACCTAGATGCGACCACTGATGCGGACATCGAGCTTCCATGACACAAGGAAAGCCTTCCTGCGTTCGCCAAACAACTAATTCCTCAGAGTCAAGATTCGTTTCAACTATTGCACCGGGAGTTAGATCTGCCGATGCAATAGGCACCCACTCTTCCTCCCTGGAACTTTCTGGATCGTTCATGGTTACACATCCAAATAACGAGTTACTGCTATTGCTGATCCAATCATTCCTACTGCTCCTCCTATCAAGAGAAGCCAAATACTCGTGTCCCAAACGAATCCATCTGGAACAGCGAATCCTCTAAAGAGTGGAACTGCATCTGATTCTTGAAAGAAAGCAAGAACTTTATTATCTACAACAAAGAGTGCAGGAATAGCTAAAGCCGCCCCAATCAGACCATGAATGGTTCCTTCCAGCATGAAGGGGATGCGGATAAACCAGTTCGTAGCGCCCACTAATTTCATAACTTCAATTTCCTGACGACGAGCGCCGATAGCAGTAAATACTGTGTTTAAAATCAAGAGCGCAGAAACTACTACCAATACAACTGCGGCTATCAATAGAGCCTGGCTCACACGCGTGGAAAAATCATCTATTTGTCGAATGGCTTCTGTTGCCGTAGCTACTTCTTTTACTCCGGGCTGATTAGCAAACTGGCGAGCGAGTTCTGTCACATTTGCGGCCGATGGATCAGTTGGAACTATCCGATACGAAGGCGGCATCACCGCAGGTGAAACGCTATTAACTAAATCTGGTTTATCCGAGAATAGTGTGCTGAATTCTTCATATGCCTGTTCTTGGTTTACGTAGGCGTAGTCTTCAATTGCTGGGCTGTTTTCTAATACGTCTCTGATGGCACCATCTTGTTCTACTGTTGCATCAGCATTCATGAAGACTATGAACTCAACTCCTTCTTGAAATTGTGCTGTCGCCCTCTCTGCCCCTTCTCTTACGAGTAGAGAACTTCCAACAAGAGCCAATGAAATCGCAACAGTGAATATAGCAGCAAGAGTTAGGCTCAAATTTCTCCATATGCTGGCAAAAGCTTCTCGAAAGTAATACCAAATTCGATACATCTTTAGTGGCCCATCATTCGTATACGCCGTTTGGTTCGTCGTAAATTCCATGAGAATCGTCTCTTACGACAACTCCCCTATCCAGCTCTATCACTCTTCGTTGCATTGAGTTAACGATGCTCCGGTCATGTGTTGCCATGACCACTGTGGTGCCACGCCGATTAATCAAATCGAGTAATTTCATTATCCCAACCGAAGTTGATGGATCAAGGTTTCCAGTCGGTTCGTCAGCGAGCATAACCGTAGGCCTGTTCGCAAATGCGCGAGCTATAGAGACGCGCTGCTGCTCTCCTCCTGAAAGCTCATCAGGGAAACGGTCAGCTTTCTGAGTGAGTCCAACGAGGTCTAAAATTGCAGGAACATTTTTTCTGATTACGGGGCGAGGTTGCCCTATCACCTCAAGAGCGAAGGCAACATTCTCTTGAACAGTTTTTTTCTCTAAAAGTTTGTAGTCCTGAAAGATACAGCCAATGTTTCTTCGCAGTGCAGGAACGCTCCAAGAGCGTAACGAACCAAGATCTTTTCCTGCAAGTAATATCTTCCCAGAATCTGCAACTTCTTCTCGATTTAACAGTCTGATGAAAGTAGATTTCCCTGAACCAGATTGTCCAACCAAGAAAACAAATTCTCCTCTTTGGATTTCTAAGTTCACTGCTCTGAGCGCAGTCACGTCCCCTTTGTACACTTTCGTTACATTCTCTAATCGAATCATCGTTGATTTCCAGTTTCGTTAGATATCTCTTTCACGTAGGGCAGAGTACCAGAGAGTTGAGCCTTGAGTGTGGCGCGATGCTTTAGATTCATGATTCTTTTTCTTTATTCCAACGCAGATAAGTCTCCATGAATCCATCTATGTCTCCGTCCAGGACTGAATCTACATTGCCCACTTCATATCCTGTTCGAAGATCTTTCACCATTTGGTAGGGCTGAAGAACATATGAACGGATTTGACTCCCAAAGTCAACTTTTCTTTGTTCTCCACCGAGTTTCGCTAACTCTTCTTCACGTTTTTGATGTTCTAAATCTAAAAGTTTGGCGGCAAGTATCTGCATCGCTCGGTCTTTGTTTTGATGTTGACTTCTTTCATTTTGGCAAGACGTCACCGTCCCGGTAGGTAAATGTGTTATTCGGACTGCCGAGTCTGTGACATTTATGTGCTGACCACCTGCACCTGAAGCCCGGTAAGTATCTATCCGGAGATCATTTTCATCTATAGCGACTTCATCTACCACCTTGTCGAAAAAAGGCACAACATAAAGAGAAGCAAAAGCTGTGTGTCGCTTGGCCTCTTTGTTGAATGGAGAAATACGTACAAGTCGATGAACACCTCTTTCTCCTTGTAAAAGTCCAAAGGCGTGCCGTCCACGAATTATGAATTCGGCTGATGAAAACCCGGCTTCAGTTCCTTCAGATATGGAGTCTATTTCTATGTTGAAGCCGCGTCGTTCTGCCCAACGGGAATACATGCGAACAAGCATCTCAGCCCAATCTTGTGCATCAGTTCCACCTGCGCCGGACTGGATATGACAAACAGCATCACTTTCATCGTATTTTCCAGAAAAGAGTGATCTGATTTCAAGTTCATCAAATTTTGTTTGGATTTTCTGAAGACCAGTCCGTATCTCTTCATCCAAAGATTCGTCATCTTCTTCCGTCGCTAGTTCAAAAAGGGTTTCTAAATCCTCTACTTCACTTTCTAATGCCTTATGGAGACTTATATCTTCTACGGCTTCAGACAGATTCTTTTGAACTTCTCGGCCACGATTTTGATCATCCCACAGATCCGGGGCTGCCATTTCTTCTTCTAATTGTTCACGACGTTTGAGTAATTCAGGTATTCGAAGGTAACGGGAAGCTTCATCAAGTCGAACTCGTAGATTTTTTATATCTTCGTTTATATCTTCCATCATTCAATAGCTTCTAACGGCCATGGCAATGTTTGAATTTACGTCCCGAGTCACATGGACAAGGAGCATTTCGTGGGGTTGATTCCCATTCATCGTTAATTTTTTGGACTTTTGGTGTTGGTGCGGATTCTTTAACTTGAGTAGGTGCACCTGCTGCCGCCGCCACTGCTGCCGCACCTAATACAGGGCCTTCTGGGCCGCTGGCGACTACGTCAGAAGGCGTTGGCGAGTCGTCTGTTACAGACACTTGAATTCGCATCACATACCGCAAGAAGTCTTCACCTATTAGTTTGGTGAGATGTCCAAAAAGTTCAAATCCTTCTCGCTGCCATTCAGTCGCAGGGTCGCGTTGCCCCATCGCACGTAGATGAATCCCTTCCCGCAAGTGATCCATTTCATAAAGATGTTCTCGCCAGCGCTGATCGATAATTCTGAGCATCACTTGTCGTTCAACTTCTCGGAATGTCTCAAGCCCCAGTTCAGATTCTCTCTCCCCTAAACAAGTAGACGCATCGTCTATAAGGAGATCTGTTAACTCCAATGTTGTTTCAGCTTTAGATATCTCTTCTGTACTTATTGTAAGTGGCCAGAAACTCTCAATTGAAGTAATAAGACTGTCTACCTCCCATTCTTCTGGGTATTCAGACACACAGTGTTTTAGAACTTCTTGGCTTGAAACTTGTTCTATCTGTTCACAAACCTCTTCTCTTAGGTTTGAACCATTTAGGATTTGATCTCGTTTGTAATAAATGACTTTTCGTTGTTCATTCATCACTTCGTCATATTTGAGAATGTTTTTTCGAACTTCAGCGTTTTTCTGCTCAACAGTGGTCTGTGCTCTTTCGATCGCTTTTGAGACCATGTTTGATTCGATTGGGACGTCTTCTGGTAGCGCCCTGTCCATCACTCCGCGCATCCCACCACCAGAAAATAAACGCATTAGGTCGTCATCTAAAGAGAGGTAAAAGCGACTTGCTCCTGGGTCCCCTTGACGTCCACTTCTTCCTCGCAACTGATTATCTATCCGGCGAGATTCATGTCGTTCTGTGCCTAAGACATAAAGGCCTCCTGCTTGCCTGACTTTCTCTCCCTCAGTGATACATTCTGTTTCAAATTTTTTAGCCAATTTTTTGATTTTTTGCTGGCCAGAAGCAGAGTTTGGATCAATCCCTTCAGACATCACTTTTCGCTTAGCAAGATTTTCAGGATTACCACCAAGAAGAATGTCGACTCCTCGACCTGCCATATTTGTTGCAACGGTGACTGCCCCTGGTCTACCTGCTTGTTCGATTACCTCTGCCTCGCGAAAGTGTTGTTTAGCATTCAAAACTTCATGACTTATGCCGCGTTTTTCCAGTTCACGGGAAAGTTTTTCTGACTTTTCAACTGAGACTGTTCCCACTAAGACCGGTTGACCATTTGTTTGACGTGTAGAAATATCTTCAATTAGCGCAGAAAATTTTCCTTCTTCCGTTTTATATATCAGGTCGCTTGAATCTACGCGTCCGATAGGTCTGTTTGTTGGTATTGATACCACTTGTAGGTCATATATTCCTGCCAGTTCAGCAGCTTCCGTTTCTGCAGTTCCAGTCATTCCTGCGAGTTTTTCATATAAACGGAAATAGTTTTGAAGAGTAATGGTGGCAAGGGTTTGATTTTCTTCTTTTATTGCTACGCCCTCTTTGGCTTCAACGGCTTGGTGGATACCTTCCGACCAACGACGACCTTCAAGCACTCGACCAGTGAACTCATCTACGATTCTCACTTCACCATCAACAATTATGTAATCCCGGTCACGCTGATAAATCTCTTTAGCGCGCAAAGCTGCTTGAAGTTGGTGGACTAAGTTTGATGAGACTTCGTCATACAGATTCGTGACACCAAGTGCTTGTTCTACCGAGTGCACACCTTCTTCGGTAGGCGCCACAATCTTTTTTTCTTCATCAAAGTCATAATGGACATCACGTTTCAGGCCTTTTACGACAGTTGCGAATCGTTTGTAAAGCGATGCGGCTTCACTGAGTCGACCACTGATTATTAAGGGTGTTCGAGCCTCATCAATTAAAATTGAGTCAACTTCGTCAACTATGCAAAAAGCGTGACCTCTTTGAGCTTTTGAGTCGAGTGACATAGCCATATTGTCACGAAGATAATCAAATCCTAATTCGTTGTTAGTTCCGTAGGTTATATCTGCGTTATAGGCTTTTCGTTTCTCAATGGGATCTCGTGTATCTGGAACTACTAGTCCAACATCTAGTCCTAGCCAACGATGAATTTGGCCCATCCAGTCAGCATCTCTTGTTGCTAGGTAATCATTTACCGTGCAAAGGTGAACGCCTCTTCCAGTGAGTCCATTTAGATAGGCAGGAAGAGTTGATACTAAGGTTTTCCCCTCACCAGTTCTCATTTCCGCTACCCAGCCGAGATGAAGAGCTACTCCTCCCATAAGTTGAACGTCATAATGTCTTTGCCCAATAACCCTCCACGCTGCTTCTCTTACAACTGCGAAAGATTCCACTAGTTGATCATCAAGATCTTCACCTTGATCTAGGCGTTGGCGAAATTCTCCAGTTTTTGATTGAAGTTCATGATCAGAAAGATTTGATATTTCTGATTCGAGCGCGTTGATGTCCGGGACTAAAGATTCAAGTGCTTTGATTTTCTTTCCTTCTCCACTACGGAGAACACGCGACAAAATTCCCATATCAGTGAAAGAATATCAGATCGCAGGACTGGCTTTAAGCAGCGTCCGGTCGGTACAGCAATCCCAATTCCTCTAACCGTGGTGCGGCTGCATCCACATCTGTTCCGAGTATTGCTGCCAAGGCTTGTAAATCGTCTCCACGAATTGTCAGAACCCTTCCATTGAAGTCTTGACGTTTCACTTGAATAATCGTTAAATAGCGTTCAATCATTTCTGATTCTGGGCCTTCGACTTGATCCAGCTTGGTTAAGTCAATAACAATCTTCTGCCCAGGAGTCCATCCTAAATTCTTTTGTGTTACTCCTCCAGATTCTCCTTCACCTTCGGATGGGAGTAACTGATCTACCGGCACCCCATAGAACCGGGCTAACCGTTGAAGACGAGGTACTGATATTGCACGTTCTCCTCTTTCGTAAGCTCCAAGCACTGAAGCTTTGAATTCGGATTCGGAACGATCTTCGACATCATGAAGTGAGAGGCGTTGCTGACGTCGTATGACTCTTATTCGTTCGCCTACTCGACGGCGATATAAGGCGTCAAGTTCTTCATCCATGGATTCAACTCTCCTGAGTAGATTTTGCTAATAGACAATCAGTTTGATGACGGCACACATAGTGGTCATTCCGGTGATGATACCGGATTTAATAGATTCTAACAATCTAAATAAATTTAGGAAAAAACCCCAGTTCATAGTATGTTTTTTTAAGAATTATGAAATCAATTTCTCACATAAATTAATCACGCTGAGCGTTTATTTTGGATTTACCGGCGTCGGCTACGCACTTTTTTCTTATTCGGGCTGATCTCTTCTTTACGTTGAGACGCGTATTCGCGTAGGGTCTCTTCCTCTTCTCTCGTTAGATCTGTCGGTGTGTCCACAATCACTTCAATAAAAAAATCTCCCCTGTTTTTGCTGTTCAGGTGTGGAACACCTTTCCCTTTTAGTTTTAAAATATGCCCCGACTGTGTTCCAGGTGCTATTGAAAGAACTTCCTCGCCATCAAGGGTTGCGTAATCTAGATCCACTCCAAAGATGGCCTGAGTCATAGGAATATGAAGACGGTGCCTTAGATCGTGACCCTGACGCTCCAACTCAGGGTGGACAGCTACCCGAAGATGAACGTAAAGGTCTCCTGGAGGACCCCCTCTTCTCCCGGTAGCTCCTCTTCCAGAGAGTCTCAACGTGTTGCCGTGGTCTACTCCTTGCTGAACGTCAATCGGAAATTCGATTTCGGTTACTTTGCGTCCTTCACCATTACAGTCTTTACACGGGTTTGAGATTCTAGATCCTGAACCTTTGCAGTCTGGGCAGATCGTCTGTGTCAGCATTTGTCCAAGTATCGATCGTCGCATTTCTTGGATCTGACCAATTCCACTACACCTTGTACATTCAATTGGTTCTGTTCCCGCTGTTGCTCCCGTGGAGCCACACGGTTCACAGGGAACTGCAGTGCGCACTCTTATTTCTTTTTGAGTTCCGAATACGGCTTCTTCAAAACCTATCTCTAGATCGATTTCTAAATCTTCTCCATATTCAACTCGGGGTCCAGAAGGACCGGAACTCTGGCCACCAAAAAAAGAGGAGAAGATGTCCGAAAAGTCTCCAAATGGGTTTGAATGACTAGAAGAAGTCCCAGTTTCTCCAAACTGATCGTAACGGGCTCTTCTGTTTGGATCGGAAAGAATTTCATAAGCTGAAGCTATCTCTTTGAAACGTTCGCCTGCTTCTGGATTATCTGGGTTTGCATCCGGATGATATTTTCTCGCGAGCGTACGATAGGCACTTTTAATTTCACCGGCACTTGCTCTGGAATTCACTTCTAGTATTTGATACAGGTCTCTAGACATTCGAGCATCAACCTTTTATTAGACGATTCCCGAGTTGTCTACCTACCACAGCAACTGTCGCCAAGGCCCGAGAGTAATTCATCCGGGTTGGACCAAGAACAGCTATTGATCCAGCATTTTCTCCATCTGCTCCGTATGGCGCTACCACTAAAGAACAATCCGATAACGGTTTGAGGCCTGTTTCAGATCCGATTGCGACAGAGAGACCACGATTAATTACATCTCGCATAAGACTCACAACCACAAACTGTCTTTCTAAGACAGATAAAACCTCTTGAACGCGTTCAACTTCTTCAAAAGCTGCTGCAACTTGTGAAGTTCCTCCAACGTAAGCTCGTTCTAAATTTTCATTTTCTTTAGAAAGTACTGACATTACAGAAGAAATAACTTCATCCACTTCCGTTTCTCCTGTCGGTGACGGATCGAACACATTTGATGAACGCTTACCGATTAAGTAAGCAGAAAGATGGGCGTTTGCTATTGCAAGAACTGAGTCTGGCATGTCATTACGTAACTCAATGACATGTTTCTCTACCTGACCATTTGCAGTAACTAAAACTAGCATTGCTACTTTTACACCAAGGCCGACTAGTTGAACAGAGCGGATTTCTCGATGGTCTCGATCAGGAGCAACTACCACAGACGCACTTCCAGTCAAGTTTGCTAATAACGTGCTCGTGTCACGTAACATTTCTTCAATTTCGCTGTAAGAACGAGCAAAAAATTCTGATATTTTCGAACCTTCCACTGGACTCAGCGAATCTGGAGTTTCAAGTTGATCAACAAAAAATCTGTATGCCTTATCAGTCGGAATACGCCCTGCTGAAGTATGCGGCTGGAAAAGATATCCCTGCTCTTCTAATTGAACAAGTTCGTTACGTACTGTTGCTGAAGAGACATCGACTCCTGGAACATTTGCAATATGCGAAGATCCAACTGGGATCTCTGTCTCAATATATTCTTCTACAACAGCGCTTAAGATAGCTGCTTTCCGTTCTTCAAGCATGACAAGAAGGTTATCTCGTTCTTTCTTTGCCTGTGATGGAAAAGACGTAGGAGTTCTTGCTAGTCATCGAGACGTAGGGCAGAAACAAACGCTTCCTGGGGTATGTCTACTCGCCCTATTGATTTCATTCGGCGTTTTCCGGCTTTCTGTTTTTCAAGAAGTTTTCGTTTTCTTGTGATGTCTCCACCGTAGAGTTTCGCAGTTACGTCTTTCCTAAAAGCCCTAACTGTTTCACGTGCAATGATTCTTCCACCTATTGCCGCTTGAATTGGAATTTCAAACTGTTGTCTCGGAATAAGCTCTTTCAATTTCGCTGTCATCCTCCGACCGTACGCCTCTGAGGTTCCGCGATGTACAACAGTGGAAAAAGCATCTACCGGTTCACCATGTAAGAGAATATCCACACGCACTAAATCAGATGCCTTGTATCCAGTGGGCTCATAATCCAAACTTGCGTAACCTTGTGTGCGACTTTTCATCTGATCAAAAAAATCAATCACCACTTCTGCTAGCGGCAAAAAATAACTCAGCTCCACTCGCTCTGGAGAGAGATAGGTCATTGAATCTAACTCGCCTCTGCGCTCTTGACATAGCTCCATAAGTGCTCCGGTGTAATCAGCGGGAGTAATTATTTTTGCAGACAGCCAAGGCTCTCGTATTGTGTTTATTTCAGTTGCTGCGGGCAGGTCACACGGGTTATCCACCTCTATGATCTCTCCGTTTGTTTTCTCTATTTCGTATTCAACCGATGGTGCTGTTGTAATCAAGCTCAGATTGAATTCTCTTTCTAGTCGCTCTCTAACAATTTCCATATGGAGAAGGCCTAAGAATCCGCATCGGAATCCAAAACCTAACGCTCCGGAAGTTTCTGGCTGATAAGTAAAACTAGAGTCATTAAGCCGTAGTTTTTCAAGAGCATCCCGCAAATCGTTATATTCATCTCCTTCAATGGGATACAAGCCGCTGTAGACCATTGGCTGAGGTTCCCTATAGCCCGATAGTGGTACATTGGCTCCGTTTTTATGAGTTGTAATTGTTTCACCAGATCGAGCTTCTCCGACATTTTTTACTCCAGCTAGGAGATACCCGACTTCCCCTGGTCCCAACTTGCTTATTGGTGTCAGATCTGGGCGTCGAACACCGATCTCATCAACGTCATGAGATGTGTTTGCTTGCATGAATTGAATACGATCGTCTTTCGTTAATGTTCCATTCACCACACGAATTGATGAAACCACACCACGGTATTGATCAAAATGGCTGTCATAAACTAGGGCTTGAAGAGGCGCGTTTGGGTCACCGTTAGGTGGCGGCGTCTTCTCAACCACTGCGTCTAAGAGTTCGGCTACACCTTCTCCAGTTTTTGCGCTTATGAGAAATATTTCTTCGGCAGGTATTCCAAGGACTGATTCGATTTCCTCGGCGTACCGCTCTGGTTCTGCCGCTGGGAGGTCTATTTTGTTTAGTGCCGCAACAATTTCTAAATCATTTTCAAGAGCAAGATAGCAATTAGCGAGCGTCTGCGCTTCTATGCCTTGCGCTGCATCTACGACAAGAATCACACCTTCGCAAGCTGCCAATGAACGGCTTACTTCATATCCAAAGTCCACATGTCCAGGGGTGTCAATTAAATTGATAATCTCGTCTTTCCAGTCCAGGCGCACGCTTTGCAACTTGATGGTGATTCCGCGTTCACGTTCAAGATCCATAGAGTCTAGATATTGGGCCCTCATCTCTCTGGGGTCCACCGCTCCGCATAGTTCTAACATTCGGTCCGCGAGCGTTGACTTTCCGTGATCTATGTGGGCGATAATTGAAGTGTTTCGAATTCTTGATAAATCCATCATTGTTGACCGTAGTTGAGCACTATGTCGAATCGGCGTTCTTTGAAGTTAAAACTCACGATATACCGGATTTCCTCAGTTAGACGCTAGTATTGCTCTCTGTCCGTTTCGACTTAGAAGCGTACATTTATTTCTCAATTCTATTCTTTAAGGGTGTGCCTCGTGGCCAATATAAAGAGTCAAATTAAACGTAATCGACAAACAGAGAAGCAGCGTCAACGTAACCGTATGGTGCGTTCTGAGTTGCGTACACGAACAAAAGCCGTTTTGGAATCTGATGGATCAAGCGAAGAAGCTAAGGCTGCTTTATCTGAGGCTATAAAACGTATTGACAGTGCTGCCGCAAAACGTGTTATCCATCCCAATAATGCTGCTCGAAAAAAATCTCGACTTCAAAAACGCTTTAACGAATTAGCTCAATAAACCTTATGTCACCTTTTTGGCAGGGAAGATAAACGCGCTACCAATACCTCAGTAACTAGTTCTGGAGTCCAAGCAGTTTTTCCCTTAAGGTCTAAGTCTGCTGCAGCAAGAAGAGAGATAGCTTTTTTTATGCTCTCTGTAGGCATTTTCCTACTTAATTGAAATATTTTCTTTGCGGGAAACCCTTTTACTCCGAGCACGTCGCTAACTTGCTTTTCACTTACTACTTCTAAACCATCTAGCCGAAGCAGTTGGCTGTAATGATTATGCAGCATGCTGAGTATCGCTAATGGATGTCGTCCTCCTGCTCCTTGCAAACGATGAAGATTCTCCAATGCTCTAGCAGTGTTTCCTTTATCAATGGAGTCAGTTAAATCCCATGGGGCTACGTCACCTGCTTCGCCAAGGTATGGATTTATTTCCTCTAAATTAACCCTTACTCCTGATCCGTAGACAGCCTCAAGTGTTGCCAGTAAAGAAACCACGCGAGTTCGGTCTTGTCCGAGTCGCTCTATTATTGCCGTCTGAGCTTTCTTATCTATTTCTATATCTGCCGATTTCAGTCTGTCTTCTAGCCACTGATTAGCTTCTCTGCCTTTCCCGACCGTGGAAGAGATTATTTTCCCACCAGCTTGTTCAACTGCCTCTGCTAGCGACTTAGGGATAGCGGAAAGGCGCTGTTGGGCCGGTTCTGTTCCTTTTTCCCAAACAAGAATGAGTTTTGTTGTAGGTGAAGGAGCATTCAAATATTCCACTAATGGTTCTACTTGATCCTTGTTTCCAAATCTTCCAATATGTCTACCTACAACTACGCGACTTTCTGTTAAGAAAGGTGGGGTCTGTGCTGCGTCAATAAGAGGGGCGATAGAAAATCCAGAGCTCTGCTCGCTTCGGTAGTTGTTCTCATCCATTTCTTCTAAAACAAGTGAGCGGTCTTGATCTCCAACTGCGCTTTCAATATAAGTGCTGAGTGTTTCCGCTATCAAGGTCGGATCATCGCCCGCAATGAGAATAACCTGCCCGGAACTCACTCATTCTCCGATGATTGATATTCAAGAACTGCTTCCATAACATCAGAAATCCTACGCGAACCACTAACATCATGGGCTCGTAAAATTCTGCACCCTAAAAGTATTCCCAAAGCATGGGCTGCCCAGGAAGACTCTCGCCGGTTATTGATATCAGCACCACTTAATTCACCAAGAAATCCTTTATTAGATGCTGAAAGAAAAACTGGATGACCAATTGTTAATAAGTCATCTGAATTACGAAGCAGTTCTGCTGACATAGCGGGAGTTTTGCCGAGATCTAAACCTGCGTCAACCATGATGCGTTGTTTGGGGATACCAGCTTCGAGCGCCCAACGTGCTCTTTCTGAAAGAAATTCTTTTACCTCTTTCTTTAAGTCTTTATAAAGAGGTTTCGGATCTGGGATTCTTGGACCAATTCGCACATGTGTCGCTACTACAGATGCCTCATGTTGTTTGCATGCCGGCAAAAAGGTTGGATCAGAGAACCCACTGATGTCGTTGCCAACACAAGCTCCGGCCTCAAAAGCTGCCGATGCGACTGAACCTCTCCAAGTGTCGATTGATATTGGTAGGTCGAATCGTTTGGCGAGCGCTTCCACACCCGGTACTGTTCGCTCTATTTCTTCTACTTCAGTTACTTCAGGGCCTGGTCCAGCTTTTACTCCACCGACGTCAAGAAAATCCGCACCATTTTCCACATGCTCTTCTGCTAGTCGCAAGAAGTCATCAAATGACCAGTATTTTCCTCGGTCATAGAAAGAATCAGGTGTTCGATTAAGTATTCCCATCACTAACGCTCGGTGCGTTATATCGAACTTATGTTGGGCGCCTAATTCAAGAATCATTAAATGTTTTACTTAGTAAAGAGCTGACGCTAACTTTCGTCGCCATTCGCTTGCCTTTGGATTGTCTGATCCGAGAACCTCTAATAAGTCTATAAACGCTTGCCTAGCTTCATCATCTTCTTTTGCCTGCATAAGTAATTCGTTTAACCGGC
>JUEO01000020.1 GCA_000817115.1 marine actinobacterium MedAcidi-G2B | reverse complement strand
TGACTAAGAATCCAACAGCACTGGAATTGTCATACGTTCCATCTTCTTTTCTTCCTTCATAATCATCCACTAGGCGCTGACTTATTACCCCTGTTCCTTTTTCTAATACTTCTATGATTCCACCTTCTAAATCTGGCCAAGAGTACGGACTGTAAAGAGCGGCTCCTACGGACCATATGAACTCTGATTCAGTAAGCTCTCGATTATTTTCGGTTGGAATATTTTTATCCTTCAACAACTCTGTTACTGAAGAAAATGTTTCTTCGGCTCCCCCATATTCATTGAGAGCGCAAGACACTCTGGAATCACAGTCCGCTGCAAACCGATTCCAAGCATTTTCAAAACCAAGACCCTGTATCGGGCTAAAAGCGCTTGGATGTTCCTCTGGGGATACTGGGCCATCTAACACCATTGCTCTTACTCGCTCTGGAAATAACGAAGCGTACACGGCACCTATTCTTGTGCCATAGGAATATCCGAAGTAGTTGATTTTTTCTGCTCCTACAGCTACACGAATGCTGTCCATATCACGTGCAACGTTGTTCGTTCCAACGTGATGAAAAAGTTCTCCACTCATTTCTTGACATTCTTCAACGTGTTCTGTTGCTCCGACGAAGAGTTCAGTTGTGTCTTCTCCATCTTCTAACAGCCAACTTTCATCTGAATCAGGGTCGTTAGGGCATAACACTTGAGTGCTGGATCCAACACCTCGTGGATCAAACCCGATGACATCAAAATTGGAGAAAACCATTTCCCAAATCTCTCCCCACTCTCCTACTAGTTCAACTCCGGAGCCACCTGGCCCTCCGGGGTTCATCAACAGCGATCCTAAATAAGGTTCGCTCGTAGCAGGGAGACGAACCAGCGCAATGCTTATAGAACCGGAATCTATGTCTGCGTAGTCGAGTGGAACTTGAAGATCACCGCATTCATAATTTTCGTAGCAAGTTGCCCATTCAATTTCTTGAATGGCTTCAACAACTGGTTCTTCAACAGTTTCAGTTGGCTCTGTCGTACTTGATTCAATTTTTGTTGTAGTGCTTGACGTGGTTTCTTGTTGTTGAGAATTTTCGGATTGTGGGGTCTTACTTGAACAGGAAGCACAAAATAGAATAATCGCCAACCAAGTGCAGAGTTTTTTTGCTGTCATTTATTCCACGCTTCGCGTAATCGAGTCCACGTATCAGTTAGTGATTCAGGTAGAACTCTTGCCCCAGCAACTGTTGTTGAAAAATTCGTATCTCCAGCCCATCTCGGAAGGCAATGGACATGTAAATGTTCAGGGATTCCTGCTCCTGCTGCCTTCCCTTGGTTGAGACCTACATTTATTCCATCAGGGTTGTACGCCACTTCTAAGGATTGCACTGTCTTTTTAACTAGTTGCCAGAGTTCTTCATATTCTTGAGTTGTTAAATCAGTTAATGCTTCCACCTCTCTAAGCGGAATTCTCTAAGCGGAATGATCATTGTGTGTCCAGTGGTATACGGGTAAACATTCAGCAGTGCGAAGCATGTCTCTCCTCTGTAAATAATTAATGTTTCCTCATCTGGAAGTCCGCTTTGTTCTATAGCTGAGAAGATCGATAGTCCCTCCGGGGTTTCCACTAAGGACTGTGGGCTGGTTTCACCCTTTATGTATGCCTGGCGCCATCCGGCCCAGAGGTGCTCTAGTTGACTCACTTACGTTCTTCTACTTCGCTAGTTAGACGGGAAAGAAACTCTTCGAATGGAAGATCTCGTTCCGGGTTTTCTGAGCCTCTCATATTCTCTCCGACTGTTCTGTTAGCAACATCATCTTTACCGACTACTAGTACGTGTGGAATTTTTTCGACTTTTGCTTCACGAACTCGCTTGCCCAATGGGTCTGTTGCTGCTTGAATTGATGCCCGAAAGCCAGTGCGAGTTAATTCCGTCAGTAATTCTTGTGCATAATCATTGTGTTCTTCAGCTATGGGAAGAATTCGAATTTGTTCTGGAGATAGCCATGTTGGAAAGGCGCCAGCATAATGCTCTAAGAGCACGCCAAAGAATCTTTCAATTGATCCCATGAGTGCTCGATGTATCATCACTGGCTGATGACGGTTACCGTCTGTACCTACATATTCGAGCTCAAATCTTTCAGGAAGATTAAAATCGAGTTGAATGGTTGAGAGTTGCCAAGAGCGGCCAATGGCATCAGTTATGTCAACATCGATCTTTGGTCCGTAAAAAGCTCCTCCCCCTTCATCAACGATGTATTCAAGGTCTGCGGATTCCAATGCTGCTCGTAAACCGTCTGTAGCAATATCCCAAAGCTCATCTTCTCCAACAGATTTTTCTTCTGGTCGAGTGGATAACTTTGCTTGAAAATCGGTGAATCCAAAAGCTTTTAAGACAGAAAGAGTGAAATTAAGTAGTGAGGCTAACTCTTCTTCTATGTTTTCCTGAGTGCAGAAAATATGAGAGTCGTCTTGTGTGAAGCCTCGACTTCTTAATAGGCCGTGAATTGCTCCAGAAAGTTCATATCGGTAAACGGTTCCAAGCTCAAAGAACCGTAAGGGAAGTTCACGATAGCTTCGTTGACTACTTTGATACACCGCCACATGAAATGGGCAGTTCATTGGTTTGGGATAGTAGGAAATTCCATCAAGCTCCATTGGCGGGTACATGCCTTCGGAGTAGAAGTCGAGATGTCCACTTGTTTCCCAAAGAACAGATTTTGCGATATGGGGGCTATAGACAAAGTCATATCCACCACTTTCATGACGTTCACGGCTGTAGTCCTCAATAATTTTTCGGACAAGAGCACCTTTTGGATGCCATACCGCTAGGCCTGGCCCTAAGTTCTCTGGCCATGAAACTAAGTCTAAGTCCGAAGCTAGTCGACGGTGATCTCGTTTTTCGGCTTCGACTAAACGCTGAAGATGATCCTTTAGGTCTTTTTTGTTTGCCCAAGCAGTTCCATAGATCCTCTGGAGCATTGGTCTACTGGTGTCACCTCGCCAGTAGGCTCCTGCAACTTTTTGTAGTGCGAAATGCCCAAGTCTCCCAGTGGAGGGAACATGTGGCCCTAAACATAAATCAACAAAACCTTCATCATTTTGGTAGTAACTCACAGTTCCATCGGACTTTATCTCTGATGCCAATTCTTTGTCACCGCCACCTGAAGCAACTTTCTCAATGATCTCTTTTTTATACTCATGAGTGGAGAATAAATCTAGAGCTTCATCTATTGTTATTTCATGCCGGTGGAATTTCTGGTCCGCTTTAACAATTTCACGCATCCGTTTTTCTATGACTTCAAGGTCTTCAGGATTAAATGAAGCATTTTCTGGTAAATAGAAATCGTAGTAAAAACCATGCTCTATCGGAGGCCCTATCGCGTAAGTTGCTTCAGGCCAGAGATCTAATACTGCTTGGGCCAGCACGTGAGCAGTCGAATGCCGAAGAACTTCAAGACCCTCTGCACTCTCTTGAGTAATTATGGCCACTTCACTTCCATCAACTAAAGGTGTGTTTAAATCAATAATTGCTTCACCAATTTTTACGACCAGGGCTGCTTTCGCTAGTCCACTTCCAATTTCGGCTGCAAGATCATAACCAGTGGCGCCATCTGCCAACGTTCGAGAAGAGCCATCTGGAAGAGTTATTTTTATATCAGTCATACTGTCTTGAGAATAGTCAATAGAGAGGGCAATCCTGTGGGAATAACGTCCTGCCACATTTTTTATCCTCTGAGAGGTAAGGTCTTGACTGAGGATAGCGAGAAAAATAGTTTCATAAACGGGAGAGTTACGTGGGTATTCTTGACGATAAGAAGTTAGTAATCACTGGGGTTCTTACCGACGCTTCGTTAGCGTTTTCAGTTGCCAGATTAGCTCAAGAACAAGGTGCAGAGATCATTTTGACTGGAGCGGGACGCGGAATGCGCCTAACCCAGAGAACAGCAAAGAAACTACCGATAGTCCCTGAAGTTCTTGAATTTGATGTCACTTCTTCTGAACAAGCAGTCGCATTACAAAATGAATTGGCCGAATCTTGGGGACGAGTAGATGGCGCTCTACACGCAATAGGTTTTGCTCCTGAAGCTTGCCTCGGGGAAGACTTCATGACTCCTAAGTGGGAGGATGTTTCTGTTGCCATGGAAATTTCTGCTTATTCACTGAAAACAGTGGCGGAGGTTGTGCGACCTTTGATGACTGAAGGTGGATCTATCGTTGGCCTTGATTTTGATGCTCGGTTCGCTTGGCCAGCGTACAACTGGATGGGGGTCGCTAAAGCTGCCTTAGAATCAACTTCTAGATATTTGGCTAGATCACTTGGACCGGAGGGTATCCGAGTCAATATGGTTGCTGCTGGCCCGATTAGAACTATGGCAGCAAAAAGTATCCCTGGTTTTGCTGCCTTTGAAGAAGTTTGGGGGGAGCGCTCCCCTCTTGGCTGGGATATTCATGACTCTGAACCAGTCGCTCGTGCTTGCGTAGCGTTACTTTCCGACTGGTTCCCATCCACTACCGGTGAAATGGTTCATGTAGACGGTGGATTTCACGCAGTCGGAGCTTAAAGAAACTCCACATCTGTTTCGTCTTCAAACTCTCCCACTAATTCTTCAACAACATCTTCCATTGTTATAAGTCCAACAGTTTCTGAAACAGGATTCTGTAACACCACCAGATGATTCCTATTTCTTCTCATGAGTAGTAACGCATCTTCTTGAGTCATATCGGGTGAAACTATTACAAGTTCTCGAATCGAATCTTCCGGGAGGATCAAACTTTGCATCTCTGGTCCATATTGCAAAAGATCTTTTGCGTGCACCATCCCAACTATGTCATCAAGGTTTTCTCCTATAACCGGCATACGTGTATGGCCACTTTTTAAGATTTGTTTTTCTATTTCGGCAATTGTCATTTTTTTGGTTACCGCGACTATTTCTTGTCGAGGAATAGATATTTCTTCAACAGGACGAATCCCTAAATCCAATGCACTAGTGAGTAACTCGTGCTCGAATTCATCAATAGATCCTTTTTGATGCGATGAATCAAAAATTGCGGAAAGTTCTGACACTCCTAAAGCATGATTAATTTCATCAACTGGGGTGTAGCCAAATGGTTTCACTAAAAGTGTTGACAATTTGTCTAATATCCAAATAAGTGGGGACATCGATAAAACAAAAACTCGATGTATAGAAATCAGTCGCTGCAAAGTTATTTCCGGTGCAGTCACCGCAAGATTCTTTGGCACCATTTCCCCTAACAGCAACTGAACTATTCCAGCAAACCCTATTGCGGTGATCCAACTGATGCTTTCGGCCAGATTTTCTGATGCCCCAAAGAGTTCTACGACGGGCTGGATTAACCGACCGATAGAAGGTTCAGCGGTAATACCTAAAATCACGCTGCTTGCAGTTATACCTAATTGTGCTCCAGAAACTTGGCGGCGAAGATCTTTGTGCGCGGCTAAAGCCCGAAGCGAACTTCGCTTCCCATCCTTTGCCGCCTCTTGCAAACGAAGAGGTCGGCTTGCTATTAGAGCAAACTCAACAGCAACAAAAATTGCGTTTACAGCTACTAACAGAACTACAGCAATAAAAATCATGACGAAGTAACCCTTAACGTGATGATTCGCCTTCTCTTAACTTCTACTACCTCTATAGTCCATTCTTCCTCAATAACTTTTTCCCCAGATTCCGCCAAATGGCCAAGGCGTTCCAAAACAAATCCGGCGATAGTTTCATATTGACCTTCAGGGATTCTGAATCCGGTTGCATCAAACACTTCGTCAAAATTAAGACGCCCAGCGACGAGAAAACTTCCCGGATTCTCGACTTCAGATTCCGTTAGATCGGTGTCGTACTCGTCTTTTATCTCTCCTAAAATTTCTTCCAACAAGTCTTCAAGAGTGATAATGCCGGAAGTTGCTCCGTGCTCATCTATTACAACGGCCATCTGTGTCCGACGTTTTCTCATATCAGACAAAATCTCTTCTAGTTTCCTTGTTTCTGGAACAGCAAGAATGTCTCTCATAATTTCAGACACATGTGTGGTGCGTCTTTGTTCTGGTGAGAGTCGATAAACCGATTTGACATGAACAACACCGATGATGTCGTCTAAGTCTTTGTCGAACACTGGAAATCTTGATCGACCGGTGTCTAGTGCTTGGGTGATGAGATCAGAAACTTGGGTTGCTCTTTGTAAAGCATCAATATCAACTCTTGGTATTAATGCATCAACTGCTGTTTTGTCGCTGAAACGTAACGACCGAGTGAGTAATGATACTTCTTCTGGATCTAGGACATCTGATGCTCTCTCGGTGATCAGTGTTTCAAGTTCTTCTGAAGTTCGTGAGGTATCTATTTCGTCTCGCGGTTCAACTCCAAATCGGCGTACAACAGAGTTTGCTGTGCCGTTAAGTAGCCGTACTAGCGGCCGCACTAGAACGCTATATCCAGATAATAACGGAACTAGCTTTCGTGAAGTTGACTCAGGTGCTGCAAGTGCAATGTACTTCGGAACCTGTTCTCCGATGATTAAGTGGAGAACAGTCGCCACAAAAATAGCAAGGAGAACACTCAATCCAGTGGGGTGATCATCACCTGTCAACAGTCGCGCCATTGTTGGTTCAGCGACAAAACCCAACATCAGAGCAGACAATGTAATGCCGAGTTGGCATCCGGACATAGTTAAAGTCAGGCGCTGTAAAGCCCGTAAAAGGGACCGGTGCACACGACTACCTTGATTTGCTTGTGCTTCAACTCGCGCTCGATCTAGAGCCAACAAACTAAATTCAGCTGCCACAAAACTCGCGTTGAGCACAAGGAGTGCTGTCATGATGAGAAGACCAGAGACGGTGTTCATTAAGTCTTTACTTTAGCCAAATGAAGAGCAGGCTCATACTTGTGCTCGAAAAGAGTTAGTATCAAATTTGGTATGACTCCTGTTGAGATTTTTTTAGTCATTTCAATATTTACTATTGCTGCTGCTATTCAAGGATCTATTGGCTTTGGTGCGAATCTTTTCGCTGTTCCACTTTTGGCTCTCATTAATCCTGAACTTATACCAATTCCTATTCTAATTGTAAATCCGATCATGAATTTAATGTTGGCTTGGCGTGAACGCGGGAATGTTGACCGTTCTGCATTAGTCCCCGCCCTAATAGGTCGAATACCTGGAGTCGTACTTGGAGTATTAGCTTTGAGCCTAATTTCTACTGACCGGTTAGGGCTTCTCTTTGGGACTCTTCTTTTGGTTGCTATTGGACTCCAAGTGAGCGGACTTTCTATGCCTAGGAGTAGGAGAACTTTGACTCTTGCTGGTGGAGTAAGTGGGTTTATGGCTACATCAGTAGGAGTAGGTGGACCCCCAATGGCGCTGGCTCTAAAGGATTTACCCGGACCATCTTTTCGAGCCACCATGTCTCCTTATTTCGTAATCGGATCCTCTCTTTCAATTTTTGGCCTTATTTTGGGTGGACAATTTGAGATCAGCGATATTTGGAACTCTTTGTTGCTCCTTCCCGCCGCTATCGCAGGCATTCTGATCTCTGGGCCTTTAAGATCTCGTGTTGATTCTGGTCGAATCGCATACTTCATCTACTTTCTCTCTTCCGCAGGAGCGATCGCCTTGCTCTTGCGTTCTCTGTTTTAATTCTTGAAATGTCTAACTACGTGATTCAACTCGAAAATGTTGAACGGAGATTTGGCGAAACTGCCGCTCTAGAAAATATTTCATGGCAGGTTAAACAAGGTGAGCACTGGGTAGTTCTTGGTCCTAACGGTTCCGGAAAGAGTACTCTGCTTCAAATAGCTGGGCTTCACTTGCATCCTTCTTCTGGTGATGTGACTGTTCTCGACCATCAGCTTGGTCGGGTTGATATCCGGCAATTAAAAAGTGAAGTGGGTTTTGTTTCCGCCTCACTATCTAGTTCTTTTCGATCCAGCATCATGGCTTACGAGGTGGTCATGACTGCTTTATATGGCGCCCTTGAACCGTGGTGGCATACCTATTCAGACAATGATCACGATCGAGCATGTTTACTACTTGAACAGGTTGGCTGCGGAGATAGAGCCAACCATACTTTTGGGATTTTGTCGTCTGGAGAGAAACAGCGTGTTCTTCTTGCTCGTTCTCTTATGACTGACCCTGAATTAGTTCTGCTTGATGAACCGACTGCAGGGTTGGATCTGGGAGGGAGAGAAGAATTGCTTTCTTCCTTGACTTCGTTGGCTTCTGATTCTTCGGGACCATCGGTTGTTCTGGTGACTCATCACGTAGAAGACATACCTCAAGATTTCACTCATGCCGCTCTTATGTCTAATGGTCAGATGATCAATCAGGGTGATATGAAAGAAGTAATGAATGAAGAAAACTTGAGTGAATGTTTCAATCTTGAGATCTCTCTTTTGAATGAAGGTGGGCGTTACTTTGCGAAGGTGTTGAATAAATCATGACGTGTCATGTTTTAATTTTTTCTGGTGGGCCTATCCCGCGTTCTTTGCCGGAATTTGATGTTGATTTTGTTGTGGCAGCTGATCATGGGGCTGATCATGCGGTAGAGAATGGATATCAAGTTGATGTTCTTGTAGGTGATCTTGATTCTGTGACTCAAGCGGGTAGAAACTCAGCGAAGAAAGTTGTGCAGCATCCTGTTGATAAAGATGTAACTGATCTTGAGCTAGCTTTAGAGGAATCTTCAAAGTTGGGGGCTACTCAAGTTACTGTTGTCGGTACTTTTCAAGGACGAGTTGATCATTCGTTCAATAATCTTTTAGTTCTCGTGAACGAACAGTGGGCACACATGTCTCTATCGATGGTTGTTGATGATTCTCATGTCTGGATTGTTCACAACTCTTTGGAGGTTGTTGTTCCTGGTGGTGCGCAGGTGAGTTTACTTCCGGTGGGGAATGAAGTTGCCGGAGTTACTACAACCGGACTGCAATGGCCTCTTTCGGATGAAAGTCTCTTGTTGGGCGAAGGACGTGGAATGTCTAATCGTTCCATTGCAGAAAACGTGTCTATCTCTATACGTTCTGGAGTTCTTTTAGTTTTCATCAGTCAACCTGAATGAAGCCGCCCGTAGTACTGTTCTTCATATGTCCACTATGAAAGTCGTGCCGTGTACTCCCAACATTGGAGCAACAGTCAATGGTGTCGACCTTTCTAATGAAATTAGTGATAGCGAAGCTGATTTTCTTTACGATGCTCTTCTGAAACACCTTGTTCTTTTTTTTCATGATCAGAATCTGACTCCAGATCAACTCAGTTTTTTCGCTCATAAATTTGGTCCCCTTGAAGGATCGCATCACACTTATGAATCTCTTAAAGGTTTTGACCATGTCACTGTTTTGAATATGGGTCCAGAGAATCCTCCTGATAGTGCGGAATGGCATGCTGACTTAACCTTCAATCACGATGCTGCTTTTGCTTCCGTGCTCCAGGGTGTAGAGATCCCTTCAGTGGGGGGTGACACTTTGTGGGCTAATTGTTTCGCTGTTCATGATGCGTTACCTCCTGGTTTACGAAAAGATTTAGGGGAACTTTCTGCTGTTCATGACATGGGATCGTTTCGGTCTCACGCATACAAGACAGGTGGCATTGACGGAATTAATCAACAGATGGGTGCTGTGGGTTCAACTGTTCATCCAATTATTGATCATCATCCAGTGACTGGACACCCTTTTGTGAACGTAAATGAAACTTTCACTGTTCACATTCTCGGTATGACCCAGCCCGAGAGCCGTCGTTTGTTGAACTATCTTTTTGATCTCATTAATCGACCACAATTTCATGTTCGTCTTCAATGGCAAGCAGGAACCATTGCTCTTTGGGATAACCGCGGTTCACAACATTACGCCGTGGATGACTATCTTCCTGAACGTCGCGTCATGCATCGAGTGGTCGTAAGTAGTGATGCACGCCAGTCTCAGAGTTAAAAGAACCGCTACCCCATTGTCGTGCAGTATTCAGCTTTAACTACTGCGGTGATTCGGTCCTCTAATCGGCCAACATGTTCACGAGGGAACTCATCTTGCCCCCAATATTTCTTTGCCATCTGATCAAGGAACTCAACCGCTCCTTCTGTTTCCCATTCAACAAGTGCTCCGCGTATCTCTAAATATCGTTCAGGATTTTCTGGATCAGTAGCTGAGAGTGCTACTTGATTGTTTCTATTGAGGTTCCTCCATTTCTGGCGGCCTATTTTATGAGGAAAACGGATGTGTGTTCCGTCATAATCAGCCCATACCGGAGAAACTTGTGGTTCGCCATTTGGCCCAACAGTAGCGACATGCCAAATGGAAGGTTTTTCTAAAAGGTCGCGGTGAGTTTCAGGAATGACTGTCATGACTAATGCCTTTTCTTAATTGTAGCTACCCAGCCACCGAGGCCTGTTCCAGGCAGATGGTCTCCGTATTCTTGCGAAAGAATCTCTAATACTTGTTCATGTGCAAGTTTTTCTAGTTTCTCTCCCACTTTGTCATGTGACCAATATTTTTCATTCAAACCAATGACTAATATTCCTCCAGTTTTTATGATTCGTAGCATTTCACGCAGTGCATCAGTTCTCACATGAGCAAAACTGAGGACACCAACTGCTACTGCAGCATCATAAGTTTTAGTTTCTATGTCTAGTTTCTTATTGATGTCTGCTTCAAAAAGTCTCTGGTACACATCCGTATCTTTGGCTTTTTCGATCATTAGAGAGGAAAAATCGCATCCATCAATATTGCTGAAACCTAGGTTTTTCAATGCCACACCGGAAAGACCTGTACCACATCCGATATCAAGGATTCGTATATCTCTTTTGTCTACATGATTTATAAGTGCAGCTGCGCATCTTTGCGGCTGCGCATAATCATTCTCTGACAGTTCTTGGTCGTAGGTTTCCGCCCACGCCTCATAGTGAGCAAGGGTGTCATCTTCCGTTTCAAGGTTGTATGACTTACTTAAAAAATTCTTTTCTAGCATTTAAAAAATTTCGTATTTAGAGTTTCATCTTTTAATGGGCTGAAATGTACGATAAGTCACGCATCTCCATATCCACTCACCGGGGCCAAAACGAAAGTTCGCAAGCCACGCCTGTGACCAAATAAGTTGTATAACCCAAACAAGAATTATAAATACTGCGACGGCCCCACGACCTAACTCTCCTTTTTCAAAAATGGTTGAGAAAACGATTACCCCAATTATTGACTGGGTGAGATAATTGGTTAAAGCCATCTGCCCTACTGAACGAATACGAGTGTGTAACGGTTTTGTAGGTTTTTTATCCCAAAGAGTTATTAGCGATATGAAAGCCAACGCCATGGGTATGGTTGCTGCGTCATTTGGTAATTGTCCTACGATGGCTACATCTGTTTTATAGTCAGCGGCTGCTTGCCAAATAACCCCTGCAGTCGCAAGCGGTATTCCAATACCTAGTCCCCAAATAGCTGTTCGGGTATAGACGCTTTCATCTTTTTCTCCAGACATGAAACCAATCCGGTAAAGCGCCACTCCGATCAGCATCGCCCCCAGGGATCTAAGGCCGATATTGCAGATAAACCAGAGTCCAACTTCGTCACTCCAAACGCCTTCTATCCAATATCCACCAAGTTTATTTACTGAATCATTGATCGTGTACTGGGTTGCTATTCCTATGAGAATTGCCAAACCAAACATTGCTCCACCAAGCATGAGTAAAAATTTTGGTTTTTGCTTTCGTAAGAGAAGAAGTATCGGAGCACATATTGCATACACCCGAAGGATGTCGCCTTCCCATAACCATGCATGAAGCAATCCGATAAGGAGTAGTAAGAAATTTCGCCAAAGGCTTAGTGGAACGTAACGTCTACCTTTTGCTGCCGCCCGATCTGCAAACAATACAATTCCGGCTCCGAAGAGCATAGAAAATATGGCCATAGCTTTTTGGTCGATAAAGATCTCTCCAAAGATGCCAACTATCCAATCGATGACACTGTTTGAACCTCCGGCATCAAGGTTGTAATAGGCGATATCCCCAATGCCATACATCACCGCATTCATGATGAGAATACAAAGAGTTGCTATCCCTCGAACAGTGTCCAAGTTCGTGATTCGGCCGTTTTGTGTTACTGGTCCTGACATCATGGTAAAGATATCGTTTTTTCTCCATTATTGATTCCGATAACTTGGAGTCATGCTTTTAGTTAGTTGTCCGCAATGTGGAGAGGACGAGAATCTTTCTGGGGAAATCTCTGGGACCCCTGGTGAAGAAGTTATAGAAGTTTCTTGTGAGTCATGTGAGTTCTCGTGGGTTCGAGATCGGACTCCTACTTGTCCTACTTGTGGATCTACGGATCTCCGCCAAGCAGCCCGTTCTATTGTTGAGAAGTCACGCGGCACCCAACTATCTATTCAGTCGATTGAAGTTATTTATCTATGTCTTATCTGTGATGCCACTGATCTTGCGACTTGGAATCAATCTAATACCCCTCTTCGACCTCGGGAAATGCCTGTAAACGAGGATTAGTATTTTATTTTCCTAGTAGCCGTTGTGCGAGTGACTGAAGTCCAGCAACAAGAGATCCTTTAATGAGCACAGCATCTCCAGGAGCTAAACCAGAAAGAGATTCGTCAATATCGTCTTCAGGTTTTTGTCCGTAAAGGTCCGTTCCGACAGTGAGAAGATCTAATTCTAAAGAATGGGCGTACGCGGCGACCTCCTCATGAAGTTCCCTAGCGTCATTACCTAGTTCTGCCATGAGCCCAAGTACTGCTACTTTGCGACCAGATTCATTAAGCGACGCTAAAGCTTCGAGGGCAGCCTTAGTTGAGACTGGGTTGGCGTTGTAAGCATCGTTAATAACAAGAAATCCTGAAGATGTAGTCCCTAACTGCATACGTGCCGGAGAAAGTGTTCCTTCGCTAAGGCCAAGAGCTATTTCGGGAAGTTCCATGCCAAGGAAGAGTCCAACCGCTGATGCAGCCAATGCATTTTGGACCATATGTTTGCCACTGACTTTGAGTTTGACTTTTTGTCTTCCCCATGGTGATTCGATTTGAAAAGATGGCTGTAGTTCTGAATTAAGTTCTATACCAGATGCTCTTATTTCTCCTTTTTCTCCAAAAGTGAGTACCTGCGCTCGAGTTCTACTGGCTTGCTTCATGACTTCTTGATTGTCTGCATTTAATATGGCGCAGCCTTCCAAAGGAAGGCCTTCTATTAGCTCACCTTTTGCTTTGCCAACAGTTTCAATATTTTCAAATAATTCGGTATGGGCGGCCCCTACTGTCGTGATTATTCCTATATCTGGTCTACTGACACTGCATAACTGTTTGATATCGCCGACGTGTCGGGCACCCATTTCTACTACTACGGCTGTTGCTTCTTCTGGAGTATTAAGAAGGGTAAGAGGAACTCCTATTTCATTGTTGAAGGATCTAAGGCTTGAGTGGGTTAAACCACGTTGAGTTAGAACAGACGTAGCAAGATCTTTCACAGAGGTCTTTCCAACTGATCCTGTTATCCCAATGACAGGTGACTGAATCGAAGTTCTAGCCGCCCCTCCGAGTTGCAATAATGCAGATGCTGTGTCAGTTACTTCTATTGATACCGCATCTTTATATTTTGGACCGTTAGTCAAGTAGGCGGTTGCGCCAGCACCGATTGCATTTTCGATGTAGTCATGACCATCTCGTTCCGCGACGAGGGGAACAAATAAACAATTTGGTGTCACTGTTCGTGAATCTTGTGTTACTCCATCAAGACTTACGTCTTTTCCTTCAAGTTTTCCGTTTACGATTTGCGTTACTTGTGTCGTTGTAAACCTCATATATAGAGTTTCACAGGCTAAGAGGGTTAAGTGGTGCCACCCCTGCAGTTTGTCCTGCCTCTACCATGCCTATATGGACAAATATCATTTAGTTGTTCTCTTTGGCGGTCGTAGTGCTGAACATGACGTTTCATGCGTCTCTGCGCGACATGTTCTAGGTGCTGCAGATCTTGAACGTTATGAAATCATTCCAATTGGTATCGATCGTGAGGGGAACTGGTCGCTTTCTACCTCTGCGGTCCAAGCCCTTGAAGACGGTGTTCTTCCTGAAGCTCTTGATCCAAGTGGTTCTAATTGGGATCCGCTTCCTGAGTTGAAAAGGTTAAACCAATCAGGTTCTGTGGTCGTTTTTCCCCTTCTTCATGGTCCGTTAGGGGAAGACGGCACGGTACAAGGTCTACTTGAAGTCGCTGATGTTCCTTATGTCGGTAGCGGGGTCTTAAGCTCATCTTTAGCAATGGACAAGCTGGTTGCCAAAGATATTTTGAATCATCATGGAATCCGTCAAGCACGGTATCGAGGATTTCATTCTGATGATCTTCCATTTCAAGGAAGCGAAGGGGCAGATGCTTTATATTCTTCTCTTCTGGAGGATTTAGGCCCAAAAGTCTTTGTAAAACCAGCAAATCTTGGTTCCTCTATAGGAGTTTCTCTTGCAAGTGACGTTGTTGAGCTAGAGAACGCTCTTACGGTTGCTGCTTCATACGATGAATGGGTTCTTGTTGAAGAAGCAATTTCTGGCCGTGAGATTGAATTATCTGTTTTGGGAGATCGAGTTCCGCAGGTTTCAGGACCTGGTGAGATTCGGCCAGGCGCAGAATTTTATGACTATGCCGACAAGTACGAAGATGGTAGCGCTCAACTTATCGATAATCCCAAACTTGACCCTGAGGTTGTCGTTTCTCTTCAACAAAATGCTGCGAAAGCTTTTACAGTCTTACGTTGTTCTGGAATGGCGAGGGTAGATTTTTTTGTTTCCGAAAATGATGAGATCATTCTCAACGAAGTAAACACGATTCCTGGGTTTACCCCTATTTCTATGTATCCGCGTTTGTGGGAAAAGTCAGGACTTTCTTATTCCGACCTTATTGATCGGCTTGTGGACCTTGGTGTACAGCGTTACGCAAGGCAGAGAAACAAAACCATTCGATGAATCTCTACTCAATTGGGGTAAGTGAAGTCCGTAGAAAATGAAGAAGTTCTTGTCGTCTTTGTGCAGATGGGCGTAATACTCTTTCGACTCCTGCTGTCCGAAGTATTTCAATTTCAGTTGCTAATCCAACAACAGTGGAATATGCACTAAGTAAAACGAGTTGTGCATCGGTTTTTCGCATGCGCCCCGCCTCCATTTCACCTTCCATCCAACTAATTGCTCTTTCCATCAAAGGTCCCATTTGATTCTTCAATCTTGGTGCAGCAGGTGAGCCAGGTCGACTAACTTCACGGAGAAGTCCGAGCAGAAGTGGTTGTTCTAGAGCCACTCGGAACACTGAACGAACTAAGTCTTCTATACGATCTCGATGAGGATCATTTGAGGCTAATACTTCTTCCAGGGATTCAGTAAGAATTTTTACGCTCTCATCTAGAACCGCGTTCAACAAGCCACGTTTTGATACGAAGTGATAGAGAATGGTTTGTTTTCTTATACCAAGTGATTCAGCTAGATCGTCCAATGACGTCCCGTCATACCCAACGGTACTAAAGGACTCTAAAGCCTTAGCCAAAATACGTTCCTTCGTTTCACCTCTTGGAGCCATACATTCAACCTAACCTATTTTTCTACCATTTGGTAAGTCTTGGTCATATCTGATAGACATGTATTAATGATTTCTGAATCTCTCTCCGGCAAACGTATTGCAATTACTGGTAGTACCGGATTCCTCGGAACAGCGATCGTTGAAAAACTTCTACGCTCCATCCCTGACTGTGAACTGATTCTCATTGTGCGGCCCGGTAGACGCGGTGCATCTCATCGTGTGGCCAGAGAAATTTTACGTAACGACGCTTTTGATCGACTAAAAGCAGACCTCGGTTCTGAAGCATTTGAAGAAATGACTGATAAGAGGATCACCGCCATTGGAGGTGACGTCAGCGTTGATGGGCTTGGCTTAGACAAACAAGGGTTAGCTGAACTTTCAACCTGTGATATCTTCATCCATTCCGCTGCATCGGTAAGCTTTGACTCCCCTCTTGATCAAGCCGTTGAAATCAATCTCCTAGGCCCTGTTCGTATCGCCGAGACTCTCAAGAATTTGCAGGTAGCCCCACACCTTGTTGCCGTCTCCACCTGCTATGTAGCCGGCAGTAGACGAGGCTCGGCTCCAGAAGAACCAATTAATGAAAGCCACTTTTACGTCAATGTCGACTGGAGAACAGAAGTTGAGACAGCCCGGCGGATTCGAATGGACACAGAGTCAAACAGTCGTACTCCAGAAAAATTGCTTGAATTTCGGAGAGAAGCCGAAGAAGAACTAGGGGCTGTTGGTACCCCTGCTCTAGCTGAGAAAACAGAGCAACTTCGAACACGCTGGGTTGACGACCGCATGGCTGAAGCTGGGGTATCACGAGCCTCTTCACTAGGTTTCCCTGATGCTTATGCCTACACAAAAGCTCTGGGCGAAGTAGCTCTTGCTGAAACCGCAGACTCCATACCTATGAGTATTGTTCGCCCAGCCATAATCGAAGCGGCCGTAGCTGAACCTTCCCCGGGTTGGATTCGAGGGTTTCGGATGGCTGAGCCAATCATCATCTCTTATGCTCGCGGACTACTTGAAGAGTTTCCTGGAATACCAGAAGGCGTTATTGACGTAATCCCTGTCGACCTTGTTGTCTCAGCTATTTGCGCAGTCGCTGCTCGTGGACCAATTGAAGGTTCCGACATTATTCAAGTTGCATCTGGTAGTTCGAATCCTCTTCGTTACGGCCGACTGGTTGACCTTGTCCGTGCCTGGTTTACTGAAAATCCAATTTATGACGAATACGGTCAACCTATTTCAGTCCCAGAATGGTCGTTCCCTGGTCGAGGACGAGTAAAGAAACAGCTTGAACGTGCTAGCACCATGCTTAATAGAGCAGAAAAAATAGTTGGAGCTCTCCCCGTTAGAGGACGCCAAGCCGAAATGGGAGCTCGCCTAGCAGAGCGAAGCGAACAAATTGAACGAGCAGCAAGTTATGTAGAACTCTACGGGGCTTACGCAGAATGCGAAGCTGTTTACGAACTCGATCGCCTAATGGAACTATGGAGCTCCTTAAACGCTGAAGACCAACAAGCTTTTTGCTTTGACCCTGCCATTGTTGACTGGGATTCTCATATTCCAAATGTATGGATGCCTTCAGTCGTAAAAGCTGGTCGAGTCCCCATGAAGCCCCCTTCTAAGAATGGAGAAAGCAGACCTGAACGTCTCAGAAGACAGATCCTCTCACCGGATCGCCATCTTGCTGCATTTGATTTAGAAAACACCTTGATTGCATCCAATGTTGTTGCCTCATATGCATGGCTAGCTAGCCGCCGTCTTTCTCCTCGAGATCGTTTACGTTTCGTAACTAAAACCCTCCTTGAAGCCCCGACACTTTTAGCCCTTGATCGGAAAGATCGAAGTGATTTTCTTAGATATTTTTATCGCCGGTACGAAGGAGCCCCTGTTGATCAAATAGCTGAAGACAGTGCGGAAAAATTTAGTGAACTGATCTTGGCTAAATCTTTTCCAGCGGCAATCCGCAGGGTCCGAGAACATAAAGCACTTGGTCACCGAACAGTCTTAATTACCGGTGCATTAGATTTTATTGTTGAGCCATTTCGACCTCTCTTTGATGACATCGTGTGCGCCGAACTTGGGCAAAGTAACGGAACCTACACCGGTGAAATGACCGCTGTTCCCCCTACGGGAGAAGCGCGTTATCAGGCTCTATACGATTACGCCCAGAAACATGGACTTGATTTAAGAGAGTCAATTGCCTACGCCGATTCTGCAAGCGATCTCCCGATGCTTGAGGCTGTCGGATTCCCTGTCGCCGTTAATCCAGAAACACGATTAGCAGCAATTGCGAGAAAGCGTGGCTGGCTCGTTGAAGACTTTCAAAAATCTCCTGGGACAAACCGACGTCTCCTTCCACTTGCTCCTCAGCAAAATCTCAACAGTCGCCAGCGTTCAGCGGTCATGCCATGAAAGCTCTTGAATTTAGAAGGAATGTTCCTCGTTATGCTGCTGCTCGTTTAGCAGGTTCATTCACACCTGGGCGTGGTAGTGGAGTGGGACCTATGCGTCTCGTCGATGCTGACCTCCCCGAGTTACCTAACCAAGATTGGGAGATAGTAAGGCCGCGACTATCTGGTATCTGCGGATCAGATTTAGCGACTATTGATGGAAAGTCTGCCAGATACTTTGAACCACTAGTTTCTTTCCCTTTCATTCCGGGGCATGAAGTCGTTGGGGACCTTCAGGATGGAACCAGAGTGGTTTTAGAGCCAGTCTTAGGGTGTTTAAGCAGAAATATTAATCCTCCTTGTAAGTCATGCCAGGAAGGTCATTTAGGAAATTGTGAATACGTAACTTTTGGAGAAATTAGCCCCGGCATACAAACTGGTTCGTGTTGTGACACCGGTGGCGGTTGGTCAGTAGCGTTTGCCGCTCATAAAAGTCAACTCCATCCTGTGGAAAAAGATCTAAGCGACGAAGCAGCCGTAATGATTGAACCAGCTGCGTGTGGCGTGCACGCAGCTTTAAGTACCGGCATTGAACCTGACGGAACCGTAACAGTGATTGGTTCAGGAACTCTGGGGCTTGTAACCATTAGCGCTCTTCGCTGCTACTTTCCAGATGTAAAAATTTTGGCTACAGCAAGGTACCCGCACCAAAAAAGCCTTGCTTTAGATTTGGGGGCGGACACAGTGGTTGCACCTAATGAAATTAAGCGTGCAGTACGACGCATGACTAAAAGCCGAGCAATTAGCTTAAGCACTAAGGATGGAAACGTTGACCGTTTAACAGGGGGTTCTGATGCAGTAGTTGACTGTGTGGGGTCTTCAGAAAGTATCACCGATGCTCTTTCTGTAACCCGACCTCGCGGGAAAATTGTTCTTGTGGGAATGCCTTCGTCAGTGAATCTCGAACTCACTCCCCTGTGGCACAGAGAAATACAACTAGTAGGTGCCTACACCTACGGTACAGAGAAACTCGCAGACGGAAATGTAACTCGGACCTTTGATCTTGCTGCCGGTCTAGTTGGTTCTGCCAAACTTGAACGGTTGCTCTCTGCTGTTTACCCGCTTAGTCGATACCAGGACGCTCTCGAACATGCTGCTTCGGCTGGACACCGTGGCGCAGTGAAAGTGGCCTTTGATCTTCGCTCTGAAAAGGAACGTGATTTATTGTGAAGAATGAAAAAAATCTTGCCCCTCGTCCCGGATTTGTGCTTGACGTTGATCGCACAAGTCCACCGGTCCTTTTCCATCATGGGGATACTTTTAAGTTGGAGAAACTTCCTGCTGGTCGGTCTCGAGTAATTTACCCTCCAGAACCACTTGAAGGACTCCGAGATCCAGATAGCGCGATTCGTCATGCCTTAGAGAATCCAATAGGTGAATCTGAACCTTTATCTGCTCTTCTACGCCCCGATATGAAACTAACTATCGCTTTTGACGACATCTCACTTCCTTTACCTCCGATGAGAAGACCAGATATACGCCAAAGAATCATTGAAGCTGTTCTTGATTTGGCTGCTGAAGCAGGAGTTGATGATGTTCATCTGATCGCTGCGCTTGCAATTCATCGCCGGATGACAGAAGACGAACTACGGCATGCCGTTGGAGATCGAGTTTACGATGCCTTTGCCCCTTCAGGGCGACTTTACAATCATGATGCTGAAGACCCAGAGGGAATGGTTGTTCTTGGAGAAACTCCACATGGTGAGGATGTACAGTTCAGCCGTCGTGCCGCAGAGAGCGACCTTGTCGTTTACGTGAACATAAATCTGGTTTCTATGGATGGCGGTCATAAAAGCACGGCAACTGGCTTATCCGGATACACCGGCTTACGTCACCATCACAATGTTCACACGATGAGAAATTCCACTTCTTTCATGGATCAAGAAAACTCTGAACTTCATGCTTCCAACTGGCGAATGGGCAAGGTCATTCGCGACGCCGGAGTGAAAATTTTTCAAATTGAAACAACGGTAAACAACAACACTTTCGGACGTTCCGGGCCTCTAGCCGTTCTTCAAAAAAGAGAGTGGGAGTGGTCAGCACGAGACAGAGCTTCTTTTGTAGCGATGCAAAAAGGTCTTAATGTCATGCCACCTTCAGCACGACGTCAGATATTTAATTCCTGGGAAGCCCCCTATGAAATGACTTCTGTGCAGGCCGGTGAGGTAGAAGCCGTACACAAAGTAACAACTGAGAACGTTTACCAACAACAAATAGTCGAGGTGGAAGGACAAACCGACATTCTCACCATGGGACTTCCATATATTTCCCCTTACAACGTGAATTCAGTAATGAATCCGATATTAGTGATGTGCCTCGGGCTCGGTTATTTCTTCAATATGTATAGAGGTAAGCCCCTTGTACGCGAAGGCGGTGTAGTCATTATGAGCCATCCAACTCCTTGGGAATTTCATTCTGTTCATCATCCGAGTTACATAGATTTCTTTGAACAAGTTCTTGCAGACACCACTGATCCAATTGAAATTGAAAGAAAATATGAGAAACAATTCGCGGAAGATGAGTGGTATATCCATCTCTACAGAAACTCTTACGCCTATCACGGAGTTCATCCTTTCTACATGTGGTATTGGGGCAGTCACGCATTAGAGCATCTTGGAAGAGTGATCATCGTTGGTGGCGATTCTTCAGCTGTACAAAGACTTGGATTTCAGTCGGCTTCAACTTTGTCTGATGCTTTTGAAATGGCTTCTGATGTAGTTGGTCCTCAACCAACTATTACACACATGAAAAATCCACCAATCTTCCTTGCGGATGTGAAGTAATTGAATGCAATAACTAGCTCCCTAGGTAAAGCACGAAGATTAATTAACAAATCCGGTTTTCCTTATCGAGCTGCACCTACTCCATATGGCGTTGAGCCTGCTCCAGTAAAGAAAAATACTGGTAGTGACTTCAATACAGATTGGGCAAGAAGATACCCTGCTCGATTGACACGCGCGATGATCATTGAAGGATTAATGAGACCAGCAATGAAATTTCTTGCTGATCCGCACATATCAGGAGTTGATCGCTTGAGTGGAATTGATGGACCGGTAATCTTTGCTGCCAATCATCACAGTCATGCTGACACACCACTTTTGCTCTCAAATATTCCTGATCCTTGGCGTCATCATCTCGTCGTTGGTGCTGCAGCTGACTATTTTTTTAGTACGCGGGTTGGGGGTACAATTTCTTCTTTAGTTATGAGCGCCGTTCCGATTGAAAGAACCAAAGTTGGAAGACGTTCCGCGGAGATGGTTCGCGATCTTATCGATGAGGGTTGGAGTCTCATTATCTTTCCTGAGGGTGGGCGAAGCCCAGATGGATGGGGGCAACCATTTCGCGGTGGAGCCGCTTACCTAGCAATTCGTTGTGGCGTCCCAGTAGTTCCAATTCATATTTATGGAACAGGAAAAATCCTACGAAAAGGAAAAATTCTTCCACGTCCGTCTTCCACAAAAATCACCTTTGGTGATCCATTGATGCCAGATGAGGGTCAAAATGCTAAAAGGTTTGCTGAGAAGCTAGAAACTGCGGTAGCAGCTTTAGCCGATGAAGCATCTACCGACTGGTGGCAGGCTCGTCGTCGTGCATATAGTAAAACTTCTCCAGACTTAACAGGACCAGAAGTAGGTGGTTGGCGTCGAATCTGGGCTCTTGGAAAAAATGATCGTAGGTCTCAACGTAAACGGTGGCCTGATTTTTAGAATCTTTGCTTAATTCTTGTCCTGCCTGATCAAAGATTGGGCCGTCGCTAAGCGTGTAACTGGTATCCGGAATGGAGAGCAAGAAACATAGTCAACTCCTGTTTCAACAAGTAAATCTATAGAAGCAGGATCGCCACCATGCTCTCCACAAACCCCAACTTCTATCCCGGGTTTAGCGATACGAGCTGCTCTTGTTGCTGCCGCTATCAATGGCACAACTACTTCTTCATCCAAGATTTTGAATGGATTGGCAGGCAGAATATTTAACTTTAAATATTCATCCATCACTTCTTTTTCTATGTCATCACGACTGAAACCAAAAACCATTTGAGTTAGATCATTTGTTCCAAAAGAGAAAAAGTCAGCTTCTTTAGCGATTTCTGATGCAGATAAAGCCGCACGTGGTGTTTCAATCATTGTTCCTATTTGCGGCAAATCCTTAAGGCCTGTGATCTTTGCTGTTTCTCTTATTTCTTCTTCGATCCAACTGCGAATAATTTGTAATTCTTTTCTTTCAACAACTAAGGGGATCATTATTAGTACAGAAGGTTCCCGGTCTTCTTCAACTAAATCTGAAATAGCTTTGGTGATCGATCGAGCTTGCATGCGATACAACTCGTGACGCAATAAAGCTAAACGAACACCCCTTGTTCCTAGCATCGGGTTATATTCAGAATCAGGCTGAGATGAGCCTACAAATTCATGAAGTGGGGCATCTAAGAGACGTACAGTAACTGGCAAAGAACCAGCCGCCCTAAATAGTTCTACAAAATCTGATTTTTGTGTTTCTTCTAGTTCTTCTAAAACATTTTCTGTTGAACTGTCATCTTCGTTTAGAAATCTTTGTATAAGCGACAACTGATCCCCTAGAAACATGTGTTCTGTTCTACAGAGACCGATTCCCTCAGCCCCAAATGCTAATGCTGCGACTAAATCTTTTTCGGTATCAGCGTTAGCCAGTACTCCGATACGTTCCCCGCGAATTTCATCCGCCCAATCTAGAAGCTTCTCTAACTCTGGTATTTTTTCTGAGGCAGTTACTTCTTTGAAGCCAGAAAAGACTTCACCACTTGTTCCGTCTAAGGAAATAGGTTCACCTTCATTTATTTTCATACCACCGAAGATGGCGTGATCATTTTTGATTTCAAGTGACGAAACGCCAACCACTGCAGGGACACCCCATCCTCGTGCTACCACCGCTGCATGAGAAGATATTCCCCCTCGTGCTGTGATTATTCCTTCAGTTAAACGCATCCCTATTTCATCTGCTGGTGTAGTTTCCGAACAGACTAAAACTGTTTTATCTCCTCTTTCGTCCGCTGCTAGAACCGATTCAGCAGATAAACACAGGAGCCCGGATGCCGCCCCGGGACTAACCGGGGTTCCCGAGGCCAACAAAGATACGTTCGCTGAATTTGGAACAAAATCTGGATGAGTGAGTTGCTGAACCAATTGCGGATCAACCGCTGCTACTGCTTCCCATCGTGCTTCTATAGTTCCATTTTCTTCAGCAGCGTTGATCAGTTTTTGAAGATCACTAAGGGTTTTTGCTTTACTCAATTTATTGTCCAAAATAGTAAAAATTAGAGATTCAAGCGTTCAGATAAGTATTCAACGAGACCAACTATCGGTATCCGATCCTGAGTCATAGTGTCACGTTCTCTTACCGTTACTGC
>JUEO01000019.1 GCA_000817115.1 marine actinobacterium MedAcidi-G2B | reverse complement strand
GCTGACGTAGTAGCTGGATGGATTTCCGCTGCTGGTTAATTAGTCAGAACGATTGTTAATAGGAAGGGCGGGGCTTTTAAGCCCCGCCCTTCTAACGTTCTGACATAATACGTTAAGGTCTGCATAACAGAAGTTTGGAATCCAGGAGAAACAATGGCCGACAATAAGTCGAAAAAGCGACGGGTAAGAGATAGTCGACCATGGTGGGATACCTTTCCTTGGTGGGGTCTACTAGTACTTGCCCTACTTGGATGGATGGCTTGGCAAATAAGTTTCAACAGCGACTACGAACTTGCTTGGGACCGTATCTGGCCAGGACTAAGAGTCACCATCAGAGCAACCTTCCAATCCTTTGGCATTGCTTTAGTAATTGGGCTACTTGTCGGAATGGGTCAGATTTCAAAAAATGTTTTTTTACGTAACATTGCTCGCACTTACGTTGAAATCATTCGAGGAATTCCAATACTTCCACTTATTTTCGTTGTTGCTTTAATACTCGTTCCCCAAGTAAGCGACGTAATCAACCTAACTATCAACTTTGAAATGCGAGCAACAGTTACCCTTTCAATTATTTATGGCGCATACATGGCCGAAATCTTTCGTGGAGGAATCCAATCTGTTCCTCCAGGCCAAAGTGAAGCGGGACGCTCCCTTGGTCTTTCACGACGACAAACAATGAACTCTGTCGTCCTTCCCCAAGCAATGCGTGCAATCATTCCACCTTTAGGAAATGACTTCATCGCCATCTTAAAAGACACGTCTCTCCTCTCTGTACTAGGAGTACTTGAAATCACTCAAAGGGCGCGACAATTCTCTGCTAGCACCTTCAAATTTCGAGAAGGATACTTCGTGGTTGCCTTCATCTACCTTCTCCTGACTCTAAGCCTCTCTGTTCTTCTCTCTGTTCTTGAACGAAGAATGACCCGCGACCGGGAAGGAGAACGATAAATGATTTCTGCACGCGGACTAACAAAAACTTTCAACAGAACAATTCATGCCGTGAAAAACGTTGATTTAGATGTTGACGCCGGTGAAGTTGTTGTAATCGTTGGACCAAGTGGTTCAGGAAAATCAACTGTTCTAAGATGTCTTAATCTTCTTGAAATACCCACTGAAGGAGAAGTCATTGTTGATGGATTTGATCTCACTAATCCATCAACAGACATTGACTCAGTTAGAGCTGAAGTGGGAATGGTTTTCCAGCAATTTAACCTGTTCCCACATCTGACTGTGCTAGAAAATATTACTTTAGCCTTGAAGAAAGTACGCGGGAAAAATAAAAAAGAAGCATCTGAGATCGCCATACAGCAACTCACACGGGTGGGAATTCCAGAAAAAGCTGACTCGTTTCCTCGTCAACTCTCTGGGGGTCAGCAGCAACGCGTAGCGATCGCAAGGTCACTAGCTATGCAACCTAAAATTATGTTGTTTGATGAACCAACATCCGCCCTAGACCCAGAGATGGTGAAAGAAGTTCTAGACGTCATGCTGAAATTAGCGGCAGATGGGATGACCATGGTAGTTGTAACCCACGAAATGGGCTTCGCAAAAGCTGCGGCCGATCGATTGGTTTTCATTGATGAAGGTGAAATAGTTGAAGTCGGACTGCCGGAAGAGATTTTCAACAATCCAACACATCAACGCACTAGAGACTTCTTTGACAAGATTCTTCACTGACGATGGATGCTGAACTACTTCAAAAAGCTCCTAAGGTTGTACTTCACGATCACTTAGACGGCGGACTACGCCCAGAAACAATTGTTGAACTAGCTGAAGAAAACAACTACCAAGATCTGCCCACAACTGATGTTAAAAAACTTTCTGAATGGTTTCACCGAGGGGCTGACCGTAGAGATTTATCTCTTTATTTAGAGACTTTTCAACACACCGTAGGGGTTATGCAAACTACTGATGCCTGTTATCGGGTAGCAGCCGAATGCGCTGAAGACCTTGCCACAGATGGAGTCGTTTATGCGGAAGTCCGTTACGCACCTTCTCTAATGACTAATGAAGGGTCTTCACTAGACGAAGTTATTGAAGCCACGACTGCAGGTTTCGCCGAAGGAAGCAAAAACTCAAACCTAACAATCGGCACTCTAATTACTGCTATGCGTACCGCTAATGACTCTATTGAGATAGCGGAGGCAGCTGTTCGCCACCGAGACCGAGGTGTAGTTGGTTTTGACATCGCTGGAAGAGAAGCAGGGTTCCCCCCGACTCTTCACCTAGAAGCCTTCCAATACTTAAGAAGAGAGAATTTTCACTTTACTATTCATGCCGGCGAAGCTTTTGGAGTTCCTTCAATTTGGGAGGCTGTTCAATTTTGTGGCGCTGAACGTTTAGGTCACGGCGTTCGAATAGTCGACGACATCACATTCGATGAACAAGGATCGCCAGTCCTCGGCCGGCTTGCTTCATACATTAGAGACCGTCGCCTACCACTAGAACTTTGTCCAACTTCCAATGTTCATACAGGTGCCGCCAGCAGTATTAGTGAACATCCCATTGGCTTACTTAGAGAATTAGGGTTTCGAGTTACTTTAAATACCGATAATCGGCTTATGAGCAATGTCTCAATGACTTCAGAAATGTTCTCTCTTCACAAATCTTTTGGCTGGGGCTTGGAAGACTTTCAATGGTTGACTGTAAATGCTATGAAAAGTGCTTTCTGGCCCTTCGATGAACGTTTAGAGATAATCAACAACGTCATCAAGCCCGGATATCAAACTTTGATAAGTCAATCCAATTTAAATAGTAAAGATGCGTAGCAACGGGTTGTGATTCAGATATGACTTTAGATCTAAGTTCTGACGATCTTGAAATGCTTGACGGACGTGATGGCGCTGCTATTGAAATGTCTATGCGCATCATCGTTCGCCTTGCTGAAACAGTGAAAGCTAAACGTCTTATTGATATCAGTAGCGCCCATATTGACTCCTGTTTATATCACGGCCTATCAACAATTGATTTTGCAGACCGACTCGTTCAACTCGGCGCTCAAGTGAAAATTCCAACTACTTTAAACGTCTCATCCATGGACCTTCTTCATCCAGATCTTTACCGCGGAGATCCCGAAGAAGCTTTAAGGGGACGGCAACTTGCAGACCTCTATGAATCTATGGGATGTAAACCAACTTGGACATGCGCTCCTTATCTACTTGAAGAAAGACCTAATTTCGGAGACCAAATCGTTTGGGCTGAATCAAATGCAATAGTGTTCGCCAATTCCGTAATTGGAGCCCGCACCGACAGGTACGGAGACTTGATTGATATTTGTGCTGCAATCACTGGAAGAACTCCAGACGCTGGACTGCACCTCGATGAGAATAGGTATGCAAGCCTCGTATATGAAGTTGGGCACCTCCCCCCTTCTTTGTTCGACCATGATGAAATTTTTCCACTTCTAGGCGCCTTCATAGGCTCTACGACAGGGACTCAGGTCCCAGTTGTTAATGGTTTGAACAATGAACAATCTGAATACCGACTAAGAGCTCTTGGTGCTGCTGCTGCTTCTACAGGTTCTGTTGGCATGTTCCATGCCGTTGGGAGCACTCCAGAAGCACCGACTCTTGAAGTGGCACTTGGCAGCAAGAACCCTCAAGAGTCAATAAGAGTTTCTGTTGAGGATCTCCAGATGATGAGATCGAAGTTAACTTCCTCAACGGGAACAGCTTTAGCTACTATCGCTCTAGGAACCCCACATTATTCAATCGATGAATTTGCTATCTTACGATCACATATTCTCGGAAAACATAAGCACCCAGAAATTGATTTTTACGTATCTGCTGGACGCGACGTACTTCTAGAACTTGAGTTAAGAGGATGGGCCGACGAACTTCGCTCTTTTGGAGTTTCTTTAGTCGGCGATACCTGTACCTACTTCACCCCTATTCTCTCCAATACAGACAAACCGGCTATGACTGACTCGGGGAAATGGGCTTACTACGCCCCAAGCAATCTCGGAATTGAAGTAATTTTTGCAAGCACCGCTGACTGTGTTGCATCCGCTATTGCGGGAAGAGTCGTTCTTGACGAAAGTATTTGGACTAATGAACAGTAACAAGGAAATCTCTGGACCTGTGCTACGCCTGGATGAACCCTTGAGTTTCTGGGGCGGATTAGATCCCAAAACAGGTCGAATTACAGACGTGCATCATCCGCAAGTCGGGTCTTCAGTAACTGGGACTGTGTTAGCCATGGAACATGGCCGTGGGTCAAGTTCATCTAGTTCTGTGGTTTTAGAGCTGATTCGTAATCAAGCCGGTCCTGTCGCAATTGTTCTGTCAGAAATGGACACCCATATTTTTCTTGGATCCATTGTTGCTGAAGAACTTTACGGTTTATCTATGCCGGTCCTTATTACCCCAAAAGAGAATCTTCAGAATTTTCATAGCGGCAATGTCGCTCATATTGATTCTGAAGGAAATATCAAGTGCACAAGTTAGGTAGTTTCATCTGGAATCCAAGATTCAAAAGATACCCCTAAACCATCTGCGATACGATTCGCATAGGCGTAATAAGCAACTACTTCGGCAATATCAAGAATGTCTCGATCACTGAACCCAACTTGACGTAAATTTTCCACATCAGATTGTTCCATATCCCACGGAGTTGCAGTCAGTTTGAAAGAATAGTTAAGCATTGCCCGCTGTTTATCGGAAACGTCTGCATTTCGCCAATCGCTCTCTAATGAGGTAAGAAGTTCTTCTTCGTGAACTAGTTCGCTTAAACCGTCTTTTAACAGTTGGCGCAGACCGCGCCGATGATGATCAACTCAATAATGGCAGTGATTCTCAAGACTCACAATTAGAGCGATCATTTCTCGCTCTAATTTGGGAAGAGTCGCAGTCCCTGACATCGCTGAACGATAAATTCCTAAATGAGCTTTTAGTCCTTCAGGATTCAAAGAATGAACTGCCATAATGTGATCTACTCGCTCATATTGCGGATCTACTACTTGTGGAAGTAGCTCAGATAGCGGTCCGTCTTTCCATTCATCGTCAGGAACTGTTTCAATCCAAGCCATAAACGAGTTTTGCATAAATAGACTTAGATCACTAATTCCATTTGATTTATATTGAACTATGCCAACTCTTTCCGAATCCCAATCTCGACTTCTTGTATCAGAAGCCGGAATACCTGTTTCAAATTGGGAAACTACTGATTCCACGCAAGAAGCAGTTTCTCTTGCCAGAAATTTGGGTTTTCCTGTAGTAGTAAAAGTATGTGGAGATGAAATTGCCCACAAAACAGAACGTGGGCTTGTAAGACTTAATCTCAATACCGAAGAAGCCGTTCAAGAAGCAGCGGATGAGTTGCTCTCTTCCGTAACAGTCGATGACGGAGAAGTAACTCTCTTGGTCTCAGAACAGATTCGAGGAAATAGAGAACTGATTGTTGGTCTTGTTCGAGATGAACAGTTCGGTCCTTGTGTCATGCTTGGGATAGGAGGAATCTTGGCTGAAGCGGTGGCGGATGTAGCGTTCCGTCTTGCTCCGCTAAGCAGATCTGAAGCTAGCGACTTAATTGATGATCTTTCAATGCAGTCTTTATTAGATTCCTTTAGAGGGGAACCGGCTGTTGACCGAGAAGCTCTAATCAATATTTTGTGCGCCCTTGGCGACTTAGGAAGCGATCAAGAAGTTCTTTCTGTAGATCTAAATCCATTAATAGTGGCTAATGGCGTACCAATAGCAGTAGACGCTTTAGTAGAGACTGTTGAAGGTTAATGATGACTAGAGACCTTCTTCCTTTGTTTGAGCCCAAAGGCATAATCATCGCTGGAGTGTCTAGCCATCCAGGAAAATTTGGATTTGTAGTTCTTCACAACATTCTGTCGTGTGGTTATAACGGTAATGTTTTTGCGGTGGGGCGTGAATCAGGCATGCTTTTAGATCAGCCTGTTCTTTCCTCTATTAACGAGGTTCCAAATGGGTCGGCTGATCTTTTAGTTGTTTGCACGCCTGTTCAAGCAAATGAGGAGTTGATTCGTTCAGCGGCTCAATTGGGTGTCAAAGCGGTATTTATGGTTACCGGCGGATACTCAGAAGCCGGTGGAGTAGGTGTAGAAGCAGAAAAACGAATTGTTGAATTAAGCAACGAACTTGGCCTTGTGGTCGCTGGACCAAATGGTCAGGGGATTGTTTCTACCCCAATGGATCTCTGTGCTCAGATAGTTGCGCCTTATCCGCCGAAGGGTCGTATAAGTGTGGCTTCTCAGTCCGGAAATTTTGTTTCAGCTTTTCAAAACTATGCGAACCAGTACGGGGTGGGAATAAGCCGTGCAGTGTCCGCAGGTAACGCTGCTGACACTTCTATCGCTGACTATCTTGAATGGTTTGCGGACGACAAAGAAACAGATGTTGCTCTTTGCTATGTTGAGGGGCTCAAAAACGGGCGAGAGTTCTTTGAACGAATAAAAGATGTCACTAAAAGAATGCCGGTCATCATGGTTAAAGGTGGAGCCACCAGCGGAGGGCAGCGTGCGGCTGCTTCACATACTGGATCCTTGGCGAGCGACGGGCGAATATTCAATGGGATGGCGAGACAAGCGGGAATAACTCATGCGAGAAACATTGAATCCGCTTTTGAAGCTGCGGCTACTTTCGTCACCCAACCCCTTCCTTCAGGTGGAGACACTCTTGTGCTTACCACTGCTGGCGGCTGGGGCGTCATCACCGCTGACGCAATCACCAATCATCGTGACCTTAATCTTATTCAGTTGCCAGAGGATCTTATGGATTCAATTAATGAGATGCTTCCGCCGCGCTGGAGCCGTAACAATCCAGTTGATCTTGCTGGTGGAGAAACTCGAGACACAATTCCTGACCTACTTGAAGTCTCCGCTGCACATCCTTCCATTGACGCGATCATCCAATTAGGTTTAGGCATCCAAGGAAACACTGCCTCTCTTACTAAATCTGGGCCTTTCTACCCCGATCATGGGCTTGAACGCATCGTTGATTTTCATGAACGTCAAGAAAGACGGTATGCCGAAGCCTCGATAGAAGCCTCTATTAAGCACCAGACTCCAGTTCTAGTGGCTTCAGAGTTGGCTACTGCTGATCCATCGAATCCGATGGTGGCTGCCGTACGTGAATCCGGCAGATTATGTTACGCGTCCGCTGACCGGGCTGTTGAATCTTTGGGGCACTTAGTTCGTTACAGGCACTGGTTAAATATTCAGGAGTAGTTCTATTTACGTGTGACCTTGACTGGAAGTTTTGAGTAACCGTGGACGAAACTTGAGTAAATCCGTTCAGGTTCGTCTTGGATCTCAATGCGCGCAAAGCGTTGAAGAATTTCTTCCCACAGCACACGTAGTTGGAGTTCAGCGACCCTGCTTCCCATACAGAAATGAATGCCGTAACCAAATGAAAGTTGACGGTCGGCGTTGTGGCGCTCAACGTCTAGCACGTGAGCGTCTTCGAAAACATCTTCGTCTTGGTTGGCAGATATATACCACATGAGTAATTGATCATCTTTTTTGATCTGCTTACCACCAAGCTCAGTGTCTCGAGTAGCTGTACGACGCATGTAAGACAGAGGAGTTTGCCATCGGATCACTTCGGGAACAAAACTTGAGATGAGATCTGGGTCAGCGAGGAGCTTGTCGTATTGATCAGGGAACTTATTCAACCCGTAGACACTTCCAGTCATCGTATTACGAGTTGTGTCGTTGCCTCCAACTATCAACAACAACAGGTTGCCGAGTTGTTCAAATGGAGGAATATCTTTTGTGGCTTCCCCATTGGCAAGCATAGAAACGAGATCAAATCCTGGGTTTCCGCGACGCTCCTCAAAAAGTTTGTCAAAGTAGTGAACGCATTCCGTCAGTTCATCAATTCGCTGTTGTTGAGTTTCAATCACACCGCCTGGTTCAGGAATTGCAAAAACAATGTCGGACCAGCGAGTCAACTTACTTCGGTCATCCATAGGAAAATCAAACAAGGTGGCAAGCATCAGAGTTGTCAATTCGATTGAAACGGTATTTACCCAATCAAATTCCTCTCCCTCGGGTAAAGAATCAAGTAGAGCAGCGGTTCGTTCTCGAATCATTGGCTCAATGTTTCGTAAATTGCTTGGAGCCGAAACACTCCGTACTGTCTTTCGTTGTTCAGTATGCTTTGGAGGATCCATCGCTATAAAAGTTTGAATATTGCCACTGGTGGGGGCTTCTTTCAAACCTAGAGTGATGCCGCTCGCAGACGAGTATGTCTCCCAGTCACCATCCACGGCCCGCACATCGTCATATTTCGTTACCGACCAGTATCTTCCAGCTGTTTCAAGTTCATTAAAGTGCACCGGATCTTCGCTTCGAAGACGAGCAAAATGTTCTTGCCAGCGATCCTCTCTAAAAAGGTGAGGGTTTGCCGGATTAATTTCAGCGATATCTAGGTCAGCTGCTGCCGCGACATTAGCTCCAAGTACGCTCATCTCCATCTCTGGTGTACGAACCTTCGCCTGAAGGAGATAATGCTCGCTATCGGTTTCTTCAGCAATATCAGTCATAAGATCGTCTTTCTCCTCAATATTGACTTTACATCTTGGAATAGTCGTCTTGCACAACCAACCGCCAAAATGGCTGATAAAAATACTATTTGTTCAATCGGAGGAGTCTAGGAATCTCGTCGAACTTCTATCAGTTTTGTAGACAGATTGCCTCGTCGACGAACTACAACTTCGTCTAAACCAAGAAATTTCTTTAATCTGTTTAGCTCTATTGAGAGTTGCTGAGCGACTCGATCTGAATTCACTTTCTTCTCCACATAAGAACCTTGAACAAACAATTTTGACGAAGAACGATCAGCTTTCAAATCAACTCGTCCCACAAGTTGGTCACCTAAGAGGAAAGGTAAAACATAGTAGCCAAATTCACGTTTCTTAGCCGGAACATAGATCTCTAGGCGATAACTAAAATCAAATATTCTTTCAACTCTCGGGCGACACCACACCACTGGATCAAAAGGAGAAAGTAACGTCCGAACTTTCACAGGACTCGCGTTCTTGAATCTTGGATGTAAATAAGCAGGTTCTTCCCAACCTTGTACCTGTGCAAGAAATAGCTTTTTATCCTCAACTAGTTCTGCCAAACGCGGTCTCACATCAGACAATTTCATCCTGAAATAATCTGCCAAATCAGCTGCTGTTCCTATTCCATGGCTACGGGCAGCTATTTCTAAGAGGTTTCGATGTGCCGTATTATCAACTGGCGTTACCTCATGACGGATTTTTTCAGGGATCACATTGCTAAATGGCTCATACATCCTGTTGAAATTTGATGTTCTTCGTATTCCTACTTCACCAGTGCGAAATAGCCAGTCAAGAGCCCGAGTTCCATCTGAACGGCCATCCCACCATTGGCCCTTTCGCGGACGTGGATCCCGAAGAGAAGAGGCATTAATTGGTCCGTTCTGTTGAACTTCTGCAAGAACTCCAGCGACATAACCCGAGTTTTGTTTCGCCATCTCATGAAGTCCAGCCCAAGTTGCACCTTTTCGCGCTTGTCGTTTCATCCACCGCAACGAAGGTTCTAACTCCACTTGGACCACTGAGGCCTCATGTGACCAAGTTTCAAAAGTTTTCCCAGAGTGCCATAACCAGCGATCTAAATCTGCTTGTTCATAGATGCCTAATCTGCTGTACATCGACAAATAATGTGATCGGCATACTGCCTGAACTGAATCAAGCTGAATGATATTCATTTTTGTCATTGCTTTTTTGAAGTCTCTAGGGCCGACAGGTCCTTTGGGTGTTGAGTCTGTGAATCCTTGAGCTTGAAGAGATATCCGACGAGCATCTCTTGCTGATATTTCAAACATAGTAATAGTTTGACCTATTTTCCTATGCAGTGTGTGAGATGCTCTCTACGTTTCCTATTAGATACTTAAGCGCTGGGATAACTGATTGAGCGAAATATTAAAAACTCATTCTTTTCATGAAGAACTCTGTTGTACTTAGAGTCCACTTACCCCGTTGCGATATGGAAGAAGATCTTCAAATTCAGGAGTTCGTTTCTCCGCTTGAGCAGTAAATGCTTCTTTCATGTCGCCACTACGGAACATTCCAGCGTTCCAAGTTGCTATGTGGTCTAAAGAATCGGCAGTGGAGTGATCCCGGGCATAGTTAATCATCTGTTTTGTACCCCAAACAGCCAGAGGAGACTTTTCGGCTATTTCTGCAGCTATCTCATGCACGGCATCAAGCATGGTTTCCTGATCAGAAAAGACTTCGTTGACAAGTCCAACTGATTTTGCTTCTGAAGCTGGCATCCTTCTACCCGTATAGGACAATTCACGACAAACGCCCTCTGGGATAAGTTTCGGAAGACGCTGCAAAGTACCCACATCTGCAGTCATACCAATGTTGATTTCTTGGATGCAAAAGAATGCGTCTTCTGTTGCGTAACGCATATCTGTGGCCGTAACCATATCCACTGCTCCCCCAACACATCCGCCTTGAATAGCAGCGATCACTGGCATTCGAACTTTTTCAAATACTGAGAAGGTCTCTTGTAGATGAAGTACATTCATTCTTGTCATAGCCCCTACACGTGCAGGATCTTTACTGCCGGTAGCACTATCGCCGTCTCCAAAAACAGCAAGATCCATTCCAGAGCAGAAATGACGTCCTGTAGATGCTAGAACAACGGCTCTCACTTCTCCGCTGCTATCTAACTCTCGAATTAGTGAGGGTAATTCCGTCCAGAATTCAGGAATCATTGAGTTGAAACGTTCAGGACGTTTCATGGTCACAGTGGCTACTCCATCTGAAGTCTCCACATCAAAGCATGTCATTTGTTCAGTCATAAGAACAATTTACTTCCATCTGGATAAAAATGTTTGGTCGGGTTAATTAAGATTTTTTTCTACGAGTTCTATTAAATCTGTCTCAGGTCGAGGCCCGAGATGACTAATGACTTCAGCTGCAGCAATGCCACCTATTTTTCCTGATTTTTCCAAGGAAAATCCTTGACTTAGTCCAAATAGCGCTCCAGATGCATATAGGTCTCCTGCGCCAGTCGTGTCTATAACTCCACCAATTTCTTCTGCCGGTATTTCTATTCGTTCTTTTCCAGTTATGACTAAAGAACCTCTTGGTCCAAGAGTCACAAATGCGACATCAACCAGCTTTGAAAGTTCTTTTATCGCTATTGAAAAGTCCTCGGTCTCAAATAAAGATTTGGTTTCTGATTCATTTGAAAAGACAATGTCAACTCGATCTTCCAACAAATCAAGCCATTCTTCCCGATGTCGATCTACACAGAACTCGTCAGAAAGCGTAAGCGCCACCGTACGAGATGATTTCTTGGCTGCATCCATTGCGAAACGAATCGCTTCTTTCGCTACGTCTCGGTCCCATAAGTAGCCTTCACAATAAAGGGTGCCTGATGACGCAACAAGGTCTTCGTCTATCTCAGATTTATCTAGCAACGAAGAAACCCCTAGGAAAGTATTCATTGTGCGCTGTGCATCAGGCGTCACTTGAATGAGGCAACGTGCCGTGGGGATATTTCCATCTTTTATTGGTCCTTGGAAATTAACACCTGCGTTTCTTATGTCTTCGCTGAAGTAATTTCCAAGAGAATCATCATTCACTTTGCCAATATAAGCAGACGAGCCTTGAAGACAAGCAACCCCAACCATCGTATTTGCTGCTGAACCACCACTTACCATCTTGCCAGGAGGCATCGCTTCATATAATTCTTGAGCCCGATCAGCTTCAATTAAAGTCATATTTCCTTTTACTAGTTGATGCTCTTGAATAAAACTTTCCTCCACTGGGGAGAGAACATCAACTATTGCGTTACCGATACCTACTACATCGAATGCTCTTTGATCTCTTCTGTCGCTCATAATTTAGTTTCCTGCATCTATCCGTAAATGGAAATTGCCTTGATCATCGCTCATATCAGCCACAAAGAAGTGAACCTCTCCAGACGGATCTATCACCATACAAGAAAAAATTTGCCCGCTTTCAGCGACTCTCACATTCGGACTGCATGTCACCTGATTGCTAATTCCTAAATCAGAATCAAGTTGAGCCTTTACTTTCTGATTAATATCTGTTGCCCAAATTATTCCAAATTCAGAAACTATATTTATTTGTCCTGAAGCATCTGGGCCTTCAGCTACAAAAGTTACTTCAGTTCCAGCAATATTCGCGGTGCAAGTACTCTCACTTTGCACAAAAGTAGGACAGTTAACTGAAGTCACAATCTCGGGATTGTCTGGAATTAACAATAGGGGAACTGACTCTTCAAAGATCTCTTGGTCAAACGTATTGAAGTCTTTTGAACTGCATCCAACAACTATAAATAAGAAAAAGACGATCAAGAGACTGAGTGGCCTTACACCCATTCGCATATATGAATGCATATCTGATCTAGGCCGATGTAAGTCTGTTAGTTCTAGAGCAGATAACTATTCAGAAACTGAGATGGCCTGTTTTGGGCAGCGAAGGACAGCATCCTCTAAATCTTCACGTCGATCTTCTTCTGGTGTTTCGTTTAGCACATAGAGGAAATCATCCTCTCTAATCTCGAAAAGATCAGGAGCAATATCCGAACAAATTCCATTACTTTCACATTGGTCATAGTTGACTGATATACGCATATTTATCCCCCAGTTTTTGATGCTTTCAGTATCTTAGACTACCTTATTGAATTTTTCTTTTCAGAAGTCAATGACCTGACGAATAATGTCAGCATCTCCCATGCATGACATTGCATCATTGATCTCGTCAATCTTTATCCGACGTGAAATCATGCCCTCTAGGTCAAGACGACCAGATTTATAAAGACGCAGGAATCTATTGAAGTCAGAACGAACGTCAGCTCCTCCGTAATAAGAACCAACTAATATTTTTTCCGAAAAGAAGAGCTCAAATGCTGAAAGAGAGAAGGTGTCTTCCATGCGGCCCACTCCGACAACACAGGCAGTGCCACCTCGGCGAGTAAGATCGAAGGCTTGCCTCATGGTCGAAGACAATCCAATGCATTCTAAAGCAAAATCAAATCCGTCTCCCCCAGTGATCTCCGCCATCACTGCTGGCAAATCATCTGGCAACACCGCATGAGTCGCACCAAATGCTTTTGCTCGGTCAAGTTTCCCTTCGTGGAGATCCACTGCAACAATCTCGGAAGCCCCTGCGATTGCTGCGCCTTGAATAGCGGCTACCCCAACCCCTCCTGCTCCGATAACCACTACAGACGAGCCTGGAGTAACTTTCGCAGTATTTAACGCTGCTCCTACTCCAGTCGTCACACCACATCCAACTAATGCTGCAACATCTAATGGAACATCGTTGTCGATCTTTATTGCAGCCATAGCAGGAACGATCGTTTCTTCCGCAAACGTACCAGCATTGGTCATAGCGCGAACTACCGTGTCGCCTTGTCGGAATTGTGGCTGTGTCAGAAACCCTGCCATACAAAGATTGGGCTGTTGTCGATTGACACAATAATTGCAGTTTCCACATGGTGGAGAGAAAGCAATAATTACATGATCGCCAGGAGCGACATGTGTGACTCCATCACCAACTTCTACCACCACTCCAGCTCCTTCATGGCCTAGCACTGCTGGTGGCTCTAGAGGAATTGTTCCATTCATAGCAGAAAGGTCTGAATGACAAACACCGCTATGAGCAATTTTCACTCGGACATCGCCAGGCGCAATATCGCGAAGCGTAATATCATCCGCAATAATGAGTTCTTCAGTTGGGACCTGTGTGAGCACCGCTGCGAGCATAATTTCTCCCTTAGTTGAATTCTTCTAGTAACCGTAGCGGCTTATTCCACTTTAAGAAAGGCCGGTAATTAAACCAGCATTTATCAACTATCAAACATTGACTTTGTAACCAAAAGTCCAATTACTGTTTTTGCATCGGTAATTACCCCTTGAGCCACAAATTGCAGTGCTTTCTCAAAAGGCACTCTGATTACAGTTAGATATTCTTCTTCAACGCTTACTGCTTTAGCTTCCGTAGGCACTAAATTCTCTGCTAGATAAATTGAAGTTAGTTCATCAGTAAACCCTGCTGAATTATGGAATTCTGACAAAAGAGTCAAATCCTCACTGTCTAATCCAGTTTCTTCATTCAACTCCCTGCGAGCAGCATCAATTCTCTCTTCTCCGCTTACATCAAGTTTTCCAGCTGGAATCTCAAGTGTGACAGTTTCTAAAGCTGGACGGTATTGGTTGACTAGAATCACTTCACCTTTATCTACAGCAACCACTGCCACCGCACCCGGATGACGCACCACGTCTCTTTCTAGGATTTCCCCTTGCGGCCCTTCGAAAACTGCTTGGTTATAGGTGACAACAAATCCTTCGTGAAGAGTAGTTTCACTAACTTTCCGAAAATCTTTTCCCACGGATTATTCGCTGACAGATGTTTCAGTCTTTAACAGTTGAGGGTTTCTTCCCTCTGCTCGTTCGAGTGCGGACTGAACAAAACCCAAAAACAATGGAGCTGGCCGCGTAGGTCTACTCTTGAATTCTGGGTGGGCTTGAGTCGCTACCCAAAAAGGGTGGTTTCTTAATTCAATAAATTCAACTAAGCGCCCGTCTGGCGACTCACCTGAAACGTAAAAATCGGTCTCATCGAACTGTGACCTATAACGAGGGTTGAATTCGTAACGATGACGATGACGTTCAGAAACCACTTCTTCCCCGTATAGCCCTGCAACTTGCGATCCAGGTTTCAGTTGAGCCACATAAGCGCCTAGTCGCATTGTTCCACCCATGTCAGTCACATCTCGTTGTGAATCCATGAGATCGATGACGGGATGTGGAGTAGACGAATCAAATTCAGTGGAGTGAGCCCGTTCTAGTCCTAATACATTTCGGGCGAACTCAATAGTCATACATTGCAGCCCCAAACATAGTCCGAGGCAAGGAATGCCGTTTTCCCGTGCATATCCTGCTGCTGCGATCTTCCCCTCTATTCCTCTTTCGCCAAACCCTCCAGGTATGACTATCCCATCTAAACCTTGAAGACGGTCAGAGGCTAGTAACCCTTCAATATCTTCCGCCTGTATCCAATCAATCTCCACTTCAGCCCCAAGTTGTATTCCCGCATGATTTAAAGATTCAACTACCGAAAGATAAGCATCAACCAAGCTGACATATTTACCGATCAAACCTATTTGAATAGGAGTACTTGCTGCTTCAACTTTGCGACTCAATTCTCTCCATTCAACAAGATCCGGAGCTTTCGCTTCGAGACGAAGTATGTCACAAATAACATCATCAAGCCCTTCGTCATGAATGACCAAGGGGATTTCATAAAGACTTCCAGCATCTGGAGCGTTAATGACCGCCTCAGATGGGACTGAAGAAAGATTAGCAATCTTTCTAGCTAAATCTTTTCCTATAGGCTCATCGCTTCGACACACTATTGCGTCAGGTTGTATACCTCGACCTCTAAGTTCTATTACGGAATGTTGCGTGGGTTTTGTTTTGTGCTCTCCAGAAGGAGCAATATAGGGAATCAAAGTCACATGCACATAACAAACATTGTCGCGGCCAACATCAAGACGATACTGACGAATCGCTTCTAGAAATGGAAGAATTTCAATATCTCCAACAGTTCCACCCACTTCAGTTATCACCACATCTACTTCATCAGTAGCTAACACACGTATACGGCGCTTTATCTCATCAGTTATATGTGGAATAACTTGAACTGTTCGACCTAAATAGTCTCCCCGCCTTTCTGCTGCAAGAACCGTGGAATAGATTGAACCAGTTGTCGCATTGGACTCCCTGGTCAGATTCTCATCAATAAAACGCTCATAGTGGCCAAGGTCAAGGTCGGTCTCTCCACCATCATCTGTAACAAAAACTTCGCCATGCTCATAAGGATTCAGAGTTCCAGGATCTACGTTGATATAAGGGTCAAGTTTCTGAATTACAACTTTCAGACCTCTTTGTTTGAGGAGTCTTCCAAGAGAGGCGGCAGTGAGTCCCTTACCTAAAGAGCTTGCCACACCGCCGGTCACAAAAATGTGTTTCGTCACGGAATATCAATCTATCGGGAACAGCGCCTCCGCGCGCGGAACATCATAAACAAGTCTTAAATTCTTTAACGATCTTCGAGTCCGAATTTCCTTTTCAGCACATGGGCAAAGTGTCGATCTCTTGGAACTACTAATCGTGTTACTTGAGTGCTAGCAGTAACAATGACTTGGTCTCCTTCTTCAACAACCGCAAGCTCTTGCCCATCTGTATTACAAACAGCAGACCTTCCACCTAATACCTCTACTTTGACCTCTGTTGTGGGAGCTAAGACCATGGTGCGGTCAAACAGCATGTGTGCAGATATTGGAGTTACTTGAATTGATTCATGCAAAGCATCCACAATGGGGCCTTGCGCAGAGAAAGCATAGGCTGTTGAGCCAGTTGGAGTTGCCACTATGAGACCATCTGCTGCATATGAAGTGAAATATGACCCATCAAGTGTCACTCCTACTCTCACCGTGGGCCCTTGCCTTTCTACTACTACGTCATTGAGGACATGGGTTTCTCCTAATAGAGTTCCATTTTTTTTACAGACCTTGACATGCAACATCATGCGGTCCTCAATATTCTGTTGCCCATCTAGAACTTCAAGAATTGTTTCTTTCACTCCAGAAGGTTCACAAGCCGTCAGATAGCCAAGTTGACCAAAATTAACTCCAAGTATCGGAACATCTGATTCACCAATCAAATCAACCGCTCGAAGTATCGAACCATCACCCCCAAGGCTCACTACCAGATCTAGGTCATGAGAACTTTCACCCACTAATGGATGATGAACCACATGTCCCTCATCTGATAACCACTGAGCCAAATCAGCAGCTTGATCTATGGCCTCTTGACGCCTTTCATGGACAACTAATCCAACTACTGCCATCTATTCTCTCCATCCCCATGAAGATCTACCGCCTCTTGAACAATTTCATTCCTTTTAAATACCTGAGTTTCAGAACCTTTGATGACATGCATCAAAAATTCAACGTTTCCTTCTGCTCCAGTTATTGGTGAAACCATACCTTCTATGATGGCGGCTTTATTGGCGCGAACCGACATCTCAATCTCGTTAAGAACTTCACTCCATATTCTCGGGTCTTTAATGACTCCTTTTCCCTCATCTACTTGACGTTTTCCGGCTTCAAACTGTGGCTTAACAAGTAAAAGTAACGAGGATCCATCATTGACTAAATCAAGCAAATTTATCAAAATTAAAGTTAGAGAGATGAACGACAGATCCGCAACTAAAAGATCGAAAGGTGCTCCTATCTCCGTGGGGTCGACATGGCGGATATTCGTCCTTTCGTGGACATTTACTCTTTCATCGGTCAACAACCGGTGATGCAGTTGTCCTCGACCTACATCTAACGCAACTACAGAAGACGCTCCATGTTGGAGAAGACAGTCGGTGAACCCTCCAGTGCTTGACCCGACATCTACAACTTTGAGCCCTTGAATATCTAGATTGAAGTGCTCTAAAGCACTCTCAAGTTTCAAGCCACCGCGACTCACATAACGAGGAGGGTCCCCTGCAACTTGAAGAGACTGAGATGGAGCCACCATACGAGATGCTTTATCAGCGGGGGCTCCATCAACCGTAACGCGACCCGCTTTGATCATTTCTTGAGCATGCGACCTATTTTCAACCAAACCCTGTCGAACTAACTCTTGATCAAGTCTTTTTCGGCTCACCCTAAATACTCTTCAACTAAAGCAGGGAGATCACGATGCACACTATCTGGAGCTGGATCAGTAGGTAGTTCTGATTCACCTGTTACACCACTTAGAACTAAAGCAAATTTCCAATTTAAAGATCTAGCTAAAAGTCCATCTGTATCTGGACGATCACCAACCACTATTCCCGACTCTCCACCTCTTGCTATAACCAGATCACAAATAGGCTGATGAGGTTTTCCTGCTACTTCTGGTTTGACTTTAGTTGCGGCTTGTAATGCGGCGACAATGCTCCCAGCCCCAGCGCGAATTCCATCTTCTGCAGGGTAAGTGACATCCTCATTAGTTGCTAAGAAGCGTGCACCTCCAAGAATCGCTTGGATGCCAGCAGTTAACCCCCAGTAGTCAAAACTTTCATGAAAGCCGACGATCACCGCGTCCACTGGCCCTTCTTCAACCACTATTGCTCCTTGAGATTCAAGTTCTTCCCGACATCCCGGACCACACATCCCGAGTACTCTTTCCCCAGGTTTTACTAGTTGGGAAGCAGCCATCGCCGAAGTTATCACTCCTCCTTGGGCATCTATTCCATGACTAGCTAACTTCTTCTCGACATCTGATAGACGGCGTCCAGAGTTATTCGTAACAAAAAGAACTGTTTCACCAGCATTTTGGAGAGCAGCAACAGCCTCTGCTACACCTGGTATAGATTCAGTGCCTAGCCAGACAACCCCATCAAGGTCTAAAGCCCATCCCATGAGTGCTGACCTACTAGAGGTTTTTAAACTTCCCAGGTAGGAAGTGAATGCAATAAATCCTTTAACTCACCTTTGCCGCGCTCTTCAGTAACTCCCATCACTTGGTCGCTCATCGCTGAAGCATATTCTTCTCGAACTGCCGCCCTGAAGACACCTACAGGTGTTGGTTCATCAGGTCCTTTAGCTAACCGAGAGAGAGCAAAAGCAGTTGAAGGATCAGACCGCGTTTCATCATGTACAAGTAACGATTCAATCCCTACTTCACTCACATTTGCTATTTCTACTCCATTTGCTGTCTGAACTATTCCAAACTGTCTTTCGCTTCCAAATTGAATCGGTTCTCCATGGATCAAATTAATGAGCATGTCATCTCTCGCATCTTTCTTAGTTATTTCAGCAAATGCTCCATCATTGAAGACGTTGCAATTCTGATACACCTCAACGAATGAAGCGCCGGGATGTGCATGAGCACGAGTAAATATCTCCTGCAAATGCTTACGATCCATATCATGGCTTCTAGCAACAAAACTCGCCTCGGCGCCTAGGGCGACACTAATAGGATTAAATGGTTCAGAAATCAATCCCACTGGAGATGACTTTGTTACTTTTCCAGTTTCACTTGTTGGAGAAAATTGCCCTTTAGTGAGTCCATAAATTTGATTATTAAACAAGAGAATGTTCATATTTGTATTTCGCCTGAGGGCATGAATCAGATGATTACCACCTATTGAGAGCATGTCTCCATCTCCACCCACAACCCAAATATCAAGATCGGGTCTCGCTAAGGCCAATCCAGTAGCTATAGCAGGAGCACGACCATGAATACTGTGCATGCCATAGGTGTTCATGTAGTAAGGGAACCGAGCGGCACAACCAATTCCAGAAATAAACACTGTCTTCTCTCGCCGGACCCCAAGATCAGGTAGAAGTAGTTGAAGAGCAGTCAAAATAGAATAGTCTCCACATCCCGGACACCAGCGAACTTCTTGATCGCTTTGCCAGTCCGCTCTACTTGTTTCTGGAACAGCTTCTGAGTCCATTACATCAGTCATGTCGTACTCTTTTCTTCAACATAATTAAGGATAGTTTGTTCAAGCTCTCCAGCAGTAAATGGTTGACCAGCTACTTTACTAATTGGCTTAGCATCTACAAGATATTCCGCTCGCAGCATCAAACTTAGTTGACCGGTATTCATCTCAGGAACAAGAATATGATTTCGACCCTTCAAAACATCTCCAAGGTTTTTGGGAAATGGATTGAGATGAGTCAGATGGACATGAGCTACCTTATGCCCACTGGAACGTACCCGGCCCAAAGCACTGGTTATTGAACCCCAAGTTGATCCCCATCCAACAATCAAAACTTCTGCATCAGGGTCACCAACAACTTCTACGTCAGGAACATCTATGCGCTTTATTCGTTCTGCTCGTATCTCTACCATTCGAGAATGATTAGCCGGATCGTAACTTATATTTCCTGAACCATCTTCTTTTTCAATTCCACCAATCCGATGCATCAGATCAGGTGTTCCAGGTATTGCCATAGAACGTACTAGCTTCTCATCACGTAAATAAGGCCAGTAATCAGCCTCTCCATCTTCACGAATGTGATTGAATTCAGTTGCATACTCAACGTTAATGGGTTCGAGGCCATCTACATCTGGCAACAACCATGGTTCTGAACCATTTGCCAAATACCCATCGGAAAGAAGCATGACTGGGGTGCGGTGAGTAAGCGCTATACGACAAGCCTCTATAGCTGCAAAGAAACACTCTGATGGAGTTTGAGCCGCCACGATTGGCAAGGGAGATTCGCCATGTCGACCATACATTGCCATAAGTAAATCCGCAGCCTCTGTTTTTGTTGGTAATCCTGTAGATGGTCCACCGCGCTGGATATTAATAACCACAAGAGGAAGTTCAAGAGAAATAGCGAGACCCATTGTTTCTGATTTAAGCGCAATACCAGGGCCACTCGTAGTCGTAATCCCAAGGTGTCCTCCATAAGACGCACCCAAAGCCGCTCCAACCGCAGCAATCTCATCTTCCGCCTGAAAAGTTGTTACTCCGAAAGCTTTATGCTTTGCTAACTCATGCAGAATGTCACTAGCGGGGGTAATGGGGTAACTCCCAAGAAATAAAGGTAAATCAGATAATTGGCTAGCCGCGATCAATCCCCAAGAAAGTGCGGTGTTTCCATTGATATTTGTATAAGTTCCTGACGCCAGTGGAGCTGCTTTAACCACTACGCGTTGGTCCCCTAATTCGGCACTTTCCCCATAAACATGGCCTGCTGAAAAAGCAGCTTTATTTGCAGAGATAATCTGTTCTTTCCCAGCAAACCGTTCATCTATCCATTCAAAAGTTGGTTCAGTAGGCCTGCTATACATCCATGAGACAAGACCTAAAGCAAAGAAATTCTTTGAACGCTCAGCATCTCTCGGTTTAACCCCTAGATCTTTACAGGCTTCTTTCGTTAATGAAGTCATCGGGACCGATATGGTTCTATAACCCTCGAGATCCTCTCCTTCTTCCAACGGATTGTAGTCGTAACCAGCTTTTGTAAGATTACGTTCTTCAAAAGTATCCTGATTCACAATCAAGGTCCCGCCTGGAATAAGTAAATGAAGATCCGATTTAAGCGCAGCGGGATTCATCGCTACCATCACTTCAGGAGCATCGCCTGGAGTCATAATGTCATGATCAGAAATCTGCACCTGAAATGCTGAGACTCCAGCCAAGGAACCAGCTGGGGCTCTAATCTCGGCAGGGTAGTCAGGAAAGGTTGCTAAATCATTTCCATGAACTGCGCTAGCTGTTGTAAAACGATCTCCTGTGAGTTGCATTCCATCACCAGAATCTCCAGCGAATCGAATGATTACTCGATCAACAGCTTCTACCTTTGAACCTTCCTCTAAATCTGTCATTAGAATCCTTTACCCCTCATGTGTTTGAAGCTTCAAAAATTTCTTGAATAGAACCATTTAGATGAGAATCAAACTCTTCTTGAGACTGATTCGCTGAAAGACCTTCTGTTAATGCCCGCGAGAAACTAGCAACTAGACCACTATTGCGCGACATGCGACTATTAGCTTCTAAACGGCTGTATCCGCCGGACAAAGCCACGACTCTAAGAACTCGATCATCATTTACGAAGCACTCATAAAAGTTGTCTTCTTCAGGAAGAGTAAGTTTAAGCATCACTGTGTGGGGATCTTTAATATCGTCAAGATTTCTCTCAATTGCTGAGCGAAGCAACTCTTCCGACTCTCTTTTCTCTGCACTATTTATGTCTACTTCGGGTTCGATAATCGGAACAAGTCCAGCAGCAAGTATTTGTTTACCTATAGCGAACTGTTGATCAACGACCCTGTCTATTCCAGAAGGGCTAGCAAATTTAATCACTGAACGCATCTTGGTTCCAAAAATTTCCGCGCTATTTGCCTTCTCCAACAACGCATCAAGATCTGGCATTGGCTTCATTACCTGAACTCCATCTTCTTCGTCAGCAAGTCCCTTATCTACCTTTAGAAAAGGAACTACTCGCTTAGAGTTCCACAAGTACTTTGCAGTGCTTTCACCAGAAATTTCTCTGTCCATAGTGTTTTCAAAAAGAATTGCCCCAAGTATGCGACCACCCTCAAAACTTGGACTAACAATTATTCGGGTTCTCATCTCATGTATGAGATCAAACATTTCATTTTCATCAGAGTATGCATTCTCTTGTATCCCGTATGTTTGAAGTGCTTTAGGCGTACTCCCACCACTCTGATCTAATGCTGCAATAAAGCCTTCATTTTCTTTAATTTTTTTTATTTGTTCAATATTCATTTATCTACCTGTTTATTTTTAAGAATGCTTTATTGCCTTCACTACATTAGGCGCGAAAACCTTTGATGTCTTTGCTTTAATCATGATTCTCCATCTAAATTATTCGTTTCTGAATCGCTATTGCAAAGCCTGAATCCGAGATACAACATCACCATAATTCTTGTCTTGATTCTTGATCCAAACAAACAAGTCACGAGCCTTAGGAATCGTTCCAGACCGCTCATACAAATCAGCAAGAGTGTAGGCCCGTCGCAAATGATAGTCTTTTGCTCGTTTAGGGAATCTCCACCCGCGCTCTAAAAGATTAATAGCAGCAGAAACTTTACCTTGATCAGCTAAAGCACCTGCAGTAACTATCCTTCCTTCGGTGACTAAAGATCCCGAGGGTGACGCATCCCGTAATTCATCCCAAAGTTCTTCAACATCAACCCACCATTCCAGTGCGCGATAGCAATCAGCAAGAACTGGATTTTGTTCAGTTCCTCCAGAAATTTCTCTAAATTTTTCAAGTTTTTTTGCTGCTTCACGCCAACGTCCAAGTCGGTAAAGGGTAAGACCAGATATCTCTGCTATTTCCACTACCCCCGGGGCTTGCCGTTCTAGTGGGATGAGAATTTTACGTGCTTCAAAAAAGCGTTCTTGTTCAAATGCTTGGCTTGCTTCAAGTAAGCGTCTTAAAGCACGACGCCCATCTTGATTTCCAAGAATTCTCACTAATGATGTTTCCGCGTCTGGAAGTTTTCTCGGGCTTGCTGGCAAAAGAGATCTTTTTACAACCGCACTTCTATGTGTCCGTTTCTTGGCTCGATTGACAGCAGCACCAGCTTCGTAGCGAACTTTGTCTCTAGTTGGTTTTTCCTCAATAGCTCTGGCTCGCCTGTCTTCATAAGTCGGCTCAGGTCTTGCGTAAGCGGTGTTTCTATTTCGCTCTGGACTCTCTATTTTTTCCGTTACCTCTAACCATCCAGCACCACGACGTGCAACCCCTCCCCAAGAGCTTGGCCCAGCGTTATAGGGTTCACGACGCCGTCGATCAACTTTTGGTTCATTCTCTCTTTCCCGTCGACGCCGATCTATAGAACTTGATCCTTTGGAGTTCTGATTCTTGGGCGACCGATTATTGGAGTTCTTTTTATTCATCTCAGAGTTATTCCTCGCCTGAGGGCCATTCCTCTTCTGGGGACGTCGTTCACGAGAATTTCCTGAAGAAGACATGGCTCAAATCTACTATCTAGATACTCAGTTGGTTGTCTAGATGCATAGTTGGATGAAAAAATGAATGGGCGGGACCATTGGTCCCGCCCATTACTTTAGAAATCCGGCGACGTCCTACTCTCCCAGGGCATCTCTGCCCAAGTACCATCGGCGCTGACGGGCTTAACTTCCGTGTTCGGAATGGAAACGGGTGTGTCCCCGTCGCTATCGCCACCGAAAAAATTTGCAATCTCACTCCTTGGAGCAAGTTCACGATCAATTTTCAAAAATTAAAGTCCTCTATGAGTCCTCCACAGCAAACACGAACATCGGAATCAAATATTGATGATAATCCAAGCCCTCGGCCGATTAGTACCGGTCGGCTGAACACGTTGCCGTGCTTACACCTCCGGCCTATCAACGTGGTGGTCTGCCACGGGCCTTACCCGGTTTCCCGGTGGGAAATCTCATCTTGAAACGGGCTTCCCACTTAGATGCTTTCAGCGGTTATCCCTTCCGTAGGTAGCCAACCAGCCATGCTCCTGGCGGAACAACTGGCACACTAGAGCTACGTCCATCCCGGTCCTCTCGTACTAGGGACAGCATTTCTCAAATTTCCTTCGGCTGCAGAGGATAGGGACCGAACTGTCTCACGACGTTCTAAACCCAGCTCGCGTACCGCTTTAATGGGCGAACAGCCCAACCCTTGGGACCTGCTTCAGCC
>JUEO01000018.1:1391-25750 GCA_000817115.1 marine actinobacterium MedAcidi-G2B | reverse complement strand
AAACTCTTTCGACCAGAGCAGCCAAGCAAGAACATCAACTGCTTCTATTTCTGTTTCAAGAGATCCATATTGAGTCTTGATTCGAAATTCAATCAAATCTTGATTCGGAATGGGAAGAAATGGAAGTCTTTTCCACCAACCTGATTCAGCCAAGTTAAATAACTGCCTGAACGCAGTGACCCATAACCCCGGCCTAACTACAAGAAGTCCCGCTACATCAATCAAGAGTTTAAATCTCATACAACGAATACTCGTGCCTATCTATCTTGACTCTTGGCATTCCACTTCAGCAATTCCTCGAAACCATGAATCACTTTCACGACTAACAGAAGATCATTACGATCTTCCTTGTTCTCCCCGTTGAAACCTTTCGCGCATTTTAGATGTAGTGCTTCCAAAGGTCTGACGAAAAGCGGAGCCTTTACCTGACTGCGCTGCCTGCTGTATACCGGTTCTCCCTAAGTGTCGAGCATTGCGTTCAAGACTCAAAGCAGATACGAGCATTCCTAAAAACCCTATAAAAGAAAGAATGTATGAAGTGGAGAGAGTCAGAATCATAACTACTGCGGCAGCAATGAATCCAGCAATAGACCATTTCAAATTCCTAAGCGGATGAGTGTAGACCGTGGTCTCAGAAACTTCGCGTGCTAACGCCGGATCACTCTCATAAAGCTGATCTTCTATTTCGTTAAGAATTCTTTCTTCGTCTTCTGAAAGTGGCATTTAAATCCCTTAGTTCTATGCACCTATGATTTTAGCATTACATAATCAGAGGTCACCTACAACTTACCCAGCCCATTTAATTTTCTTGCGGCCCCCACTGTTGAGTTCCTTTTCTTTTTGCTTTGATCCCTTCTGGGCCAACTGTGGAACCTGGCCCAATGGCATCACCCCCAAAACGTTGACGGATTTCGTCAACTGCCTCATCTACGTCTCTTTGTGTGGAGTAATCATCTTCTCCTAACTGAAGTTGGTGCACTTCAGAATCCTGCAAGTTGCTAACTGAAACTCCCAGCAACCGCACCCCATCGGCAATATCCATTTTTTTTAGAAGAGTTCGCGCTATGGATAATATCTCTGCACTCGTATTTGTTGCGTTTAAAAGAGTTTCAGATCTGCTTGTGGTAACGAAATCTGGAGAACGTAATTTGACATTTATAGTTTTCCCTAATTTTTCGGATTTCCTTAAACGCCCCGCTACAGCATCAACTATTCGAGAAAGTTCTTTATTCAATTCAGGTAGACCATGACGGTCCTGAGAAAACGTTTCTTCATGCCCAATAGATTTCAATTTTTGGTTCGGCGTGACAACCCTTTCGTCTATTCCCCGACATAGTCGCCATAGTTGTGCCCCGGCGGCTTGCCCTAAAGCTGTAGTTAGAGTCGTCGCAGGTATCTTCGTTAAATCTCCGATTGTTTTGACCCCGAGTCGAGTTAAACGTTTTCGAGTTTGTGGACCCACTCCCCATATTGCACCAACTGGCAGAGGGAATAAGAAATCTTCAGTATTTTCTTCAGTTACTAGACAAAGACCTGATCCTATTTTGGTTTTTTGACCTAAAATCTTTGGTTTCGCCGCATCACTAGCCAATTTTGCTAAGAACTTATTAGGTGCGATACCGACAGAGCACATCAAATGTTCCGCTTCAAAAACTCTTTCTCGAATTTGTTTAGCCAAATCTAATGGGCTACCTAATAGTCTTTTGCTTCCCGATACATCAAGAAAAGCTTCATCTAAGGATAACGGTTCCACCAAAGGGGTGTAATCCTTGAATATCTTCATTACCCGACGACTTACCTCTTCGTACAATCCATAATTCCCCGGTAAGGAAATTAGATGAGGACAAAGACGTTGCGCTTGGTGGGAGGGCATCGCTGAACGAATGCCATATATTCTGGCCTCATAAGAAGCTGCAGCTACTACCCCTCTTCTTCCAGTCCCTCCTACAACAACAGGTTTACCTTCAAGTTTTGGATTCTGCACAACTTCTACAGCAGCGAAGAACGCGTTCATGTCTACATGAAGAATGGAAGATCCCTTGCTCATTTATCTATTCTTTCACCTTCTCTCCCTTTAGGCGACGGTAGTCTCTTAAAATATGGAATCTTCAAAAGAGAGTCGATTAAGTCCACTCAGGTCAGCAGCGCCTTCTCGCTCTGCTCGGATACTTTCATTTATCGCAATCTTGATATCCGGAGCTTGCGGTGGATTAGTTGGATATACGGTGACCGATCTTCAGTGCTCTGGAGATTGCGTGGCTCTTTCTGGAAGTGTCGGTCTAGCTGGTGCGGGACTAGCTGCTGGAGGTGTCGGGATCGTCTGCGTATTGACCCTGCGTGCAATGACAGAATGGAAAACCAGCGAGCAGCAAAAATCAGTTCGAGATCGATACCCAGTGGAAGAATCCTAAATGGGTGAAGCAGCAGAGTTTCGGGACCTTGCCCTAGAGGCTGGACGATTGGTCTCATCTGAAATCAAATTACGAGCCGGTCAAATAAAAACCCGCGATACTAAGAGTTCTCCAACCGACCTAGTTACAGCTACTGATAGATGGTCGGAAAAGAAAATCACAGATTTCATAGCAACAAAAAGAACCAAGGACGAGATACTCGGCGAAGAAGGAACGACTATTGAGGGCACGTCTGGGGTGAAATGGATCATTGACCCCATTGATGGAACAACAAATTTTTTCTACGGGCTACCCGGCTATACGGTTTCTATAGGTGTAGCAGTTGATGAGAAAATTGTTGCCGGAGTCATCATGAATCCCTTCTCGCAAGAGGAATATGCTGCTGCCCTTAACGAAGGCGCTACCTGTAATGGGTCTCCAATAGCAGTTAATTCCCCTAAAGACCTTTCAGAAACCTTACTTTCTACAGGATTCAGCTACCTTCCAGAAAAAAGAAAAAACCAAGGAAAAGTACTCGTTGAGATACTTCCAAACGTTAGTGATATAAGACGTTCTGGGAGTGCAGCGAACGATCTGACTTGTGTGGCAAGTGGAAAAGTTGATGCATATTTTGAATATGGACTTAATATCTGGGATATAGCCGCTGGTCTTATAATCGTCCAAGAAGCTGGAGGAAAAGTTTCAGACCTAGAGGGGAATTTTCCTTCTGGAGATTTTGTTATTGCCGCTTCTCCTACCATTCACACCCATCTTCTTGACCTGCTGCAGACTTTGAGTGCAGATGAGGTCTAAACTGTTTGATACAACTCATTCTGGGTAGAGGTAATGTCAGTTTCAGAAACTCAAATACTTACTGTTGAAGACGACGAGCGAATTAGAACCGCTGTTCGTTTAGCTTTAGAAGAAGAAGGCTGGAGTGTTGATGAAGCATCCACAGGAGAAGAAGCGCTTACCTCGTTTACCCGCAATCCAGCGGATGTGGTTTTAATAGACATCATGCTTCCAGGTATAGATGGATTCGAAGTCTGTCGAAGTATCAGAAGAACTAGTGACGTTCCAATTATTATGGTTACAGCTAGAAATGATACTCACGATGTAGTAGCCGGTTTAGAAGCTGGCGCCGATGACTATCTAACCAAACCTTTCGCCCCTAAGGAACTCTCGGCCCGCATTCGAGCGTTACTTAGACGCGCAAGATCAAGTGATAGTGGAACAAGCCGCATTCAAATCAATGGACTTGTGGTAATCCCTGAAGAAGGTGTTGTACTGGTAGACGAACGCGAGATACATCTAACGCGTACAGAATTTCGCCTCCTAGTTGAGCTGGCTAGTAATCCCGGTCGAGTCCTCAGTCGAGAAGACCTTCTTCAACGTGTCTGGGATTACGACTATTTTGGTGATGGTCGACTAGTTGACGTTCATGTCAGACGACTTCGCACCAAAGTAGAAATAGACCCAGCCAAGCCTCGATACATAATCACCATGAGAGGCATGGGCTACAAATTGCAACCTGAATAACGGGTATCTGAAATGAGTAAAGAACGAGCTCCGCGAATCTTCACTTTCGGCCTACAAGCACGAATCCTGTTCTCCTATGCAGTCGGCGGATTAGCCATTTCACTTCTTCTTGCTGCTGTAACTCTAACTTTTGCCCGTCAACAACTCGTTGATGATCGCGAAGCCTCCGCTGCTGCAATTGCAGTCAATAACGCAAGTCGCCTTAGTAATCAGCTAACCCCAGAGTCAACCATTGAAGATGTACCCGGAATTGTTGACTCTTTAACTCGAATTGAGGGAGCACAGACGATTGTTAGGCTCAACTCAAGTTGGCTTCCAGCTCCAGAAATCGGAGTTGCTGACCTCCCTGCCTCCTTGGTTTCTAAAATCACTGACGGATCTCCTGGCCAAATGCGCTCCTCTATTGACGAACGGCCACACTTAACAATCGGTATCCCGTTAGTAGCTTTTGATGCAGATTATTTCGAAGTTGTAAATCTAAGTGATGTCGATGACACCTTGAATACGCTTCAAATAATCGTTGGCAGTGCGGCTGGCTTCACAACTTTCTTAGGAGCCTTAATTGGTTTGTGGGCTAGCCGAAGAACTCTCCGGCCTTTAAGGAGAGTTGGAGAAGCAGCAGCAGCAATCGCTGGCGGAAAACTTGACACCCGTCTAGACGACCAAAACGATCCTGACCTTGATGTATTGACAGAATCATTTAATGAAATGGTAGAAGCTCTTGAGGATCGAATTCGACGTGATGCCCGTTTCGCTTCTGACGTGAGTCACGAACTACGAAGCCCGCTCACCACCCTCACCTCAAGCGTTGCAGTATTAGAGGCTCGTCGTAATGAATTATCTGAACGGTCTCGCACGGCACTAGATCTACTCTCTATCGATCTTGCTCGCTTCAGCAGACTTGTGGAAGATCTACTAGAAATCTCTAGATTTGACGGAGGTGTTGCGGCTCTTGAAAACTCTTCAATAAAAGTTCATTCACTTGTATCTGCAGCTCTAAGAACACATCATCTTGATTCATCTATCCTCATCGAACTAACACCCCTCTCTGATTTGCATGTAAACGGGGATAAACGGCGTTTAGGACGAGCCCTCTCAAACCTTTTAACAAACGGCATCCACTATGGAGACGGCATTACTTCTGTGTCTATATCCACAGAAGATCAATTGGTCCGAATCGCCGTAGAAGATGAAGGACCCGGGGTTCCGATAACTGAGCGTTCTAAAATTTTTGACCGTTTTTCACGTGGCGCTTCTGCAGGTCAGCGTGGTGATGATACGGGCAGCGGACTCGGGCTCAGTATGGTTCATGAAGACATACGTTTACATGGTGGTCAAGTTTGGGTTGAAGACCGAAACGATGGAAAATCAGGAGCTCGTTTCGTGATTGAACTACCTATGACAGCCGAAGGAGAATTAGATCTATGACAAAAAAACTTTTGTTCTTAACCTCTTTCTTTCTTTGTATTTCTATGTTGTCATCCTGTGGAATAGCGTTAGAGGATAAACCCCGAAACCTCTCTGCAGAGTTACCAGATACTTTGATTGAAGGAGCAATCACGACCACAGAAGCACCATCTATTCTTGAAACAGTCCAAATATTTCTTGCAAAAGATTCCGAAGAAGGATCAATGTTTCTTGAAACAGTTGAACGAGAGATAGAACCTGACGGATCAGTAAAGCCCATTCTTGAACAAATCCTAAATGGACCCACTGCAGACGAACAAGAACGAGGATTGGTATCACCTTTCGCCGAAGGAAGCTCCTTAGTTGGAACCACCCTCGAAGGTTCCACTCTCCTAGTACACCTAGACACTCTGGACGGATTCCCAACTGATGATTCAGCTAGCAATCAGTTAGCTTTTGCAATGTTAGTTTGCACCTCTACAGAGTTATTAACGGGAATCGAAATAAAGCAAGTACTAGTACTACTTGAACGAGATGATCAAACTACTGCAGTGAATGCCCCAGTAAGTGATGGAGAACCTCCTGCTGACGGTGAAGCAGTTCGCTGCTCTAACTACATCACCTACATGCAAGATTCGCAGTTGCCACTAAAATCTTGAAGACATTGGTCATACTCTTTATATGTCTTACTTAATAGCCATCGATGCAGGAACTACAAGTGTTAGAAGCCTGGTGATAGATGAGAGCAGTTCAATAGTAGATATCTCCCAACGTGAGCTAACCCAATACTTTCCTCGCTCCGGATGGGTTGAACATGATGCTCAAGAAATATGGGCTGCCGTGTCAGAAACCCTGCACGACGTATATTCAAAAATCACCGAACCTATTATTGGTATCGGTATCACAAATCAACGTGAAACAGTTGTGGCTTGGAATGCCTCCACTGGGCAGCCTCTTCATAAAGCAATCGTTTGGCAAGATAGTCGCACAATTGACCACTGTGAAAACCTTATTGAAAACAATCATTTAGACCTTATTCGCAAAACTACAGGGCTTGTATTAGACCCATATTTTTCTGGAACAAAGTACTCATGGCTTCTAAACGAAGGCGGGGTCATGTACAACTCTGACTTGCGTCTAGGAACAGTTGATTCATGGATACTTTGGAAATTAACCAGTGGCAGAGTTCACGCCACTGATATTTCAAATGCAAGCAGGACCATGCTTTTTGATATTGGTCGTGAAGAATGGTCTGAAGAACTCTGTGATCTCCTATCTGTACCTATCAGCGCATTGCCAGAAGTAATGAGTTCAGCAGGAAGATTTGGAGAAACAGGACCAGAGGGCCCTATGAAATCTGGCATACCGATAAGCGGTATTGCTGGAGATCAGCAAGCCGCTCTCTTCGGTCAGGCTTGTTTTACTCCGGGGCAAGCTAAAAACACTTACGGCACCGGTGGCTTTGTCTTAGCTAACCTTGGAAACACTCTCCCTGATCCAGTAGAAGGACTTTTAACAACTGTTGCGTGGAAATTGTTAGACCAGCCTTGTATCTACGCCTTAGAAGGTTCAATTTTCTCTTCCGGTTCAACTGTCCAATGGCTCAGAGACGGACTTAAAATTATTGATCAGGCTTCTGACCTCGAAGAAATCGCGCTCAGTGTCCCCGACAGCGGAGGTGTGTACACCGTTCCTGCTTTTAACGGTCTAGGTAGTCCGTGGTGGGATCCAAGAGCTAGCGGAATGATCATTGGCTTGACGAGAGGAACTGGACGAGGAGAGATAGCGCGATCTGTGGTGGAGGCGATGTCTTTTCAAACACGTGATGTCGTTGATGCAATGCGCTCACAAGGGCATCCGGTGAATGATCTAAGAATTGATGGAGGAGCCTCTGCTATGAACCTTTTAATGGATATCCAGTCTGACCAGTTGAAAATTCCGGTTACTCGTTCTGCTACCACTGAATCCACAGCCCTTGGGGCAGCTTGGTTGGCTGGGCTAGCTGAAGAAGTTTGGTCTTCAACCGATGACCTAGCTCAACTATGGGAAGCTGAAAGAACGGCGTTCCCTTCGACAGAAGAGTCACTGGTTGACAGCGACTACGAAAAATGGATGAAAGCAGTTGAGCGAAGCAGAAACTGGAATTAGCTCAAACCCTTTAAAGAACTTGAAAGAAACATTGTTAAAGTTTCAGCGTCGTTTGTTCCTAAGAGAATCCTTTTGCCGTCTTTCATCAGGATCTCAATACATTGACGTTCTCTAACTCGCCAAAGTTTTCTTCCCCGTACATAATCTGTGTTTATCCCCCACCCTCGCCAAAGCGAGACTTCTTTTGCTTCAACCGAATAAATGTCTGATAGGTCGACTATCAACTTTGGCCATCTATAACGAAATCTGAACTCTAAATTCTCATTCGTCAAGGAAATGGTTGACTGTGAAATTGGAAATGCAAAAAGGAAGAAGGTAAGCAATAGGCAAGGAACCATTATTATCAAGACAAATATTGGATACCTCCACCATATGTATCCTGGAATCAGAGGCCCGAGAAAAAAGAGAGAGACCCAAAGAAAATCTCTAACCGCTGATACCTCCTGAGTATGTTCATAGTTCATCGGTATTCAAGCTCCCATTGCGAAAAGTATTACTGATACGACTCCAAAAACTCCTCCAAATATTTGGAGTGTTGATATCTTTTCTTTCAAGAATTTCCAAGCCACAACAACGCTGACTCCTGGACATAACGCAATCAAAGCAGTTATTACCGCTACTGAACCCCGCATATATGCTGCGGTACTTAAAATAAAAGCTATTCCGCTTGTGCAACCAAGCATCAACCCAAATTTTCGCACTTCGATATCTGGCCAAAAAGAGCCGGATCGAATCCGAGCAGCAGGAGTCAATAACAGTACTCCCATTCCTAAAATAATCAGAACAGGGAGTTGACCTGCTTCTGGATCAGCTCGTGACGTAAATATTCCCGCTAAGCCAATATTTGTTCCAACCACTAGCGACAGCCCAATCACTCTGCTTTTCAATATTTCATTTAACTTAGGTAGACCATCTTGACTTGAAAGAAGCACTACCGCCGGAACAGCGCAAATCACTCCAAGGACTTCCATCACTGACAGGCTCTCACCTATGAATGGGCCTGCTAGCGAAGGCACGGCAATCATCGTCAACCCGAAGCCTGGGGCAAAGACTGTTATTGGACCGCGAGCCATCCCCTCATATAAAAGTGGTCGGGTTGCGGCCATCAAAAGACCTGCTAATGCAGGCCACAATACGTCTCCTGTATTAACATTTTCCGGAGGGCTAATCAATAGGACTACGCCAAGAAAAACAACACTCGTTATGTTCGCGACAGCAGCCATGGAAATAGCTGCACCTTTGCGGCCTGATCGTTGAACCCCAACTCCCCCAAGCACATCTCCCACGCCATAAAATACGGCAGCAATAACCGCAAATAGAACCGGCATGTAAAACTGGCTTTAGGTGCTTATTGGATGCGTCGTATCCCGTTTAACATCCATCAAGTTATTAGTGGAGATTGACTATCTAAACTCTCTGAAGAGTAACCACCAGATTCAACTCGGGATTTAAGATCGTCTACAGCGCTATGAACAATCTTTGCCTCTAAACGTCGCTTCACAAATCCGGGAAGACGAACTAGGAGGTCTACTTCTAAATGGTAGTGGACCTGACTGACCCCAGGCTCACCCTCTACTGCTACGAACTCGTATTCACCGTCCATTCGCCTCATAATGTCACCCTCGAGAAGACGCCATGCTACGCGCAATGGGTTTGATCCGTAACTGTATCGAAGCGTGTAACTACTACTTCTTCCCATTGCCGCACTTCGGAATGCTGCATCACCTGTTCTGCCTTCGTCATCAAAAGCAATAACTTTTGCCTCTTTGATGTCATCTATCCACTCTGGATAACTCTCGACATCCATCACAGCTTTGAAGCATTCCGCAGGAGATGCTTGGACTAAAATTCTTTGACTTGCGTGATCTGTCATTTTTTTCTCCTTCCTTTGACCTTACCCTCTAACTTGAAGTCAAGAAGAGTTTTTCTCTTATTTTACCTTGGTTCAAAATCTCCGTGATTGGCCGCCCAGAGACCAGAAAGCCCTAAACCAAATACAGGAACAAGTACTGCTGAAGCGACAATGGTAAATGGCTGAAGTGACGCTGCAGTAAGTGAGGCGACAACCTGAAACGAAAGTAGGCCCATCATTTGGCGCCTTATTTTAGGAGGAGCGCAACCGGAGAGGAAATAAAGACCTCCAACTCCAATCACCTCAGTTCTACTTCTCTTCACTGCCCTAATGAAGGCAGCCATGAATGCGTAACACCCTGCCGCAAAAAGAAACAGGTTAAAGATGAGTGAAGTAGTTCTAATCGGCCCTTCAAAGAAGACAGAACCAATAACCAGAATAAAGAAAATTGTTGTTCCCCTTCTTGCTATATCTAAAATAATTTTTTCTGAAATTCTTTTCATGGCTACTTAATCTCGGCTGAAGAAATTCCATCTTCAAGTTTTTTTGCTAAATAGTCATAAGAGAAAAGTTGCTCTACTCGCTTTCGAGAATTCGTACTCATCTCACGTCTTAACTCTTCGTTTGTCAGCAGCTTCTCAAGAGCAAGAGCTACCGCATCCGGATCGTTTGGTGGATCAACAATCACTCCCGTTTCACTATCTTCCACGGCATCTGCTGCTCCCCCACTGTTTCCAGCAACTTGTGGGACGCCTGCAGCAGCAGCTTCTAAAAAAACTATTCCAAACCCCTCTTGCTCTAATCCACCTAAGCGACTCCTACATAACATTGCAAACACATCTCCAGCCCCATACAAACCAGGTAGAAGATCATCATTTACTCTTCCCAGCAGGCGAACCGGCGCCCCAGTTGTTTCAATTAGCTTTTCTAAGCGTTTTGCATCTCGTCCTGTTCCTGCTATAGCAACAACTACATTTGGGATGGTCTCTTTTAGTTTTACTGCTGCCCGAATCAGCGTGTCCATCCCTTTCCGTGGAACAAGGCGGCTCACACTGACCACTAATGGAGTTCCGATCGGAAGGTCAAGCTTTTTTCGCACCTCATTTTTTTCATTTTGCGTAAGAGGTTTGAACCGGTCGATATCAACTCCTGGTGGAATAATCAGAGTGGGTAAAGTTTGTCGGGCAGCTCTTTCTGCTTCTGCCGCTGGATAACTACCCGCACAAATAACCACAGCTGCGCCACGAAGAACTCGACTTAATAGAGAGCGGGTTAAAGGAAGTCTTCCAGGGATGGTGACTTCAGCGCCATGAAGAATGACTCCATATGGAATCCCTGTACGTATAGCGGAGAGACCCACTGGTAACGCTGGATCCCAAATCACCATCTCTGCCTCAAAGTTTTGAGACAACTTTTTAATTCGTCTTGACAAAAAAGGGTGAGGTAACAGAACTGGCTCTATGGAACGCTTGATCCTATAAGGTTCCGCTGCATCGAACATAGAGGACTTCTCATAAGGGGTCGTATACACGTAAGCATCTTCTGACGGAAGTCGGCGCCATAACTCCCACAGGTACGATTGAATCCCTCCCACCTTAGGTGGAAAATCATTTGTGACTAAAAGATGTCGCCTCATAAGGTTCTCCGTTGGTCATATGCCCATTCTGCATGTTCTTTGAGCACCTGATCAGAATCTGAAAGATACTTTGCTATCCCTTTCTCAATATCTGGACTTTCTTTTTTAGAGTTCCCTAATACTACTAGAGCATTTCTTCTTAAATATTTTGGGTTACGTTCTGCGATATACCAATGACCATAGCGATCTAGGATTTCTTCATCTGAGAAACTAAGCAACTCCAGAGCGGGTATATCCGCAAAAGAGTCCTCTATTTCTTCTTTCTCCCGCCCATGCCGACCTACTGGACAAACCTCTTGGCAGTCATCGCATCCATATAGTCGATTTCCAACTGCCGCTCGAAATTCAAGAGGAATTGAGCCCGGGGCTTGCACCAGCCATGCAATACATCGTCGAGCATCCACAACACCAGGCTCAACTATCGCGCCTGTTGGGCAAAGATCTATACAACGAGTACATTTACCACACTCATCTTCAACAACGTCTTCATTTGCGGCAAGTGGAGCATTCGTGACTACAGAGCCGAGAACAAACCAACTTCCTTTCTTCGGCAACAAAACATTAGAATTTTTCCCCACCCAACCCAAACCTGCACGAACAGCTGCTGCCCTGTCAACTAAAGCATTGTCATCTGCTACCACTCTAGTTTTCCATCCTTCACTCTCTAAAAGTTCTGCAATTGACTTCAAAGAGTTCCGAAGGTCAGAGTAATAGTCTTTACGGGCGTAAGCAGATATTCGAGAATCCCCCTCAGAGGACTCAGGAAGACGAGGAGCCGGGGTATGCATCGCTCCAACTACTAACGACTGTGCATCTGAAATAATTCTGGTTGGAGTTGTAGAGCGTTCGGGATTGCGATAAGTGAACTGCATATTTGCCGCGTACCCGGCTTCTTTCCGCTCTTCGAGAATTCCTTGGGCTTCCTTGAACGGTTCTGCCGTTGTAATACCCACTGAGGACAAGCCGGCTTTCAAACCGACTTCAATACAGCGTTCAGAGAGCTGCTCTAACTCTTCATCTATTTCTTTCACACTCTTTATCGTCGCAGGAGATAGAGCAAGGTCCACCCTTTAGATATCAACTTTGACTTCTAAATGGCGCAGCGGTGGAACAAGTCCACTCTTGTTCAATAGACGTAATGCACGTTCTTCTTCTAAATCGATCACTAAGGCTTCACCAGGTTCACGATTACAAATAAAAGTCACAACGCATTCTTCACAAACGCTTGAATTCTTTGCGACACAAGTATCACAATTAATTATCAAATCGTCATTTTTCTTATCTTTTATTAAACGCTTTATATTTCTCATGCACTAATCATGCCAATGGCATGTGACAGTCGAAAAAACCTTGTATTTAAAGGGAAATTGCGTCTAGTTTCTGACGAGCTTTACCATCATCTATTGACTGTTGAGCGAGTTTTATTCCCTCGTGAAGGTCTTTGGCCCGCCCTCCTACTACGAGTCCTGCTGCCGCGTTAATCAAGACCATGTCGCGTCTAGGTCCGGTTTCTTCACCAGAAAATATTGCAAAAGCTATTTTTGCATTCTCTTCTGGAGATCCACCTCTCAGATCAGAGTCTTCAGCTAAAGAAAACCCGTAATCACGAGGATCTAAGTCCCACTCTTTAATTTGCCCATCATGCAATTCCAACACTTTTGTATTTCCAGTCAAACTGATTTCATCTGTTTCTTGATGCCCACAAACTACCCATGTGTGTTCTGAATGGTTTGCTTGAAGAACTTTCACCATTCGGTTGGCAAGATTTAAGTCAGTTGCACCCACTATTTGTCTTTGGACACGGCCAGGGTTAGATAGTGGGCCTAAGACATTAAACACAGTGGGAATTCCAAGACCTGCTCGAACCGGTCCGGCGAATCTCATCGCAGGATGAAATGTTCGTGCGAAAGCAAAGCCGATTCGGTGTTCTTCTATCTGATTTTCTAATTCTTGCGGAGTTAATTCTACATTTATACCCAGAATGTCTAAAAGGTCAAATGAACCTGAAGTTGATGAAGCGCGACGGTTTCCGTGCTTACAAACAGTCGCTCCCGCTCCAGCTGCTAGGAAACAAGCCATTGTGGAAACGTTCAATGCGCCTTCTTGACGTTTTTTCCCTCCCCCCGTTCCGACTATGTCGATAGTCTCTTCTGGGACTTTTAAAGGTTCAGCAACTGCCAACATTGCACGAACCAAGCCAGTAGTTTCTTCTACTGTCTCGCCTTTTATCTTAATTGCAACCAGAAAAGCAGCTATCTGAACAGGGTCTGCGTCTCCAGCCAAAATCTCGGTCAGGATAGCTTCTGTTTCATCTGCGCTAAGTTCTTTGCCTTCACAAAGTCGCGTCAAGAGGTCGGGCCATCCCCCATCATTCTCTAACGCCATAAATTCTCCGACCACTCCACTTTTGCAAGGTTCTGTTAATTCATGAAATCTAATAAATTGATTTCTTTTAAGAATTCTAACCCAAAATGCTATTCCCATTGAGTGAGAAAAACTTTAACTATGAATACTCATAGATTTTCGTTGCAGATTAAGGGTAAATCAAGACAGACTGTTAAGGATGGTGAGTCGACAAGGTGACCGCAACATGGTTTGCTGTGTTGAGGAAGGTCGGGGCTCCATAGGACAGGATGCTGGTTAACTGCCAGTCGGGGCGACTCGAAGGAAAGTGCCACAGAAAATAAACCGCCGATGACTGCAACACCTAGGTGTTGCAGAACAGGTAAGGGTGAAATGGTGCGGTAAGAGCGCACCAGCAGTTAGGGAGACTTAACTGGCTTGGTAAACCCCATCCGGAGCAAGGCCAAATTAGGAGAGGGCGGTCCGTCCGTAGAGACTCCAAGGTGGGCTGCATAGATGGATGGTCACCCAGTCGGATTCCGTGAGGAACCGAGGGACAGAACCCCGCCTACGGTCGGCTCACCATCACTCATACTTGCCTACTTCCTCTCTGCTACCCTTCCTATATGACCCCAAAAAAGTTGAGAGACGGTAAAGAACTACTTGCTTCTCTACCAGAAGATCTTTCGGGAGTCGATTTAACCGATGCAAATTTAGCAGGTGTGGATCTCTCTGATTCTTGGATGGGTGGTGCACTACTAGCAGGTTCAGACTTTTCAGAAGCGCATCTAGTTGGTGCAGATTTACGTAACACTGTTTGTCGATCAACTATTTTCAACGATGCCGACCTTCATCATGTTAATTTTTGGTCCTCTGATCTCTCTGGTTCCCAATTTATTGGCGCTGTTCTAAGTAGAAGTTGGATCGGTAACGCAAACTTAACTGGAGCAGATTTTCGATCTGCAGAGTTAGGAGGCGCATGGTTGACCGGTGCAGATCTAACAGAGGCTCAATTTGGGGGTGCAACTCTAGCTGGGGCTTCTTTGTCTAGAACATGCCTAAGGGACACAAACTTTACTGGGGTCTTTGCTATGAGCGCAGACTTTCGAAGTTCTATTTGTTCTGGAACTTCTTTTCGCGCTGCGAATTTAACCGGTGCTATTTTTAGAGGAGCTTCACTGGTGAGTGTAGATCTCTCTTTTGCGGATCTTGGAGGAGTAGACATGTCTGACACTCTTTTTGAAAACATCAAATTAGAAGGTGCTCGTCATGATGAATCTACTCAGTGGCCAGAAAATTTTGAACCGCCGCCTTCAAGTGGCGTAACTCATCACGAATAACTGAACTGGACGAGTTTCTTTTGAAACGGTACCTTCGTTAGAACTACGATTTACTTATAGGGAGAACCAATGAGTTCAAAAGATTTTCCGTCAACCATTGAAGAGGTGACTCCAGAGTGGCTTACTCAAATGCTCCAAAATTCGGGAGCACTCTCTGAAGGTCAGATAACAAGCTTTGACTCAGAACTCATAGGCCAAGGAGTAGGCATTCTTGGTCTCTTGTATCGAGTAACTCTTAACTACTCTGCTGACTCTTCAAATTCTCCTAAAACTGTCGTAGTTAAGCTTCCAGTGCAGCATGACCATACCCGCCATCTAACCCGAACTTTTATGTTCTATGAAAAAGAGGTTGGGTTCTACCGCGACATTTCCACCAGCAGCCCGCTTGGCACTCCAGAATGTTTTGCCGCTTTTCATGATTCTGAAAGTGATGACTTTGTTCTTGTTCTTGAGGATTTAACAGGCGGTGAGGTGTATAGCCAAATTGATGGGTGTCCGATCCCGCAAGCCGAATATGCAGTAAAAGCCTTAGCGGAACATCATGCTGCCTTCTGGGATAGTTCACGCTTCTCAGAAGATTTAGCTTGGGTTCCTCGTGGATGGGATCCACCGATGCCTCAAGGAGTTCAGCAAGGAGTTGCAGACGCTTGGCCGATCTGTCAAGAGATGTTTGGGGACAGAATTTCAGACCGAATAAGGAAAATTTGTGAACGTTTTCCCTCAGTGACTACAGAACTAATGCAGTATCCCGAAGCTGGAACCACTCTCTCACACGGAGATTTCAGACTAGATAATCTCTTTTTTAATGGATCAGAGCTAACTGTTATTGACTGGCAAATCTGCATCAGGACTCGTGGTGCCTACGACCTTGGTTATTTTCTTAGTCAAAGCCTCACAGTAGAAGATCGACGTGCACACGAAAAATCTCTTATGGATCTTTATCAATCGACGCTGGCATTATCTGGAATTGACTATCCAACAGATGAATTGATGACGGACTACCGACGGGCTGTTCTCTTCTGTATCTGCTATCCAATACAGTCTGCGGGAGGTATTGAACTAGTTAATGAAAGAGCAGTCCAACTTGTAAACGATATGTTTGATCGTGTCAGTATCGCCATCGAAGACCTTGATGCTGACGAATTAATGCCCTAACTATCAAGATGACTAACATCGTTGAATTTTCTCAACGATGGACCAGATCCAATCGTCATAACTGAAGCTGGAGAAACATAACTTCTCCACGCAATTTCATCTCCCACGCTAAGAGTCCAAGCAAGTGCTGCTTTTATTGGTGACACATGGGACACAACAACAATTTCTTTGTTCATTATTTGTGGAGATAGCTCTTCGCATGCTTCTCGGATTCTTTGCCCAACTTGTCGATGTGACTCTCCTCCAGTTGGCGCCCAGTCAAGATTGCCTCTCCAACTCTTCCAAATTTTAGGATCTACCTCATTCATGGGAACTCCGTCTAGCTCCCCGTAGTCCATCTCTATCCAACGTTCATCTATCTCGATAGGCATCCCAAAAGCTTCGGCAGTCTCACGGGTTCTCAACAATGGACTAGAAATGAGAAGATCGATTTTTCCAAATGTCTCTGCTAGCCGTTCTGCTTGATGGATTCCTACGTCATCTAGGGAGGGATCTAAGCGGCCTAAAAGCTTTCCAGCAGAATTCATCTCTGTTCTTCCATGGCGTACTATGTGGAGCATTATTTTCTCAACTCGATTAATTTTCCCTCACGAATAAAAGCCTCGCGGTAGGTTTTATCTTTAAATCTGAATTTCTTCCATAACCAGCATCCCACTATCACCCCAATAATTTCTAGTACTAAATTCATGGGCCACCATTCTGTTTCCGGAACTCTTGACCCTCCTAAAGAGTCAAAACCCATAAATGGCCACCAGAAAACTTTTGTTCTAGCCCAGGTCGCGTCCAAAACAAGATGGGTGAATAAGCCGATGGGTAAACCCAACCACCTTCTTTGAACGAGACGTTTACCGCGAGCTACAAGCATGATGAAACTCATTACTGCCACCGGGAAAATGAGAGTATGCCCTATCCATGGTCCTCCAAAGAATATTTCAATTATTGGTAAGAGAGAGCCAAAGGCGACTAGTCGATAATCAAGATTGGGGCTATCAAACACTAGGGCAACGCCAACTATTGAAAGTGTGAGGAACCAGAAAAACACAACAGTATTTAACGTACAACCATCCGACCGCACTCTGTGCAATCAGAGAAAACGCCTTCAGGTGTATTTTTCAAACGGTCAGATTCCATAGCAGGCATGGTTGATGGGCATCCTTTGCAATTATTTCCATCAAATTTAACGACGACACTAGAACCAAAGGCTCCACGAAGACTTTCATAACGTTTCAATAATTCTGAATCTGTCTCATTAGCGGCCAGTTCTCTTCGCTTTACTGCAGCGTTCAAAGTTTCTTCTATTTCAGATTCTGCGACCAATAGCTCGTCTCGTGCGGTGATTAACTCAGTTTCTCTTGTTGCTATTCGTCCACTTATTGAAATGATTTCTTTTTCTTGTGGCTCAACTTCTTCCATCAGTTCAAGGATTTTTTCCTCCAACTCATCTTGTCTTTCTTTGAGGTGTCGTATTTCGGTTTCGAGACTTGTTGCTTCCTTCGGAGAGGTAATCATTCCTCCGTATAACTTTCCATCCAGTTCAGAAATTCGGCTCTCTACCGCTCCTACTTCTTGCTCGCATCTCTTTTGGCGCTGTAAGATTTCAAGTTGCTGAACGGAAAGCAGTTGCTTCGCATTGGATAGTTCTGCTAGCTCTGCTTCTATCCTGTTTACATTCTCGCCTTCAGGTAGATTCTCTCTGCGGTGATGCAACTGCCTAAGAACAGTGTCTTCTTCCTGAACTGCAAATATGAACTCCACACTGTCATCGTAGGTCAAGACTGCAGTCAGTACCACAAGAAAAGTGAAGACCTTTCTTTTAAAAAATCTTCCCGTGGTCCCAAGACACAGTTTTTTCTGGCACTATCGTCACCACTGTTCGTTTCAGGGCAAGGCTCGCCGCCGCATCATCAAGCATCTCTTCTGGGACTTCAGGTTGATTCCGCTTTATTACTTCACGAGCTATTCTTTCAACTTCTGCTGATTCCTCAGTCAATAGTGAGGTTCCTCTAATCATGACCCCGCGTAAATTGCTGTATTCCAAGCCATCTTCAAGCAGAACAGTTATGCGCGAATCGCGCTTGAGATTAACGATTTTTTGAGAAGAAGTATAAGTTTCAAAAACGATTTTTTGGTCAACAACAGCAAACCAGAGTGTAGATAAATGAATAGATCCATCACTGTTTAGTGTTCCCACCTGCAAACTTTTTTGTTCTTCTACGAACTCATCGATTTCTGCATCATTCATACGTACTTTTTCTCGAAGATTTTTATTCATATAGCCCCCTCTTTCATGAGTATCTTAAAGGCTATCTGGGCTGAAAAATGACACATCCCGCCTGGGGGGGAGTCGGCGGGACGTGTTAGATATTTAGCTTGATTCTGAAGTTTCAAACTAAGTATTTATTTGAGTCAGAAATTTTCGTTTTTCCAACTAAGTAAAGAATACTTCTTGCACCTTGTAGAGTCACGATCTTACAGCCGGTCAGATGTCACTTTTCACCACTATGTGCATAACATCAACTTGTGACTAACGAGACTTTTCCCTCTGCTTTAGATCTGTCGCCAGAAGGGCGTCGCCAAATGGGTCTAGTTAAATGGAATCGTTATGGCGATGCTCTAGCCGCATGGGTAGCTGAGCATGATTTTGGAGCTCCGCCCGCTGTTTACTCAAGACTTCAAGAGCTAGTAAACGGCGGGGCTTTTGGTTACCACTATGAATTTGAGCGAGTTCTTGATTCATTCGCCCGTTGGTCAGAGGTGCGTCATAAGTGGACTCCAAATCCGGAACTAGGAATTAATACCGTAAATGTGATTCAAGGCATCTGGGCTTGTGTTGAAGCTTTCACAGAAGCAGAAGATGGTGTTCTTTTCTCTACTCCTATTTATCCTCCTTTCTTCAATATTGGGCCTACGACAAACCGGCGGCCTGTTGAGTGGTCTATGTCTCACGATGAAGATGGCTGGCATTATGACTTTGAGAAGTTAGAAAATCTTCTCGAATCCGATTCTGGTATTCGTTTGATGGTCCTCTGTCATCCACATAACCCAACTGGAAAAGTCTTAACAGAAGAAGAGCTTTCCCTTCTTGTTGATATAGCGCATCGCCACAACTTAATTATTGTTTCTGACGAAATACATGGAGATCTTGTTCATCCAAGAGCTACTCATATCCCCATGCTCACTATTCCTGGAGCAGATGATTGCACGGTGACAGTTACTTCCGGTATTAAAACCTTCGCCTTTGGGGGTATTCGGTGTGCAGTGGCTCAAACAGGTAGCAGAAAGATTTTTGAACAATTGAGTACCGTGCCCTCAGCTCTCTTAGGTGGTCCTAACCGTATGGGTGCTGAAGCCGCAATCACTGCGTGGGACACCGGAGAAACTTGGGTGGATCAGATGAAAAATACTTTAGATTCAAACCGTCATCTTCTTTTCGATCGACTAAATAAGGAGTTGCCAGCGATTAAAATGCATTTGCCGCAATCAACTTTTGTCGCTTGGTTAGATCTATCGAACTATGAGCCAGGAGAACGTCCCGCGACATGGATGCGCGGCCTAACGGGTGTGGCAGGACAAAATGGTCTTAATTTTGGATCGGAGGGTTCTGGACATTTACGTCTAACTTTTGGAACGTCTCCAGAAGTTCTCAACCAAATGATCGATCAAATGGTAGAAGGGTTGCCTGCTCTTTAGTTCTAAGGGGCTTCCGTAGTTGTAGTAGTAGTGGTACTAGTTGTCGTCGTGCTTTCCGTTGGTGCTTCAGTTGTTGTGGTCGTAGTTGGAGGAGCAGACGGGACATTATCTGCACTCAAACCACGCGCTTCCAATTCGGCGATATGGGCAGCTTGTGTTCCACCCCCGTACCAACCATCTGCAGTTATTCCAAGAACTTCTTGCAAAGCCACTGTCTCATCACTTGGACCCCATACATAGGTGGCTAAAAGAATTGCTTCTTCATCAACTACTTCGTCTTCTAGATTCTCTGGTGGTGTAGTCACAGATTCAGAAGGAGCCTCAGAAGTCGTAGTGGTAGTTGTAGTTGTCTCCATCGCTGCCGGAGAACTCTCAAGAGCTGCAACATCTGATTTAAGGTCAACGATCTCTTCTGTCAGAATTGCTACCTCAGAACGCAGAGTTTCTATCTCTCCATCGTTTGAAGAAAAAAGGCCACATCCCGTCGGTAAAAGAACTAGTGAAAGAAGTACGGTCAGCGGTAAGAGAAGACGTTTCATATGAATAGTCTGCCAGAGAAAGTGCTTCACGACGACTCGCCCCTAAAAACCCCTTATTTTTAAAGGTTTTATTCGCGTGGCCACCAGTCATTTCCGCAAAAAGATTCTGAGGAGGCAAGACCAGTCGTCAAAGTATACCCATCGACTTCTGACGCCCAAGAAGTAACAGCTATGACATAATCGCCTGTTTCGTTAGGAGTGAAATTGACTTCAGAAGCTACTCCATAAAGACCGCTCCCCGAATCATCATTAGAAGCGACTAACGCATCGTCGTAATAAACACTCATCAAAGGATCAGAAATTGAGTCCACTCGAATGCGTACATCTGATCCAGCAGTCAAGTTGACTTTGAAATAATCTACATCCATAGAGGAAAATATTCCTGTTGTCGATGCCCCTAAGTCGACTTCTGTGAATCCTTGAGTATCTAAAACAGGGACGAGAGGTAGGGACGAAATCACATGTATTTCTGTTTCAGATGCTTCTGGTGCCACTCCAACATTAACGAAATAGGTTCCTGGGTCCAGTCGAACGTCCAATGTTTCAGGACCATCGTAATAATCATCAACAAAGTAATCTGACAGTTGTGGCTCCGGAATTTCCTCCACCTCTTCACCATCATCTTCTGAATAATCGTCTTCTAAATAATCGTAAGAATCTATTCCATAGTCTGCCAGAGGTGTTTCACCGTAAAGAGTGGTTATTTCAAGCCAAAGATCTGCATCCTGTGTCGGGGTCGCTCTCGCTTCAAATACTGTCTTAGGTTCATCTATCGTAAGTAAGAATTGAACTGATTGTGTACCTGTCATCGTTGTTTGCTGAGGAATATCAATAACCGCTCTCTGTTCGGTAGATAAACCCTCTGGTATCCCAATTAGAGGTAGAGTTCCCGCCTCTAATTCTGTTAGGCCTTCTAACGCATCTGAAGCGGAAAGCACAAGAGCAAAGTTTGCTTCAGTAAATCCTCCGAGGCCGGATATGCCTATCAGGTCTCCTTCAATGTCAACTAAAGCTCCGCCACTTTGACCGCCGGCAATAAGTGCATCTGTTTGAAAGAATTCAAGTCCAGAGCATCGATTACTTCGCATCCGGCTCACTAGTCCTGAAGTTATAGCTGCCACTGGCTGAGATTCACTCTCTCCCGGGAATCCAATAAGAAATACTTCGTCTCCTGGATTCATTTTTTTAGATATTAGAGAAAGACTAGGGAGGTTGGCCTCCAAGGGGCCCACCAAAGCGAGATCTCTGATCCAATCTCTGGCGTGGACAGGAACCGAAGCGTGATTTCCATCATTAGTCCAGACTCGAACTGAAGAATGTAGAGAAACTACGTGTGCATTTGTTAGGACGTAACCGTTTGGCAAGATGATTCCACTTCCTGTTCCGTCCGGTGTATCTATATAAACGATAGAAGACGATATGGAGTCGTAAATGTCTGCTGCTGAAAATATGGGCTCCCCTACTGCAGCTAGTTCGACTTGTTGAGTGGTCGTTGAAGGCACTTCGACTGTGTTGTCAGAATTGGAATTGTCTTTACTTCCACAAGCACTCAAAATAATCAAGAAAGACAATGCAGGTAATAATAGATTTCTTTTTCTTAACAAATTTTTCTTCATTTTTCTCATCTCAGTATTCTGCCTCGCTAAAGAAACAATGTGGCCGTTGAAGTAACATTAGATACAGAATTGAGGAGATGTGTTGCATATGGGAGAGTTTTCAGGTCGGGTTGCTCTAGTTACTGGATCCACGAGTGGAATCGGAGAAGCTACGGCTAAGCGTCTTGTTGCACTTGGAGCGAAAGTGATGCTTAATTCCTCAACCAGTATTAGTGAGGGAGAAAGGATCGCTTCAGAGTTAGAAGGTGCTTCCTATCGTCAAGCTGATATAAGCAGCGAAGACGAATGTAAAGAATTAGTTAATGCGACGATCGAAACTTTTGGTCGGCTGGATGTTTTGGTGAATAATGCAGGTTTCACTTCAGTGATCCCTCATGCTGACTTAGATGGCGTAACCGAAGAAGTGTTTCGAAGAATTATTGATGTAAACATTTTCGGTACGTGGTATTTGAGTAGAGCCGCTGTGCCAGAACTTAAGAAAAGCGGGAATGGAAGCATTGTTAATATTTCTTCTATTGCAGGACTTCGACCAGTAGGCAGTTCAATCCCTTACTCAATTTCTAAAGCTGGCGTAAATCAAATGACCCAGCTCATGGCCAATGTGCTTGGGCCAGAAATTCGTGTGAACGCGGTAGCGCCGGGGTTGGTTGAAACTCCTTGGACCGAGTCTTGGGATACTCTCCATGCAGCTGTAGCCGCTCGATCTCCGATGCGTCGTTCTGCAACTGCAGAGGACTGCGCTGAAGCAGTAATTGGAATATTGAGAAACACTTATCAAACAGGAGACATAGTCGTTGTAGATGGTGGCTTGACTTTAAGTTAGAGCCTAAGAAGCATAATCCTGTTTGTATTTTTTAATCGCTTCTCCGTGATCCACTATCGGTTGCGGATATCCAAGTTCTTCTCTTAAAAGTGGCCCCAGGTCGTGTATTTCTTTACCTGAACACTGTCTGAGCTCTGGTACCCATCTTTTTATGTACTCTCCAGTTTTATCGAATCTTTCACTTTGGCGTGTTGGGTTGAATACGCGGTGCGGGTTGTAATCGGTTCCAGTTCCTGCGACCCACTGCCAATTAAGTTGATTAGATGCCACGTCGCCATCCAATAAATGTTCCATGAAATGTTTTGCACCTAAACGCCAATCCATATGAAGGTCCTTGGTCAGAAAGGAAGCCACTACCATTCGTGTTCTGTTATGCATAAAACCTTCATGAAGTAGTTGACGCATGGCAGCATCAACTATCGGGTATCCAGTCTTTCCTTCTTTCCAGGCTTCATATTGGGCGACATCACTTCTCCACTTAAAGTCACGTGTTCGGTAATCAGCAACTGAGGCTTCTGGATGACTGCTCAACACTTGTAAATAAAAGTCTCTCCAACAAACCTGCCGAACAAACGAATCGTCAGTGTGGTCACGAGATAAAACTGCGACTTCAAGAGGAGACAAGCAACCAAAGTGCAGGTAGGGAGAAAGCCGAGATGTCCTATCGGATGCTAGGTCATTTCGGAGAAAAGCATAGTTCTTGAGATCTTCACCCATCCAAGACTTCATATTTGCCTGACCGGCTCGTTCTCCACCTTTCATTCGAATATGGTTTTCTTCTGGTCTGAAATTATGGAAAATCTCTAAACTTTTTTGATCTCTTTCAGAAGAAGAAAGATTTTTTGGCACTGGTAAAAGATCTCTCCATGTCGCTTCTTTCCACTTCTGATAGTACGGAGAAAACATTTTGTATTCTTCGCCTGAGGCAGGCGTAATCGTTCCTGGTTCAACTACTGCGATTCCTTGGTGTCCTTTTACCTGTATTCCTATCTGTTGAGCTTTCTTTTGTAAGTCTTCTAAGCGTTTTTGTGAGAGATTGCTGTGATCAATGGCTAAATGAATAGTTTGTGCTTCTTTTTCTTTACAGAAATTGATGATTTCCTCTGTCCAATTACCGGCTCTTAAGAAAAGAGATGACCCAATTTTTTGTAAACCAGAATGTAAGTCTTCAAGAGATTCGAGAAGAAAAGTTAAGCGTTTGTTGCCAAGGTCGCTTGCCGTAACTATTTTTTGGTCGAATACAAAAAGTGGGAAAACTTCGCCTTGTTCCGCGGCCAGATACAGAGCAGGATTATCAACAACTCGAAGATCACGGGTAAATACAACGATTGAGCGTTCCGTCATTTGTCTAATAAGTTTCGTTGGTCAAATCTGCTTGCAAATGAAGGCTTCTGTCCGGGTTGTGGAACTATTCCATGTTCCCCTCCGTTATACGCTCTTTCATAAATAAAAATCTCTTTTACTACGAGTCGTGTTGGTTTGGTGGTAAGCCAAAGGCGTAGGAGTTCGCGTTTACGCTCTGGGTGGTTAGTGAAGGCTGTTCTTGCGTGGAGAACCGTGTAATTATTTGCGAGTATTAGTTCTCCAGGTTGCAGGGTGAAGGTCACTCGTAGGTCTTCACGTTGGGCAGTAGTTTCAAAAATTTCTAGTGCTTCTTTTTCTTCTGTGCTTAATACTGCTTGTGGGTTTTCGTCTGCTGCTATTTCTATGAACTCTTTGACGTAACGGCAACTCAATTTTCCTTGATTTACGCTGAAGACAGGTATTCGCCATGGAGTTATGTCTGGACAGTCTGGTTCTTGTTCTCCGAAACGGTGATAGTGGAACCCGCGTTGGAGAATTTCAAGCACTTCTGGGTTATTTTTACTTATTTCTTCATAG
>JUEO01000018.1:0-1372 GCA_000817115.1 marine actinobacterium MedAcidi-G2B | reverse complement strand
GCAAGTATGTCACTTGGATCTGTGTGAGGAGTGAGTTCTGTTCGATTTCGATACGCGCGAGCATGCGGGTCAATGTCGGTGGTGTCTATGACATGGCCAAGTTTCTCTCCCATGACACTTTGCGACACTGCGGTTCCGAGGCCAAGTCCTATTCCCCAGAAGAAGAAGGCGATTTCTCGAGATGAGAGTCGGTCAACTGGAAATCCTCTGAGTAGCACCATGCCGGTCCCATTTAGGATTTCATTTCGAACTTTTTCTATAGTTTCTTCGAGTTCGTCGAGTGGAAGATCGTGCTGCGTTGCATCTGTAACTTCGCCTTCTTTTGATGCGAGATGAATAGCTGCTTGTTCTAATGTTGAGGCGACTGATGGGTCAAGGTTGATCGTGAAATCTTCTATTCCCTGAGTTTCGGTTCCTCTCCAAAGGCCTTCTGCAGGAAGAACTACGTCAAGATTATTGGACATCTACTTTTTTAACCTCATACTGCGTCTGCCACTTAGTTGGAATATCTCCTGCTTTATCGCAAGAAAGAATTGGGGTCTTTCCTGATTCGTCTATGACGACTTCAAACCTAACTTCTGTTTGATCTTCAGGAAGAAAACCAGTCACTAACACTTTTGTCTCTAGCTCTGCTTCTGCGATCACAACGGTTTCTCGTTTATATTCATCCCATTTCCACCCGTAAAGATTCAACCCTTCTCGTTCCGCTATTTGCTCTGGTCCTGTTTCTGATCCAGACCATCCCCTGCATTTCTTCAATAATTTTTCTTCAATAGGTTTTCCATCAAAAACTTCGTGAAGGTTTTCCAGGCTTAAATGTGACCACATTCGTCCATCAGGAAAAGTAACTGCAGTTGGAGCAAAACGATGACCCCCAAGGTGGCTTACTCTTCGAACTTTTACTTCTTGCAAGTTTGTATTTGCTTCAAGAGATAAAGCCGTTCCTTCAGAACCGCAGCAAACATCATGACTTCCTTGTGTGCAGACCCATAACTCCCTTACTTCATTTTCTTGGGCAACCTCTATCAAATCTTCTACGTTTTTGCCATCGAGTATCTCTTCCAAGACGTCTAAAAGATCAGAAGATTGGAAAGTGTTTTGTGATCGATATAAAGCACTTCCACCTAAATAATTTTTTTGTTTTCGTTGATAAGACGTAACAGTTAAATGATCATTGTCTTCAGGAACTGACGCCAGTAGCCGAATCGGCACCGAGTAACTATCTAATAATTCTGTAACTCCGGCTAACAGTTGATGATTAAATACCGGCTTAGGCCAAGGTAGTGGAACATCAACTGCCAGAAAAAAGTCAGCTCGTAATCCGGTGCCACCTGAATCAACATTTAATTCTCTGGTCATTTCTGAGCAGCGT
>JUEO01000017.1 GCA_000817115.1 marine actinobacterium MedAcidi-G2B | reverse complement strand
AAGCCATCAAGGGGAACCAGAGTATTCAATCCGTCGTTCCCACCATCCATCTGGACAATCACCACGACAGGGTTTTGAGGAGGTGTTGGCGCTGTTGTTGTAGTCGTTGTAGTCGTGGTAGTAGAAGTCGTACCTAAAGTTGTTGACGGGGGAACCAGCATGCCTTTTTCGGATTCCCCACGTAGTAGCGCAGCCCATACACCTACCCCAGTTGCTGTAGCGGCAGCACCACCTGAAAGGTAAAGAAATCGACGACGACTTAGTTCGCTCATTTATATCACCATGAAATCTGGAGAGGAGAGCGCTATAGCCAGACATACTCGACCGCCTTGAGAAGAAGAAGGTGAGCTTTCCCAAAGATCTTGAAGGGATTCAATAGTCGGTTGATTGAACCCATTTGTGTGGCCACAAATATTTGCTAAATCTCCCCAATTAGCAGATTTAGCAGCTTGAAGAGCCACAGATTCACGAGGGGTTTTTGAAACAATGATGCCTGCGGAAGAAAAACGTGCTGCGGTAGAGGAAGCACTTAAATAGTGATCTGTTTTAGGAAAACCTCCCACGTTTGGAGGTCGACCGGGGAGCATGTTCATTTGACTCAACATGTTGGCCCGCTCTATAACATCCAATTTGACGCCAGTTACTTTTTCAGCGTTAAGCAGCCAACTGACAGGATGACGAATAATTGGAACACGTTTGTTCATTGATAAACCTGCGTCAACAATTGCTTCGATAAGTGGAATAAGTTCGAGATCGTTGTTTGCAAAAACCGCTGCGAACTCGTTAATTACTGCATCGGGGATTTCAGTGCCGAGAACAGCATCCGAGAGTTTTCTTGAAATGAATCTAGGAAGAGCTTCGTGATTGACAACAGCTTCTATGACCGTGTCTAGATCATGAACATTGCTGTTGCCTAAAAGAATTTGGGGAGTGTCATCATGTTGTCTGGGTTTGAACTCAACTCCATTTTCTATAACACGCCATCCAGTGAGCGCTCTAGAAGCAGCCATCACATCATCTTCTGAATAGTTTCCTATGCCTAATGAATACAGTTCCAGAAGTTCTCTGCCGTAGTTCTCGTTAGGTTTCTTAGCGGTGTTTTTGTATCCATCTAAAAAAATAAGCATGGCAGGGTCAATAGTGACTTCACGAAGCATTGTGGGATAACTTCCTCGCGCATGGGTGCGCAGGAGACGTAGGTGTCGTACAAATGCTCGTAAGCTTTTCACCTCTCTTGCACTAACAGCAAAATGGTCGTGCCAGAAAAAAGTCATCCATTCCAGAACAGGATCTGAAGTATCTCTCATCTCGTCTAACCAAAGATCAAATAATTCCAGAGAAGCAGTTCGCTCCCGTTTTTTGAAATCACTGGAATCTTTATCCGTAGGAATAAAGTCTTCAGCATTTTTGAATGGTTCTGCCGGTATTTCTAAACCATGCTTCTCCGGATCAATTCGCTTTTCAATAAGCTCAGAGAATTTTTGATTTTGGTAGAGTTCCATCTCGCTAGGGCTTAGTCCAAAGCCCATACGGTTGGATATCCAGAAAAGATTTTCTTGGTCACTCATCAAAGAAACCATAATGAATCTAAGCGAGTTCGGGTGTCTTTCATGATTGAATTATCACATGCTTTTGTTAGGAAAGCATTATGAAATGGTAAGGGAGAGATTGTCTAGGGTGTGTCGTTATCGGACTCAATAGCTGCTAAAAGATCCATAAAGACTTCTTTATTTTCGCTCTGCACTTCAGACCAACTTGAAGTGAAAGGATTCTCTAAAGGGTTTTGAAGAAAGTCTTCTCCGGCCTCAAGTACAGATTGCCCAAAGAGAGAGACCATAGATTCTTCTTGTTTGCGGTCGTAGGTCATGGAATTAGATACAGCGTCACTTTCGTAGTGTTCAATAAGTTCTAGAGCTGCCCGCATATAAGTGGCCCGCAGGGTTCTAAAACTTTCTTGAGTGAGGGAGAACCCAGAAGTAGTAAGTTTTCTGAAAAAAGCTTTTGCGATATCTCGACTCATACGATGAAGGCCGGTTGTCTTGTCGTCATCGGACAATGGCTGATGCTTGTGGTCGTAATCGCTCGCTATGTCAACTTGGCAAATTCTTGCATTTGGATACCGGGCGTAAACTTCCGAGAGCACTCCGATTTCAAGGCCCCAGTCTGAAGGAAAGCGGAGTGAACGAGCCACGCTTATATCCATAGCGCTTTCTCCTGCGAGTGGATAACGGAAACTGTCAAGATATTCAAGTTCATCTGTGCGACCAAAAGTTGTAGAGAGTGCTCGAATTAATGGAGTTACGTACAGGCGACTAACGCGACCATGCAGACGTGTCTCACTTTGATCAGTTGATGCTCGGTAGTAGTAGCCCTTAGCGAATGCGTAGTTGAAAGATGGTTGAACTATTGGGTAAAGAAGACGGGCAAGTAGAGAACGGTCGTAATTTTTAATGTCAGCGTCGTGGCAAGCAATTGTCTGAAACTCATTTCTGGCTAAAAGATAGCCGAGGCAGTACCACATATTTCTTCCCTTGCCGGACCTTTCTGGAGGAAATCCAAAACGACCAAGCGATTGATTGATTTCTTGGAGATGTGGACCGTCCTGCCAGAGAATCCGATGTTTTTGTGGGAGTTTTGAGAAAAACTTTTTAGCAATTTCGAACTGATCTTTCGAGGCGTTATCAAGACCAATAACTATTTCGCTTAGATAACTAGCTTCTGTGAGTTCGTCGACTATTTTTGGTAAAGCTGAGTTCTCTAGTTCGCTGAAAAGGCATGGAATAACAAGAGCGATCGGGCTCTCTTTTCCCCATTGGGTAAGGTTCTTTTCCAATTCGGATGTCTCACGTTCATTCAATTGGTGAATCGTTCCAATCGAACCATTTTGAAAAAAGTCAGGCATAAGTTAAGGCTAGACGCAGGTCAAGGGGTTATATCCATCTACGATCAGTATTAGATGAAAATTGATTTACATGATTATGGCTACAAACCAGAGCTAGAACCCTCTTCGGGTGAACTTGGACGGATAGTGCGAGTTGATCGTGGAGAATGCGACGTTGTTACGTCACAGGGGGTTTTGCGAGTCCTCTCAGATTCTCAACGATCACAAGATGTGTTAGCTCCAGTGGTTGGAGATTGGGTATCAATAGTTGAAGACCCCGATCTTGGATTCTTAATTCATGAGGTGCTCACAAGGTTTAACACAGTTTCTCGACGCGACCCTTCTGAACAAGTAATTGAACAAGTCCTAGTAGCGAATATAGATCATGTGTTCATAGTTCATGGCTTAGATCGTCCATTACCCCCGGGACGACTTGAACGATTTTTAATTATTGCTCAAGACAGCGGGGTAGATGTTTCAATAGTTTTAACGAAAGCAGATCAAGTTGAAGAGTCTCTGGAAATAAAAACAAACATTCAGGCCATAGCGGTAGGAATCCCAATTTTTACTGTGTCCTTGTTGGATGAGTCTCTAGAAGGTTTAGGAGCGTTAGAAGATTTAATAGGAGTTGGGAAGACCGTTGCACTACTTGGGGAGTCAGGCGCGGGGAAATCTACGCTAATTAACGCTCTGGTAGGACATGAAGCGATGACCACAGGTGAAGTGCGCACAGGAGACAAAAAAGGTAGACACACAACAGTCAATCGAGAAATGATCCTCAAACCGGGTGGTGGTATTTTTATCGATACTCCGGGTGTCCGCGCTGTAGGAATTTGGGACGCTCAAGAGGCTTTAGAAAGAGTTTTCGAAGATCTTGAAGATTTAGCAAAACAGTGTCGGTTTAACGACTGCATGCATAACACAGAACCTGGATGCCTAATTACTGAGGCTAAGGAAAAAGAAGAAATAGACTTCCGACGTGTTGAGAGGTACCTCGCGTTACGGAACGAGTTAGAAGAACAAAAGAGTCGAGATAGAAAAGAATAAAATTTTCTTCGGTAGCCCTATGAAGTCTTAACTTCTCTAAGGTGCAGGTATGGGTTTTAAGAAAATATTCATAGACCATCCGGCATCAGGAGGAGAAACATACTTTCAACATGCCGGGCGTTCCGTAATCACGGGTTTCCGTCTGCTTGGAGCAGGTCTAGTTTCTTTTATACATGCGATTATTCCAGGTTTCTTTACAACTAAAGCTGGGGATATAGCAATTGAAGTAGCGGAAGAAATTTCTGAACTTCGCGATGCATCTAGTGAACTATGAATCCTGCGCCTCTGTGTATAGAACTCACACGCGGAAACTCAATAGAGAGTTTTCATTATGTTGACGTCGCCGTAGCAGATTTGTCCGGAAAGAAAATTTTGGCTTGGGGAGACTGTGAAAAATTAGTTCTTCCTCGTTCTGCGATAAAACCTCTCCAAGCCCTTCCTCTCATCGAAACGGGAGCTGCTGAAGCATTTCAACTAAGCGAGATAGAAATCGCTTTGGCATGTTCTAGCCATAATGGGGAAAAGTTACATGTAGAAGCAGTAGAAAATTGGCTTTCAAAAGTAGGTTGCTCTCCTGATGATCTTGCTTGTGGGCAGCATGACCCGATGGACTTCAATTTGGTAAAGGAAGAGATGCTTCATGGGGATTACTTGAAAGTGGCCGCAAATAATTGCTCCGGGAAACACACTGGTTTTCTTACTGTCATGAGGTATTTAGGAATTGACCATAAAAATTATCTTCATCCGAACCATCAGTTGCATACAGATTATGTAACTCCGATTTTAAGTGAGATGTGTCATGTGGACCTCTCAGGACAAGAACCGGGTATTGACGGATGTGGGGTCCCTGTTTGGGCGGTGCCACTAAGCGGATTGGCGATTGGCTGGGCAGGGATGATCACGAAACCTTCAGCAGCTCCACTGTTTCAAGCGATGATAAATCAGCCTTTTTATGTTGCCGGAACAGGACGCGCTTGCACTGAGATGATCTCATCTACTAATGGTAGAGCGATCGTGAAGACAGGAGCAGAAGGAGTTTTTTGCTCAGCTATTCCTGAACAAGGTTTAGGAATAGCATTAAAAGCCCGTGATGGCGCTTCGCGAGCAGCAACAGCAGCCTTAGCGTGGCTCTTGGCTGAGTTCGGAATAACTGAGAGAGAGGAATCTCAATCTCTCACAAACCACGTTGGCGAACGTGTAGGAGAAATTCGTGTGTCTTTTTAGAGCAGGATAAGAACTCTTTACAGATGAGAAACAAACTTGAAACGTATGGAATGTAGTCTGTGACATAACATTACGTAAGCACACGTGCATTAATTCTTATGGTAAGAATTAGGCATCATATGAATTAGGAGAAATCTTGAAACTAGTTACAGCAGTTATAAAACCTTTCAAACTTGATGATGTCAAAGATGCACTATCTGCACTGGGTATTCAAGGTATGACCGTAAGCGAAGTGCAAGGATTCGGACGTCAAGGTGGACATAGCGAAACTTATAGAGGAACTGAATACAAAGTTCTATTTACTCCGAAAACGAGAATCGAAGTAGTCGTCGATGACGATCAAGCTGATTTGGTAGTTGAATCAATAGTCGATGCGGCGCGGACAGAAAAAATCGGTGATGGCAAAGTATGGGTCACTGGCGTAGATAATCTGATACGTATCCGAACGGGAGAGCGTGGACCAGACGCTATCTAAAATAAATAGGAGAACTAATGGCTAATTACACCGTATTTCACAACCCAAATTGACATGCTTCAAAAAATGCTTTAGCGGTCGCTGAAGAGTTAGGGAAAGAAGTAGAAGTCATCCTCTACATGAAGGAACCACCAACCGCTGAAACACTGCAACGTATCGCAGATGGTTTAGATGGGCCTGTAGAAGATTTAGTACGTAAAGACTCCCAGTTCAAAAAATTAGAGTTAAATGAAGAAGACTACATTGGAGACTCGTCAGCGGTAGTTGAATTGCTTTCCCAGAAAAAAGCTTTAATTCAAAGACCAATTTTGGTTCACGGCGATTTGTCTAAAGATAAGAAAATTGTGGCTTGTGTGGGACGACCAAAAGAAAAAATTTATGAATTCTTTGGACAAGATGGATAATGAAACCCACCGCTGATCTTTGCGATGAACACGGTGAGAAAATAAAAGTCATTCCAGGGCCATTCACCAGTTACGGCGAAGCCAAAACTTGCAGTGGGAAAGTCGTCACTCTTGATGTCGAGGATGACAATTCGCTTGTTCGGAGCGCTTTAGAAGAAAACGGTCAGGGACAAATCCTAGTTGTAGCCGGAAAAGGTTCAACACGTTGTGCTTTAGTAGGAGGAAACCTTGGGGTATTGGCTTCAGAAAATGGATGGGCGGGAATAGTGATCGATGGTTGTGTTCGAGATGCTCAGGAACTATTGAGCAGCCCAATCGGAATTTATGCGCGTGGCACCTGTCCGAGACGTAGTGAAAAACTTGGAAGAGGAAACCGAGATGTTTCAGTAAAAATTGCTGATGTAATTATTTCTCCTGGCATGCATTTATGGGCAGACTCTGATGGAGTGGTAGTAGCGGATCAGAGTGTTCCTTTATGAAAACTTTTTGGCATCTCGTCAAAAGATTTTTAGGTTCAATTCAACAAAAATCCATCAGCAAACAAGACCTTTTATGGGTAGAGGAAATACTGTCTCAGTCCGAGATGGCTTTATGGAAGTCAATGCCGGAGAATGATCAGTATCACTCAATAGAAGTAGCCCGTCGGGTAGATGAATCTCTAGAAGAATCAGAACAAACAATCCTTGCAGCTGCTTTACTGCATGACGTAGGGAAAGTAGTAAGCAAAGCTGAAGTATGGATACGAGTTTTGGCTACCTTAATAGGTCTAATCACCTCTGGAAGGCAGCATCAACGTTGGTCAAAACGAACAGGGATTAGAGGAAAGATCGGTCAGTACTTATGTCATTCCATTGACGGAGCTTTGCTATTAAAAGAAGCGGGCAGCGATTCCCTTGTTGTGGCCTGGGCTGGTGAACACCACCTTCCAGAGCATCAATGGACAATCAATCCAAAAATAGGAAACCTTCTTAAATCAGCAGACAATGATTGACTTTTTATCGAGGAAGTAAGCCAAGATTGTTTTTTGCTCTATCAAGAGTGGTGCTCGCTACTTCGCGGGCCTTGTCGGCGCCTAGCATCAACAATCGATTAGTTTCACTGGGATCGTTCACTAACTCGTAGTAGCGACTTTGTATGGGTCGGAGCATCTCTATCACTGATTCGGCCGTGGCTCCTTTCAACTCCCCATAGTTACTTAACCCTTTTCCTGCATCTTTAGGGTTCTGCCCGGTTGCTGCACCAAGTATTGAAAGAAGGTTAGACACCCCAGGCTTGTTAGTAGAATCAAAAATGACTTCTCCCTCGCTATCAGTTACGGCGCGTTTGATCTTTTTTTCAATGGTTCTCTCATCATCTAACAAAGAAATTGAACCTTGAGGACTGTCTTCCGATTTTGACATTTTGCTGCTTGGATCTTGAAGATCCATGACTCGTGCTCCCGCTGGGGGGATGACAGCTTCCGGTACTACAAAAGTCTCTCCATACCGGTTGTTAAAGCGCTCAGTAAGGTCACGAGTTAATTCAACATGCTGACGTTGGTCTTCTCCAACTGGTACTTGGTCCGTATCATAAAGAATGATGTCGCTTGCTTGTAAAGCAGGGTAAGTAAATAGCCCTCCTGAAACAAAGTCTGCTTTATCAGACTTGTCTTTGAACTGTGTCATTCTTCTTAACTCTCCAAAAGAAGCCGTGCACTCCATAAGCCAAGCACATTCTGTATGTTCCGAAACATGACTTTGGATAAAAAGTGTGCTTCTATCAGGATCAATACCAACCGCTATAAGCATCTGGGCTAAAGAGAGAGTCGAAGCTCTGAGTTCTTCGGGGTCTTGTGGCAGAGTCAAAGCGTGTAAGTCAACAACACAATAAACACTTTCATTTTCATCTTGCATCGATACCCAGTTGCGTAGAGCACCTAAAAGATTCCCAAGGTGAACTGAGCCGGAAGGTTTTATACCCGAAAAAATACGTGCCATTAACGCTCACACTAATAGGCTGACCACTGCAATGGGGTGACAATTTACTGATAAGCGCTCCTATTCACCCCTTTGGAGCGTTCACGCTCTACGGTCAGTCCTATGAGTGTCACAGTTAATACACCGGTATTTGATGGTCCTTTTGATTTATTACTTCATTTAATACTCAAAGAAGAAGTTGAACTCTATGAAGTGTCGCTGTCGTCAGTAGTTGATGCCTACATAACTGAACTTGAAAGATTAGAAAATCTTGATCTCGAATTAGCCACAGAGTTTCTTTTGATAGCCGCCATTTTGGTAGAACTCAAAACTCGTAGGATGCTTCCCGACAAAGAACGAGATGATTTAGAAGACGAATTCGGGCTTTGGGAAGAGCGAGACCTTCTATTGGCTCGACTTCTTGAATGTAAAACATTCAAAGATGCTGCAGTAATTCTTCGCCGTCTTTCAATAGATGCATCGCAGTCGTGGCCACGACGAGCAGGTCTCGAAGAGCGCTTTTTGGGCTTAGCGCCAGATCTATTAGCCGGTGTCACTTTGGAAGACATTCGCAATTCTTATATCTCTGCACTCACGCCCCGACCAACAAATTATATTGATACCTATCACATAGCTCCAATCAGATTGAGTGTCGCCGATGCGGTTAAGGAGATTGTTGATGAAATACCAACTTCTGGCTCTATTTCGTTTAAACAAATCACGATGGATCTCGTAGATCGTATTGAAGTAATAGTTCGTTTTCTTGCTGTCCTTGAGTTATACAAACAAGGAGTAATAGAGATCGATCAAATGGCTAGTTTTGGAAGTATTGAGATGCGCTGGGCAGAAGATGCTGGACCAGCAAATGTTGATCTAATTGATACATATGACGGTTAAGAAATGAATACATCAGAAGAACTAAGTGTCAAACAAGCAATTGAATCCATCCTCATGGTGGCAACCGATCCTATTCCACCAAACCTTTTAGCCCAATTGCTAGAGAAACCGACATCTGATATTGAAAACATATGCGAATCGCTGTCGGAAGAGTACAAACAAGAGAACCGCGGATTCATTTTGGTGAGAGTCGGTGGAGGGTATCGATATCAGAGCCACCCCGAGCAAGCACCATGGGTGGAAAGGTTCGTCATAGAAGGACAAAGCACTCGGTTAACATCAGCAGCACTGGAAACTCTTGCCATTGTCGCCTACAAGCAACCAATATCACGAGCTCAAGTTTCTTCAATTCGCGGAGTTGACGTTGATGGAGTCATCCGGACGCTACAACAGAGGGGATACATTGATGAACTCTCACGTGACACTGGACCTGGGAACGCTGTTCTTTTTGGTACGACACAGAGCTTCTTAGAGCGCATGGGTCTGAACTCTTTAGAAGATTTACCCTCTCTAGGGGACTTTGTCCCTGGTGCAGAAGTTGTAGAGGCTTTGGAACGTGGGCTTCGTTATGACACAGACTTAGAAGAGGAAGCAGAAGAGAAATCTTCAACCACAGAATCTGAGTAATGTGAACACCGAGAAATCATCAGGAGAGCGGTTACAAAAGGTGCTGTCGCGCGTAGGTTTCGGTAGCAGAAGAGCTTGCGAAGAACTAATTGTTGAAGGAAAAGTAAAAGTAAATGGACAACAAGCTGAACTCGGCTGCAGAGTAGAAGTAGAAGTAGATCTCGTCACAGTAGATGGAGCCCCCATCGGGGTGCGGCCCGATTTTGTTTATTACTTATTAAACAAACCCACAGGTGTAGTTACTACAGCAGATGACCCACATGGACGTCCAACAGTAGTGGACATGGTACCCACTGACCCTCGAGTCTTTCCAGTAGGGCGGCTTGATGCAGACACCGAAGGTTTACTGATTCTCACAAATAATGGTGAATTAACTCATCGTCTTACTCACCCGTCATTCGGGATAGAAAAAGAGTACGTAGCAGTGGTCAAAGGAAACCCATCTCGGTCTTCTTTACGTTTACTGAGAGAAGGGGTGGACCTTGAAGATGGAAAGACCTCACCAGCAAAAGTTGCGTCAATAGAAGAAGAAACGATTCGTCTCACTATCCATGAAGGGAAGAACCGTCAAGTAAGAAGAATGTGTTCAGCAGTAGGCCACCCAGTCAAACGACTAATACGAACTCGTATAGGTTCGTTGTCTGATCGTTCCCTATCTCCAGGAGAATGGAGAGAATTAACTGTGACTGAAATTCGTTCCTTAGAAAGAGCAGTTGCAGATTCAGATTAATTCAACAGAGAGTTAAGTCAGCCTCCTGTAGCATTTGAAGTGATGAATATTTCCCTATATGTGATTAAGTCACAAACAATCTCATGAGTCGCCGCGCAACAGTAGTAGGCATTGGCCTTATAGGCGGATCCATAAGTCTCGCGTTACGTGAAAGAGGTTGGCATGTAAGCGGCGTTGATACTGATGAGGAGAGTCTGAGCCGGGCTTTAGAATTAGGAGCGATAGACGCAGTTGGCTGGGATGCAAAATCAGAAATAACTTTCGTCGCAACCCCAGTAAGTACCGTTGTTTCCTTAGCAAAAGAAGCCCTTGAAGTTTCGCTTTCAGGAGTGGTCACAGACGCCGGAAGCGTAAAAAATCCTATAGTTCAAGAAATCGGAGATCAGAGATTCATTGGAGGTCATCCAATGGCTGGTTCCGAACAAGAAGGAGTTGATGGGGCTTCTGCGACCATGTTTGCTAATGCAAATTGGGTATTAACGCCTACAGAGCTGACAGACGACAAAGAATTTGCGATAGTTCGAGAAGTGGTTACATCTTTCGGTGCAGAAGTAGTCACTCTTTCGCCTGAACGCCACGATGCCTTAGTTGCCACGGTTTCACATGTTCCACATCTCACCGCGGCAACCCTCATGGGTCTTGCCTCCGCACAGTCAGAGGAGCATTACGCGGTGCTTCGACTTGCCGCAGGTGGATTTCGGGACATGACACGTATAGCCGCTGGAAGTCCAGGGATCTGGCCAGATATTTGTAAAGAAAACAGTGGGGCGATCACAGAAGTTCTCGATGATCTAATTGAAGATTTATCACGAGTCCGGAATGAAATCGCCCAAGAAGACAAGTCGGCTTTATTGAGGAGGCTAGAGACCGCACGTCAAGCCAGAATCAGTCTCCCAACGGGAGCACCTCGATCTTCGGAACTCATAGAAGTCCGAGTCCCTATTCCAGATAGGAAAGGAGAACTTGCAGCTATCTTCGCGCTCGCAACAGACCTTGACGTAAATATCTATGACCTAGAAATGGCTCATTCATCCGAAGGCGATAAAGGTGTGGCAGTACTTATAGTCGAAGCATCTTTAAGTGAACGTCTTCAAGGTGGGCTAATGGCAAATGGCTATCGACCCACATCTCAGCCTTTAGCATGACCATCCAAAGAATAAACCCAATAAGTTCTTTGACGGGGCGAATAAACGTTCCAGGGGATAAATCTATTTCTCACCGCACTCTCATGCTGGCAGCTCTCGCAAACGGAAATTCTGAAATTTCAGGTTTGAACACTGGACAGGATGTTCAACAAACACAACTAATCATCTCAGCTCTTGGAGCAAAAGTAGAGAACGACAAAGGTACCTGTTTGGTAGAAGGCGGGAAACTTAAAACACCTAATCAGGTGCTGGATGTAGGGAACTCCGGTACCGGCATCCGTTTATTGACTGGCTTGCTCTCAGGGATTCCGATACGTACCGTCATTGATGGGGATTCTTCAATTCAAAGTAGACCCATGGATCGGGTTATTTTTCCGTTGAGAAAAATGGGGGCGGATATAAGAAGTAAAGAAGATAACGGATATGCACCTCTTGAAATAACAGGAAAAGAACTAGTTGGGATTGAATACGAAATGCCCATGCCAAGTGCTCAAGTTAAAAGCGCCATACTTTTTGCTGGACTTTCTGCTCAAACTCCAACCACAGTTCTTGAGACGCAGCCCACACGAACCCATACAGAAGAATTGATGACAATGTGTGGAGTTGATTTGAAAACAAATCAAAATAAGATCACAGTCGCTCCTGGTAGACCAGAACCGTTCAAACATAAGGTAGAGGGAGATCCTTCTCAAGCAGCTTTCTGGGCAGTAGCCGGAACTATTGTCCAAAATTCTCATATCGAGATAGAAAATCTATATCTGGGTCCCACGAGGACAGGCTTTATCGCTGTACTTCAACGCATGGGGGCTGATCTTCAAATAAATCCAGAAACAGGAGAGTTAGTTATCCGCTCTGCACAGTTGCAAGCAACACATGTGGCGGCTCATGAGATTCCCAGCATGATTGATGAGATACCCATTCTTGCAGTAGCTGCAGCCTGCGCGGAAGGAACCACAGTGTTCGAAGGCCTTAGTGAGTTACGGGTAAAGGAAACAAATCGACTAGAAACTATCCAGTCAGAATTGACTCATATAGGAATAGCGGTAGAAATAGATCAAGATTCGTTGATCATTCATGGAGGGCCAATCGCTGGAGGTAATGTCAACTCACATGGAGACCATCGAATAGCGATGGCATGTGCTGTAGCGGCTTTGATTTCAGAATCGTCGATACATATAGAAGGATGGGAAGCTATTTCAACGAGTTACCCAGACTTTACGAATGATCTAGAGTGTTTAAGTGGAGAAGGTGTCTAGGTGAGAGTAATAGCTATAGATGGTCCTGCTGGGTCAGGAAAATCAACAGTGGCAAAAGCTTTAGCAGCACGTTTGAATCTTGACTACTTAGATACAGGTGCGATGTATCGAGCGGTAGCCTTTGCTGCTATTCAAAAGCAAATAAGGCCTAGTGAGATTGAAGAAATAACTGAAATAGCCAAATCTTTAGACTTGGAACTCACGGAAGAGTCTTGTGTGGTTAATGGAGTGGATGCCACAACAGAAATCCGTGGACCAGAGGTCACTTCGTTAGTCAGTCAAGTGGCGACAATGCCGGAAGTACGCATTGAGATGGTGAAGCGCCAAAGGGCATGGGCAGAAACCCGAAATGGGGGAGTGATGGAAGGACGGGACATAGGTTCCGTAGTTTTTCCAGATGCAATGCTCAAAATATATCTCACTGCTTCTGAAGAAGTTCGGGCAGCGAGAAGAGCCGCAGAAGTAAAAGAAGGAGATGTCGCAATAGTCGCGGCAGATATAGAAAGAAGAGATGCGGTTGACACTCAACGCGCTGCAAGCCCATTGGTTGAAGCCGAAGACGCAATAGTGGTAGATACATCAGCGATGACTCTACAACAAGTCGTTGATCATGTTATTGGTTTGATTCCATGAAAGATTACGGCAAAAAGCTGAGCCTTCCTGAACGGGTTACTTATCGATTCGCATGGTCGGTGCTATGGGCGTTATCCAAGATTCTTTTCAGATTCCGAGTTGTTGATAAGAAGAATTTCCCTACTGAAGGAGCGTATATTCTGTCCCCGGTGCATCGATCTTATTTAGATACTCCAGTTGGAGGAATGGTTACTGCTCGACGTCAAAGATTTATGGGTAAAGAATCTTTATGGAAAAATAAATTTTCAGGAACTCTGTTAAGCCTCGTAGGTGCTTTTCCAGTAGAAAGAGGAACTGCAGATCGGGCAGCTCTTCGTGCCTGTCAAGAAATATTGGAACGTGGAGAGCCTCTGGTGATGTTTCCAGAAGGAACAAGAAGACATGGACCGATAGTAAAAAAAGAAGAGATGCATGCCGGGCCAGCATTCGTATCTTTACGAACCGGTGCACCTATTGTCCCAATGGGTATAGCTGGAACTGATTATGCGTGGCCTCCCGGCGTATCAAAAATTAAGCCCCACAAAGTGATCTTGGTTGTTGGGGAACCTATATATCCGAGAGTTTTTGAAGGCCGCGTACCGAGGCGAGCAGTAGATGAGTTAACAGAAGAGTTACGTCAAAAACTACAAATAGTTTTTGACCAAGCGCAAGAAATACTTGGCAAGCCCGCCCTTCCAGAACCATCCAATCTCGGAAAAGACGGTTAATCAGTGTTCAAACTTTGGAGAGCCTTCGCTGCGTCAATAGACCGATCATTGAGGTGACCAGTAGGATTCGGCCCTGCAAAACCGAATCCAGCAAAAAAACGAATAGCTGAAAGTAATTCCCGCAAGTTTCGGGGAGGAGGAAAATATTCGTCTTCCTCGGTGTGTTTAACTATCGAAACCCCTTTAGAAGGATTCAAAGTTTTTAAAACAGCCTCTACTGTTTCCTCAGGGGCAGAAGCCCCAGCAGTTACCCCCACCGTCCCAGAAAGGTCTTGAGGTAACTCATCAGCTCTATTAATCCAGATCACATCAGGACCATTGGCTTGTTCGGCCAGCTTCACCAGAGCTTTTGTGTTCGAACTATTAGTTGAACCAATCACAATCACTGAATCACAATTATCGACTAGAGCAAGAAGAGCGGACTGTCGATTAGTTGTAGCGAAACATAAATCACTTCTTCCTGGAGACCAAAGATTCGGCCATCTTTCTTGCGCAGCATCAGTTACCCCTTCCCAGTCACGATGACTAAGTGTGGTTTGAGCGAGCAGAGCAACTTTCTCTCCAAGATCATTCAGTTCAGCAACTTCTTCTGGGTTTTCCACACGATGCATGGCCTCAGGGGCTACAGCTATCGTGCCAACAGCTTCTTCATGGCCGGCATGACCAACATATACAATTTGATAACCCTGCTTTGTTCTAGTTTTCACTTCATGGTGAACTTTTGTCACCAGAGGGCAAACAGCATCAACTGTGTAACCTCCAACGTTTTCCGCCTGTTGAGTTACTTCAGGAGCTGAACCATGCGCTGAGAGCATTATTGGAGCTCCTTCTGGGACTTCATCAATAGAGTCAACAAAAATTACACCTTGAGCCTCAAAACGCTCAACAACAATCTTGTTATGGACAATCTCGTGATAACAATAAACTGGCTCATCAAAGGCTCTTACCATCCAAGTAAGCGCTTTAATAGCCATTTCAACACCTGCACAGAAGCCTCTAGGTTCTGCGAGAAGTACGTGTTCAACAGCCATAGTAAGAAACTCTACCGGTGCTGAGCCTCATCGTCGGTAGCCTAGAGAAATATGTCTACGCCACTAGTGATAGCAGTAACTGAAGATTCTCCTGCAGATCATGCAGGAGTGTTAACTGGCGACCTCATTTTTCAGATAAACAACGAAACTCCTAGAGACATAATTCAATATCAGCTTCTGGTAGATGAACCAGAAATACTTATGGATATAGAACGAAAAGGAGAACGTCAAGTACTTAGCATCACAAAACCAACTGGTGCTCCATTAGGAATTGAGGTAGATAGCCCTCTCTTTGATCAAGTCCGAACCTGCGATAACCATTGCGAATTTTGTTTCATATATCAGTTACCTCGCGGTATGAGACGCAGTCTTTCAGTCAAAGATGATGACTACCGGCTTTCTTTTCTTTACGGCAACTTCACCACTCTCACGCGTTTCACAGAGGCGGACCTTGAACGAGTCATAACCGAAGGCCTAAGCCCTTTGTATGTAAGCATTCACGCTACAAACCAAGATAAACGCGTAGAGATGCTCAGAAATCGACGCGGCGGAACAAGTTTGCGTTGGTTGCGGCTTCTTTTAGATCACGGAGTAGAAGTGCATGGTCAGATAGTCGTGTGTCCAGGGATAAATGATGACCTATGGCTAGAGGACACGATTGCAGGAATTGCTGACCAATTTTCAGAAATAAAAAGTTTAGCTGTCGTCCCATTAGGGGTAAGTGCCCATACCGAAGAACCAAGGATGCGACCTCATACAATTAAAGAAGCTGAAAAAGTCATAGACATTGTTGAAGAATGGCAAAATTTGTTTCTTGAGATAGGCGGCAACAGAGTCGTATACGCCGCAGATGAATATTATCTACTAGCTAGGCGCCCATTCCCGGATGCTCAAACTTATGGAGATTTCCCGATGCACGAAGATGGCATAGGAATGGCTCGTGCTTTCGAATTCGATTTTCTTAATAATGATCATCAGGTATCGCATCATCGGCCAGGTTTCTTCTCCTCTGTAGATGGGGCACCAGCACAGGGATACCGAGCTCCACGTACCGGTGAAGTTTCTGTACAACTAACTAAGAAAAAAAATTATCCAATTACAGTGCTCACAGGTGCGTTTGGTGCTTCAGTGATCAAGCCGTTGTTAGAAAAGATTGAAAGAAAAGATATTGAAGTGCTACCGATAGAAAACAATTTTTTTGGTGGAAATATAGGGGTAACAGGATTACTAGTTGGAGAAGACCTCAAGAGAGTGTTAGCGGAACAACCTGAAGGTCGCCGCTACTTGTTGCCTGACGTGTGCCTTAGTGGAGGACGCTTTTTAGACGATCTCACTCCTGAAGATCTTCCACGTTCAGTTGAAATCATTCCAACGGATGGCCGCTCTTTACGGCAAGCCATAGAGTCAGGAACCTCATTATGAATCCAGTGGTAGCAATCGTAGGGAGACCTAACGTTGGTAAGTCAACTTTGATGAATCGCATCATTGGAAGACGCGAAGCCATTGTTGAGGAGCGTCCCGGTGTAACGAGAGACAGAAAAGAAGTTGAAGCTTTTTGGCTGGATCGGACGTTCACTCTAATTGACACTGGAGGCTGGATCACCGGTGGGGATTCTCTGGACGCAAAAGTTAGCCGCCAAAGCGAACAAGCTATGTTCAACGCCGATGTAGTTCTTTTTGTTTTAGATTCCACAGTCGGCATAACTGAAGAAGATGCCCAAGTAGCTGATCTGTTACGAAAGGAAGTTGAATCAGTAATTGTTGTTGCCAACAAAGTTGACGACCGAAACCATGAATCATCTGCGTGGGAACTTATGTCACTGGGACTCGGCGAACCGTCAACAATAAGTGCCTTACACGGACGGGGGACAGGAGACTTGCTTGACCGAGTAATAGAACTTCTTCCAGAGCCTGTAGAAATCATTGAAGAAGAAGTATCTGAAAAAATTGTTTCTGTTTCCTTAGTTGGGAGACCAAATGTTGGGAAATCAACGTTGTTTAACCGTCTCATTGGTGAAGAACGAGCAGTAGTGCATGATCGTCCCGGCACCACTCGAGATGCCGTAGACACAATGGTTGAAACCCGTTATGGGCCAGTTCGCTTCATTGACACTGCAGGAATGCGCCGCAAGGCACGCATAGACGAAAACACTGAGTATTACTCTCTCGTCCGTGCCCTTAAGGCCGTCGATGCCGCGGATGTAGCGCTTCTTATTATTGATTCTGTTATCGGAGTCACTCACCAAGATCAACGACTCGCAGAACGAGTAGACGCTGCGGGATGTCCTATCGTCGTTCTGCTAAACAAATGGGATTTATGCGACGGTGAACAAAGAGAAGATGTTTCAGCACAGGTAGGGGAAAAGCTTCATTTCGTAGGAAATGCTCCTGTGATCAAGATCAGTGCCTTGACAGGAAAAAATGTTGATCGCCTATGGCCAGCACTTTCAGAAACCATTGAGGACTATCGCACTCGAATCCCCACAAGACGAGTCAATGATGCAGTTAGAGCAGCGCAACAAGCTCATCCTGCACCCGGAGGAGCTCGAGTTCTTTACGCCACCCAGGGGGCAACAGATCCACCTACCTTCACTCTTTTTACAAATCGGGAACTACCGCGAACATGGATCAGGTTTCTAGAAAGACGATTACGAGAAGATCTTGACCTCGGCTCCACTCCAATAAAATTAAGAGTTCGCCGCCGCTCCGAGTGAATTTAATGGTCACCTAATGTGACAAAAGGCTGAAAAGGCTTTATTTGGGTTAGTGCACGTTAAGTCAGATACGATGTTGGCTATGGACACCCCGGTACTCACCGTTGTAGGTGCAATTTGTCTTGCTGCCGCACTTAGTTGGGTGCGCTCAGCTCGCTATCGATATCGACTAGTGCACCGAATAGACCCAGAGGAAGCTCCTGACGCCTATACGTTGGCATGGTCACAGTTCCGTAAAGACGCTCACGCGGTTTTCTTATACGGATTCCTCGCTTTAGGTTTCTTTATTAATTCAACAACCACTGCGCCTTGGGTTTTTGTGTTAGTTGTTCTACCCGCTCTCATCTCCAGCGCTTGGGCCCGTAACGCAGTTCGAGAAGCACGCCTTGCCCGCCAAAGAATAGATATTGAGCGCCGAGCTCACGAAGCATTAGCTCAAGAAGACTTAGCTCCCAAAGCATGGGCAGGTCGACTAGCTCCAGATGACTTGCCTGAGTTCTCAGGATTTGAAATCGGAAGGGTTTATCAAGCAGGTGCCGGATTAATGGGCGGAGACTTCCTTGATGTATTTCTCGCCAGCCCCACACGACTAGTCGCAGTTATAGGAGATGTTTCTGGACACGGAATTGAATCTTCTGTGACGGCATTCCAAGCCAAATACCTATTGCGAACTTTCTTAAGACAATATCGAGATCCGGCTCAAGCACTTGAAGAATTAAATCGCCAAATGTCAGCTGTTGAGAGAACAGAAGAATTTATCTCTCTTGTAGTTTTAATTTTTGACACCGAAGCAGCAACGATGCGTTACGCATCTGCTGGCCATCCTGCTACTTTCCTTTGGCATCAACGCGAAGTACGTTCACTGCGAGCAACTGGACCTCTTCTTATGCTTGATCCAAACGGAACGTATTTCAGTCGGGAAATACCCCTTGAACATGACGACATGGTTCTGATGTATACCGACGGTTTAGCCGAAGCACGCAATGGGGATGAACTGTTTGGTGAAGAGAGAATTGAAAACGCGATTCGTCGTGATCCCGGGATCACACCAAATGATTTGTGTCGCCGTTTATTAGAAGCCGCTAATGACTTTAGTCCTGCTGGAGTAGAAGACGACATTGCGATTCTTTCCGTTCGTAAAGTCTGATTTCGTAATAGAGGAAGAATAGTCCGTGCCGTGGTGTGAACCCTGTGAGAAATATCTCAGCCCTAATGCAGTATCAGTGGTTGGGACTTGTCCAAAGTGCGGGGAAAGAGTCGAGGATAGTGAGGGGAATCCAGCCCAATCACAAAAAATACCTTGGCATTTTTGGGTGTTTGTTGGGGCTGCTGTGATCTACCTTGGATGGCGACTTATTGAAGGACTTGGACTTTTATTCACCTAAGTCAAGCATCAACAGCTTCAGTAATCCCAGCCATCAAAAGCCCAACTTTTTCTCTTCCGGCATCTTCACCAGACACTACGGCAATTACTTTGCCCTCATACATGACTGCTACTCGATCAGATAACCCGAGTACTTCATCAAGGTCTTCAGAAATAAGAAGCGTTGCTGTGCCGAGCTCTCTTTGCTCAATTAGTCGATTATGGATGTATTCTGCAGCGCCAATATCTACACCACGAGTTGGCTGACAGGCGAGTAGAACTGACGGAGAGGCAGATAACTCTCGAGCCAAGATTACTTTCTGAATATTGCCTCCAGAAAGACTAGAGGTGGGAGTGTTGACGCTTGGGGTCTTCACATTGAAGTCACTGACGAGTTGTGAACTGTGCTCAGAGATCTTGTCGAAGGAAAAAAGGCCACGATTCACAAAATCATCAGTTTCATGATCTACGAGAATAAGATTTTCCTCAACTGTGAATTCAGGTATTGCGCCGTCAGGAACCCGCTCTTCTGGGATAAACCCAAGCCCTTGATCTCGCCGTGAGCGTGTACTCGTGTCACTAACATTTGATCCATTGATTTCTATCAAGCCATTAGGCTCAATAGGTCGCAGCCCTGCAATAGCTTCCGCTATTTCTCTTTGACCATTGCCAGAAACTCCCGCGATACCGAGAATTTCTCCAGCTCGCACTTCAAAAGAAACGTTGTCAACAGCAAGAGTGTCACTGTCATTTTTTACTGACACATTGTTCAAAGACAGACGGCTTTCTTTTACTTCATTTGGTGGAAGATCGGGAGTTAGCCGAACGGCTCGACCCACCATCATTTGAGCGAGTTCTTCACGACTTGTTTCACCTGGAGTGGTAGCCCCGACTACCTGCCCATTTCGCAGAACAGTGATCCGATCACTCAAAGACATTACTTCACGAAGTTTATGCGATATGAAAATAAGCCCACGTCCGTTGTCAGCCATTCTCCTGAGTATCACAAACAAATCATCTACTTCTTTAGGGGTAAGAACAGCAGTAGGTTCATCTAGAACTAAAAGTTCAGCATCTCGATAAAGAGCTTTGATTATCTCCACTCTTTGACGTTCCCCTACAGAAAGATGCTCTACTATCTCAGCAGGATCAACTGCTAAGCCATGTTCTTCAGAGATTTCAGAAATCTTTTTTGAAACTTTGTCAAGATCAGTCAAGGGGCGTCGTGTAGATGGCATTCCTAGAGCAACATTCTCAGCAACGGTAAGGGTAGGCACCAACATAAAATGCTGATGAATCATGCCTATCCGTGAAGAAATAGCATCAGAGGGAGAACTGATTTCCATCGCTTCTCCCCGCAATAAAAGATCTCCTTTGTCTGCTTGGTACAAACCAAAAAGGATCTTCACTAGAGTGCTTTTCCCTGCACCATTCTCACCGAGCAGAGTGTGAACTTCACCGTAACGAACATCAAAATCAACGTCGCTATTAGCGACTACTCCTGGGAAATACTTCGTAATTCCCCGCATTTCTAAAAGATTATTTGATTTATCGTTCATAGATTCTTACATCCAATTCCAAAGCCTTAACCCGGGAGAGTGAGAGTTGACCCACCCTCCCGGAAAGACAAAAGACACTTTTTAGTGTTTATTAAGCTCCAGTATCTATAGAGCCGTCAATTATTCCTGCAATAGCAGCATCGGCCGCAGCTTTAACGTCATCGGAAAGTTCGAAGCCGTCGTTGAATTCAATTACCAAACCACCGTTTTCCAAATTGATTTCAAATGTTTGGCCGCCTTTTGTTCCGTTATCACGAAGCTCAAGCATCTCTTCAAGCGCAAACTCCCAGTGATAAACCTGTGAAGCCACAACAAGATCTGGATCTAAGGACGTCTGATTTGATTGGGTTCCAAACCAAGGCACCCCGGCATCACTAGCTACGCCAACAGCACCTACAACCATTTGAGCGGTTCCCGTAAGAACATCGGCGTTATTGGCGAGGTGAGCCTCAGCAGCTTCGGCAGCAAGAGCCACGTCACCGAATGATCCGGTGTAAGTGACATTTACTGTTGCTCCACCGGCTTCAGCAGCTGTGGTGAATCCGTTGATGTAAGAGACAGCGTCACCTGCTTCTACTGGACCAACTACCCCAATAATTCCGGTTGAAGAAATAGCGGCAGCAACCACTCCGTTTACATAGCCGCCCTCATCAGCAGCAGGAGCGTAAGCAAACACATTGTCTAACCCTTGAGTATCTGTAGCTGTTCCCCAAACAAAAGTTGTGTCAGGAAAGTCAGGCGCGATTTCTGCAAGAGAAGCACCAAATTGTGTTCCGTGAGCGATAACAACGTCAACTCCATCTTCGGCATAACCTCGAATAGCGGCTGCAGCATCCTCAACAATGAAAGTCCCATCAGTTACTTGAACTGTGATATCTCTATCAAGTGCATTAACTGAATCAACCATGCTTTGGCTAAACGCCAAGTCATCTGAGGCGCTTGGGGCCACAATTGCCATAGTCAAGGCACCGCCGCCACCGCCACTAGAGTCGTCAGACCCGCATGCAGTAGCGCCGAGAGCCAGAACTCCTAGCACTGCTATGAGGCTTGAAATTAGCCTCAGTTTCTTTCTCATTTTGTTTTCCTTTCCGGGATTCCCCCGTTCATAGATTATTTAATGTCGGCTGAATGGTTTAGTTAAAGCTGCCGGAGCGTTAACACGTCGTGCTAATAAAATGAGGGCACCAATGGTGACAATGGCTGGCGCCATTCCAGCGAGATCAGAGATGCTGACAGGAATGATCCCCAGCGATTTCCACTGAAGGACCGTGGCGTTTACCAAACCATAAAGTAAGGCTCCTCCCATGACACCGAGAGGACGCCAAGCACCAAAATAGACAAGAGCTACAGCTATGAAACCCATCCCTTGGGTCAGATTTGGTTGGAAGATACCTAATTGGAGTACAAGAGCGGCTCCTGCAAGGCCGGCAAGTGTATTGCCGATCAAGATGGCGGCAAAACGAGTTCGTTCGACTGAAACACCGAGACTGTCCGCTGCTTGAGGGTTTTCTCCTACAGAGCGAATATTTAAACCAAAGGTGGTTTTGTTGAGCAGAAGAAACGTGAGTGGTACTAGAGCGAAAGCCAGGTAGGTCAAAAGGCTTCTTTGGAAGAGAGGTTCGCCGATGTAAGGGATGTCAGCTAGTACTGGGATATCAACGTTAGGTAGACGCTGTACTGGTTTTGGTGTCCCTACTTGTTGTCTGAACATGAGATCACTGAAACCTAAACCAAAAATAAATATTCCAATTCCACTGATGCCTTGAGTCGCTTCAAAAAACACTGTGATGATTCCGTAGAGGACACCCATGATGACTCCGACTGCTAATGCGACTACTACAGCAAGCCATAAGTTCCCGGTTTGAAGAACTGTCCAATAAGAGAAAAAAGCGCTTAGGAGCATGACGCCGTCAACACCTAAGTTGAGCACTCCGCTTCGTTGTCCAATGGTTTCCCCTAACGAAGCAAGCAGGTAAGGAGTGGCGAGTCGTATGGCTGATGCTGCAGTGGCTACGAGCACGCCTGAGGTGAAAAAGTCGTTCATGTCGTTACCTCAGTCGTGGAGTTGATTTCTTCTTCTTCTTCTTCTTCTTCTTTGCTGAAGAGATTTGTGTTACCGAGAGTGGTTTGAAGCCACGTTCTTACCCTTGAACTACTTATGACGAAGATAACGATTATGCCGTTAAGAGCTACCGCTAATGAAGAGGGGACTTGCAGTACACGTTGCAGTTGTGTCGCTCCGGTTAATAAAGCCCCAAAGAGGAAAGCTGAAGGGACAGTCCACAGTGGGTGCAGTCCACCAAAGAGTGCAGCAACAATGCCATTGAATCCTGCGCTGCTAGTGAATCCTGCAGCGGATCCATCAGTAACCATTCGTTGCCCCTCGCTACCGAAGACCAAAATGGCGCCTGCGATGCCGGCTAAAGATCCAGAAATTGCTAAAGCAAGAGTGATATTTCTTTTCACATTGATGCCAGCTGCTTTTGCGGCTTTTGGTGAGTGGCCTACGGCTCTTAGCCGAAAGCCAACTGGAGTTCTCCAGAGAATGATGTAAGCAACTATTGCTGCCGCTACAGCAATGAGCACTCCGAGATGAAATCGTGTGCCTTCAACGATGGTAGGCAGAGCAGCATTGTCAGATAAACGTTCTGTTTGAGGGATTCGTGTACCAGCTTCAAGTTCGTAAGGGTCAATAAGTGGTCCTCGTAGTAGATAGTTCATGAATTGAACCATCATCAAGTTCAACATTATGGTGCTTAATATTTCGTTCACGGAAGCGTAAGCCTTCAATGCCCCAGGTATCGCTCCAAGAATTCCTCCACCGATAGCTCCAGCAATAATCACAAGCGGTACAAGAAGGAAAGCAGGAAGATCGGGGAGGCCTAAAGCAACAACTGTAGAGAGAAGTGCTCCTCCGATTATTTGACTTTCTCCACCAATGTTCACCACGTTGGTTCTGAAAGCAATAGTGATTCCTGCACCGACAAGAATAAGGGGGGTAGCTTTCACTGCTGTTGCGGCTAACCGTTCTCCGCTGCCGAAAGCACCGTCAAATATCGCTTCTAGACCTTCAAAAGGGTTTGCACCAAGAGCGATGAGCATGATTGCTCCAAAAGCGAATGCCACTAGGGCGGCTAGAAAAGGAACAAGTCCGCCTAAAAGCTTATTAATCATGCTCCTTCTCCCCAAGAGGACATTAGCCCTCTTAGTGAGAATGTAAATAGTTGGAAGGGTTGGATATGTGAGTCTTGGTTGACCGGTAGGGTTATCGGTTCAAAGCGGGCTGTGGCGCAGCTTGGTTAGCGCGTCGGTCTGGGGGACCGAAGGTCGGAGGTTCAAATCCTCTCAGCCCGACCATTTCACCAGTTATCTAGTTCTTCTTCCTCATCCCATCTACTGTCCCTGTTGCACACTGGACACCATCTATCCACCGGTTCCATTTCTGAACCACAGTATGAACACATGTCTTTAGTTGAAGATTTTGGTGCAGATGCTGAAGTTTTTTGCTTTGGAGGCTTACTCCTTCTCCTGAAAAATGACATAAAAGAACTATATATCTTGAAAAGTCTTGTACGTATCACGTTCTTTGAAGTCGCACGTCTGTGGTAGAACTTACTTATGCCTCATATGCTTTCACCTTCAAAAATTACAGCGTGGATGGTTTGTGAGCATTATTTGACTCTCAAATTTCGTGATGACGATAGAGCACGTAAAAATGGTTTTGGAAATAGCGACCAGAATAAGACTAATGAAGTGCTTACGAGAAATGAAGAAGGCGATCTCGTTATTTCTCCACCGACAGATTTCGCTGACTTGTTGCAGAAAAAAGGAATTCTTCATGAGCAAGAGTGTCTAAAGGAATATAAAAAAGAATACCCAGATCAAGAGGGAAGGAACGCTGTATTTGAAGTTTCCCCAGCGGTCTGGGAGAAGGAAACTTTTTCCAACTGGACAGAGCGTGTAGGGGATCCAAATCCATTAGAAGTTGGCTATCCAATCATTTTTCAAATGCCATTTATACATAATGGGATTCGGGGAATTGCGGATTTTCTTGAAGAAAGAGATGGCACCTATAAACCTGTTGATTCCAAGTTGTCTCGAACCGGGGCGAAGCCAGGCCATTTATTGCAATTACTTTTTTATGCAGAAGCAGTTGAAGCGAACCCTGCTATTGCAAAACGGCCATCGGAAGTTGCGGTAGCTCTTGGATCAGGTGAAAAAGAATCTTTTAGAGTTTCGGAATTTTGGTGGTACTGGAGCCGACTTCGTCGCAAGTTAGAAAAGGTGGTGGAAATTGGGGCAGATGCTGAAACTAAGCCGAAAAAATGTTCTCATTGCGGGATATGTGAATACTGGAAAGAATGTGAGTCTGAGTGGCGTAAAGATGATTCTTTAAGTTTCATTTCAGGAATTCATTCTGGACATAAAGAGGCATTGGAAGAAGCGGGCATAACCACTATGGCCAAGTTGGCCTCTTTACCTAAGAAAACTATCCAAGTTCTTATAGATGAAGAACAAGAAGAAGTTTCTGCGGTGTTGTTGACAGCAGACATGGAAGAAGAAATAGAAGAAAATTTTCGTGAAGCAATGCCAAAGATAGATGATGACTTCCTCGAAGAAGTAAGACCCGAATTAAAAACTAAACAACTTGTCAGACTATGGAAACAAGCTCGGCTTCAACTGATTAGCCGTGAGAACAATTTGGATATCAAGGATGCGCCTATTCATTTTTTCTCTAAAGAGGAGATGAAGGAAAAGGTGAAGGACAGAGATGGCTGGAAGAGAGAAGAAATTCTTTTACATCTCCCGGAATGCACTGACTATGACATCTATCTAGATTTTGAGGGGCATCCTTTCTTAACTCCACAGTCAGAGATTATTTTTCTTTTCGGTTACTTGGAAAAAGTTGATGGCGAATGGATTTACCAAGAAAAATGGTCAGAGGATGAACAGGGCTATCCAGATAAAGATATAGAAAAAGAGAAAGCTAGGGCGTTAGTTAGGTTCTTTTACGAACGCTATAAAGAGTGCCAGGCCATGGTGCCACCCCAAGAGATGCACGTATATCACTACAACCATACTGAAAGGTCGCTGTTGGGGAACCTGACCACGGATGCTGATCAGTCATCAAGCATGGTGGACATTTTTCAAAAC
>JUEO01000016.1 GCA_000817115.1 marine actinobacterium MedAcidi-G2B | reverse complement strand
GTCATCTTTGTTATTGAACATGACCATCAAGGCGCTTTGGGCGTGATCCTCAATAGGCCTTTAGCGCTACATCCTGAACAGTTAATAGATCTTTGGGCAGAACATGTAGAGGAAGGTGGATTTATTTATAAAGGTGGACCAGTGGCCACTGATGCAGTGATTGGGTTAGCCAAGTCCTCAAATGTCAATGAGAAATCTCTTGTGGGCTGCATTGAAGCGATTGATTTACACCACTCCCCTTCTGAACGTCCAGATATTGAAATAGTTAGACTTTTTGTTGGTTATGCGGGTTGGTCTGCCGGACAGTTAGAAACAGAACTAAAAGAAGGGTCTTGGTTTATTTTTGATGCCAAAGAATCTGATGTTTTCACGGACGACACTGAGAACCTTTGGGAGACTGTACTTCGCCGCCAAGGTGGAATTGTTTCCCATATGGCAGGAGTTCCAGAAGATCTCTCAGAAAACTAAAGACTGAAAATATTAGGAAATCAGCATTACTCAAATGGGGCGTAAATGGAAACGACCTGAAGGTTCAGGAGTAAAGAGTGGGGGTTGAAACTGATAAACCTCACCCAATTCAGCTCCCTTTTCTAATAGTTTGATTAGGACCTCAGCTAGAGCACGAGTGTCATCTAAAGCCTGATGAGCGTCAATTAATGACACTCCAAGGGTTTCTGCCAGATCGCCAAGTTTCCCAGGTAAGCCAAGACCACGCGCCATCGCCAGAGTATCAAGCACTTCAAGTTGGAGTGGACCTAATCCAGAGTTCGCCCATTCACTAAGTATGAACTTTTGATCAAAGCTGGCGTTATGGGCCACAGGAATGCAGCCGGAGAGTTCTGAAATAAGATCACCAGCTACTTCCAAGAATGTTGGGGCACCTTCGAGCATTTCAAGAGTAATGCCATGTATATCGGGACGACCTAGATCCTCAGTATTGGCATTTATTAGAGATGTCCACTCTTTGAGAACCTCTCCCCCGTCAGTTATCCTGACGACAGCTATTTCAATAACGTGTCCCTTCTTAGAGTCAAGACTGGTGGTTTCAACATCAAAACAGGCAAAAGTTATCGACATAGATCAGACAGTAGCGCATATTATCTATAACCCAATCACCTTTAGTGAATGAATTCGGTGTAGGTTCACGCGGTGCCTGAATTGACATCGGAAGATATAGAAAAAACTCAGAAGCGGACACTAGGGACTTTAATGGCGGGCTTGATCCCTGCCGGTGCTGCTATGAGTGGTGCTTATTCTGCTGCAGCAGTGCTCGGGGAGGAATTAAGTGGTTCGGAGACACTAGGTGGACTCGCTGCGGCATGTATGACTACCGGATCCGCTCTTGCGACACTGCCGCTCGCTCGCTTGATGGCAAAAAAGGGAAGAAGACCAGGTTTAGCTACTGGGTATTTGCTTGCTGCAATAGGTTCACTTATTGCAATGGCAGCAGCTTTGAGTGAACTGTATTTTTTTCTTCCTATAGGAATCCTTGGAGTGGGTATTGGTAATGCCGCAAACCTCGCAGCGCGCTATGCGGCAGCTGACCTTGCCGCTCCAGAGCGTAAAGCACGAGCGATTGGAACTCTGGTATGGGCTTCTACTTTTGGTTCAGTTCTCGGCCCTACAATCGGCTTTGGCCCAGCTAAATCGTTAGGAATGTTGATAGGTCTTCCTGAATTGGCTGGACCGTATGTAGTTTCGTCTCTACTTTTTATTCTCGCAGCCTGTGTTATCCATAAGAATTTACATCCTGATCCTCTGCTACTATCTGGACAATTAGAGGAACAAAAACCTGATAGTGGGATAAAAGAAGCAGCAAAACTCCTTTTCTTTTCTCGCGTAGGTCAATTGTCGCTTGCTTCTATGGTTGCCGGTCATGTGGTAATGGTAGGTGTGATGACAATGACGCCGTTACATATGAAAGACGGGTCTCATGAACTAGAGATCATCGGTTTTGTTATCTCCCTTCATATCGTCGGCATGTATGCAATAGCTCCGGTAATTGGCTGGCTAGTGGATCACATCGGGGCAGGCCCACTACTGATAGCAGGTGGTTCGCTTCTTTTCGTAGGGTCTGAGTTGGCCGCACATACTGACAAAAATGACAGCCTCGGAGTTTTTGTGGGCCTATTCCTTATTGGAGTTGGATGGAGCTGTGGATTAATCGCATCCTCTGCTCTTCTAACAAAAACTTTTACAGGAGCGGAAAGAGTCAGAGTTCAAGGGTTAGCTGATTTGATAATGACAGCATCGGGGGGTCTTGCAGGTATTGGATCTGGGCTGTTAGTTGCGGGAACGGACTATCAGACCATGAGTCATAATGCAGCGTTTATTGGACTTGTGCCGATAATTTGTTACATCTTGTTTGAAGTAACAAAGAGGAAAAGGTCAATCACTAAGCAATGAAAGCTTTTACTCTTACGTGTTTATCAATCTCGATTTTATTTGGTTGCTCCAAACAACTAGAAAGCTCAGAAATAAGTTATGAAGACAATCCGTCAACCTCCCTGCTTTATGAAGACCAAGAAACACTAACTTCAATTCCTAATACCTCCCTTGACGAAAATATTAGCGACACAGAGAAACGAAACTACTTGGATATAGATGCACTGAAGCAGCACCCATTTACCCTAACTCCAGTGGTTTCTCTGAATCATCCAATGGCTCTTGTGGCAGTGCCAGATAGTGACGTCACCTTGATTGGTCAGCGAGATGGGAAGATATTAGAACTGTATTTCGCGGATGATGGAACAGCAGTAAACAAAGGTTCTGTCCTCGATTTAAGTTCAGAAGTAAATACTTCAGGAGAAGGTGGCTTATTAGGCTTAGCCGTTTCGAATGACGGCAAAGAACTTTACGTGAGTTATACAGATCAAGAAATGACGAGTCAAGTCATTTCAGTGGCTTTGAATTCAGGCATACCAAACAGTGATGAAAGAAGAACGATCCTTTCGTTAGCGCAACCCTTCTCCAATCACAATGGCGGACATCTTGCAGTGGATCAGAATGGAATGCTTTTCATTGGTTTTGGTGATGGAGGCGGATCAAATGATCCACTCAATTATGGACAAGACAGAAGCAACTGGTTCGGATCGATTCTTCGAGTTGACCCATCAGTTGAATCACCATATGGAGTTCCAGAAGTGAATCCATTTTTTGGTTCAAGCGAATTCAAAGAAGAAATCTTGGTATGGGGAGTACGTAATCCTTGGCGTTATTCAATTGATAAAGATACTGGTGATCTATGGATTGGCGATGTTGGTCAAGACCACATGGAAGAAGTGACACGGATACCGTATGAGAATCTCAATGAAGGCAATAATTTAGGGTGGCCTATCTTTGAAGGCAATCGTCAGAATCGAAACGAGTCTCTGGGAAGCCATAGGCTCCCGAATATTGCGTATGACCACTCTGATGGTCGTTGCTCGGTTACTGGTGGCATTGTTTATAACGGTCAAAGTGCTCCAGAATTCTCCGGAGTCTACATTTTCAGCGATTGGTGCGACGGAAGAATTCGCCTAGCTTATACAAGTCAAGACGGTAGCATCCTTACATATGCGACTGACTTAGTAGTCCCCGAGGTGATTGGATTTTCCGAAGGAAGAAACGGTCAGGTATATATTTTCTCCTTAGAAGGAGAAATCTTCGAGTTGAACGCTAAATGAAGTTTGAATAGATTTTATTGATGGAGTTGAGATGACTGATCCCCCAATTGTTCTAGTTCATGGATTAGGAACGTCTGCTGAGGCGACTTGGTACAACAATGGTTGGATTGATTTGATTCAGGATGCTGGACGAGAAGTACACGCACTTGATTTACTTGGGCATGGAAGCGCTCCGAAGCCGACAGATCCAGAGGAATACCGTGAAGTAACACAGCACCTCCTAGACAGATTTCCAGAAGCCCCTGTCGATATTGTTGCCTTTTCTCATGGGGCTCGACTTGTCTTAGAGATAGCTATGAAAACTCCTGAACGTTTCAATCGAATAGTGTTGGCTGGAATTGGAGAGAATCTTTTTCGGGAAGAACCTGAAAGACGAGATGCAATCTTTCAAGCAATAGAATCTGGACAGTCTGATGACCCTGAGTTACGTTACTTTGCAGATTTACCAAATCTTCCTGGCGGCAATCGCTCTGCTCTCACAGCTTTCATGCAACGTCCAGATACACCGAAAATCACTGAAGAACTTCTCGTCAACGTAACGTGTCCTGTTCTAATTGTTTTAGGAGATAATGATTTTGCTGGCCCTGCAGATCGGTTAATATCTGCTTTTCCTGACAGCAGTTTTGTTGGATTAAAAGGAGTAGACCACTTTGCAACACCGAAAGATTTTGGATTTATAGAAGCTGCACTAAATTTTCTTGACGCACAGCCTTTTTAACTAAGTAAGAGGTCTATCCGTAGGCACCACTGGGGCAGGTAGTTTACTTTCACCTCTGAGAAATGAGTCAACCGAATGGGCTACTGAACGCCCTTCTGCGATAGCCCAGACAATCAAAGACTGACCGCGGCCCATGTCGCCACATACAAAAATCCCATCTTGGTTTGTTGAAAAATCTTTATCTCTTTTAATATTTCCGCGCTCATCTTGTGCTAAATCCAAGTCTTTAATAAGAGGAGAAGCTTCCGGTCCGGTAAATCCAAGGGCTAATAAGACAAGGTCTGCTTTGAAAATCTTTTCTGTTCCAACAACCTTTTCGAACGTAATTGAACCATTATTTGACTTTTGAATTACTTCATGTGTTTTTAAACCGCTGACTCGTCCGTCTTCAACAATAAATTCTTGAGTGTTGATAGCAAATTGACGCTCACCACCCTCTTCGTGCGCCGAAGATACACGATGCATGAGGGGCCAGGTCGGCCAAGGTGTGGCTTCCGAACGGTCGCTTGGCGGACGAGGCATTATTTCGAATTGTTGAACGGATGAAGCGCCTTGACGTAAGGCAGTACCAAGACAGTCCGCTCCTGTATCGCCACCACCGATAATGACTACATGTTTTCCTTTCGCAGAAACAGGAGGAGCTTCAATATCACCTTCTTGAACTTTATTTGCTTGCGGTAGATATTCCATTGCCTGGAGGATTCCTGAAGCATCGCGTCCTGGGATTTGAAGATCTCTCCATTGTGTTGCACCAACTGCAAGAACGACTGCATCAAAATCTTGGAGAAGGTCGGTGACTGGAAGATCTGTACCAACCGAGGTGTTTGGAACAAATTGAGTACCTTCAGCTTCCATTTGGGCTAGTCGTCGATCTAAGTAGCGTTTCTCCATCTTGAAACTAGGTATTCCGTAACGAAGTAAACCGCCAATGCGATCGTCACGCTCGAAGACACTGACGTCATGTCCAACTCTAGTGAGCTGCTGTGCTGCTGTTAATCCTGCTGGACCAGATCCAATAATGGCAACGCGTTGACCTGAAATCTGATCTGGCAGGATCGGTGTGATCCATCCGTGTTCCCATGCTTTGTCAACAATGTTCACTTCAACTTGTTTGATAGTTACTGGTGGTTCATTTATTCCTAAAACACACGCAGATTCACATGGAGCAGGACATAGTCTTCCGGTGAATTCAGGAAAGTTATTCGTCGCATGAAGCCTTTCGGAAGCTTCTTGCCATTGCTCTCGGTATATGAGGTCATTCCAATCTGGAATTAAGTTTCCTAATGGGCAACCATGATTACAAAATGGAATACCACAGTCCATGCATCGACTTGCTTGGTGTTGAAGATCTGAAATTGGAAATGGGTTATTCACCTCTTTCCAGTCTCTAATTCTGACAGGTATCGAACGTCGTTCTGGTAGTTGTCGCTCATGATTAAGAAATCCGCGTGGGTCACCCATTTAGTTGCCTCCCGAAGATGCCATTATTGCGCCATTATTGCTTCGACTTCATCTTTTCCTGCACTACGAGCTGCTGCGGCTGCTTCAAGTACACGTTTGTAATCTGTAGGCATTATTTTTACAAAACGCGAAGATGGGGTTCCCCATTTGTGTAGAATTTTTTCCGCAACCACTGAATCTGTCTGATTTTGGTGCTCAAGAATGATGTCTTTTAGCCATATTTCGTCTTCTTCGTTAAGTGCCTCTAAAAGAACCATCTCATGGTTAACTCTTTCAACGAAATCTCCGAAAGGATCATGAACAAAGGCCACTCCCCCAGACATGCCGGCTGCAAAATTCCTTCCCGTAGGGCCTAAGACAACTGCCTTACCCCCAGTCATGTACTCGCAACCATGATCTCCTATGCCTTCAACGACTGCAGTAGCACCTGAGTTCCTAACGCAGAATCTCTCTCCCACTTTTCCTCTGATAAACACTTGACCACTAGTCGCGCCGTAGAGGATGACATTTCCGGCAATAACTTGTTCTTCAGCATTGAAGACCGAATCTTCCGGTGGTTTTACAGTGATTTTCCCACCAGAGAGTCCTTTTCCAACGTAATCATTGGCGTCACCTTCTAAATGGAGACTCACTCCTGACGGCAGAAAAGCCCCGAAACTATTCCCAGCGGATCCCGAGAAATTTATAGAAATCGTATTACTTGGTAATCCTTCACCGCCGTATTTTCTTGTGACCTGATATCCCAGCATTGTTCCAGTTGAGCGGTTGGTGTTGTTGATCGGAAAAGAGAGATGAACTTTCTCTCCTCTATTTAAGGCAGGTTCACTTTGCTTTATGAGTTCTTGGTCCAGAACTGTATCAAGTCCATGATTTTGCATTTGCGTATGCCGTCTGTCGGTATGGTCCTCTATTTCTGGGAGATGAAATATTGGGGAAAGATCTAATCCCTTTGCCTTCCAATGCGCCACTGCTTTTACAGAGTCCAGCACTTCAACTTGTCCGATTGCTTCTTTCAGAGATCGGAATCCTAAATCTGCAAGTATTTCACGGACTTCTTGAGCTATGTATTCGAAGAAATTAACGACATGATCTGCTTTTCCAGAGAATTTTTTACGTAATTCGGGATTCTGAGTTGCGACACCGACAGGGCAGGTGTCTAAATGGCAAACTCGCATCATCACGCAACCTGAGACAACTAATGGTGCTGTAGCAAATCCATATTCATCCGCTCCAAGTAGTGCTGCGATGACTACGTCACGACCAGTTTTGAGTTGTCCATCAACTTGGACGACAATTCTGTCGCGTAGGCGGTTCAGAAGGAGCGTTTGTTGCGTTTCTGCTAATCCAAGTTCCCAAGGCGCACCTGCATGTTTGATGGACGTTAGAGGAGATGCACCGGTTCCACCGTCATGTCCTGAAATCAGTACAACGTCTGCATGGGCTTTAGAGACTCCTGTGGCTACGGTCCCCACTCCGACTTCTGCAACCAATTTGACGTGAACACGGCTTTCTGGGTTTGCATTCTTCAAGTCAAAGATGAGTTGCGCTAGATCCTCAATTGAGTAAATATCATGATGTGGTGGAGGGGAAATAAGGGCAACTCCGGGAGTTGAGTGTCTTGTTTTAGCGATCCAAGGGTAAACCTTGTGTCCGGGTAGTTGTCCACCTTCACCGGGTTTAGCACCCTGAGCCATTTTTATCTGTATGTCGTCACTGTTCACTAAGTATTCTGATGTGACACCGAATCGTCCAGATGCCACTTGTTTTATTGCTGATCGCCGTAGGTCGCCACTTTCGTCGGGAGTGAATCGATCGGGGTCTTCGCCACCTTCTCCTGTGTTTGATTTTCCACCTATTCGATTCATGGCAATAGCTAAAACTTCGTGTGCTTCTGCAGAGATAGAGCCGTATGACATGGCTCCTGTTGAGAATCGCTTCACGATTTCTGAAATCGGCTCTACTTCTTCTATTGGTACTGAAGGTCGCAGGTTTTCATTGAGTTGGAATAAGCCGCGAAGAGTGCCAAGGCGCTTTGATTGATCGTCTATTAGGGTTGTGTATTGTTTGAAGATGTCATACCGGCCTTCTCTGGTTGCGTGTTGAAGGTGAAAGATTGTCTCCGGGTTGAAGAGATGATGCTCCCCTTCTCTTCTCCATTGATACTCGCCTCCAGCTTCGAGTGTTCGATGCGAGCTAAATCCTGGGTTGGTGGGAAAAGCATGGCTGTGTCTATTAAGAACTTCCTTAGCTAGGGTTTCGAATCCGATGCCTTTTATTCGGCTTGAAGTTCCAGTAAAACAGAGATCGATAATCGAATTATCTAAACCGATGCTTTCAAAAATTTGAGCGCCTGTGTATGAAGCTACGGTTGAGATACCCATTTTGGACATGATCTTTAGCAAACCTTTATCGCAGGCAGTTACGAAATTTTTTCGTGCTAATAATGGGTCGAGATTAGGGCTTATTCCATAAAGTCCTTCGCTGATAACTTCATCAATTGTTTCGTACGCCATGTATGGGCAAATCGCAGAAGCTCCAAAGCCGAGAAGCAGAGCCATGTGGTGAGTTTCTCGTGCATCACCACTTTCAACGACAATCCCGACAAGACCTCTCTTTCTTGCTTTGGTCAAGTAATGGTGGACAGCTCCTGTGGCAAGAAGTGATGGTATGGGAGCATTATTCTCGTCTGATTTTCGGTCACTTATTACAAGTATTCCGACTCCGGATTTAATGGCGCTCTCTGCATCTTCTTGCAGTTTTTTTAAAGCGTCCTGAAGGCCGTGAACACCGCTTGCTTTAGAAAAAGTTGCCTGAAGGACTTTTGCTTTCAATGAATCTGGGCGATTTTCATTTGCTAGTATCTCAGCTAATTGCGACTCTGTGATTATTGGATGCTGAAGATGGATTTGGGCACAGTTTTTTTCTGATAGTTCCAAAATGTTTGGTCGAGGCCCGAGTGTTCCTGAGACGGCTGTGATTAGTTCTTCTCGTATCGCGTCAAGTGGTGGGTTAGTTACTTGAGCGAAAAGTTGCTGAAAATAGTCGTATATTTGGCGGGAATGATCAGAAAGTACCGCTATGGGGGTGTCGGATCCCATTGAACCGATTGCTTCTTTTGAGTCGCGGATCATTGGGGTTAGTAGAATTTTTATTTGTTCGTGGGTGTAACCAAAGATTTGTTGCCTCTGAAGGCGAGTTGTAAAGCTGTCTGATTCCGATTTGTAATCAAGCGGATCTTTTAGGTGGATGAGGTTCTGGTTAAGCCATTCTTGGTATGGACGTGCACTAGCAAGTTCTTCTTTTATTTCTTCGTCTCTGATTATCCGGCCTTGCTTAGTGTCAATAAGAAACATTTTTCCAGGCTCTAGGCGGCCTTTTTCTACAATGGATTTGCTTGGTATGTCAGCAACTCCAACTTCGCTTGCCATGATTACGAGGTCGTCATCTGTTATCCAATATCTACTTGGTCGTAAACCGTTTCGATCAAGTACTGCGCCGATGATGCTCCCGTCTGTGAAGGCGATTGATGCTGGTCCGTCCCATGGCTCCATAAGGCTTGAGTGATACTGATAAAACGCACGTAGGTCATCAGGCATTTCCAAGTTATGTTCCCAGGGCTCGGGAATCATTGTCATGACAGCTTCTGGAAGAGAATAGCCACCCATAACTAAGAGTTCTAACGCTTCGTCAAAAGCAGCAGTATCGCTTGCTCCGGGTGCGCAAATCGGGAAAAGGCGGTCCATATCTCCTGAAATCAAGTTGGTTTCTAGTTGGGATTCCCGTGCTTTCATCCAGTTTCGATTCCCCTGCACAGTGTTTATTTCTCCGTTATGTGCCACTAATCGGTAGGGATGCGCTAAAGGCCAGGACGGAAAGGTGTTTGTTGAGAATCTTGAATGAACTAAAGCCAGAGCGCTTTCAGTTCTTGGATCATTGATATCTGAGTAATACTCGGCAAGTTGTGGGGTCGTGAGCATTCCCTTGTAGACAATTGTTCTGGAGCTAAGCGAAGGAAAATAGATTCCTTCGTGAGGCATGGAAGATGAAGCCATGCCTTTTGATGAGTCTTTAGAATTTTTAGCCTTCGGAGAGATTTCATGCTCCGCCCGTTTTCGAAGTCCGTATAGGAGTCGATCAAGTTGTAGTCCAGAAATTTCCAACTCATCTGATGCTGTTATAAACAGTTGTTTCATTTGTGGTTGGGCTGCTCGTGCTGCAGGGCCAATCATTTCATCATTAATCGGCACTTCTCGCCAGCCAAGAATCGTCAGATTTTCTTCTTTGCTCAAAGAATCAAATTGAGATATGACTTCGTCTGCTTCCATGGAGCTATTTGGCAAGAACGCTATACCCGTTGCGTAGAACCCGGCAGGTGGAAGATCAAAGTCCACTTCTTCTCGGTATAGGCGATCTGGGATTTGTATTAAAAGACCAGCTCCGTCACCTGAATTTGTTTCAGCGCCAAGAGCCCCACGATGCTGCATCTGGCAAAGGGCCCCAACTCCGATCTCCACAATGCGATGGCTTCTGTGACCTTTTATGTGGCAAATGAAATTAACTCCACATGAATCATGCTCAAATTGTGGGTCATAAAGCCCCTGAGATTCTGGAGTTGTGCTACTCATTAGTGATCCGCTCGTTAGTAACTGGTTTCAGTCGCTCTGGAGCATCTTTGATCCCTAGCATTCACAGTAAATGTGAGGAATGCCACGTCTTTGTGGCAAAAAAGAAATTAGGACATCGCCTTTGGTGTCGCAATTCTAAGTTCCACATACCATCATAGAGGAATGATTGTTACAGGGAAACAATATGCCGAAGACCTTTGTGGCTTCATAGATTCTTCACCAAGTCCATTTCATGCGGTGAACACTGCTGCAAAGAAGTTACTAGAAGCAGGTTTCACTGAGATTGACTCTGTCACTTCGATCAATAAAGAAGAGTCAGTGTTTTTTCGACGTGATGGTGCACTCTTAGCTATAAGTGGCTCTCTAGACGGAGATGAGGCAGTAAGGGTCATAGGCGCACATACTGATAGCCCGAATCTTCGACTTAAGCCTCTATTTGATACGAGTCGGAATGGTTGGCGAGCACTTGGTATAGAAGTCTATGGATCGGCACTAAATAATAGTTGGCTTGATCGTGATCTTGGCTGCTCTGGGCGTCTTGTTTTGAAGACAAAAAAAGGAATGTTAGAAAAGATTTGTCATCTGGATGAACCTATTGCTCGAATTCCACAGCTGGCCATCCACCTTGACCGACAGGTCAATGAAAAAGGTCTAATACTTAATCGCCAAAATCATTTACAACCTTTAATTGGAATTCGCGAAGGTTCAAATCTTCTTGCGAAATTGGCTGATTCTATAAATCACGACATTGAAGACATCTTGTCTTTTGATTTAATGCTTCATGATTTAACTCCTTCAACCTTGTCTGGTATTGACCAAGAATTTATTAGCGCCCCGCGTATAGATAATCTATTGTCATGTCACGCCGCCATTTCAGCATTGATTTCTACAAAACTCTCAGGGGGTGGCTTACTCTCAGGAGGAGGCTTCACCCAAGTTGTAGTGCTTTACGACCATGAAGAAGTTGGGAGCACCTCATCCACTGGAGCTCTAGGTCCTTTACTAAACGGGGCGCTGACACGACGTTGTAGTGAGGCCTCACTTTCATCAGAACAATCTTTAATCATTTCATCTGACTGCGCCCATGGAACTCATCCCAATTATGTGGAGATGCATGATGCAGATCACAAGATTTTCCTAAACGACGGACCGGTAGTTAAATACAATGCAAATATGCGTTACGCCACAGATGCCCCAGGGGCAGCAATTGTAAAAACTGCAGCAGAGAACGCGAACATCCCATTGCAAACCTTTGTAAGTAGATCAGATCTTGCCTGCGGTTCAACAATTGGACCGCTGGCTGCGGCAAGTACAGGAATCCGAACAGTAGATTTAGGTGTTGCTCAACTAGCCATGCATAGTGCTAGAGAGATGTGCGGCAGCGAAGACCCTGCATATTTAGCATCTCTTCTAACCAAGTTGCTTCAAGAATAATTCTTTTTACGAATTTGCCTGATCTGTCTCTTCGTGACTCTGTAGGGAGAAACTACCATTAACAGCATGGGAAATATTTCAAGACGCCCAATAAGCATGAAAAAAGCTAGCACTACCCGTGACGGAGCTGAATAGGCTTCGGCAAAAGAAGATGTTGGCCCTGCTTCCCCAAGCGCAGGACCCATATTTCCTAAAGCACTAACCGCTCCACTTGCGGCGGTAACGATATCTGTGTCCAAGATGGTGAGAATAATTGTTCCAGAGACAGCTAGCATCGCATACACAGCAATAAATCCAGCAATTCGTTGTACCAACGATTCGCTGATAACTTTCGATCCATGAAACACAGGAAAAATACCTCTAGGCCTTCTAAACTTCCTTATAGAACGGAGAGCGTGTAAAGCGCCAACTTGTAAACGAAATACCTTCACTCCGCCAGAAGTCGAACCAGTACATCCACCGAAGATAAGGAAAATAAACAGAATCGCTTGAGGGCCACTTGCCCATGCAGCGAAGTCACCACTACTTCCATCTCCCGTTGCATTACTAAACCCGGAACTAGTTCCCAGAGCTACAACATTGAAAGTGGCAGATCGTAAAGCTTGCCCAAATCCAAGACCATCCGATGAAAGAATCCAAGCTATTGCAACAGCGGCAAGAGTAAATAAACCTATGTAAGCCCGAAATTCCGGATCTTTAAAGTGTGGTATACGACGCTCTTTTGTAGCGCGCCAATGAAGAGCAAAGCTGGCTCCTCCCAAAATCATTCCAAAGATCAAAACAATTTCAATTGCGGGATTATCCCAGAAGCCGATAGATGCACTTCGAGTCGAAAACCCCCCAGTGGCAGATGTACTTAGTGCGTGAGCAAGAGCATCAAACCCACCCATCCCAGCAGAAAATAAACCAATTCCAATTAATAATGTTAAAACAAAATAGATTTTCCAAAATTCTCTCGCAGTGTCAACAACTCGTGCAGCGAGACGGTCACTTTCTGGACCAGGAGCTTCTGCACTAATTAAGCCCAATCCCGAAGCACGAAGAGAAGGCAGAACAGTTACTACAAGAACCACGATTCCCAATCCACCTAGCCACTGAGTCAATTGTCTATATAGGAGAATTCCCGTGCCGTGAGACTCAATAGGGTTATGACTACCGAAAACCGTTGAGCCGGTAGCGGTATAACCTGAAATCGACTCGAATAACGCATCGGTGAATTCAATTAACGAATCTGAGTTCCCGAGATCAAAAGTACCGGCAAAAAGATAAGGAAGTGTCCCGAAAAGCGATACAAACAGGTAGGCGCTACCGACGGCTGAGAAAATCTCAGCCTGCCCCATAGCCCCAGGCTTAGTTGTTAGTCGCGCCACACTTCCAACAAATCCGCAAATAAGGGAAGATATTAACAGTGGGTAAATCGAGCTATTGTCTGAAAGTTCAACAAATGAACAGATGAGCATCATTAGAGAGACAAATATCAGTGCCGTTCCGGTAACGTGCAGGGCCGTTTGAGAACGCTTGGTTACCTTTCTAAAGTGAAATCTACTCATTTGATCTCATCCGTATAGCGCTTCGTTTAAGTGATTTAAATTTGCTTTTTAGAAAAGAAATAAATTCTCCAGCAACTATCAATACTGGGAATATAGCTAGCCAACCAAGAATCATAGTTGGCATTAATAATGACCTTGTAGGTCTCGTCCATTCTGAAACCTCAATTAAATCCCCATTAATAGATCGTAAAGGCCCAGCGGTTGCGGCTGAATGCACTGCAGCGTTTAGTCCGGAAAATAGATCAAGTTCCGTGATTGAAACTCCGATACAAGTGATTACCACAACTGCTACGAAAAGAAATTGGAGAACTACTGTATGATCAACGGTTGATTCAGATAAAGATTTGTCGTCAATTCGGATACTCGAAACTGAGCGCGGATGTAATTGTCGAACCATCTCTCTTACTGAAAGCCGGGTAAGGATGATAAGGGAACGAATATTGAATCCTCCCGAAGCTGATCCTGCCATTCCCCCTATTGCTGTAATTAAAAGAATTAAAACTGTAAAGACTGGAATCCACTCACCAGTGATAGTGGCTGGAAATCCTGTTGTTGATAGCGCTGAAGCCACTACAAAGAGAGAAGCACGAAAATTTTCGTAAGAGAAATCATGCGAGAATATGAAAAGTATTGTTGCGGAAAGAGCAATCACCAAGAAATAAATTCTTAGTTCAAATGAATTTCGTAATTCACCTATTTTTCTTGAAGCAAGGCGCCAGAGAACTACGAAGCTTGTTCCAGACAGGCACATGCCCGCAATAGTTACCCATTGAGTAGCCGGGTCATCAAACGGGTTGCCTTCTGGGACAAACCCACCAGTTGAAACTGTAGACATGGCCAGAAGCAAACCATCAAAAACTCCTGTTCCTACAAAAGCGAAAGCCGCCCAAAGAAAGAAAGTAAGAGGAATGTAAATTCTTAATATGTTAGAAATCGCAGCTTGTCTTGTAGCACCAAGTACGAGAGCCTCATTTCTTTCAATTTGTATTGACGGTTCACTCTTACTTTCAGTAACAGGAATAATGGCAGCAGCAAGTATGAGGACAATAAGGCCTCCTAGCCACTGAAGAGAACCTCTAAAGAATTGAATCTCCGGTGGGATCTGAGTGGCATCTAAAGTGCTTAAAGCTGTTGTGGTTAAACTTACTGTCGCCTCGTAAAGCGCCGTATCAAAATGCCCTACGCTGTCTGTGATGTAAAAAATGACTCCACTATTGATGATGGAGCAAATTGATAAAGAAAAGAAACCAGCAAAAATGTCTGCTATCCGGTGTTTTGAGGGTGGCCGCACACGGGAGAAAATAAAACTTCCCAAAAGAGCAGAAATACTTCCAGCAATCAGTAGCGCTGGGGTCTGAGACGCTGTGTCGTGTAGCCCTACTGCTCCGGAAATAATTGCAAGTATTCCAGAAAGTAGTAAACCAAAGCTGACTCCCAGAGTTAGTCCCGATGTCCAAGAGGCCCAATCCGGTAATTGTTGATATCCGGAAAATGTTCGGACCTGAAGGCGAGACCGGTAAGCAAATTTCACTAGAAAAGTTGACCTATACTCTCAGCCCATTCAGATTTTGCGATAACAATTACGTGGTCTCTATCACGAAAGACGGTACTTCCGCGTGCTATTTGAGGCTTACCGTCACGCAGAATTGCTCCTACTAAGGCTTCTTTTGGGAATCCAGCATCTGAGATTTTTTTGCCCTCACAAGCACTTTCATCGGTAACTGCAAATTCAAGAATTTCTGCATCTCCTTGAAGGAAAGTTGCTATTTGTGCCGCATCACCACTTCGAACAAAACGCAAGACACTATTTGCAGTAGCAGTTCGTGGGCTCAATGTCGCCCCCACATCATGAGTGTCTAATAAACCTAGAAGTTTTAGACGATGAACTACAGCGATTGTTTTTGGAGTTGAGATGTTTTCCAAGTTTCCATTAGAACGGGAGCCAGCAGACTTGGCATAAAGGCAAGCTAATACGTTTGCGTCATCTTCACCAGTTAAAGCAACAACTATGTCTTGCCGTCTCACATCTGCTTCTTCGAGCATGTCTACGTCGGTAATATCACCATTAAAAATGAGCGCATGCTTGAGTGAAGCGCTTAGTTCGTTAGCTCTATCAAGGTTCTTTTCAATGATTGCAACATCAACTGCTTTCTTCACCAAGGATTCAGCTAGAAGTTGTGCTGTTCGTCCACCTCCCAACAATAAAGCTCTTGCTGGCATATCCCGTTCAATACCTAGCCTCCGGATTACATCTCGGAGGGAGCGCTGCTTGCAAATAATTCGTAAAAGGTCCCCCTCTTGAAGTGTTTCGTTTTCTCGAGGTATCACGGTGACCTCTTCGTCTTCGGTCATTTGACGAGTGATAGTGGCAACCATGAAATCCCAATCAGGTTCAAGTTCTTCGCCAAGTTCTTTCAGCGACATGCCAACAAGCGGCGCATCTCCAGGAAGTCGTGAACCGATAATGACTACTTCCCCACCAGCCATATGAATCATGTCCAGAGCTCCTGGATATTCCATGAGGCGAAGGACATCTTGAGCAACTTCTTCGTCAGGGTCTATCATCAAGTGATTTTCGGGCGATCCTAATAGTTGACCAACTTCCTTATTTCTTAGCCCGCGCGATTCAACTCGGACCACCGTTCGTTTCACACCTGCCTGTTTCGCTAAGAGAGCAGCTAGTAGGTTTGCATCATCATTCTTGGTTACTGCCACTAAAAGGTCAGCTTCTTCAACACCTGCTCTTTTTAAAGCTTCTGGATCGGTGCCGCTTCCCAAGATTGTTAAAACATCTAAGGAACTGTCTCTCTCTATTTGATTAAAACGTTCTTGGTTCTTTTCCATCAAAGAAACATCATGTTGACGATTCAAACGATCAGCTACGTAAGTACCTACTTCTCCGGCCCCAACAACAATTACTTTCACCTGCTAATCCTCCCCCATAGAGGTTCTTATGTGGTTCATACCCACCTCATAAATCGTTTTCTCTGTAACAATAAAATCTAGTGGAACATCCCAGGGCTCTGGATCAAGCGATGGAACTATCTGAAATTCATGAGCTAAACCGACTAAGCATGGACTACCTTCACTTCTGTGAAACGAGAAAGTCTTGTCGTAAAATCCAGCACCATGCCCAATACGATTACCGGACAAATCTGCTGCGACTAAGGGAACTAAGACCATGTCTAAATCTCTTGGTTTAACTTTGAGACCTAGCACAGGTTCAGGTATTCCATATGGGCCATTCTTAAGAGGCCCATCAGGAATAATAAAAGAGAGTTTTCCATCGGATTGAATAACCGGAAAAGCATGCCTAGGTTCGGAGAAACTAAGAAGAGGTGATGGATCTATTTCCCCGCGAACACCAAAATATGAACCAACCACCTTAGAACTCTGGTAATCAGGAAGTTTTAAAACCCTCTCGATAACAAGATTCGATGCACTGATCACAAGATCCTCAGATAAAGAGGACCGCTTATTAAGCAGCTCTGCCCTTATTTGAGAAGCAGTCATATACCTATCGTTGCTCAGATTTCATAAAGTTGCCAGTGATACATATGGTCAGATGTCACGTTTTCCTTCTTGCTTGATGTTTGAACAGAGCCACTATCTTTACTAGCGTTTCCTCAGCCGCAAAAATTATGCAGTAAAATAAGCATTTAAAGTAAAATTGCGCGTTCAGAAACTAATAGATCAGGAGAGAGTTCCTTGGAATCCATCCCTTATATAGCCGCCCTGTCAGCGATCGCTGGCCTCATACTTGCTGGGTATTTCTTTCGAGATGTCAAAAAAGCAGATCCCGGAAACGCCCGGATGGTTCATTTGATGACAGAAATCCAAAAAGGTGCACGAGCATTTTTGAGCCAAGAATATAAATGGGTTTCTATCTTTGTCGTGGCAATGGCGATTCTTATAGCAATACTTATCGCACCATTAGCAGCAGTCACTTATGTAGTAGGTGCAATCCTTTCCGCAACAGCTGGTTATGTCGGCATGACAGTAGCCACTATGGCTAATGCACGAACAACACAAGCCGCTAAAGACGGCCCAGGAAAAGCACTCCCTATCGCATTCCGAGGCGGAGCCGTCATGGGATTCTCAGTGGCAGGACTTGCCCTCTTAGGTCTGATGCTGGTTTACATTGTTTTTGTAATCGCATTAGAAGTAGACAAAGCTTTCGAAGTTGTAACTGCCTATGGTCTTGGTGCAAGTTCGATCGCACTATTCAGTCGTGTTGGAGGCGGTATTTATACAAAAGCTGCTGACGTCGGCGCTGATTTAGTTGGAAAAGTAGAAGCAGGAATACCGGAAGATGACCCAAGGAATCCTGCAACAATTGCCGACAACGTTGGTGACAATGTCGGTGATGTAGCCGGCATGGGTGCAGATCTTTTCGAAAGTTACGCTGGTTCAATAATTGCTCCAATATCTTTGGTGGCTTTTGCTACTGGTTTAGCAGCAGAAAATGCTACGCAATCTGTGACTATCTCGTTGCTCGTATTCCCAATGGCGATAGCTTTTGCCGGCATGGTTGCCTCAATTATTGGTTCTTTCTTCGTAAAAGGTGGGAAATCAACTGATTCAAAGGCTCTTTCGCACGCATTGCATATGGGTACGAATATTGCGATGCTTATCACCGTTATCGCCACAGTCATACTTGCTGGGTGGCTCTTTGGTCAAGAGACAGCATTTGATAACGCATACGGTTTGGCAATATCGGTAATCGGTGGGCTCCTAGTCGGTTGGGCGCTCGGTAAAACAGCAGAATTTTACACCTCTGACCATTATGGACCTGTAAAGAAAATCGCTGATCAGACTAAAACCGGACCAGCTACAACCATTCTTGGGGGAATATCTGCAGGCATGGTCTCGGTGGCGGCATCTGTAGGACTTCTGGCTGTCGGTGTTCTTATTGCGTATTGGGGTGGAGAAATGGCCTTCGATTCCATAGGTAATCTAGACGGCGGCATTTACGGAATCGCAGTAGCAGCTATCGGTATGTTAGCTACAACAGGTGTAGTGGTATCAGTTGATGCTTATGGTCCAATAGCAGATAATGCTGGCGGTATCGCAGAAATGTCAGAATTAGATCCAAGCGTTCGTGAAGTAACCGATGCGCTGGACTCATTAGGAAACACCACAGCAGCAATAGCAAAGGGGTTTGCTGTCGGTTCAGCAGCACTCACAGCACTGGCGGAACTCTTTCGCTAAATATTGGTGAAGTAAGTGTATTCATCGGGTTATTCATAGGCGCAATGCTCCCCTTCCTTTTCGCAGCCTTAACAATTGATGCAGTAGGGCGAGCTGCACAAGAAATGATAGAAGAAGTCAGACGACAGTTCCGCGAGATTCCAGGATTACGTGAAGGTGAAGAAGGAGTTGTTCCAGACTCGGCCCGTTGCGTTGCTATCTCAACGAAGGCTTCATTGAAAGAAATGGTCATTCCGGGTGCTCTTGCAGTCGTTGTTCCTCTTGTCTTTGGCTTCATTAGCGTCAATGCTCTCGGTGGCTTCCTCGCTGGAGCTTTAGTTACTGGTTTCTGCCTCGCAATTTTCATGGCCAACGCAGGTGGAGCGTGGGATAACGCTAAGAAATACATAGAAACAGGAGCACTTGGAGGGAAAGGTTCAGAAAGCCATAAGGCGGCAGTCGTAGGAGACACCGTTGGAGATCCATTTAAGGACACTTCTGGACCTGCGATGAATATCCTCATTAAGGTAATGACTATTGTTTCTCTCGTCTTTGCATCGGCTTTCGTCGGTTAATAGTCGCAGTTGAACTGATGGTTATTCATTAAACGCAAAAGGTAAGTTCCATGGAAGAGCTGAGTTTAAGCACTCCAGTTTTATATCCGGAAGCAGTTGCTTGTCTAACTGCGGCATTTCAGGAAGATCCGGTTCTCTCTTACTTGTTTGAGGATGAGGAGCAGCGGCCGTTGATGCTTGCAGCTTTTTTCGCAAATCGCCTTGCAAGTCAAAATGAGACCGACCGACTATTAGTTCCATCTGGTTTAGAAGCAAGGAATGCAGCGGCACTCTGGGAAACACCAGAAAAAGATTCTGAGAACGATTCATCTTTCAACGCCGTTGTTGCTGCAGGAATTTCACTCTTGGGTCAAGACTGGATAAGTGATCGGCTTGCAAATCTAAGAGTTTTAGGCGAAGCAAAACCTAAGAATCGACATTGGTACCTGTCTTTTGTTGGGACACGACCAGAATCTCGAGGAAAAGGACTAGCCTCGGCGCTTATCAAATCAGTTACTCATATCTGCGATCAAGAAAAAATTCCCGCATATCTAGAATCAAGCAATCCTGACAATGTGTCTTTATATGAAAGTCACGGTTTTCAAGTAACAGGTGAAGCAGTTATAAAAAATGGACCAACAGTTCCACTCATGTGGCGAGATCCCATGCTTGATTGAAAGTAGCGTGAGGTTGATTTTCCCTTAAACCAGTGGGAGTAACTTTTATAAACTCTGCTTTTTCCCAAAATTCAGGAATTGTGCGGGCATCGCTATAACTCATCCCACTCTTTAACCCAGCAATAAGTTGAATGATAACCTTCGAAACCTCTCCTTTATAAGGAACAACACCTTCGACACCCTCAGGTGCCCTTTGTTCAAAGTATTCATCATCAACAGGCTCACCGAATCTATGGGCACGAGCTTCAATAGCTTCAAAACTTGCCATACCTCTAACACGTTTCACAAGTCCCCTTGGTGAAGACTCAACATCACCAGGGCTTTCCTTCGTCCCCGCAAACATTGATCCAATCATCACACAGTCGGCACCAGCGCCAATCGCCTTTGCGATGTCTCCAGAAGTCTTAATTCCGCCATCAGCTATCACTGGGATAGGGATATCACTAGCGGAAAAAATTGCCGTTAATTGTGGGACGCCGACACCAGCAACCAGCCTTGTTGTGCAAACACCACCCGGTCCAACTCCGACCTTTATCGCGTCTGCTCCCGCTTCGCAAAGGTCCTCTGCTCCCGCTTGAGTTGCGACATTGCCGACAACTACGTCAGTCTCAGGGAACTCTTCCTTAAGCTTTTTAAGCATATTTATTGGGTGCTCTGCATGTCCGTGAGCAATATCAAGCACCAAAAGATCCACACCAGATGCCACCAGAGCTTTGCTTCGAATAACTGCATCATGGTCAGTTCCAACTGCAGCACCAACAATAAAAGAACTATCTTCTTCTTTTACGTTTTCCACCATTTTCGCCTGCGCATCAACTGGCATGAAACGGTGAATTATGCCTACGCCACCTAATCTCGCGAGAGCAAGAGCCATTTCTTCTTCACACACAGTGTCCATGTTTGCAGCGAGAATCGGGAGATCCATATCTATGTTTCGCGTAAGGCGGGTCTTTAATGAAACGTCTTGGCGGCTCCTAATCGAAGAGCGCCTAGGAACAAGAAGCACATCGTCAAATGTTAGCCCGGTCTCTAATCTTTCTAATCCCTTTTTCCCTAATGCCACATTGGCTCCAGTCTCAGAACTTTACCCGAAGTGAAGAGTAGCGTAGATGGGAAAAATATTCCGGCATATCCTGAATCTCAATTCAGATTGATCTTCCAGTGCTGATACCGGTAAAACGGCTACGGTAAAAAAATGACTGGATCATGAGGAACACTCCCCACGCGTGTTTCGAAGTGGAGATGAGGGCCTGTAGACCATCCGGTGCTTCCACACTTCCCTATCAATTCACCAGTATTTACTGAATGACCATTAGAAACCAAGGTTTGATTTAAGTGAGCATAAACAGTGACGATTCCACCGTCGTGCTCGATCATCACAGTGTTCCCGTAACCATTTCTCCAACCTGAAGATATGACAGATCCAGCTTTAGCAGCCCAGATCGGTTGATCCGTTACACAGCCAATATCAACACCATTGTGCATACGTTCAGTTCCAAAAATCGGGTGCACGTGCACACCAAAATCTCGCGAACCAATAGAACCTTCAATAGGCATTATGAATCCTTCTGCGGATTCTTCAGTGAGTGTTGGTGCTGAATTTCGCAGCTCTTCGGCTATCAGATTGTCTATCAGGATTGCTAGTAAATATTGCTCTCTTTCGAATTCGCGCACCTCTTCTTCGTAAGTGGCAATGCGTTCTTGTAGTTCGTCTTGTAATGTTTCTTTTGCGACGATCCTCTGATCAAGAATAACTAAAGAGATTTCTAGCTCTCTTTGTTGGCGTTCAGCGTCAATAATCGCGTCTTCAGCAGATCTGGCTATTTCTTCTCGATCTGCTTCTAAAGCAGTGAAATGGCTGACCAAATCTTCACGGTCTCCAGTTACAGCATCAAGTATGGCCGCTTTTCTGGCACCAGATGTTAAGTCTTCTGACTCAAGTAGAGTTCCAGGTCGAATGCTTTGTATGTAGGCATCAACAGCAAGTTTTTGTAATTGATCACGAAGAGCAACGATTTCTTTATCTACTGCTGCTGCCTCGATCCAGCGGAGAGTCGTCTCTGCTTCAGCAGCTTCAATTGCCTGACGAGCTGCCGCTATTTTTGCTTCCTGCAGATCGATGTAGTCATCAAGGGCAGTCAAGGCATTGGCGACCTCTCCATGCTCTGCTTCTATCATGTCTAGGGCTTCAGCTGCAGCTGCTCCTGCATTAGCGGCTGCTTCACGTTCGTCTCGTGCGTCACGTATGTCATCATTGTCCGCAAAAGCTATTGAAGGAACGATGAATACAAGAAATCCTAAGGCCGCCAAAAAAAGTTTTCTGAGAATACTTATTCGGTTTTGGGATCCAGTTCGAGAGATACCTAAATTTGACATTAGTTCAATAGTATCGGCATATATAAGTGAGTTCTGCGCACCTGTGGGTAGTCAATATAGAAGTGGAAAGATTCACGCCTATGCTTTAGGTGTGAGCGAAAATAAGGTTTCTGAAATATTTAACCCAGAATTATGGGCAGAGATTAAAGAATTTGACTTTGAAGACATAACGTACCACCGTTCAATGTCTCAAAAAACTGTTCGTATTGCATTTGATCGTCCTGAGGTAAGGAATGCGTTTAGGCCAAAAACTGTCGACGAACTTTATCAAGCCTTAGATCATGCCCGTATTTCTCCAAACATTGGAACAATTCTTTTAACAGGAAATGGTCCTTCTCCGAAGGACGGAGGTTGGGCATTCTGCTCAGGAGGAGACCAACGAATTCGAGGAAAAGACGGATATCGCTACGCGGAAGGTGAAACATCGGACACTATTGAAGATTCTCGGACGGGTCGCCTTCACATCCTTGAAGTTCAGAGGTTAATTCGTTTCATGCCAAAAGTTGTTATAGCTGTAGTTCCTGGCTGGGCTGTCGGTGGTGGACATAGTCTTCATGTTGTCAGCGATCTCACACTAGCAAGTAAAGAACACGCTATTTTCAAGCAAACTGATGCAGATGTAGCAAGTTTCGATGGGGGTTTCGGATCAGCGTATCTTGCGAGACAAGTTGGCCAAAAAAGAGCAAGAGAAATATTTTTTCTTGGAAGAAATTATTCGGCTCAAGAAGCATTCGAGATGGGAATGGTCAATGCAACTGTTACTCATGCCGATTTAGAAAACGTTGCTCTTGAGTGGGCTGAAGAAATTAACCAAAAAAGCCCCACTGCTCAACGGATGCTTAAATTCGCTTTCAATCTGATAGATGACGGTTTAGTTGGACAACAGTTGTTCGCTGGAGAAGCAACAAGGCTGGCTTACGGAACCGATGAAGCAGCTGAAGGTCGAGATGCATTTCTCGAAAAGAGAGATCAAGATTACTCTGAATTCCCTTACCATTTTTAATTCATAGCGGCGTGACGATCCGCCTCTGCTTTTTCGACCATTTCTTTTACGCCGGACCATATTTCAGTCAGTACGGATTCAGGATCGCTTCCGCCAACAGTTCCATGTGATTTCAGCCGAACAAAAGTCTTAGTCCGTTTCCATGGAGTGAATTTTGGAAGAAATCTTCCCCTGGGCCACAGCGCCTCGGTGCCGGCAACACCAATTAATAGAACCGGGCACTTAGTTTCAATAGCTAGTCGTGCTACCCCTATTCTTGGAGTGCCGACTCCAGTAGGTTCCCATTCTTCTGGACGAACTACTCTGCCTTCTGGCATAACAGCAACTGAGATGCCAGAAGAAAGCACTTCCTTGGCTACATCAATAGCATCACTTCCGGTCACAGGAATAGCACCGAGTCGTTTGAGAAGAAGGCCTATGACTGGCTTTTCAAAATACGACCCCGCGACTAAAGGACGAACTGGCCATTTCCATATATGAAATAAGCTTGCTGCCAGAAATAGATCTGCGAGACTCCGGTGGTTCGCTGTAAGGATAGTGGGTTCATTTATTGGGCAAGGAGGCATGTCAGTGTCACAACTAGCAAAGAGTCGGAATCCGCGAAATACGCGACGTTGAGTACGTCGGAGATCTAATTCAGAAGGTGGATTCACTTAATTGATCTTACTGCTTCATCTGAGACCATAGAAGTGGATTCATGGGTGAAATAGCTGAATCTCCTTCTTTTACTCCAGGTAAATACATGAAGAGGTCAAGGCGTTGCTCTTCTCGTTCTAGATTCAGGACTGGGCACTCATCAGCAATATAAATGACCGTCATAACGGGACGATCCATTTGAGTTGAATTATTTCCTGCGCGATGCAACGTCCAGCCGGCATGAAAAGTGGCGTCACCGGCATTAATCCGCTTATAAGAGGAGGTTGAGAAGTCTCCTCCGTCTACTAATTCGCTGAGTTTCTGTTCAGAAGCTTCTGAAATAGCTCCTCCCTTTAGGTCGCCTTCATGATGACTTCCATTAACAAACTCAACGATCCCCATTTCCGCAGTTACATCCATTAACGGCATCCACATGGTTATCGCGTGATGGCCGGCTACCGGCCAATAAAACGCGTCTTGATGCCAAGGAGTATGACCACCGTTTGCTTTTTTATTCAGTAACTGGTCGTGATAGAGGCGGACTCCATTAACGTCAAGCAACTGTGCCGCGACATGAGCAAACCGCTTCGCCATAACAAACGCCGCAGCGACGTGGTCTAAACGCCAAAGATTGATTGCTTGATGGAAAGCCCGATCGTATGTCCCTTGATCTTCTAACGCAATATCTTTATTCCATGATATTGCGCCACCAAGGCTCAATAATGGGTCAATGAATGGAGACAATTCTGTTGAAGAACAAAGACTTTCAACTAGTAAGTGCCCGTTGGTTTTGAACGAATTTCTTTGATCTTCTGAGATGATCCTTAGGTCATCAAGAGAAGGCAAGTTCGTCATGTTGTACCAAAAATACGATCTCCGGCATCGCCGAGTCCAGGAACTATATAGCCAACTTCATTAAGGCATTGATCTATCGAAGCAGTCCAAATCGCGACATCGGGATGTGCTGATTGAAGACTATCTATGCCTTCAGGCGCAGCTAAAAGGCATAGGAAACGGATTTCTCCTGGGTTTTCTTCTTTTATTCGATCAAGAGCAGCTGATGCAGAATTACCAGTTGCAAGCATCGGGTCAACAACGATAACGGTCTGGTTTTCCAGTGGAGGAAATTTACAGTAATACTCAACGGCTTCTAACGTGTCATGGTCACGATAAAGACCAACGTGTCCGACTCTGGCACCAGGAACTACTTGAAGTACGCCGTCTAATAGGCCATTCCCAGCACGAAGAATTGAAATCACCACTGGATGATTAACGAGTTCTGGGGCATCCATATCAGTTAATGGGGTTGTGATTTTAGAAGACACAAGAGGAAGGTCACGGGTTACTTCATAGGTAAGAAGCAAACTTGTTTCAGTAAGTAGTTGGCGGAAACGCTCACTCGGAGTATCTACTCTTCTCATCTGAGTTAGTTTGTGTTGCACAAGCGGGTGACTAATTACGTGTATTTGCGACATGCCTGCACTTTAACCTCTAAGATTCTTTGAATGAAAGTAGAGAGCCAATTAGTTTCTGATACGGACTTTCTTAGTTCAAACGTAAGAAGTCTTCTGGCTAGGTCGCTACTTGGTGAATGCAAATGAAACGACCTCGATATAAGTATTCAGCCTTAAAATTACTGAAACACGGATTGACACACGGTGATTGGCCACGAATGTGGAGCAGTAACGAACTGAACTCTTCATATGACGTGATCATTATTGGAGGAGGAGTCCATGGTTTAGCCACTGCTTATTACCTTGCACAGAACCATGGAATTACTAACGTTGCTGTACTAGATAAGGGCTACCTCGGTGGAGGTGGTTCAGGACGTAACACGGCTATTGTCCGGTCAAACTATTTAACCCCTGAAGGAGTCGCGTTCTATGATCGTTCGCTCACTCTCTATAACGAGATGGCTCATGATCTTAATTTGAATGTCATGTTTTCACGGCGAGGCCATTTAACTCTCGCCCACACAGACTCAGCTTTGCGAACAATGCATTGGCGAGCTGAAGTGAACAAACTCCAAGGTATCGATTCGAGCGTGATTGACCCATCTGAAGTCAAAAAGGAAGCTCCAAGCCTAGACGTTTCTTCAAATACGCGATATCCCATACTCGGAGCTCTTTTCCACCCTCCTGGTGGAATAATCCGGCACGATGCTGTGGTTTGGGGTTATGCACGAGCTGCGGATCATTTAGGAGTACACCTCCATCAGCAAACCGAAGTTCTAGACATACTCTGTGAAGGCGGTGAACAGTTAAGTGGTAAAGGGCCAGGAGGAAAAGTAACGGGAGTAAGGACAAATAAGGGTGATATAAGTGCTCCTGTAGTTGTGAATTGCACTGCTGGATGGTCTTCTCTAATCTCAAATATGGCTGGGATTGATCTCCCTATTACTACTCATCCACTTCAGGCCGCTGTGACTGAACCCTGCAAAACGTTCCTGCCAACTGTGGTTGTATCTGGATCACTTCATGTTTATGTAAGTCAAACAGATCGAGGTGAGCTTGTATTCGGTGCTTCTGTAGATCCAGTCGGAACTTATCGAATAAACGGCACCTTGGAGTTCACAGAGGAGCTAGCTGGTCACGTACTGGAACTAATGCCAGGTATAGCGGAGATGCGTTTACTTCGGCAAT
>JUEO01000015.1 GCA_000817115.1 marine actinobacterium MedAcidi-G2B | reverse complement strand
AAGTGGTGCAGTCAGTAATGCAGTTGGGGTCCATCAGGGTGTCAAACCCTTTATCGGCGCCTTCTGCAATGTTGCCAATCAAACTAACAATTGAAGTGAAAGTCACTATTAAAAGGAGGGTGAGTCCAATTCGTTTTAAAAACATGAGTTAGTTACCTGCTGGACATTATTTAAAAGCTTTAATCATCTATCGTGTTCGTTGCCTAAAGAGTCCTTCTTGCACCACGGTGGCTACATGAAGACCATCTGGGGTAAAGATTTCACCAGTGGAAAGACCCCGACCTCCAGTTAACCCATGTGAGCGAAAGTCATAAAGTAGCCAGTCATCAGCTGGAGCTTGGCGATGAAACCAGATGGCATGGTCAAGGCTGGCTCCAATAAACATTTCGTAATAAGCGGGATCTCCTCGCTCAACACCCTCCAACATCGGATGTGATCGCCTAATAGTGCTCATCGGCATTTCGTCGGAGGCGAAGGCTAAACCGCAGGCTTGAAGAATTCGATCATCGCCTATCGTGTCGGCAACTTTCATCCAAGTAGCAGTACGTCCTCTCTCCTGTATAGCAATGCGTTGATTCATGAATCCCCAGTCATCTGAATCTCCGCTTCCCGGTTCACCAACGTCATCCAAAAGATGTGACTCTTGCACATCAACTTGATCCTCATCTATTTGAAAAGAACAAGAGAGATTTAGAATCGCTCCATCAGATTGGCGAGCTACCACTCGTCGAGTAACAAAAGAACGCCCATTTCTAATCCGATCAACTTCATAACGAATAGGTTCATCACTTGTGCCTCCTCGTATGAAATAAGAGTGCAAAGAGTGCGGATGGTACCCCTCATCAACGGTTAAAGAAGCAGCGCAAAGAGCCTGCGCTACTACCTGACCCCCATAAACGCGGCCCCACGGATAATGAGGACTTGTACCCACGTACACGTCAGGTCCATGCGGCTCTAAAGACATCAACTCATTAAAGGGAGGAACTTCAAAATTCTCAAAAGGATTATCTTCAGTCATTTAAAACCATTCCAACATGTAAAGCTATTCCGTTAACCATGGCGTCTTCGTTCAGACGCATACGATTCGAGTGGCAGGGCGCAGCCTGAAGGCTGTCTTTTATATCTTCAGGACAAACACCTAAAAAGGCCATCACCCCAGGGACCTGCTGAAGAATGTAGGAGAAGTCTTCTCCTCCCATAACTGGAGCAGGCATAGTCAAAAATTTTCCTTCTCCAAGAGTCTGTTCACAAACCATTCCAAAAAAATCTGACTGATCGGCATGATTGACAGTCACCGGATACCCCTCGTCTAGAGTTACAGAAGCTTCACAATCATGCGCCAAAGCAATTTGAGTACATACTCGCCTAATTGAATCACGCACTTTGTCTCTTGTCTTCTCCGATACGCATCGAATAGTTCCTTCAAAGAAGACCGTTTCCGGTATGACGTTCGTGGTAGTGCCACCTTCTACGTGAGTGACACTTATGAGAGCGGGATCAAAAGTATTTATTTCTCGAGTTACCGCTGTTTGAAGAGCAGTAATCATCGCCGCCATCGCTGGTATCGGATCAGTACATAAGTAAGGAGTTGAAGCGTGACCGCCTTTCCCAGTAACGGTCACTTTCAATGTGTCTGTAGAGGCCATAAAAGGACCAGGACGACAAGCCGCGTAACCATTAGGGATGTTTGGAGTTATGTGAATAGCGAAAGCGCGATCCACTTCGTCAAGGACGCCTTCTTTGATCATCATTGGAGCACCGAAAGCCCCTTCTTCACCAGGTTGAAACATGAAGCGCACTCGCCCTGAGAAGTCATCACGTCGCGCTGAAAGCAAACGTGCCGCACCAATAAGCATTGCTGTATGAGCATCGTGGCCACAGGCATGGGCTTTACCTGAATCTAAAGAACAAAAAGGTTCATCAGAGTTTTCAGTCATTGGAAGAGCATCCGTATCTGCCCGTAAAAGTACAGTTGGTCCATCTTCAGTACCATCTAAATCTGCGACTACCGAAGTTAATCCCTCTCCCGTGTGGATTTCTAACGGTAAGTCTTCCAATGCGTCAAGAATTTTTTCTTGTGTGCGAGGATTATCTAAACCTAATTCTGGATGTTGATGCAGGTCCCTACGAAAAGCTACTACGTCATCAAAGACAGAGTTAGCGGCATCTAGCAATTCATTCATACCGTCCATCATGCATCATTCGATGAAGAACTCCTCAAGTTGAATTGAATTAGTTCACTTAGCGGTTAGGAAGATCTCGCTCTGCAGGCCCGGTGTAAATCTGACGGGGTCGAGCAATGCGAGAATCTTGTTGCAGCATTTCGTCCCAGTGCGCCAACCATCCCGGGGTGCGACCTATAGCGAAGAGAACGGTAAACATTTCAACAGGGAAGCCCATTGATTGGTAAATCAAACCTGAATAAAAATCAACATTTGGATAAAGACTTCGATCTATAAAGTAAGGATCTCCTAGTGCCACTTCTTCAAGTTTCAAAGCGATGTCTAACAGAGGATTCTTGCCTGTTACTTCAAATACTTGGTGAGCGGTTTCTTTCACAATTACTGCACGTGGGTCATAATTTTTATACACCCGATGGCCGAACCCCATCAATCGTTCTTCACCAGATTTCACAGAAGCAATGAAGTCATCTACTTGGTCGTATGTGCCAATCTCTTCAAGCATCCTCAAAACAGCCTCGTTAGCACCCCCATGACGAGGCCCATAAAGAGCCGAAGCGGCGGAAGCAATCGTCACATACGGGTCGGCGTGAGCGCTGCCAACTGCTCTCGCTGTAGTGGTGGAACAGTTCTGCTCGTGGTCGGCATGAAGAACGAATAAAAGATCAAGAGCATTTCGTAAAACTGGATCAATATCGTAACTTCCATCTGGATGGCAGAACATCATTGTGAGGAAATTTCCGGTGTAGTCAAGATCCGGATCAGGTTGAACGTAGGGTGCGCCTACATTTTTCCTGTATGCGCTAGCAGCCAAGGTAGGCATCTTTGCAATGAGTCGAATCATTTGAGCTCGCCTGATGTCAGGATTTTCTATTTCTTTGCTTTCCGGAAAGAAAGTTGAAAGCGCTGCGATGCTTGAGACAAGAACACCCATTGCATGGGCATCGTCACGAAAACCCTCAAGGATACGTTTATGGAAGTTTTCATGGATAGCTGCATGTTCAGCTATTTCGTCAGCGAAGGATTTAAGTTCCTCTTCGGTGGGGAGCTGGTTGAAAAGAAGCAGATGCGTTACTTCAAGAAAACTAAGTGAAACGGCTACTTGTTCTATTGGGTAACCGCGGTACCGAAGGATTCCGGCTCCACCGTCTAATTCGGTAATACCGCTTTCCGCTCCGGCTGTCGCTCCAAAAGAAGGATCATTAAACCAGATACCAGGAAGCAAACTACTCCAAGCTTTGGCGTCTACTCCATTGCTTTCAATAGGAATTTCAACTGATTCGCCAGTGCGATTATCAGTAACTGTGATGGATTCTGGCACTAGCAACCTTTCTTAATCAGAAATAACTTTCCTACTTACTTATTTAACCAACGAATACTACTTTTTTTACTGTAGGACACTTCAAAAAATAATGAGAAGTCAAAAAAAGATAAAAATGCCGATTTTTATTTTTTTGATTAAAAACAAAAAGATTTTAAAGTTCTTCCATAACCCTTAAAGAGGGGTGTTGTCGTGTCTTCGGCGAGGAAGTTTTTCGCGCTTACCAGTCAACATATCAAGGGCTTTAATTAGTTCTATTCGAGTATGGGCTGGATCAATTACTCGGTCTACAGTTCCGCGCTCTGCGGCGATATAAGGGTTGAGTAAGCGGTCTTCATAGTTGCTAATCAATTCTTCTCGTTCTTTTTCGTTTGCTTCACGATGAAGAATTTCAACAGCACCTTTAGCGCCCATAACCGCTATTTCAGCTGTTGGCCAAGCAAGCATGACATCGTTGCCCATATAGCGAGAGTCCATAACTATGTAGGCCCCTCCGTAAGATTTCCTAAGCGTCACACATGCACGTGGTGTTGTTGCTCGTGCATATGCAAAAGCCATTTGGGCTCCGTAACGGATCATTCCTTTCCACTCGAGATCTTTGCCCGGGTAAAAGCCTGATGTGTCAACCAGGGTGATGATTGGAAGATTGAATGCATCACAGAAAGCAACAAATCTCCCTCCCTTTTGTGAAGCCGGAATATCTAATGTCCCTGCGACAGATTGTGGTTGATTAGCGACTAATCCAATAGGACGTCCGTTCAAATGCCCGAAACCAGTTACTAAATTCGATGCAAATTCAGCCCGAAGTTCAAGGAAGTGTCCGTCATCAATAAAGCTTTCGATGACTTCTCTAACGTCATAGCTTCCCGTCGGAGACTCCGGAATGATTGCACCTACATCTGGGAGTTCCCTGACAGGAGAGTCGCTACATGGAATAACTATGGGTAACTCATCGTTATTGTCAGGGACGTAAGCCAAAATTTCGGCGACAAGAGTGCTCGCTGATTCAATATCTGGAACAACAAAATGCGCAACACCTGAAGTGCTTGCATGCATGAATGCACCACCTAGTCCATCCGCAGACAAATCTTCTCCCGTGTATTGTTGAACCATATTTGGGCCACTTACAAAGGCATACGATTCATCTACCATAATCACGAGATCCGCAAGCCCTAAGAGTAGAGCTGGTCCGGAAACCGCAGGTCCAGTCACACAGAAAATTAGTGGTACCACTCCTGAACAGTTGACAAACTCTTTTGCGGCGGTTCCCCAGCTATGGATAGCGCTAACCCCTTCAGAAATATCAGCGCCGCTAGAACTGATATAGCAAATCAGTGGCAATCGTTGCCGGTATGCCGTTCGCGCTGCTTCGGCCAAATTTTCTCCATCAATAGGTAGGAGGGCACCGAGTTTTTCTCCACCGGTGTGAACTTCAATGACTTTACGCTCACCGATAGTTGAGAGGCCAAAAGACACATTACTTTTTGTTCCAGCTCTTAGCGCTACAGGGTTAGATGAATGATTTGCTTCCATTAGTCAAGCGTTACACGAATACCGGGTTGATTGGGGGCATTTTTGGAAACTATTTGAGTAAGAACATCAATTGTTAAACGCACGGGGGTTGATGGCGTCATGCGCTGGTTGAAAGCTAGACCAACTTTGCGTTTTGATAAACCTTCAACTGGAACTACTATCCAGTTACCTTTAGGGTGCCCGGAGGCAGCGCTTGCGGGTAAAAGTGCAGGAGTCTCACCCTCCATGGCTAATGAGGCTAAAAGCCTCAATCCAGTGATTTCTGCTACAGGCATCAAGGCGACACCTGCCGCAGCAGCTTCTTGATCAATGTTGTCTCGAATTGCGGTCCCGGTAGGTGTGAGCATAATTTCTAAATCAGATAAGTCTTGAAGTTTTATTACATCTTTTTTAGATAGTGGATGATCCTTAGAAGCAATAATTACGTATTCTTCTTCAAAAAGAGGCAAAGTGTTGACCCCAGATGAACTAATGGGTGAGTTGACTATGGCTATGTCAAGTTCTCCAGTGATCAATTTAGGGATTAGCGAACTTGTTACATCATCAGTGATGATTGGACGAAGAGACGGGTATTCATCACTGAGTTGGTTCAGTAAAGGATTCGCTATCCATCTAGCCACCGTCCCGATACACCCAATGTTTACTGAGCCCGCAACTTCATTTTTCATAGAGGAAATATCATCAGTGATGGCTCTTAACTCACTTCGGATGCGTTGTGCACGTTCTATAACTGCTTCACCCTCGGGAGTTGGAGCCATAGTTCTCCGATCAATTAAAACTGTCTTCAGTTCTCGTTCAAGCCTTGCTACATGAGTGGACACATTGGACTGCACAGTATGTAATGCTCGAGCAGCACCAGAAAAACTATGGTGTTCTGCTACCGCTAGTAAAAGATTTAATTGACGAAGATCCATCACTATAAATGATGCCAGATAAGAACCCATATTTACTACCGATAGCAATAAGATTCATTATCTTTAGTGAGTACTCAATTTAATGAGAAACCTCTAAAGTCTAAGGGCAAAGAGTTTCAAAAGGCTTTCAAATACATGACTACCACTCTCGCAATTCATTTTGACCCAACTGCTATACACGCAGCAGTAGATAGTGATGGCCGTCTAGATTTGATAGCACTTGGCGGCAATCAGGCCGGAATGCCAATGGCAATACATCTTGGTTTAGATGACTTTGTGTTCATTGGAGACGAAGCGGAAAAGCAAGCTGACCTTGATCCATCGGGTGTAGTTGATGATCCAATAGGCAGTCTGATTGAAGAAAATATTTTGTCACAAGGGGGAAGAGTTTCTACCTCAGAAGTTCTCCTGGCGAGGCTCCTCACTGAAGTTTACACAAAGGCTGTTCAGGTCCTTGATAAAACACCGGATCACGTTCTAGTGGTCTTAACCGCTGGTGGGCCTGAAGAAGAAACTTATATAGCTGCAGCATCACGAGCACTCATAGGGCAAGTGGAATTTGTCAGTGAAACAAAAGCTTGGTCTGCGATGGCTGCACACGGGCCGCAAGATATAGATCCAGACCTTTCTGGAGTTATAGGCGGACTACTTTGGAGACGACACGGAGATGCTCCATCCGGTCCAAAGCCACGAATAACTCGTGAAGATCTTGGACAAGCAGAATCTTTGACTTCTTCAACGTTGCAGCCGGCCCCAAGCGTTATTGCTGATGGAACACGGTCCGTTTTTGAAGAAGGTGAACCAGCGTTGATCAAAAAGTGGTCAAAAACTCCACGACTATTAATCATTCTTATTCTGTTTGTTGGGGTTGCTGCAGCTATTGGATACATAGTGGTTAGTCAAATATCTAAAGAAGAAGTTTTTGTACCATCTGAATCTGAAACTTCGATAGTGGCGACGACTTCGACAACTACGACGGTTCCACCGTCTACTACTGAATTGATTGAGGAAGATTCAACAACATCAACCACGTCAACATCTACGACGACATCTACGACGACATCTACGACGACGACTACCACTACGACAATTCCACCACTTGGTATGGTGACAATATCTTCTGTCGGAATCCTGCTCGATGCCATGGTGGAACCAAACTTGCTTTCATTTGATGATCCAGCAGATGAAGTCCTGTTGGAACTAGATGAAAAGATCGGACCTTCGGACTCTGATACCGGATGGATTGAAGATCCTTTATGTACGACTCTTAACGTGAGAAGAGTTGTTTACGGTGATTTAGAAGTCGTGATGGCCGATGAAGACATTGCGGATGGAACACCTGGCGTTGACGCGGTTTTTGGGCAGTGGTTTGTTTCCGGTGCATGGGCAACCGATTCGTCTATTTGGACTATTGAACGTATCGGCATCGGATCAACTGTTGCCGAAATGAGCGAAGTTTCTACCGCATTTGCGATAGAAACAGCCATAGAAGGAGACTTAACAGGATATTTCAACTTCAATTTCGTCAATATTTTACAAGATGACGGAATAAACGGATTAACGAATGCTACATCTGACATAGGTGTTGTTCTCGCAATGTGGTCCGGTAACACGTGTGATAGGCGTAGCTGAATTATCTATTCTTCGATAACTCCGGATATAGAAGGATTTTCTTCAGAACTTTTGGGAGAACCCCCTACGGAAAGGAAGAGTGCGGTAGCAATAAGAATGCCACCAACGAGCACAAGAATTTTCCACCAAAGTGGTTTAAATTTCATAAAAATGATCAAGAGACAAGCGTTTAGTTCCCAATGCTTACTATCTCGACTTTCAGAACTCCATGAGGGGCTTCGAAGGAAACAATGTCACCGGCCTTGCCTCCAAGAAGAGCTTCTCCTAATGGTGAGCCAGGGGAGACAACGTCAATGTCATCTCGTTTTTCTTCAATAGATCCAACGAGTAACAATTCGGGGGTCTCATCACCTTCGTACAATATAGAAACAGTGACCCCGGGAGAGACGACATCGGTCTGAACGTCAATTTCTGCGATTATTTCGCAGTTCTCCAGAACGCTCTCAATATGCATAATGCGTCCTTCCATTTTGCCTTTTTCCTCTTTAGCTGCGTGATAGTCGCCGTTCTCTGAAAGATCGCCTAGTTCACGGGCAGCTTCAATCTTTCTCGCAATATCAATTCTTCCGCGAGTTGTTAGATCAGCTAGTTCCGCAACGAGACGGTCATAGGCATTTTGTGAGAGTTGTTGCATCTTTGACATTTGGCGAGATCGTATCCGTAAGAACTGAGTTCGCCACCTTAGTGAAGGTCAATTTAACTTATTTGACTAGTGCTATTAGCAGTTTGCTACACTCAAAGTGATGGACAGATTACTTTCAGTGATCCAAATTTTTTAGCGCACGTTGTTTAACGTGCGCTTTAACCGTCCGCTTAACGTGGGCGGTTTTTTATTTAATAAGACTTTTATATAAATCGAAAGCAAGGAGCAATTACGTGTCACACCGTATTGGCATCATTGGTGGCGATGGTATCGGACCGGAGGTTATCGCTGAAGGCTTAAAAGTTATTAGCGCGACTGGTGTCAAATTAGAAACGATCACCTATGACTTAGGTGGGGCTCGATATGGGCGCGACGGAACAGTTCTGCCTGATGAAGTGATTGAAGAATGGCGTGATTTAGATGCTCTATATCTGGGTGCTGTAGGTACACCTGAACTACCACCGGGATTAATTGAGAGAGGTCTCTTACTGAAGATGCGATTTGCTCTTGATTTATATGTGAATTTACGTCCTTTCACCTATGAAGAAAACAATATTGATTTCTCTGTAGTAAGAGAAAATACCGAAGGATCTTATGCAGGCGAAGGTGGAGTTTTACGGCAAGGAACTGCAAATGAAATTGCCACACAAGGATCGGTAAACACCCGTATGGGGGTTGAACGTTGTATCCGATTTGCTTTCGACCTTGCAGCTCGCCGCCGCGGTCATTTGACTCTTGTGCATAAAACAAATGTTTTGACTTTTGCTGGAGATCTCTGGGAACGAACATTTAATGAAGTTGCAGATGAATACCCGGAAGTAGAAACTGCCTACAACCATGTAGATGCTGCATGTATCTATTTTGTTCAATCTCCTGAACAATATGACGTAATAGTTACTGACAACTTATTCGGAGACATTCTTACAGATCTTGGTGGAGCCATATCTGGAGGAATAGGTATGGCAGCATCAGCAAATCTGAATCCATCTCGTACTGGACCTTCCATGTTTGAACCAGTACATGGATCAGCTCCAGATATCGCAGGTCAAGGCGTTGCTAACCCAACGGCCGCTATCCTTTCAGGAGCGATGATGCTTGACTTTTTAGGTGAAAATCATGCAGCCCATCGTATAAAAGAGGTTTGTGCTGATCCAGAAGTTCAAGTTCAAGGGACTGCAGCGATTGGAGATGCAATAGCGGAGCGGGTTAGTTAACCCATAACGGTCAAAGAAAATAAGGAAACTGAAATGGCATTAGAGACAGCAGAAAAAATTTGGATGAATGGGGATCTCGTTGACTGGGATGACGCTACTGTCCATGTTTTGACACACACGCTGCATTACGGAAATGGTGTATTCGAAGGAATTCGAGCCTATGAAACAGACACAGGACCAGCAGTCTTTCAATTACGTCCTCATATAGAGCGACTATTCCAGTCAGCAAAGATTCTTTATATAGATATTCCTTGGACAGTAGACCAACTAGTAGAAGGAGTTCTTGACACCGTAAGAGTTAATGGGTTCTCCTCCTGTTATATACGACCACTTGTTTATCTTGGTTATGGAGAGATGGGGCTTAATCCACTTGATTGCAAAGTTGAAGTATCTATCTCTTGTTGGCCATGGGGCGCTTACCTTGGAGATGAAAGCCTAGAAAAGGGAGTTCGACTCATGATCTCTTCTTGGCAACGTCATGACCCAAATGCCATGCCACCAGCAGCTAAAGGCGTTGGGCATTACGTAAATTCGCAAATGGCCAAAGTTCAGGCAATAAAATCAGGGTACGAAGAGGCCATTCTTCTTTCCCCTCAGGGGTATGTTTCGGAATGCACTGGAGAAAATCTGTTTATTGTTCGCGAAGGAAAAATCATTACTCCTCCCTCATCGGCAGGAGCGCTTGAAGGTATAACTCAAAAAACTGTCCGAAAAATCGCTGAAGACCTTGATATACCTTATATCCAAGGAAACATTCTTCGTAGCGACCTCTATATCGCAGAAGAGGCATTTCTTTCTGGTACGGCAGCTGAAATCGTACCTATTAGGTCCGTGGATGATCGCGAAATTGGTGATCGTGGTCCTATTACTAAAGCGATTCAAGAAGTTTATTTTGATGTCGTGCGTGGAAAGCGTCCTGAGTACGAATCTTGGAATGAGTATGTCAATCCTTAGTTCAAAGACACTTCCTAAAACAGTAGAAATTTATGACACCACGTTACGTGATGGCGCCCAATTGGAGGGAATTTCTTTAACTGTTGACGATAAGTTACGAATCGCTGAACAATTAGACAACTTAGGCGTTCATTACATTGAAGGTGGATGGCCAGGGGCTAATCCCAAGGACGTGGAGTTTTTCGAGAGAGCACAAAAAGAACTTTTTCTTAAGCAGTCACAGCTAGTTGCTTTTGGATCCACCAGAAGAGTGAATGGAGATGCAGAGAGTGACCCAACATTAGCAAATCTGGTTTCTGCAGGGACATCTACAGTTTGCATCGTAGGTAAGTCATGGGACTACCACGTGACTGAAGCGCTTAGAACTTCCTTAGATGAAGGGGTTGCTATGGTTGCTGATTCAGTAAAATTTTTAAAGGATCAAGGCTTGGATGTTTTCTTTGACGCTGAACATTTCTTTGATGGCTATAAAGCAAATCCAGAGTTTGCTCTTCGTGTTCTTGAAGGGGCTTCCAATGCAGGAGCCGACTGTCTGGTTCTCTGCGACACCAATGGCGGTTCGTTACCATTTCAAGTCGAAGAAACTGTTTCGGAAGTAGTGGGCCACTTGGGAACTTCTATTGGGGTTCATTTACATAACGACACCGGATGTGGGGTAGCTAATGCAATGGCTGGAGTCATGGCAGGAGCTACACAGGTTCAAGGAACAATCAATGGCTATGGGGAGCGAGTTGGGAACTGTGACCTTGTCCCGATTATCGCAAACTTGAGTTTGAAATTAGGGGTAAAAACACTTCCTGAAGAATGTATGGAGAAACTTACTTCTGTTGCTCATCATGTAGCCGAGTTAGTTAATTTCTCATCTGATCCACAACAGCCATATGTCGGTTCAGGGGCTTTCGCCCACAAAGCAGGACTCCATGTAAGTGCTATTTCTCGACGTCCAGATGCTTATGAACATATTGATCCAAATCTGGTAGGAAACGGAACACGTTTTTTGGTTTCGGAGATGTCTGGTAAATCAACTATTGAACTCAGAGCGCAACAACTAGGGCTAGAGATTAGCGGTGAAACTCTCAACGAGGTGGTAGAGACATTAAAAGATCTTGAATACCGCGGGTACCATTTTGAAGCTGCAGACGCGTCACTGGAATTACTACTTCGAGCTTCCACCGGATGGGAACAAGATTTCTTTCAACTCCAATCATTTTCTGTCAACGTTGGGCACCTATCAGGCAGCGGTAGTCGTGCCTGGAATGATGTCGCAGTAGAAGTAGACACTGAAGCGAATGTATCAATTGACGTAGATGGTGAAATAATTGAAGCATCAGGTAAAGGAAATGGTCCGGTCAATGCGCTAGATGCTGCTCTAAGAGATGCACTAGAAACTCGATACCCAGCCTTAGGGAAACTCCGACTAACAGACTTCAAAGTTCGAGTACTCGAAACTAGCAAGGGAACTGGCGCTATTACTCGAGTCTTGTTGGACACAACAAATGGTGATCAGACCTGGACAACTATTGGAGTTTCAGAAAACATAATTGAAGCCTCATGGCAAGCATTAGTTGATTCCATGGTGTACGGATTGATGAACGCTGAAGAGTGATCCATTTTAAAATGTTTGATTTGAAGAAAGTTCTCTTAGCTGAAGGTTTAGGAACGATGTTCCTACTCATTGGCGTTGTTGGTTCCGGGATAATGGCGGAAAGGCTTTCTGAAGGGAACGAAGGGCTGATTCTTCTTCAAAATGCCGCGGCAACAGTAGCTGTTTTGATCGCAATAATTTCTATCTTTGGCAAAATCTCTGCTGACTTTAATCCTGCAGTGACGCTCACCGCTTGGGTGCTTGGACATCGATCAAGTAAAGAAATTCTGCCAATACTTCTTGCGCAAGCCGCAGGAGGGATCTTAGGGACCGTATTAGCAAATCTTATGTTTGACTTATCCGCAATAAGTTGGTCCGCTACAAACCGTAGTGGAAGCCATTTATGGCTTGGAGAAGTAATCGCAACAGTCGGCTTGCTGTTAGTAATTTTTAGCCTTCTTCATACTTCTCGGACTTCAAAGATTCCTTATGTAGTAGGCGCTTATATTGGTGGTGCGTACTATTTTACTTCTTCAACAAGTTTCGCTAATCCTGCGGTGACGATCGCTCGTTCGTTCTCTGATACGTTCACTGGAATATCTCCATCTCATATTCCTATGTTTATTTTGATGCAACTTATAGGAACCGCTATAGCAATAGCGCTTATTCGGTTTCTTTTTTCTTTAAATACAAATGAAAAAAGTTAGTGTCAGATTCTTTTGATCATTAAGAATTAGGGACAGTGATTGTTGAACAAGCGTTTTCTTGATTTACTGGGTCCCCAACTATTCGGTCATCGATCCAACTCATAAAATCTGACCAGTACGCTTGTACCGCACTGCCATGTCCATGCCCTTCGTAGAGAATACGCTCAATATGTTCATGTCCTTCAAGAGCGCAAATCTGATCTAAAAGAAGGCCGCTGCTGCCTGCGGGGATTTGTTCGTCTTGGTCGCCATGGAGAATAATGAGTGGGGTCTGATTTGGTAATTGATTCGAGTCGTTTTCTACTAGGCGAGCATTCCACGCTGGATCACCGAAAATATCGTCAACAGAAGTCAGATCTTCATAAGGTATTGGATTGAAGATTTCAAAAATGTGTCCGGTGCAGCCAAGTTCCAGTTCCTCAACTAGAGGCAAGTATTCAGGCTCAACGATCGTCTCTAAAGAGAGTTCGTCATAAACTTCGGCGAAGGCGGCGGCAACCATAATTAGGTAGCCTTGAAAGGCGCCGTTCATCAGGAAGTCTTTAAGAAATGGGAACTGGCTTGGAGGAGCGCCAGCTGCGACACCGACAAGATCCAGTTCAGGAGCTATGTCTTGCCAGAGTTGAGAAGCATGCATAGCCGCATGGCCTCCCTGGGAGTGACCCCATACGATCAGAGGACCTTCGGCCCCTAGGGTAGGACTAGTTTGAGCTGCTCTGACAATGTCAAATACTCCTTGTGCCTCACTAGCACCAACAACGTAGGGGTGAAGTCCGGGTCCTCCCATGCCTTCAAAATCGCTTGCGGCTACAACCCAGCCATCATCGAGCAGCGGTTGCACTAAAGCATTCAACTCAACATCTTCTCCGGTGTAGGCAAGCGAAGGTGCACACATATCAGCCATGCCGGTCGTACCATGCGCTACAGAAAGTACAGGTCTTGGTTCAGTAGCTATAGAGTTTGGGGCGACAATAGTGCCGGTTACTTGAATAGGTTCACCGCTTACAGAACGTGATCGGTAGGTTACGAGCCAGCCAACAATAGTTTCATCAGTAAAATCAATTTCTTCTACTGAAAGAATGGCACCAAGAGCATTTGGATCTGAGGAGATCTCCAATGTGGGGACCGTGGATTCATCTCCAAACAAGTTGCTGTCGTCCTCGTCAAAGTCCATGGCGCTTAATTGCTCAATTTCTTCTAGAGACAAATCGCTCATACATGTGATCGCTACCTCTGTGGCGATTTCATCTAAGTCGTCTTCGTCTTCCTCTGACAACGTACTTTCTAGAAGTAATGCGTAGCTATATCCAGATACTGCTTGCATTTCGTCAACCATGCATGTAGCAAATTCCTCGGTCTCTAAATCAAACACAATGGTTAGCAAAGCGATCAGTTCATCTCGGCCTTCTTCGGAACTTTCATCTTCGGCGGGGGCCGCTGTTTCGGCGGGGGCCGCTGTTTCTGCTGGAGCTTCCGTGGTGGTTGGCGTCTCGTCACCAGCCCGGGTATAGGTACTGCCTTCAGTGGTTCCATCAGAAGAACAACTTGTGGCAGTTAAAGCGAGAATAGAAAAAATAAGAATAAGTTTGCGTAGGTTCATGGGATTGATTCTTTCACATCAAAGAAAGAATTTGTTAACTTTAAAGAAAGAATTTGTTAACTTTGCCCAACAACTTTGAATTTCTTAACTATTTTTATTTGTTACGAGTTTTTGGTTCAACAAAAACTGAATGCGCATCTGGTACTACGGCTTTCACACGAATCTCAATTTCTTCAATAGCGGAACAAACTTCTTCAACAGAAAGAGCTGGGTCAAAAACGACTTGCGCTCCGACCAAAATATGTTCGGGTCCAAGATGTTGTGTTCGTAAATTTTCAATCTTTGAAACAGAAACAGAGTCGTTCATTGCCTCATAAATAAGTGACCGATTCTTTTCAGTAACACCTTCACCGATAAGAAGGCTGTACATTTCTTTAGCTAAAACAATGGCAATTATGGCAAGTAGGACACCAATACTTACCGTACCTATTCCATCCCAAATTGGATCGCCAGTCACTTTGCTCAGGACTACGGCAATCAAGGCAAAAGCCAAACCAAGCATGGCCCCAGTATCTTCAAGAACCACTACAGGCAGTTCAGGTTTCTTAGATTTTGTTATGTACTCTCTCCAAGTCTGATCGTTTCTTTGCTTATTTGCTTCCACAATGGCAGTCCGTAAAGAAAACCCTTCCAAAATCAAACCAAAAACTAGGATGCCGATAGCCCACTGATAGTGGCTTATTGGCTCGGGGTGTAGAAGCTTCTCTATTCCCTCGTAGAGAGCAAAGACTGCTCCAGCGGTAAAAAGTACGACCGCTACAACAAATGACCAAAAATAGCGTTCACGCCCGTAACCAAATGGATGTTTTTTGCTAGCAGGGCGGTTTGAGCGTTCAACACCCATGAGGAGAAGCAGCTGGTTGGAAGCATCGGCAACTGAGTGAACACTTTCAGCCAACAACGCAGAAGAGTGAGTAAAAATAAACCCAATGAATTTTGCAACTGAAATACCGGCATTTGCTATAAATGCAGCAAGTATCGCTTTTTTGTCGCCAGCAGCAGCCATGAAGATTGTCCTTTCAAAATCTTGAAGTTCACAAGTTATCGTACTACTTGATTTCTTCAAGATAAGTCCAGATAGTCTTTTTAACGTGGCAAAACGTAAACGTAAAAAACTTTCAACAGTCCAAGCCTCGCTGCCGCCTGTAAGGCCAGGGATGTTGAGTCCAATGCGTACAGTGCCTATTTCGATAAATAGGCCTCCTTATGCGATGACTGGCAATCCTGGGCCAGCAGTATCTTCAAATGTTCGCACCGAAGAAGAAATTCAGAAAATGAGATTAGCTGGGAACGCTGCTGCAGAAGTTCTCCTTGAAATTGGACCTCATGTTCAGCCAGGAGTTACAACTGACAAGATTGATCAGATAGTTCACCAAGCGATCCTTGCGAGAGATGCTTACCCGAGTCCACTAAATTATCGTGGTTACCCTAAATCTGTTTGCACTTCTGTAAATGAAGTAATTTGCCATGGGATTCCTGATAGCAGGCCGTTAGCTAATGGTGACATCGTGAATATAGACGTAACTCTTTATAAGAATGGAGTTCATGGTGATACATCAGTCATGTTTTTTGTCGGCGAAGTAGATGAAGAATCAAAACGTTTGGTGCTCGAAACCCGAACCGCACTTTATGCCGGTATCCATTCAGTGAAACCCGGAGAGCCGATAAACGTTATTGGACGAGCGATAGAAAATCATGCGCGACAACATAATTTAGGGGTAGTTAGGGAGTTCATTGGTCATGGAATAGGCACTGAATTTCACTCAGGTCTTCAAATAAAGCACTATTACGACCCCTATGACAGCACTGTCATAGTTCCAGGGATGACTTTCACTATTGAGCCAATGCTGACTCTGGGAAACCCTGCTTGTGAAATGTGGGACGATGACTGGACAGCGGTCACGAGAGATGGAAGCCGAACCGCACAGTTTGAGCACACTCTATTGGTCACTGAAGAAGGAGTCGAAATACTTACAGTCACAAGAGACGGTGTTGCCCCAGCTGAAGAAGTTTTGAAACTCAATAATTAAAATTACTTCTGTTTGATGTCATGCATAAAAGATTTGAAGCGTTTCCACGCGTTCTTTAATGCAAATCAGTTCATTCCCAAGTAGCAGTTCCTGCTTCTGCCAGTGCAACCCAAGTGCGACCAGGAGTCATACGTATTATTTCTTCTTCAAAGTGATAAGTAGCTGGAAGGTCAGGGTCTGTTCGTTCCCATTCGCCAATGATTAAATGCCCATCTGTAAACATCCAGGCAATACCAGTTCCAATAGTTTCAGCCTCGGGAGAAGTTTCAGCAGCAGGACTAGTTCCATAGGTCACAAATTGAACAATCACGTTGGCTGGAGTGACGCGAACTCCGTTTGAATCAATATGTGCTGATCCTCCTTGGCGGCGAGTCCATCCTGAGCCACTCCATCTATAGTCCACTTCAGTCCACCCGAAATCAATACTCACTCTCTCCGCAGGGACTGCAGAAGGATGTAAGGGCTCTTCAGATCCTCTGAATTCAAAAGGAGCCGGCGGTAGTTCAGTTCGCTCTGGCTCAGGGTTAAGAGCCCACAATTGACTCGCAGATGCGTACAAATTATGAGGAGCTCGTCGAGTAGATGATTGCCAATAGGCACTTGAAGCTCTATCCCAATTCACCGATATGACATCCGATGAACGCACAATGTCAAGCGTGATTTGATTAGCTCCAGAATAAGCAAATAAAGGCATGTCAAATCCTGAAAGAAGAATGGGATCTGAAGTACGGGCAGAGCGAATAGGACCCACCACACTTGGGCTTTCCGTTTGAAATATTGCCACAAGTCGAGTAAGTCCAAATTCTACGATTTCCTCGTAGACCACGTCTGCTTGATTAATTCCTGACTGAGGTCTTGCAGCACTTACATTGTCAATTTTGAACGCCAACGCAGGACGAATGATGTCTTCACCAAACAAAGCAGTCCAGCGCATCGCTACGAGGAGCTCTCTCAATCGATCAATTTCTAATTCAGCTTTAGCAATGTTTCCTCGAATAGTGTTTATTGTCGATTGACTTGAATCAATTTGCTCTTCAATACCTGGGACAACTGACATCGCCTCGGACCGATCTTCTGCAGCAAGAGTTCGACGTTCAATAGATTGAGTTTCTCTCTCAAAAAGAGAATCTATTTCGACACCAAGTTGCCGGAGTTTGTCGTATATCTCTAGTAGCTGATCGTTGGCGTCACTAATAATTGATTCGTACAAGAGCCTTGCTCGTATTTGTTCAAGAGCTTCTTCTGAAAGCTGGATTGATTGAGTGAGAACAGCATTTATGTGCTCATCGTTTCTCACATAGGCATCAATTGCCATCGCGTGTCGGACTGCTGTTGGTTCCTCTAGAGATACATAATGGTCTATTAAGTTGTCAGCCATAAGTTCTGTATAAATAGGAAGAAGAGAAAGTATTTCTTCTTCAATTGCTATTCGAGTTTCTGTTTCTGCAACCAGATCGGCAATATCAGTGAGTTGATCTTCATAACCACTAATTAATTCTTCTAGATTCTGTATTTCAGATTCAAAGGTGACGATAGATTCTTCTTCCTCATCTATTTGTTCAAGAAATGTTTGAGCTCCCACTGCGGTCGAAGCAAAAACAGCGACAACTAGAGTCAAAGTCGCGATAGTAGTTAGGGAAAGTTGCCGCATGTAACGAGCGTAGATCGTCTGAAGGCCTAAGGTGAGTCACTTCGTCGATTAAAGGCATAAAGAAGAGATCCAGTTAAAAGTACTTCCTTGTGCCCAAGTTTGAGTTAGTTTGGCAGGGTGACAACAGTTGCCATAGTTAATCAAAAAGGGGGAGTAGGTAAGACTACTGTCGCTCTCGGGCTAGCTTCTTCTGCCGCGAGTAAAGGGATTAAGACTCTTGTCGTAGATCTTGACCCTCAAGGGAATGCCACAACAGGGCTCGGTCTTTTTGAACCTACTCGTGGGATAGATACAGTGCTCGCTAATGAACACCCAGGCGGTATCAAACAGACGGTTGAAGAGTCTGGGTGGCCTGAAGAATGCGGCGAGGTTCCCTATGTTGCAGCGTCTTCTCCGGCATTGTCCGTACGTGAACCTCAGTTAGCAGTGGATCCATTAGGGGCACAAGAACGTTTAAGTTCTGCTTTTGATAGTCAGCATGCTTCCGATTTCCCCTTGACGATCATCGATTGTCCACCTTCGCTTGGATTGCTCACAATCAATGGTCTTTTTGCTTCTAATTGTGTTCTTTTAGTAACAGAGCCAGGGGCATGGGCAGTAGATGGGGTGGCTCGCATGCTACAAACGATAGAGCGCATACAGACTCGTCGAATTAAAGCAGAACCTAAGTTAGTCGGAATAGCTATTAATCGTCTCGCGCGAACTCGTGATGCACGCTATTGGCATGAACAACTTCAGGATGCTTACCCTGGAAAATGTCTACCACCTGTCCATCAACGTGCTGCCGTATCGGAGGCTTCAGCGCAATCGATGCCAATTCACGGTTTAGGTAAACGACCGGGAGCGGTTGAAGCAGCGGTAGAGTTCGACGTGGTTCTTGATTATGTGTTAAATGGAGATCATCGTGAGTAACTACAATCCTCAATCGCAGAGAAAAAGAAACGGGCCTCCAGACATCAGCCCTGTCGACACACTGTTAGAAAACCCTTCTCTCGGTGAGGAGGATCCTTCAACTGATAGTGAAAGCGTTGTTTCGGATGTTCCAACCCAAGGATCTGAGATCCCTGTTCAACCATTTGAAACTCCTCCTGTTGAAATGACTGATGAAAGAGTTGACCGGTTGTATCGAATTGGAGCGTTTGCTGCTGTAGTAGCGGTGGTCCTTCTTTTAGTCCGAAGGAAAAGAAGACAGTAACTAAATGAGTTGCAGGGCAGGAGCGTCAGCTCGCATTCTGCCAGCTTCAAGTCTTTTTCTTATTTCTTTTTGGCCATCTTCACAGATCCCTGCATAGGGGCACCAGCCGCAAAGCGGACCTGTATCGGTATCAAAATTGTTTGCATCACAGTCCCTTACAAGATCATCCCACGTTTCAGAAAATTGATCAGTGCTGTTAGAGATCAACTCTTGATTAATATCAACCTCAATTTCTAAAGATTCTTTTCCGAGATACAAAAGTCTCCCCTTTGCAGGAAGTTCACCTGTTTCTGATTCAACAGCAGCGGCATAAAGAATGATCTGATCAAGTGCTTTATCCCGATATGCAGGTTTTGGAGGTTTACCGGTTTTATAATCTGTGACTATCGTTCCTGTATTTGATTGATCAAGACGATCGATGATGCCATAGAAAGGAACTTCAGCCAGATTTACAGATATGCGTTTTTCTGTTGAGAGAACATCTGTTTCAGCAGGATTTTCTAACTTCCAGAGTCCATCTATAGCTGTCCAGGCTTTCCATCGAAATTCTTTTTCTTCTGCTTCGCTGAGATTTAAACTTTGAAAGTCTTTATTGCTTGCAGTTTTAGGCCAGATTTCCCGCGCTATTTTTTTTGCTTCATCAGTGGTTCTTTTCGCTGGTTCTTTTTCGCAGAGAACTTCTAAGACGTGATGAGCGAAAGTTCCAACTAAAGCCGCTTCTCCAGGAGGGTCTGGGAGTTTGTCTATATAACGATGTTTCCATTTACGTGGACATTGTTTGTAAGTACTTGCGGCAGAAATTGAAAAAAACTTTGGTAAGGAGGCCATCAGATATCCAAAACAGATGGGTCAAGTAAGGAACTATTTTTAACTAGGTATTCACGGCGCCTGCTCACATCGGAACCCATAAGAATCTCAAATAGTTCAATTGCTTGTTTTGCTTCTTTAGCATCTTCCATGGTTAATTTTCTTAAAATTCTAGTTTCTGGATCTAAGGCACATTCAGCTAGTTCTTCTACGTTCATTTCTCCTAGCCCTTTGAAGCGGTTCCATCGAAGGTTCTCTACTTTGCGCTTTCCTTTGGTTAATTCTTCGGTCATAGCGTCACGTTCTTCTTCACTAAAAGCTCGATAGATTGTGTCACCAACTTTGCAAGAGAATAAGGGAGGTTGAGCAGCGTACACGCGGCCTTCTGTAAGCATTTCTCCCATGTATTTGTGGATGAGAGTCAAGAGTAAGCATCGGATATGGCTTCCATCCACGTCCGCGTCACAGAGAATAACGATTCTCCCATATCGAATCTTTTCAATATCAAAGTCTTTTCCTGACCCTGCTCCAACAGCAGTAAATAATGCTTGTGCTTCAGCGTTATCAAGTACCTGTTTTAAAGTGGCCTTTCCGGCGTTTACTACTTTTCCACGTAATGGAAGAATGGCGACGTTGGCCGAGTTGCGCCCAGCTTTTGCAGGCCCTGCAGCAGAGTCCCCTTCAACGATGATGAGTTCTGAATCGTCTCCATGATTTCGACAGTCGGCAAGTTTGTCGGGCATGCCGGTGGAGCCCAAACTTGCTGCACGTCGTTTGTTGTCCAGCATCTGCTTTGAGCTAACGCGATTAATAATTGCAGTAGCGATTTTGTCTCGTACTGCATTTATGTGTGTTTTTGGGCCGCTTCCTTCAAACCATTCGGTGAGGTTTTGTTTTATTATGTTGTAAACGATCTTCTCTACTGGTGGTGTCCCTAGTTCTTGTTTAGTTTGTCCGCGAAACTGTGGTTCTGGAAATGTGACTTTTATTGTTGCGACTAAACCTTCACCCACATCGTCTTTAGACGCTCGATGTTGGTTTTCCTTTGCTAGTTTCGCCAATTTTCTTGTGTCTTTAAGGAGGATGTCGTTTACTGCTCTTGTTAAAGCTCTTTCAAAACCAGCAACGTGAGTTCCGCCTTGACTGGTAGGGATGGTATTTACAAAAGACTCTTGGATGGTTTCGTAGGAACGAACCCACCTTAAGGCTGCTTCAACATTGCATTCACGTTCAACATCGGTCATTTTTCCATCAACAGGCACCCTTTCGGTAAATGTTTCTATTCCGGAAATTGTTATTATTTCAGTGACGTTTTCTCCATTGGATAAATAGTCAACGAGATCTTTTAAACCGCCTCGGGAAACAAACTCAAATGGTTCTTTTGCTCCTCCGGCACGTTTATCGATTACTTTTATTTTGACGCTCGGAACCAGGAAACAAGATTGCGTTACTCGATCACAGATTTCTTGAACATCAACAGTCGCATCTTTATCAAAAATGTCAAAATCAGGCCAGAATCGTATTCTTGTTCCAGTCTTCGTTTTAGCAATCTTTTTTATCCGTTTTAGTTCGTGACTTTTTGTGAATTTTGAACCATCAAAATGACCGGCAGATCTTTCTTTGAAAGACAATTCGTGAGTGTGTCCTTCGCGGTCAACCTGAGCTGTCATTTTGGTTGACAGCGCATTAACTACAGAAGCCCCAACACCATGTAGTCCACCAGAAGCGCCGTAAGCTCCTCCACCGAATTTTCCTCCTGCATGGAGCTCTGTGAGTACTACCTCTAGTGCGGAAATTTTTCGCTTAGGGTGTTTATTGATAGGGATACCACGACCGTTATCTGAAACTTCAACTGAGTGGTCGCGGTGAAGGGTTACTGTTATCTGTTTAGCGAATCCGGCTGCAGCTTCGTCAACAGCGTTATCAATTAGTTCCCAAACTAAATGCATAAGGCCAGAACTTCCTGTCCCTCCTATGTACATTCCTGGTCGCTTACGAACAGCGTCGAGACCCTCAAGAGTTTCTATTGCGTCAGCGTCATATCCGTTTTTCTTTTTAGAAGAAGGTTTTGATGTAGATTTTGTTTTTGAATCAGCCATTCCTACCACCTTCCTGGACCGAGTGAGAGGATTTGACGCTCAGTAGACCCGCTACTTAAGTCACGTTTTGTTGCCTCAATCATTAGAGGCATCGGGTTAGGGTCAGCTTTCTGGGGGTCATCATCCTTGCACATCGTGGCTAACAAACCTATGGGTTGACCAACCCAAGCAAAGGTGAGTTCTTCACCGTCTTCTAGTTTGTTGACTCTGACACCAACTCCGTTACGGCCTCGGCTTTCAAATTCACTTGTAGGTGTGGCTTTAAGTGAACTTCTATTAGTTACGGAATATAAAACGTCATCTGCGAGAACCACTCCAGCGGCAATTATTTTTGCTCCATCTTTTAGTTTCATTCCCGCGATTCCAGCGGCTCCGCGACCTTGAATACTGACATCTACTATGGGAGTGCAAAGCACCTGACCATCGGAAGAGACAAGAAGAATGTCTACACCTTCTGGAGCACAGAAAGCAGCAGCTACGTAATCGTCGTTTTTTAGATTAATCAGGGTCTGGCGGGAGCGAGTTTCACGAATCTCGTCAAGTGTTAAACGTTTGATCACTCCTTTAGAAGTAACGAGAACAGCATGTTCTTTCCCATCAGCAACTAGGGCGTGAAGAGCTTCACCTCGGTTAGCCCCAAATACTTGCATAGCTGCAGAACCACGAGTTCTATTTGAAGCATCTACTAACTCAGAAGCAATGACTTGAAGAGCTCTGCCCTCTGAAGTGATAGCAGTTACTTTTGAAGTGGTTCGGGTCAATATTGCAGATGAAAGTATGTCGTGGCGGCCAGGATTAGTTCGCCGAGCTCCATCTACTGGCATGCGTCCAATCTGCCCAGAGGTGGAAAGAGTAACAACACACGGTTCATCAGCAATGTCTTGGACTTCTTCAACAACATCGAATACTGGAAGGTCCTCGGGATGAGTAATTTCTGTTTTTCTAGGTTGTCCAAACTTTTCCACGGCCTCACTTAATTCACTCAATACCAGTTTTCTTTGTTGTGTCTCTGACTTCAGTAATTTTTCGTAACCTTCTATTGCAGTAACAAGATCATCGCGCTCTTCTTCAATACGCAACTTTTCAAGAGCAGTCAACCGTTTAAGTGGCATGTCCAAAATGTGATCAGTTTGTATTTGGCTGAGTTTGAATTTTTTCATTAACGCTTTTCGTGCAGCAGCGGTGTCTTCAGATCTGCGTATTATTGCTACGACTTCATCTATCGAGTCAAGAGCGATTAGGAGCCCTTGAACAATATGTAGACGATCGGAGGCTTTTTGGCGCCGAAACTTTGTGCGGCGTACAACCACACTTAGTCGATGCTCAATGTAGTGGTAACACAGGTCGTAAAGCCCAAGAGTCTTTGGCTCTCCAGCTACTAAAACCACATTATTGAAGCTGAATGACTCCTCTAATGGGGTAGATCGATATAACTCATTAAGTAGAGCCTGAGGGTTATGGCCAGATTTAACTGTTATTTGAATGCGTAAACCGGTATTCCGATCCGAAAGGTTCTTGAAATCCGAAACGCCAGGGATCTTTCCTGATTCATTTAGATCCTTTAGTTTCCCGATTACTCTTTCTGGACCAACCATGTATGGGAGTTCAGTGATGATGATTGCTTGTTTGCCGCGGTTTAATGACTCGACGTGAGCTTGAGCTCTGATTCGGATGGTTCCACGACCTGTTTCGTAGGCTTCACGAAGGCCATCATCAACTATGATCCCACCACTTGGAAAATCAGGACCAGGGAGGACTTCTAACAACTCGTCAATAGTGGGTTTTGGTCGCCTCTTTTTCATCACGAGTTCAATTGCAGCTGCTGCTTCTCCAAGATTATGAGTCGGCATGTTGGTTGCCATACCAACAGCTATTCCTGTTGTTCCATTCACTAATAAGCCAGGTATTAATCCGGGTAAACAAATGGGTTCAAGAGATTCACCGTCGTAAGTAGGTCTGAAATCAACGGTATCCTCGTCTATTTCGCCCACCATTGACATTGCCGCAGCTGTCAATCTGCATTCGGTGTATCTTGCTGCTGCTGGTGGATCATCTAGAGAGCCAAAGTTCCCTTGTTTGTCCACAAAGGTGATGCCGCGAGAAAAGTCTTGTCCAAGACGTACAAGAGCATCGTAAATGGCGGCGTCTCCATGTGGGTGATATCGCCCCATAGTTTCTCCGACCACCCGAGCGCTCTTACGATGTGGGGTATCTGATCGGATACCCATTCGAAGCATCGCATAAAGAATTCTTCTTTGAACTGGTTTTAGTCCATCCCGTACATCTGGTATCGCACGGGAAGTGATGACCGAGAGAGAGTAAGCGAGGAAAGATTCACGCATCTCTTCAGCAACAGTGACTTCGACGATTTCTTTCGCGAAGTCTCCATCTTTAGGTAGAAGTTCTTGTTGTTCAGTCACGGTTATATAAGCATTTTCTTTGATCCACTATCTCTATATTGCACTATGGCTGCGACATCTGTAGTGCATCTATAGGTTGTGACCGTACTCTGATTCTCTAAGCGAGTCGTGGAATCAACTTAAGAACGGCTGGGGGAGGGGCAACAGTCACCCGGACAAGGTACGGGAGCTACTCCCAAATTTCCGAGTGAGAGAGGTATTGGGTCTTCGCTGGAACTCTCCTTGATCAAATCAACGATCATTTCTGCAAACCTTGGGTCACTGTCTACCGTTTCTGCTCGAACGAAAGCCATGCCGTGACCGGCTGCGCATTCTGCTGCTTCAACATCCAAATCCCATTCAATTTCAAAATTGTGAACAATAAAGCCAACTGGCGAAATAGCTATGGAAGAAACCCCTTCAGAGGCCAACTCATCGATTCGGTCACATACGTCTGGAATAAGCCAGGGAACCTGTGGGGGTCCACTTCGAGATTGCCAAACTACTTCCCAAGAGAGTTTGTTACTCGGATCTACTCTTTCAGCGATCAATCGTGCAGCCTCATGGATTTCTTCAACATAAGAGCAACTTTCTGCTGCGGAAAGTGGAAGGCTGTGAGCAGAAAATAGCAAGTGAGTTTCTTCTTGTTTATCTTTTGGTAGATCTAACAAAGCTTCCGCTAATCGGTCAGCAGCAGTATCAATACAACCAGGATGATCAAAGTGTGGACGTAATCGAGTCACTAAAACACGTCGATCCACTTTTTCCATTCCTGTTTCTATTTGTTCAAGGTATTGTCTGCAACTCGAATAAGAGCGATACGGAGAAGCAATCCAAGCAGCAACTTCGGTTAATCCTTGTCGGTCTAATTCTTCTATTGTTTCTTCAATGAATGGAGTTGAGTTCCTATTTCCCAAGAACACAGGAATATCTAGTAGTTCTTGGTTTAGGACTTTTTGGACAGCATCTAGCACAGAACGCATCCGCTCATTTACAGGAGATATTCCTCCACGACTCAAATAACGATCAGCGACCTCTGTTAGTCGATCAGTAGGAATGTTCCTACCTGCAGTTACAGATTCAAGGAAAGGCCACACATCTTCTGGGCCTTCAGGTCCTCCAAAACCCACAAGAAGAATCGCTTGGGGTTTCTTTGGTTTAGAGATGTCTTCAAGAGGCTTAAGTATTGACATCAAATTTTGAAAGGTCTTGGCTCAAACTCTCTCTTATAGTCCGAGCTATCTGACCTCGAGTCGTTTCTCTTGTCCGAGTCAACGCTGTTTGTCCCACTTCTGAAAGGCTCCTTGCTCTTTCTTGAGCGATAGAAATAACTTTTTCTTGAGGAACGACTTCGTCAAGGAATCCTGCATCGACTGCACCTTCAGGACTATACATTGATCCAAGCGCTGTTGCTTTGGTGTAATGACGTTTCGAAAGACGATCGCGCGCCAATTCTGTAGCGAAAAACGGCAACGCCATACCTATGGTCACTTCTGGTAATCCAACTTTGAAATCTCCTTCCGAACCGACTCTGAGGTCGGAACAAAGCAAAAGAATAGACCCAGCGGCAATTGCATGACCGGTGCAGGCAGCAACAACCGGACGAGAAAACATGTACATCCGAAGAAATAGATCAACTCCTTTTGTGAGCATTCCCCGGGCAGCGTCAGAGCCCTCATTCATGACTGAAAGATCAAATCCTGCGGAGAATCTATCGGGTCGGCCAGCAAGAACGAGAGCATTTGCGTCAGAAGTTTCCACTTCGTCAAATGCTTCAAGGAGGGCATCGATTACTTGATAGCCCAACGCATTCGCTTTGCCATCGTCTAAAAAAAGAGTGGCAACATTTTCTGTGTTTTCAATAGTGACTGGAGAATCATTCATATATGTATAACTTAGTGTGTAAGAACCACACAATAAGAGGTGAGCGATAGACTCATGAATATGAGCGAGGTTACAACAGAAGTAAATATCGAATCTCCCGAAGGTGCAGTAATGGGTGTCACTTCGGAAGCAATGACCAAAGTTATAGAAGTAAGAGCAGAAGAAGAGCAGTCTGAGGAGTTAGCACTTCGTATTTCCGTTACCGGAACCCAAGGGACTGATTACGCTTATGATCTGGCTTTCTTGAATTTAAATGATCTGGCCGACGATGATTTATCTTGGGAGATAGAGGGGCTTACTGTAGTAGTTCCAGAAGAAAGTCGAAGTCGACTTATTGGAGCGACACTAGATATCCCATCGAACTCAGCGCAGGGCGGACTAGTTATCAAAAACCCAAATCGGCCGAACCCATTAGGGGACATAGAGCACCTAGAGCTTTCGGGAGATATTCCTGAACGGGTACAACAGTTATTGGAACAGCGAATTAATCCGGCTCTTGCTTCTCATGGAGGGTTTGCCACTCTAATGGGTGTTGATGATTCAAAAGCCTACATAACTATGGGAGGAGGCTGCCAAGGATGCGCTATGAGCCAAGCAACGCTTACAGAAGGAATTCAAGCAGCAATTCTTGAAGCAATCCCAGAAATAACTGAAGTTATTGACAGCACAGATCACGCTTCGGGAAGTAACCCCTTTTATTCATAGGGGGAGACAGGAAAATCCGACTGTGCTTGGGAATGCCACTTTCAGTTTCGACGACGTCGCCATCGTGTCTGTCGAGGCGTGCGATGCGCCCGAGGTCGTAACCTCGGCCGAGATTGATGAGCGTCT
>JUEO01000003.1 GCA_000817115.1 marine actinobacterium MedAcidi-G2B | reverse complement strand
AAGCGCCCGCGAGTAACGCGAACCCAAGTACAACGGCAGATAAAACGCTTAATCGTTTACTCATGAATCCCTCTCAATGAACCCCAAAGGGCTCTTATCTAATAGAACAATCCACTTTATTTTCCTTAATTTGGAAAACATCATGGATAGATTGCCTACCTTACACATCTTGGAAGGTTCGCGCGCTAGTCGCGGGAGTAATACGGGATCTTTTTAAAGGAGCTTGTGAGACTAGTTATTGCTGACGCTAGTCACCGTAGTGATGATGCCACCACGAATTTGTTGTTCAAGAGTTACTTTCACCGGAACTAGCACTGCTTCGCCTAGATGGTTGGCAATTCTAGGAGCCAGATGTTCAGCAAAAATACCGACTCCCTCAAATGTACGTAAAAAAAGTTTTAAGGATTTTGTTTCAATACAGATTGATTCGGGGGAGTAACTTATATCAATCGTGTAAAAATCTGGCTGGTTTGTCACAGGACACACCGCAGTCAATTCGGAAGACCGAAAGTGAACTGATTCAACAGGTCCTTCTGTAGAAAAGGTATCAATTTGAGTAGTGGGTGTTGAATCAGGTCGTCCAAGCACTGGTTCTTGATTTGCTTTTTCCATTAGTTTGGAGCTTGAAATGCCTTAACTATTGCGACCCAGATTGGGTTTACGCCCATGATTAGCCTTTTTACGCCGAGCGTTGGCTCTCTTCCTTGACGTTCGCTTTGACATGCTAAAGATGCTAACGGCTTAATAAAGGATCCATGTGTTTTTTTAACTGTTTCTGATGCCTCTTGCATGAACTGGCGTAGTCTTACCTGCTGGAAGAACAAATCGTTTCAGACAGGAGTGCGAAATGGAAAGATTTGGATTTGTTGGCTTACCTAATGCGGGAAAGTCTTCGCTATATAACGCTTTAGCAGGTGGCGGAGCTTTAGCAGCCCCATATGCATTCGCGACAACAGATCCAAATATTGGGGTAGCAAAAGTGCTAGATGATCGTTTAGATCAGTTGGCTCAGATGAGCGACTCTAAGAAAGTGGTTCCAGCGAGTGTTCAATTTGCCGATATAGGTGGATTAGTTGAAGGAGCAGCATCTGGAGAAGGCCTCGGAAATAAATTCCTAGCTGGAATTCGCGAAGTGGATGCAATTGTTTTTGTTCTCAGAGCTTTTCAAGACACAGATGTACCAGGACCTACAGATCCGTTAGAGCATCTACGAATTGTCGAGGTGGAACTTGCTCTGGCAGATCTAGAAACGGTGGAACGGCAACTTGAGAAGCACAGAAAGTCTATGAAAAGCGACAAGACGTTAGCTGGAACAGTTGCGTTGTTAGAAAGAACCCATGAGGCGCTTTCAGCAGGCATTCCTCTTCACAGAACTAACTTCACAAGTAAAGAACGTCATGAATTACAGCCGTTCTTCTTGTTGACGAACAAACCGGCACTAGCGATAGTTAATTTGGATGAAGATCAGGTATCAGAATCTGAAAGCATTTTGAAACCAATCAAAGATGAATTCCAAGATTCAGTTGATGTCATCGGTATGTGTATTCAACTTGAAGCCGAAGCAGCACTATTGCCGCCTGATCAGCGAGTGGAATTACTGGAAGGGCTTGGCCTAGGACAAGGAGCCCTCCCGCGTTTTGTACGATCGGCTTATCACCAACTTGGCCTTAGAACATTCTTTACGACTGGAGAAAAAGAAACACGTGCATGGACATTCCGTTCTGGTTCTTCAGCTCCAGAGTGTGCAGGTCGGATACATACAGACTTTGAGCGCGGATTCATTAGAGCTGAAACAATCCGTTGGGAGCAGCTACTTGAATTTGGATCTTATGTAAAAGCTAGAGAGGCAGGAGCGGTCCGATCAGAAGGAAAAGATTACTGTCCTCAAGACGGGGATGTTTTAGAGTTCAGATTCAATGTCTGATCTAGACTCCAGATATGCCTTGGTTACTGCTTGAAGAAAAAGTTCTTAGTTCTATAGAAATAGGTTCAAATAAGTCTTTTGTAGGGCAATCAATTCATAGTGAGGGAGAATCTGAAGAGACGCAGTTGGTTATGTCTACAAAACTTATCCATACATTCGGAAAAGTGGAATCAATGGATTTCGTTTTTCTTGACGAAAGTTTCAAAATTCTTGAGATAAAAACTTTGGCCCCATCGCGTATTAGGTTCTCTCCATTAAAAACCAAATCAATTGTTAAAACAAATGAAGGTAATGCTCTTCGATGGGGCGTTCAGGCTGATGACATTTTGGAGATCCGATCATGAATGGCATCCTTGCATTAGTAGCTACTCCTATCGGCAATTTATCGGACTTTTCTCCACGCGGATTAGAAACACTTGAAAGGTCAGATGTGATCGCATGTGAAGATACACGCCGCACCGGCTCCCTGCTTCAACATTTTGGAATCACTGGGGCACGGATGCTGCGTGTAGATTCACACACCGAAGAAAAAGCGGCCGAAGAGATCATCAACTGTCTTTCAGAAGGGCTTTTAGTATCAATGGTTACTGACGCTGGAATGCCAAGCATCTCGGATCCAGGGGAGCGATTAGTGAAAAAAGTTATTGAATCTGGCTATCAAATAACAGTTATCCCGGGTGCAACTGCACCCATTTCAGCTTTAGTTGTTAGCGGGTTTTCAACCCAAAGGTGGTGCATGGAAGGATTTTTACCAAGAAAAGGGGAGAGTCGATCTCGAAGAATTAAAGAAATTGCTGAAGAAACTCGAACAACCGTTTTATTTGAATCCCCACATCGGCTTGCCGCCACGTTGAAGGATTTATATGAAGAATGTGGAGGTGCTCGACAGATAGCCATAGTTAGAGAACTTACAAAAATACACGAAGAAATCTTCAGAGGGTCTTTAGCAGAGTCTTTGGTTTGGACTGAGAAAAAAATAAAAGGCGAAATAGTAATCGTGCTTGAAGCTGATAACTCAATTTCAGAAATAGATGATGATCGTCTTCAAGTTGTTCTAAGGGAGATACTTGATAGTGGGGTGTCCACTAAAGATGCGGCAGAAGAAGCGTCTCGAAGACTGAATGTAAGTCGCCGCCGTGCTTATTCAACCGCTCTGGACTTAAGAGCGGAGTAGTCTCACAGTTATGAATCATTCAAATACCCCCATCCTCGTTGCGGTGGCTTGGCCCTATGCTTCTGGATCACGCCACCTCGGGCATCTTGCGGGCGCATATCTTCCTGCAGACGTTTTTGCTCGTTACCAGCGTTTGATGGGAAACCGGGTGTTAATGGTTAGTGGATCAGACGTTCATGGAACTCCAATAACAGTTAGAGCTGATGCGGAAGGAGTCACTCCATCTGAAATCGCAGATAAATATCATGAAGAATTTGTAAAAGACTGGGAAAGACTTGATATCAGTTGGGATTGCTATACCTCTACCGGCACCAACAATCATAAAGAAGTTGTGCAAGAACTATTCATGAACCTTTTAAATAAAGGACACATTGATAAAAGGACAAGTGAGCAATACTTTGATCAAGAAGTAAAACGATTTTTGCCTGATCGTTATATTGAGGGATCTTGCCCATATTGCGAATATCTTGAGGCCCGTGGAGATCAATGCGAGAACTGTGGCAGGACTTTAGATCCACAAGAACTTGTTAACCCACGTTCAAAAATTTCGGGTTCAGAACCAGAACTTCGATCAACTGAACATTTCTATTTACGTCTTTCAGACTTTGAAGATTCTCTGGAGCAGTGGTTATCTACAAGGCAAGGATGGAGAAAACATGTACTCAATTTCTCTAAAGGGTGGATAGAAGAAGGGCTTCAAGATCGGGCTATTACACGAGACTTAGATTGGGGCATTGAGATACCAGTCGATGATTTGGGTGAGGGTAAACGAATCTATGTTTGGTTCGAAGCTGTAGTCGGCTATTTATCTGCCGCAAAAGAATGGGCGACTAAACAAGGTGAGCCAGAGTCTTGGAAAGACTGGTGGGAGAACGACGAAGCGCAAAGTTTTTATTTCATCGGCAAAGACAACATACCTTTTCACACCATTATTTGGCCAGGGATGCTCCTAGGTAATGGTGGATTAAATCTTCCCACCGATGTTCCAGCTAACCAATACGTCACTTTTAAAGGTGGCAAAGCATCTGCTAGCCGGGGAGTTGGTTTAACTATAGGAGAGGGGCTAGACATGTTTGAGCCAGATGCTCTTCGTTATGCGCTTGCAGCCAACCTTCCTGAACAGAGTGATACTGATATTTCAATAGATGAGATCGTTCGACGAATCAATGAAGAGTTGGTAGCGACTTGGGGAAATTTAGTAAATCGAGTTCTTTCAATGGTGAACAAAACTTGTGAAGGTCAAGCCCCTCCACCGGGGGACAAAAAGGATGAAGACCATAAAGTTTTAGCAGAAGTAGATGCAATGTTATTAAAAGCTTCTCAACAGTTAGAGAAAGTAGAAATCCGAGCTGCACTTAGATCAGCAATGGATGGAGCCGCAGCTGTTAATGCCTATCTGAATGCTACAGAACCTTGGAGAGTCGCTAAAGAAGATCCTGATCGTGCGACAACGATACTCAGTACGGCTTTAGAAGCAATCAATGGAGTTCGAGTAGCACTAGCCCCATACCTTCCTTTCTCCACTACCAAACTTGAAGAGATTTTCGGACCAATCAGCAGTTGGCAAAGAAGTCCGGTTGTCACTGGAACACCGATTCCCAAACCAACACCTTTGTTTGCAAAAATCGAAGTAACAAATGACTGAAAAAGCTATCGGTATTCAATGGTTTGATAACCATTGTCATCTAGGTGAAGACGCAGAAGCCATTATTGAACGTGCTCATTTAGCTGGAGTTACGAAAATGATAACTGTTGGAACCGACTTAGCGGAGAGTAAAGCGGCGATCCAAATCGCAGAAAATTTTGAAAATGTTTGGGCTACCGCTGGAATTCATCCACATGAAGCTATCCACGGAACACACGGGCTAAAAGAACTCCTTGACTCACCTCAAGTGGTAGCAGTAGGAGAAGCAGGATTGGATTTTTATTACGATCATTCACCACGAAATGAACAAAAAGAAGTTTTCAAGCAACAAATTGAATTAGCTAATAAAAAATCGATGCCACTGGTAATACACACAAGAGAAGCTTGGGAAGAAACATTCTCTCTTTTAGATACTGAAGGAACTCCAGAACACACAGTATTTCATTGTTTCACCGGTGGGCCCACAGAACTCAAATCTTGTTTATCTCGCAACGCTTCCGTTTCTTTCAGTGGGATAGCTACTTTTTCTACCGCCTTAGAAGTTCGCGCCGCAATCGAAGAATGCCCTCTCGAAAAACTACTCTTAGAAACTGACTCCCCGTATCTCAGTCCAGTCCCACTTAGAGGCCAAATCAATGAACCGGCAAACATAGTTCACACAGGTCGACTTATAGCTGAGATTAAAAGCCTCACTGAAGAAGAAGTAGCCATAGTAACCACCCAAAATGCAGAGAAATTTTACAGGCTTAGTGAAACGAACTAAAAGTGAGCAGGATTCGCGCTTAAAGTGGTCACTCTCGCGCGGTGATTTATTACTGTTTGTTTTTTCTCTCAATTCTTCATAAATTTTTGTTCGGCTATAGCATTAAAAAAATTGCTATCAGAGGGGAAAGGGACGGAGCTCTGGAAGCCGATACCACCATCGAGAGGTGGAGAGTAGTGGTAGTAGCGATAGCTACTATTGCCGCAGTGCCTCTTCTCGTTTTAGAAAATCCAAATTCTTTTGGCTCTGCAACATCAACTGCAGGAGCTACAGAAACCTCTTTGGCTGAAACAACAGCCACGATTGCCGCGCCTGAGGTATCAGAGAGTTCCGGAATAGTTTTTTCAAATCTTGAAGAAGAAAACATCGGACCTAATCAGTTAGACGAAACTCAAGCCGTGATGATACTTGCTGAGGCAAAAGCTCAAAAAATATTAAAAGACGCTGTTGAGGCTAAAGAAAAAAGAGCTCTTTCTATTTTTGAAACAGCAGAAATTGTTTCAGCCGAACGAGCCGAAGAACTCGCAAATGCGAGGATTGAATATATAGAGTCCCAAGGCTCCGCATCTCCTACAACTCTTCCGCCTTACGTGCCCCCAGCACCTGATGGACCGACGGAACAGCAATGGAGTGATTTGCGACGGTGTGAGTCAACTAACAATTACCAAGCGATAAGCCCTTCTGGAACTTATCGAGGTGCCTATCAATTCAGTCAAGCCACATGGGATTTCATCACTGGAATTTCTGCTCATGTTGAAGTTCATTACTTATTTGGAGTAGATCCCATTGACGCTTCTTCAGCTGAACAAGATTTGATGGCACTAACTCTTTATAACTACTGGGGTAGAGGACAGTGGCCTGAGTGCGGCCGCTTTTTGCCGTAACTTCTAGTCATGACCCTTACTCGGACTGAAGTCCGGGATCTTCTAGATCGATATCAGATAAACCCGAAACGTTCTTTAGGTCAAAATTTCGTCGTAGAGCCAAATACTGTTAGACGAATAGCTGAGCTGGCTGGAATCAAAACAGGTGATCAAGTTTTAGAAATAGGGCCAGGACTGGGTTCGTTGACCTTGGCTCTTATGGACCAAGGAGCACACGTAACAGCATTAGAAATTGATGACAAACTTGTTGAAGTACTTCAAGAGGTAACAGCAGGCAAGGAAGTTAATATCTTGCATGAAGATGCCATGAAATTTGATTTTGGGACTCATGTCGCTACTGGGAGTTGGAAACTTGTAGCTAATTTGCCCTACAACATTTCAGTTCCATTGATTTGCAATATTCTAGATACATCTCCTTCTATAACAGAGATGCTGGTTATGGTCCAGAGTGAAGTAGCGGATCGCCTTGTAGCGAGACCTCAAACAAAAGCATATGGCTTCCCGTCTGTGAAAGTTTCTTTTTATGCAGAAGCCTCTGTAGTGAGTCGTGTCCCACCTTCTGTGTTTCTACCGCGACCAAGAGTTGATTCAGCGATCGTCAGAATTAAAAGAAAACCGCTTACAGATGAGACAGTTGATACAGAAATTCTTTTTTCTTTGGTGAGAATGGGATTCACTCATCGCCGCAAAACATTGCGCCGCTCTTTGGACGCCACGGTTAACGAAGAAGAGTTTCAAAAATCTAGTATCAATCCAAAGGCAAGAGCGGAAGAATTAAGTGTTGATGAGTGGGTGCGTCTAGCAAAGGAGGTTCAGCTATGAAAACTGAGTTGAGATCTCCAGCAAAACTCACTCTTTCTCTCAGAATTACTGGAAAAAGAGAAGATGGTTACCACTTCATTGAGGCGGAAATGGTAAGCCTAGATTTTTCGGATCGAATAGTTATTAATAATGGAGATGGCTTGACGATAGAGGGACCTGAAATTGGATTTAGCGTTGAGTCAGATAGCAAGAACCTAGTTACACAAGCTCTTGAATTATTAGATCGGAAAGCCTTAATTCATATAGAAAAGAAAATTCCTTCTGGTGCAGGTTTAGGAGGAGGATCTACTAACGCAGCAGCAATACTTCGATGGGCTGGTTTCACGGATCTAGTCAAAGCCTCATCTTTAGGGGCTGATGTCTCTTACTGTCTTATTGGAGGCAGAGCTAGAGTTTCAGGAATCGGTGAAGTAGTGGAACCTTTGCCATTTGTTGAAAAAACTTTCACTCTCCTCACCCCGCCATTTGGCGTTTCAACTCCGGCTGTTTATAAACACTGGGACGAAATGGGAGGACCTGTGGGAGGCAACGGTAATGACCTTGAACCTGCTCTGCTTAGCTATATGCCGGAGGTAGATAAATATAAAAACCGGCTAGCAGAAATATCTGGCAAAATCCCTCAATTAGCTGGATCGGGTTCAACGTGGTTCGTGGAGGGAAACTTCCCTGAAGAAGGCTGTCAAGTAGTAAAGACTGTTCCATCTAACCTGTTTGAAATGTAATGAGTTTGGCTGAGTTTTCTAGGAGGAGAAATGGATAAGAACTTAGTGCAAAATGACGCAAGGCTTTTATGTGACGAATTGCCGCATGTAGGGCCGTTAGCTCTAGGTCTCTGGCGATATACCAATACTGATATCGGTCACGCAACAAACCTACTTGAAGCAGCAATAGATCTAGGCATCAACTTAGTAGACAATGCCGATGTTTACGGACTTGATTGGGGTGGAAATGGTTTTGGAGCCTGCGAAGAACTTCTAGGTCAAGTACTTTCAGGAAGCCCTAAATTACGAGACCAAATAGTGTTGGCAACTAAGGGAGGGATACAGCCCCCTGTTCCATACAACTCAAGTAGCGAGTATCTCCGAAAGGCTTGTGAAGATTCTCTTCGTCGTATGAATGTTGAACAGATCGACTTGTATCTAGTGCATCGCCCTGACATTTACACTCATCCGGCTGAAGTCGCTGCAACGCTTGACAGTCTCGTAGAAGAAGAAAAAGTCATCGCTCTCGGTGTTTCAAATTACTCACCCAGTCAAATAAAAGCATTACAGGAACATTTAAGGACCCCTCTTATCGCCGTTCAGCCGGAGTTCTCAGCAGTCCATTTAAACCCTTTACGGGATGGAATTCTTGATTTAGCTGCAGAAAGAGATCTTGTTCCACTGGCGTGGAGTCCACTAGCAGGCGGAAGCCTGGCTACTGGGGAAGGTATTCCAACAGAACTTGCGGCAGTTCTAGATGACTTAGCAAGCCGCGAATCTGTTGATAGAGCAACTATTGCTATCGCATTCGTTTTATCTCACCCAACTTCACCGATTGCGATACTTGGAACTCAAACAATTGAACGACTAGAAAAACTTTCAGAAGCGCTCAAAGTGTCTTTAACAAGAGCAGATGTTTATAAAATCATCCAAGCTTCAGAAGGCGTACCTCTTCCATGAGCGAAACTGTTCGGTATGGAGTAATCGGTACAGGATTGATGGGGATTGAACACATTCACAATCTTCAAGCCCTTCCAGGAGCAGAGATTGTTGCGGTAGCAGACCCTGATCAAAATTCTCTAAATCACGCCAAATCAATACTGAACTCTCAAACCGGGCTCTTCCAGAATCATAGAGATCTATTAGAGCAAGGGGAATGTGATGCTTTGGTAATCGCTACCCCAAATATGACCCATACTGAAATCCTTTTAGAAGTTCTAGAAACAGGATTACCTGCTTTGGTGGAGAAACCTTTGTGCACCACAGTTTCAGATTGTGAAAAAGTTATAGAGAAAGCAGGCAACCAGTCAAACATTTGGGTGGGTCTTGAGTACAGATATATGCCAGCTATCGCAGAACTCATCAGACAAGCAACAGAAGGTAAAGCGGGACCTATCAGCATGGTAGCGATACGGGAACACAGATTCCCTTTTCTTAAAAAAGTAGGGGATTGGAATCGATTTAATGACAATACAGGAGGAACACTGGTTGAGAAGTGCTGCCATTTCTTTGACCTGATGCGCTTTATTTCTGGATCAAATCCAATACGAGTATTTGCTTCTGGTGATCAAGACGTCAACCACCTTGACGAGAGTTACGATGGCCGCGTTCCAGATATTCTTGATAACGCCTATGTAATCGTTGACTTCGAGTCGGGAGCTCGAGGCATGCTGGATCTCTGTATGTTTGCTGAAGCATCTCATAATCAAGAAGAAATTTCGGTTGTTGGACCATTAGGAAAAATTGAAGCCCTTGTTCCGGAATCCTTGGTTCGAACAGGCATAAGAGGAGAACATAGTCTTGGAAATGTAGATACAAAGATCACTTCTCATTCCGGGATCCCATACCAAGGGCATCATTACGGTTCTTCATACATTGAACATGAACGTTTCTTGAAATCTGTTCTAGAAAACTCTCCTCCAGAAAGTTCGTTAGAAGATGGCTTATGGTCAGTGGCTATGGGAGCAGCAGCCCATCAGTCCATAGAAGAAGGAAGAGTCATAAAACTAGAGGAAGTTATGAGCAACTAGATGCTAACTCATGACTCTTTAGAAATATCTTGGTTCGCAGCTCTTTGCGATGATGATTACGAATTTCTTGGCCTTCCAGACCCATTACTACAAAGTTCATGGGAACATTGTAAAAAGATCGTACTTAAAGCTGAGGAACAAGGATTCGACAACATCTTGCTTCCGTCGGGCTATCAGTTAGGGATTGATGGCACAAGTTTCGCTGCTGCCATAGCTAGCCAAACCAAAAAAATCAGACTCCTACTTGCGGTACGCACTGGAGAAGTTTGGGCCCCACAACTAGCTCGTCAGATAGCTTCCATTGATCAGATAGCTGATGGCCGTTTAGATATAAACATTATTTCTAGTGATTTGCCAGGCGAGAAAATAGATTCAGAAGAAAGGTATGAACGCACTACCGAATACATGCAAGTCTTACGGCAACTCCTCGATGGTCAAGATATTGATTATCAAGGAGAGTTTATAAAATTACAAATTTCCCCTCCTCGTATCAGGACTATTTCTGGGAGTTGTCCAGCTTATTATTTCGGAGGATTTTCTGAAAATGCAAAGGAAGTGGCGGCGGCCGAAGCGGATGTGTTCCTCACTTGGCCAGACACAGTCACAGAGGTTGAAAAGACGATAAAGGAAATGACAGACCGCTCAGCAAAGAAGGGGAGAACTCTGAGGTACGGTCTCCGAAGTCATGTCATTGTAAGAGAAACAGAAGCAGAGGCCCGTAAAGCCGCTGCTCAATTAGTGAGCAAACTTGATGATGGAGTTGGAGCAGAGATACGCAATCGTTCATTGGATGCAAGTTCGGTAGGAGTAAGTCGGCAAATAGAGTTGCGTCAAAGTTCAGATCAAGATGGTTTCGCAGAAGAAGGGCTTTGGACAGGGATCGGGAGAGCTCGCAGCGGAGCAGGTGCAGCAATAGTTGGGGACCCCGACCAAGTCGTGAGAAAAATTAGGGAATATCAACAAATCGGAATTGAAGCATTCATATTTTCTGGCTATCCCCATATAGAGGAATGCGAGAAATTTGGCCAACTTGTGTTACCTCATCTCACTCACAACTCACTTAACTGAAGTTGAGAATATTTAGAAGAGAATTTACTTGCCGCGTTGACGCTGAGCACGAGTGCGTTTAAGCATCTTGCGATGTTTTTTCTTCCGCATACGTTTACGTCTTTTTTTGATTAAAGATCCCATACCGGCCGATACCGTATCGCGTAAGGAAGCAGAATTTGCACAAATTGAAGACTAAATTAATAAAACACTCTGTGATTGGTGATTGAAGCGGTACGATTCAGAACCAGAATGGCCGGTAGTTCAACTGGCAGAACGCTGGGTTTTGGACCCAGAGGTTGGAGGTTCGATCCCTCCCCGGCCAGCTGATACTTGAAAACAAATCAAACTAAGGGGCACTTCCGAAACGCGGAAGCGCTTTTTGCTTTTAGGTCAGACAGCCAAAAGCTGGTTTGAGGGTATTTTCGCAGTACGTGTATTCAGTGGTGTCGTCAAACCAGGGTTCTATGACGAGGTTTGAGTGGTTGTAGTCGTAGGTGCAGCCGTTGCGGTAGAACAGGTCGATGTCTTCAAGATCGACGTATTGATTAGTTCCGTAATCGAAGTACCAGAAGTTGTAATACATGGAACATTCAGCGTCCCAACGGTAACCACATTCTTCTGCAGTTGCTGTATCGCCTTCAGCTAAACCGCCGCGGTCCTGTTCAATGCCGAAAAGGTAATTAACTTGTTCACCTATTTCTTCGAGAGTGGCAATGTAAGCTAAAGCATCACAGCGTTCGGTGTAGTCGAGAAGGAATTCGTCGCTAATGCGCCATTGAGAACCATCTTCGGAAAGTTCCCACATGTCAACCCAGTCTTGTAAAACAAAGTTGTAGGTGAACCCGGAAGAAAGCATTGGGAACCAGTAACGAGAAGGAAGGTCTACGCCAGGGGCGATGAGTTCCTCGTCCACGTAACGATCTTTTCCATAATCCCAAACCCAAAACCAGTAATGCTCTCCAGTTTCTTCATCTAAACGCATGCCACAGTCTTCGATCAACGCAAAACACACTGCTTGTGGCTCAACGATGTACTCGGCTTTAGTTACCCATTCGGAACTATCTTCAGAAAGTTCCCAAAGATCTACGTATGTTCCTATCGAAGAATCCCAGCCGTAACCGCATTCTGGTAACAATGCTTCACAGCGTGCGGGAGGGTCCAGATCCACGGAAGTAGCAGGAGGGATGAATGTCGTGGACGTCAACGTAAAAGTTGTTGTCGTTGTTTCGTTACCTGAGATAGAAGCAGTCTTAGATGTCGAGGTGGACGAGCATGACAACGTGAACGCTAATAAAAGAACTGTCAAAAATTGTATTGGAGATTTTTCCACTGCTTTTCTTTCTTGTATTTGATATCAATACTTTTGACGTTCAAGAAACTCTGTTAGTTCCCAGAGATAAACAAAAATTATTTTGAGTGATGCTTCTTTTCTCAAAATAGTCCATGATGAATCTATGGCAGAACTTGAAATTTTCGATAACGGAGTTTCTATTGAACAAATAATTCCAGCGCTAGACCGAGATGGAGCAGTCATTATCCGAGACTTACTGTCAATGGAAATAACTACCCAAATCATTGAAGATCTTTCAGAAACATTAGAGGCAAGTACACCTGGGTCAAAAAGTGGTATCGAGAGCTGGGAAGAGTTTCATGGGGGTAAGACAGTTCGTTTCTGTGGACTCGCTGCAAAAAGCCGAGCGTTTGTAGATCATGCTCTCTTGAATGAATATTTAATAAAAGTATCTGACCATTACCTTCTCAAAAGTTGCGCTGACTACTGGTTAAACACTGGACAGGTCATGGCAGTTGGGTCATCAGAGCCTGCCCAATATTTACATCGAGACGAAGATAATTGGCCAGAAGCTATGAATAAAGATCAAGAAATAACGTTCAGTTGTATGTACGCACTTTCAGATTTCACAAAAGAAAATGGTGGAACTGTGGTAATTCCAGGATCACAAAACCTTCCAACAGGGGTGATTAGAGGACTGGAGGTCCCCCCAGAAGAAATCGCATATGCTGTGATGCCTACTGGCAGCGGAATGATTTACTCTGGCAAAGTAGTGCATGGCGCAGGTGCAAACATTACGGACCAAATGCGTTATGGGATGCATGTGAGTTTTGTAGCAGGGTGGTTACGGCCAGAAGAAGCAAGTCCTTTGGTGATTGATAAAGAGACCGCCGCTGCATTGCCTCAGCGAGCCCGTCAACTTTTAGGATGGGGTTCCTATCACTCGGTCGGTGGAGGGCGGACTTGGCTGGTTGACTTTGATGATGCGAAACACTTATTTGATTGAATCAGAAATGCTCCTAGTCTGTAATACACAAGCGACTAGCAAAGGTAAGCAACTTTAAATGGAACTAGTTACCCACAAAAATCTTTATTTAGTCGCCGGACGAGTAAGCCAATCTTTGGGTAAAGAAATAGCAGACCTAATGGGCGAGGAACTCGGTGACCCAAATCTTGAAGATTTTGCCAATGGCGAAATACATTGCAAATTCTCTGAATCCATTCGCGGAAGCGACGTTTTTATAATCCAAACTCACTGCCAAACACCGAATTCTTCCATTAACGATGCCGTGATGGAACAGCTCATCATGGTGGACGCGGCGAAACGAGCGTCGGCGAAACGAATAACAGTGGTTTGCCCCCATTATGGATATGGACGCCAAGACCGGAAATCAACTGGACGAGAACCTATTACCGCAAAATTATTGGCAAATCTTTTCAAAAGTGCCGGAGCAAGTCGTCTAGTGGGAGTAGATCTTCATTCAGGTCAGATCCAAGGATTCTTTGATGGTCCAGTTGACCACCTGACAGCTATGCCCGTACTCGTAGAACGACTTAAAGGATTAGAGGGAGAAATTTCAATCGTTTCTCCAGATGCCGGTCGAGTAAAAGTCGCTGAACGTTATGCAATGCAACTAGGGGCTGATCTCGCGATTGTTCATAAGCGTAGAAGTCATACAGCTTTCAATACTGTTGAAGCAAAAGAAGTAGTTGGTGATGTTGATGGCAAGACTTGCGTAATCGTTGACGACATGATTGATACAGCTGGAACTATTTGTGCGGCTTCAGAACAACTGAAAGAAAAAGGTGCAGAACGAGTGATCGCAGCTACCACTCATGGAGTATTTTCTGGTCCAGCCATGGAACGCCTCGTTGAGTCCTCAATAGAAAAAGTGCTCGTCACCAATACTTTGCCGATGCCCGAAGGGTACGACAATGGACTAATAGAAGTTCTATCAATAGCGCCACTAGTAGCAGAAGCGTTACAGGCGGTATTTAAAGATTCTTCAGTAAGTGAAATCTTTGGCGGAGATCATCTGTCATAGGTAAAGATTCAGACCGGAATGATGTAATTCTTCGCTAGAATCGTTCATCGGTCTTAATACAAATAGATAAAGATCTATTCGAAACAACAGTTTTGTATATAACTAAGAAAGTTTTTCAATGGAAGAGATTGTGCTTGCAGCAGATACCGGTCGAAACTCCGGCACACGGTCATCAAAACGGCTACGAACAACAGGAAGCATTCCAGGAGTTCTTTATGGCCTTAGTGACGACTCAATACCCCTATCCGTAAAGTGGCCAGAGCTTCGCCTTGCCCTTACAACTGATGCAGGCGTGAATGCTGTTATCCAACTCGAAGTAGATGGAGAGCGTCACATGAGTATCGTGAAAGATCTTCAGCGTCATCCAGTAAAACGAGATGTGATACACGTTGATTTTCTTCGCATAGATCCAAATCAGAAAGTAACTGTAGACGTTCCAGTCATCATGATTGGAGACGCATTAGAGGTAACTCAAGCAAATGGAATGGTTGATCAAAACCTCTTCTCGCTGACTGTTGATGCTCCTCCTATGTCCATCCCAAATGAATTTGAAATCGATATCTCAAACTTGACGGTTGGAGATGCAATTCGAGTAGCAGATATCGGATTACCTGAAGGCGTTACCACTGAGGCCGATCCTGAAGAAACTGTTGCGGTCGGAATGATCACTCGATCCACGCTTGAAGCCATGGCGGCTGAAGAGGCTGCGGCAGCTGAAGGAGAAGAAGGTGAAGAGGGTCAAGAGGGCGGAGCAGAAGCTTCAAGCGAAGACCAAGGTGACTCCGAAGATTCTGAAGAGTAACAGTTTGCACTGTCGTCCAGCCTCAGTTTGGAGAGGTTGTTATGTTGAGACGCTCATTTAAGAAGCATTCATCTGAATCCAACAGATTCTTAGTCGTCGGCTTAGGGAATCCAGGTAAAGATTATGATGGAACTCGTCATAACGTTGGAGCTGCTGCAGTTCAAGCACTAGGAATTGCTCAAGATTCTCCTCTCAAAAAATTGAGAGAGCAAGCACTTACTAATGAGATATTTATTGGTAGTGAAAGAGTGATTCTGGCATTTCCACAAACGTTTATGAACAACTCTGGGCAGTCAGTCTCGGCACTAATGAGAAAAAATGGTATCAAAAACCCAGAGAACCTGATTGTTGTCCATGATGAAATGGATCTTCCCACTGGTGATTTACGAATTAAGTCTGGGGGAGGATTAGCAGGACACAATGGGCTTAAATCAATAACTGCTCATTTAAAGACACAAGATTATCTTCGTATACGAATTGGTGTAGGTAAACCAGCTAACAAAAATAAAGGTGCTAATTACGTACTAAATCGACCAAATAAAGTTGAACAAGAGGAACTTTCAATTGTCATTCAAGAAACAGTCGATGCTATTGAAGCGATAATTAGCGAAGGCATTGATGTTGCTATGGCAAGATTCAACAGCCGTTCGTGATACTTAATCAGCTACTTGAGTGCCTCAAGAACGAAAAAGCCCTAGACGGTCTTTTTGGCAGGCGAAGCGCTACCTTGGCTGTAGCCGAACCCGCCCGAGCCATCGTTTTAGCATCTCTTATAGAACGAGCGGAACGCCAACCTGTAGTAATAGCAGTACCAACAGGCTCAGAGGCTGAACGTTTGAGTAACGATTTAAAGAACTTCCTTGAACCTTCTGAGGTGGCACTATTCCCAGCTTGGGAGACACTTCCTTTTGAAAGAGTGAGCCCTGCAATAGAAACAATGGGTCAACGAATGCAGATACTGCATCAGCTATCTGACCCAGAGACCTGCCCAAAAGTAATTGTTGCCTCAGGAAAAGCTTTGGTGCAGCAAGTAGGACCATATTCAAAGAGAAGAAAACCCCTGCAACTAATCCTGAATGAAGAGATTGATCAAAGTGAAGTTATTTCTACTCTTGTTTCAGTTGGATATAGAAGAGAATATCAAGTTGAACACCGGGGAGAATTTGCTGTTCGAGGATCAATAATCGATCTTTGGCCTTCAACATCTGAAGCTCCAATTCGAGTAGATCTGTGGGGAGATGAGATAGAACGACTAACAGAGTTCAGCGTAGCTACTCAGCGATCAACTCTTGAATACAAGAAAGTTGAAGTTTTTCCCTGCAGAGAACTTCTTCCCACAGAAGAAGTAAAAGAGAGGGCACAGCAACTAATAGCGGAACAACCATGGGGTCGTGAACAATGGGAACGCTTAACAAATGGTGAACTCTTTGATGGGATGGAATCTTGGCTTCCTTGGATCACCCCTCAAGAACAAGTCCTCTTTGATTTCATTGGCGATAATGGACTCATAGTTCTGATCGAACCACGAAGACTTAGAGACAGAATTTCAGATCTCCGCGCTGAAGAAGCAGATCTTGTTGCGGTACTTGCAGATACATGGGGTGCAGAAAATAACGAATTCCCTCCACTTCACACAAAATGGGAGCGCCTTCTTGAGCACACTGATTCGCCGCGCTGGTCTATAGATGCTACGCCTGAAGGACCTGAGTCATCCATCGTTCCAGCACATGGTTGGGGTCGCTCATCCGGAGGAGAAGAAAGCGCAGTTCAAGCATTATCAAAACTGCTGTCAGATGGTTACCAAGTGCTACTTGTCGCAGATGGGGATGGAACAGCAAACCGGTTGACCGAAAACTTGGCAAAAGAAGGTATTGAATTACAGCGATCCACCGAACCGCCAGATTTTTCAAACCCATCTGGTCAAATAACTGTTGGATCGTTAGAACGAGGTTTTGTACTTACAAATTCTCACCTTGCAGTTATTACAGAGGCCGAACTTACCGGAAGAAGACGAACACACCGTCCGAGGGGGCCAAGACGCAAAGCTGCGGTCAGAGTGTTTGAGGATTTGCATCCTGGAGATTTCGTAGTTCATGAATTCCATGGAGTTGCAAAATTCTCAGGTCTCGTAACCCGGACTTTGGGTGGTATAGAACGCGATTATCTTCTTTTGGAATACCGCGGAGATGATCGCCTTTATTTACCTACTGATCAGATTGATGCCATACGCCCCTATACCGGAGGAGATTCTCCCACTCTCAGTCGCATGGGAGGGGCCGATTGGGAACGATCTCGAGCACGGGTTCGCTCTGCGGCATCAGAAATAGCTCAAGAATTAGTCCTTCTTTACCAAAAACGTATTACGACAAAAGGTTATTCATTCGGACCAGACACTCCTTGGCAGCAAGAAATGGAACAATCGTTTCCTTTTCAAGAAACTCCAGACCAGAACTCAGCAATCAAAAGCGTCAAAGAAGATATGGAGAACTCTTTGCCAATGGACCGGCTTGTTTGTGGAGACGTCGGGTTCGGAAAAACCGAAATAGCGATCAGAGCTGTTTTTAAAGCAGTACAAGATGGAAAACAGGCTGCGATTCTGGTACCCACAACGCTCTTAGCGCAGCAACATGGACAAACATTTGCTGATCGATTTGCACCATATCCAATAAGGGTTGAAGTGCTGAGCCGATTCCTCACCGCTGCTGAATCACGAAGAGTGGTCAGAGATATTAAAAATGGAACTGTTGATGTGGTGATCGGCACTCATCGTTTGTTGTCGGGTGATGTGGAATTTCAGAAACTAGGGCTTCTGGTTGTAGATGAAGAGCAGCGTTTCGGTGTTACACATAAAGAAGCAATAAAACAGATAAAGAGCAATGTTGATGTGCTTACCCTGACAGCAACTCCAATTCCAAGGACATTAGAAATGTCACTAACAGGAATACGAGATCTCAGTCTTCTTAATACTCCACCTGCTGATCGCCAACCGATACTCACTTATGTTGGGGAATATGATGAACGTGCCGCAGTTGAAGCAATACGAAGAGAACTCTTAAGAGAAGGTCAAGTCTTTTTTGTTCACAATCGGGTAGCCGACATAGAACAAGTTGCCGGAGGATTAAAAGAGCTCGTACCTGAAGCGCGAATAGCCGTAGCTCATGGTCAGATGGAAGAGTCCACACTGGAATCTGTAGTTCTTGATTTCTGGGAGGGCTCTTACGATGTTTTGGTCTGTACAACAATTATTGAATCAGGTATTGATATGCCGACGGTTAATACTCTTGTAGTAGATCGAGCAGATTTACTTGGATTAGGTCAAATGCATCAGCTAAGAGGACGTGTGGGGAGAGCAGGGCAACGTGCGTATGCATATTTATTCACCCCTGCTGACAGGTCTCTCTCAGAAGAAGCGTATGAACGACTTAGAACCATTGGGGAAACAACAGAACTTGGGTCTGGATTTCGGATAGCTATGCGAGACTTAGAGATAAGAGGCGCCGGAAACATCTTAGGAACAGGGCAAAGTGGGCATATCGCAGCAGTGGGTTATGACCTATATTGTCAGATGGTTACAGAAGCTGTAGCGGAACTTACTGGAAAAATTTCTGAGAAGCCTCCAGAAATACGCGTTGAGATACCTGTTGATGCTCATCTTCCGAAAGATTATGTTTCCAGGAGTGATCTCCGTCTTGAGGCGTACCGTCGTTTGGCTTCTGCAGGAATTAACTCGGAAACAGAAAGTGTTGATGAGGTACAAGCTGAGTGGGAAGATCGGTATGGTCCAGTTCCAGATCCCGCTATGGCTCTTTTAGCGGTGGGGAGACTGCGTGCTCTTTGTTCTCAGTTAGGAATATCTGAAGTCATTGTTTCTCGAGTTCCAGGCGGGTTCAACCCGGGGCGAGCAGAATATATAGCACGATGTTCCCCCATAGATCTGCCGCTCAGCCGCCAAGCACGTTTACAGCGGCTATTTGAAGGATCAATCTATAAAACTGACCAGAAGGTTTTGCACCTTCCAATACCAAAACCTTTAAATGAGGGAATCCCAGGCGAATTAGCGGTCAAATTATCAGAAATGCTTAAAGATCTTGTTCCAGCCGCTGATTTGGCTGATTCCCCCATAACCTCCTAGACCATGAAAACTTTTTTCCGATTTTTAGTTATAGGTACTTTGCTCGTTGTTTCTGCTTGTGGATCATCTAGTAATGCTATTGAAGTTGGACGGGTCTCTCTTGATCGAGAAGCCTTGAATGATTGGATTATTGAACGCGGCTATTACGGAGATGCAAATGCTGTAGAAAATCTTGATGTCTCTTTGGGCGTGATTCAGCAGCTCATTGAATTCGAGGCTCTTGTTGATCTTCTCGCTGATCATGAAGTAGTTCCTTCTCAATCTGATCTTGAAATTGCCGAAGGACAGTTGTTAGAAAACGGTTTTGAAATCGATTCTCCAGTTCTAGACCGACTCAAAGTTTGGCAATCAGCTTTGAATTTGGCGAATCAGTTTGGGTCCGGAGTTCAGGCAGCCTATGAAGAGCATGCTCATCTAGCAGGTCATGATCTATGCACAAGTCATATTCTTGTTTCGACTCGACAAGAAGCTGATGGGTTAATAAATTCGCTTGACGACGGAGCGGACTTCTCTGAATTAGCAATTACCTTCTCGCAAGATCCTGGTTCGGGAAGCCAAGGCGGAGATCTTGGTTGTGTAACAACAGGAGCTTTTGTTCCAGAGTTTGAACGAGCAGTTCTTGGTGCTCTTCAACAATTGGAAGTAGTACCTAAAGAAACCGTAATAGGTCCAGTTCAAAGTCAATTCGGTTTCCACATTATTCGTATTGATGAGGTAAAAACTATCGATCCTCCATCTTTTGAAGAAGCAGGACAAATGGCACTTCAGCAACTGGTTGAATTTGCAACTATGACTCGCTCTGTTTCTCTTGACGCGAGGTATGGAAGTTGGGATCCAGTTATTGGGAAAGTAAATCCCCCGTCCGGCCCAACCATTAATTAACAGGGATGGCAGACAAGCGGGTGGACGCTTTAGAGCAACTCATCGCTCTAATGGATCGATTACGCCTAGAGTGCCCTTGGGATGCGAAACAAACTCATACATCTCTTCGTTCTCATCTTCTAGAAGAAACTTATGAGGTCCTAGAAGCACTCGATGCAATGAATGAAGAGACGGGAGAGGGTTCGGAGCACCTACAGGAAGAACTCGGAGACCTCTTGCTTCATATCGTTTTTCACGCGCGGATTGCAGAAGATCTTGGGCAGTTCACCCTAGAAGACGTTGCAACTCAGATTACGGAAAAACTGATTCACCGACATCCTCATGTGTTCCCACCGGACGGTGAAGGACAAGAAGAGCCAGTTGATGTTGAACGGATGACTTCTACATGGGAGCAAATAAAGAAAAAAGAAAAAAACCGCGCCTCTGTTTTTGATGGGATACCGATTGCTTTACCTTCTTTAACAAGAGCGTCAAAAGTTGTTCGTAAGTCCTCAATTCTTGGCTCTAACCCATCAATACCGGACTTGCGTTTAGAAACAGAAGAGGATCTTGGAGAAATCTTACTTGGGCTAGTTGAGTGGGCTCGACAACATGACGTAGATCCAGAAAGTGCCTTACGGGTCACTGTTGAACAGTATGTTGAGAAGATGAGAATCTTGGAACAAGAGAACAACTCAGAGTTTTAAGCGCCAAGTAATTAGGGGTAGATGGACTAGTCTTTATTTGAAGATAAATGAACTTTCAATTTGATTCTTTCATTAAATAAAGCCACTTAAGGCTGGTGAACAAAAACAATGACCGAGATACAAGCAGTACGCGGACGTCAAGTACTTGACTCGCGTGGTAATCCAACTGTTGAAGTAGATGTAACACTCCTAACTGGTGCTACTGGTCGTGCCATCGTGCCTAGCGGTGCGTCAACCGGAAAATTTGAAGCAGTCGAACTCAGAGACAACGCAACCATTTGGTTAGGGAAAGGAGTCCAACAAGCTGTAGACAATGTCAACAAAGAAATCGCTCAAGCAATAGTTGGACAAGAAGTAGAGGACCAATCGCACATCGATCAGATCATGATTGATCTGGATGGAACTGATAACAAAAGACGGTTAGGAGCAAATGCAATCCTTGGAGTGTCGCTAGCGGCGGCAAAAGCTTCTGCTGCTAACCAAGGCATTCCTCTTTATCGACTGATAAACAGCACGGCCCAGATTTTGCCAGTGCCAATGCTCAATGTGTTAAATGGCGGGGAGCACGCTGATAACAATATTGACTTGCAAGAGTTCATGCTCATGCCCGTAGGAGCTTCATCTTTTACAGAGGCGCTTAGATGGGGAGTGGAGTGTTATCACGTATTAAAAAGAGTTCTAAGAGAACGAGGTCTTTCTACTGCAGTTGGAGATGAAGGCGGCTTTGCTCCGAATTTAAGATCAAACGAAGAGGCGGCTCAACTGCTGGTAGAAGCCATTGAGAAAGCTGGATTCACTCCTGGCATTGATATTGCATTAGCACTTGACGTAGCGTCCACAGAGTTTTTTGAGAACAACGTTTACGTTTTGAAAGGCGAAAATCGTCAACTTTCACCTGGGGAAATGATTCAATACCTCATTGACCTTGCAAACAATTACCCGATTGTTTCAATAGAAGATGGAATGGCAGAAGATGATTGGGAAGGTTGGGAAGATTTAACTTCTGAAATCGGCCATAAAGTCCAACTGGTAGGAGACGACTTATTCGTTACTAACTCAGAACGTTTACAGAGAGGAATAGATGTCTGCGTAGCGAACTCTATTTTAGTAAAAGTGAATCAGATAGGGACCTTAACTGAGACTTTAGGAGCAGTTGAATTAGCAAAGAGCAATAGCTATACAGCAGTTATGTCTCATCGTTCGGGAGAGACAGAAGACACGACTATTGCAGACTTAGCGGTTGCAACGAACTGTGGTCAAATCAAAACGGGGGCACCTGCAAGAAGTGATCGAGTGGCTAAATACAACCAGTTGTTGCGAATTGAATCAGAGTTAGGGAAAGATGCTGTTTACCTTGGAGCCAAAGCTCTCAATAAAAAGCACGATATGGATTAATGTCAGCACGTTTTTTATTTCCAATTGGAGCAGTGGTTGTAGTAGTAGGAATCATTTTGGCTTTCGGCATAGACCCATTTAGTGACTGGCTGGACCAAAGATCTGATTCAACTTCTCTTCGCTCCCAAGTAGAAGAAGTGGAGAGAAGAAACAAAGAGTATGAGTTGCAGATTGATGCACTCAATACAGATGAAGAAATAGAACGCAGAGCTCGAGAAGAATACAACTTGGTTAGACCTGAGGAAGAGGCTTACGCTGTTTTACCCCCTCCTCCCGCGGCACATCGAATTAAAGGGGTTTGGCCGTTTAATAATTAAAGATCAGTCCGGGCTGGGTTCCTTAAGTCTCTAACTATTATGATTTCTTTTCGGCAGACAGATCTGGTCACGAGGGCCGATTCATCAGTATTTGTAGTTTGAAGGGCATTTTATGAGCATTTTAGGAAATAGAGTTCTACGTCGCGAAGATCCCACGTTTCTAACCATCGGAGCCAAGTACACTGCTGATTTAGATTCTCCGCTTCTCAATAATGCAGCAATGGTGACCTATGTGCGATCAACGATGGCACACGCAAAGATATCAATTGATGCGAGTGAGGCTAAAGACATGCCCGGAGTCCTCGCAGTATTAGTAGCAGAAGATCTAGATGGTCCGAAAATACTTGCGGGCGGTAATCCAGCTTTTCCCAAGCCAATGCTTAATCGACCAATTTTGGCTACCGATACAGTTCGTTTCGTTGGAGAATGCGTCGCAGTTATTGTGAGCGAGACATCAGAACAAGGAGCAGATGCAGCAGAATTAGTTTTTGTTGACTACGAACCGCTTCCAGTAGTAGTTGATATGGAAGAAGCGAGTACCGACAATGTATTGATTTACGAAGAAGTAGGAACAAACGTAGTTTTTGATTTTTCCACAAACGGTATGGCTACTGGCATTACAGATGAATCATTTTTTTCAACGTGTGATGTAGTCGTATCTGGACGAGTCAGTCATCAACGAACAGCAGCAGCACCGCTAGAAGTGCGTTCAACTGCTGCAGCTTGGGATGAAGACAAGTTGATCTTCTGGACATCTAACCAAGGACCGCAAGGAGTTAAAGGAAGTCTTGAGTCTTTCTATGGAGATCAAGCAACAGGAGGCGTTCAGGTAATCATTCCTGACGTTGGAGGCGGATTCGGAGCAAAAATTTCTCCATACCCAGAAGATGTTCTTCTTCCATGGCTAGCTAAGCATGTGGGGAGACCTGTTCGTTGGTTTGAAACTCGAACAGAAAACATGCTTGCTATGGGCCCTGGACGAGCACACGTTCATCAATTCACTCTTGGAGGAAGTAAGGATGGAAAACTTTCTCACTATCGTCTTGAATTGCTAGTTGATTCTGGTGCTTACGCTCGCCTCGGAGCCTTTCTTCCAATGTTCACACTTCCAATGGCAGTAGGGGTATATGAAATTGAGAATGTAGAAACTAATGCAATTACGGTAGTTACAAATACAACTCCCACTGAGGCTTATCGAGGAGCAGGTAGACCTGAAGCAACCTTAACGATCGAAAGAGCAGTTGAACTCTGGGCCGCCGAGGCTGGTATAGATCCTATAGAAGTAAGGCGGAAAAATTTTCTCGCAGCAGACTCCTTCCCAGCAACGACAGGCGTGGGGACGGTATATGACAGTGGCGACTATGAACGGAGTCTTGATCTTGCTCTTGAAGCGGCAGGATATGAAGAGTTGAAGCATCAGCAGCAAGAACGACGAGAGACAGGAAGCGTAAAACAACTAGGTATTGGGGTCGCAACTTATGTTGAAGTAACTGCGGGCCCAGCCCCAGGTGGAAGCGAATACGGCAAGGTTGAAATCACTCCTGAGGGCAAAGGAAGAGTTTATTCAGGGGCGCTATCGCATGGTCAGAGCCATATGACTACCTTTTCAATGATCGCGGCTGATCAACTGGGCATGGACATTGAAGATATTGAATTTGTCCAAGGAGACACTGATGTGGTCACAGATGGCACAGGAACTTGGGGATCACGATCTACTCAGTTAGGAGGGTCTTCGGTTTACAAAGCAGCAGAAAGGGTTGTTGAAAGGGCGCGCTCATTAGCCGCAGATCTTCTTGAAGCGAGTGTTGATGACATTGTGTTAGATAAAACCACTGGGTCGTTTCATGTAGCTGGGTCACCATCAATTAACAAAACTTGGGCAGAGATCGCTTCTACAACAGATGACCTGGCTGAAGAAACCAGAGAAAAACTCCTTTGTAGCTATCCATTTGGAACACATGTTGCTGTCGTTGAGATAGACACAGAAACTGGGTCAGTGCGTTTGGAACGAATGATCACATGCGACGATGCTGGGCGAATTATCAACCCAATGATTGTGGAAGGACAACGTCACGGAGGAATAGCGCAAGGAGTTGCTCAAGCTCTGTATGAAGAAATGATTTATGACTCTGACGGGAACCTTCAGACAACTAATTTTGCTGATTATGGATTTATCTCTATGGCTGAACTTCCTTCTTTTGAGTTGGTGCCGATGGAAACTCCTAGCCCGAATAATCCTTTAGGGGTTAAAGGGATAGGAGAGTCCGGAGCTATTGGTTCAACCCCAGCGGTACAAAGCGCTGTTCTGGATGGGCTTAGTTATTTGGGAATCAAACATTTAGACGTTCCTCTGACACCCGAGAAAATATGGAATGCAATTAATAGCATGGAAGAAAATCGGGAAGCTTGATATGACTGAAGTGATAGAGGCCAAAGGGCTCGCGCGATCTTTTGGAGATCTAGTAGCTGTAGATGGAATAGATCTTTCGGTCTCTGAAGGCGAAGTTTTTGGATTTCTTGGCCCAAATGGTGCAGGAAAGTCTACTGCGGTTCGAATGTTGACAACTTTATTAAGCCCAACTGGGGGGCAGGCTTTTGTCGGTGGTCATGATGTTGTTAAAAACGCATCTGATGTAAGAAAAATCATCGGAGTCGCACTTCAAGATGCAGCTATCGATCCCCTTATGACTGGCCGTGAACTTTTAAAACTCCAGGCAGTACTTCATGGCATTCCACGCCCATCTGCACGTAAAAGAGGGTCAGAGTTGCTTGAAAGAGTAGGTCTTTCTGCTGCTGCTGATCGTCGAGTTGGCACTTATTCCGGAGGAATGAGGCGTCGACTTGATCTTGCCCTTTCTCTCATTCATGAACCTAGAGTACTTTTTCTTGACGAGCCGACAACAGGGCTTGACCCGACAAGCCGTGCAGCGTTATGGGAAGAAGTGAGGCGATTAAATTCTGAGTTTGGAACCACAGTATTTCTCACTACGCAATATTTAGAAGAAGCTGATGAGTTAGCTGGACGAATAGCAATTATTGATTTTGGGAAAATAGTTCGAGAAGGTTCGCCTGCAGAACTAAAAGATTCAATTGGGGCTCCAACTTTGCGAATAGATATTGATCCACAAAATCTTGATAACGCTCAATCGGTGCTTAGTGGTTTCGGTATAGATAGACCAGCACGTGATGGGAGAGTAGCTATAGGTCTTGACGGTGGAGTGGCCAAAGTAGCTGAGGTAGTAAGCGCACTTGAGGAACATGGAGTGGAGGTTCTCCATTTAGAACTTGATGCTCCAAGTCTTGACGATGTTTTCGCAGAAGCCACTGGGCGTCGGCTTGAAGGAGCAGAACCTTCAGCATGAACGAAAACAGATCCGGTCTTCGTTTGGCAGGGACACAAACTCTTGAACTAACTCAACGTTCGCTTCAGAACGAATTCCGACAGTGGGTGGTTATTCTCCCCGGATTAATTTTTCCACTAATGATGGCAGCGGTTTACTCCAGCCAGTTCGGACGAGCGCTTGGTTTGCCTGGATTTCCAAAAGTTGACTCGTTTCTTGATTTTATTCTTCCTGGAAGTATTGTTCAGGCAGTCTCATTTGGAGCAACAAGTGCTGGAACTGCTCTTGCTTTGGACATTGAAGACGGTTTCTTTGATCGACTTATGGTTTCTCCAGTATCACGAGTTCCTATTCTTTTAGGGCGACTTGGAGGAGCAGCAGTGATAGCAGCTGGAAAAGCAGTAATTCTGATTCTTATTTTTCTTGCTTGTGGGGCGAGAATAAAAAGTGGTTTAAGTGGTGCAGTAATAGTGACCCTGACTGCTTCTCTTTTGGTTTTGGCCATAGGAGGTCTTGCTCAATCAATGGCTATTAAAACAAGATCTCAAGAAGCAGTAGGTGCAACTTTTCCTTTGATCTTTGTAACTATCTTTATGTCGTCTGCTTTTTTCCCAACCGCACTTATGGATGGTTGGTTTCGAGCGTTAGCGGAGAATAATCCTATTACTTGGACCGTTGATCCTGTACGAAGATTGGTGATTGAGGGCTGGTCTGCAACTGATGCACTTCAAGCATTGGGTGTGCCGCTCTTACTTTCGGTATTAACTATTTCTTTAGCTATTAGATCTTTACAAAGAATGTTGAGATCGGTATGAACATAGTGAATCTTGAAATTCGGCACTCAAGTCAAGTTGCTTCTGCTATCTGTATGAGAGGAATGCGCAGAATCAAATCTCGTCCTGTGCTTATAATCCCGACCATTGTGATGCCAGTAGTTTTAGTCGTTAGTTTTACTGGAGCATTTAGTTCTCTCACTCGAATAGAGGGGTATGGAACAAGTAATATTTATAACTGGATGGCACCTTATGGGGCACTTCAGGGAGCAGTATTTGCTGGCCTTGGCTCGGTTGGATCTTCTGCAGATGATTTAGAACAAGGGTTCTTTGACCGCCTTCTTCTTACACCAGGAAGCAGATTTCCTTTACTAGTTGGAACAGTTGGGTACAGTGCTTGTCGGGCGCTCATACCCACAACGGCAGTATTCTTATTTTCTTTGGCTTTCGGAATGACAGTGCCAGGAGGACTACCGGCTGTGATTTCCCTTTACATCGCCACTTCGTTGCTTGCTGTAGTCTTTTGTTTGATCGGGCTAATAATCCTTTACAAGCTGAAAACACAGCGTTCGTTGATGCTTATGCAAGTTATAGCTTTTGGCGCCCTTTTCATATCTGTGGGTCAAGTTCCACAGTCTTTTATGGACGGCTGGCTTAAAGTTGCAGCTCGCTACAACCCCATTACAAATGTTCTAGAGCTTTCCCGCCAAGGATTTCTTGGGGATGTGGCTTGGTCTACGACGTGGCCAGGTCTTCTCGCGTTAGTGATTATGATCTTGGTTTCAGGAGCTTTAGCATGGCGAGGGTTGAAGAGGTTAGCTCCATGAAAATAAGAATTCAATTGGATACTGAACTAACGCTTTTTTGCGGCTACAGTCAATATGTCATCAATCCAGTTTTAGAGGGAAGAACTAGGGGGACCATATGCAGGTGACAATTATCATCAATGGTGAGACAGTTTCTCATGATGTCGAGCCAAGGACTTTGCTTGTTCATTACATCAGAGAGCAGGCAGCCCTCACCGGAACCAACATCGGATGCGATTCTTCTTCCTGTGGAGCTTGCACAATTCATGTCAATGGAGAGGCAGCAAAATCTTGCACGATGTTGGCTGTGCAAGCAGATGGACAAGAGGTGACTACCATTGAGGGGCTGGCAGATGGAGAGACATTACATCCGATGCAGCAAGCCTTTCATGAATGCCATGCTTTGCAATGTGGATACTGTACCCCGGGGATGGTTATGGCAGCAATCTCGCTCCTTGACGAAAATCCTCAAGCAGATGAAGAAGAAATAAGAGAAGGTCTTGAAGGAAATCTTTGTCGCTGTACTGGATACCACAATATTGTAAAAGCTGTATTGCAAGTTGGGAGTGACCAATGATTCCAGTTGCTTTTGATTATGAACGTGCGACAAGCACAGAACAGGCATTGAGTTTATTAGCAGAACACGGTGATGAAGCCAAACTGATGGCTGGAGGACACTCACTTCTTCCTTTAATGAAATATCGGCTCGCTGCACCCGCAGTTTTAATTGATATTGGGCGTTTAGAAGAGCTTTCCTACGTACGCGATGAAGGAGAAGAATTAGCTATTGGTGCTTTAACTCGCCACTGCGAAGTAGAACAAAATGATCTAGTTCGTTCACAAGTGGGTCTTTTAGCGGCAGCAACCTCACAGGTTGGAGATCCACAAGTAAGACATCGGGGAACGATAGGAGGGGCTATGGCGCATGGCGATCCAGCATCAGATCTTCCAGCCGCGTTAATAGCGTTAAGAGGCAGCCTAGTCATTGACGGCCCTTCTGGAAGAAGACAAGTAGAAGCCGACTCGTTCTTTACAGGTTTTTTAGAGACTGATTTAGGCGAAGATGAGATGCTAATAGAGGTTCGACTACCAAAACTTCCCGATTCCACCTGGTCATTCCAGAAATTTAACCGCAGGGCTCAAGATTGGGCAATAGTCGGTTCAGCGGTAGTAGTAGATCAAGGCATTTGTGGAGTAGGTCTAGTCAACATGGATTCACGCCCTATAAGGGCAACTGCAGTTGAAGAGGCAATCAAAAATGGGAGTTCCGCTGCAGAGGCATCTGAATTAGCTGCTGAAGGGTGTGAACCTCCAGCAGATATTAATGCAGGAATGGATTATCGCCGTCATCTAGCAAGAGTTCTCACACGCCGGGGGTTAGAAGAGTCAGGTCGCTAAAAGTCTGATTGAAGGCTAAAAGCCATAGCCTGAAGTCATGAATATCTTGAAGGCTTCCAATGTTGAAGAAGTTATTTCCTGCCTAAAAGAGCAAGACTATTTAGCGAATGAAGGACTGGCTACAGCCATTTTCTTGGCACTTCGTTTGAAAAAGCCTTTATTACTTGAAGGTGAAGCTGGAGTTGGAAAGACCGAAGTAGCTAAAGCTCTTTCTGCTTCTATTAATAGCGAAATGATCCGGCTCCAATGCTATGAAGGTATTGATGCCTCTCAAGCTGTATATGAGTGGGATTATGCAAAACAGTTATTGCATCTGAGAGCTTCAGAGGTGGCTGGACTTGCTTCTGAGACAGATCTTGCATTGTTAGAAGGTGAGATTTACGACGAGAAATTTTTGATTCGTCGACCTTTAATGCGAGCACTTGAGCCAGCTGAACTGCCTCCTGTTTTACTTATAGATGAAGTGGATCGAGCTGATGATGAGTTTGAGGCTTTCTTGCTTGAAGTCTTGTCTGACTATTCGATTACAGTTCCAGAAATAGGAACGTTCAAGACTGAAAATCCTCCATTGGTCATCATCACTTCAAATAGAACACGAGATGTCCATGATGCGCTTAAAAGGCGTTGTTTGTATCACTGGGTAGAGCATCCTGGGATAGATCAAGAAGTTGAAATTCTCCGCGTTAGGGCACCTCACGTTCCATTGGCGCTAGCTCGTGATGTGGCTGCGATTGCATCTGAGCTTAGAAATATGGATTTGTATAAACCTCCTGGTGTGTCAGAAACTATTGATTGGGTTGAAGCTTTGGTGACGGTCGGAGCTGATGAAATTGAACCTGACGCACTTGACTCAACTTTGGGGGCACTACTTAAGTATCGAGAAGACCAGCAACGTGTCCGAAATCGAGGATTTGGTGATGTCTTAGCTGCTGTTCGCCAAGGATGACCATTGTCAGTATCTTTGGAGAGAACTATCGACAGGCACCTCGTAGAGTTTGTTGAGGTGTTACGTGAAGAAGGAATTTCTATTCCTTTAGGAGCGACTCTTGAATTCGGGAAGGCATTGGCAGAAATAGGAGTAGAACGTCGAGAAGGCGTTTATTGGTCCGGCAGAGTTACTTTGGCAATACAGCCTGAAGAAATTGCGATTTACGATACAGCATTCAATCAGCATTGGCATCTGGGAATTTCTACTGTTCTAGAAGTTTCAGATCTTAAACCTCTTACGTTGGTACTAGATGAACTTGGTGAAACTCCTGAAACAGATGAAGAAGCAGAAAACATTACACAAGATGCCATAAATGTTCGTTATTCTCGAACAGAAATATTGGCAGAAAAAGATTTTGCGAAATGTTCAGAGAAAGAGTTAGAAGAGCTTTATAAAATTATGAAGCATCTACGTTTATATGGGACAACTAAGCGTAGTCGCCGACTTCAAAAAGCACGCGATGGAAGGTATTTAGATTTTCGCCGCACTGTGAAGGCTGCGCTTCGATTTGGTGGAGACCCGATCCAACTTTTTTCTCGAAATTCTAGAGAAAGGCCGCGTCGACTTGTTCTTTTATTAGACGTAAGCGGTTCCATGGAAAGCTATGCACGATCGCTCATTCGTTTTGTCCATGCAGCAATCGTTGGAAGAAATCAAGTAGAAGCTTTCACACTCGGAACTCGTTTAACTCGTTTGACTCGAGAATTATCAAGTAGAGATCCTGACGTTGCATTAACTCGTGCGGCGCGAACAGTTCCAGATTGGTCTGGCGGCACAAGACTCGGGGAAGGCCTACGACTATTTAATAACGAGTGGGGTATACGTGGCATGGCTAGAGGTGCAACGGTAGTTATTCTTTCTGATGGTTGGGATAGGGGTGAAACAGAAATTTTAGAAGAACAGATGGAACGCCTAGCTTTGGTCTCTCATAAAATTGTTTGGGTGAATCCTTTGAAGGCAACTCCTGGATATGAGCCATTAGCTAAAGGCATGTCAGCAGCTTTGCCGTATGTGGATGAATTCCTGGCCGGACATAACTTAATTTCTCTACAGACCTTGGCAAAAGTCGTAAGCGAATGACAGTTTTTCAAATGAGAAAAGCCCTAGCCTGAAGATATGAGAGAAATACTAGGCGATCTTGAAAAGTGGCGTTCAGCAGGCAAGCAAATCGTTATCGCTCGAGTTGTGGATCTCGAAGGTTCTGGACCACGTGAACCAGGGGCCTCAATGGCTGTTAACGAAGATGGTGAAGTTGCAGGTTCGGTTTCAGGTGGTTGTGTAGAGGGCGCAGTTGTTTCTGAAGCTCTACAAATCATGGAGTCAAAAGACAGAAGAATAGTGACCTTTGGTTATAGCGATGACGAAGCTTTTGCTGTGGGATTGACTTGTGGTGGAACCATTCATCTATTTTTAGAGCCACTGGACTGGTAGAGGTGACTCAGTACTGATGTTTGAATCACTATCAAAGCTCTTAAAAGAAGAAACCCCTTTTGCTCTGGTGACAGTTATTGAAGGAACAAATAAAGGAGCAAAACTCTTAGTTCAGCCATTAGAGAAGTCTCTAGAAGGAACACTTGGAAACGAATCGTTAGATCGGGTAGCTGCTCGGGATGCGCTTGGAGAATTAGCTGCTGGTCGGTCAGGAGTACGACACTACGGTCTGCATGGAGAAGCCCGAGAAGAAGCTATCCAAGTTTTTATTGAATCTTTTGCTCCACCACCACAGATGCTCATTTTTGGAGCAGTTGATTTTACGGGAGCACTGGTAAAAGTGGCAAAAGTGCTTGGCTATCGAGTGACAGTGTGTGATGCACGAGAGATTTTTGCTACTAAGAAAAGATTTCCACAAGCAGATGAGGTAGTGGCGGATTGGCCGAATCGTCTTATTGATCAAGTTGGCTATTCCTTGGATACCCAAGACGCAATTTGCATACTTACACATGACAATAAGTTTGATGTTCCGGCTGTACTGGCATCTTTAAAAACAAAAGTTGGCTATATCGGAGTAATGGGATCGCGTCGCACTCATGAAGATCGGCTTGAGCGGTTGAAAGAGAGTGGAGTTAGTGAGAAAGAAATTACTCGACTACGTTCACCGATTGGAATGGACTTGGGGGCGAGAACTCCTGAAGAAACCGCAATCTCTGTGGTTTCAGAAATCATTGCCTTGCGGACAAAAAGGCCTATGCATGCTCTCAAAGACACTGCAGGTCCGATACATGGTTAACGCATGACTGTTAGTGCAGTGATTCTGGCCGCTGGTGCTGGTTCTCGTTGGAAAGGGCCAGAACATAAATTAATCCACCCTTTCAAGGGTAAACCTTTAATTTCATGGTCTTTGGAAGCACCGCTTCAAGAAGATTTTGATGAATTGGTAGTTGTGACTGGCGCAGTGGATTTATCGTCACTTATTCCTAATAATTACACCGTGTTGCATAACCATAATTGGGAAAACGGTCAAGCTAGTTCTTTACAGTTAGCGATTGGTTATGCAAAATCTGTTGGCCATGACTCAGTAGTCTTAGGTTTAGCGGACACTCCCATGATCTCTTCAGAATCATGGAATTCAGTTTTGAAACACCCTGGAAAATTAGTGTGTGGTTCGTACGGAGGTAAACGCCGGCCACCATTTAAAATTCATAAAGAGTTTTGGGAGGAGCTTCCTGCTAGTGGAGATCAAGGTGCGAGAAATGTTCTAAAGAGCGCCACATTGCCTATTGTTGAAGTATCCTGCGAAGGCTGGCCAGATGATATAGACACCATAGAGGACTTAGATAAATGGAATTAGTGAACGAATTCTCCGTAGAGGCCCCAATAGAAAAAGTTTGGAGCTTTTTTACCAATGTAGAACTTATAGCTCCGTGTTTACCTGGCGCTCAACTTCAAGAAATAGAAGGCGAAGAATATCGCGGGATAGTCAAGGTTAAAGTTGGACCGATTTCAGCTCAGTACAAAGGAGTGGCAACTTTTCTTGAGAAAGATGAGAGCAATTACCACATAGTCATAAGGGGAGAGGGACGCGATACTCGAGGTGCAGGAAATGCTTCTGCTGATATTGAAGCACAACTTGTCTCTAACGGGAATCAGACAGACGTGACAGTATCAACAGATCTAAAAATCACTGGCAAAGCGGCCCAATTTGGACGCGGCGTTATGGCTGATATTTCTAAGAAACTTATAGATCAATTTGCAGATAATTTAAGTGAACTAGTAACTGGAGATACGGAAGTCGAAGATACGGTGACTCAAGAGAAGACATCTTCTGAGAGAGAAGATGAAGGAGAATCCATACGAATCCTGGACTCAGAAGAAGTTGAAGCAGTAAATCTTCTTAGTACTGCTGGCGCTCCCGCTCTAAAGCGAGTACTTCGTTTTTTTATAAAACGTGCCCTTAACCTTGTTCTAAAGCGAACACTTCTTTTGATGGCAATAGTGGCAGCAATAGTAATAGTGATATTCGTAATAGTTAATTAGGCCCCTAAGTATTTGATGGTTGATTCGACTCAGAAAGAATACGAAAGAGTAACTGAGCTTCTTGGCCGGCCTCCATCAGGAAAATTCAAAGTTGTAGTCAGAGATAATTCAGGGGACCCAATCGTGATACGTAATTATCCGGTACTCGATGACGGTAAACCTATGCCAACTTTGTATTGGTTAGTTGGTGAAAAACTCCGATCTCGAATCGGAACACTTGAATCACTAGGAGGGGTTAAAGCTGCCGAAGCTGAGGTTGATCCTAATGAATTAGCTCAGGCACATCTTCGGTATGCCAAAGAACGAGATGCCGAAATACCAGACTCTTATAAAGGTCATCGTCCCAGTGCTGGTGTCGGAGGGACTAGAAGAGGGGTTAAGTGTCTCCATGCTCATTACGCCTGGTTCTTGGCAGGTGGAGATGATCCTGTAGGGAAATGGGTTCACCAGCAGTTAGAGGAAAACAATGAATAATTTTGTAGCCGCTATCGATTGTGGAACTAATTCCACGAGGTTGTTGATAGGAGACGGGGCCACTACAGCTGAAAGACTTATGCAAATAACTCGTTTAGGAGAGGGAGTAGAAGCAACAGGAGTTTTAAGCGAAGAGGCGATTAGTCGAGTTGGAAAAACTTTAAGAGAATATCGGGAGATAATTGACTCTTATCAAGTTCGTAAAGTTCGTATGACGGCAACTTCAGCAGCTAGAGATGCCAGCAATGCAGATGATTTTTTTGATTTAGCGGAAGAAATTATTGGTGTGAGACCTGAACTTCTATCAGGGATAGAAGAAGGCACACTCTCTTTTATGGGAGCTACAAAAGATTTAGACCTTGAAGATGGACCTTTCTTAGTTGTAGATATAGGTGGTGGATCTACAGAATTTATTCTTGGCGATCAGGAAGTCCAAGGTGTGATTTCTTGTGATATCGGGTGTGTTCGTTTGACTGAGAAATGGTTTGAGCATGATCCACCGTTACCTGAAGAACTTTCATCGTGTCTATCTATCGTTGAAGGCCATCTAGATGATGTAAAACGAGAGATTCCTCAAGCTTTGAACGCTACAACTTTTGTTGGGCTGGCAGGAACGGTTTCTTGCACAGCAGCTGTTGAACAGGGACTGCAAGAATATGATCGGGACAAGATCCATCACTTCCGGCTGTCTAAAGAAGCAGTTGAAGATGTGTTCAGAACTTTAGCGACAGAGACAAAAGCTGAGCGCTTAGATAATCCTGGTATGGAGGAAGAGAGATCTGATGTGATTGTTGGAGGCCTTTGTGTTTTAGTCAAAGTGATGCGGAGTTTCGGATTCAAAGAATGCCTTGTTTCCGAAGCGGATATTCTTGACGGATTAGTCGCATCCATTGTCTCTCAAGGATAACAATGACCGTATTAGAGGACATTCCAAATCTTCAGGGCCGTAGAATCGCCCTTCGCTCACTAAAAAAAGAAGACTTTATTCATTGGCAAGAGGTCCGACAGCAGAACCATGATTGGTTAACCAAATGGGAACCTCTTCGTTCTCCTGGGCAAAAAGATCCGGCAAAAGATATAAATGTTTTTGAGGCACGATGCCGTTCTCGGCAAAGAGAAAGCCAATTAGGTACCGGTTGGGGTTTTGGTATTTTCATTGGCGACTGTTTTATAGGAGAAATAAATTTGAATAATGTTACGCGAGGGGCATTTCAAAGCTCTCACGTGGGCTACTGGATCTCTGAAGACAAAGCAGGGAATAGCTACACCCCAGAAGCTCTGGTGGTGCTTATGCGTTTCGCTTTTGAAGAATTAGCTTTACACCGATTACAGATATCTATAGTTCCAAGGAATCTTTCTTCTCGGCGAGTAATGGAAAAATTAAACCTGAGATGCGAAGGACTATCCGAAAAATATCTGGAAATAGGAGGAACTTGGGAAGACCATTTGAGATTCGCTGTTACGTCCGAAGAATGGGTTCGGCGAGCAGATCAGTTAATTGAAGAATGGATTAAGCCTTAATTCTTTTTTTCAATACGGTCTTTTAGACGAGAAATCATATTAACAAAAGCTGGTTGTTGCATAGACCACCTCTGTGGAGCAAGTTCAAGTTCTACTGATTGAACAGATTCAGTGATGGCAGCAGTTTCGTGTAAAGTCTTTTTTGTAATTGCAAATAGATCTTTTGGAAATTCTGCAGCTCGTTCGGCATAAGAGACAGCACTCTCCAATAAGTCTTCATCATTTACACACTCCCACGCGACTCCTCGATCAGCTGCTTCTTGGCCGCTCAAAATCTGGCCAAAAAGTACCATTGCTTTAGCAGTTGCTAAGTCAGTGATATTACGAAGACGCCAAGTATGTCCACCGCCTGGGTGGATACCAATATCTAAAAATCGGGTATCAAACTTTGCAGAATTACCGGCAATAACTAAATCACAAGCAAGAATCATGTTCATTCCAGCACCGACAGCTGGTCCATTGACAGCTGCGATTGTTGCAAGAGGGGAATGAGCGACTCGTAGAAACCCAGCATAAATATTTGGTAGAGCTCCACCTTTATCTTCAGCTACTTCAAGTAGGTCGTCTAAGATTGCCCCAGCGCAGAACGCGGCACCAGAACCAGTTAAAACAACTGCTCGAATATTTTCATCAGGCTCTAATTCATCAAAAGCTGCAAGGAGCGCTTGGTTCATCTCAGATGAAACGACGTTTCTCCGCTCTGGGTCGTTGAAAGTCAGTATTGCAACGTGTTCTCTTCGTTCAATTTGTAAAAGATTCATAGGCTTAATTTATACGTCTTGTGGTGTAAGGTCGTGTGATGCCCCCCAGCCCTCAAGAGTCTCAAAGTAGATTCCCAGCTTTGCAATACAGAAACTTTCGCCTTTTCTGGACAGGAGGACTACTCACAAATAACGGTCGGTGGATACGCATGCTTGTGGGTAGTTGGGTGATGTTTGCATTGACAAAGTCTGCTGCTTGGGTCGGAGTGTCTGCATTTGCTGGTTCAATGCCAATGCTTCTTATGAACCCCTTCTCAGCTTGGGTGTCAGATAACTGGAATAGAAGAAAGATTTTACTTGTAACTAATGGGATTCAAGCAGTAACTGCCATAGTTATGGCTCTTGCTTGGAATTCAGGTCTAGAAAGCCCATGGCCTTGGCTGTTTTTAATCACTGCAGGAGGATTTATCAATGGAGTCAGACTTCCAGTTTGGCAAGCATTTGTCGCTGAATGTGTGCCACGGTCAGTCTTACCAAATGCTATTGCTCTAAATTCAACCCAATTCAATGCAGCTCGTGCAACAGGCCCAGCGATAGGCGGTCTGATTATAGGAACGTTTGGTCCCGGATGGGCTTTACTGGTGGTTGCAATTCTGCATTTACCGATAGCTATTGCATTGCTGCTCCTCGATACAGATCAGTTAGTCAGTGGTCAATCTTCTAAAAAAGAATCTGGGAAAATTTTTGAAGGCTATAAGAGAGCAATCCGTTATGTTTTGGATGCTCCAGGGATACGTACAGCGATTTTGGCAGTAAGTTTCATCTCTGCTTTCGCCATGCCGTTATCGCAGCACATCGTTGTTTTTGCTGAAGATGTTTTTAAAGTCTCTCCATTTTGGTTTGGAGTTCTGGGCTCAGCACAGGGTATTGGAGGCATAGCAGTAGGTCCTGTAGTTGCTGCCATGGCGGGACGCGGGGTCAGATCACGTATTCAATTAGGTTCTTTAGTTGGTTACGGAGCAGCAATAGTACTTTTTGCTTTAGCGCCAAAATTTTGGGTTGGATTTTTTGCTTTGTTATTGATAGGTGGAGTCCACCTTGTCTCTGCAACAAACCTTAACTCTGTAGTGCAACTCCAGGTAGATGATGAATTAAGAGGCAGCGTAATGGCCCTTTATCTAATGGGGGTGCTTGGGATTATGCCATTCTCTAATCTTCTTATGGGGATTCTTATTTCAGCTCTAGGACCTCGCCCAGTTGGAGCAGGAGCAGGAGTTCTTTTAGTTCTTGGTGGGATCTTCCTTTATACAACTGGAAGATTATTTCATTTAGATGATGACTAGATTTAAATTCTCTCTTCAAGATAAGACTGCCCAGTAGCACAAGATTCAGAAAGACTGCACCATCGACATTGGGGGCCAGCAATTTCCTTAGGCTCTTCTTTCTCGTAAATTAGAGAAACAAATTTCTCAACTGCATCAACAACTCGAGCGACAGTTGCCATCAAAAGATCTTCAGTTACTTCTTCAGGAGATAACTGAGCTGAATCCAAATAGTAGGTGGCAAGTAGACGAGGTGGAACTCCAATGCGTAAAGTTTCTATCAGCGCATAGAACCTCAAATCCTCAACGTGAAGAGGAGCGAACCCCCCTGTTTTCAAATCAATGATTACTTTCCCAGCCCGAAAACCTTCTGCGGCCCCCAGCGTAAGGTCTGCTCGTCCTGAAAGAATAAACCTTCTGTCACACAACTCTGCTCGTAATCGACTTTCACTCACCGGACGCCAAGCTGGACGAAGAGGAGGCCAGCACTCAAGGTATTTAGAAAAAGCATCTAAAGATTCCGAACGCAACTCTGCTCTCTCCACTTCAGAGCACCCTTGCAACCAGTAACCGAGACTTCCTGAATCCTGCTCATAACGGGCGAGCGCCTCGTCAATAAGCACAGAAGGTTCTATCTCTTTTCTCCAATTCATTGCCAGTTCTACTGCCTTATGAACGATACTCCCTCTCGCAATATTCACAGCCCATTCGAATTCGTCATCACGTTCTGCTAAATACTTTGTTTGACATCCGTGGATCTGTCCAAGTTCGTGTTTAGCAAAAAAGATATCTTCATTGGAAGGAAGAGCTGATAAGTAGGGTTCAACTGCGGTTTCTAGAGCTCCTCGGATGTGGTGGCCAAGGTCTTCAGAGAAAACTGGCCTTTCATCTCGCAAAGAACCTAACTGCTCTAAAACAGCTTCCTGTGCCGGATTAAGATCCGAAACTTGTTTATCCTGAGAATCGCTCACAACTCCATTGTCACACCTAGATGAGACACTTGTGAGTGATGGAAGTAAAGACTTACAGATTCGCAGAGACAGTACGAGCTCTAGGACGCGCCAGCAGACACTTAGCGCTTGGAGTCCCAGTATTTCGTAGTCCACCAGGACTACTCGGAGTGCAACGCAGCATTCGAAGGAATGGAGAAAATGTTGTCATTTCTGTAGCTGTCAAAGAAAGACCGTGGGGTGCTGTCGTGGCCGACATGGTGGAGGGAGTAATTGTCACAAATGAACTTTCTGGATCTCGTGCAGATATAGCTCGGTCTGCTTTATGGCGTGCAATAGATAATGAAGAATTAGCTGCTTAGATTAAGTAAACGTTTTATGTTCTTCGGGTTTCTCACTGCAAGATAAGAAACTAGCGTGGACTCGGTATAAAGCCCTCGTGGCGGAATTGGCATACGCAGGAGACTTAAAATCTCCGGTTCTAGGACATGTGGGTTCAAGTCCCACCGAGGGCACAATTTCGTTCTTTTAGTAACTTTCGATCCGCCAAGTCGGTTTCTTCATCCTCAAAAATTACTTTAAAGCGGTCGGAAGGCAAAGAATCCTTCCATTTTTCCTCTACGACTAAAGAAGCTGCTAAAGCGCCTAATGGGTCAGCCCACTTAGCACTTCTACCGTTCCCACCAATGGCGGCATACACCTTGTTTCCAACCAGAGAATCAATATAGGGGAGCCCGTGTGAGGTGTAGGTAATCACGCATCTATTTGTGTGCCATTTTTTAACTCTTAATCCAGGATAGGTATTTTCCATAGATTGTTTAACTGAATTTATGATTTGGTCACTGTTTCCTTGCCTGTACCAAGAATCAATATCTTCTGAACTATTAACCCATCTATCAGCAAGAGTGTTTGCGCCCCACTTCAGTAAGGTTTTTCCGTTCGGATAAACCTGAGGAGGGACAGCATATATATCAGCAGCCTCACTGTTCCTTATTTCATAGTGCATGACGGGAAGATTCCTTAGTCGTTTAGTTTCCTCAGAATCAATCTCCGCTAAAAGTACGATTTCAGTTTTCATTTTTAAAGCAACACGTTTAGGAAGCAGTCCAGACGAATTCGACCAAGCCCCAGTGCTTATCAGTACCTTCTTCGCTTCTAATTGTGAACCATCAACTAATTTCACTGAACAATGATTTCCTATATTCATACTGCTAGCTGAAGAAGAAAAAATTTGACCACCAAATGAAGCAACAGCAGACAATTGTGCGGCCACCAAAGCTCGTGGATTTAACATTCCTCTGCGATCTAATTCTAAGAGGCCAATGAAATCTGTTGGAAATCTCAATTCTGGCCATTGCTTTCGCAGACCTTCTGCATCAAAGATTTTCGCCAGATGAGAGTTAGAAGAATTACTGAAGTGTGTAAAAAATTTTTCATCATCCTCTTTCTTGGCTACAAATAGGTGACCTTGTCCGAAAAAGACTTTTTCTTCTGAGAATTGTTCTATTGAAGAATTGGCTGCATGGGCTCTCTTTGATAGCTCATATTCAACTGGATCAATGTAAAGCGTTCGAGAAGAGCGAGAAACGTCATAGTGGGCGCCAAAAGGGCCTTGATGATTTTCCAAAGCTAAAGGTTCTGGAGGGGCAACCACGGCTATTGCATAACCGATTTCTGAGAGATGACGAGCAGCAGAAGCACCAAGCATGCCACCCCCAATGACCACTGCATCAAACATAGAAAAGATGCTACATCATGAAAGCAATACCGATGATGGAGAGGATTGCTCCTACCCAAGCACCGAGAGCGGGAAGACGACGAGTAGCGATCCACAGCAGAGGCAGCATAATAACAGGAGTTGTTCCACCTAAAATACTTGCAATTCCTGTGTCGCCACGGCCTATCGCATAAAGAAGAAAGCTCATTCCTAGCACCATGGCCAGAGTTCCACTGGCAGCAAGCCTTACCCAGTCTGTTCGCAGAATTTTTTCTTTTGCTGGAGCTTGAGCAAGCTTGTCGCTTGGCTTAGCTAATAACCACATCAGCGGAGTGGCTATTAACACTCTTAAAGTGGCGACACTCAAAGTATCGGCACCGTGATCAAGAACAGGCTTTGCTGCCAAAGCACCAGCTGCCTGCCCAAAAGCGCCGACACCTGCCCAAAAAACCCCTATTTTCAATGAACCGTCTATTCTCTCAAAAATAGAACCTTGAGCATTTTGGTTAGTTCCATAATTGATGGCAAGCATTACCCCTCCAACAGTGAGCACAGCACCTAATAACGCCCAAGAGCGAAGAGTTTCATCGAAGAGAAGAACTCCTCCCAAGGCAGCTAAAGGAGCATTCGTCGTAAACAAAACTGAAGTGCGTCTTGGTCCGATGCGAGCCATGGCCGTAAAAAGACCTATATCGCCCACAACAAGACCAACTATTGCAGAAAGAGTTAATAACCCAAGGTCCCCAAATTCGATGTTGTCCCATTGATTCCTGAAGACAGATATCACCAATAAAACAACGCTTACGTAAAGCATTCGCAGTCGACAAAATCGTGGGCCTCCAAGTCGACGTACGGGCTCAGCTAGGATCAGGCTGCTAAGAGCCCAGCAAGTGGCAGCAAGAAGAGCAGCAATTTGATAGGGCACGGCTGATAGTCAATCAGCAAGTGAGAAGAAATACTCAAAAATGAGTATTGTTTTTTATTTTTTGCAATAGTTAAGCAGTAAATCTTTTTATTTGGGGGTCTTTAGATGAGTGATCGGTCAACTATCAAACGTAAACCTGAACGTGGAATACAAGAAAAATCTGAACTTTATAAAGTGTTAGACGAAGGTTTAGTCGCTCACGTTGGGATTATTTGTGAAGAAGAGGGAAAAACTTACCCTTTAGTTATTCCAATGTTTTACGCCCGGCAAGAGGACCAATTGTTACTGCATGGGTCCGCAGCAAGCAGACTCCTGCGTGATATCAAAAAAGGTATAGAGGTATGTGTGGAAATAACATTGCTTGACGGGATAGTCCTAGCTCGTGCAGCTGTAAATATCTCAATGAATTATCGCTCTGTAGTGATTTTTGGAAAAGCTCAAGAAATCGTTGACTATGAAAAGAAAGTTGAAGCCTTGGATCTCGTCGTAGAGCATGGAATTCCAGGCCGAATGAAAGATGTACGAGAAAATACAGAAAAAGAAGTAAAAGCAACCACGGTACTTGAACTCCCGCTTGACGAATATTCTATGAAAGTCAGAACAGGTCCTCCAATAGATGATTTTGGAGATTTCACCTCACCTGCTTGGGCAGGGGTTATCCCACTAGGTATATCAGTTGGTGAACCAGAACCTGAAATTTCTGGTGGAGAGCGTTCAATGCCCCCGTATGTATCAAATTGGAAGCGTGGTTAGAGGTCAGAAAAGAAGTCTTGAAAGACTTGAACAAGATAGTCGACATGACTGTCATCTATATCTAAGTGAGTGACTATTCGCATAGTTGGACTCCATGGAATGACCTTTACATTTTTTTCCTCTAAGTGTTTAGAAAGACCGGCATGCAACTCGGGAAGAGGCGTGACCCACAACATGTTGCTCGTTTGTTTCACCTCTAATCCGGCAATACCTGAAAGTCCTTTAGCTATCTGTTCAGCTCGAAGATGGTCTTCAACTAGACGTTCAATATGGTGGTCAAGAGCGTAAAGTCCTGCCGCGGCGAGATGGCCAGCTTGTCGTGTTCCACCACCCAACATTTTTCTTATTCGGAAAGCTTTATTGATTGTTTCTTTACTGCCTGCAAGGACTGAACCTACTGGTGCTCCCAACCCTTTAGAAAGACATAGTGAAACAGTGTCAACAGACTTAGTGAAAGAAGAAACTGGAACATTAAGAGCGACAGCAGCATTGAACAGTCGTGCTCCATCAAGATGTACAGAAAGTCCAGATTTATGTGCGGCTTCTGCTAATTCAGAAATTAGTTCAACCGGTTGAACAAATCCGTTAACAGTGTTTTCTAAGCAAAGAAGGTTTGTAATTGGATGATGCTGATCTGGTTCCTTAATTGCTGAAATGACATCTGCGGGGTCAATTCCCCCAGTTTCATTAACTTTTATGGGCCAAGGAGACATTCCGCCTAATGCTGAAGCTCCGGATACTTCGTTTAGAAGAATATGGTAATTCTCGCCTATTAAGTATTCGTCTCCGCGCTGGCCATGGCTCAAGACAGCGCTCAAATTTGATTGTGTGCCAGATGTACAAAATAGAGCAGACTCTTTACCAGTCAAAGCGGCAATTCGCTCTTGTAACTCATTGACCGTGGGATCTTCCCCATATACGTCATCCCCAACAGTGGCTGATGCCATAGCGGTTCTCATATCAGGAGTAGCCTGCGTCAAAGTGTCACTACGGAAATCAGCATTCATGCGATCAAGATACCGCCAATCTAATGCCGACCGTCAAACATTTAGGAAATAGAAATAAAAGAAGCAAATAGTGTGTTTAAATCAGTTAGATCGGGCAGAATCTCCTGAGAGTTAATAGGAGAAATCTTGACAAAGACTTATGACTATGTGGTTATTGGCGGCGGATCTGCCGGCAGCGCGTTAGCTAACAGATTAAGCGCTGATCCTAAGAACAAGGTTCTTCTGATTGAGGCAGGAAGAAGTGACTGGAAAATAGATCCGATTATTCATATGCCCGCAGCACTATCAATGGGTATAGGTAACCGCTTGTATGACTGGAAGTATGAATCTGAACCTGAACCTCAGATGAATGGGCGTCGCGTCTATCATGCTCGAGGAAAAGTTCTTGGAGGCTCCTCTTCAATAAACGGCATGATCTTCCAACGCGGAAATCCAATGGATTTTGATCGATGGGCAGCAATAGAAGGATGCGAAGATTGGGATTGGAGCCACTGTCTCCCTTATTTCAAACGAATGGAAACCTGCTTAGCGGGGCCTGATGAATGGAGAGGAGGAGAAGGGCCTCTCAAACTTGAACGCGGACCAGCAACTAGTCCACTATTTCAAGCCTTCTTCACTGCAGTACAAGAGGCCGGGCATCCACTTACCACAGATGTTAATGGGTATCGCCAAGAAGGATTTAACGCATTTGATCGAAACATTTATAGAGGGAGACGTCATTCTGCTGCCCGAGCGTATCTCCACCCTGTATTGAGAGACCGGAAAAATTTACATCTAATTACTCGAGCTCACGTAACTCAATTAATTATGAAGAAAAATCGTGTAACAGGCGTCGAATACCACAAGAACAAACGTAGGCACAGGGTTGAAGCCACTGAAGTAATTTCCTGCGGAGGTGCTTTCAATTCCCCTCAACTCTTGCAACTTTCTGGCATAGGACCATCGTCAGTTCTCTCACAAGCTGGAATTTCTCCAGTTGTAGATCTCCCCGGAGTTGGAGAAAACCTTCAAGACCACCTCGAAGTCTATGTTCAATACGCCTGTAAGGAGCCTGTATCCATGGCACCGTATTTAAAGAACTGGAGGAAACCCGGTGTTGGGCTTAAATGGTTATTTAGAAAAGGTCCAGGGGCAACAAACCATTTCGAAGCAGGCGGGTTCTTACGCAGCAATGATGGGGTTCTCTGGCCAAACCTCATGTTTCATTTCTTACCAGTAGCCGTTCGCTATGACGGAACAACAATCACTCAAGGGCATGGTTATCAATTTCATATCGGTCCAATGTTTTCAAATAGCACTGGGTGGGTTCGCATTCAATCAAATGATCCTTTCGCTAAACCAAAAATCCAATTCAACTATCTTTCAACTCCTGAAGATCGGAAAGAATGGGTTGAGGCTATAGCAACAGCAAGAAATATTATGAAACAGCCAGCGTTTGAGCAATTCAACGGGGGGGAAATCTCTCCGGGTCCCGAAATCTCAGAAGAAAAAGATGTTCTTGATTGGGTGCGCAGAGACTCTGAAACAGCGCTGCATCCCTGTGGAACAGCTCGAATGGGTGAAGATGCAATGGGAGTTGTTTCACCGAAAACGATGCGAGTACATGGGGTAGAAGGGCTAAGAGTGGTTGATGCATCAGTAATGCCAACACTTACGAATGGAAACATTTATGCTCCTGTAATGATGCTTGCAGAAAAAGCTGCCGACTTGATTCTTGGAAATACTCCACTGGAACCGAGTAGAGCAGGACAATACCGACATGGAGTGTCGGAGAAAGATTGGTAAAAATGCAATTTCCTTTAAGTCCACGCAATAGAAAGTCACCTTTTTACGAGGCACAAATAAGACATGGAATGACTCATTTTTCTATTTACAACCACATGGTTCTTCCTGTCTCCTTTGGAAATCTTGATGCAGAATACGAAGCTCTCATGGAACGTGTATCTCTTTGGGATGTCGGAGCGGAGAGACAAGTGGAGGTTGTCGGCCCAGATGCGTTGACTTTGATTCAATATGTGTCTGCCCGAGATATGTCAGACTGCCGGATAGGTAGAGTTCGCTACGCACCTTTATGTGATAACGATGGAATCATGCTGAATGACCCAATGATTCTCAAACTAGCGGAAGACAGATATTGGATATCTATAGCAGACAGTGATGTACTTTTTTGGTGTAAAGGTATCGCATTAGCGAAAGGCTATGACTGCAAAATTTTTGAACCAGATGTTTCTCCTCTAGCGGTACAAGGTCCTCGTGCTGAAGACACAGTCGCGGACTATTTAGGAGAGTGGGTACGAGATATCCCATTTTTTGGTTTTGAAGATATAGAACACGATGGTATTCCCATGTTGGTTTGTCGCTCGGGATGGAGTGGACAAGGAGGATTTGAACTCTTCCTCCAAGATGGGAGTAGAGGCTTAGAGCTATGGGACGCTGTCTGGAAAGCAGGAGAAAAATACGGAATACATCCTGGAGCTCCAACTTCTCTCGAACGCATCGAATCAGGACTTTTTTCTTATCGCGGAGACTGTGGAGGATCAGCAACGCCTCTAGAGGTAGGCCTAGAAAAATACCTTTCCTTAGATCGGCAAGATGACTTTATCGGAAAAGAAGCTTTGCTGGCTGAAAAGGAAAGAGGATCATCACGCCGACTAGTTAAAGTTCTTCTAAGTGGAGACCGCATGCAGTTCTCAAGTGAACATCCATGGCCAGCATTCAACTCCGAAGGGCAAAAAGTTGGTGAAGTCCGTATGGCTTCTTGGTCGCCGCTTCATGACTCAAACTTGGCTCTTGCTTTAGTTTCAACCTCGGTAGTAGGAGGAAGTTTCTTCACAGAGACACCAGAAGGCGAGAAACTAGAAGCAACACACTTATCTATGTTTCCAGAATGATTGAATCAAATTTTTTGAATCAAAGTTCCTGTTCCTAAACCGCCACCACAACACATCGTGACTAGGGCATGTTCTCCACCAGAGCGGTGAAGTTCGTGAACTGCTTTCGTTGTGAGGATGGAACCAGTTCCTCCTAGAGGGTGCCCAAGAGCGATAGCTCCACCATTTGGGTTCACCCGATTCATATCAGGGTTCAATTCTTTCTCCCAAGCCAATACAACAGACGCAAAAGCCTCGTTTATCTCTACGACATCAATATCATCAATAGTCATTCCGTTTTCTTCTAATAATTTTTGTGTAGCGCCGATTGGTCCTGTCAACATGAGTTCAGGATCAGAACCAACAAGACAAGTATCAATAATTCGAGCTAGCGGAATCACCCCTAATTCGGCAGCTTTTTTGCTTGTCATAAGCAACAGAGCGCCCGCTCCATCAGAAATTTGTGAAGATGTTCCTGCAGTGTGAACGCCATCTTTTCTACCGGTTGGCTTCAAAGCAGCTAAAGACTCCATAGTGGTTTCACGAAGCCCCTCATCCTTAGAAATCATGACGGTTTCCTCGCTGATTTCACCATCTTCACCTAGTGCTGGGACTTCCATAGGAATAATTTGAGTTCCAAATCGATCTTCGTCCCAAGCTCGTGCCGCACGTTCCTGAGACATCACACCAAAAGTGTCTGTATCTGTACGGGAAATTCCCCACTGATCAGCAATTCTTTCAGATCCCTCAAATTGACTAGTGAACTCAAAGTGATCGAAGTAATTTCGATTAATCGGCCGACCAGAATTAGGATCTTTAGGAGTAGTCGCACCAAAACCCACTCTGCTCATCAATTCGACACCACAACCCACTGCCACATCAACAGTTCCCGAAGCTACGAGAGCATAAGCGAGATTTGTTGCCTGTTGCGAAGAGCCACACTGTGCATCAACTGTTGTAGCCGGTGCACTCAGTGGTAGACCTGCGCTTAACCATGCAGTTCTAGTGACATTCATGGATTGCATCCCGACTTGTCCGACACATCCACCTACTACTTGACCTACTTCAGAGGGATCAACACCAGATCTTTCAAATAAGGCTTTCTGAACGGTCCCAAGAAGGTCTACAGAGTGACTGGTGGAGAGCCCTCCATTGCGTCTTCCAACTGGGGTTCGAACTGCTTCTACAATTACAACATCGTTCATGAAAACTCCTTAATTATTTGAATCTCTAAAAGACTTTACCTTGATAAGTAATAATGTTGAAATCTTTAGAAATTAAAACTAGATGGGAAGGTTTCCTGTAGCCGCAGAAGTTGAACCTGAATCAGTAAAAGCATTGATAGTTCTTTGAGCGATTCTCATCTGATGAACTTCGTCTGCTCCATCAGCAAATCTTGCCCAACGCGCGTGTTGATACATATCTGCGAGGGGAGTGTCAGTCGAATAACCTAACGCTCCATGAACCTGAATCGAGCGATCAATAATGCGACCCAGAGAGTTCGCTACAAAATGTTTAGCCATAGAGACTTCAGATTTAAAGTCTTCACCGCGATCAATTTTGTAAGCAGCATGGAGCACCATCAACTTTGATTGATAAAGCTCCATCGTTGAATCTGCGATTAGCCACTGAATACCCTGTTTCTCCGCCAAGAGAGAACCATGACTGAAGCGCTCTAGAGATCTCTCCACCATCATGTCCAAAGCTGTTTCTGCTTGAGCGATCCACCTCATACAGTGCGCTAACCGAGCAGGACCCAGTCGATATTGTCCAAGTAGATGCCCTTGCCCTCTACCTCCAAGCATTTGCGTTCCATGCACTCTTAGATCCTCAATGAGAATTTCGCTATGTCCAGTGGATCCATGCATAGTTCCAATCTCTCGGACTTCGTTCCATCCATCGTGAGGAAGGTCAACTATGAACGCGGTATTCGCTGCTTGGGGAAGATCAGGGTTGTCTTCTGTTCGAGAGATAAGGATTGCAAATTGAGCGCGGTGAGCGTTTGAAATGAACCATTTATGGCCGTTGATTACCCATTCTTCACCATCTTGGTAGCCAGTGGTTCGTATCAAGGTTGGATCTGATCCGGCTACTTCAGGTTCTGTCATTGCGAAACAAGAAGTTCCTTTGCCTTCACATAAGGGTTTAAGGTATTTTTCTTTCTGCTCGTCAGTTCCCCAATGCAGGAGAGTGTGCATGTTTCCTTCATCGGGTGCTTGACAGTTCAGAACCCAGGGCCCGTATCTTGAACGTGCTGCTTCAGCCTGAACCATCGCTAGTTGAACGTGCCCAAGACCCATTCCTCCCCATTCTTCTGGCATATGGGGAAGCCACAGCCCTTCACTGAAGGCCTGTTTCCGCATAGAGACGAGAGTCTCAATGCGTTCCGCTCCTTCCTGCGGTTCATTCTCTCCGTGCCCTTCAATAAGAGCCTCACCAGGTTTAACTACATCGTCAATGAATACACGAATCCGAGCCCGTATTTCTTCTAGCTCTGGGGTTAAGGAAAAATCTATAGACATAATTGTTTAGATCGCTTTTCCTGGTCTTCCAGGTCCCTCAACAGGCTTACCATCCATACCCGAGTTCGGTTGGGCATCTGCCATGAGTTGCGCCATAATCTCAGTAAGTTCTGCTGGATCATCTGGTTGAACAGCTGTTGGGCCTAAACGCCATTGTTCAGCAATTCCAAGTTTTTGTCCACCCACATCAAAGACTCGACCTGTCACATTTTGAGCCGCTTCGCTACAAAGCCAAACAGTTGGAACAGATATCCAACGCGGCCCAAAATTTTCTTGTCCTTCCTCATCGAGACCGGAAAAACCTGGAAGCTCAGCAGTCATACGTGTGTAGGCCCCAGGGGCTAGACAGTTAACTGTGACGCCGTATTTTGCTAATTCCACAGCAGTGATCAAGGTGAATGCCGCAATTCCTGCTTTTGCCGCTCCGTAGTTTGACTGTCCTACGTTCCCGTAGATACCAGAAGGGGAAGAGGTGTTCACAATACGCCCAAATGCTTCACCGCCTGCTTTTACTTTTTCTCTCCAATAAACAGCGGCATGATGAGTGGGAGCAAATGTTCCTTTCAGATGAACATTAATTACTGCATCCCAGTCGCCCTCGGACATTGAGAAGATCATTCGATCGCGAAGTATGCCTGCGTTGTTAACTAAGATGTCACAACTTCCAAAAGTATCAATGGCTTGTTGTATCATTTCTCCAGCAGCATCAAAATCTGCAACGTTGGCTCCATTGACTACCGCTTCTCCACCCATAGCAACAATTTCTTCTACTACTGATTGGGCGGGACTAATATCATCGCCGGAACCATCAGTGTCACCTCCAAGGTCGTTTACTATGACCTTGGCTCCATTTTCAGCTAGCAATAAAGCGTGTTCACGTCCTATACCGCGTCCCGCTCCAGTAACAATGGCCACACGGCCTTCACACAGGTTGCCCATTTTAAAATCTCCTAATTCAAAAGGTTGTCGTTATAGCCTGCCATCTTCAAGGCCGAATCGGCTAGACGGGGTTCACCTATTCTATACAGTTCGCCTAAAGTAAATTCGTGAGTAAAAGTCTTGATACTGTTCCCTATGCCAAAGGTCTTCATGAGGTTGCAGATGGAGTGTTTGCCTATTTGCAGCCCGATGGCGGATGGGGGTGGAGCAACGCTGGGCTTTTAGCTTCAGATTGGTCCTCGTTACTCATCGATACGCTCTTTGACTTAAATTTAACTAGAGACATGCTGGACTCTATGTCAGTAGTCACATCCGGGCGCCCAATAGATGTTGTAGTCAATACTCATGCAAATGGAGACCACTGTTACGGAAATAGTTTAGTAGGTGGCCAAGATGGGGCTCAAATTATTACGACAGAAGCAGCAGCACAAGAAATGAATGCGATGCCTCCTTCGGCTATCTCAGCATTGCTGGCGATCGACTTAGGAGAGACTACTAATAAATACGTTCGCGAAGCTTTTGGACCCTTTAGTTTTGATGATATCGATCTCCCTCCTGCTGATAGAACCTTTCAGGGAGAGTTGCAACTAGATGTGGGTGGGCGGACTGTGGAACTGATAGAAGTAGGGCCGGCTCACACTGCTGGCGATTTGATTGTGTATCTTCCTGATGCTTCTACGGTTTTCTGTGGAGACATACTTTTTATAAATGGAACTCCAATAATTTGGGACGGTCCAGTTTCCAACTGGATAGATGCATGTGATCGAATTATTGGTCTAGAGGCAGATGTTGTCGTTCCAGGCCATGGGCCCCTGACTGACGCGGAAGGTGTAACCGCAGTTCGAGATTACCTTTCGTTCGTAGAGAAAGAATGCAAAGAACGTCATGCTGCTGGTCAGACAGCAGAAGAAGCAATAGCTGAAATTGATCTCGGTGCTTATAAAGAATGGGGAGAATGGGAACGCTTAGCCGTAAACGTTCATGCTATTTATCGAGAGATAGATGGAGAAAGTTCAGTTCAGTCTCCGCTAGAACTATTTTCAGCAATGGCTGAATTAAAGTCAGGAGTTTGAATGGTGTCTAAAGTTTCTTTTATAGGTCTTGGTGTCATGGGGTTTCCTATGGCGAAACATTTACAGGAATCGGGTTATTCGACCACGGTTTATAATCGAACAGAGAGTAGAGCCCACGACTGGGTAAGCCAGTATGGCGGAAGTATGGCTTCTACACCTGCAGCCGCTGCTGACGGCTCGGAAATTGTCTTTATTTGTGTCGGAGATGATGAAGATGTTCGCTCTGTTGTTTATGGAGACACAGGAGTACTAGTTGGAATGAGTCCAGGGAGTGTTCTAGTAGACCACACTACGGCTTCGGCAACAGTGGCTAAAGAAATAGCCGAAGTAGCAAAAAAACAAGATGTTGAATTTATTGATGCACCAGTTTCTGGGGGGCAAGCAGGGGCGGAGAATGGGCAACTCACTGTGATGTGCGGTGGGAATAGTGATGTTTTTGCGAATGTCGAGCCAGTTATTTCATGTTATGCGAAAGCAGTGAATTTGATAGGGCCAGTTGGATCAGGACAAACAACAAAGATGGTTAATCAGATATGTATAGCTGGCTTAGTTCAAGGATTATCAGAGGGGTTAGATTTTGGTCGGCGAGCAGGATTAGACATGGAAAAAGTTCTTGCGGCGATCAGTCAAGGAGCATCTGGTTCTTGGCAAATGTCTAATCGATCAGAAACCATGTTGAAGCATGAATTTGATCATGGGTTTGCTCTCGACTGGATGCGGAAAGATTTGAATATTGTGTTTAACGAAGCTGAACGCATAGGAGCCAAACTTCCTATTACAACAGTAATTGATGAGTATTACGCTGAACTTCAGAATCAAGGCCACGGGCGGTGGGACACATCATCTTTAATAGAACTTTTACGAGACGACTCTCTTTAACTACTTGGAATTTTCCCAGCGACCGTCGTTCGATTTAATTCACGATGCTGACCTGAGTAGTCGTTTATCGCTACATGTTGAGTTGAACGATTATCCCAAATAACAACGTCTCCATTTGACCATCGATGACGAAATGTAAAACGTACATGAGTAGTCCAATTGTGTAACCATATGAGCAAATTTAATTCGTCTTCAGGACTGTTGATTCCATCGCCCTTTAGACCTCTTACGTAGGTGCCATTAAAAAATAATGATTTATCTCCTGTTGTAGGATGCTTACAAACTAAAGGATGCTCCCTAGTTTCTTCTGCTTCAGTTGAAGTGCGTATATCCATCCCAGAAAGTCCAGAATGGACGGATTGCTGCTTTGGAGAATAAGAAGCCGAAGCAGAATGTACACAAGTAATTGTCTCAAATCTGTCTTTTGACTCATCGTCCAGAGCCTCGTATGCAGCACAATTTGAAGTCCAAACAGTATCTCCTCCGATGGTGGGAACTTCAAGGGCATGAAGAATAGTGAAGGCAGGTGGGCTTTCTAAAAATGAGAAATCACTATGCCAAACTCCACCAAAATTAAACGCTTTAGACTCGGACTCTTTTTTGATCACTTTAATTACTTCTGGATAACCGGGAATGGGTTCAACAAATGGAACGGGAGAATAAGGACCAAGTAAATGACTGAACCTTGTTTGCTCTTCTGGAGAAAGTGATTGATCAGGTATGACAACTACCTGATGGACACAGATCTCGTGATACAGCTCATTGATTTGATGTTGATTGAGATCGTTGAGGTTGACATCGTTTATCTGAGCCCCAAGAACACCGGTAAGAGGATCAATATTCATTTCAGATCTTCACAACAGTTTCTTTAGAGAATCTGGGATAAGAAAAGTTTTGTACGATCTTCAGTCGGGTTAGAGAAGAAAATTTCAGGGGTACCAGTTTCGACGATCTGGCCATCATCCATAAATATGATTCGATCAGCTACTTCTTTAGCAAAACCGACTTCATGGGTAACCACCATCATTGTCATACCTGAAAGAGCTAATTCTTTCATAACATCAAGAACTTCTTTAATCATTTCCGGGTCAAGAGCAGAAGTTGGTTCGTCAAACAACATAATTCTTGGCTCCATGGCTAAAGCCCGTGCAATCGCCACTCGCTGCTGCTGACCACCAGAAAGTTGCCCCGGATATTTATCTGCCTGTTCTGGTATGCCTACACGTTCGAGTAAAGCAGCAGCCTGCTCTTCAGCTTCAGCTTTAGGTTTTTTTCTAACCCAAATCGGAGCAAGAGTCACGTTATCTAAAACTTTTAGATGTGGGAAAAGATTGAACTGCTGAAATACCATGCCAACTTCTGAACGAACTTTCTCAATATTTCTTAAGTCATTGGTAAGTTCAATGCCATCAACTTCAATTCGTCCTTCTTGGTGATGCTCAAGACGGTTAATGCAACGAATCCATGTTGACTTTCCAGAACCGGAAGGTCCTAATACAACTACAACCTCTTGTTCTTTTATGGTCGCTGAAACTTCGTCCAACGCCTGGAAATCGCCGTACCATTTCGAGACACCTTCACAGACGATCATGTCTGGAGCGTTACTCAAGTCACGATCGCTGGCGGGTGTTTCAGTATTTTCATTTTCATTCATAGTTTTACCTCATCGTTCGCCAAGACCTACACGTCGTTCAAGACGTTGGCTGGCTTTTGACATTTGATATGCAAAAAAGAAATAGATAAGCGATACGAAGAGCAGGTTTTCTCTCGTACTTCCAAGAAATTCTGTTTGGTTTGGGATGACATTTCGAGCAATGTAAAGAATGTCAAACAGTCCGATAATGGCGAGTAATGAGGTTTCTTTGAATACGCCGATGCAGTGGCCGACAAGCGGTGGAATAGAAACTCGTAGAGCTTGCGGCAAGACGATGAAGAAAGTTTTTTGAGACGTAGTCATCCCCACTGCTTCTGCGGCTTCATGCTGGCCACGAGTCACTGATTGAAGTCCACCCCTCACGTTTTCAGCGAGATAGGCAGCAGAGAAAAGTGAGTACCCAATCACAATTGCGGAAACTTCGCTAAGTTCCATGCCCTTCGGTAGGAACAGTGGAACCATAATGCTGAAGAAAATAAGAATTGTTATTAAAGGAATTCCGCGAACGAACTCAATAAACCAGGTTGAAAGGATACGAAATATCGGCATCTTGGAAGTTCGAGCTAAAGCGAGAAGTATCCCTATAGGGAAAGAAATCACAATGGTGAAAATTGCAACCAGCAGAGTAAGAGAAATACCACCAAGAAAGAAATCTCCTGGAACTTCAATAGTTGATGGTGTATTTACAGCAGTTACGAGCCAAGTGATAATTCCAGATACACCTAACCAAGCTAGGACGTATCGTCGCCGTGTTTTAGAGTCGCCAGCAAAAGTGGGTGCAGCAAGAGCAAAGGTAGCTAAAAGAAGCATCAGTATTCGAATGATCATTCGCATCGGAGTAAAGAACATTCCAAATCCAGCTAAAAGAACTAAAGCAGCGCAAACCCGCCCTATTTCTCCTGTAGTTGGACGAGTGAACCAAGAGAGAAGAGCCCCACCAGCAATAGCAAAGATCAAGAAAATCGGAATATCAGTGTTTAAAACATGACCCATGTCAAAATCAGGATCACGAAGAACGAGATATAAAAGTGTGGGGGGAGTTAGGAACCAAATACCAATAATTGTCGGACGTAAATTCTTTGACGGAAAACGATTCATCACTATTTTCCCAAGGAAGTAAGCGAGTATTCCAATGACAACCATTATTGTCCAGGGCAACTTGGTTGTTAATGCTACGGTTCCAGTTTCTGCCATAGAGCGAGGAGTGCGTTCAAAAACAAAACTGTGATGGCCAAAAGGGACAATCCAAAGTGAGAGAATCGCAGCAGCCAAAGTGGCTACAACAAGAGTCAAACTACTAATGTCTTTATCTTTATCGCTTACACGGAGGAGAACTCCTCCTGCTCCAGATACAGCAGACCCGATAATTAACCAAATAATTTTTGCTTGACCACTAAATGGAGCTAACAGTGTCAAGATATCTATTACTACACCAGAACTCAGAAGAAATGATCCAAGTCTTCTAAGAGTTACGCGACTTCCAGCATTCCATATGGCCATAGAAGCGCCAACTAATGTGAAGATAACGGCTACGGAGACCCATACTCGTATGTACTGTTCTTCAGGGTAGGCCTGTGTCATCATGAGGCGAAGGTTTGTAGATGTTGACCCCCATTGTCGTTCCGGATTGAAAATGAAAGACAGAAGCCCTCGGCTGATCATTAAAAGGATCGCTGCTGAGAAAAGAGTTAGAAGAGTATTGAACTTGTTGGAGAAAAGGTTTTCTTTTAACCATTCTCGTGGAGGTAGTTTTGGAGTCTCTGGAGCCGGTTTTATAGTGACGGTTCCTTCTACACCGGTAGTGTTTAGATCACTCATTATCGTTCCACCAATTGCATTCGAACATTAAACCAGTTCACGATTACAGAAATTGTTAGAGAGCAACTCAGGTAGAACAGCATCCAGATTCCAACCACAGGTAAAGTCTTTCCAGTTTGATTGAAGACTGTAGTTCCTACTTGAACAATGTCGCTATAACCCACAGCGATGGCTAGTGAAGTATTTTTGGTGAGGTTTAGATACTGGTTCCCAGTAGGGGGAAGGATGACCCGGAAGGCTTGTGGGAGGATGACATGCCGTAAGGCTTGACTTTGGCGAAGCCCCACCGCACGAGCTGCCTCAATTTGTCCTTTGGGCACAGCAAGGATTCCACCACGCACGTTTTCGCCTATAAAAGCAGAGGTGTAGAAGACGACACCAAAGAAAACTGCGGCGAAACTCACGCTCATAGTTAAACCACTTGGCCCGTAGTTAGGGAATTTTCCTTTTTGTATTATTTCAGGGCGCATTGCATCAAATGGGCGTGCAGCGCCATCAACATTGAATTTAGATTCAATTACTTGAAATAAGTCGCGTCCACTATTTAATATCCAGGACGAAAGCCCTTCCCAACTAATAAATACGAATACAAGAATTACTGAAACAGCGATCGTAAAGATAATTCTGAACCAGTCGTCATCTACTAATGAAAGGTGTCCGCCTGCACTTCGGTGTTTACGAATAAATCTGAGGACCCATGTTGTCGCCCCAACTAGTGCGACTCCACTGAGGACTATCTGTGGGACTAGAACTGTAAGGGAATCAAACAGGGAGGCTAAGGCTCCAAAAATTGAACCCACCCAAGAAAAAATCGGATGAATAAAGATTCCTACTATCGCAAATAGTGTTATTACAGCAAATGCCCAAAGTATTGGTGAAGTGATGGCACCCGTTTCGTTATGCAGGCGGGTTCGATGGCGATGAACATAGTAACCCACTACGGCACCGATAAGTACAACAACGAGCCATTGGTAGAAGCCATCAGCGAGAAAAACTCTGGGCATAGATATGCCTTTATTAGATATATGGAACCATCCGTTAATCGGACCGCTTTCAAGGGTTAAGCGCGGAAGAACAGTGAGTACAGAGAAATAGAAAATAATTTGTACTAGTAAAGGGATATTCCTGAGAGTCTCTACCCACATTGTTCCAAGACGATTTATGAGCCAATTATTCGATAGACGAGCGAGACCAACCATAATTCCGAGCATTGTCGCAAATATGATCCCAACTATTGATATCCGTATGGTGTTTACCATTCCTACCCAAAGAGCGCGCCCACCAGAATCCGGATGGGTATCGATTCCTTCGCTGAGTTGGATATCAACAGGTCGTTCAATGAAGTTGAAGTCAGAGGGAATGTCGCGAGCTTCTAGATTGTCCCCAGCTTGGCTGGTGAGGAACCATAAAGAAGTCAAGACTATAAAAAGAAGAAAAAGTTGTGTTACCCATTTGAGCACCACAGCGTCCCGCCAAAGAGGAGGGCGAGCGGAAAGTACTTTTGCAGAAGTTGACGTGGGAGTATCGGGCATGTTGTAAGTCACATTAGTAAGAAATGAGCATGAAGCGGGACACGGAGCCTAATTCCGAAAAAGCCCCACGGGTTTGGAACTATTAGTTCCTCTTCCGTGGGGCTTTTTGCGGAATTGTTAGTTAAATCTAACGTGCAGGTGGTGCATAAATGAGACCACCATCGAGCCATCCAGCGTTAGCGCTGCCCTCGCGGACAAGACCAACAGGATTCAGGTTCGTGTTGTAGATTTCACTGTAGTTACCAACTTGCTTGATCACCTGATGGAAAGCATCAGCGCTCAGACCCATAACGGTCTGGAGTTCGCCTTCGCCTCCAAGTAGACGACCAACTTCACCTGGATCACCGACATGATCATCAACGTTCGCTGAAGTGATGCCATATTCATCCATGATGATGGTGGCATATACAGTCCAGTTAATGACGTCAGCCCAAGCAGAGTCATTTTGACCATATGTTGGTCCAAGTGGCTCTTTAGAGATCGGAGTAGCTGGGAAAATCACCCACTCTTGATCTGCAGGCTGTTGCTTGACCTTACGGCCAACTAGTGCGGAACCATCAGTGGTAGTGATATCACAACCACCAGCAATGAATGTTTCGTATACCTCATCACTTGTTTCAAAAGCAAGTAATTCGATGTCTGCACCAGCTAACTCAGCGGCTTCAGCAATATTCTTTTCAGTTGTAGTACCAGCATTGGTGCACACAATGGCGCCGTCAAGGTCAGCTACGGTGCTTGAAGCATCGAAGCCATCATCTACGCGTGCCATAAGCTGTTGACCGTCATAGTAGGTGGTTGGACCAAAGTCCATACCTACGTCAGAGTCACGGCTCTGTGTCCAAGTGGTATTACGCATCAGAAGGTCAACATCGCCGGTTTGTACAGCGGTGAAACGTTCTGAAGCGGTTAATGCTACGAAGTTGACAGCGTCAGCATCGCCTAATACGGCGGCGGCTACTGCACGGCAGTAGTCAGCGTCAAATCCGGTGACTGAGCCATCGGCTTGAGTCTCAGAGAATGCAACCGCACTGCCGCTTACGCCACAGTTGAGTGTGCCACGAGCTATAACGGTGTCGAGCAGGCTGCCATCAGCATCCAGTTCAACGGCCGTAGTAGCGGGCGCAGCGGTTGTCTCTGCCGGAGCAGCAGTTGTACTTGCGTCATCAGAAGAATCACTACTGCAAGCAGCAGCAACAACTCCGATGGCAAGGAACAACGAGAGAAGCTTGAAAAGCTTGCTCATATGGAACCCCCTCGGTTCGTCGTTGTTCCAATATGAAATATTGGAACCCTATCCACTATTGAATAGTCCACCTAACGGTAGGAGTTACAATTGCTATAGGCAACCGAAATAGCCGAATCTGCATTAGAAATAAAAATCTGTCATCATTTTGTCATGAAAGAAAAAAGATGAATTTAAGCCAAAATCTTGAAGTTCAGACGGTTTTAGGTCCTATCCCTATAGAAAAACTCGGACGCACTCTTATGCATGAGCATTTAGCAGTCGGTTATTCTGGGTGGGAATCTCATACAAACCGTTTAAGGAACTCTCGTACAGATATGCGTTCTATCTGTGTAGACCGAATTGGCGAATTGCAGGATTTGGGTTATCAAACGCTTCTAGATCCGTGTCCAGCAGACCTTGGACGCGATGTCGAATTAATGGTCGAAGTAGCAGAAGCCACCGGGTTCAACATTATTTGCGCAACAGGTCTTTATCGCGAGGAGGGAGGTGGAGCGTTTTATTGGACCCATAAAGCTCAGTATGAAGATATTGAAGGGGTCATGGAAGAGATGTTTGTCTCAGAACTCACTGAAGGAATCGGAACAACTGGAGTGCGTCCAGGAATCATTAAATGTGGAACAGGGCATGGAAGCATGTCGGAATACGAAGGAAAAGTGTTTGCTGCAGTAGCAAGAGCGTCGGTGGTTACAGGTGCCCCTGTGACTACACATACTGATGACGGCACTGTTGGAGATTTACAGCAGCAAGTCTTAACACGAGGCAATGTCCCATCTAACCGAATTATCATCGGTCATTCTTGTGGAACAACAGATACTGATTACCATATGACTATTGCGTCAGGCGGTAGTTATCTTGGTTTTGATCGTTTTGGCATCGCAGCATTGATGTCAGATGAGGATCGAGCAGATTCTTTGATGCGTTTGATTACACAAGGAGCTGGTGATCGAATAGTAGTTAGCCATGATTCTGTTTGGTGTTGGAAAGGGGAGCCTTTCCCCACATACGCAATGGATCGTTTATCAGAGGTTATGGAGCCAACTCGATTTGATCGTGAAATAATTCCAATGCTTAAAGATCGAGGAGCTACAGAAGAGCAGATCGAGATGTTGGTGGTTGATAACCCGAGACGTTTTTTTTCAGGTGAGTCATTGAAATCTCTAAATCCGACTTCGTAAACGTCTCTTAGCTTTCTAATTGACTTGTCGATCCATGTGCTCCCAGTAAGGGGCACGAAGTTTAAACTTCTGAAGTTTGCCTGTGGCGGTACGGGCAAGTTCGTCACGGAATTCAACTGAGGTTGGGCATTTATAGTGGGCTAGAAGTTCCCGGCAATGGTCAATAAGTTCTCGCTCGGTCACTGAATCATCAGTCACAACTACCAGAGCTTTTACTGTTTCACCCCATTTCTCATCGGGGACACCAATAACGGCAACTTCAGCTACTGCAGTGTGCGAGAACAAAGCATCTTCCACCTCAATAGAAGAGACATTCTCTCCTCCGGAGATGATTACGTCTTTCTTCCGGTCAGTGATAGTCGCGTAATTGTCGTCACCTATTGTCGCTCCATCTCCAGTGTGGAACCAATTATTAGCCAAAGCTTCTTCAGTTGCTTCAGGTTGACTCCAGTAACTTTTGAGAACATGATTTGAACGAGCTAAAAGCTCTCCGTTGCTGCTAGTAGAAAGTTCCACTCCTAAAGCGGGTGCCCCAGCTTTAGAAAGCTTGACTGCTCTTTCGTAAGGGTCGAGATGGTCCCATTCAGAACGGTTTCTGTTCATAGTTAGAAGAGGGGCGGTCTCGGTTAAACCGTAAATCTGGATGAATTCCCAATTCAGTTCAGTTTCAACTTGCGCAATTAGTTGAGTTGGAGGGGGAGCGCCAGCGACCACGATACGCATGTGGCCTGCGCCAGGAATTTCTCCGTCCCAATCAGCCGCAGCGTCAAGAACAGCGGTGATTACTGCTGGAGCTCCACAAAGCAGAGTGATCCCATGTTTTTGGATCCGTTCAAGAATTTCTTGGCCGTTAACTTGTCTGAGCACGATGTGTTTACCACCCATACCAGTCATGGCATAGGGCATACCCCATCCATTACAATGAAACATTGGCAGCGTGTGTAAGTAAACGTCTCGATCGGAAACCCCTGCTTGCCAGCCAAAAATGGAAGCGTTCAGCCAAATATTCCGATGTGTCATCTCCACACCCTTTGGACGGGCGGTAGTGCCACTTGTGTAGTTGATAGTGGCAGTAGCAGATTCATCTGGGGTCCAAGGTTTAGGGACACCTCCTTCGATGAAGATTTGATCTGCTTCTGGTCCGATTACAAATTGATGCTTCACATTGAAAGAACCATGTTGCTCAGCTAGTTCTGGATCGATAAACAAAACCTCCGCTCCAGAATGGTCAAGAATGTATTGGATTTCAGGAGTGCTTAAACGAAAGTTAATTGGAACGCCAACTCTTCCATATGCGCTACTGCCAAACAAGAAAACGAGAAGCCTTGCTGCATTATGTGAAACCATTGCAACTCGTGCTCCAGTTTCAAGTCCTAATTCATCAAATCCTGTAGCCATACCTCTTGAAAGTTCAGCGAGCCGACTGTAGGTAATGTCAGGTAACGGGGGAGCGGGTTGATCAGGCTCATCAATGACTGCAATGCGATCACCATAAACTCGTTCAGCTCGATCTAAATAATCTGCAATAGTTAGTGGTATCTCCACAGTTCTTGTCCTTAACTAGATGTACGTTGATGTTTAGTTGATAAATGAGACAGTAGTCCCATCGTGTCGCCTCAACCATGTTGGGTCTACGCTGGAGTAAGTAAAAGACAGAAAGGCAATTTATGAGTACGCAAGGTGACGAAACCCTTAACGAATTTCGCTCCAGTATCGACAATATAGATGCAGCGCTTATTTTGCTGTTAGCTGAACGGTTCAAAGTCACGGGCAAGGTTGGTGATTACAAAGCAAAAACTGGGTTGCCGCCTGCGGATCTAGATCGTGAAGCTGAACAAATACAACGCCTTCGACGACTAGCCAATGAAGCCGGTCTTGACCCTGTATTCTCTGAGAAATTTTTACGTTTCGTTATAGACGAGGTGATTCGTCATCATGAAAAAGCTGGAAATGATCATTAAGTAGAAAGAATTTTCTGTTTAATGACCAGGTAATCAACTAGCTTCTTGTGCTTCTCTGTCTTTAGCTACTTCGTCTAATTCAAGAAATTCTTCACTGGTATCTACCCAATCTTCAAATTGGATGACGCCGATGTCGGTGAAGCGATCGCGTAGCCAACCGTCGCCGGCATCTAAGAGACCTAGTTTCTTGCAGTTAGGGACGATCTTAGAAAATAGCATGCGTTGGAAAACGCGAAGTTCATCAGGCATGGCTAATTGGAACTTGACCATTTCTTCGGTATCAACTCCCATACGGTGCCAAACTTCTTGACGCATGAAACGGTCACGCATTCTGAGGGCAGCTTCGAAAGCAAATTCTTGTCGTTCTCTTAATTCCGCTTGAGTCATGTCTTCGTAAACTTCTTTCAAAGAGAGGACGCCGAACGCTACGTGTCTAGCTTCATCGCTCATAACGTAACGGAGCAATTTTTTAAGCAGTGGTTCTTCTGTTGTCTGATGCATAAAGCCAAAGGCTGCTAAAGCAAGCCCTTCAACCATAATTTGCATACCAAGGTAAGTGATATCCCAGCGACTGTCGTTGAGAATGTCATCAAGTAAGAGACCTAAATGGTGGTTAACCGGGTATCCGATTCCTCCAAGTTTTGAGTCGAGGTATTGGGCAAACACTTCAACATGTCGGGCTTCATCAACTACTTGAGTGGCGGCATAGTATTTAGCGTCAATCCATGGAACGCTTTCTACAATTTTGGCCGTACAAAGTAAAGCTCCTTGTTCTCCGTGCATGAATTGAGAAAGGCTCCAGTTAAAAGACTCCATCCCTAATTGGGACCATTCTTTTTCATTGAAATTACGAATTGGGGACTCTGGATTATCTGCAAAATAACTTACTTCCAACGGGTCGCGGGCTCCAGCACTTGCAAGAGCTTCTGGATCAACCTCTATTGACCAATCCAAGTCTGTTTGTCCATTCCATTGAGAAGTTTTAGCTTTTTCATAAAGTTTGTCTAAAGGCTTACGCTCTCCTTTGTCGTAACCCCAAGTGAAGATGGCATCACAGTTGTCTTCAACAGCATGTATTAGTGAACTCACATCTGGATTCCACATCGATATCTCACCGATGCGCTCTGGGTCATTGGCGTAATCAACGAGGTCAAATGTTTCGTTTGAAGGGTTTTCAGTGGTTGTCATTATTTTTCTCCATTTATTTCAGAATTGTTTTCATTGGTTGGGGCAAAACTATTTATTACTCGGTTAATCACATCGGTCCAGGAGTCGTTAGTGGGAAGTTCTAATCCGAGTAGCCGAGTCACGTTCATGCCGTAACCGATGGCATGGGCAAGGCGGACAAGAGCGAGATTATCTAAGTCTTGGTCGATACTTCCGAATGCTTTTGCGGCTTCAAGAATTTTTTCAACTTGTTCGCCTTCTTGTGTGGCGAGTTGGTGCAGAACGATTGCTAAATCAGGGTCGCGTCTTGCAGCAACAAGAGCTTCTATGAAAATCCCAGTGCTTTCATGAAGGTCATCTAAAAGGTGCTCACCCATATCGGCCAAAATGTCTTTTGGCGACTGATCATTATCTTCAGCTCTAAGTAGTCGAGTGATTTCGGTGGGGGCGTGATTCTTGACCGCATCCTGAAGGAGGTCTGCTTTTCCGGTGTATCGACTGTAGATAGCTCCTGTGGTGACACCGGCTCGGCGAGCTATTTCAGCAACTCCTGCTTGTTCGTAGCCTTTTTCTGCGAAGAGATCAGCAGCTGCAGCGAGAAGGCGTTCAGATAGTTCGCTATTTGTTAGATCACTTGTTGTGGTTTCAATAGCGGTATCTAAGGACATGTAAGGATAATAACGGTCATTATCCGCGAATACAAGGCAAGATTAGGTGAAAACACTAAAGGTGATATATAACAAGTAAAGACTTAAATGGTTTTGAGGAGTTTTAATGGATTTTGGTGTAAATATTTTTCCTTGCGAGTACAGCATTTCTCTCACAGTTCTCGGGTCAGCACTAGAAGAACGTGGATTCGAGTCGCTTTGGGTGGCGGAACACAGCCATATACCTAGAGACCGCACTGCGCCATGGCCTGGAGGTGATGTTCTTCCTCAAATGTATTACGACGCTATGGATCCTTTTGTAGTTCTTTCAGCAGTAGCAGCGGTAACAAAAAAATTGAAAGTAGCAACTGGCATAGCTTTAGTTATACAGCGCGACCCGATTCAGACAGCAAAAGAAGTAGCCAGTTTAGATGTTCTTTCTGAGGGAAGATTTCTTTTTGGAATTGGAGCTGGCTGGAGCCTCGAAGAAATGGAAAACCACGGAACAGATCCAACTCGAAGATTCGGGTTAATGCGTGAACGGATTGAGGCAATGAAATCAATATGGGCGAACGAAGAAGCGGAATATCATGGAACTCAAGTCAACTTTGACCCCATTATCTCCAATCCGAAACCGGTGCAAAAACCTCATCCACCCATACATGTAGGGGGCATATTTCCAGGTGGACTTAACCGTGCTGTCCGCTATGGAAATGGATGGATTCCCATAGCCGGAAGAGGAGAGTTCAATCCAAAAAGATGGGTAGAGGAAAGAAACATTGCTTGCGAAACAGCAGGCCGTGACCCAAAAGAGATAGAAATATCAATTTATGGTGCACCAACTAATCCGAGTCAATTAGAGGAATTAAAGAACGCAGGTATTGACCGAGTTGTTTTCGGCTTGCCGCCAGAGGGAACTGAACCAGTGATGAGCATTTTAGATTCACTGACAGAATTAAAAGAAAATTTCTAAGTTAAATAATGTCAGACCCTGTTCTTGAATCACTAATTACTACAAGAGTAGAACACGAAATAATTGAGTGCGATCCTGATCTAGCTGACACCGTAAGTTTTTGCGAGCACTATGGCTATCGAATAGAAGAGTCAGCTAATGCGATTTTGGTTGCCGGAAAGAACGAACCAAAAAAATATGCCGTTTGTTTAGCGCTTGCGTCAACACGAATTGATGTAAATAAGACAGTAAAGAAAAAATTAGAAGTAAGAAAAGTTTCGTTTGCTTCCCCCGAAGAGGCAATTGAGGTCACTTCACAAACTTTAGGTGGAATAACTCCCTTTGGTCTGCCTAGTGACCTTCCTCTGTGGGTAGATAGCCGCGTTTTAGAATGCGAAAAAATTATTGTCGGTGGAGGATCGCGAGACCGAAAAATATATCTACCACCAGAAGGTCTTTTAAAACTTCCAAATACAGAGATAGTAGAAGGACTAGCAGCACCCCGACCTTGAGCGTAAAGACTTGTTTAATTGTCAGGTCTGAAAAATAAAAGAACCCACTGGCTACACACCGATGAGTTCGACGGTGCTGGCGGTCGTCTCAACGTGCAGGACATACCGCGTCAGTGCCAGAAACCGTCGATGCGGTCGAACGATCCGAGACGGAGGTCGAGTCCGGCCTGCAGCAGTGACGCTCTACTCATGCAACCTGCGTGGCAGAAAGATCCTCAGCGAGAGCTTCCATTTGTTCTTTAGATAGATCTATCTCTTCGTTCAGATTTTCAAAATCACAACCTAGGCCAACAGGAGGAGAATCAAGAGAAAAGGTCAGGTACTGGACAGCAGAAAGACGGTCTTCGCCGACTTGAGAAGAGTCGTATTCTGCATAAACTCGAGAACCATCTGCTAACACTAGGTAGAAATGCTCTTGAAGCCCTAACCAAGCAGTTAGTAGCGGTCTTCTATCTTTTTCTTCAGGTATCTCTATGAGCAAAGCACATCCGAGTTGTCCTTTGTTCCCAAGAAGGCTGTTATAAACAGCAATCTCTTCTTGGATAGAAGATTCACGAACGGTACGTTCAGCTCGAGTTATTTCTTGAATTTGATACTTGATGGTCTCATGGTTTTCAAAAAGAAAAGTTAGATACTGGCCAAGATGTATACGTCTAGAAGTTTTTATCTTCATTATCTCGTCACGTATTTCGTCACGTATTTCTGAATAGGTCTGGTAATCGATTATTTCTTCTCTTTTAACGTGGTGAGGAGCAGAATTCATATTTAATCCTTTACGTTTTCTATTGGGGTAGGAAATCCATCAGGCTCATAAGCTCTTGCCAAAATAGTCATTGGGTGAAGTGGTCGTTTATCAGCATGTTGAGCAAATTGAAGAGCTGCTAACGGACAGTCTGTAGCCCAAATGGATGCTTCCTGGGAAGACATCCCATCAAATGCCTTCTGACCCACGCGGACTGAGACCTCAAATCCTTCTGATTTCATAGCAAACGTTCCATCGTGACCACAACATTCCATTGTGGTGATTGGCTTTACGCCAGGAATTTTACGAAGAAGATCTCTACCCTTGAAACCGACAGCCTGAGATCGGAGATGACAAGGAGTGTGATAATTTACGGTTTCTGGGGTGGACTTAAAGTCAGTATTGAATCGATCTTCCGATCGTATTGACCATAAAAATTCACCCGGGTCTGTTACTGCTTGAGCGAGAGCTTCTGCATCTTCTCGGTCAGAAGTAGCTACGAGTTCTGGGTACTCTTGCCGCAACATCATTGAACAAGTTGGATTAATAGCAACAACTTTTTTTCCTGCTTGGACGTGTGGTAGAAGTCGATTCAAGTTATTTCGAGCTTTTTCTCTGAAAGTTTCTAAATCTCCTGACTCCCAAGCCGGCATGCCACAACACTCAAGTCCTTTATCGCACGTAACATCAATCCCATTCTTTTCAAGTACAGAAATCGTGTCGTGTCCTACTTCTGGTTCATTATGTTCTACGTAACAAGTAGGGAAAATTACTACTTCTCCTTCTTCAGCTGATCGAATCAGTCCGCGTTTCTGAGCCCATTGAGTGAATGTTTTTCTAGAAAATTTTGGAAGATCTTTCTTAGGGTGAATACCAAGAATCTTGTCTAAAAAAAGACGATGAATTTGGCTACGAGAATTCAGGGAGTTAACTAATCCGCTGGAAAGTCGTGAGAACCGTGCTATACGATCTGGATCTCCCAGAAGTCGATCTCTCAAACTAGAACCTTGGGCTCTATGTCTCTGCGCTTTGTAGCGGTGTACGAGTTTTGGAAAATCAAGCTGAAATTCATGGCTCTCGCGGACTGTGTAAGGACACTGCACTTCACAAAGTTTACATTGGAAGCACTCGTCCATTACTTGTGCGGTTTCTACATCGCTAATTTTCCGGACGTCCCCATCGTGGCGGTCGTCAATGAAGGAAAAAAGGGAAGGGAAACTATCGCAGTATTTGAAGCACATTCGACAGCCGTGGCAAATTTCGAATGTTCTTTCAATTTCAGCGTGCAGAGCTGAAGCATCCCAGTACAGATCATCTTCAGGATCATAAGTGAGTCCCGAAGTCGGATGGTAAGAAATATTTTCAGTCATAGGTCTATAGACGCGACGAGTAGTGCACTAGGAGTGGCTAACCCAGTCATAGAAAGAGATATGGAGAACTATTAGTTGACTTGGTCAAGTAAAGACTGGAAGCGTCCTGCATGAGCTTTCTCAGCTTTAGCAAGAGTTTCAAACCAATCTGCAATTTCTCCAAAACCTTCGTCTCGAGCTTTACTTGCCATACCTGGATACATTTCGGTGTACTCATGAGTTTCTCCAGCTACTGCTGCAGCAAGATTTTCCATGGTGTCACCGATTGGAAGCCCAGTAGCAGGGTCGCCAACCGCTTTGATGTAATCAAGATGGCCGTGCGCATGACCAGTTTCACCTTCAGCGGTGTCACGGAAATTTCCCGCAATATCTGGATACCCCTCTACATCTGCAACTTTCGCGAAATAGAGGTAACGACGATTAGCTTGAGATTCGCCAGCAAAGGCTGCCTTAAGATTCTCAAGAGTTTCACTATCGGCAAGATTCATAATTTCTCCTCAACAATTTTCCCAACTTTTCCCAACTAAGAGAAAACCTTAACCTCTTCAATCTTACCCGCTTTAAAGCTAAGAGGTGCTATTGAACTAAGTTCCGTAAATTGAAATTTCTGGTCCAACAAGTTCAGTGAAAATCTCTAAAACCTCACCAGGTTCGGCGTGTCTCCCTGTTTCATGTTTCGAATAAATCTTGGTTCCATTTACTTCGACATCAAATATCCCTTTGTCTCCTGTAAGTAAGGAAAGGTCTTTGATGACATGTTGATAGTTGGAGAGAAGATCGTTAGCAGCGCTCACGGCGTGCTGCGAATAATCTCAAGGGACGCAATAGGTAATTTTAATTTGGTAGTCGCTCATAGGGTCAGGCTAGTCGTACGCCTGCAACTAGAAGAGCATTGGGCTGAACTTTCATTGTGAGCGGAAGATCTGCATAGGGTTCACCGTCCGCTCTTGCTCGACCATCTGCTCTGATACCGATTGATCGAGATCGATAAAGAAAAACTTCTGATTCGTGAACATGAGACCCATTTCGAATCTTTGTAAATGAATGAAGTAACTTCATTCGGCTCACATCCCCTAATACGCAGATGTCCAGTATCCCGTCACAAGGATCGGCCTCTGGACATATTTTCATCCCACCGCCAAAAAAAGAAGTATTTGCGACTACTACAGCTGTTGCTTCTATTTCAAAGTTTCCTTCATCAAGTTCTAACCAGTATCGCTCGGACTCTAAGGACTTGAGTTCAGCTAAAGTCGCCACAGTGTAACGAGATTGACCTTTAGGAAATTGCATGGCGTTTGAACGCTGGTTTACTTTTGATGGAAATCCCATGATGCAACTCGTAACAAAATAGCGAGAGCCGCTCTTGACCAAATCGATAGGTGAAGGATCTTCCAGAGTCCTATCTACGTAGTTGGCCAAGTCACCGTCAGAAATCCCAAGTGCTCTCGCCGCATCATTTCCGGTTCCTAAAGGGATAAGACCCAAAGTGCGGTCAGTGTTTGCAAGAGCGTTGGCGGCGTAGTGGAGTGAACCATCTCCTCCTGCAACGATTATTCGATCTGCTGATGATTGAGAAACTTCTTTCTTTACTTGATCAGCCGAATTGGGTGAGAGGATATCAGGAGACTGGCCATGAAATTTTAAACGGTTTAGTACCTGTTCTAAATAGTCATTAGCCCGTCCAGCTTTAGCAAAATTATTTAAGAGAAGAGCAACTTTCATAATGCCTCTATCATTGCCTACAACTATGACCCATGACCATGTCGATGATACCGATATGGTCATCTCTCTATCATTACCCATGGATATCCTTCAAGCCATGAGCAAAAAAATAAAACTTCAAATTTTTTTACTGGTGTCAACAGCAGCTCTCATATTTAGCAGCTGTGGCGGTGGCACTACAACGCAACCGTCAACATCAGAGCCAACAGATGGAGTTTTGAGAGTGGTAGCAGACGACACTCAAGACTTTGACAAGGATCGTTACACGGCAGCTGCCGGTGTAATAGAAATAGAATATATTTTAGACGGGTTCCAATTTCATAATCTCTTAGTTGAGGGATATGAAGATGAAATGGTTCTAGAAGTAGAAAATGGTGAGACTTCAACAGGCTCTATTTCATTAGAACCAGGTAGGTACATTCTTTATTGCGACGTTGCTGGTCATCGTGAATCAGGAATGGAAGCTCAACTTTTAGTTGAATAAATCTCAAGCACCTTATTTATTAGAGACAAGTTGAATTTTCACAATCTCAGAGGTGCTTGCCCATAGCTCTGCAGCTAAGTCGTCACGAAGAGCAGTGGAAGAAGGAGATTCAATTTCTCCTCTATCTATGTATGCAAAGCCTTTATTTTTCCATTTAGAGTCCTCAAACAGAGAACGTACATCTTCTGCGGTGGTGGAAGATAGCCGCATATTCTTTACGAATGGAGTGACGATTTGGCCAAGAGTTTTAAGCAGAGGCCTGAAGAAAAGAGGCACTTCATGGACAAGATTTGTATCTGCCATAAAACCAGGATTAAGAGCAAATACATCAAGATGAGAGAGTTGTTCCTGCAAGATTCGTGCTTGAAAGATATTCAACAATTTTGATGTTGAGTATCTTAAGAATCCATTAGATAAACCTGATTCAGGGGGAGTTTTATCTGCATGGGCTAACTGCTCAATGTCAACCCATTGCGGTCCGGGCACTCGAGCGAAACGAGATAGTTGATTTCTGGGGTCATGAACTCCGCTGGTAACGACTACGATTCGTCCATTTTCAAGAATTTTGTCAGCGAGCTTCATAAAAATTAATTGATGCGCCAGAACATTAACGGCAAAAGTCATGTCGTACCCTTGAGCGCTTTGCCCTAAGGTTTTTGGTTGTCTAGATATGACACCGGCATTGGCCATCATTCCATGTAATGGCAAGTTTGGGAAATTCTCAAGAGCACTATTGAGTTCCTGCAAGTCATTGAAATCAGCAATGAAGGGTAGAGCGGTTCCACCTGCTTTAGAGATCTGGTGGACGGTATCGTCAACTGCTTCATGTCTCCTTCCATGAACAATTACTGTTCGTCCAGCAGCACCTAGGTTAAGGGCACTTTTTCTACCCAATCCACTAGTGGCACCAGTGATGAGAATAGCGGCATTGGAGTTAATCATTTAAAAGAATTATGAACAATAAGTGTTGCTAAGCGCGGAAAGACCCACTGTTTAAGTGGGTCTTTCTATCGCTTAATTTTAAAGAATTTCAAAGAGCAGGTATAGAACCAAAGTTATGGCAAATCCCCATTTGATGGTGTCTTGATGCTTATCCAAAACGACTTTGTTTATCACATTGTCGTACCCGCTTAGTTTTCCTAAGGCAGAAAGTTCCATAACTGCCCAAATGAGTCCAAAGACAATCCAGATTACTATTCGTGTACTAGCTTCTGGGCTACCAAAATTCATTCCAAAGTGACTAGGCCACATCATGAAGAAGATGAGGGGAATAGAGAACAAGGTGTTGACACGGCTTGCTCGACCGGCACGTTTGGCTGCGGCAGGAGCTTCTGGATCTGCTTCTCCGCCTTCTGAAACAGAGACAGAAGAGCCGATAGCAATTTGTTGCGCTGGCCAGATAACCATCCAGACGTTCGCTGCCATTGTGGTACCTAATACAACACCAAAGGCAATACCCATACCTGAGGCAGATCTCCAATAGTCACCACTATTCAAGACCTCTTGATGGGCGAGAATCCAGATACCGCTGACCCAAGTGAGGGCTGCAGCCCAGCGGAACCACCAAAGAGTTCGCCAAGTAATCTTCCGAAGTGCTTCACCTCGTGCTGCTTCACCCATTTCTGCAAAAGCGGCTCCTTGAATGAAGTTGAAGAAATAAAGCAAGCCGATCCAGGTGATACCCCCCAAGTAGTGGGCGAAGCGTCCAAGAGCTTGTCCGCCACCAGCCATTCCAAGCCAATCATTAAATAGTTCCACGTAAATCTCCCCAACTTTTGATTTAGTTAATTAATAACACAATTCTATAAACAATGACATGTTGTAATCAATCATCTAAATGAAGTTTCCTTCACTTAGTCAACAACTACATCGGCGAATTGGCTGCGTAAAGTCTTTTTGGAGAACTTACCGACAGAAGTTTTTGGAACTTCTTCAATAAATTCCACCCGATCAGGCATCCACCACTTGACAATGCGTCCATCCAGCCATTCCAGAATGTCTTCACTTGTTAATGAAGCTCCCTCAGCAACTACAACGCATGCCATTGCCCGTTCTCCCCACTTAGTGGAAGTCACACCAATTACCGCAGCTTCAACAACATCAGGGTGGGCCATGATTTCGTTTTCTAATTCAACAGAACTTATCCATTCTCCACCTGATTTAATCAGATCTTTGGTTCTGTCTACGAGCCTTATGTAGCCTTCGGAGTCACATGTAGCGACATCTCCTGTCTTCAGCCAGCCATCATCAGTGAAAGATTCATTAGCACGTTCGTCGTTGTAATACTCTTTCGCCACCCATGGTCCCCGAACTTGAAGTTCGCCTCGAGATTCTCCGTCCCAGGGTTGCTCTTCATCGGTTTCATCATCAGCTATACGAAAATCAACTCCAGGAGAAATTAGTCCGATTGAAGTCCGTAGGTCAGCTTTCTCATCAATGCTTAGATGGTCAAGAGTGGATTTGATGCTGCAAACAGCAGCGAGCGGACTGGTCTCAGTCATTCCCCAAGCTTGCAGTATTGGTAGTCCAGTAGCTTCACGGAAGCCTTCTGAAAGTGCCTTTGGAACAGCAGAGCCCCCACACGGTATAGCACGAAGAGCCGAAACATCTCTTCCTTCTAATTCTGGTAAAACACCCATCCAAATCGTTGGAACACCGGCAGCTACTGTCACTTTCTCTGTCTCTATGATGTCCGCTAGGGAAGGTGCACTGAGATCGGCACCTGGCATAACAATGGTGGCTCCAGTAGCTACTGCCGCATGAGCGAATCCCCAAGCATTAGCATGAAACATTGGAACAACTGGGAGCACGACGTCTCTTTCAGAGACACCTATGGTGTCTGCCATCATGGCTCCAAAAGTATGGAGAACCATTGAGCGGTGTGAGTAAACCACTCCTTTCGGGTTACCGGTAGTACCAGATGTGTACATCATTGAACCGGCTTGGTTTTCTTCAACTCTTTTCCATTCAGCGGGTTCGACTCCTGCTAGTAGATCCTCATAGTCGTGTACTTCCGCTCGTATAGCATCTGCATCTGGAGCAGGGGCTCCATCATCCATCAAAACCACATGGCGAACTGTGGAGAATCCGTCCATTAATGGCCAAATTAAACCTGCAACAGAATGGTCAAGGAAAATAACCTCATCTTCAGCATGGTCAACGATGTAAGACAGTTGGTCTGGGAAAAGTCGAATATTGAGAGTATGAACAACTCTTCCGCTACATGGCGGAGCAAAATATAGTTCAAGATGGCGAGAAGTATTCCACCCAAAAGTTGCTACTCGGCCGTCATCAGAGATTCCTAGTTGGTCCAGCACACTTCCTAGTTTTCGTGTTCGGGTTGCCCAGTCTTTGTATGAGAGACGTTCTCTTCCATTCGGTGTGGCAGTAACAATAGTTTTTTCTGGAAAGATCCTCTCGGCACGATCGAATAAATGGATCAACGACAAAGGAACGTCCATCATTAGGCCATCCATAATCAAACTCCTTAATTTCTATTAGTTGTATTCTCTATTTGGTTGAATTATTGGTCAGCATGCGCGAGCGCAGCTAATACTAACTCAACGTATTCGTTGCGCTCGTCTTCGTCTAGGACTTCGTGATCCTTTCCTGAAGATTCTGCAGTTAAAGATTCCACTTCGTCGCTAATTTCCTGCGCTGTTGGAGAATCATCGGAATCTCCCCACCCAAATAAATTAATGTTGTAGCTACTCTTCAACTTTACTAATCCTACTGGTGATACGTTAAGACTTTTCGCAGCAACAATATGCCTACAGAAACGAAGTTCCCGTAAAACTTGTATGAGCAAGTAGGAACGCCCTTCCGTATCGTCTGGACGATTTACATTACGCCACCCTGTAAAAGTCGGCGCATTTTCTCCATCAGCTGAGTCAACTATTTTTTCAGCTAACTCAACTAAGCGAGCTGCGCCACTGAAGCCATTGAGGTAATCACGTCCACGTTCAGCACAAATTTGGCCATACAAAGCACCAGCCAGAGATGGAGAGAAATCTTCAATCCAGTTTTCTTTGATTTGAGATGGATTCCAGCACCAAGCTGCGGCACTTGCTTCTTCTGCAGAAATATCTCCTATGGTGCCGAAACGTCCCATTACATACCCTGGAAGACCTTTTGGTAATCCGAGTTCAGGTCCCGTTTTGAAAGTCACAGGATCCAACATGAAACGTGCGCCGAGCACTTGTACAGCGCTTGCAGTTTTTTGAGCACAATGTTGAGGGTTCACGGAAAAATTTCTAGATAGTTGTTATAACGTCAGGACGGTAGCAAATCTTCGCCAAATTTTCTCATCCGAGCGTTGCTATTGCACCAAGAATAATAAAAATAACATTTCGGACAATGTCTTTATAAGACAGGGGGCGGGTGGACCAAGCCCCAAAACAACCACATCCGCTTTTATTTCCTGCGGCAAGGCGACTGGAAATCAAGACAGTAAAGGCAACCAGTAGCGCCACGGCACATGGTCCGCCAGTAGCAGGGTCAATGAATAAAAGAGCAGAGGTTAAAAGTTCAACAAGAGGAAGGACAATGCTTGTTTCTTTAGGAAAAGGAAAACCAAGGTCACGTAGGGAACGACGAGTGTCTAAGGGGGAACGTAGTTTGGCCATCCCAGCAATGAGGAAAACACCACCAAGAATGTAGCCAGCAAAATTTGCCATTTCTTAATATCCCTGGGTTACGTCTACAAGACCAAGTAGCTCTTCGTTACTGCAGAAGCGCTTAACGTTTTCAGAAATGAATGGTCCAAGAACTCTTAGACCCATCTCCGGAGTGTTTCCAATATGGGGGGTGATAAGACAGTTCGGTTCTCTCCAGAGCGGATGATCATCCGGGAGAGGCTCAGGAGTTGTTACATCTAGAGCTGCTCCACCAATAGTTCCTTGTTGGAGAGATTCCACAAGATCATCGGTGACAATATGTCCTCCGCGTGCAACATTTACTATCCAAGCATGATTTGGAAGAGCAGAAAGAACTTCCTTATTGATGATTCCATATGTTTCTTTGGTAAGCGAAAGGGCGAGAATCAGAAGATCGGTTTGTGGAAGAATTTCAAAGAGGCGAGAAGTCGTTATTGTTCGGTTCGCCCCCTCTAGGGATTCAGAACGTCGTCGAACAACTGTGATGTCACATCCAAAGGGGTTAAGAAGGGGGAGTAGGCATTGAGTGATTCCACCTGCACCAAGTATGCAAACTCGCGAGTCGCCAAGAACCCGACCGATCGGTTCACCCCAAGAAGTCGCTCTGGAGTAGCCATGAAGATTTTTAAAGCCTCCTAGAGATAAAGTAAGTGCGGTTTCGGCAACTTCGCGTGCATAAATGCCTTTACCGCATGTCCAAGTCCATTTATCGTCAAGATAAGGGACAAACGGTTCTATCCCGGCATAAGGAAGCTGAATCCATTTAAGATTCGGAGCACTCTCAGAAATTTCTGGAAAAAAATTAGCTTTAGAGGGGTCAGCCCAAATCAATCCCTCAGCATCTTCAACTGTGCAGAGATTAGCTCCAGCATCTTGTACAGATTTACACAAGACATCAAACATCTCCGGTCGAGTAGAAGGAGCTACTGCGACAGAACGAGTCAAGAGAACACCAAGAAAAATTTACCCAAGAGAAGGGGTTCCAGCATATGGAGCAGGATCACCTTCACCGGGTAACTCGGGTCGCGACCAAGAAGACAAGTCAGATAGCTCCTGAGCCACTCTTCGCCAAGATTCAGGATCCCAATTTTCTGCTGAATCTAGAACTGAACCATCCTGTTTTAAGACAACGAAGGCTGGAACATTGGATAATTCAAGAGATCGAACCAGAGTCCGCTCAGGATCTGCCAAAGCAAAAATTTCCTCTGCTAACGGACCAAGAAATTTTTGAGCGCCTTCAGAATCTGTTCCCGTAACTAAATAAGCAACTCTCACATCTGCTCCTCGAAAATTCGAAAGAACACGTCGGGCCGTATTTAGAATCCAAGAACTTTCGTGGGTGTATGGATCTAGTACTACAACAGCAAGAGGGAAGTTTGTCAAAAATTCTTTTAACGGTCTTGGGTCGCCCGAAACTGGATGGATTTGTATGTTGAGGTCAGGATTAGTTGCCACAAGTGGTGACGCTAGCAAGTGAATCAGTATTCTGACGACATATGGAAGATGTTCTTTGTGACCTACTACTGTCAATACTGTGAACACCAAGGAACTTACACGAATTCTTCCCATCGATATTCTGGCATGGGGCGCAGAACACTTACGTGACTTGCCGTGGAGAAGAACACGAAACCCTTGGTTTGTATTAGTTGCTGAAGTGATGCTTCAACAAACTCAAATAGATCGAGTTCTTTCGAAGTGGCCGGCATTTCTGGAAGAATTTCCAACAGTAATAAGTTGTGCTGTGGCGCCAACTTCTGAAGTGGTAAAACAATGGGAAGGAATGGGTTTTAATCGTAGAGCGGTGCTGCTGCATCAGGCTGCAAAATCTATAAAAGATAATCATGGAGGGGAAGTTCCATTAGAGCTTGACGAGCTTTTATTACTTCCTGGTATAGGGCCATACACGGCTCGAGCGATTCTCGCTTTTGCATACGAACAAGACTCGGCGGTCGTAGATACAAATGTAGGAAGAGTTCTCGCAAGGTGGATGGGGCGCCGTTTGAAACCTGCAGAAGCCCAAGAACTAGCTGATCGTTCTGTTCCATTAGGAGAGGGTTGGGCTTGGAATCAAGCAGTACTTGATTTTGGTTCTATGGTTTGCCGCTCTAAAAATCCAAAATGCGAAGAATGCCCGATATACAGTTCTTGTGCATGGCAAGGCATTGGAGTTGATCCAGCTAAAGGATCAGCGGGAGTAAGTGGGACTCAATCCAGATTTGAAGGATCAGATCGTCAAGGGCGTGGAAAATTAGTAGCCGCTTTAAGAAAAAACCCAATTAAAAAAAGCGAATTAGCAGAAGTCATGGGATGGCCGTTAGATCCAGAAAGGGCAGAGAGAGTTGCTTCTACTGTTATTTCTGATGGTTTAGCTACCTCTAAGGGTGATACTTTGTCTTTGCCACAAATTTGAAATTATTGGGTTAAAGCCTTAACAAGGTCATCAAAAGCAGAATCAGCAAGTTCAATCATTTCAACATCAGTTCTGTCTTGTATCGGGTGGTCAACAAAAATACGAGACACATTAATTCCAACCGCTTTTGATTGAGTCTCTGCGGCATCAATAAAAGGTAAGGAGGCCACAAATACCCCTGGGAGACCATCTTTTTCTAAGTTACTTATGTCATGCACACTGCATGTCGTACAGGAACCTCAATCAGCGAGAGCTTCAATAACCGCATCACATTTACTAGAAATTTCATAACGAAGATCTACGGGTGCAGGTTTAGTAAAAGTTGGTTTCATAAATCGAAGAACAGTCGCCCCATGCTCAGTGAGTCTTTTTTCTAATTGATTAAGAAAAATATCGCCTCTTGGTTTTGCGATATCAAGCAATCCTATTGTTGAACCTTCAATACTTTTAATTCGTTCACTTAACTGGATTTCCGTAGAACGGTCCTCGGACGTGGGATCAAGTACAGACAGTGTTTGATTCATAGGGTTATCTCCTTTGTAACTGGGTCACTTCCCTTAGTTCCATTTAACCACCCACCAATTATGGCTGAAAAGAGCCCTGCAGGTCCACCAGCATGAACTACTAAGAGGCCGCCAGGGCGAAATTTAGGTAATTGATTTCCTCCAAAAGTTGACGGAATACCATCTTCAATCCCTCCAGCGCCTTCAATTATTTCATCACTATCGATCATCAGGAGTTCAGTTAGTTTTTCGATGAACTGTGAACGACTCCAACCTGCGTCAGTAAATCGGCTGAGATGTTCTGGAGAGACAACCAACATAGCGTCCATGCCTAAAACCATTCGTGTGGAAATCGTTGACTTCAACCCATCAGCCAAAGATCGCGTTAATGACTCTGGGCTTCTGCTTTTCTGATCAACGAGAATACGTGGGCCTTCTCCTGTGAAAGCAGTAACCGTGTTTTGCTCTGAAGAGAATCCGAAACCTTCAGCTAAATTCTCCCAAGGCGAAGGAGCTTCCGCGAAACAGAAACCCTGCTTTCCCATATGGCCAAGAGTTGCTCGGTCAATCCCTCCAGGTGCCCCACCACCCACGTTCTTTAAAACAAGTTGAACAGCTCTACCAATAGTGGAGTTAGCACGATTCCCATGTCCAAGAACGTTGATACCAGAATTCATACCCAAGCGTTCAGTTATGGGCCCACTAACAACAAAAATAGGACCTACACCCATAGTGGTAGCCAGAACTCCATGCATATTAAACTCATCGGTACAAATCGCTTCAAGGCAGGCAATCACAACGGGAAGATACTCAGGAAGACATCCAGCCATGACGGCATTGATTGCTACTTTTTCTACCGAACATTCCACAAGATTTGGTGGAATTATCGCAACGATGTCATCGGAGTTTCTTGACGTTCCGGCGAGCATTCGGTTTACCCGTGATTCAGTAGGCGGAACAACAGGCAATCCATCGCTCCAACCGCGGTCATGCATTGCTTCCATTTCATCTTCAAGGGAAGCTAGTTCTACTTGGCGAGAAATAAATGTTCTTCCGCCAAACTTTATTTCAAGCTCATCAACTCGATCCGGTGACACAGATAGTGAACCGCAACCAGGTTTATGGTCAACAAGACCCGGAGCGAGGTTCTCTATTTCAAGTAACCTTTCCCATTCTTTCCTATTCCACCCCACTAATCTTTCAACCTCTTTTCCGTTGACGACTTGGATGAGAGTGGGAACAGCTTCAACATCGTTATGCCAACTAAAAGACAATTCACTATCGTCGCGAACCCATTCGGCTGAAGTAGGAAAAGACGGATCGTCTTGCGAAAAGATTCTCACATGGCCGCTAGTTCCAAGTTCAACTAAAAGATCTGAAGTCAATTGGCAAGTAGGGCATTCGGAATTGACGACAACAGAAATGCCATCGGTTAACTCATAACCATTTGCATGTTTCGCCATAACTAGAATGGTAAGTTACCAGTTAGTAACAGGCAAGTTGTGTTGAATTATGACTTCTAGTCCATGATCTTGATCGCGACCTGAGAACCATTTCTGTAACCTTAGAGTGAATAGTTGTTTACTTAAAGGTTGAAAATGACAATTGACGGAGATCTTTACAGAAAAGTTTTAGGCCGTTATCCCACTGGAGTAACTTTGGTCACTGGGATAGATGAAGCTGAACCGTTAGCGATAGTAATTGGTTCTTTTACGTCAGTGTCTATGCAACCTCCATTAGTCGGATTCTTCATTGGCGCGGGCAGTCAGACATGGCAAAGAATAGAGAAAACAGGTTCTTTTGGTGTCAATGTTCTTTCGGATGAACAGGCGGATCTCTCGAACGGTTTTTTTCAGAAAGAAGGAGACCCTTGGGAAGGAACAGAATGGGAGCCAATGGCATCCGGCTCTCCAATGATTCCTTCTTGTCTAGCCAACATGGATTGTTCAATTTATGAGGTGTCCGACGCAGGGGACCATTTCTTTGTTTCTGGTTTAGTTCAGGAAGCTATATATAACAATGTTGGCTCGCCGTTAGTTTTTCTCGGAGGAAACTATGGCCAATTTCAAGGAGCTAGCTAATGCCCATATATAGTCTCGGTGAACTTGTTCCGCGAATTGACCCAACTGCTTATATTCATCCTGAAGCAGTGATTATTGGAAATGTAGAAATAGGACCAGAAGCAAGTGTTTGGCCAAACGCAGTTATCAGAGGAGATGATTCTCTCATTTCAATAGGGGCTCGATCTTCAGTTCAAGACAACGCAGTACTTCATTGCACTGCAGAACTTCCAACAATTGTTGGTGAAGATGTCACTCTTGGACACCTTTGCCATCTTGAAGGATGCGTTATAGAAGACCAAGCACTTGTCGGAGTAGGAGCTGTCGTGATTCATGAAGCTGTAATTGGTTACGGATCAATAGTTGGTGCTAATGCAATGGTGCGTAACGGAACCATTGTTCCGCCGCATTCAATGGCATTGGGGGTTCCTGCAACAGTCCGAGAAGGAGTGGTTCCTGAAGAAGCTAATTTAATGAATGCGCAAATTTATGTTGAACGTGGAAAACAGTTTCGTGAACAGATGAAACGAATTGATTGATTCCAGTGACAACACATAATTTTCTTTCAGAAGGGTTATCTCTAGAAGCTAACCTTCTATTTCCTGAAGACGCTGAAAAGACAAGCCCAGGCCTAGTTATCACGCATGGGTTTCCTACCGGAGAAACCGGTGGAGCGAACTCTCCAGGCACGCTCCCAGAATTGGCTGAAAGAATTTCTCAAGAAATGGGATGGGTTGCAATGGTTCCTCATCTACGCGGGATGGAGGGATCAGAAGGATTTTTCAGCCTTGATGGTTGGCGTGAAGACTTGAAGTCAGCTGTTTCATATCTTTCAACATTTGAAGAAGTAGGACCAATATGGCTTGTAGGTTTTGGAACAGGTGGAGCTCTGTCCTTGGCAGCAGCTTCAGATGATGACCGAATTAAAGGAGTAGCGGCATTAGCAACTCCAGCAGATTTCAATGACTGGGCTGAAAATCCACGCAGACTGCTACTGCATGCACGTGATGCTGGACTTATTAATGAATCATCTCCCTTGGAAGATTTTGATGATTGGAAATCATCTTTGTCAAAAATATCTGCCGAAAAATCTGCTGAAGCATTCTCTCCAAACCCCTTGCTGCTCGTACATGGAACAGACGATGAGATTGTCCCTCCTTTAGATTCACGCGCTATAGCTGGCGCACATCAAAGTTGTGATCTGAGAATGATTAGTGGGGCGGGTCACCATCTACGTCATGATCCACGAGCAATAGCAATACTTCTCGGTTGGTTAGATCGACAGTATTTATCTAGTGATTAAAATATTTATGTGTTATTGGGATCAACGACGAGATATTGGTATTATCTATGTAGGGAAAATAACCAAATCAAGGAGATGATCTAGCAGTGAGTAGCGCAGATATTGGAGTTGATCTTGGTAAGTACAAGCTCGGTTGGAGCGACGAAGAAGACTACGTCTACAAGCCCACAAAAGGTTTAGATGAAAAACTCATTCAAGAAATTTCTTGGATGAAAAGCGAACCGGAATGGATGCGGGATTTTCGTCTGAAATCTCACCAACGTTTTCTTGATCGTCCTATGCCATGGTGGGGCGGGGACATGACTGGAATCGATTTTGATGATATTTATTACTACATCAAACCAACAGAGTCTCTTTCTGAAGACTGGGATGATGTCCCAGACGCGATAAAAGACACATATGAAAAATTAGGAATACCAGAAGCTGAACGAAAATACTTAGCTGGTGTTACTGCCCAATATGAATCGGAGGTTGTGTATCACCGCAACCGAGAAGATCTGGAACAGCAAGGCGTGATCTTTTGTGACATGGATACAGCATTAAGGGAACACCCGGAGATAGTCAAAGCTTATTTCGGGAGAGTGATACCTCCAAACGACAATAAATTTTCAGCTTTAAATTCAGCTGTTTGGAGTGGGGGATCGTTTATATATGTTCCACCAGGTGTGAAAGTGGAAATGCCGTTACAAGCTTATTTCCGTATCAACGCAGAGAACATGGGCCAATTTGAAAGAACACTCATTATTGCTGATGAGGGCTCTGAAGTTCATTACATCGAAGGTTGTTCTGCTCCGGTCTACAGCACAGACTCACTACATTCTGCAGTGGTTGAAATAATAGTTAAAGAATCGGCTCGAGTTACCTACACAACAATCCAAAATTGGTCATCTAATGTCTACAACTTGGTGACGAAACGTGCTCGGGTTGAAGCAGAAGGCCATATGGAATGGATTGATGGGAATATAGGTTCTCGCTTGACCATGAAGTATCCGGCGGTAGTGATGGCTGGACCAAAAGCTTCAGGAGAAGTTCTTTCTGTCGCTTACGCAGGTGCAGGACAACATCAAGATGCGGGTGCGAAGATGACACATGCTGCACCAGAGACCACTTCAAAAATAGTTTCTAAATCGATCTCAAAAGACGGAGGCCGATCAAGTTATCGCGGACTTGTTCGAGTTGAAGAAGATGCGTATGGATGCAAGAGCCATGTGCAATGCGATGCTCTGATACTTGACGATGACAGCGTCTCAGATACCTATCCGTATATGGAAGTTGGTTCTTCAGATGCCGTAATCGGACATGAAGCAACAGTCTCAAAAGTCGCGGATGATCAACTCTTTTATTTAATGAGTAGAGGGCTGACTGAAGAACAGTCAATGTCTTTAGTAGTTAATGGTTTTATTGAGCCAGTGACCAAGACTTTACCTATGGAATACGCTGTTGAATGGAGCCGACTAATTGAACTCCAAATGGAAGGTTCAGTCGGTTAGTCGCGCTAAACACCGGCAGTTGCTAAGGTTCTAAAACCATGCCGATGCGTCAAGAGTGTAAGCAATTTGAGAGTCGCACCTACCCCAATGGGGATACTGTGCGTAAATGTAACCTTGACTTAGCTCCAGAAGCCCCTTGGCGTTGTCCAGAGAACTGCTCTTCTTACGAAAGACGAACAGTTGATGTGAACTGGAGTCACGGAACACTGATTACCCCGGCTACGCCCGAAGAACCGGTCGGTTTAGGCGAGGATGAAAGCATCGCACACTTGCTTGAATCAGTAGAAGGAATTGTTAATGCTGCTGCGCCTCAGATGCAAGCAGAAGTAGAAGCTGAACGAAAGAAAAAAAATCGATCACCTCTCAATATGCTCAAACGAAAGAAACAAAGGAAAAAGAAAAAGTGAAAAATCTCAAGAACCTCTTTTCACTAGTTATCGTTTGAGATCTGTATGACAAATATCAAATTAAGTGTGCCGAGCAATGATTTAATGGTTGGACTCGTAGGGGAGCGCGACGGACTCCTCCGACAAATAGAAGCAGCTTTTCCTCAAGCAATGATTTCGGTACGCGGTAACGAAGTTATGGTAAATGGGCACGAGGTAGATGTCGTTGGTCGTTTATTCAACGAACTCGTTCATCTGCTTGAGAATGGACATGAACTCAATTCACGTGTCTTGGACCGAACAATTGACATGATCAAAGCAGACGAACAACCCTCTGAAGTTCTTACTACGGAAATACTTCGAACTGCTCGCGGGAAGTCTGTTAGGCCAAGATCATCAGGGCAGATGCGATATTTCGAAGCGGTTCGAGATGGAGTCATAACCTTCGCATTGGGCCCCGCAGGAACTGGAAAAAGTTGGCTTGCTGTAGCAATGGCAGTGAGAGCTCTTAAAAACGAACAAGTTGATCGAATAATTCTTACCCGCCCCTTGGTAGAAGCAGGAGAAAGAGTCGGGTTTTTGCCAGGAGATCTTATGGCAAAAGTTGACCCATATTTGAAACCCTTGTATGACGCTTTATTTGAAATGCTTGATCACGAAACGGCAACACGTCTCCTGGAACGCGGACAGATAGAAGTAGCGCCTTTAGCATTCATGCGAGGCCGCACCTTAAGCAATGCATTCGTGATACTTGATGAAGCGCAGAACACGTCGCCTGAGCAAATGAAAATGTTTCTTACGCGTATCGGATTCGGATCACGTGTTGTGGTGACTGGTGATACAAGTCAAGTGGATGTACCTGGTGGCCGTAGTGGACTGGAGGGACTTGAAGAAACGCTGTCTGGAATAAAAGATCTTTCTTTTGTGAATCTGTCAAGTCGAGACGTTGTCAGGCACCGCATCGTCCAAGACATAGTTGAAGCATACGATCGACGAGTGCAGAGACGTAAGAAAAATGGCTAAAAGTAACAACACTCTTAATGTGGTGTTTGTTGACGAACAAAAAGAACCTTCAACTGAACTTACGGTTAGAAATGAAGAAATTGTAGGTCTTGCAACTGCTGTTTTAGACGAAGAAGGTCTAAGTGATCGTCTCATAGAAGTGAATATTTATTTTGTAGATGAAGAATCGATTGCAAATTTAAATGCCCAACACATGGATCAAATAGGCCCCACAGACGTTTTAGCGTTTCCTCTTGATGACCCGAAAAAATCAGATAACCATGATGAATTTCTTTTACTTGGGGATGTTGTTATTTGTCCGAAAGTGGCTGACCGACAGGCAACAAATCACTCCTATGAAGCTGAAATTTCTTTGCTTTTGATTCATGGAATTTTGCATCTTTTGGGATATGACCATGCGAAAGAAGATGAAAGGCTGATAATGGAAAAACGTCAGCAAGATATTCTCCAAGAATACGGGCTTGATAAAAAATGATAGAACAAGCTGAAGATTTTCGATCAGGTTTCATAACGCTAGTTGGTCGACCAAATGTAGGTAAGTCAACGTTGTTGAATCAAATACTGGGAACGAAAGTCACAATCGTCTCTGACAAACCACAAACTACGAGAACGGAAATCCGTGGAGTATTAAACCGAGATAATACTCAAGCAGTATTTTGTGACACCCCTGGGATACATAAACCACGCACGCTTCTAGGAGAAAGACTTAACGCCACCGCTCGAGAGTCTTTACCAGATATGGATGTTGTTCTTTTTTTGGTGGATGCAGATGGGGGCATTGGCAAAGGTGACCGTCGCATAGCTGAAACATTACCCAAAGCCCGAACAGTTTTAGTGCTGAACAAAATTGATAAAACTGATAAAGATCGGGTCCTCACGCAACTTTCGGAAGCAGCTGGATTTGATTTCGAACAATATTTTCCTATCTCAGCTAAGACCGGCGAAGGAGTAGAAGAATTAGTTAAATACATATTGGAACAATTACCTGAGGGGCCACAATATTATCCAGACGAAATGATCACAGATAATCCTGAAGCCTTTTGGGTTGCTGAACTAGTACGAGAACAACTTCTGGCCATAGTCAAAGAAGAACTTCCACATTCAATCGCTACACGCGTGACAGAGTGGGAGTGGCCACGAATTCGTTGCGAAATTCTTGTTGAACGTGAATCACAAAAAGGAATAGTTATCGGAAAAAAGGGTTTAGTTCTAAAAGAAGTTGGAACCAAAGCTCGGCAGCATCTACCTGAGGAAGTGTTTCTCGAACTTTTTGTCAGAGTAGACAAGAACTGGCAGAGGCAGCCTCGTGCATTGAATCGTTTGGGTTACTAGATACGAGTTTCAATACGTTCCAGATAAGAGAGAACAGATTCTTGATCTACGGTGCGCGTCATAGGCGGTAAGGCTTCAATCAGCTGTCCTCGGTAACTTCGATTCGTAGCTAATCGAGAATCTAGAACTGCAGCAACCCCGAAATCAGATGTAGACCGAATCAACCTTCCTACTCCTTGAGATAGTTCAGTTGCAGCTATAGGGAGATCTATTTCGTTAAAAGATTTATCTCCAACCTTCTCTCTACGTGCACTAAGTAAGGGATCAACAGGACTCGGGAAGGGTATCCGATCAATTATTACTAAAGAACAAGAAGGCCCGGGAACATCTATTCCATGCCATAGTCCTTTTGTGCCGAAGAGACAGGATTCTTCTTCTCGAGCGAAAGAAGCTATTAAAGCTGGTTTAGGCAGATCATCTTGATGAAGAACCGTCCAAGGTAGTCGCGGGCGAAGATAGGTAGTCGCTTCGTCAAGAGCGCGTCGACTAGTAAATAAGACCAGAGACCGCCCTCCAGCTGCAATAATTAGCCGCTCAATCTCATCGTGAAGAGCTTCGCGATAGTTTTCCGCACGAGGGTCTGGAAGATGAGAAGCACAGTAGAGAAGTGCTTGATTTTCAAAGTCGAAAGGACTGCCGACATCTTCGTAATTAAAGTCCTCTTCGTCAAGACCTAATCTGACTGCAAGGTTCGCTGGAACGGTAGCGCTCGTCAAAACCACAGTTCGTACTGGCCACAGATTCTCGTTGAGAATGTGATCTACGGAAATAAGAGCAACTTTTAAGCAAGGGCGACCATAGAGAGACTCAACCCATGCGACGAGTTCATCCTCAAGCCATCTGGCTACTCTCACATTTTCTAAAAGCGATTCAATCAACTGAACAACTCTTGTCACTCTTGCGCCAAGATCAAGAGTTTCTGCATCTGGGAGATCTCTTAAAACCACCGCCAAAGACACCAAACGGGTTTCCGCTAAATCAAGAGCGTCAGAAAGAACTGCGTCTTCTGGCGGTATAACACGCTTATTTAAATGCTGAGATAAAGCTGTATCAAATATTTCACCTAGCTCTCCAACATCTTCCAACTCTGGACATGATGAAAGAACAGATTTTGCTTCTCTAAGAAGAGAGCGAAACTTTCCTTGATGGATCTCAAAACCCAATGATGAAGAAAGAATTTCTTCAACTTTGTGTGCTTCATCAAGTACAACAACCTCGTGTTCAGGGAGAAAAGAATTCTCTGAAGAAACATCTAAGGCATAAAGGTGCAAATTAGTTACAACTATGTCGGCTGCAGCTGCAGAATCTCTAGCAGTTTCTGCAAAACAGTTTCCGCCACTTGGACATTTGTTTCTTCCAGGGCATTCATTTGAGGTGACACTAACTTTTTCCCAAGTGGCGTTATTTGGTTCAAATGGAAGTTCCGATCGGTCGCCGGTCACCGTGTCGTTAGACCACTCAATTATTGAATTTATGTGTTCTTCATTCACTCCCTTACTGGGTTCATCAAAGGACTGCTGTTGATCTGATAATTCGTATTCAAGGAGTCGTTGGCGGCATACGTAATTTGAACGTCCTTTTAGAACGGAAAATGAAAAAGGTGTATCCAGATGTAGCTGCAGGAAGGGGAGGTCTTTCTGGGCTAATTGATCTTGTAGGGCTTTTGTTGCGGTTGCAACAATTGTTGATTTTCCAGAAAGGATGCATGGTAATAAATAAGCTAAGGATTTACCTGTTCCAGTTCCTGCTCGTACAACGAGATGGCTTTCTTCAGCGATTGATGCAGCAACCATGCGAGTCATTGATTCTTGTCCTGGGCGTCTCTCTCCACCATTAGGCAAGTTGCTGCATACTTCTTCAAGAGCGATATGTGAAATATTCTGCAAAGCCATGTCTAGAGAGTAGATGGTTAAGTTCAATTCTTGGTGCTTAAGGTGCGGTTCATTGGTAAAAGAGAAGGTAAGTTTCATATGTGAAGATTTCTGATTTAGATCCCTCAAGGGTTCCCACCCACATCGCTGCAGTGATGGATGGAAATGGACGATGGGCGGAAAAACGTAAATTGCCCCGAACTGAAGGTCACACTGCCGGAGAGCAATCCCTAATGGATGTTCTCGAAGGTGCAGATGACCTTGGAGTCAAATGGTTCACCGTGTTTGCTTTTTCAACAGAAAACTGGTCAAGGCCACCTGAGGAAGTGCAGTTTCTTCTCAACTTCAACGAAAAAATTCTTTTAGAGAGACAAGATGAGTTACACGAACGGAATGTACGCATACGATTTATTGGCCGTAGAAATCGTCAAGTTCCAAAACGACTAATACGCCGCATGGAAGAAGCAGAAAACCTGACAAAGAAAAATACTGGGCTTACTTTCACTATTGCATTCAATTATGGAGGACGGGCTGAAATCGTTGATGCGGTGAAACAAATTGTTGATACAGGAATGTCTTCCACACGTATAACGGAAAAAACTATAAATCGGTATCTTTACGATTCGACTATTCCGGACCCAGATCTCGTGATACGCACTTCGGGAGAGTACCGGGTGTCAAATTTTCTTCTTTGGGAGATTGCTTACAGCGAACTCGTATTTTCAGAAGTGCTTTGGCCTGATTTTCGACGTGAAAATCTTTTCACGGCGATCAAAGAGTATCAAGATCGGGATCGTCGATACGGCGGAGTATCTGAAACCTAATTATGAGCCAATACAACGACAAAGGGGTAGTGCTTCGTGGATGGCGATTAGGAGAATCAGACCGCATAGTGGTTTTACTCACCGCAGAACATGGAAAAGTCAGAGCGGTAGTTAAGGGTGTTCGAAAAACGAAAAGCAAATTTGGTGGGAGACTTGAGTTAACAAGTCATGTGGCTTTTCAAATGTTTGAAGGAAGAGGAGAACTTGGGATAGTCACTCAAGCAGAAACGCTTGATCGTTTCGCAAATCTTCGCACGGACCCAAACTTGTTCGCTAATGCTTCTGCGATGCTCGAAGTAGTGGATCATTTCGCTTTAGATCAGGTAAGCGATACAAGAAGGTATGAAATGCTGGTTGGCGCATTAAAGACTTTGGATAGCGATCCAGCACCATTGGTTGTTCCAGCTTTTTTCTTGAAACTCCTTACTCACGAAGGATTAGAACCCCAGCTAGATAGGTGCACACGTTGCGACTCAAATGGGCCACTTGTGTCTATTGATTATCACGAAGGGGGAGTGCTTTGTGAAAGATGTCGTCGAGGCCGAGCTGTCTCAGAAGGATCGGTCGCGGTTATGCGTTCAATTCTCGGAGGAGGGCTCAGTATGGCGTTAGCAGTCAAAGATGAACAAGTGTGCGCAGAAGTTGAATCTATCACTCACGAAGCGATTGAATTCCATTTAGAACGTCGTTTACGAAGTCGAAAAGTAATAGATCAGACATAACTGATCTGTTTAACCTAAACGTAATGTTTCGAGAGGTTCTAGGCGGGCTGCTTTCCAAGCCGGATACAAGCCGGCGATCACTGAAACAATTAAAGCCATGCCTCCTGCAACTAAGAAAAGAGGGATGTTTAGTGTCGCTATCCATCCAAGAATTGAAGAGACAAGATAAATAACGCACACTCCGGTTACCACTCCTGCGATTCCTCCTAGAACTCCCACAAATAGGGCTTCAAGGACGAATTGTAAAGCTATTGTCGTTTTTGTATGTCCAAGAGCGCGACGGATACCTATTTCTCCGGAGCGTTGAATGACAGAAATTGACATAACATTTGCTATTCCAACTCCACCTACGAGAAGAGCTAAACCACCCATTAAGAAAAGAATGTTTCTGAGAGTGGTATCAACAGCTCCTTGAGCTTCGAGTAAGTCAGAAGGAACAGCGACGGTAACTGCTTCGTCGCCTCCGAGGTTAATGGCCATAGGTAAGGCTTCTGCTGTTGAGTCAACGTTTCCTTCAGTTGCTCTTACATAAAGTGTGGTTGGTTTTTGCTCAACGTCAAAGTCTTCCTCAGCTGCAGATTTAGGGATTATCACCGCGGTGTCGAGTTTTGGTACGAGATCAACGTTTTCTAGAACACCAACTATTCCATAGGTTTCCCCATCTACGTCTATAGTTCGCACTTCACCAGGAAGATATTGGTAGTCGTTAGCGAGATCTTGGCCAATCACTGCAGAACGAAAGATGTTATTTTCGTCGGCCCCGTTAATGAATCGACCGTGAAGCATTTTGGCGTCTAAGACGTCAAGAAGGGTTTGATCGCTAGTTAATACTGGAATCGGAATCGTTCGAAAAAAATCTTTCCCACCTTGAGAGGGAAGAACAATGAGACTACCTATTTCGGTAATTCCAGCTACTCGATCAACTGTTGATACATACATGGCTCTTTCAACAGCATCTTCAGGGAGAGTTGGTGCTTGACCTGCAGAGAAAGACCCATCTGCAGAAGCGACAATCAAGTTCGTGCCAAGTCTTTCTAGAGTCTGACGCACATCCCCTTTTGCGGATTCGTTTAATCCAACGGCAGCAACAATACCTGCTGCTCCTAACACCGGGCCAAGCATGATGAGCAAAGTACGGACTTTTCTTGCCGTTAGGCCGCTAATAGCGACATTGAGTATCTCGCGAAACCAATTCATAGTCACTCGAGTTTGGAACCGCTGCCGGATTCCCAAAAAGTATCTTGTAACGACTGTTTACGTTCATCGCGTAAATCATCTGCAATGATTTTTCCGTCTCGCATAGAAACAACCCGGTCCATCTGTTCAGCTATTTCAAGATCGTGGGTAACGAGAACAACTGCACGGTTTTGCCCCTGAAGATTTTTGAAAATATCCATCACCATTTTGGCGTTTTTCGTGTCAAGGGCACCTGTTGGTTCATCAGCCAGAATCATCAGCGGGTCAGTAACTATTGCTCGCGCAAGGGCAACTCGTTGTTGCTCTCCTCCAGACAGTTGAACTGGCCGGTGATCATGACGTTCGGCTAGACCAACGGTGTCAAGAGCTTGTAATGCACGTTGATTTATTTCACTTTTGGTTAAATCACGATAGAGAAGAGCGGTCGCTACGTTCCCTAAGGCTGTTAAATGTGGAATTAGGTGAAATTGTTGGAAAACAAACCCAATAGAGTCGCCTCGTAACCTAGAGCGCGCTCCATCGTCTAGTTCTGTGACTTCTGTGCCAGAAACTTTTATTGACCCGCGGGAGGGTAAATCAAGACAACCAAGAAGCCCAAGCAATGTTGATTTTCCTGATCCGGAAGGACCGATTATTGCCATGAAGTCGCCGGAGTGAATGTCTAAAGAAACTCCATCTAAAGCATGAACAGCTACTGGTTCTTCACCATAAATCCTGTAGACGTCGTTTAAACAGAAGAGTTGCGTCTGGCGGGAATTTACCGGGTTGGGATCTTTTAACCCAGTTGAGTTCATTACGTTTCCACCAGAACCAGTTCATTGCCGGTAAGACCATCAGTGATCTCCACAAAAGCTCCTTCAGAAAGCCCAACTTCCACTTGTACTTGAGTTGTTGTTCCATCACTTAACACAACTCTGACAACGTCGTTTCCTTGCCCGTCTTGAAGAACTGCAGCAACTGGGACAGTTATTACGTCAATCTTTTCTTCACGTGTGACATCAACGTTCACGTTTGCGCCATCAACTGCATCAAGACTCTCGGAGGTTTCTATTACACCTTCGTATCGTTCAGATCCGTCAGCGCTCACTGTCGCAGTTTCATCTAACTCAATGATGACTCCCGGAACGGCATCTTGATCGCTTGCTTGTAGTTCAACTTCTACTGCCATTCCGACCTGAAGATTTCCTCGGTCTGTTGGGTTCAAAGTCAAGGTGATCGTGAAGTCGGGTTCTGTCAGTGTGAGTACCTGCTGGCCAAGAAGGATGAATTCTCCGTCATCGACTGAAACTGTACCGATTCGTGCCGGCCAAGAAGCTACGACCATATCTCCAGGAAGAAAAATTACGTCATCGTCTATAGTTTCAATCTGAACGGTAACTTCGCTCTCTCCGGCAAGCATCACCACTGTGCCAGGAAGCTCTTTATAGTCTGAACCAGGAGAAGCGCTTCCTCTCAACTGGTAGTTAATCGAGGTGTCTTCAACCACAGGTTGATCTGCTTTTATTATGAACTGAGCGTTCCCGCCCTCCCCAACGTTCCCACCGCCTTCAATTGTTAACTCCGGCATATCATTTGATTCGATAGTTCCTAAAGTAGATTCTTGAGTTCCGATGACATAATCCTCATCGGGATTTAAAGTGATGGTTACCCAAAGAGTCTCATCTTGCTCTACCCATTTGTCATCTCGGGTTTGAAAAGTAACGGACACTGTTTCAGCATTTGCTGGGAGGTCAACTTCGAGATCTTCGGCAAAATAGTCGGACCCACTTATTGCGGTACCCCAGACAGAGAAAGTAATTGTGGTTTCCTCGTTTCGTACGAGATCCGTTTCAAATTCGAAAGAGAGATTCCCTCCTTCGGAAGTAGAAACAGTGGTAGCTCTCACCTCAATTGTCTGCACATCTCCTGCCGGACTAATGATTTCAAGAGTTGCTTCATTTAATGGGCCAGGTATGTAAGCAGAGTCTTGGTTGACGTTAAATCCATCTCCTACTCCAATGGTTAACTCTTCAACGTTTTCAATTACATCATCGGTTAATGTTGTGACTGCGAGGGTGTAACTTGTGGTTCCTTGAGGAAAAACAAAACTTCCATCTAGCGGGTCATCCTCATAATCATCATCGGCTGTAGCTGAGCCGGTAACCGTGTATTCAATAACGGTGTCGGAAGGCATAGCAATATCGGAGGTGAAAGTGAAGGTAGCGCTTTCTCCTTCCGCAACTGATGTAGGGCTTACAGTCACTTCCACACTTGGTCTGTCTACTTGAACAACGGGACCGTTGTTCTCACTGGCAAAGGTTGATAATCCATAAAAATGATTACGAATTTCTCTTTTAGCGTAATGATCTCCTCCTCCAAGCCCCTCAGAATTATCGGAGGTTAACTCTTGATTGGGGACACTTGGTTGAAGTTCAATAGCCACTGTGTTTTTTGCCCCGATGCTATAGCCAGCAGAGTTGGAGCTAAGTGAAACGATGATGTTCTCATTTGGCTCAGGACTAGCGCCTCCATACCCGCGATCAATCTGCCACTCTCGAAGCCCGGCACGGGTTGATTCGGTGTAGAGCTGATCAACAACCCCAACGTCGTAACCTTCGGAAGAAAGAATTGTTTCAAGTTGCAGTACGTCTGGACCATCGGATCCAACATCTAGTCGACGAAAGAACGAAAATTCTCCATCAACTGCAACCGCAGCACGACCATCAATGGCGTAAAGTACGTCTCCAGTGTTTATTGTGTCGCCATCATCAACAAGGACAGAACTTACTTGTCCGTCAACTCCTGAAGTAATTCGCTGAAGCTGATCTCTGCGAATCTCGCCGCGCACGGTTATGTCGTCAGAGAGTGTTCTCAGTTCAACTGGAGCAACAACATAAGTTGGTCCATCACTTACGCTCGAAGAAGAGTCATTGTCGCTGCCAATACCTGGCCAGACGAATAAACCTACAAGAACAACTGCAACTATTCCGATGGCACTTAATGTCCATTTCTGCTTTTTATTCATGGGTATAGCTACTCTTCCTCTGTCACGTAATTCTCTGTTGTATAAGTCTGGGCTTCGTTACGGCATGCACTGATATCTTCAGGATCAAGATTGTCTGTGCCTTCAGGTGGGGTAAGTCCAGTTCCGTTTTGACCAAATTCAAGTAGGCCGCGCTCATTTGGGATAGGTTCTTCAACCTCCCAACCGATGCGTTCCATGCATTCTTGAAAGACTGGTATGCCAAAGTTGATTTCAGCTATTTGTTCAGTAGTCAAATTAGCTTGAGAATCTGAATACGACTGAAATGATTCAAGAATGTTGCTTTGAGTTGCACATTTTTGAAGTGCTTCAATGTAACCCGGTTCAATATCTTCGGGGCTAAGGATTTCACCGTCCGGACCGGGTTGCCCAGGAACACCAACGAATTCAAATCCTTCTTCTTCTATACATGTGGTGAAAACAGATAGGGCGTTCAGGATTCCTTCTAGTGGGTCTTCTTCAGCGGTAGCGACATCTATCTCTTCTTCTTCAACTTCTTCTTCTATTTCTGTGACGAGTTCTTCAACTTCTACTTCTTCGACAGAAAGAACACCTACTTCTTCTGCAATTTCTTCAATGGTTTCGCTTTTGTTATCTCTTTGGGCTTGGGCGGCTTCGATTATGTCTTGGCTTACCACCTGCTGTCCGCCCTGAATACCCGCAATTGTTTCTTCAGATGACCCACTCCCACTATCACCAGCACAAGATATACAGACAAGAAGCATTAAGGCTGTAGCTATAGAGGATTTCAAGAGTTCACCATTTCTCTAAAGGTTACGTAAGTTACTGAGTGGTAACTTATCATCTGTAATTTATCATTTCTAGCATTTACGGCGCTAACGCTCTAATCCTCTTGGTTTATTGATCGGCTAATGACTACTGTGCCAGCAATGCGATCGCCAAGACGTCTATTTTCAGGAGACGAGACAACGAGCGCAATTTCTACTAAAAGTAAACCTAAACCTATTTGAGGAATTGCTGTAACCACTATCCAAGGCAAAGTACGCCCAACCGCAGCAGTTAATCCAGGTAGCTTTCTATTTTCTCGATTGACAACGCGGATGCCTGTTAACAGTTTTCCGATGCTGAATCCCGTAAATCCTGTAAGTACTACAAAGTTCACTACGAGACTAAAGAAAGGAATCCAGAAAATAGGAGACTTAACTCCAAGATCAAAAACTAGGACTTCATCTAAGACTTGTAGACAGTTGTCAGATGCATCTGATAGTTGACTACATATTTCTTCTTCACTCAAACCTGATGGAGTGTCGTAACGTTCTGCAGTAGTTATTACCACTACAGAAATGAGAATGAGGATTAAGAAGGCGTCGATAGACCAAGCAGTCGCGCGTCTAAACAAAACTGCTTTTGGATTATTTATCGTTTTCATTTGCCTGCCATTGAAGTCTTAATTGCATTATGGCGTTGAACAGCCCCCTCCGACCAGACAGGCAGGGTAACCTTGAAGAGTATGGTTACTAATGATGAAACACTTTTTGAGAAAGTCGTAAACCTCTCAAAACGTCGAGGCTTTATATTCCAATCCGCAGAAATATATGGTGGGTTTAGATCAACCTATGATTATGGGCCGATAGGAGTCCAACTATTACGAAACGTTAAAGACCAGTGGTGGAGGACTATGGTCCAATTACGCCAAGATGTAGTGGGTTTAGACGCTTCCATTCTTTCTCCTCCAGCGATCTGGGAAGCTTCAGGGCACTTAACTAACTTCTCAGACCCCTTAGTGGATTGTAAAGAATGCGGAGCAAGGCACCGTGAAGACAAATTAGAAGATCTAACAACATGTCCTTCATGTGGAAAGACTGGCAGCCTTACCGAAGCTCGCGAATTTAATCTCATGTTCAAAACACAGGCTGGACCGGTTGTGGATACGAGTGCAGAAGTTTACTTACGTCCTGAAACTGCCCAGGGAATGTTTATCAACTTTGCCAACGTTTTAAATACCAGCAGGAAAAAGCCACCTTTTGGTATAGCTCAAATCGGTAAATCTTTCCGTAACGAAATTACACCTGGAAACTTTGTATTCAGAACTAGAGAATTTGAACAAATGGAAATGGAGTACTTTGTTCCACCTGCAGAAGCAGATGAATGGTACCGCTACTGGTGCAAAGAGAGACACAACTGGTATCTCGATCTTGGTATACCAGACAGCAAGCTTCGTTTACAAGAACACGCTGAAGATGAGTTGAGTCACTACTCAGCAGCTACAGCAGACATCGAATTTCTCTTTCCTTGGGGTTGGGATGAACTTGAAGGAATAGCAAACAGAACAGATTTTGACCTCAAACAACACTCAGAAGCTTCTGGTAGTCGTCTTGAGTATCATGATGCAAATAACGACGAGCGGTACACGCCCTATGTCATTGAGCCTGCCGCCGGGGCCACTCGAGCTGCAATGGCGTTCCTTATGGCCGCTTATGATGAAGAAGAAGTCAATGATGACATACGAACAGTTCTTCGTCTTGATCCACGTATCGCTCCATACAAAATTGCCGTATTGCCTCTTTCGAAGAAACCCGAATTAATTGAACCTTCGCAAGAAGTTTTGGGACTCTTGCAGCCTCACTGGATGTGTGACTATGACCAGACTCAAGCGATCGGACGTCGATACCGTCGTCAAGACGAAATAGGAACCCCTTATTGTGTGACTATTGATTTTGACACACTTGACGATCAAGCAGTAACGGTAAGAGAACGTGACACTATGACTCAGGATCGGATACCGATAGTTGGTCTCGTTGAATACTTATCTGAACGCTTGAATCTTTAATTTTTACTATTTTGGACAATAAATTGAGTAAAGCAAAAACCCTTAGTGATCTTCAAAAACTGATCAACGATGCTGAAGAAAATGGAACTATAGAAGCACGATGGGAAGCAGTAGCAGCGGTTGATCCGCAACTGGTTCAGCAACTCACTCATCCAGATTTTGTCCCAAATTCAGCGAACGTATCTTTGTTAGCCTCGGGAACCC
>JUEO01000014.1 GCA_000817115.1 marine actinobacterium MedAcidi-G2B | reverse complement strand
TTAGTCAAACACTGCGAAGGGGCCCACCTCGTAAGCATCACGGGACACAAATTCGGGGGACCAAAAGGAGCGGGCGCTCTCATAGTCAAAAAAGGTGTCCCCTTCACTGCGACACAACGCGGGGGAGGGCAAGAAAGAGAACGACGTAGTGGAACCCAGAACGTTCCCGCCATTGTTGGCCTCGGCAAAGCTGCTCAAATCATAATGAATGAACGAGAAACACTCGCGTCCCGCGTCACCACTCTACGCGACCGCCTCGAAGAAGAACTTATTGCTTTAGTCCCAGACACATTTCGCACTCTGCCACAAGACAGCAACCGGACTCCACAAATAGCGCATCTCTGTTTCAAAGGCGTAGAAAGCGAATCGCTACTATTTCTTCTAGAGCAAGAAGGAATCGCAGCCAGCGCCGCTTCATCTTGTGCCAGCGGAGCACAACAAGCCTCCCATGTGCTACACGCCATGGGAATCGACTATGAAACCGCAGCAGGATCCGTCCGACTTTCCTTAGGTTGGACAACTACCGAAGAAGAAATAAACCACGCTCTCACCGCCATACCTGCCGCCGTCAGCCAATTAAGGGAATATCCAAAATGAGCAGAGTCATGGTTGCCATGTCAGGAGGTGTTGATTCTTCAGTCGCAGCAGCGTTAATGAAAGAAGAAGGGCATGAGGTAGTCGGAGTCACACTACGACTTTGGGGCGGAGAATCAGATTCCGGCTGTTGTGCCATCTCTGACGTAGACGATGCACGCCGAGTCTGCGACGCGTTAAACATAGAACATCATGTATTTAACATGAGCGATGAGTTCGACCATCATGTTGTTGACCCTTATGTTTCCAGCCACGCCACCGGCCTCACCCCAAACCCCTGCATCGAATGTAACCGACACATAAAATTTGACCTTCTCCATCATCGAGTCCAAGCCCTTGGCTTTGATCGTCTTGCCACCGGCCACCACGCCCGCATCGCCTCCCAACCCGACGGAACCTATCGACTGGCACGCGCTATCGACTCCAGCAAAGACCAGACATATGTCCTTTACATGCTTGATCAAAGCAAACTTGCCACATTAGATCTACCCATAGGAGACCTCACTAAAGACCAAGTACGAGACTTAGCTACACAACTAGATCTACGTACCGCAACCAAACCAGACAGCCAAGACGTCTGTTTCATAACTCGTGAACACGGCCGAGACGATTTTCTTCGCAAAAGAATCCCTCTCACCCCTGGGCGAGTAATCAATACTGAAGGAATCGAAGTAGGCAGCGTTGAGGCAGTCGAGATGGTCACCATCGGGCAAAGGAAAGGAATGGCCACAGCGGGGGGGACAAACCCTCGTTACGCCATAAACGTTGACGTTCCCAATGCAACAGTCACAGTAGGAACACCAGAAGACCTTTTAGTCGAATCAACATCAGTTAAAGACTGTGTCTGGGCAAACCAACTAACCAATGGACCGGTGCTTGTTCAAATAAGCGCCCACGGTAAACCCATGAAAGCAACACTTAAAGACAACACCGTTTACTGGGAAGAACCACAACGCCGAGTTGCCCCAGGCCAAGCTGTCGTATTTTACGACAATGACGAAGTACTAGGTGGAGGAATGGCCTGTTAACAAACGGCCCGTCGCTTCAGATAAAAAAGAATCCGGGCGAACCGGAGTAAACAAAAAAGCATCAATTGTCACCATTTCAGTTTCTTGATTAACTGCAGCCGGCCACACATCATGCGGAGATTCACAACGAACTTCAAGAGCAAGACCATAAGCGCCTTGCGTGAAATCTGTGGCACCAGTATCTATAGAAGCCGGACCAATTAAATCAATTTTACTTTTCTGAAAAAGAGTTGGCTCATTCAACGCCAAATGATCATGGAGCACTAACCCAGCTGGAACAAGAACCACCCATCTGCGGTTGAGTTGATGAAGAGATCTCAACCCAAAGAAAGTTAAAGGAAACCCAACAACGCAGATAATGGCTCCAACAACGAAATATTTTTCAGCCAACAAGTACGGGCCACAAATAAAACCAGCAACAGAAACCAAATAAGTCGCCGGACGAAGAAAACCGGTAACCGCAGCTGACGACCGCAACAAAAAACGTTTTTCATCGCCGTAAGAAATCTGATCCACAAAAACATCCCCAACAGTCGCATTAGAGCTCGCTAACAAAGCGACCGCAACAAAAATTAATGCAGTAACTATCACAGAAGAAGTAGCTGATGATGTACACGCCCAGAGCACAAGAACACCAGCAGTAACGGTCCCAAAACGAACAACAGTAAGCGACAAAGGACGAGGAATAAAAGTAGAAAAAAGAACTAATCCCCAAAGAACCCAGAGAACCACGGAAAGTACTGAGCGCGGAGCCTCTTCAAAGGGGTTTAAGCCATCAGCAAGCAAAGGTCCAACACCAAGGGGGAAAACAATCCAAATCACGCGCAAACCAAATAAAAGTATTTGATTCATGTTTCTTTGATAAATGGCCACAAGGTAACGCTAGAGGATTTCACCCCTTCCCGGTCCAACCAGAGCATCCCGGTAGAATAAAAGTGTGGCAAACAACAGCAATCCAACGGATATTGCAGCAGCAAGAATTCAAGAATTACGTGAATCAATCCGATATCACAATGAGCGCTACTACACCTTTGACTCACCTGAAATACCAGATGCCAATTACGACATGCTCCTCAACGAGTTAAAAGACCTAGAACAACTTCACCCAAGCCTCGTCACTGCTGATTCCCCAACACAACTTGTAGGAGCCAGCACCATTAACACATTCGAAGAAGTAACTCACCGGCTTCCAATGATGTCCCTAGATAACGCTTTCGACATAGACCAACTAGAAGCATGGGCAGACCGAGTTAGAAAAGGACTACAACAAGAAAATACTGAACCTCAGTGGGTATGCGAACTCAAATTTGACGGACTCGCCGTTTCTTTAATCTATGAAGAAGGCCGTCTCGTTCAAGCAGCTACCCGCGGAAATGGGAAAGTAGGCGAAGACGTCACAGCAAACGTTCAAACCATAAAAGGCATACCCCATTCATTACCAGACGGTGCACCAACCTTTCTTGAAGTTCGCGGCGAGGTCTACATGTCACTCACCACATTCAAAGAACTCAACGAAAAACAACGAATCGCCGAAGAAAAAACTTACGCAAATCCACGCAACACCGCCGCCGGATCACTGAGGCAAAAAGACTCAAGAATTACGGCTACCCGAAACCTTTCTTTCTGGGCATATGCAGTAGGAGATGTAGAAGGAGCAGAACAACAAGACTCTCACCTCGATACCTTGCACCTCCTAAAAACACTCGGCTTCCCCGTAAACGAAAAAGCAGAAAGGTTCGAAAGTTTCTCTTCTGTCACCGAATTCATAAACAAAATAGAACAAACACGACACGACCTGGATTATGAAATAGACGGCGTAGTAGTAAAAGTTGATGCGCTCTCAATGCAACAACAACTCGGAGCGACAGCTCGAGCACCCCGATGGGCCATGGCCTACAAATTGCCACCGGAAGAACAAACAACCACCCTATTAAACATAGAAGTATCAATTGGGGCCGGAGGACAAGCCACCCCGTTTGCTCGCTTAGACCCCGTAGTTGTCGGCGGATCAAAAGTCTCCACCGCAACTCTGCATAACTCAGACCAAGTAAAAGCAAAAGATGTCCGACCAGGCGACATCGTAATTGTCAGAAAAGCTGGCGACGTTATCCCCGAAGTCGTCGGACCCGTCTTAGCAGAACGCAAAGAAAACAGTGAACCCTGGAATTTCCCTATTCAATGCCCAATTTGTAAAGCGACATTGACCCGCCCCGAAGGCGAAGCAGCCACCTTTTGCCCAAATCATGCTTGTCCCGCACAAGTAAGGGGAAGGATCACCCATTTCGTATCTCGAGGAGCCATGGACATAGAAGGCTTCGGAGAACAAACCGTTGACTTATTCGTTTCTAAAAAACTCATTTCAGACGTTGCAGACATTTTCACTCTCGACATGGAAACAGTCGCCACGTTTGAAGGATTCGGAGAAACCTCAATCAACAATTTGAAAACAGCCATCCAAATATCAAAAACCCAGCCTCTCGGACGACTCCTTTTCGGTTTACGCATCCCACATGTCGGCACCACCGTCGCTGATCTCGTTGCACAATCGTTCACCGACCTAGATGGCCTAGAACAAGCCACGATTGAAGATTTAGAAACTGTCGAAGGGCTCGGACCAGTCATCGCAGTATCTATACACGAATGGTTACGCCAAGAACACAACCAACAACTTCTCTCCAAACTCAGACAAGCAGAAGTCAACCTTCGAGCAGCTTCCTCCCCAGTGTCTCAAGAGAACGCTGAACTGCTCAACGGAATGACCGTTGTAGTTACTGGAACCCTCACCACGATGAAAAGAAACGAAGCTAGAGCGGCGATTCTACAAAGAGGAGGAAAGTCTCCTGGAACGGTTTCATCTACAACCAGTGCTTTAGTGGCAGGTGAAGGTGGAGGATCAAAACTTTTAAAAGCCGAATCTCTCAGCATTCCGATACTGGATGAAGAAGCTTTCCTTCAACTTTTAGAAACCGGAAAAATTTCCTTAACTAACTAGCCGTCAACGCGAAAACACCAACTAAAAAACTGAACAAGATCAGGTGAACGTACTTCCCAATAACGAATCTGAGCGCACACTTCTTGAGTCGGGAGACGCTCAAGAGACAAATTCTCATCAGGACGGAAAATAATCGAATTAAGAGCACGTTCTATTCGTTGCTCATTTAAAGGTATTTGAACATTGTCAATGTAAGTCAATTCACCTGACCAACCTGAAGCCAAAATCACACCAACATTAGATTGAGGAAGAATGGTGTCTCCACGAGGAGGAATCAACTCAACTATTGCTGGGTTACTCCCAACACTTACGTCATCAACACTGTCATCAGTAGCGATGACAGCAGCAATTATCGCCCCGACTCCTAAAGCCAAAAGAATTGAAATGCCTAATGCGTTACGCCGATCCACATATGTGAGACTACCTAGGTTATTCACGGACTAGCGTAGTAGGAGTGAATGAATCAAACGAATCGACTCCCGGAGAAGTGAATTTCCCTGATTTAAGTGGAGCAGTTCTAAATCAGCGATACCGCCTACACCAGATAATCGGAACAGGAACTTCCGGCACGGTTTATGTCGCAGTTGATCTCAATACCAGCCAAAGAGTGGCGGTAAAGGTATTACATCCTTCTTTAAGCAACGATAAGAAATTCATTGAACGTTTTTATGCCGAAACAAAAAGGGTCAGCGCCCTTAATCACCCGAATATTCTCAAATTACAAGACTGGGGAGTAGATGGCTCTCCTTACTTAGTGACGGAGTATTTAGGCGGAGGAAGTTTGAGGAGTATTTTGGCAACCGGCTACACGCTAAGCCCAAGCCAAGCACTTCTCGTGGGACTAGAAGCATGCAGAGCCCTTAGTTATGCTCACGAACGTGGAGTCGTTCATCAAGACATCAAACCAGCTAATTTCCTTTTCGGTCAGGATGGAAAACTTCGTATCAGCGACTTCGGATTAGCAAGTGCGTTAGACGAAGTAACCCACTCAGAAATCTTCACCGAAGGGTTTGTTGGAACAGTACGTTATGCGTCACCAGAACAAGCCAATAAACAATTACTTAACGGAAGTTCAGATATTTATGCGTTAGCTATTGTCTTTATTGAAGCAATTACCGGACGTATCCCATTTCTATCGGACACTCTTGCGGAGACATTAAAAGCCCGTATAGGAAAATCAGTTCCTGTCCCGGAAACTCTCGGAGCCTTAGCCCCAACAATACAAAAATCAGGGTTAGCGGATCCAGCTAGCCGCCCAACAGCAGAACGTATGAGAAAAATGCTTCTCGAAGCATCTCCTTCACTCCCGCGCCCCAACCCTCTTCCTCTTGTTGGCCCTGGAGAAATAGGAGCTGCTCCGCTACCTGGAGAAGCAACAATAGTCGCCCCACATCTAGAGCAGCGATTAGAGAAGCCTCAACGTATGCGAACAGTTGGACCCAAGCGGCGCTGGCCGACAATAGCGTTAGCTGCTTTGCTCTTAGCCGGAGCGATCATCGGAGGCATTTTCTTATGGCAAAACTCACAAACAGAAGAGATAGCGGTTCCTTCAGTCGCCGGCCGTCAAATTGAGGAAACCTATGAACGTCTCATAAAACTCGGATGGACGGTAGAGGAACGATATGAACGACGAGATGGAACCACAGAAGGGCAAGTACTCGGTACCGATCCACCAGCTGGATCTTTTCACGAAAAAGAGCAAACAGTCGCAGTGATCATTTCTTTAGGCCCCACTCGAGTGGCCATACCCGCCGATATCCAGGGCAGCACCTTAGAAACTGCAACGCAATTGATTCAAGAAGCTGGCCTTACTGTAGGTGAAATTCTCTTCACCTACAGCGAAGAAGTTTCCAAAGGTCTCGTAATTGGCTCACTTGCCTTATCAGAGGATCTTCCACGTGGCGGATCAGTTGATTTAGAAATATCTGAAGGCCCGTCTCCCAGAACAATTCCTGAAAGTTTAGTAGGACAAGAAGTTTCCGAAGTTCAAAGCGTTCTCGACGCTCTTGGACTCAACCTAGAAATAGTCGAAGAGTACAGCTCAACTATTGAAATAGGTTTAGTCTCTTCAATAAGCCCGCCAGAACAATCAGAAATAGATTTTGGTTCAACAGTAGTGATTGGCATCTCCCTGGGACTCATGCCCCGCCCTGTTCCAGATGTCGTGGGACTAGATCGTGTAACTGCTGAAATGCGTTTACAATCAGCCGGGTTCCTTGTGATAGCGGTAGATGGATCTGAAAGTGGGATAGTGGACGAACAAATTCCTGCCGCAGGAGAAATGGCGATACCAAACGACACGATTGAGCTAGTCATTCAATGAACAGTAAAATTAAGCAAAGAAAACTAGCAGTTAGGCTCTACCCTCAAATCTAATGAATGAACGAATTTCGCGCGACGATGTAGCACATGTGGCCCGCTTGGCCTGCTTGTCTTTAACAAATGATGAACTTGACTCTTTCACCAGTCAACTTGCAGACATCTTGGAACATGCCGCAGACCTTGACGCACTTGAACTTGAAGAAATTGAACCAACAGCGCATCCTTTGCCGCTGGCTAATGTTTTACGTGACGATGAGCCCGGAGCGGTAGCGGACAGAGAAAAATTTTTAGCAAGTGCTCCGCAAGTTGAAAATAATCAGTTCAAAGTGCCCCCGGCTCTCGGAGACCCCGCATGAACGCTAGAGAGATCCCCACGGCAATACGAAACGGCGAAACAACAGCCAAAGAAGTTCTTGAAACTTATTTAGAAGCTATTCACAACAGAGAAGAAGAGATCCATGCTTTCAACCTCGTGCTGGAAGAGGAAGCTAGAAACGAAGCAGAACGTATAGACACACTTACAGCTGAAGGTGAAAACCTTGGGCCATTAACTGGGATACCAGTTGCGATAAAAGACAATATTTGCACTCAAGGAGTGCCTACTACATGTTCTTCAAAAATTCTTGATGGATGGCGTCCCCCTTATGACGCCACAATTATTGGGCGTCTTCGCGAAGCAGGAGCAGTAATCGTAGGAAAAACAAATCTTGATGAATTCGCCATGGGGGCATCAACAGAAAACTCTGCTTTTGGACCAACTCGAAACCCTCTCGACACGACACGTGTTCCCGGCGGGTCCTCAGGAGGGTCCGCTGCAGCAGTAGCCGCAGGATTCGCACCCTTAGCAATTGGAAGCGACACCGGTGGTTCAATCCGTCAACCCGCAGCGCTGTGTGGAGTAGTCGGGGTCAAACCAACTTATGGACGTGTTTCTCGCTATGGCCTCGTAGCTTTCGCTTCTAGCCTGGATCAAATTGGCCCATTTGCAGAAACAGTGGCTGATGCAGCACTACTCCTTGAAGTGATATCTGGCCATGACCCACTCGATACAACCTCTATTCCAGAACCTCCACTTGATCTTTCTACTGCTCTAACTCAAGGAGTGGAAGGACTTCGAATCGGAGTGATTGACGAATTAAGCGGAGGAGCAATAGAAGGTATTTCAGACGACGTGCTCGAATGTTTAGAAGACGCAGTACAAGCATTAACTTCTGCTGGCGCCATAGTTGAACGAACATCCGTGCCTTCAACTGTTTATGGGCTGTCTGCTTATTACGTGATTGCCCCTGCAGAAGCATCTTCAAACTTAGCCCGTTACGACGGTGTGCGGTTCGGCCCGAGAGTTGATGCTAAAACAACTTCAGAAATGATGGTCGCAACTCGAACAGCAGGATTCGGAGACGAAGTGAAGCGCCGAATCATGCTCGGCACCTATGCACTTTCAGCAGGTTATTACGACGCCTACTACGGGAAATCGCAAAAAGTTCGAACGCTCATAATGAATGATTTCGCAAACGCCTACAAAAAATATGATCTGCTTCTCAGCCCCACTGCACCTACTACCGCCTTTCCACTCGGAGACAAAACTGAAGACCCCCTCCAAATGTATTTACAAGACATCTGCACCATTTCTTCTAACTTGGCAGGACATCCCGCAATGTCTGTTCCTTTTGGCAAAGGAACAGACGGGCTTCCCGTCGGAATTCAGGTTCTAGCTTCAGCCATGGATGAACACACAATGTTTCGCGCCGGAGCAGTACTTGAAGCATCAAACCAAGGAAAATCATGACAGACGACATTCTTGACGGCTGGGAAACGGTGATTGGTTTAGAAGTTCACGCTGAATTGGCAACAAACACCAAACTTTTTTCGTCCGCCCGAAACGTTTTCGGAGGAGAACCAAATACAAACATCGACCCTGTCTCATTAGGTCTTCCCGGGTCACTACCGGTGTTGAACAAAAAAGCTGTGGAATTAGCGATCCGAGTCGGCTTGGCACTGAATTGTCGAGTCCAGCGCTCGGTTTTCGCTCGGAAAAACTATTTCTACCCAGATATGCCAAAGGCCTATCAAATTTCACAATTCGATCTCCCAATCAACGAAGGAGGATGGCTTGAACTCCCCGATGGACGCCAAATAGGTATAGAACGCGCCCATCTAGAAGAAGACACAGGTAAAAGCTCACATGTAGGAGGTGGAGGCCGCATACATGAAGCCGACTACTCTCTTGTCGACTACAACCGAGCTGGAGTTCCCCTCATTGAAATCGTTGGAGCACCCGATTTACGCAGTGCTGATGATGCCAGAGAATATGTATCAGAATTACGTTCTATTTTGGTAGCGATTGGAGCTTCAGATGGAAAAATGGAAGAAGGATCAATGCGGGTCGACTGCAATGTTTCAGTTCGACCACACGGAAACCAAGAGTTTGGAACCCGTTGTGAAGTAAAAAACATCAACTCTCTTCGTTCCCTAGGACGGGCAATTGAATATGAAGCACGACGACAAGTTGACATAATCACTTCTGGTCAAAAAGTGGAACAACAAACTCGCCACTGGGACGAAGCAGATGGCCGAACACACACCCTTCGCTCAAAAGAAGAAGCCTTTGATTATCGGTATTTTTCTGAACCAGACCTCGTTCCCTTAGACCCATCCCTAGAATGGATCGCCGAAATACAAGAATCGCAGCCACCGTTACCGCGTCAACGAAGAATTGATCTCGCCAAAGCAGCAGAAATAGAACCCACAGATGCGGCATTAATAGTTCAAAAAGACCTTGATGAATTCGCACTATCAGTAATCAAAAAGGGCGCGGACGCGTCACGTGTGCTAGTGCATCTAGCAAACAACTTGGCTGATGGAGTTGGGCACCTCACCGTAGATGCCTTCGCGACTCTGATCCATTTAGAAACAAACGGTGATCTAAGCGCTACTCAAGCAAAAACAGTTCTAGCGGACCTCGTAGATAAAGGTGGCGATCCAACACAAATCGCCGCTGATCACGGGTTTGAAGCGATGGACACTTCAGAACTCGATGCACTTATTGAAAGCATCATCAATGAAAACCCTGATGACTGGACAGCATTTGTTCAAGGAGACGCAGAAGAACGTAAGAAAAAGTCTGGTTTCTTTGTTGGACAAGTAATGAAAGTGACTAAAGGTCAAGCAGACGGAAAAGTAGTCAACGGCATTCTTCTACGTCGCGCAGAGAATTAAACTCCAACAACTTGCCAACGACTGCTATAAAAACGCGAACCCAACAGGGCTGACCTCAAACCCATAAATATCCAAATTGCTGCCCATAGCCAGCCAATTCCAAGATCCCAAAGCCTTGTCAAGAGCATTACTGACGTAGCGGATATAGATGCAACAGCCATCGCCTTAGCTAAATAGTTGTGATCTCCTGCGCCGATAAGAATACCATCTAACGCGAAAGCTACTCCAGACAATGGAGCCATTAATGCCACATGAAGAAACAAGAATCCTGACAAAGAAATTACCGAAGGATCGTTGGAGAAAACCTCAGCTAAGGGAAGATGAACAATGGCCAGAGTGCCGCCACCGACAATACCGACCCCTACGGACCAGAGAATGGCTCTTTGCCCAACCTTTCTAGCCTCAACAGGTGAACCCGCTCCGAGAAGATTCCCAACCATGGCTTGCGCCGCTATAGCCATAGCATCCATAGCCATAGCCAACGTAAACCAGATTTGAAAAGCGACTTGATGAGCGGCGACGTCAACATCGCTAATGCGGGTGGCAACAGCGGTAGCGATTAAAAATGTGCCCGCAGTCGACAAGTTTCTCATCAATAGTTCTGTAGATATTCGAACCTGACGTTTCAAAAGTAAAAATTGAGGAGCTAACGAAACCTCATATATGCGAATTTCTTTACCGATCCAGACCAAATAGATAAATGCTCCTACCCATTGGGCTATTACCGTCGCTGCAGCCGAAGCTCCTATGCCAAGATCCAAACCATAAATAAGGACCAGCTCAATAACCAGATTTAAGACCGCAGTTCCAATAGACACCCAAAGGGGACGCACAGTATCTTTGACCCCACGTAAATATCCGACACCAGCCAACATGATCAACATCGCTGGCGCCCCATACATGCTTATACGAAGATAAATACGTGCTTGAGTAAGAAGATCCCCAGTTGCTCCCATAGCTCCTAACAACTGCGAGGAGAAAAGAAAAACAATTGCCCCTAAAAAAACTCCAGTGAAAACAGCAAGCCAGATGCTTTGCACTATCTGATTTGCCGCCTCCTTATTTTTTTTCGCCCCCATGAGTCTTGCGATAGTAGCGGTGGTTCCGTAAGCAAGAAAAAAACATAATCCATAAATAAGCATCAAAGCAGAAGAAGAAACACCTAAACCACCAAGAGCAGATGTTCCAAGATGACCTACAACAGCAGTGTCTGCGAGAACATAGAGCGGTTCCGCTAAGAGTGCCCCAAGCGCAGGAACAGCCAACTTCAACAACTGTTTATCACGAGAAGAAATAGGCATTAAACGAGCCTAGTTCAAGCTTAAGGTGCAGATGTCAGGTTTTCTGCTCTACCCTTCAAGATATGAGTGAAACCACAGAACACGATCCAAGACCCCGTTCCCGTGAAGTTACAGAAGGCGCCAGCCGAGCCCCTGCTCGAGCAATGTTACGGGCAGTGGGAATGACTGAAGACGATTTTTCTAAACCACAGGTAGGAGTGGCATCTTCTTGGAATGAAGTAACACCCTGCAACCTTCCTCTAGACAGCCTAGCGAAACGAGCAAAAACCGGGGTAAAAACAGCAGGCGGCTACCCGTTTGAATTCAACACAATCGCCGTCTCTGACGGAATCTCAATGGGACATGAAGGAATGCGGGCCAGTCTCGTAAGCCGAGAAATTATCGCAGACTCTGTTGAAGCGGTAATGCACGCCGAACGATTTGATGCCCTCGTAAGTTTTGCCGGCTGCGACAAATCATTACCCGGCATGCTGATGGCTGCTGCCCGAATCAACCTACCTTCAGTGTTTGTTTACGGCGGATCAATCATGCCGGGAGAACATAACGGTAAAAAACTTGACATCGTAAGCGTTTTTGAAGCAGTTGGGGCACACGCCGTAGGAGAAATAGACGACGAGGAACTTCACGCAATAGAAAGTAAAGCCTGCCCCACAATTGGTTCTTGCGCAGGAATGTTTACGGCAAACACAATGGCAGCAGTGGGAGAAGCTATCGGAATGTCTTTACCTGGATCAGCTTCTGCAGCAGCCATCGATGATCGTCGTGGCGATATAGCTTACGCAAGCGGAACTGCTGTAATGCAACTTCTATCGGCTGGAATTCGACCACGACACATAATGACAAAAGCAGCTTTTGAGAACGCTATAGCTGTAGTCATGGCGTTAGGTGGGTCCACCAATGCAGTCCTTCACCTTCTTGCCATCGCCTTTGAAGCCGGAGTTGACTTAGCCCTAGAAGACTTCAATAAGGTCGCCGCCCGAGTCCCTCACTTAGCTGACACTAAACCACATGGCCAATACCACATGTTTGATATAGACCAAATTGGCGGCGTTCCAGTGCTGATGCAAATGCTATTAGAAGAAGGACTTTTGCACGGAGATGAAATCACCGTTACTGGTAAGACAGTTGCAGAAAACCTAGAGATGCTTAACCCGCCAGAACCAGATGGTGAAGTCATTCATGCTTTCGACAACCCGATAAATGACATTGGTGGGATAACGATTCTCACCGGTTCACTCGCTCCGAAAGGTTCAGTGCTCAAAGTGGCCGGAATTGATATAGATCATTTTGAAGGCAGAGCCCGTGTCTTTGATGGAGAAGACGACGCCATGGAAGCAGTCTTAGGTGACAGAATTGAAGCTGGAGACATTGTTGTTATACGTTACGAAGGACCCAAAGGCGGACCTGGTATGCGTGAAATGCTTGCAATAACAGGAGCGATGAAAGGCGCAGGACGAGGTGGAGACGCCGCGCTGATAACAGATGGACGATTCTCTGGAGGGACCCACGGATTTTGTGTAGGGCACGTAGCCCCTGAAGCGGTAGATGGAGGCCCTATCGCTTTAATAGAAGAAGGCGATCGGATAGTTATTGATGTTCGAAGTAACACAATTGACTTAATGGTGGAAGAAACAGAGTTAGAAAAAAGAAGAGCCAACCTAAAACCTTTTCAACCTCGCTATGAGTCTGGCTTTTTGGCCAAATATGCTGCTTTAGCTCGCGGTGCTGAAGAAGGTGCAGTAACCGATGCGTGAATCATTTTCTAAATACCTATATTCGTCAAGAAAATGATGGAAGAACAAAACGAAATCTGCAACAAACGCAACCCATTCATTAGATATGCGTGGATACCAGGAGCAGCTGTAGGCATGTACTATGCACTCCAATGGATCTGTAAAGCAATCTGGTAAATGAGTTCACAACTAGGAATCTGCGTAGAACTTGAAGAAGGATGGGTTGTTATTAGCTCTTACGTTTGGACCGACGCCCAGAGTAGTAGCAAAATAACTGTGATCCTAGGTAGATCAGTCAACTAGTTTGATGTTCGGTGAACCCTTCAAGGTTGTTGCTTGGGTCTCTAAAGACCCATACTTAAAGCCTATGAAAAGTAAAAGCACCACGACCTGGTTAGTGGTAGTGCCCTAGGCGCACATCGTCAGAAAGACGAATGTGTGCCTGACCTCCCGATATTGGGAGGTCATTTTACTTTTCAGCCCACTTACTAGAAACAAATCAATTTAGACTGAGACAAGTTATGAAAACAGATGGCGGTCAAGCCCTAATCCGATCTCTCGAAAGAGAGGGAGTGGAAGTCATGTTTGGCCTGCCCGGAGGAGCAATCTTGCCGGTCTATGACCCAATCATTGACTCCAAAATTCGACATATTCTGGTTCGCCACGAACAAGGCGCAGGACATATGGCAGAGGGTTACGCTCAAGCAACTGGAAAACCTGGTGTCGCTATGGTTACAAGCGGGCCAGCAGCTACAAACATTGTTACCCCACTATGCGATGCCTATCTTGACTCGATTCCAATGGTGGTCATCACTGGACAAGTACCAACGGCAGCAATAGGAACAGACGCTTTCCAAGAATGCGACACCACCGGAATAACCGCATCAATCACTAAACACAACTTCCTCGTCACCGAAGCACAAGACATCCCACGAGTAATACGAGAAGCCTTTCACATCGCTACAACCGGACGCCCTGGGCCAGTCTTAGTTGACATCCCCAAAGACATTGTCGACCCTACTAACCCTCGTTCCTCTCTCGAACTAGAAGACAACGTAGAAATGGATCTTCCTGGTTACAAAGTTGATACATCAGTAGACCCAGAAGCCATTCAAAAAGCAGTAGAGCTGATTCAGAATGCGGAAAGACCAATCCTTTATGTTGGGGGGGGAATTCTCAAATCAAGAGCGGCAGAATCGCTTCTGGAACTTGCAGAACTCACAGGCATTCATGTAGTCACCACATTAATGGCACGCGGAGCTTTTCCTGATAGCCACGAACTCTGTCTTGGAATGCCAGGCATGCATGGGAACTTCACTGCAGTAACCGCGATGCAAGAATCAGACTTATTGATAACTCTGGGCGCGAGATTTGATGACCGTGTAACCGGAAAACTAGACGAATTTGCGGTGAGTGCAAAAATCATACATATTGACATAGACCCAGCAGAACTCGGTAAAGTCCGCAGACCAGATGTACCCATACAAGGAGACTGCCGCACAGCGGTAGAAGCAATGGTTTCTGTCTTAAGAGACTCTGGACCAGGCGATGCCGACCGGACGGCTTGGAAGTCACGTATCAGCGGATGGCAGGAACGTTTCCCTCTCGTTTATGAACCATCGACACCCGGTCAGGCTTTAAAGCCACAATTTGTAATTGAAAAACTTCGCGACGCAACGCCTGCAGACACCATAGTTGCATCGGGAGTTGGTCAACATCAGATGTGGGCAAGTCAGTACTGGACGTTCAACCATCCATACACATGGATAAATTCAGGCGGGCTAGGAACAATGGGCTTCTCAATCCCGGCAGCAATTGGAGCCAAAGTTGGCTGCCCTGACAAAATGGTTTGGGCAGTTGATGGAGATGGGTGCTTCCAAATGACTGCGCAGGAACTTGTCACTGCAAGAGTCGAAAATATTCCAATTAAAGTTGCACTTTTGAACAACTCATATTTAGGGATGGTAAGACAATGGCAGGACATGTTCTACGAAGAGCGCCATTCAGAAGTCTTCCTTTCAAAAGAAATACCTGACTACAAAGGTTGGGCAGAGTCCATGGGCTGTTTCGCTATGCGAGTAGATGACCCAGATGAAGTAGAAGAAGCTATTGCACAAGCAAATGAAATAGAAGATCGCCCTGTTGTCATCGATTTCCGGACAGCTGCTGAAGAAAAAGTGTATCCAATGGTCGCATCAGGAACCGGAAACTCAGACGTGATTGTTCCACCTTCTCAAGAAAAGGAAATTCGATGAACGCTGAATCTCAGGGGCATCGTAATCACACGCTAGTAGTTACTGTAGAAAACAAATCTGGGGTATTAGCACGAGTAGCCAGTTTGTTCGCTAGAAGAGCTTTTAATATTCGATCGCTAGCTGTTGCCCCTACTGAAGATGATCATTTAAGCCGTATCACAATTGTTGTTGATGGAGAATCGGCACCCATTGAACAAGTAGTTAACCAACTAGACAAACTCATCAACGTTGTAGACATTCAAGACTTACAACCCGGCCGCGCGATAGAACGAGAATTGATGCTGGTCACGGTGGCAGTCGAACCAGAACACCGTGACGATATCGTGGAACAACTTGACCGTGCAGGCGGGAAAGTTATGAGCGTGGGGGCCGACTCCATGATGCTTTCTTTAGTAGGAGACCCAGAACATATTGATACGTTTGAAAATCTGCTCCGACCATTTGGAATTTTAGAAATTCAGAGAACCGGTCGAGTCGCACTAGCGAACTTAGACGAAACCATCGAATAAAGAACTGAAAGTAAAGAAAGATAAGAGAGAAAAATGGCAAATATCTATTACGAAAGTGACATCAACCGAGCAGCAATCGCTGAACGAAAAGTAGCTATTTTGGGCTACGGATCACAAGGGCATGCACATGCATTGAACTTGAAAGAATCCGGCGTAGACGTTTGTGTTGGGCTTCGAGAAGGATCAGGATCTGTTGCAAAAGCTGAAGAAGCGGGACTCACTGTTCGTTCACTTTCAGAAGCTTCTGCATGGGCAGATGTCATCATGATTCTTCTCCCAGATACAGATCAAGCAGAGGTTTATCAAGAGCATGTCGCCCCAAATCTAAATGAGGGAGATGCATTGGCATTTGCTCATGGTTTCAACATCAGATTTGATCTCATAACACCTCCGGAAGATGTTGACGTCATCATGATCGCTCCAAAAGGGCCAGGGCATCTCGTTCGCCGCACTTACGTTGAAGGTGGGGGAGTTCCATGCCTCATCGCTGTAGAGCAAGACCCGACAGGCGGAGCAAAAGATCTCGCGTTGGCTTACGCAGATGGTGTAGGTGGTGCTCGGGCAGGAATCATTGAAACAACTTTCACTGAAGAATGCGAAACAGACCTTTTCGGTGAACAAGTCGTTCTTTGTGGTGGTGTAACCGAACTTGTAAGAAGCGCTTTCGACACGCTAGTTGATGCTGGCTATCAGCCAGAAATCTGCTACTTCGAGTGCCTCCATGAATTAAAACTCATTGTTGACCTCATGTACGAACAAGGTATTGGCGGTATGCGTTATTCAGTTTCTGACACCGCGGAATATGGTGACCTAACCCGGGGTCCTCGAGTCATCGATGATCAAGTTCGAGTCACAATGAAAAAAGTTCTTGAAGAAATTCAATCAGGAACCTTCGCTGAAGAATGGGTTGCCGAAGCTCATTCTGGTAGAGAAAACTTTTATGCGCTAGAAGAAAAAGGCCGCCAACACCGCATAGAACAAGTTGGTTCAAAGCTCCGTGCGATGATGCCATGGATAAGCGCCGGAAAAGTTTCCGTTCAGGAAGCATCAGGTGGACAGGGCTAAAAGAAATCAATGCCTCAAGGCTCAAAAGAACTAGAAGACCATCCAACTACTTGGCGAGAACTAAGTGGCAAAGCAGCTTTCGTTTCACATCAGCTGATTGGATGGATCTACTGGGATCCAGAGGCAATTGCTAACTATGCTGCGCTTGGAGTACCAGATGGCTTTGGGTACTATATTTCCACTCGCGGATCATCTCTTGGAGCAGCCGGAAACTCTGCTGTCACCGCAGCATTTTATTCGATCCATCCTAAATATGTGGAAGGATGCCTTGACTTATGTCGAGCGCACACCACATTTGAACAAGCGGCTGCTGCTCGGGACCAAGCAGTAGCATCTGGACTGGAAAAATTTTCACCAGAGATATGTGAACCATTAGCAGCGCTTGAACCGCAATTATGGGAAGCCGCTGAAAGTCTTCCTGTTGCTGGTCGCGTCTTATTTTCCTCTCTAATTGACTGGCCTCGAAATCAAAATCGACTCGTATCAGCGTGGTTGGCAGTAAACGCGATTCGAGAATGGCGTGGAGATACTCATTGGGCGATACAGATCAGCGAAGAACTGGATGAAAGCATGGTAGGTATTCTTGATGGGGCTTGGAGAGGCTATGAAGACGACTGGTTGCCGCGAAGTCGCGGAGCAGACGACGCAGCGCTAAAGAAAGCTTATGAAAAACTTGAACAGCGAGGATTAGCGAAAGACCACAATGTTACAGGCGCAGGATTGTCGTATCGGCAAGAGCTTGAAGACAAACTAGATGACTTGGCGGCTGCAGCTTGGAAAATTTTTGGCCTTAAAGAAACATCTCAGTTCATCGAACTGATTGAACCAATTGGCTCTCGTTATGTTGATCGGATAGATCAAACAGCAGGACCACAATGGATGCCAGCGGCACGCGAAAACCGAGTCAACGATCACTAAGGTTAATTTTACTTAACTTGAACCAAGTCCAAGTCAGTTTTAATTGAGGCGTTGAACCACCATGGCCATGCCCTGTCCTCCACCAACACACATAGATTCAACACCAAATTCTTTGTCGGTGTCTTCTAGTCCATTAAGCAATGTAGTCATGATTCGAGCTCCGGTCATGCCAAAAGGGTGACCGAGGGCAATGGCTCCACCATTGATGTTCAATTTTTCTAGATCAATGCCGACTTGTTCCGCTGAAGGCAAGACCTGAGCAGCGAAAGCCTCATTAATTTCAAAAAGATCAATGTCATCAGGGGTCATGTTTGCTCTGCCTAAAGCTTGCTTTATCGCATCAACTGGTCCGAGACCCATAATTTCTGGGTTAAGAGCAGAAACTCCTGAAGAGATGATTTTCGCTATCGGGGTTAGTCCTAGTTCGGCCGCTCTGGTGTCGCTCATAACAATGACTGCTGCTGCACCATCATTAAGGGGGCAAGCATTCCCAGCTGTCACTGTTCCGTTTTCACGGAATACTGGTTGAAGCTGAGAAACCTTCTCGTACGTTGTTCCAGCGCGGATACCGTCATCTGAAGAAACAACAGTTCCATCAGCCAAAGTGTAGGGAGTGATTTCTCGTTCAAAGAATCCACGACTCTGGGCAGATTCAGCCCTATTTTGCGAACGAACACCCCATTCATCTTGAGCCTCTTTTGAAACGCCCTGCGACTCAGCAACATTTTCTGCGGTCTGACCCATAGCGATATAAAGATCAGGCAAACCTTCTGTGGGGGCCCAAGTATCGGTGCCCCCGCCACTTCGTTGAGCACTGCGGGCCTCTGCTTCAGAGAATTTTTCGTTATGAGAAGCAGTGTCGGATGCTCCGTAGCCATAGCGGCTGACACAATCAACTCCACCAGCGACGAAAGCATCACCTTCACCAGCCATGATGGCATGAGCTGCCATACGGATTGTTTGCAGCGAAGAAGAACAATAACGGTTTACTGTTACTCCTGGAGCTTCAAGTCCAGCCAAAAGGCTAACGACACGTCCTAAATTGAATCCCTGTTCTCCGCCAGGTTGCGCTGTTCCCCAAATAACATCCTCTATTTCTTCACGTGGAAGCTCTGGGACCTTGTTAAGTACAGCATCAACGATGAAAGCGGACATATCGTCAGGTCTCGCTTCAACTAAACTACCTTTTCCTGCTCGCCCAATTGGGGTTCGACCAGTAGCAACTATTACAGCTTCGGGCATTATGTTCTCCTCACTTTGCTGACTAATAAGTTTTGTCAGTTTTTGTAATCCTAACCAGATACCAGCGCAGGGTAGAACCAGAGAAATAAAAATTTTCTCAGAAGGATGAAGATCATGCAAAATGTCGCGCCTTAAGGCATATTGCTACTACAGTCAGGTTGTTCGGACACTGGAGGAAAAATGCTTAAAGAAGGTAGTGCTGCACCGAAATTCTCGGCACCAGATCAACATGGAAATATTTTAGAACTAGATGATTTAGCTGGTAAATGGGTGGCTCTTTGGTGGTATCCGAAAGCCAGCACCCCTGGTTGAACGCTTGAAGGAGGAGGGTTCCGTGACCGAACCCTCGAATTTGAAGCATTAAATGCCGTCATCATTGGCGCCAGTTTTGACACAGTTGAAGAGCAAAAAGTATTTGCCGACAGCCAAGGGTACGAATTCTCTTTATTGTCAGATCCAGATCGCGTGATGGGGACAGCCTATGAAGCCACTCGCCCGCCAGATCACCCATTTGTGAGCCTTCCGGAACGAGTCACCTATCTTATTTCTCCAGACGGTTTGATAGCTAGGGCTTATGACCCAAGCAGCGCAGTGAGCCTAGATGCGCACCCTGAGCAACTTCTCAAAGACATAGAAGAGTTGAGTTGAGAGATCGTCCACTTCAGGGGCTAAACGTCGTTGAAGGCTCAGCTTTTGTTGCTGCACCTTCTGGAGGTATGACTTTGGCTCAACTTGGAGCCGATGTCATACGATTTGATCAGATAGGTGGCGGGATTGATCATAAACGATGGCCACTTACAGAAAATGGGGCCAGCCTTTATTGGAATGGTCTCAACAAAGGAAAACGGTCAATCGCTCTGAATTTACGTGATCCGGAAGCACAGGATTTGCTTTCCGCACTGATAGCAAAAGCCGGGAACTTTATTACGAATTTTCCCACAAAAGGTTGGCTTGATTACGGTGAGCTAAGCGCTCAACGTGATGACCTTGTGATGGTTTCCATTATTGGGAGCCATGATGGAACAACTGCCGTGGATTACACCGTAAATTGCGCAATTGGTTATCCGAATGTAACCGGCTTCCCAGATGACCCTCGTCCAGTAAATAACGTAGTTCCAGCATGGGACCTGATGTGTGGACAAATGGCGGCTCTTGGTCTATTAGCGGCTGATCGGTACCGTTTTCAAACTGGTCATGGCGATTTGGTGACACTTGCATTAACCGACGTGGCTCTTGCTGCGGCAGGGATGCTTGGAGTAATTGCTGAAGCTCAAATCAATCAAACAGAGAGGCCTCCAATTGGGAATGACCTTTATGGGGCTTATGGAACAGATTTTGTCACGGGAGATGGTCGCCGAGTAATGGTGGTAGCGATAAGTCCGAAACAATGGCGGGGACTGCAGGAAGCTACGGGTACGACTTCTCAAGTTGACGAGTTGGCTTCGACTTTGGGGGTGGATTTTTCCGATGAAGGGGAGAGGTTTCTTGCTCGAGATGAATTGACGCAACTGTTTTTACCGTGGTTTGAGAAAAGAACTTTTTTAGAAGTGTCTAATTCGCTTGATGATCATGGTGTTTGCTGGGGCCCTTATCAGTCCTTTATGGAATTAGTTGATGAAGATGAAAGATGTTCAACTCAAAACCCGTTATTTGCTGATTTAGAACAACCCGGCGTCGGGGAACATTTGGTTCCAGGATCACCGCTTGCATTTTCACAAATTCAAGATCGCGGCGCAGCAACAGCTCCTCTGCTTGGAGAACACACTGAGCAGATTCTTTCTGAAGATCTCGGACTAACTTCAACTGCTATTGGTGCACTCATTGACCGAGGAATAGTTGCAAGCATCTGACGATCTGCGTCGTTGCTACCGTTGAGTAATCACATTCGGAAATTTACAATAAGTCCATCTATCGTTTTTAGAGATAGGTGTGTTCTCTAACAATTATTAAAAAACTCTTTACTAAAGCCAATCTTTTACGTACTGTCGCGCGAGGTGTAAGACCAAAAATATTTTGGTTGAGTAGGGGAGAAAAGAAAATTGTTTGAAGTCTCGGTAAAAATGCCCGATGAATATCCAACCATGAGTTGGGTCGACCAAGGAAGTTGCCGAGGAGAAAGTTCGTTATTCTTTGCTCCCTTTGCAGAGCGACCAGAAGCCCGAGTCAGGCGTGAAGCCAAAGCTCGCAAAATATGTGAAGCCTGCCCTTCAGCAGACCCTTGCCGCGCGTATGCCCGAGAAAACAGAGAACTGGGATTCTGGGGCGGAGAATCAGAATCAGAGCGAGCAACAGCCGGGTTTGCTCCAACCACTCCAATTATTGGAAGACGACAGGTAGCCGCCCAAAGAGCAGCCGCAGCATTAAACCGCACCGGTTGATAAGAAAATTACTATTTGAAGCAACTACCTTCTTCCGTAATAGTTCTAAGTGCTAAACCACTTATAAGATATGGATAGATCGTCACTTAAAAGCGATCACACTTCATTTAACTCTGATAGGACAGCATTCATGACCGATGGTCTCGATTCCGTAACACAGATTGACTCCAGCACTCGGATGTTTTCAAAATCAATGGTTATCTCTGGCATTCGATGCATGCTTTCCTATGTCGTTTTTCCTTGGCTTCTCCCTGTTTTAGGAGTCACAGGAACTGTTGGCCCACTCATCGGTATTCCGATTGCTCTAGTGGCTATCTGGTTCAACATTTCTAGTATCAAACGATTCACAAAATCTGGACATCAACTAAAGAAGCTCGTCATTCCTATAAACGCAGTAGTCATCGCGTTGCTTCTCGTTTTAGTGGTATTCGATGTGTTGGAACTCATTAACTGAGAAATACGAAAATGACTGACAATCCAAGCGAGCCAAATCAATCTTTAAGTAGAAAGCCTGCACGGATTTTATGGGCTTTAATCGGATGTATTTCAGTGGCTATCGGTGGAATCGGAATAATTATTCCTGGGCTTCCAACGACTGTTTTTATGATTATTGGAGCGTCATGTTTCGCACGTTCAGTTCCTCGATTTGAACAGTGGATTCTTGACCTCCCGGCAATAGGCCCAATGGTTAAGGATTATCGCAGTGGACTGGGAATGCCAAGAAGAGCAAAACAGATGGCAGTATCAATAATTGTTATAACAAGTGGGGTTAGTGCAGGAGTTTTAATTAATGCCCTTATCATTCGTCTCGTGGTGATTGGTGTAGGACTCGTAGGGGTCTTATACATCCTCAAACGGGTGCCGACACGTGAAAAGGTTTTAGAACAGAAGAACCTCTAGCGCAATCCTATTAAGGGAAAATTCCACGCTGGTTATAAACAGTTTTTAAACGCTGAAGTGCAACGGCGTAAGCAGCATCCCGGCGAGAAGAACTTTCCCGATCCTTCTGTAAGGCCACAACTGAATCGGCTGCAGCCCACAAGATTTCACGCAGTCGATGATCAACATCGTCAAGATCCCAACGCTGAGCGGACCTGTTTTGCAACCATTCAAAGTAAGAAACAATGACTCCTCCGGCATTAACCAAAATATCGGGAAGAACGTCGACACTTTTTTCGCTAAGAATTTCCTCAGCTTCAAGAGTTGTCGGGCCATTGGCGGCCTCCACTACTACTTTCGCTTTTATGTCGTTAGCGTTATCAGCAGTGATTTGATTTTCTAAAGCAGCTGGAATCAAAATATCAACATCTGCGCTCCAGAGATCTGACGGTTCAATCCAATCCGCATTCGGGTAACCCTTTACTGACCCGTTTTCCTGCACCCAATCGGTTAGATCAAAGGCGTCAATGCCATCTTGATCAGCGATCGCTCCAGCATGATCAGATACTGCCAATACTTTGGCTCCATGGACTTGAAGGATTCTTCCAGTAGCACTTCCAACATTTCCCCAGCCTTGCAAAGCAACTGTTGCACTTGAAAGATCAAACCCGACTTCATCAGCCCAATGTTGAAGGCAAAAAACCACTCCTTGTCCAGTGGCTTTTTCTCGACCGTGGCTACCGCCAGTTTCAAGAGTTTTTCCTGTTACCACCCGTTTCACGTTTTGTCTTTCGGATGAACCAGTCGAATTTGCATAGGTGTCCATCATCCAAACCATCGTTTGAGAGTTACTTCCAAGATCTGGTGCAGGAATATCATAATCTGGACCAATATTGCCCCCGAGACTATGCGTAAATCTTCTTACCACTCGTTCAAGCTCTTCGCTGCTGCAGCGATGAGGGTCAAAGGAGATCCCTCCTTTAGCCCCACCGAAAGGAATGTCGCACAAAGCTGACTTCCAGGTCATCCACGAAGCCAAGGCTTTTACCTCATCTAGATTGACCAAAGGACTAAATCGAACCCCACCTTTGTAAGGCCCGAGAACATTATTGTGCTGAATCCTGTATCCAGTAAAAACTTCAAACCTTCCATCATCCATTTTTACTGGGAAGTTCACGATGATTTCGTTTTTAGGCTGAGACAAAATCTGTCGCAGATCATCGGAAAGACCAATCAGGTCTGCTCCTCGATTGAATTGAGTTAACGCGGTAGCGAACAAGCTTCCATGATCGTTTGACATGTTTTCTCCGTCAGAAGGCATCACTAAGACCTTAGTTCAAGGTTTTTGTAAAGACCTGCGAAACAACACCGACAATAAAAGAACCGACTAGGGAGCAGACAATTATTGTTGTCCAAGCAGAGGTTGGAGGAAGGTTAAGTTCGAAAAAATCTTGGCCAGTTTTATTGAACATAATGAAGATATATGAGAGAGCCATAGCGGCAGCTAGACCAATTTTCCATGAACGAAGAGGCCTACTTATTGAAATCAAAATACTTAGACCTAAAGCAAGAAGAATAATGGTCGCAGCGGTGCGGGCTTCATCTAAAGAAGCAGCACTGTTTCTTATTATTTCGTAGCCGATAAAAGTGGCTATTCCCGCAGTACAACCTGCTGGTAAAGAGAAATAGAGAACACGCTTGAGGAAACCTGATTTTACCAAACTCGTATCAGGAGCAAGAGCTAAGAAAAACCCTGGCAAACCTATAGAAAAAGATCCGATAAGCGTAAGTTGTTTAGGAAGTAAAGGGAAAGGGCTCCCAAAGATCCCAACGAGCAATATCAACAGGAGAGCGTACGCGGCTTTACATATGAAAAGATTTGCTACACGCTCGATATTGTTTATAACGCGTCTTCCCTCCGCAAGAACCCGCGGAAGGGTGCTAAACCGATCATCAAGTAAAACAAGCTGAGCCACGGCACGAGTGGCAGAACTACCAGAGCCCATAGCGATACCCATATCGGCATCTTTGAGCGCTAACACATCGTTTACGCCATCCCCGGTCATCGCCACTGTATGGCCTTGAGATTGCAGAGAAGAAACCATTGCTCTTTTTTGATGAGGAGTTACTCTCCCAAATACTGTTTGTTCTTCAAGTACTTTTGCGAGTTCAGAAGGGTCCTCTGGAAGGTCACGTGCATCAAACCCTGAATCACTTCCTGGTATACCGGCTCGGGCTGCTACTGCGGCAACAGTTGCTGGATGATCACCCGAAATCACTTTTAAGGTGAGCCCTTGTTCGACAAAGAAAGCAAGAATTTCTTCAGCATCTTCTTTGATTGTGTCTTCAAGCAGAACTAATGCAATAGGTTCCCGATGTTCAGGCAAGTCTTCTAAGTCTTCTAAGTCTTCAGTTGTGTGAGTCAGAACTAGAACTCTTTTCCCTAAATCTGCATAATTTTTTACTTGGTCTCTTTCTTTTAGAGCATCTGGTGCAAGTAAAATATCAGGTGCGCCTAAATGATAAATTCCATGATCAGTAAAGCTAGTAGCCGCCCATTTACGTGCAGAGGAAAAAGGGAGAACCTTTTCCACTGCCCACTCTGGATCTAAACAATTGGTTCCAATAGCACTTAGCGTCGGATTAGGGTTTGGGTCAGATGCAACCATTGCGCCTAGAGCTTCTGTTGGATCTTCATCGTTTAGTTTCTCTATTCCTGCGAAAGAAATTTCACCGGTTGTAATTGTTCCAGTTTTATCAAGACATAAAACATCCACACGTGCTAAAAGTTCCACAGAAGCAAGTTCTTTAGCCAACGCTTGGCGTCTCGCTAAAGCGACAACACCAACGATAAAGGAGAGACTGGTGAGAAGAACTAGTCCATCTGGTACTGCAGCAACAGCTCCAGCGACAGTTCCACGTATTGCTTCATTCCAAGTGTCTTCTTCAGCGAGAAGGCGAATAAGAAGCAACACAGAGGCAGGCGGGATGATAAAGAAAAGCCATCTCAGGATGGAATTAACTCCTGCTTTCAATTCACTATTTGCAAGTTTGAACCGCCGTGCTTCTTCAGCGAGAGAAGAAGCATAAGCTTCTCCTCCTATATGGGTGGCTTGATACAAACCTGAACCAGCAGACACGAAACTTCCAGAAAGAACAGAATCGTTTATATCTTTGTCCACTGGATCAGATTCTCCAGTTAAGAGAGATTCATCAATTTCTAATCCCAGTTCATTCACTACTGTTCCATCGACAACAACTTGATCTCCCGGTAGTAAAGATAAAAGGTCGTCTGCAACTACTCCTGAAACTGAAATTTCTGTTTCTTCTCCATCACGAATGACCCGAGCTTTAGGGGAGGAGAGAACAGCAAGTTCGTTTAAAGTGCGGCGCGCCTTTAACTCTTGAGCTACCCCGATAACGCTATTTGAAACGATGACACCAGCGAAGAGGGCATCACCTGGAAAGCCCGCAATCAAAATGAGTACGAGTAAGGAGCCCATAATGGCATTTACAGGAGTAAGGACATTGGCCCTTATTATTTCTCCAGTGCTTCGAACTGGAGCATCAGGCACGTCGTTGATACGGCCATCAGCAACCCGTTCGTTGACTTGGGACTGACTAAGACCAGTCATTGCATCTGAAAATGAAACTTTATCGTTCACAACATTGATGTTAGAAGAAGAATGAAGTCAGTCTGACGTCTGCTCAAAGAAATATTTATTATCAAGCATCGTGAGGCGATGGCGAGCACCTGATATGTCGGGGTCATTGGCTTCGTAACCAGCGTCTCCTTCCCACATAGCAACCGTTCCCTCATTATTTTTTGCCATGTGAGTTCTATAGAAAATTGGATCCATTTTGTCAAGGTCGTCAAGAGCGTCTTGTACTGAAGAAAAAGAAGAAAGCAGAGTTAGCGTCATCCAGGTAGGTGGCGCTAACTCAATCTCCGCGTCGTCTCTTCGTTGTAGAGCGACACTTGGCTGCATCCACGCATGATCAGTTATTTCGCCATGATCAATTACTACGTTCCCGCGTTCTCCTTCTAAAACTTTTGTAGCGAAAAAAAACGTAGAGAATCTTTTTGGAACAATTGGAGGAGGAACCCAATGGGAAAACCAAACTAAAGAGTTGGGATCTATTGAGATGTCGGCTTCTTCTGCAGATTCTCTCACTGCGGCTTTAGAGGCAGTAGCAAGTTCATCAAGATCGCCTTTGTCGTCAATTATTTCGTCTTCTGAGTCAACACGTCCGCCAGGAAACACCCACATGCCCCCAAAGACGATTTTTGAGTTTTTTCTCAACATGAGGACTTCTAAACCCGCGTCGCCATCTCGTAGTACTACGACAGTTGCCGCTGGGATAAGAGCTGTTTCACCAAATTCGGTGTGATGCTTAGACCAAGCTTCATACCTTCTTGGATCATTCATTCGTTCACGCAATGATCCCAGCCGCTCTCAATTCGTTTATTTCATCACCGCAACCAGCTTCAATCACAACCTCATCTGTATGTTGACCCAGATTAGGAGCCGAAGGTTCTCTTAGTTCTGTTGGAGTTCCATGGAAGCGGGCCGGGGGGCGAGGCTGCATAACTCTTCCTGCTGTTGGATGCTGGTGTTCCACAAAAGTTTGATTTGCTATTACCTGTGGGTCGTCAGCTACCTCTTCAACGTCACGGATTACTCCAAAAGGTATTTGCTTTGACTCGAGAGCAATGGTGGCTTCATCTACGGTGAAGGAAGTAGCGTTTTCTTGAATTTTTTGTCGTATTCCCTTCGTTTTAGGCAAATTCTTTAACCGGTCACTCAAACGCTTAAGATCGGGATCTGAACTATCCACACCAAAGATTTCAGCTAGACCATGAAATTCAAAATCATCTGGTATAGCGACTGCAATATGGCCGTCAGCTAATTCGATGGGAGTATTTGATGCCGACATTGATTGCAGCCAAACACGGTCAGCTTCAGGGAGAATTTCATGATCGGCCCCATCTACAAAAAGAAAAGCAATAGCAGCATCAAGCATGGATATTTCGATGTGTTGCCCGCCAGCGCCTCTTTCACGAGCAAATAAAGCCGCGGTGATCGCTTGACAAGCGGCATGGGCGGTAAGTTTGTCAGCGATTAGTTGCCGTAAAAATTTTGGATGGTCGTCATTCATGCCAGTTTGATTCCCAGCAAGTCCTGAAGCAGCTTGAATTGCTGTGTCGTAGACACGACGATGAGAATAGGGTCCTTGTGGTCCAAATCCAGAAAGATCGGCATAAATGATGTCAGATTTGATAGATGCCACATCCTTGTAAGCAACACCCAGTCTTTCTGCTACTCCTGACCGAAAATTTTGAATAACTATGTCTGCGTCTGGCAAAAGATTTTGAAAAATCTTCAAACCATCAGGATGCTGAAGGTCGATTACTGCAGAACGTTTCCCACGGTTACACACTTGGAAACATGAAGAAATATCACCAACGGTGGTCCCGAGCCGTCTCATAATGTCGCCAGTAGGTCCTTGCTCAATTTTTATGCACTCAGCGCCTTGATCCACGAGCAGCCCGGCAGCAAGAGGTCCAGTAATTGCAACTGAAAGTTCAATTACTTTTATTCCGTCAAGTGGACCAGTCATATAGCGACTGTACCTTGTTGGATACTTGCAAGACGATACAGGTGTGCTAGGTCTCATTAGGGAAGTAAATACAGATGGGGAACAATTAAGGGAAAGTTATGAAAGAACTTAAAGGTAAAACGGCCGTTATAACTGGTGCCGCAAGCGGAATTGGTTTGGCTTTAACAAAAACGTTTGTTGAAGAAGGTATGAAAGTAGTCATGGCAGATGTTGACGAAGATTCTCTGGCTAGTACAGCTAGCGAACTTGAGAAAACAGGAGCAGAAGTCTTAGGAGTTCTTTGCGATGTTTCCGACCCATCTTCAGTGAATGCTTTGGCGGAAGCAACAGTAAAAAGTTTTGGGCCACCACAAGTGCTATGTAATAACGCCGGAATTGCCCCCGCAGGACCGATACTCAACACAACGCCTGAAGAGTGGCAATGGACAGTCGGAGTCAACGTGTTAGGTGTTGCTTATGGAACTCAGGCTTTCGCTCCACTAATGCTGGAAAACGGAGAGGGGCACATCATAAATACCGCCTCTCAAGCAGGTCTCATGACCACTCAAATTTTGGGGATGTATTGTGCCACCAAACATGCCGTTGTCGGCTTTTCCGAGTCGCTTTACCGTGAACTAGAAGACACTCCTGTTGGAGTTTCATGTTTATGCCCAGAGTTCATTAAGACCGCAATAGCTGATCCAGTAAGGCTTCGTCCCGACTGGGTCAAAGTTGATGAAGCGCATGACGCGTTCCAACCTTTATTTGCAGAAGCACTTTATGCCACCGGTCTTGAGCCGAATGTGGTTTCGATGGCGGTCGTTGAAGCAATAAAAATGGACAAATTTTGGATATTTACTCATGACACAACTGTGCTACAAGCTAATCGAAGATTTGAAGATATTAATGGGGGTAGAAATCCTACCCCTATGCAATCATCTGGTGAATGATGCATTAAGGCCAAGAGAGGTCTATTTTTAATAATATGAAAATTGAAGACATTGATTTATCAGCAACAGAGTTTTGGGGACAACCACTCAACTACCGAGAAGAAGCGTTTGATCTTCTACGTACCCAAGATCCATACCGCTACTTCGAAATTCCTGAAGAGATCACGGAGATGTTTCCTCAGAAAGGGTTCCACTCTCTTGTGCGGCACTCTGACGTAGCTGAAGCTAGTCGCAGATCTGAAGATTTTTGTAGCGGTCAAGGCGCAACAAGCGTTGTGGATCTTAAAGGAATCGAGTTATTCGGCGAAGACATGAATTCCTTTTTTGGCTCAATGATCTCAATGGATGATCCGCGACATCAAAAATTAAGAAAGATTGTTTCAAGTGGATTCACACCTCGGCGCTTAGCCGCTATTGAAGATTCAGTTCAAAGAATCGCCGAAGAAATCATTCAGAAAATAGGGAAACAAGGTGAATGCGATTTCGTATTGGATGTAGCCTCTCGTCTTCCGCTCTTAGTGATTTGCGAAATGATGGGCGTGCCAGAGAGTCAGGTAGATCTTGTATTCGAAAAGTCAAATGTGATTCTTGGCGCAGGGGACGACGAGTATTTGCCTGAAGGCCAAGATGTGCTTGGGGCTATCATGGGGGCCGCTTTCGAACTCACGGCATTGATGAATGACATGCTTGAAGAAAGGCAAGACAACCCACAAGATGATTTGACATCAGCTTTACTACATGCAGAAGTAGATGGAGAACGTCTTACAACAATGGAAATCGCTTCGTTTTTTATTCTTTTGTTAGTCGCAGGAAATGAAACAACCAGAAATGCTTTGTCTTGGGGGATGCATTTATTGACTGAACATCCAGATCAGAAAACAGCTCTGTGGAATGACTTTGAAGTACTCGCACCAAAAGCAGCTGAAGAAATTGTGAGATGGTCGAGCCCAGTGATATACATGCGGAGAACAGCAACACGCGATGGTCTACGAATAGGTGATCATGAATTCTCAGAGGGAGACAAAGTCGCTCTCTATTATTGGGCCGCTAACCGAGATCCACAAGTCTTCGAGGATCCACATAGGTTCAATATCTTTCGCGAAGCAAAAGAACATTTTGGATATGGCGCACCTGGTCCGCATTTTTGCTTAGGGGCGCATCTCGCTCGACGAGAAATAACGGTGATGCTTCGCGAAATCGGCAGAAGTATTCCAGATATACACGCCACTGCACCACCTGACCGGCTCCTAAGCAACTTCATAAATGGAATTAAGCACCTACCTTGTAGCTACAACTTCATTAGTTGATTTGTC
>JUEO01000013.1 GCA_000817115.1 marine actinobacterium MedAcidi-G2B | reverse complement strand
ACAACAACCACTGCACCAACAACAACCACTGCACCAACAACAACCACTGCACCAGCAGAAACAACAACTACTGCACCAACAACAACCACTGCACAAGCAGAAACTACGGTTGTCCCGACTACTTCTCCTATCACCCAGGAGCAAGAAAATAACTGGTCAGAAGAATGGGAAGTAATACTTGAGAACCGAATTGACTCACTCATCGTAAACGATTCAGGTCAAGCTGCTGTTCCTTATGATCGTGATGACTGGGGCTCGGGATGGGGAGACGAAGATGATGACTGTATTAATACTAGACATGAAGTATTGATTCTTGAATCACTCGAACCTGTTGTCTTAAATACAAGTGGATGCTCAGTCGCATCGGGCTACTGGTATGGGGCTTTTGCGGGAAATTACACTTACTCCCCTTCGACTCTTGATATTGATCATTTTGTTCCTCTTGCTAATGCCCATCATTCTGGAGGTTGGGCTTGGAGCGCTGAGAAGAAGGATTCTTTTTATAACGATCTTTCAGATCCGCAGCATTTGATCGCTGTATCATCTTCCCAAAATCGCTCTAAGGGGGCACGTGGACCTGACGAATGGAAACCCGCTGATATGAGTTTTTGGTGTCAGTATGCTTTTTCTTGGATCAATATAAAATCTCGCTGGAGACTTTCAGTCACCTCAGCGGAACTAGAGGCTCTTCTATTGATGGTTGAATCTTGTGATACTCCACCAAACGTAAATGGAATTCCTTTTTTACCACCAGTAACAACAGCCCCACCAGCAACAACAACCTCAGCGGCAACAACAACTACCACGTCGGCAGCCCCTTCTAATCCAGGCAACAGTAAGAATTGTGGAGATTTCTCAACGTGGCTTGAAGCGCAAGCTTGGTTTGATACCTACTTCCCATATTACGGAGATGTCGGAAGACTTGACGGCAACAATGACGGTGTTGCTTGCGAGTCACTACCAGGGGCACCTTAGAAAGTAGAGTGAGTTCCATGTCCAACATTGAAGAAGTCAAAAAGTTTTTATCCAGTGAAACTGGTCTTGCTACTGTGAGTACGGTGCAGAAAGATGGACGTGTTCTTTCAAGCATTGTGAACTGCGGAGTCATTAATCACCCTATCAATGGCTCCCCTTGTGTGGCTTTCGTATCTGCAGCGCACGCAGCTCGGCTAAGCCATATTCGCCGTGGGTCTGAAATGACGGTAGCTATTCGACGTGGCTGGTCTTGGCGTTCGGTAACCGGGCCAACAGATTTGCTTGGCCCAGAAAACCTCTCGGAAGAATTCAGTTCTGAAGATTTAAGGCTTCTGTTACGTGAAGTGTTTGAGTCCGCTGGTGGAACTCACGAGGACTGGAAAGAATACGATCGCGTAATGTCCGAAGAGAAACGCGTGGTCGTACTCGTCGCCCATGAGCGAATTCTTGGCAACTATTAATCCTCTTGCCATTCGATACGTGGGCAATCATTCCATAATCGCTCTAAGTCATAGATTGCTCTTGTTTCTTCGTCAAATACGTGGACGATGAAACCGCCGTAATCTAAAAGAACCCAAATTGATCCTTCTTGATATTCTTGTCCTTCGATAGTCTCTGCTTTAGGTCCATCAAGTAAGAGCATTTGTTCTTCAATTTCTTCCACTATCGCTCGAACTTGTCGATAGTTACTCCCACTAGTGATGACGAAAATATCTGTGATCCCAACCAGATCTCCGACGTCAAGAAGGACAGTGTCTTTCCCTAGCTTTTCATCTGCTGCAAGCGCCGCCTGTTTCGACCAGCGCTTAATGTCTTCTGTAACTAAATTATTTCGCAAATGAACCAACTTGGAGAATGTCTACCACTAACTATGCCTTCTAACTAAGAGCGGGAACAAAGTCAGCGCCTATTACGACCGTAACTTCAGTTACTGGACTTATTAATTCGTTGAACTCGACAGGGAACCCTAGCTGTGCGCCAAGCACTTCTGCTTCTTCTGCAACCATAGGGTCGCGATAAACGACTTTTGACTCTTGAACATCAAACGATTCACTGTTTCCCACGACAATTATTTCTGCTCCTGCAGAAACGATTTGCTTACGGGCAATTGAATCAAGGGTAAAATCGCCAGTCCCGTTGATTAAACGCACAGTCAAACGCTCTCCTGGAACAGCTGCTATTGGAAATGGGAATAAATCAACCACTAAAGTTTGAAGTCTTTCTTCATCTGGGAAAAAAGAACTTTCAGAGTCTGCTATCGGGAAAGTAACCAAACCGATCTCCCCAGAAGTAACAACTGCTAAGAAGTCCACAATATTTAAGCCCAAATCAGGAAGTTTCTCTAATGGATTTTCAGCTTCTCCTAATTCTTGCAACCACGAATCCCAAAAACTCTTACCTCGATCTACTTGGTTTCCATCTCCGGAGAACGAAAAGAATTCAATCACTTCATCTCCAGCAATACTTATCTGTCCTTCAGGGAAATGGGTGATTTCTGTTCCTTCGGTCGTAACTTCAATAAGAGCTTCTTCCAAGTCGACTTCAACCCCGGTTACCGGCGAAATCAAACCAGCCCAACGCGAGGAAGTAAGGAGGACTTCTTCGCTGAATGACACTCCAAATAAATCTATTAAAACCAAAGTAAGAGCGTTCAAGCCGCCCTCCTTGTATACAGATCTCAGATCACAAGGCAATTGTTGGCAATCTGTTTCTAAATTCAACGCCGGTGGAACAATCAGTACAGAGCCTCCTCCGAGTTCTCGATCGGCGACAGTACCAATGATTAAGTTGACTAGATTTCCTTCATTATCTTCGGTGGCTACGGCCATAGACCAAGTTTGTTCGACAAACGCTTCAAATCCTGGGGCGGTTGGATCCGTAACTGCATCTAATGTCTCACCACTTTGACTGTCTAGGAGTTGGTCGCCACTTTCAAATATCAGGACGGCAGACCAAGTAACAGCAACTACAAGAAATAACGGAAAAATCCACCGCCAGCCGAATGACGGCATCGGTGCTTTTTCTCTTCGTTTAAAACGAGCCACCGTCGTTTTAGATTCCTTTTCTTCCACTAGGAACTACCCTCTTCATACAATCCATGTTCATCTATATATGACTTCACTGATTCAGAAACCATAGTTTTAACCTCTGCGCCTCTACGGCTTCTGAAACGAATTTCTGTTCCAGCTATATCTGGAGTCTCTGCAATTACTCTCTTGAACTTCCAACCCGCAGGTGGTTCCGCTCCAAGATATCCCGGCCTGTCAACTACTACCAAAGTCGTGTTATCGCGTATGAGGTCGGTGTCTTTCCACGTATCAAGTTCAGCTGCCACATCTCCGCCTACCAGAAGAAACAAATCTGAATTTGGGAAAACAACTTTCATTTCTTGCAGCGTTATTGATGTATAGGTCAAGCCTCCGCGATTGATCTCCGAATCATCTGCACGCAGCCCTTCAAAGTCAGATACTGCAACTTTTACCATTTCTAACCGATGCTGTGCTGGAGTTACTTCAATACCTGCTTCTGTTTTTTGCCATGGATCGTTAGCCACTACAAAAAGAACCAAATCAAGTTCCAGCTGATCGTATGCAGCTAAAGCTGCTGCAAGATGACCGAGATGTGGAGGATCAAAGGTTCCCCCAAACAAACCAATACGAGTTTCCTGCAGTTTGCTCACGGACACAACTCTACTTTAGTTTGCTTCATATCTTCAGATTCTGAAATTTAAAACACCGCTTTGACCTGCGTTTTTTGGAAATGTGGCATAAGTCATATTGAAAACTCTTCACAAGTATCAAAAAATATGCTTAAATTGTTTTTGGTGGTTCAAGCGAGTTGGTGAAAATTTAAAGATCACAACCGCACCGCCTTTCGTAGTAAAAATTTCACACCTCGGCGCGTGCCGCGGAAAAACACAAGAGAGTAAGAAAATATGAGTGACTCAGTCGGACAATACCTAAACGAAATCGGAATGGTTGACCTTTTAGACGCCCAACAAGAGCGCGAACTTTCTAAGTTGATTGAAGCAGGTGCTGCAGCACAAGCTAAAAAAGACGAAGGTGAAACTGGAAAAGACCTTGATAGAGCAATTCGTAACGCTGCTCGAGCAAAAGATCGGTTTATTCGTTCTAACTTACGTCTCGTGGTTAGCGTTGCTCGGAGATATCCTCTCCCCCCTGGAATGGAACTTCTTGACCTCATTCAAGAGGGAAACCTCGGTCTAGAGCATGCAGTAGATAAATTTGACTGGCGTAAAGGCTTCAAATTCTCCACTTACGCTACTTTTTGGATTCGTCAAGCAATCGGTCGTGCACTTGACCAAAAAGCAAGTTTGGTTCGTTTGCCCGGAGATCGTTCAGCCAGCCTAAGAGCTGCTTTACGTGCCGTTTCTGGTAATGGTGACGAGCTAGACGAAGAACATGCTCGCCTTCACAGGCTAACCACTCCAACTTCTCTAGATAGAACTATTGGTGATGACGACAGCAATGAATTGGTTGATCTTCTCCCTGATTCAAAACCAGGACCAGAAGCAGAAGTTATGTCACAAGCAGAGAATGAAATGGCTACCGGACTTCTTGACGTTCTTGACCATCGTGCACGCTACGCAGTAGAGCAGCGTTTTGGAATCACTGATGGAAGAAAACGTTCCTACCGTGAAGTTGGAGAAAATCTTGGTGTAACAGCTGAAGCCGCTAGACGTCTCGTAAAACGTGCTGTAAATACTGTTCGAGATCGTGCTGGCGAAGTTATTGACGCCTCCGTGTAATCGGTCTCAAAATTAATAAATTTAAATCATTCAGGGCTAGCAAGCCCTTTCCTCTAGTATTTATATTGTGAATAATTCTTCTTCCTCTGTTAATTCCGGAGTCCAAGATTGGACACCCAGTTCTTGGCGTAACTTTTTAGCGTTGCAGCAGCCAGAATGGCCAGACCCAGATGCACATTCGGAAGCGCTCAAAGAACTCTCTTCTTTTCCTCCGCTCGTTTTTGCCGGTGAAAGTAGAGACTTAACTGAAAGTCTGGCGAACGTCTGTAATGGAAAAGCTTTTCTTCTCCAAGCAGGTGATTGCGCAGAATCGTTTGATACTTCTGCTGATTCAATTAGAGACCGACTACGAGTGATACTCCAAATGGCAATTGTTTTGACCTACTTCACAGGCGTGCCGGTAATAAAAGTAGGTCGTATCGCAGGACAATTTGCCAAACCACGGTCAAATAGTACTGAAACCGTTGATGGTGTTGAATTGCCTTCTTTCCGGGGACATATTGTAAATAACATTGAATTTTCCGCAGACGAACGTGTTCCTGATCCACAACGACTCCTAACTGCCTATAATCGCGCTTCTTCTACTCTAAATCTGTTACGAGCTTTCACTAAAGGTGGTTTTGCTGATATTTCGCATGTCCACCAGTGGAACAGAGAATTCGTGGCTGATAGTCCGTCGGGGCAGCGCTACGAGGCGCTTGCTGACGAGATCGAACGTGCCGTTAAATTCATGGAAGCATGCGGAATCACCTCAGAGACTTTGGCAGAGTTGCGCCAAGTTGATTTTTTCACAAGCCATGAAGCCCTCCTGCTTGACTATGAAGAAGCTTTAACAAGAGAGGACTCCCTCACCGGTGAATGGTATGACTGCTCTGCTCACATGCTTTGGATCGGAGAGAGAACTCGTCAAACCGATGGAGCCCATGTTGAATTCCTGCGTGGCGTGAAAAATCCTATTGGCTGCAAGATTGGTCCAAATGCTACAGCAGAAGAGGTTCTTGAAATCTGTGAATCTCTTAACCCGGAAAGAATTCCAGGACGTTTGACGTTGATTGTTCGAATGGGTGCAGAAAAGATTCATGATAAATTTCCACCGATTCTTCAAGCAGTTAAAGAATCAGGACACCCAGTGGTCTGGGTATGTGATCCTATGCATGCCAACACCTTCACAGCAGAAGGTGGAAGAAAAACTCGACATTTCGAAGATGTCCTTACTGAAGTTTCAGGATTCTTTGCCGTGCATCGCTCCGAAGGCACCCACCCTGGTGGAGTTCATCTCGAATTGACAGGTGACGATGTCACCGAATGTTTAGGCGGCGGAGCTGAAGTTGTGGACAGCGATCTGGATGAACGATACGAAACTATGTGTGATCCACGTCTTAATGGAAGCCAAAGCATTGATCTCGCTTTCCGTGTCGCAGAACTACTACGTAACGGTCAAGTTTGATCGAATCAAACTAGTTTTTCTACAAAACTTTCCAATTGCCTTAAGTTGCGAACTTCATAGCAACCGTCGATATGTGTGCTGTATTCACCAACTATTGAATCCCCAGTATCCCAGTAAGCACGCGGTTCAGGGTTTAGCCAATAAACCTTCCGTGCCTTTTTTTTCATTTCTTGGATAATCCAGGCTTGCGAAGCATGATAGTTGTTCCGTGCATCACCAAGAATAAGTACCGTTGTTTTTGGACTGAGATCTCTTCCAAATTTCTCCCAGAAAACATCGAATGCGTGGCCATAGTCTGAATGTCCATCAACCCAAACCACATCCGCTTCAGTATTTACCCTATGCACTGCCTCTCCAATGTCTTCCACGCCTTCAAAGAACCTAGTTACTTCGTCTAATCCATCTATGAAGACAAAGGATCGTACTTTTGAGAACTGATTACTTATTGCATAAACCAGATGCAGCGTGAACCGTGCAAACGAAGCTACCGATCCTGAAATGTCTGCTACAACCATAATTTCTGGTTTAGCCGGTCGCGGGAACCGGAATTTTGGTTCTGCCGGGACCCCGCCATAACTTAATGAATGCCTAATAGTGTTCCGAAAATCAAGTGGACCTTTTCTTCCGTGACGACGTTTTCTCGCTAGACGTACCGCTAATTTTCTCGTAAGTGGGTAAATGGCTTTACGGAGTTCGCTCATTTCTTCCCGAGAGGCATGCATAAAGTCAACATCTTCGGGAAGCGGCTTTCGTAGAGTGCGGGCCATCGCCTCAACACCTCGATCTGCTACTAGGCGACGGCGTATTTCTGCTTCAACTTCAGCTTTTAATTTTTCAATTCGGTCTAAAAATTCGTCGCGTTCTAATCTTTCCTCAAATTGGCTCATAGGTTGAGAAGTTTGATTTTTTGTCTCCTCCATGAGTTTTTCCAAAACTCCATCTAAATCAAGATTTCGAAGAGTTCGGTATAGGTAATATGTTCCTCCGACTGGACGGCCGGGTTCCATGCCAGCGAACCTAAGTACTGCTTGCCGCGCAAGCGCACTTAACATTGCTGTATCCCCATTTAAGAGTGCCTTAAAAAGCATCTCAGCTAGTTGTTCTGGGGTGAGGGACTGCATTCCTCCTCCCCCACCTTGCGGCTGACCTTGGCCAGGTAACGCACTCTCGTCGCCTTCTTGGTCCTCTCCGGAAAGATCCCCTTCCGCTTCTGAACCAATAATGTATTCTTCACCGCGCATTGAAAAATAGACTTCAAAGACGACTTCGAACGCTTTCCAATGAGCGTGATTTTTTACAAGTGTTGCGCCAAGTGCATATTTGAAAGATTCTCGATCTTCTAGCGGTATATGAGTTACTGCCTCCATAGCATCTAGGTTCTCTGTAAGGCTTACAGGAAGTCCTGCTTCTCTCAACTCAATAATAAAGCCGCCGAGAAGTTCAAGAAGCGGAGAATTCTCTAATTCAGGCTCAGCGACGGTCATGAATAAACGTCTATTCTTCTTCGTCCGATAACACATCTGGACTATCGGCAAATTCTTTAATGGCTTTTTCAATATCGGTCCGGTACTTGAGAAGAATATTGACTGTCTCTGTTGCAGTATCTGCATCGACTTTTGATATTCCTAAGAGAACGAGTGTCCTAGCCCAATCAAGTGTCTCAGAAACAGATGGTGACTTCTTTAGATCTAATTGACGGATAGAACGAACGATTCGTGCCACTTGATCTGCAAGATTTTCATCAATTTCGGGAACTTTGGAAAGAACTATCTCTCTTTCTCTTTCCAAATCTGGGTAATCAATATATAGATATAGGCATCTGCGCTTCAAAGCTTCAGAAAGTTCACGTGTTGCATTTGAAGTTAAGAAGACCAGTGGCACTTGATTAGCTTCCACGGTCCCAAGTTCAGGTATAGATACCTGATAATCGGAAAGAATTTCTAAAAGTAGAGCTTCCGTTTCCACTTCGACTCGGTCAACTTCATCTATAAGTAACACAACTCGATCTTCTGCCCGTATAGCTTCAAGAAGCGGTCGAGTTAGCAGAAATTCCTCAGAAAAAATATCGTCTTCAATTTCGTTCCAGTCGCCAGCTCCCTCTGCTTGGATACGAAGTAACTGCTTCTTGTAGTTCCATTCGTAAAGAGCTTTTGATTCGTCTAATCCTTCGTAACATTGAAGTCGAATCAACCTAGCATCTGTCATTTCTGCCACGCTCTTCGCCAATTGTGTTTTCCCGGTACCTGCTGGCCCTTCAACTAAAATCGGTTTCCCTAAACGGTCTGCTAGATAAACAATTCCAGCAATTCCGTCGTCAGCTAAGTAATTAACATCTGATAATGAGGCGCGCACCCCTATAACATCTTCAAAGTGATTTTCCATGTAATAGATCGTACCGAAATACTGCCCGTAGACCGCCACTAGGCGAAGAAACAGACTACTCTCAAACTGTGGAGACAAATGTAAATCCTTCGGCAAGGCAAGGTGTGCGGAGCCTCTCAAATACCCAAACGGTGGCTTTTGGTATTTTTCTTTCGCGAATAGCTGGTTTGATACGTGAATCTTTGCTGCGCTCCACTCTTGCTCTTGGACCAGCGGCAGATGCTTTTGCTGCCGCTTTACGCATTCCTAACTTGCTACAAAACCTTCTGGGTGAAGGGTCGCTCTCTGCATCTTTCATTCCGGTCTACAGCAAGTTGCTGGGAGAGGGCCGGAAAGAGGAAGCGAGAAAAGCTGCTGGTGCGACTTTGGGGCTGCTCTCAGCTATTTCAGGATTACTTGTACTTATAGGGGTATTGGCAGCCCGTCCAATTGCCGCAATTCTTGCACCGGGGTTTGATAACTCTCGTTACGAACTAACAGTTGATCTGCTTCGCATCACTTTCATTGGGATCGGCGCCTTAGTTCTTTCAGCCTGGTGTCTGGGAGTTCTAAATAGTCATCGTAAATTCTTTCTTTCCTACGTTGCGCCGGTCTTCTGGAATATCGCCCAAATTGTGGTATTAGTTTTTGTCTTCACTCGATCTTGGAACACTTTTGATGCCGCTACAGCTGTTGCGTGGGGATTGGTTGCTGGTGGAGTTTTACAATTCAGCATCCAGATGATTGCCGTTTGGAAAATAGCTCCTGATCTACGTCCAACAATGAACCGTTCTCTACCGCATGTCATTGAGATTCGCCGCCGATTCCTGCCCGCTGTTGCAGGTCGCGGTGTAGTACAAATTTCTGCATATGTTGATTTATTTCTCGCTTCTTTACTCTCCACGGGAGCTGTTGCAACACTTCTTTCTGCTCAAGTTCTCTATCTGCTACCAATAAGTCTCTTTGTGATGAGTGTGGCCGCTTCTGAACTTCCAGAAATGTCACGATCCGGACAATTGAGTGATCTCACTAGTCGCTCAAATGATGCGATGCGTAAGAGTATGTTCTTTGTTTTATTTACTGCAGTGATCTATATAGGAGCTGGAGAGCAAATAGTTGATGCGTTGTTTGGGTGGGGTTCATTCTCTTCTGATGACTCTTTGACCGTCTGGGCTGTTTTATCTGCTTATTCCCTTGGCCTCCCTGCTGTAGCTGCTTCACGGCTTCTTCAAACAAGTTGCTGGTCTTTAGGGGACACAAAAGGACCCGCAAAAATCGCTGGTATACGAGTAGTCGTTGCATCTCTGGTTGGATTGTCTCTGATGTTTCCGCTTGATCTTCTCGCGTTTGCTGAGGGTGGCATAACAACCAAAGATACTCAAGGTCCTCATCTGGGCGCTGTTGGCCTGGCTTTAGGTTCTGCCGTTGCTTCTTGGGTGGAAGTGTTCTTACTTTCTCGACGAACTAAACGATCTCTACCAAAACTTTCTTCTTTGAAAGGACTTCTTTTCAAGATAGGTGTACCAGCATCGCTAGCTTTTCTCCTAGCTGCCCTTCTTAAGTTTTTAATAGGCTCGCTTCCTGCTCTTTTAATGGCGCCATTGATCATCGGAATTTCAGGCTTATTTTATACACTCGTGGCGTTTCGTTCTGGTATAGAAGAATCGCATCTGATCCTTCGCCCAATAAGGAAAATTTTGTATCGGCGCTAAGCCGGAAGAACTACTAAGTCGTCTGCATGTACCACTTCAGGAGAAAACCTTTCTGGAAGGTCTTCTGTTTGCTTTCCAATGGATGCCTCTAAGTCGGAAGAGTCGTAGCGCACCAATCCTTTAGCAAAAACGATTCCATCTGGACCAGAAATCTCTACTGCGTCTCCTGCAGTAAAAGAGCCACTAACAGAGACGACACCAGCAGGAAGAAGGGAAACTCTGTTTTTCTGAAGTACTTCTCTTGCTCCCTCGTCTACCGCTATACGTCCTTTTGACCCCACTGCGAAAGCGATCCATAGACGCCTTGCTCCAAGTTTTGTGCTTCGAGAGTGGACCAGCGTTCCAGTACCTGGAATGCCATTTACAGCATCTACAACTACATCTGGTCTATGTGCATGAGCGATAAGAGTTGGGATTCCTGACCAGGCTGCAATCTTCGCTGCAGCCACTTTTGAAGCCATTCCTCCACTTCCGTGCACAGACCCGGATCCTCCAACTTGATTTTCTAATGTTTGATCTATTTCAACAATCTCTTCGATAAGAGACGCCTGCTTATCTAACTTTGGGTCTGCGGTTAGGACTCCTTCGGTATCAGTTAAGAGAAGAAGTAGATCCGCGTCAACCAGGTGTGCCACTAGTGCAGCGATACGGTCATTATCACCCCAGCGTATTTCATCATCAGCAACCGCATCATTTTCATTTACTATCGGTATAACCCTGAGTTCCAATAATCGATTGAGAGTTGACCTTGCATGCAGGTACTGAGTCCGGAGAAAAAAGTCGAGTGGAGTTAGTAACACTTGACCAGCGTTGAGGTCATAGTTGCTAAATATTTCTTGATACGTTCTAATTAAATGTCCTTGCCCCACTGCTGAGACTGCTTGAAGAGTCTTTGAGTCTGTGGGTCGTTCCATTATGTTGATATTTAATGGAGTAAGCCCTGCAGCGATGGCTCCAGAAGTCACGATCACAATGTTGTGATTCAAACCATGCAAAGTAGCAACTTCACCACACAACAAGTCAACTCTTTTTCGGTCAATCATTCCTTCATCAGTAGTGATCGAAGAGGAACCTATTTTTACAATGATTGTTTTTTGTTTCATTTGAGTCCCTTATTCGGATTCATAGCTGAACTCTAAACGGCCGATACGAACTGTTTCGCTTTCTTTTACGCCAACTCGCTTTAACGCACGATCCACGCCCATTGATTTGAGGCGGCCATGGATGTAATCAAGCGCATCGAGATTCGTCAAATCATTCAAATTCACTGTTCGTATAACATCGCGATCGATGACTTCCCAAATTCCATCTTCAGAGCGTTGAATTTTTATATCTTCTGGTTCTGGGCGATGAACAATTCGTGAAGGTTTCTCTGGAACAGCGTTTCGTACCTCGTCAACTAAATCTCCAATTTGATGAACTACGTTTTCTATTCCTTCTCCGGTGAATGAAGAGAGTTGTGTTCCGTCAAAGTTTTTGTCTTCCGCTACGTCTGAGCGGGAACCCACTATGACACGCGGTCTGGCTAAGAGTTCTTCTCGATAGTTGCCAATTTCTTGTTCAAGGATTCGTAATTGTTCCTTTGGTGTGTGTTCTGCGGTAGGTGCTAAATCGAGCATTATTAGGAGAATACGCGCTCTTTCAATATGTCGAAGAAACTGATGGCCTAATCCTTTACCTGCGCTCGCCCCTTCGATTAGGCCGGGAATATCCGCAACTATGAAATCTGAACGCCCGGTTGGCCTTACTACTCCGAGATTTGGTTCCAGTGTTGTGAATGGATAGTCAGCTATGCGAGGTTTAGCAGCAGAAATACGAGAGATAAGGGTACTTTTCCCAGCATTCGGAAAACCTACAAGAGCGACATCTGCGAGAAGTTTTAGTTCCAGCCGTAACCATCGCTCTTCTCCATGTTCGCCTTGTTCTGCGAAAGAAGGAGCTCGTCTCCGATTTGTCAAAAACTTTGCGTTCCCTCTTCCGCCTCTTCCGGCACGAACAGCTAACCATTTATCACCTGTGCTTACTAGGTCTGCTAATGGCTCATCAGTGTAAAAATCATAGACAGTGGTTCCTTCTGGAACTCGTATGACTAGATCTTCGGATGACTTTCCGTGACGTTTCCCACCAGAACCATGAGTGCCATTTTCTGCTTTTCGATGAGGGTGATCGCGAAATGAGAGTAACGAAGCGACATTATGGTCGGCTTCTAACCAAATATTTCCACCGTCGCCACCATCGCCACCATCCGGCCCACCTTTAGGAACATGTGCTTCCCGTCGAAAAGATACCGAACCTGCTCCCCCATCTCCGGCGGTTAGGTTTATACCACACTCATCGACAAACTGGGACATATTCTGATCTTACTTTGAGGCCGCAATAGTGTGATTAAGATTTGGCTCTTTTTATTTAGTGAAGATATATGAAGAAGTTAACCTTCAAGAACATCTACTAATTTTCTTCCGCCGCGGCGTCCGAACTTAACCACCCCGTCGGAGGTAGCAAATAAGGTGTCATCGCCACCACGTCCCACGTTTTTCCCTGGGTGAAATTTTGTTCCGCGTTGACGCACCAAAATAGAACCTGCTGTAACTTGGCCGCCATCATAAACCTTCACTCCGAGCCGTTGGGCGTTAGAGTCGCGTCCGTTCCGGGTTGAGCCGCCACCTTTTGTTTTTGACATGCTATTTACCTCTCGTTATCGCTGTTATTTCAAGTTCAGTGAGCTTTTGGCGATGCCCCCAACGGCGACGTTGGTTGCTTTTATTCTTATACGTGAACCCGCGAATTTTCTTGCCCTTTGTGTCTGAAACTATACGACCAGTTACTTTGACCCCATTTAAATCTGATGGAGTTGCGAGTGTTTCGGATCCATCTACCAGCATTACTGGGGTTAGATTTACTTCATTTCCGGGTTCACCAAGGCGTTCAACGAGAACTCGTTGACCCTCTTCTACTCGGTACTGTTTTCCGCCTGTGGCTATTACTGCATACATATGTTTCCAGACTATCTACGGGTTGGGTCAGCGCCACCGATTACGTGACTTGCTCTCTTATAAATTTGTTATTTTCAACTATTTTGCGGTCCGGTAACTAGTTCTCCGTCAAGAGTGTGGCCCGTACCTTCACAGTCTGCACATGCTTCGGAGAAACTTTCTAGAAGCCCTTCCCCGATTCGCTTTCGGGTCATCTCCACAAGACCAAGTTCTGAAATATCAAAAACTTGATTACGTGTTTTATCTCTAGATAAAGATTCTCGTAATGCATTCGCTACTGCGTCACGATTTTCTCTACGCTCCATGTCGACAAAATCAATAACAATGATTCCACCCACATCTCGTAGACGTAGTTGATGAGCTACTTCTTCTGCGGCTTCTAAGTTATTTTGAAACACTGTTTCTTCAAGGTTTGTATTCCCGACGTTCTTTCCTGTGTTGACATCAATCACAGTAAGAGCTTCAGTGTGCTCAATAATCAAAGAGCCACCTGAGGGAAGCCAGACTTTTCGATCTAATGCTTTTCGAAGTTGTTCGTACACATGATGGCGTTCAAACAAGGGAAGTTTCTCTTCACTTGGGTCGTAGAACTGTATTCGGTCAGCTAAAGCTGGGTTCAAACTCTCAACATAGCCTCTTACTTTTTCATACATTTCTTGATCATCGATGAGTACCCCGCGGAAATCTTTATTGAACTCCTCACGAATGAACCGAAACGCAAGTTCTGGTTCGCGATACAGCAGAGATGGAGAAGAAGATTTTTTTGCCAGTGAAGAAATTTCTTCCCATTGCGTAATAAGACGGCTGACATCGCGCTCTATTTCTTCATCGGTGATGTCCTGAGCTGCAGTGCGAACAATGATTCCGTGCTCTGCAGGTTTTACACGGTCAAGAATTTTCCGCAGCCTCTTTCGTTCAGCCTCTGGAAGTCGTTTAGATATGCCGTATGTGTCACTATTTGGTATGAGTACTACAAATCTTCCAGGTAAGGAAGCCTCTTGAGTTAATCTTGCACCTTTATGCGCTATCGGGTTTTTTGATACCTGACAAACGATATTCTGTCCACCCTTGAGAACTTGCTCTATGCGGGGTTGTGTTTTCTTCCCACCGTCTTCAGAGTCAAATTGAATATCTCCCCTATAGAGAACTGCGTTCTTTGGTGTTCCAATGTCCACGAAGGCTGCTTCCATACCGGGCAACACATTTTGGACTTTTCCTAAATAGATATTTCCGTGTATCTCGGAGATGTCATCTGCAGGGCGAGAAAGGTAATGCTCTATAAGAGATCGTCCTTCAAGAACTGCTACCTGAGTGCTTCCATTGGAAACACTGACGCACATTAAGTAGCGCCCAATTGGTTTACCTCGCCGTTCTCGTCCTTTTCGACGCCGAAGCGTGGCTTCGTCTAGTTCTAGAGGTCCTTCATCAGTTAACGCTTCTACCGGGCTGTTCTGAGAACCAGTTCGACCGCGTCCTCGATTTCCTTTTCGCCGCTTTCTTTTATGTTCAGCGTTCTCTTCTTGTTCTTTTGCTCTCGTAATACTCGGAGCTGGACGAGAGTCCCCTATTTTAGGTTTTTGTTGTGGATCTGATGATCCGTTGTTGGTTGAGCCTGCTTTCGGAGGCTTGTCCGTTTGGTCGGACATGGTTTAATTCCCTTCTAATCACGTCTGCCATATGGGCAGACGGGGCAGGGGTGTCAGTAATTGTTAGCGGCTCTATCCGCTCTTCACCCTGCAACATCCATTGATTCATTCTGCACACATTCCGTGCTTTAATCGGCGGATTTGAAGCCGCCAGTAGTTCTGATGGTCTAAGTGTTCGAGGTTGAGTTCCAAGGTCGGCCTGTACCCGTACTCCTGCATCTGTTTCCCCGATGACTTCTATAGAGATTATCTGTTTTCGGAGGTCTTCCACGACTACTTTCCCTTTTCTTTCTCTTTCTACAATGATTTCAGGAGATCCAGGAATCTCTTCAAACCACTTTTTTGCATGATATTTAGGAGTTATCGCCCTATCTTCACTTCTGATGTAACGTGCCGGTTTTTGAACATCATCTAGAAGTCCCTCTAGCTTCGGCCATATTGAACTCATAACTTGGTCATGCTATCTAGTCTTCGTGGTCTCAGGCCACTAGAAAGATCCGTCATATCGGTAGTCATGTCTTCTCATATGAACGCTTTGCACTAGACCAATGCCAATAAAGGTGGCAATAACGGATGATCCCCCATGACTAACTAACGGGAGAGGTATTCCAGTAATTGGCATTATCCCCACGGCCATTCCCACACTTTGAAATATCTGAAATAGGAGCATTGAAAAGACACCAGCTGCGATAAGTGATCCAAATTTGTCATCAGCTATCTGGCTGATTCTCCATACTCGAATCAGCAATAATGCTAAGAGGCCTAAAACAGTGATGCTGCCGATAAATCCTGTTTCTTCGGCGATGACGGTGAATATGAAATCGTTCTGTTGTTCGGGAACTAGATCCGAATTGTTTTGTGTCCCCTCAAAAATGCCTTTACCTGTCAATCCGCCATTGCCGATAGCGACTTGAGCTTGTTCTAGGTTATATCGAGCACCTGAGTCTGATTCCTCCTCAATGAAAACGAGTAGACGGTCAACTTGATAGTTGGCCAGACTGTCCGACTGTAAAACGATAGTGGCGAGTGTGACCACGAAAAGAAGGAAGATGAACATATGGCGACCTTTTACCCCGGCCACTAATGTCATCCCTGCAACAATTGCTCCGTAAACCAATAAAGTTCCTAGGTCTGGTTGCCTCCAGATAAGAAGTCCAGGTATTCCTGCTATCACTAAAGCAATTACTAATTTTCTTCCGCTAGCAGTATTTGTGGTTCCATACCAAGTGGCTAATGCAACGATTAAAACTATTTTTCCAAATTCAGAGGGCTGGAGCTGATACCCACCTATCTGAAACCAAGCCTTAGTTCCTTTACTTTCTACCCCGGCTATAAGGACCAAGAAGAGAGCGGCTGACATAAATGTGTAGAGATATAGAGCAAATCGTTGAAAGAGCCTGTGACCAATCCACGCTGTGATGATCATGGCCGCAGCACCTATAACGACAAAGATGAGTTGACGTTCTAAGAATCGGGTCTCTGCGGGACGTAAGAGTGTGTCTGGTCCTCGAGTAGCTGAGTAAACCATCAGAACTCCGATCGCTGATATCACCAACGTTATAACTGGTAAAAAATAATCAACATGGCGTAATAGTGATGGACGGGTTTCGCGTGGAATCTGCGTGCTTGTCATTGAATACTCACCGTTATCCCATTGTCTTCTAACAGTGCTGTGCAATCAATGACTTCGCCGCGTACTCGTACTTCTCCATTGGCTTCTAGGACTGGCCCAGTGTCTGCGCCTACAGCGGAGTTGCTTCCACCCACATTCGATAACTGGTCGCTATCTAACCATTCAAGCCATTCGAGGCATAGTGGTAAAGCCGCTGATCTTGCGTAACTCACTGCTGCTGTTGGTGCTTCTTCAACGGTTTCAGTGACAAGTTTTTCCATGACACGCGCTACAAGAGGGGCTGCTGAACGGCTTCCGAAACCTGCTTCTTCAAGAATGACTGACATTGCGAATTGAGGTTCATCTACTGGGCCAAAAGCAGCGAACACTGCGGTGTCTGCTTTTCCTCTGACCTCGGCAGTTCCTGTTTTTCCGGCTACAGGAGATTCTTCTAATGGGAAAAACACTCCGTCATAGTTTCTGGTGTTGAACGCGTCATAACCGGTACCGTCTTCATCAGTTGTTACTCCCAAAAGTCCTTCAAGAGCTCTTGAATAAAATTCTGGATCAATTTCGACTTCTCCTAAGATTCGCTCATCAAATTCTCGGACTGTTTCTCCTGTTTGTGTAACCACTTTGAGGGCGATATTTGGTGCCCGTAATGTTCCGTTGTTGGCGAAAGTTGCATAGGCATTAGTTAGTTGTAGAGGAGTCACGAGTACATCTCCTTGCCCAATAGAGGTGTTGACGTTGTCACCGGGATACCAATCGCCAGTTGGGAAGGCTAAGGGGTTGGCTTCGTGTCGTTCTCTTCTGTTTTCAGGGGTAGGGAGAAATCCTGACTGCTCAAAAGGAAGCGCTATCCCGGTCTCAAACCCCATCCCGTATTCTCTGGCTGCATCTTGTATACCGGTTTCGTTATGTACTGGGTTGATGTATATAGATTCGCCGATTGTGTAAAAATAAACGTCACTGGAGACTGTGATAGCTCGGATTAAATCGATTTGTGGATAAGGAGCATCATTCGCGTTTCTGAATATACATCCTCCGGCTGAGGCTGAACCTCCACTATCTCCAACGCAACTTTGTAATCGGTAGTAGCCCGGATCATCCCATAATTCGTCGGCGTTCTTCACTAACCCAACACCAAAGACCCCTTCATGCCACGCCGCATGAGCGGTAAATAGTTTAAAAGTTGATCCGGGAGCGTATTCACCTTGAATTGCTCGATTTAACATGGGCAGGTCATTGAGTGGGTCATTTAGTGATGCCCATTTGTCTCGTGTGAATCCTCCTATTGAGTCATTTGGATCAAACTTTGGATAGGAAGCAATTGCTACGATATTTCCGTTTGTGGGGTCAATTATTACTGAAGCTCCACCTGGAACGTCATAAGGAATGGGGTCCTCTTCGTCGTCTTCTTTTTTCTCTGGAGATTGTTCACGCTGGGAAAATATTGTTCTCTCAAGTTGCCTCTCTAGTAAGGATTGAACGTCAATATCAATAGTTAGATAGACATCATCACCTGGAATAGGGGCAATGAACAGGTCTTCGCGTTCGCGAACTATTTGACCTAAACGGTCAACTTCAACGACTCGTCGTCCAGCTACACCGCGTAAATCGTCTTCAAACATGAGTTCTATTCCGGCTTTTCCTATTTCATCTCGTAACCCATAGGCCTTATTCGGTGGCGGTTTTCGACTCTCATACTCTCGGTCATTGATTGGCCCCACCCAACCGAGAATATGGCCCGCTAAATCGCCGTATAAATAGGAACGTACAGTACTGTCTACAACTTCTATTCCAGGAAATTTTTCTGGTCTTTCACCAAAGTAAATTAGAAGCTCTTCATCAACATCTGTCGCTACGGGAATGTCGTCATAGCGAGTAAACGAAGGATCTGCGAGTGCTTCTTCAATATCGCTTACCTTGAATAATAAACCTGAACGATTTACTTCAACTGCAATTTCAGTAAGCATTTCTAGTCGTTGATCTTCAGTGAGTTTCGCTTCTTCAAACTCTCTTCTGTTGATAGTTACCATGGTGGTTAAGCGATTTCCAACAAGAGTATTGCCGTCAATGTCTAATATTCTTCCTCGAAGAGCAGGTACTCTTATCTCTCTCAAAATATTAGTTTCTGCTACTGCAGCTGCTTCTTCTCCGGAAAGTATTTGAAGATACCAAAGGCGAGCAGTGAGTGCCGCAAACATTGAGAGAGCTATTACAGCAAGAATTCTTAATCGATAGCGAACGTTTTTATCCATCTCATTCATTTTTCAGGTATTCGTAGTTCTACTGCCCCGGGAATCGACATGGAAAGTGACCATTGAACGATTTTGTTGATTGGGGGTGCTACTGCTGCTGATATTAGACCGGCGATCACTGATCTCTTGATTAATAATCCATTCTCAATTGCTGTTTGACCAAAAAGTAGGCCTGTGAATCCCGCCAGAGAGGCTCCTAGAGTTACTGCTACCACGAGCCCCAATCCATAGACAATGGGCCGTGACTCCACTAAACGGTCCTCAATGCTGCTTACACCCACAGCTAATGGAGAATAAACCATTGCATGAAGACCAAAGGGGGCTCCAGTTAACGCATCTTGAAATAAACTTGCAAAAAACCCGAATATTGCGCCATGCTCTGGGCCGCCGTGATAGCTGGCCAGGATTGTAACCAGTAGAAGAACTTCGACTGAGGCTCCAAAGAGGCGGAATTCTGAAAAAATAGTTGCCTGCAGAAGAACTGCGGTAACTAAAACTACGAAAGATCTGATTCGGGTGGTCATGAATTTTCTTCCAAGTCCACTACGACATTAACAAAGCTTAAACTTTCTAGACTGGCTGCTAATTCAATTTTTATTGTTCGTTCATATTCAGCAAAGTTGTCTGGATCAGTCACTTTTCCGACCGGTATATCTGCAGGGAATCGGCTTCGGCCTCCAGAAGTGATTACCACTTCATCTTCCGCTATGACTGCGTCTAAACGTACTCCGTCTTCGAGGCGCATCTCATCGCCGCCAGTTCCTATAGCTAATCCCTCGTCTTGTGATTCAACAAGGCGAACTCCTACGGAGAAATCTGGATGAGTTGCCAGGATGACTACAGAACGTTGCCGGTCTACCTGTTCTAGTCGCCCGACTAAACCTGCTCCTGTCACAACAGCCATACCTTCCGATAATCCGTCATCGCTGCCTTTATCTATTTCAACGAGGTGTGAACCAAAATTTCCAGGAGGAGTTCCTAATATTCTTGCAACTACGGTTTCCAAATCAGCATAGGGAACATCTATTTCTCCTAGTAAACGTTCTAGAAGCTCTCTGTCAGCTTCTTCGTTGAGTACTTCCCCGCGTACTTCTGCTAGTTCTTTCGCTAGTCTTTCATTCTCTTCTTCCAGTTCGCCATAATGCACTATTCCTGACCAAACTGATTGAATGGGGTCTGTTGCCTTATCAACGACTGTTCTAACTGGTGCGATGATGTCTCTGATGCCTTGTTGAAAGGCGTCAAGTGGTTCGGCTCCTCTGACTTGGAGGGTTAATAGAGTCAGCGCAGCGGCCAACAGTATTAGTAAAGTCGGCCGAGACCGTTCGGCGGGCCCAGGAGCCGCCATTTTTTACTCCATGCCGCCGCTAAAGACGGAATCCCCGTAGATGTCTAGATGTTCCAACGCCATTCCAGCTCCAAGAGCAACAGCTAACAGTGGATCTGCAGCAAGCCTTACTGGCATGCCCGTCTCTGCACGGATTCTTTCTGGTAATCCAACAAGTAAAGAGCCGCCGCCGGCAAGAGTAATGCCTCGCTCCATGATGTCTGCTGATAACTCTGGTGGAGTTTTATCTAGGGTAATTTTTACTGCATCTACAATGGAAGCGACTGGTTCTTCGATTGCTTCTCGTATTTCTACAGTACTGATCACTACTGGACGTGGAAGCCCTGTGACTAAGTCGCGGCCTCGAAATTCAGCTCTTTGTTCATCTCGAAGCGGTGTTGCTGAACCTAAGCCCATTTTTAGTTCTTCTACTGTTCTGAATCCTGTATCAACACCATATTCTTTCTTTAGGTATTGTTTTATTGCGTCATCTAGTTCATCACCACCAACTCTTGAAGAGTATGAAGCCACTACCCCGCCAAGAGATATGACTGCTACTTCTGTTGTTCCGCCGCCGATGTCTACGATCATTGATCCAGTTGGTTGTTCGACTGGTAGTCCTGCTCCTATTGCTGCTGCCATAGGTTCTTCAATTATGTATGCGGGTGGTCGTGCTCCAGCGAATTCTGCCGCTTCTTGAACAGCGCGTCGCTCAACGCCTGTTACTCCTGATGGTACGCAAATAACCATTCTTGGTTTTGACCACTTGCTCTGGTGAACTGACTGGATGAAATAGCGAAGCATCTTTTCGCAAACTTCAAAGTCTGCTATTACTCCATCTTTTAAGGGTCGGGTTGCTTGAATATAGTTTGGAGTTCTTCCGATCATTCGTTTTGCTTCGGCACCTACTGCTAGTGGAGTTCCGTCCATTACATTTACTGCTACTACAGATGGTTCGTCGAGAACGACGCCTTCACCTCGTACATAGACCAGTGTGTTTGCCGTACCAAGGTCAACGGCAATGTCGCGGCTTCCTAGTCGGGCACTACTAGTTGTTGATCTATTTTCTGCACCCATTTAGGTGTCCAATTCGTCTAATCGTCTTGCAAGGTGTTTTCGAAACGTTGAAAACATTACTTGATTTCAGCCTGAATTGTAGCCGATCCTTTTCCTAAATACCACTCTGGGCGCATGTTTGACCACACTGAGGGAATCTGCCTGTTTTATATCAAATTAGGAAAGAAAATTCCTATTTCTCGTTCCGCCGCTTCCAAAGAATCAGAACCGTGTACAAGATTCTCTGTGACAATCAATCCGTAATCTCCGCGTATGGTTCCAGGAGCAGATTCGCGGGGATTTGTTGCTCCCATCATTGAACGAACTACTGCATAAGTGTCTTCTGGTCCTTCAACTACCATGACCATCGCTGGTGACCGGGACATAAATGCTACTAAGTCTCCATAAAAAGGCTTCTCGACGTGTTCTACATAATGAACACTAAGGGTTTCTTCATCGAGGCTTCGAAGTTCTGCGGCTACGAGACTGAGGCCTTTGTTTTCAAATCGGGAAATTATCTCACCGACAAGACCTCTTTCAACTGCATCTGGTTTACAAATTACGAGTGTTCTATCCATACAGAGAAGGCTACGGAGTATTTAGCCTCGTACAACATAACTTTTTACCAGTTCAGTCGCTGACGAAAGAGGACCGAACGACTGAAATTAGATAGAAGGATCCGGTAACTAAAATCAGATCTTCGTCTGCCGATAAGGCCAAAGCACGTTCCATGGCATCATTCGGGTCTTCAACAACTTCGGCGTCTACGCCAGCAGCTTGAACAGTTTCAGCTAATATTTCTCCCGGAATAGCTCGAGCAGAAGAGATCGTGCAGCAAATAATCATCTCTGGGTGCAGAGACACTATCTCGTTTATGACTTCTGCTGGCTCACGCGGACCTAACATGCCTAAGACGACGATTCGTCGAGTCTCTGGAAACACTTCTTGCACGGTTGTAGACAATGCTTTGCTTGCATCTTGATTATGGGCACCATCAAAAATTGTTATCGGGTTTGCAGACACAACCTCTAAGCGCCCAGGTAACGAAATAGTGGACATCCCCTCTTCAATTATTTCTTCAGCTAACGGTGCCCCTAAGAAGGTCTCAACTGTCGCTAACGCTAATGCGGCATTTTCAGCTTGATGATCACCAAACAGGGGAATAAAAACTTCGTCATGTCGCCCTGAAATACTCCACACATCAAGCAGTTGTCCACCGACAGCTTGAGCGCTGGAGAGCACCCCAAAAGCTTCACCCTTCATTAAAAGTGGGTCGGGATTTTCTCGGATAAACAAGTCGAGAGTTTCTACTGAGGTTTCGCCAAGGATTAGTGGTCGTCCTGAAGTGATGATTCCAGCTTTTTCCGAGGCTACTGCTCGCCTCCACCCGTCAGCTCCATCAGTGTGATCTCGGCCAACATTTGTCACTACCGATACATCTGATTCCACAACATTCGTCGCATCAAATCTTCCAAGGAGACCCACTTCTACCACCGCTACGTCTACTGCTTCGTTGGAGAACCAAAGAAAAGATGCGGCAGTAAGAAGTTCAAAATATGACGATTTTTCAACTGCATTTTCTGCAAAAGGAGCTAGCTCGCCTATGAGGTCACCAAATTGTTCCTCTGAAATCATTTCACCATTGATCTTCAAACGTTCTCGTACTGTGTCGACATGCGGGCTGCAATAAGTTCCGACTTTTAATCCCGCTGCTTTCAGCAAAGAAGACGTCATTGTCGACACAGAACCTTTTCCATTAGTTCCCGTGATATGGATACTTTGAAAATCTGATTGCGGGTCACCCATAATTTGAACAAGGCTACGCATAGCGTCAAGGCTTAGTCCATGGATTCGACCAGCTGTCGCTTCATGATTAACGTGCTGGTCAAGAAACTTTAGAGCTTCTAAATAATCCACGGGTGAGTTATGAGGCAGCGCGTTTATTCGAGGCGTTTCGCTCGATAATTGTGGGGTCAGTTTGACCAAGCACACAATCAGCCTCAATCAAGACTTCCGCGATTTGATTATCACTTGGCAACTCATACATAGTTCCCAAGAGAACTTCTTCAAGAATCGCTCTCAGCCCACGAGCCCCTGTTCCTCTTTCTAGAGCTTGTTCAGCCACAGCAGTTAATGCCTCGTCTGTGAATTTTAATTCAACGTCTTCGAAACCAAAGATGCGTTGATACTGCTTAATTAAAGCATTGCGAGGTTCTGTGAGAATCTCAATTAGAGCTTCGGTTTCTAACTGATTAACTGTTCCCACTACTGGTAGACGTCCAACGAACTCAGGGATCAAACCAAACTTTGTTAAGTCTTCTGGTCTTACTTCAGAGAAAAGGTCTCCTAAATCTCTCTCGGTAGAGGTTCGTATATCTGCACCGAACCCGACATTGGTTCCGCCTCTACGATTTTCAATGATATTTTCCAGTCCAGCGAATGCCCCTCCACAAATGAACAAAATGTTTGTTGTATCAATCTGCATGAACTCTTGATGCGGATGTTTACGCCCACCTTGTGGAGGTACTGAAGCAACAGCGCCTTCAAGAATCTTCAATAGTGCTTGCTGCACCCCTTCTCCCGAAACGTCTCGAGTGATTGACGGATTTTCACTTTTTCTAGCTATTTTGTCAATCTCATCAATGTAGATGATTCCCTTTTCTGCTCTTTTGATGTCTTGATCCGCTGCTTGAATCAACTTCAATAAAATATTTTCAACATCTTCCCCGACGTAACCTGCTTCAGTTAAAGCAGTTGCATCCGCAATAGCAAACGGTACGTCTAGCATCCGAGCCAAGGTTTGGGCCATTAGAGTCTTACCGCAGCCAGTGGGCCCTATAAGTAAAATATTAGATTTACTTAATTCAACTTCATCTGAGCCCGCAGAGCCGACTTGAATTCTCTTGTAATGGTTGTAAACAGCGACAGAGAGAATCTTTTTGGCTTGTTCTTGGCCAATGATGTAGTCGTCAAGAAATGTTTTTATTTCTCGAGGTCGAGGCAATTTATCAAGAGATACTTCAGGGATTTCTGTTAGTTCTTCTTCAATGATCTCATTACAAAGATCGATACATTCATCACAGATATATACGCCTGGACCTGCGATAAGTTTCTTAACCAACTTTTGCGTCTTGCCGCAGAAGGAGCATTTGAGGAGTTCGCCTCCTTCTCCAAATTTGGCCATTATTGATCTCCCTTGCGTTGCCAGATTACAACTAGTGGATTAATTTTACTTGACGGCTGATATCGGTCCAGAGTTATCAATCAATGGACGCTCATCTATCACTTCATCAATAATGCCATATTCCAGAGCTTCAAGTGCGGTTAATACGAAATCGCGATCTGTATCTGTGTGGATTTTGTCAACACTTTGACCGGTATGTCTAGCCAAAATCTCTTCTAGTTGAAGTTTTAAGCGCTGGACTTCTTGAGATACCAACTCGATATCTGAGACTTGGCCCTGTGCTCCGGCATATGGTTGATGCAACAAAATTCGTGAATGCGGAAGTGCTAACCGTTTTCCAGGTGTTCCTGCGGCCAGAAGAACAGCTGCAGCTGAAGCCGCTTGACCAAAGCAAATAGTTGTGATGTCTGGACGGATGTATTGCATTGTGTCATAGATAGCAAACAACCCGTTTATATCTCCACCTGGAGAATTGATATAGAGGCTGATATCTCGATCTGGATTTTCTGACTCAAGATGCAAGAGTTGAGCACAAATCAAATTTGCGATTGTGTCATCAATTGGGGTGCCAATAAAAATGATGTTCTCTTTTAAAAGGCGAGAATAGAGATCGTAAGCTCTTTCTCCTTTATTTGTCTGTTCAACAACTGTAGGAACTAAATAATTTTGTACTTTCATATCAACCAATGACACTAGTCCTCATCTCCTTCGGTGTCCTCATTATTTTCGATAGATTCTTCTGGCGGTTCAAGATCTGACTGGTTTATTTCTTGCCCTTGTTCATCTTGAATCTTTGCTCTCTCATAAAGCCATTCTATTGCCGCTTGCTTTCCAAGGTCGGCTTCTAACTCGAGCATTCTTCCAGAGTCAGTCAACATCTCACGGGCTTGTTCAGAATCTGCACCCATCTGTGATCCTAAGAGGGAAAAATATTCTTCTAATTTTTCATCATCAGGAAAGAGATTCTCTTTTGCTACAACTGATCGTAGAGCCAGGTCAACTTTTACGGCTGTATCTGCTCCTTGGGAAAACTCTTCACGTAAAGAACTGATGTCTGTACCCATTGCCTCTAAGTAACGTTCAAGTTCTAATCCCTGCGACTGGAGGCGCATAGCCAAGTCTTGAATTCGGGTTGTTATTTCTGTTTCAATCATTGCTGGAGGGAGTTCAATATCAACTTTTTCTGCCAGCGTTTGAGCGATTCGATCTCTTACCACTGCGGAAGACTGCGCTCGTTTCATTTCTGTCATACGTTGTTGAATGTCGCTGCGCATCTCTTCTGCAGTTTCAAACTCAGATGCACTTGATGCGAATTCATCGTTTACTTCAGGGAGAACTCTTACTTGATTTTTCTTTACTTGAATCTGAAAAGATAACTTTCCTTCTTCTTCTTCGTCAGGATGTTCAGCTTCAAAATCAACTACATCACCAACAGAGACCCCTTTAAGATTTTCGTCGATCTCTGCGACTACCGCTCCAGTTCCAACTTCGTAAATGTAATCAGTGGTTGTTAGCCCTTCGACTTCTTTGCCTTCATAAGATCCAGCAATATCTATTGTTACCTGATCGCCTTCCTCTATCTCTCTGTCAACTTCCTCCAGAGTTGCGAATTGTTCTCGCATTGCATCTATCTGTAGGTCCACTTCTTCTTCTGTTGCCACCGGAGCAGGTATCTCTACTTCGAGTGATTCATAATTATCAATGTCTATTTGTGGCCGGACTGGAACTATTGCTTCGAAAGTTAACGCTCCTTCATCCTGTCCGCCGGTTACTTCAAAAGATGGTGAATCAATCGCATCTACACGATGTTCAATTAAGGCTTTAACGTAATACTCAGGCACCGCATCTTGGATTGCTTCATTTCGTCCAGCGCCAGGTCCGAGACGTGCCTCAAGAACTTTACGTGGAGCTTTCCCGGGACGGAATCCGGGAAGACGTACTTCTTGTGCAATACGTTTAAAGGCTTTCTCAACTGCCTCGTCAAATTCTTGTTCGTCTAAGGAAATGACTAGTTTTATTTGGTTGTCTTCTAATATTTCATGGGTGCTATTCACAGTGTCTGAAGTGTACCGCTGACTCGTCTAACTCATCTCAGATTTAACAGGTAAACCCGTCATTTTTCTACAAATACTAAATTTTAGTCAATAGCAGGGCCTTTAAGTCTGTAGTCTGCTCAGTTCCACGCTACGATCAACCACGCCGCGGGTGTAGTTCAACGGCTAGAACCTCAGCCTTCCAAGCTGATGATGCGAGTTCGATTCTCGTCGCCCGCTCAATTTATTTGGTGGCACAACAAAAGAATTTAACTAAGGTTTAATTGTGTTGATAGCTCAAATCTCCGATTGTCATATTCGAAGCGGCCCTAGTCCCTTTGACAAACTGGTCGACTCTTCGGAAACGCTAAAACAAGTTGTGTCTCATCTCTTGAGTAACAAAGCACAACCCGATGTTCTTCTCGCCACCGGGGATTTGACCGAATCAGGGACGGATGAAGAATACGTAGAGTTACTTGATCTACTCTCCCCTCTTGACCTCCCAATACTCCCGATACCAGGAAACCATGACGAGTATTCAAAATTTGAAAATTCTCTTGAGCGCTATTTGCCAAAAGAGTTACCTAATTCTCATTGCAGTTATGTAAACGATGACTTTCCAATACGGCTTATTGGTTTGGACACTTCCCTGCCTGGTCGACATGACGGAGATTTTGATGATGAACGATTTGAGTGGCTAGAAGAAAAACTGGTTAGCGACTCTGAGAAGCCGACGCTCCTCTTTACCCATTTCCCGCCTTTTGCTAGCGGAATTCATTTCATGGATATTTCTGGATTAAAAAACTCTGAACGGCTTTGTTCTTTGATTGAAAAAAATCCACAAATAAAACTTGTGGTTTCTGGACATCTTCATCGCCCTATCGCCACAATGATCGGAAGCTCTGTCGCCTCCGTATGTCCATCTACCTCTCATCAATTAGGACTGGAACTAAATCCAGAGTACGGGTCGCTTGTTGACGAACCTCCTGGATATCAATTACATAGATGGGATGGTCATAGATTCACCACTCACACAGCAACAGTTTGGGAAGGGAAGACTTTCGATCTTTCTTCTTGGATTAGTGAAGTGAATCAACAATCCTCTAGAGGAACTGGTTTTCCTAAAAAATAGTTTCGCTCAACTTGTCAGGTTGTGACGTTCAAGAAAACGGTACACATCGATGAGGTCCACTCCAGGGAAAGGAGTGAAATCGCGACTAGCGGGCGGCAAGGCGGTCAAAACAAAGCTTCTTTCTGCAGCTGATGGCCATGCCACACCTTCCCAACGGCGGATCATGTCGGGATTAGCTGCAACGTCTTCACTTCGCGCACTAAGGCGTCGAGACGTATCGCTTCCTCTAAACCAATGAGCATCTTTTGATCGACATCCCAGAGTTACCGCATATGGCGTACGTTCATTTGAGTTTTCAACGTAAGTAGCACACCAGTACTCTCCGGCATCTGCCGTTGTGTATTGATAGTGAAGAACGTCTGCTGAAGCCCAAGCCTGTCTTGCTCCCCAATGCCTCCCAACGCGTGCCCCTTCGAGTGCACCATCAGCATCTGAAGGGAACTCTATTCCGTCGTTTTCATACGCCTTTGTGATAGTCCCTTCAGGGTCAGTTCTCAAAAAATGAACAGGAATATCTAAGTACGAGGTGGCAAGATTTGTGAATCGATGTGTCGCCATTTCGTATGAGACATAATACCTCTCTTTCAAATCTTCAATAGAGAGGTCTTCTTCTACTTTTGCCGCGTGTAAAAAGTCCTTAGCGACGGGTTCCGGTATTAATACAGCTGCAGCAAAATAATTTGATTCAATGCGTTGACGCAGATAACTCTCAAAGTCTGTGGTCTCCGCATGCTCTAAAGCGAAATGACCAAGTGTTTGCAGCACTATCGATCTTGCACCGCGTACTCCAAGGTCATCACGTTGTGGAATGTAGATTGTACGGCGGCGAGTGTCTGTGACTGACCGCGCAGTAACAGGCATACCCCGAACCCGTTCAACTACGAATCCGTAATACGCGGCCAAATCCGTGATGTCTTTTTCTGAAGGTGGCCCTTCGCCGGTGTAACCAATTGCGTTCAAGCCCTTCATCGCTATTGATTCAATTTCTGGGTAGTAATTATCTTTTGTTCGCATTTCGGTTCGCAAAGCCAAATTCGCGCTTCGTGCTCTGTCTCCTGCTGCTTGTCGTTCCATTCCTGTTCTACTCATAGGAAAATCTGGTAACGCCTTATACAGGCCGATAAGAGTTTCGAGTACTTCATTGCTTACCGTTACGCCGACTCGTACCTCTGGGAGGTCAAGTTGTTTCCTCCAGTGGCTGTCTTGAAGTTTCTGAAGTTCTATTTCGAGTGAAGCTCTTTTATTGGGGGGTTCTGGCGAAAGAAGGTCTGAAGTTTCACAGTTGAAAGCTTTTGCTAGATCAGACAGAACTTTTAGTTTGGGTTCTAGATGTCCGTTCTCTAATTGGCTTAGGTAAGAGGCTGGGCGGTTAATTTTTTCTCCAAGTGCTGCGAGAGTTAATTCGGCCATTTTTCTGTGATGCCGAATTTGTTGCCCTAACATCTTTGAATTGAACTTTTCTTCGCTCATTTCCCCTCACTTTTCGCGAACTATTCCATTTTTTCTGTTATTTGAAAGGATACGTATTTTTTTTACGAAAAAATGTCCAATATTTTGTTAAAAGTATTAGATACTCAATATTGCTGAACTAGTTACTGAAGATTGTTTGTAAATATGACTGATATACAAATATCCCCCCATCCACACTTAGAAGAGGTCTTCACGCCTGAAGCCACTGACTTCATTGTTGACCTTGTTAGAACCTTTCGGGATCGCCGAAACGGGATTCTTGCCGACCGTATTGAACGTCAAAAAAGAATCTCAGCTGGTGAGCGTCCTGATTTCTTAAAAGAAACCGCGGAAATTCGTTCTGGCGATTGGAAAATTTCACCAGAGCCTCCACAACTTATGGATAGAAGAGTTGAAATTACTGGTCCTACTGATCGAAAGATGATGATCAATGCCTTAAATTCAGGTGCTCGAGTTTTCATGGCTGATTGTGAAGATGCAACAAGTCCGACTTGGGACAACGTTGTGTTAGGACAAATCAATATTAGGGATGCCTATTCCCGAGACTTATCGCTTGATCAAAACGGTAAGCATTATGAATTAAATGATGAGATAGCCACACTTTTTGTGAGAGCGAGAGGATGGCATCTCGACGAAAGCCATGTTGTTATAGATGGGGAACCTGCTCCAGGCAGCCTTATTGATTTTGGTTTAACTTTTTTCCATGGAGCTCAAGTTGCTTTAGATAATGGGGCTGGCCCTTACTTTTATCTTCCGAAGTTGGAGAGCCATCTCGAAGCCCGACTATGGAACGACGTTTTCATTCACGCGCAAGATGCTTTGAACGTCCCTCGTGGCTCCATCAGAGCAACAGTTCTTATTGAGACAATTCTTGCCGCTTTTGAAATGGATGAAATATTGTATGAACTTCGGGAACATTCTGCTGGGTTGAATGCTGGAAGATGGGATTACATTTTTTCTGTAGCTAAAAAATTCTCCGCTGATCCAAGTTTTATTCTTCCCGATAGAGCTGATGTGACCATGACGGTTCCATTCATGCGGGCGTATACCGAATTAATGATCGCCACTTGTCATAAAAGAGGAGCTCATGCAATTGGCGGAATGGCTGCTTTTATTCCTAATCGGCGTGAACCGGAAGTGACTGAGGCCGCATTGGTGAAAGTGATCGAAGATAAAGCTCGGGAAGCATCTGATGGATGTGACGGAACATGGGTGGCTCATCCTGATCTCGTTTCTATCGCCCAGTCAGAATTTGATGCGGTACTGCAAGGAAACACTCAACAACTTGATCGTCAACGTCTCGACGTCGATATAGCAGCTGATGATCTTTTAGCTGTTGACGCAACCGGTGGATCGATTACAGAAGCAGGTTTACGCACAAATATCCATGTAGGTATTCGTTACATAGCCAGCTGGTTAGATGGGACTGGAGCAGCAGCTATCCATAATTTGATGGAAGATGCTGCTACTGCTGAAATTAGTCGCGGGCAGGTGTGGCAATGGGTTCATCATGGTTCTGTTTTAGATGACGGCCGTGAAGTGACTGCAGAGTTAGTTCAGTCGCTAATTGCTGATGAATTAGTTGCCATCGCTGAAGAAATAGGGGCTGAAAGTTTCGCGGCGATGCCTTTTGTGGAAGCGCAGGAAATATTTCAGGACTTAGCTTTGGCGGATACCTTTGAAGAATTTCTTACTATTCCGGCATACAAGATTTTAAAATAGCCAACAGATTTCGCTAAAAATCTATAGCAGAAAGAAAGATAAATAATGAAAAAAAGTTTTGACCAACAAGTTGAAGAGTTGGAAAAAGATTGGGCAGAGAACTCAAGGTGGGCGGGAGTTGAACGTGATTATTCAGCTGCTGACGTTGTACGTCTACGCGGTTCTTTTATGCCTGAATGTTCTTTAGCCCGTCATGGAGCTGATCTTCTTTGGGAGCGACTCCACAGTATGGATTATGTTCATGCTCTCGGCGCAATGACCGGTGGTCAAGCTATTGAATACGTTAAAGGAGGCCTTCCCGCTATCTATCTGTCTGGGTGGCAGGTAGCTGGGGATGCAAACCTCGCTGGTGAGGTTTATCCAGATCAGAGCCTC
>JUEO01000002.1 GCA_000817115.1 marine actinobacterium MedAcidi-G2B | reverse complement strand
CTCTCAGACCAGCTACCCGTCGTTGCCTTGGTGAGCCGTTACCTCACCAACTAGCTGATAGGCCGCGAGACCCTCCCGAAGCGCCGGAGCATTTCCTCAACTAACCATGCGATTAGTTGGGGGTATCCGGTATTAGCCCGAGTTTCCCCGGGTTATTCCAGTCTTCGGGGCAGGTTTCTCACGTGTTACTCACCCGTTCGCCACTCACTCATATGACCCGAAGGTCGAGTGCGTTCGACTTGCATGCATAAGGCCCGCCGCCAGCGTTCGTCCTGAGCCAGGATCAAACTCTCCATCAAAATCTCAAGAAAAACTGTAAACAGTTTTTCCCAGAAATCATTTGTGCGGAATCGTTTTTCAACGAAACCGACGCGAGTGTGTGTCGATCCAAGAATACCAATATTCTCGATCGACTGGCTTCAGGTCAAAGATGACCACCGAAATGATCATCGCTGTCCGTCAGTGCTTGAATTGTTCAGGGTCTGACCAGAAACGACTCGCGATCGTCTATGGCCAGCCCGCACTGGCTTTTTTTTCGTCCTCTGTTCCGTTTTCAAAGAGCACATGATGACTTTTAGGTCATCAGGCAGTCAGTCTTTACGACTGGTGGTGCCCGTAACTGCAGCACTTTTATGGTTACTTGAACCATTGATTTGCAGCCACAGCGCTTAGTTAAGAAAAATAATTTCTGAACTTGTGCGCCTCGCAACGATAACGCTCAAGCAGACCTACATCAACCCTTTAGCCTTTATTTCCGCGAATTTTTGTAACTTCAGAAATTATGAAACAACGAGTAGATGTCGAGAGCGTCGACCCTTTTGTAAAAGAATGAAACGCGAATCCTCAAAAGCTTCTTCAGGTATCTCTGAAACCTCTGAATCTTGGCGAATTCCATTAATTGACACCCCTCCACCTTTTATCGTTCGACGGGCATCGTTCTTTGATTTACATAAGCCAGTCTCAACTAAAACTTCAATTAATGACTCTGAATTTTGAAGATTTTTACGAGAAAAAGATGTTTCAGGTATAACACCCCGTAGAGCTTCAAGAACCTCATCTGTTGGAGGAGCGTCTCCAAAAAGCCCCTGAGCTGCTAAAACTGCTTTTTTTGTTTCTCTTGATCCATGAACAAGGGTGCAAACTTCGTCAGCTAGACGCCGTTGACCAACTCTGAGTGAAGGATCTTGGCAATGCTCAGCTACTACCTCTTTCACTTCTTCAACGCTCAACAACGTGAGCTGTAGAAGCATTTTCTCTACATCGTTGTCATCAACGTTCAGGAAATATTGATGGAACTGATAAGGGAGAGTTCTTTCCGGGTTGAGCCACACTGTGCCTTCAGCCGTTTTACCAAACTTACCTCCGTCTGAACGTGTAATAAGAGGAACAGTTAGCCCATAGGCAACTCCCCCTGTACGTCTACGAATCAAATCTATTCCGGCAGTGATATTTCCCCATTGGTCAGAACCACCCACTTGCATTTCACATCCATAGCGCTGGTTCATTTCATAAAAGTCATTTGCTTGTAAAAGCATGTAGCTGAACTCTGTGAAAGAAATTCCTTGTTCACTCTCTAGGCGCGCTCGTATAGATTCTTTACCAAGCATGGTTCCAACAGTGACGTGCTTTCCGACATCACGAAGAAAATCTAAAACATTTACGTTAGAAGTCCAATCCAAGTTATTTAGAAGCATTGAAGAACTTGGATCTACTGAATCTGTATTTTCTAGCTGAATGAATGATTTCATTTGGGCCGCTATGGCCTGAACGTTGTGCGTCAAGGTTTCCTGATCTAAAAGATTTCGTTCCTCTGATTTACCACTGGGATCTCCAACCATTCCTGTCGCTCCACCTGCAAGTGATATCACTCGATGCCCAGCGTCTTGAAATCTCCGTAGAAGCAATAAAGGTAAAAGGCTTCCAACATGCAAACTGTCGGCAGTCGGATCAAAGCCGCAGTAAAGCGTGATCGGTGATTCATCTAATCTTTTTGATAGAGCTTCCCGGTCAGTACTGTCAAAGATTAATCCTCTGCGGTCAAGGTCATTTAAGAATTCGTTACAAGTCACCCTTCAACGATGGCCTATAAAGTGACTCAGGTCCAACCTTTTCGCAGATATTGTTGAAACCTTTCTACAGTGACATCTTTTCTGGCCTTCTACAGGCCAGAATAGATAGTAATTATGGGAACTTTGATCCAACGAATTGTCTTAATTTTTTTAACTTGTTCTTTGACAGCAACTGCTTGCTATCGCTCTGAGTCTCAACAGTTTGAAATAAGTATTCCGGAACAAGCACAGACTTCAGTTGTGGTCTCTGCAAATGGCACATACATCACCTCGCTAATAGCGCCAGAAAATAGATCAATCATCCGTGAGATTGAAGAAATCCCAGAAATGGTTCGTAACGCAGTGATAGCTATTGAAGACGAACGATTTTACAGTCACGATGGAATCGACTTAAGAGGAATAATTCGTGCAGCACGTTCTAATTTAGAAGCTGGCGGAATAAGTCAAGGCGCTTCAACGATCACCCAACAGTACGTAAAATTAGCCATTATTGAGAACTCTGAGAAAACTGCAAGTCGAAAACTAGAAGAAATCTGGTATTCAATGCGCTTAGAGGACCAGTACAGCAAAGACTTTATTCTTCTCCAATACTTGAACACGATTTATTTTGGACATGGAGCTTACGGAATCAAAGCTGCTGCTTTAACCTATTTCAATAAAGACGTCCAAGATCTCTCCATTCCAGAAGCAGCAATGCTTGCGGGGGTGATTCAGCGTCCTTCTTATTACGATCCGTTGCTTAACTACAGCAATAGTCTTCGTCGAAGCCACATGGTCCTAAATCGTATGTTGGCAAACGAATTCATAAACGAAGAGGAATATTCTGAAGCTTTAGAATCTCCTCCGGTTCTTGAAGAATATTCTGCACGCCTTGACACTGTTTACGAAGCAGGCCATTTTGTAGAGGAAGTGCGTAGATGGTTTCTAGAAAATGAAGACATTGCTGCTACCAGAGCAGAGCGCGAAACTCTTCTTTTTGAAGGTGGCCTTCGGATAGAAACCACTATTGATCTTGATCTTCAATCTAAAGCGGAGCTAGCTGTAGAGCGTCACCTTCCACTCGGACAAGGGCTTCCAGATGCATCTGTTGTAGTTATGGATCCGCAAACTGGCTTTGTTCTTGCGATGGTTGGTGGACGAGACTTCTTTGCTGAAGATGAGGATGCCAAAGTTAATTTAGCTGTAGGTAATGGCCGGCAAGTGGGTTCGTCTATGAAACCTATAGGTTTAGCTGCTGCCTTAGAAGCGGGATGGAGCGCCACCGCTGTTTATTCTGCTCCTAACGAAGCTGAGTTTGACATTCCTGGCGCCACTGGCGAGTTTGCCACTTGGAAAGTAAGTGGGGGTGCGACCGGATATCGTCTTCCTGATCCTGACCCTGTAACCGAAGAAATTCCTGATCCTGAAGATGTGACCTTAGTTCAAGCAATGTGGGGCTCATATAACACTGTCTACGCTCAGTTGATAATGGGAATTGGCCCTGAACGACTGGTCTCCATGGCTCGCCGTCTTGGTATCCAAAGTCCAATCGAAAATGTCTACTCAAGCATTTTGGGTACTGCCGATATAACCATGCTGGATATGGCCTCTGCATACAGTACTTTCGCTAATCGAGGAGTTTCAGTTCCCCATACGTATGTAACGAAAATAACTCGATCGGATGGAACGACCTTATGGGAATGGGAACGCGAACAAACTCGAGTGCTATCAGCCTCTTTAGCAGACCAAATGACCTGGATTCTTGAAGGAGTGGTAGAGAATGGCACCGGGTGGCGAGCTGATTTTGGTAGATCGGCAGCTGGTAAGACTGGAACCACACAAAACTATGCCGATGCAGTTTTTGTGGGGTATACGCCTCAAATTACAGCTGCCGTCTGGGTCGGATACCCAGAAGGTCAAATATCAATGGTGCCTCCTTTGACTGACCGAAAGGTATCAGGCGGCACTTACCCTGCCCTTATTTGGCATGATGTTATGGATTCGGCACATCAAAATTTGCCAGTTAGCGAGTTCATAGAGCCCCCTCCTTCTCAAGCGCCAACCACCACTGAGGAACCTGAAGTTATTGTTCCTACTCCCGAACTACTTGGACTGACTTTAGAAGAAGCATCACAATTACTTCTGGACTCTGAAACCGGGATCACTATTCTTACGTCAATTGAGATAGAAACTACTGAATATGATCCAAATGTGGTCATCGGTCAATCACCCGTTGTAGGGTCCACCATGGTTGAGGGCGGTTCAATGGTTTTAGAAATTGCTGTTCCCCCTCCACCTGTTCTAGTTGCTGATCTACTTGGATTAAATGTTGAACAAGCTCAAATTTCAGTTGAATCAAGCGGATTAACCTTCAATTCTGTGATTTCGGTTGATCCTGAAAATCCAGAAGCATTACCCGGAATTGTTTGGGCCCAAGATCCATTACCAGGTGCAGAATTACCTGTAGGTTCAACAATTACCGTGCAAGTCACCCCAGAAGAAGAAGAAGAAGAAGAAGAAGAAGAAGAAGAAGAAGAAGAAGAATGATAGACGAACAGAATCAAGACTGGTCAAGATCTATAGTTCGATTTGGTCTGATCGCCTTAGTTGCCTCATTGATTATTTTTTGGCTCTGGGCTTTTTTTCTAGCTCCGTCCGGAAATCCGGATCGTATAGAAGACAGGGCATGGGCTAATAGTGCAGAAAATCTTTGTGCTGAATTTAGAGAGAAACTCTCAGACCTTCCTCTAGCTTCTACGGCAGAATCTCCTGAAAGTCGTGCAAGCATGATTGAAGAAGTAAACGTTCTTTTAGATTCTTTGGTTTCCTCTCTTCAATCACTTGACGGGGGAACAGAAAGTGATCGTTTCCTTATTGAAAGTTGGCTGAGCGATTGGCAAATCTATCTTCAAGATCGTGATACATATGTAGAAAAGTTGAGGGTGGAAGGGGATGTCGCTCCTCTGCTGACTTCATTACCTTCTGGATCTGGCTCACATCTTGCTCGTCAAAACGGTTTTGCTCGTGTCAACGATTTGGACTCCTGTCTTGATCCTGGTGACTTTTAGTAGAAATACTCTCACTCCTCTTTCAGTTTTCTTATACATCGTTGCGCTAAACGATGTACGCCTTCATCAACCACTAGTTGATGAAGGCTGTCTACTTCTATCCATCTGAGTTCTTGTGACTCATGATTTTTTACAGGAACGGAATCCTTTGGGGCCAAGACTAGAAATCGGACATCATAATGATGATGACGATCTTCTTGTGGGGGGTTTACTTCATGAATATCAAGGTCAATTACTTCATCGCACACACGCAAATCTGGAATTCCAGTTTCTTCTATTGCCTCTCTTAGTGCAACCCGTGCAAGATCTCCGTCCCCATCTGCATGTCCGCCAGGCTGTAGCCATCGTTGAAGTTTTGTGTGAAAAAGCATAAGTACTTTATGAGTAGAAGGATCTAGAACAAGAGCTGATCCCGTGAGGTGCGCTGGACGGCAACTACGAAAGAGTGCTTTGGGAGAGTCTTCAAGTAGCTGTAAAAACTTTTGCTTCTCAGCGCTATCTGGAGCAGCAAGGATTGATTTTTTTGGTTCAATGCCAGTTCTTGAAGCTAACTCATTTATTTCTCTAAATATCACTCTTTGAGCCGTTCCTGCTGAATTTTTAACTGCTTTTTGAACTCATCCAGTTGAACTTTTACCTGTTCTGGTCCAGCAGCACCAGGAGTAGTACGCATCTTTACAGCAGCACCTGGGGTTAAAAGAGTTGCAGCCTCTGGGCCTAATCTTTCGTCGGAAGAAATAAGTTGTGTAAGTGACTCTTCGCCTGCCAAAGCTGTAGCTACATGACCGCCAACTATGGCATGAGCTTCTCTGAAAGGAATACCCTTCGCTACTAAATGCTCAGCCAAGTCAATAGCCGCCGCATACGGGTTATCGGCATGTTCCTTCATTTTTTCAGCATTGAACTTCATTGTCTCTACCATGCCATTAAGGGCTAAGAGGAGCAGCCGAGCTGTATCACACGCATCAAATAATGGTTCTTTATCCTCTTGCAAATCTTTGTTGTAGGCAAGAGGGAGGCCCTTTAGCGTCGCTAAGAAACCAGTCAAGTTTCCGATGAGACGACCAGCTTTACCACGAGCTAATTCTGCAACATCAGGATTCTTCTTCTGTGGAAGCATTGATGATCCGGTCGAAAAAGCATCATCTAACTCAATAAATCCAAATTCAGTACTTGCCCATAGAATCAGTTCTTCTCCTATACGAGATAAATGAACGCCTAAAAGTGCCAAAGCAAACAGTGCATCAGCAACAAAGTCCCTGTCAGAAACTGCATCTAGTGAATTATTAAATCGACCAGTAAACCCTAGATCTTTCGCAACTCCATCTGGGTCAAGAGGTAGCGATGACCCTGCTAACGCTCCCGCTCCCAAAGGAGATACATCAGCATGATTTAGCGCATTAAGTAAGCGATCTACATCTCTGCTCAATGCCCAGCCATGTGCCAATAAATGGTGAGCGAGCATGACTGGTTGTGCTTGTTGCATGTGTGTATAGCCCGGAAGGTAAATGCCTTCTGAGGCAACTGCTTTCGACATTAGAGTCTTCTGGAATTCTGTTACCAAGCTAGATAATTCTTTCATTTCATTTTTGAGCCAAAGGCGAAGATCCGTTGCAACTTGATCGTTTCTACTTCGACCGGTATGGAGACGAGCACCAGCTTCTCCTGCAATCTCAGTGACTCTTCTCTCAACAGCCGTATGAATATCTTCATCACTGGGTTCGAACAAGAACGTTTCTTCGGATATCTCTTTCTCTGTCTGATCCAGGGCATTAAGAATCACCCTTTCATCAGACCCGCTAATTAAGCCCACCCGCTCCAACATGCGCACATGCGCTCTTGATCCTTCAATATCTTCTCTATACATTCTCATATCAAAAGAAAGACTGTCGTTTAAAGCTTTAAGAGCTTCAGACGAGCCTCCTTTGAAACGTCCATGCCAAAGCGTTGTCATGATTTCTCCTGACGTGATGCATTTCTACGAGCAACTGTCCGTAATCTCAGTGCGTTCAATTTTATAAATCCTTCAGCGTCTGCTTGATCATAAGCACCTTGATCTTCTTCAAAAGTTGCTACTGCTTCGTCAAAGAGAGTGTCTTTGGACTCTCTACCAACTACATCAATATTTCCTTTATAAAGACGAAGACGAACTTTACCATTCACATTGATTTGACTATGGTCGATCGCTGCTTGAAGCATCTCCCGTTCTGGGCTAAACCAGAAGCCGTTATAAATGATTTCTGCGTAGCGAGGCATAAGTTCGTCTTTTAAATGTGCTGTGCCACCATCAAGTGTGATTGATTCTATGGCTCTATGAGCTTTGAGGAGTATTGATCCACCAGGTGTTTCATAAGCGCCCCGTGACTTCATACCTACATAACGATTTTCAACTATGTCGGTTCTACCAATACCATTCTCACCACCAACTTTGTTAAGTAAAGCAAGAACTTCAGCAGGAGTCATTTCTTTGTCATCAATAGCTACTACATCTCCCTTTTCGTAAGTTAATTCAAGATAGGTTGCCTCATTTGGAGCTTGTTCTGGACTTACAGACCACCTCCACATCTCGGTTGCAGGCTCATTCCATGGATTTTCTAATGGTCCACCTTCATAAGAAATGTGCAACAAGTTCGCGTCCATCGAATACGGAGATTCTTTGCCTCTCTTCATCTCAACCGGTATGTCATGCTTCTCAGCGTATTCAAGTAAACTTTGTCGGGAACCAAGGTCCCATTCTCGCCATGGAGCAATCACTTCTATATCCGGGTTAAGCGCATATGCTCCTAGTTCAAAACGAACTTGGTCATTTCCTTTTCCAGTAGCTCCATGACTAATTGCATCTGCGCCTGTCTCCGCAGCTATTTCGACTAACCTTTTCGCTATAAGAGGGCGCGCTATAGAGGTCCCGAGCAAATACTCCCCTTCATAAAGAGCGTTCGCTCTAAACATAGGGAAAACATAATCAGCAACAAATTCTTCCTTAAGATCCTCTATATAAATCTCTTTAACCCCCATTGATTCAGCTTTTGTCCGAGCTGGCTCAAGTTCTTCACCTTGACCAAGGTCAGCAGTAAAAGTGACTACTTCGCAGTCATACGTTTCCTGCAGCCATTTCAAAATAATGGAAGTATCAAGGCCGCCAGAGTAAGCCAAGACAACTTTTTTTATCTCAGATTTTTTTGTATTCATTTTTTCTCTCATTCATAACGATTCTTGATTCAGAGCCCTGCCAAATGTCGGAGACTCTTAGTTAAAGACTCTCCGTCAGTTCCACTCGTTGCAACCACTAATAAAGTGTCATCTCCTGCGACCGTTCCTAGCACCTCGGAGAGTCCTGCACGATCTAAAGCCGATGCAACGACATGAGCAGAACCAGGTGGGGTTCTCAAAACAATAATGTTGTCTGATGTCTTTATTTCAACCACCCACTCGCCCATTACACGTCGTAAGTGATCTTCAGGGAGCACTCGATCTACTGGGTACTCAGGAATTGCATATATATTGTCTCCATTTGGGAGTCTGACTTTCACTGCTCCGAGTTCTTCAAGATCTCTAGAAACAGTAGCTTGCGTTGCTGTTATCCCAATGCTTTCTAACTTTTCTACAAGATCTGATTGATTTGAGATCAGAGAACCTGAAAGCAGTTGAGTTATCTGATGATGCCGTTGAGCTTTACTCATGCTTGTTCCCTTCTTCAATGTTCTTTTCAACCAACCAAGCTAAAAGGCCTCGAGCTGCGTGCATCCGGTTCTCTGCTTGAATCCACACTCGACTTGCTAAACCATCAACTACTTCATCTGTTACTTCCTCACCTCGATGAGCTGGAAGACAATGAAGAAATATACTTTTTTCTCCAGCATGATTCATCAATTTCTCATTAACTTGAAATCCTTCAAATGCTTTATGGCGTTGGGTTTTTTCTTGTTCTTGTCCCATAGAAGTCCAGACATCTGTATAAACAGCGTCAACGCCTTTAACGGCTTCTTCTGGAGAGCTGTACTCCTCAAAACTCACTCCAGCGAATTCCAGCCTGTCCCGGTCTTTATAAGGAAGTTGATATTCAGGTGGCCCTGAGAACCTAACTTCCATTCCTAGAAATCCACAGGCGATCGCTAATGATCTAAAGACATTGTTCCCATCTCCTATATAGGTGATTGAACGTCCTTCTAAATCTCCTAATTCTTGTTGCATGGTCAATACGTCTGCTAATGCTTGTAAAGGATGAGCTTCGTCTGACAATAAGTTAATTATTGGAACCCTGTTTTCTCTTGCCATCCGTTCAACAGTTGAGTGTTTGAAGACTCTTGCGCCAATCATGGAGTGAAAGCAAGAGAGTGTCTTAGTGACGTCTTCTACAGACTCGCGTTCATCTAAACCCACTTCTTCAGGTTTTATATAAATTGGGTGCCCTCCCAGTTGAAATACCGCCATTTCCATCGAGTTGCGTGTACGCGCTGAGGGTTTTTCAAAAATCAGGGCCATGCCTTTCCCATCAAGATTTTTTGGGAATTCCTTCATACTCGCAAATTTCAAAACCTCGGCAACTTCAGTGGCATCCAAGTCATCTACTTCAAGAAAGTGTCTCATTTGTTATTCTTCTCCCTTAGAACTATTCAAAACCTCTTCTAGAAGGGCTACACCTTTATTCAACTCTTCTGCGCTGATCGTTAAAGGTGGAGCTAGCCGTAAAGATGTTGGAGTAACACCATTCACTACTAATCCAGCATCTAGACATTCCCGTGCTACCTCAGGAGCCGTCCGTTTATCCAAAATTTTCGCGTCAAGTTCTGCCGCCAAAAGAAGGCCAGAACCTCGAACGCTTTCTATCCCTTCAACTTTTTCAAGCATACTGATGAGTTCTTGTCCTCTCTCAGCCGCCAGTAACGGAGCATCTATCTCCACCATGGTTCTTAAGACTTCTCGTGCTGCTGAAGCAGCTAATGGTTGACCGCCAAAAGTTGACCCATGATCTCCTGGTCTAAAAGCGGCGGCCACTTCCTCAGTAGCCCAAACTGCCCCAATAGGAACTCCGTTACCTAGTGCCTTAGCTGTAGTGACAATATCTGGAGATATACCAGCGTGTTGGAAACCAAACCACTTTCCAGTCCGACCCAGTCCCGCTTGAATCTCATCCATAATCAACAAAATGCCGTAATCATCACAAATTTTTCTAATGCCTTGTAAAAATTGTGGATCAGCAGGGTTCACCCCTCCTTCTCCTTGAATCGGTTCAAGAAGTATGGCACCCACTGAGGAGTCGACTAAAGACGCGAAATGATCAAGATCGTTCCAAGTAGCATGTCTGAATCCTTCTGGCAAAGGTTGGAATGGTTCATGTTTTTCTGGTTGTCCAGTGGCCGCTAATGTTGCCAAAGTACGGCCATGAAATGATTGAAGAGCCGAAAGAATAACGTGTCGTCCCTGCCCTTGATATTTTCGAGCCAGCTTTATTGCAGCCTCATTAGCTTCTGCTCCAGAATTCTGGAAAATAACTCTTCCTGGAATCTCTATGTCTGTTTCTTTTCTTATGAGTTCATCTAGTGTTTCAGCAACTTCAAGATGTGGATCTGTATCAAACAAATTTGACACGTGAAGAAGGGTCTTTGCTTGAGTCGTTAGAGCCTCTGCGATTCTTGGATGGCTATGACCAAGACTGGTAACTGCTAGCCCACACAAGAAATCCAAGTACTCTTTTCCATTGTCATCAAAAAGAACTGTTCCTTGGCCACTAACGAACTTGATAGGTGGTGATCCGTAATTGTTCATAAGTAAGCGATCAGAAGTCATTTTTTCTCCTGATCTGGAAGAACCATTGTTCCTATACCTGAGTCGGTAAAGAGTTCAAGCAGTATCACATGCGATATACGCCCATCAACCATATGCGCAGAACCCACTCCGGCTTCTACTGCTTCAAGACATGCTTGAGCTTTTGGAATCATTCCTCCACTTATCGTTCCATTGTCAATTAGGTTCTGTAAATCCGAAGACGTAATTTCAGAAATATGGCTTTCAGGATCTTCCATGTCAGCACGTAAGCCTTCAATATCTGTCAAATAAAGAATTCGTTTAGCTTCCAACGCTGCTGCTAAGGATGAAGCTACTGTGTCAGCGTTTATGTTGTAGGCCTGTCCTTTATCATCAGCACCAATGCTTGAAACAATAGGTATGTGTCCCTCTTTCAACAAACCGTTAATGATTGTGGGATTGACCGCTTGTATCTCACCGACAAAGCCTAAGTCTTCATGACGGGAAGTAGCAGTTATCAGTCCTGCATCTTCTCCCGAGATTCCAACTGCTAACGGACCATGGATATTGATGCTAGACACTATGTCTCGATTAACTTTTCCAACTAAGACCATTCGAGCGACATCAAGGGTGTCGCCATCAGTTACCCGAAGTCCATCAACAAACTGAGAGTCCATACCTAACCGGTCGAGCATGCTTCCAATTTGAGGGGCGCCGCCATGAACAACTACTGGTTTAATTCCCACTGATTGCATTAGAACTATGTCTTGAGCGAATTGAGAAGCTAGTTCGTCATCGACCATTGCATTGCCGCCAAGTTTCACGACTACAGTTTCACCGGAGAAATGTTGAATGTAAGGCAGAGTTTCTACTAGCACTGCTGCTCTCCGCTCTGGAGAGAAATTTTCTTCTGAAGTATTCATACTTTTTCCTTTAAGAAGTTCTCATATTTTCATCGATATATGCATGGCTAAGATCAGTTGTCACAACTTGAGCAGTCCCAGAGCCTTGACCTAGGTCAACACCAAGTTTGATTTGCCTGCCAGCCATATGTTCTTTGAGTAATTTTTTATCAACAGATTGTGCTTCTCCATGGGCATAAACAACTTGTCCTCCATAAGAGATGGTTATCGTTTCGGGATCAAAGGCAATATCTGCTGCGCCCATTTCTGCCGCTATACGGCCCCAGTAAGGATCCTCTCCATACCATGAGCACTTCACTAGTTGACAATTTGCGGTATCTCTAGCGCCCTTGAGTGCTTCAGCATCAGTGGCGGCTCCTGTTACAGAGAGAAACACTGTCTTGGTTGAACCTTCAGCATCATCAGCCATTTGAATAGCCAATGCGGCACATGCCTCTTTGAGAGCTTCTGCTAGTTCTTCTTTATTTGTCGGCCCTGATTCTCCAGACGCTAATAATAAAACTGTGTCATTAGTAGATTCTGCTCCGTCTACGGTCAAGCAATTGAAGGAGCCTGATACTGCTTCTTGAAGCATTTTTGTTGCTGTCGGTGCATCAATTTCAGCATCAGTAGTTAAAACTGCCAACATGGTTGCCATATTTGGCTCAAGCATGGCTGCGCCTTTAGCTATACCTCCGACAGTGAAAGTTTCTTTTCTTATTTCTACAGTTTTTGGAACAGTATCGGTGGTCATGATTGCCTTTGCTGCATTCAGCCCTCCTGCTGAATCAAGAGACTCCACAAGTTCTGGTATGCCCTTTTTTATCTTCTCAATTGGTAGTGGGTAACCAATCCAGCCAGTAGAGCAAACTAGGACTTCTTCAGTCTTGCAACCTAAATGTTCTGCTACAGATTGTGCCATAGCTCGGGCATCATTTTTTCCCTTTTCTCCAGTTGCAGCATTCGCATTTCCACTATTGAGTATCACAGCGGCAGCTTGACCTCCTGTCGTAGATAGATATTCTTTGCATATTTGTACCGGTGCGGCGGTCATCTTATTCGAGGTGAAAACCCCTGTTGCGGTTATTGGAACTCCATCAGCGTGGGTAACTAAAGCCAGGTCCGAATCTCCCGAGTGCTTTATTCCACAAGTAACACCACTTGCGAAAAATCCTGAAACTGAGGTCACAGTCATGGTGTTATACCGGTAGTCGGTAGTCCTTGAGTTTCTTCAAATCCAAATACAAGGTTGGCACACTGAATAGCTCCTCCTGATGCTCCTTTACCAAGATTGTCAATTGCACTAATCACCATTAGGTAGCCGGTGCGCGGGTCGACACGTGCCGTGAGGTGTGCAACATTTGAACCAAACGTGGACTTTGTTGAAGGAGACCTTTCATCGACTACCACAAAAGGTTCTTTCTCGTAATAAGCAGCCAAGATTTCTAATGCCGAAGCAGTGTCCATTTCTACTGTTGGTTGAGCGTAACAAGTCGCAAGAATGCCACGAGTCATTGGAGCGAGATGTGGGGTAAAAAGCACGGAAACTTCTTCTTTGGCCTTTATTGATAAGACTTGTTCCATTTCTGGAGTGTGGCGATGATCAAGGAGCCCATAAGCCGTAAAGTTTTCATCCACTGCACAGAAGGTTGTATTTTCTTTTGGAGCCCGTCCCGCTCCTGAGACTCCTGTAGCTGCATCAACGATGATTCTTTTTGTTTCGATTAAGCCAGATTCTATGTATGGAGCTAAGGCAAGAGTTGCGGCTGTGGGAAAGCACCCTGGAACTGAAATCAGATTTGATTCTTGTACTTCTTCTCGGAAGAGTTCTGGAAGACCGTATGCGAAATCGGATAGTAAGTCTGGATTGATGTGCGGAGCGTCGTACCAAAGTGGATACAAAGACTGGTCTTTAAGGCGATAGTCTGCTCCAAGATCTATTAAATACTCAACGTCATCTTTCAGTTGAGGAACTAATTCTTGAGATGCTCCGTGTGGGAGACAAAGAAACACTAGATCACAGTTCTGAAAGATTTTGGGGTTGGTTGGCGCAAAAATAAGGTCTCCATATTCAGCTGATAGCCCCGGATAAAGGTCTGATACTCTTCCTCCGGACATTGAATCTGCTGCTGCAACATCAACCTGTAAATCGGGATGAGAGGCACATATTCTGAGTATTTCTGCACCGGTGAACCCAGAAGCTCCTATGATTCCAACTTTTTTCATGAAATAAATATACAACTTTATGTATATAAATGCAACATATTTATACAATGAACTGCATATCTTGCCGCAGTCTCTGGATTAAGAACGTAAAGAAGCAGCCAACTCTTTTTCAACAGTTGATATGCAGCGTTCTCGAACTTCAGAAATTTCTTTATCTGTCAATGTCCGATCAGTGGCCTGAAATCGCAGGGTATAAGCCAGACTTCTACAGTTCTCCCCTACCGGATGACCTCTAAACACATCAAATAATCGTAGATCTATTAACAACTCTCCTGCTGAAGCACGTAAAACAGAACTGACTGATGAGGCAGGAACATCTTCCGATACCTCAAATGCTAAATCTATATCAGAACTTGGATAACGGCTGATTGACTTGTATGGCTTGTCACCATGAGAAATTGTTAACGCAGTATCCAAATCAATCTCAAGCCATCCCACCCTTTCTGATACCTCATAAGCATCAAGTACAGACGGTGCGATTTCACCAACGAAACCAATGACTTCGCCATGAACTTCGATTTGAGCCGTCCTAGTAGCATGAAGACCTGGAGGGCTTACCGCAATAAGTTCATAGTCCCGAAGCGCTAGTGCATCAGCAAGAGCTGACCAAACATTAACTGCTGAACCTGCATCCCCTCCAGCCAATACAACACCTAAATGTTCTCGTTCGTCCGGGAGGGGTTGTTCAGATAGAGGATGCTGATAGATGTGGCCAAGTTCGAAAAGTTTTAGACCGGTCAAACGATGAGATGCGTTATAAGCCAAAGTCTTCAACAAGCCCGGCCTTAAGGAAGCTCTCATAACTGACTCTTCAGTCACCAATGGGTTCGTGACAGTTATACCATCAACTTTCAATCCTGCCGCTTCTAAATCACCTGGGGCCAAGAAAGGCACTGGCATAACTTCATCAATCCCTAAGCCAACCAAAGCATTCTTCACTATCCTGCGATCCGTTTGCCGCTCTGTTAAGCCACCAGTAAGTGTGGACATCGGAACTGTTCTTGGAATATTGGAATAACCATATAGTCGGGCTATCTCTTCAATAACATCAATCTCTTCACTGCTATCAAAACGAAAAGATGGGATTCCCACATCAAGATCTTCGCCTGATTTGGAAGTTTTGAACTCTAAAGATTCAAGAAGTTTTGATATTTCTTTGCGAGAAAGATTGACTCCCAGCATCTTATTTACTCTCTGAATTCGAACTCGAACAGGTGGGCGATGTGGTAAATTTCCCCGTGAATCTAAAGTTCCTGGAGTAAGAGTGGCGCCGGATGAGGATAATATTTCCGCAAATCTTTGCATTGCCAAATCAGCAATCTCCGGATCAGCTCCCCTCTCAAACCGAGAGGAAGCTTCACTTCGCAGTCCCAGTCTTCGAGCAGTCGCGGAAATAGAAATTGGATCCCACCACGCCATTTCTAATGCAATGGTCTTTGTGTCTTGATCTATCTCTGTAGATGCGCCACCCATCACACCGGCTATACCGATGGCTACATTTTTAGCATCAGCTACTACACCATCAGATGAGGTTAGAGGGCGTTCAATTCCATCAAGAGTGGTTATTTTTTCTCCCTCTTGTGCTTTTCTGACTTTAAATCCGGAACCATGAACACGATCTAAATCATAAGTGTGGCTCGGTTGGCCTAATTCAAGCATTACGTAGTTTGAAGCATCCACAACATTATTTATTGGTCTCATACCAAGAGCTATAAGGCGATTTGAAACCCACGAAGGGGAAGGACCTACTTCAATATTGTCAAGTATTCTGGCAACAAACCGTCCACAAAGTTCTGGGTCTAGTATCTCTACGCTTAAACGTTCATTTACCGACTTGCCTCTCTCTTTTTCTTTCGGAGTTGGTAAAGAAAACTTTTTACCTTGAAGCGCTGCAAGATCTCTTGCCACCCCCGCAATTGACATAGCATCCGGGCGATTAGGGTTGACCTCTAGATCAAATAGTACGTCTTCTTGGATTCCTAAAGCTTCCTTGAGTGGAGCCCCAACCTCAAAAGACGAATCGAGCAGCATTATTCCTTCTGAATCTACGCCGAGTCCTATCTCTGAAGCAGCGCAAAGCATCCCATTTGACCACTGGCCTCGCATTTTTCTTTTTGCGATTTCCATGCCGTTATTCATGATGGTTCCAAGCGTCGCCAGAGGAACGAGGTCTCCGATTTTCATATTGAAAGCACCACAACAAATCTGCAGGGGTTCACCATCTCCACTGTCTACATCTACTAGTTGTATACGATCCGCATCAGGGTGAGCTCGAAGGTCAAGCACTTTAGCCACCACTACTCCGTCTAAATCGCCACCAATATGAGTCATGCCTTCAACTGTCAAACCAAGGCCACTAAGTTGGTCAGAAATTTCTTCCGAGGTCCCTTCCAACGGTGCGAACTCCTGAAGCCAAGTAAGTAAGACTTTCATCAGAATTGACTCAAAAATCTATGGTCATTTCGGAATAATTCCCGCAAGTCATCTATACCGTGACGCATTAATGCAAGGCGATCTAGACCAAACCCAAAAGCGAATCCTGACCATTCCTCAGGATCGAGACCTCCAGCTTTCAAAACGTTTGGATGAACCATCCCGCACCCTGCTAATTCAAGCCATGTTCCATCTGGGCGCCGTATATCAAACTCAGCAGAAGGTTCAGTGAATGGAAAATAAGAGGGGCGAAGACGAGTCACAAAATCTTTACCGAAGTAAGCCGAAGTGAACGCATCTAGCGTTCCTGCCAAATCCGCAAACGTTATCCCCCGGTCGACGACCAAAGCCTCAATTTGATGAAAAACTGGCATGTGCGTAGCGTCAGCAGTGTCAGATCTAAATACCCGTCCAGGCATGATGGAATAAATTGGCGGTTCTTGACTTTCCATCACCCGCATCTGCACTGGAGAAGTATGGGTCCTCAATAAAGTGCTTTGTGGCTCTCCATAATCAACATAAAGAGTGTCGTACATATCCCGTGCTGGGTGACTCAATGGGAAATTTAATGCTCCGAAGTTATGCCATTCGTCTTCTATTTCTGGGCCTTCTGCAACCGTGTACCCCATACCTACAAAGAGGTCTTCAAGCCTCTCCCAGGTTTGAGTGATGACATGACGATGGCCTAAACGATGACCCAAATCTAGCTCTGTTAGATCAAGCCGTTCATTTTCGAGTTGAAGGGAATTTTCTTCCTCAGCGAGAACAAGTTTCCGACCTAGAATTTTCTTCTGGATTTGATCCCGAATTTCATTTATCCGCTTACCTTCAACTTTTCTTTCCTCTGGATCAAGCTGACCAAGATTTTTTTTAGCTGAAGTTGTAGCAGAGTTCTTCCCAAGCAATTCCGTATCAAGCGTTTTCAGGCTTTCTAGATCTCTCGCTGCTTCAATAGCAGCGAGAGATTCAGACAAATGGGAATCAAGATCAATTTTGTTCATAATTTAAATATTGGGCTCTTATGAAAGAATACGACACAGGACAGGGTTTGTAGTGGCTAATTAAATAACGGCTATCTCCGAGACAATGCATAGAGGACAATTGAACCGGCAATGGCCACATTCAACGACTCAGCTTGACCGGAGGTTGACACACTCAATTTACCATGACAGGCATTTACAGTTGTTGGATCAAGCCCGTGTGGCTCACTACCAAGCACCACGGCAACAGGCGTTTCTGTGGCTAAAGATTCTGGAGACACGCCTTCTTGTGGTGTAGTAGCCCAGCAGGAATAGCCAGATTCTGAAAGGGCTTGAAGAACAACTTCGGAACTTTCCATTTGTGTACATGGAACACGAAATAAAGATCCGGCAGAAGCTCTGACTACTTTAGGGTTGTATAAATCCACACCCCCCACAGAAATCACTCCTGTTACCCCAAACGATTCTGCTGAACGAATCAACGTCCCGGCGTTTCCTGGATCAGATATTTCATCCAGCACCAAAAGAGTTCCTTTTGAACGAGTTAGATCCTCTAGGTCTGAGTTGTGGCAACCAACTACAGCAATTGCCGGTTGAGGAGATTTGGTGCTTGAGAGCCCCTTGAAAATTCTCTCGTTTACTAGAACGCAATCAATACCAGCGTTTTCAGCCAAGACGATGAGATTTTCCTGCCCAGGTGCATCTGGAACTGCAACGATTTCAACTTCTAAATTTGATTCAATTACTTCAGTTACGAGTTGCGGCCCTTCGACCACATATGCGTTTTCTTCTTGGCGAAAAGAACGCTCTCTCGCTAATCGTCGTATTCGCTGAACGAGCGAACTTTTATCACCGACTTGGAAAGTCACCGAGCAGAATTTATTGCGTCGATCAGTTCCGCTTTTCGCAGACCAGAGATTTTTATATCAAGATCTTTTGCTATCTCTTTAAGTTCTGCCACAGTTAAAGAAGTTAAATCCTCACTCTGTTGAGCTTCTTCCACTGGGCTTTCTTTAGCTTCTTCCTCTGCGGCATCTACTGAACTCTCTTCAACTGCCTTTTCATTATTTTCTGAAATCTGAGTTGCTGGGGTTTGGTTGCTCGCCTCGGAAGCTGAAGCCACTTCAACTAATGAAGTGAATGCTTCTGGTTCGTTTACGGCAAGATCCGCTAAAACCTTGCGGTCAACTTCAACTCCTGCACATTTCAATCCATTGATAAAACGGCTGTAGGTTGTCCCATTCTGCCTGCAAGCAGCGTTGATTCTTTGAATCCAAAGGCGTCGAAATTCTCCTTTGCGTGCACGGCGATCGCGGAATGCATAATTTCCAGAATGCATAACTTGTTCATTTGCAGCACGAAACGACCGGCTTTTATTGCCGTAATACCCCTTCGCTTCCTTAAGTACTGCCTTATGTTTTTTCTTGCTGTGTACGGCTCTCTTAACTCGTGCCATTGAAAGCTCCTTTTCTTCCCGACTTCAAATTGTGGTGACTATAAAACTGTCTTTAGTTGCTTTTACTAGTAGTTGATTACTTGCCTAAACGAGTACGGATTGATTTTTCATCCGCTTTAGCTATATCGCTTTCTCCAGAAAGCCGACGCTTACGCTGAGGTGTTTTCTTCTCTAAAATGTGGCTGAGGTTTGGACTACGCCGGCGAAGGCGGCCAGTTCCTGTCACTTTTACACGCTTTGCTAAACCTCTATGAGTCTTCATTTTTGGCATTTATTTTCTCCATTCTTAAATTGTCTGCATCTAAGAAGTTTCTTCTACCGTTTCTTCATTTTCGGTATCTTCAACTACTTCACTTTGTTGTTCTTCTTCTAAAACTTCTTCTTCAGTAATCTCTGTTTGTAACTTTTCAACTATTTCACGTTGCTTTTGTGTGGCTTTTCCCGAACCGAGAACCATGGTCATATTGCGACCTTCTCGTTCTGGATATACCTCGATGTGTCCAACTTCTGCGACTGCGTCAGCTACGTTTTCTAGAATTCGAGCTCCAAGCTCTGGGTGCTGCATTTCTCTTCCGCGGAACATGATCGTGACTTTGACTTTGCTTCCTTCTTTGAGGAATTCCTCTACTTTTCTAGTTTTCGTATTGAAATCCCCCACCCCTATTTTTGGTCGGTATTTCATTTCTTTAACCAAAATATGAGTTGATTTTTTCCGAGATTCCTTAGCTTTCTGAGACTGTTCATATTTGAACTTCCCATAATCCATTATTCGACATACGGGCGGGGTTGCCTGACCGGCTACCTCTACAAGGTCAAGATCCATGTCTTGTGCCATATTCAAAGCTTCATTCAGGCTTCGAATACCTACCTGTTCTCCGTCATACGAAACTAGTCTCACTTCTTGAGCTCTAATTTGGTCATTTATCCGCGGTTCTTGATTCTGTGGCGTTGCTATCGCTTCTCACTCCTTTGTATCACTTAGCCAGTCTTCCTGACTTCTTGAATTAAACCCATCCATAAAAAAACGGGTGCCGAAAAGCCGACACCCGCGTCAGCAGCAAACGCTGCTTACTTGGAAGCGACCTGATCGCACCTTCAGTGGTCAGGTGGGAAATCCCACTTTTCTTTATTTTGTTGAAGTAAGCGTATCAGGACATATCTTTAAGAAGAACTGAGAACCGATACAAAGGAAAATAGTATGAGTAGTTTCTGGACCCCTGATGGAGAACATACGATTCAACCGGAACCACAAAATGATGAAATAGACCCTAATGCTGGGGAATTTGATCATCTTTCACCAGAGGATCGGGAACGAGCTGAAGCCATGGTACAAGAGATGGCAGCAGCGCAGGAACGAATCGCACAAACCCCAGTCGCAGTAGTTATTTCAACTCATTTAATGGGACTATATGAATTAGCAGCGATTCATCTCTCGCAGCAACCGCCAAACCTAAAAGATGCTTCTCTGGCTATTAATGCCTTAGGCGCTGTGATGGACAAGTTGATTAACCAGCTGGGTGAAAGTGAAGAAACTCTAAAAGATGCTTTGCATCAGATACGTATGGCCTATGTCAGCCTTGAACAACGAGACAATATGACCTCAGAGAGTGAAGAGGAAAACTCAGGGCCTGAAACTACTTAGAAGCCTTGAACTCCGAGTCCCGCAACCGGCTGCATTGAGATAAGTGCAGACTTAGTGCACAATTTTTGAAAGTGGAATTTCAAGAATATCTGTTGCCCCCATATCCCTTAATGCGGGGATCAACTCATTGATTTCACTTTTCGCCACCACAGTCTCTACCGCAAATCCTGAACCTTTGAATAACTCGTTAACTGTTGGTGCTTTCATTGATGGAATTAAATCAATTACTTGATCTAAATCAGATTCACTTACATTCATTTTTACTAGAACTTTCCCTCTAGCTTCAAGAGTTCCTTGCAGTAGTCTATGAATCTGCTCCATAGCGTGACGTTTATTTGGGTCAGCCGCTGATGCTGGATTAGCAATCAGTTCTGTGAAGCTGGTCAGTATGGTGTCGATCACTTTTAATCCAGCAGCGCGAAGAGCTCTTCCTGTTTCTGTGATATCTACAATAACATCGACTATGTCAGGGGCTTTAGCTTCAGTTGCTCCATAAGAAAGCCGAATGTCTGCTTCAATGTTTTGTTCAGCAAAAAATTTGCGAGTCAACTCTGGATATTCACTTGAGACTCTCACCCCATTTGGGAGATCAGCAACCGAATTCCATGGCGCATCAGAAGGAACTGCTACAACAATATTCACTGGCCGCGCAGTGGCTTTTGAATAGTGAAGTTCACCTAAAGAAACAACATCGCTGTTTGTCTCTTCAATCCAGTCACGACCAGTTATGCCTAAGTCAAAAGTTCCTTCTGCAACATATGAAGGGATTTCTTGTGGACGCAGTATGCGAACCTCTTCAATTCTTGGGTCTCTAATGTCAGCGCGATAATCAACCGAAGAACTTCTCAGCACCCCGAGGTCAGCTCCCTCAAAAAGTTCAAGGGTTGAAGCTTCCAACGATCCTTTTGGTAATACAAGTTTTAGCACGAGATGAACTTAGCGGATCTAATCGCTTCTCCCGACCTTATTTAATTTTCTTCTAAAATCAAGTCAACTCTTACGTCGTTGCCTAATTGTGTAATTGAGGTAAATCGACCTCTCTGAATTTGTTCCATAGTGGGAGCGCCTGAACCTGTAAACAGCGCTTTACCATCGTCACCACCTAAGAATGCGGGAGCAATATATACCACGTATCGATTAACTAAACCTTCTCGATGAAAGCGACCTGCAACATCTGCTCCCCCTTCGACGAGAAGTTGCAGAACCCCTTGATTTCCTAAACTGTTAAGAAGTTCGTTGAGGTCGCCGGTCCAGGATTCAGCAGGCTGGACTAATGCTCCTTCCGGTATTTCTCCTACTACGATCCGGCGAGGATCGGTTCCTTCAACTGCTCTAACTGTAAGTTGTGGGTCGTCGGATCGTACTGTGCCTGCACCTACACAAACCGCGTCACTTTCCGCTCTTAGTTTATGGACGTCTGCTCGAGCCTCTTCTCCCGTGATCCATACGCTAGACCCATCAGGAGCAGCTATGCGTCCGTCTAGTGTGGCTGCAAGTTTCAATACCACATAAGGACGTCCGGTGTTCCGATGGCAGAGATAGGGGGCTAATTGCTCTAGGACTTCAGTTGCGCCTGGACCGAGTTCAACTTCTATTCCTGCATCTAAGAGGGTGCGTATTCCTGAACCCGACACTTGCTCATCTGGATCTTTGATAGCTACCACCACCCGAGAAATTTGTGCATTGATTATCGCCTCTGTACAAGGTCCTGTTTTGCCAAAGTGGTTGCATGGTTCAAGAGTTGTATAAAGAGTCGCTCCTTGCGCTTTTTCTCCTGCTTCTAGGAGCGCTTGGGCTTCGGCATGAGATTCTCCTGGAGGTCCAGTTGCGGCCTTTGAAATTACTTCTCCCTTAGATACGACAATAGAGCCAACCCAAGGATTAGGAGAAGAATGAAGTCGTGCTTCTTTCGCGACTTCTACTGCCTTCATCATGAACTCTGAATCGTTAACCGAGTTCATGATGAAGTGGGGTGTGGATCTGCATTATCCACTAATAGACGTACGGCATGAGAGACAACGTCGATCACGGCTTCAAGGCATTCAATGGAGCCCTTGGCTGAACCTGGGGTGTTGAGAATGAGAGTCTGACCTCTTGTTCCCGCTATGCCACGAGAAAGACGACCTAAGGGGTTAACTAGACGCATCGCTTCTGCCAAGCCTGGAGCCTCTCGATCTAATACCATTTTTGTTCCTTCAGGGGTTTGGTCGCGTGGTCCAAATCCTGTCCCCCCTGTTGTTACTATCATTCCGTGAAAATCTTCTGAAGCAGTCATCAATTTTTGCGCTACTTCTTCTGCGCCATCCTGAACTACTAATTTCTCTACGACCTGCCAGCCTCTGCTGGTAATTAATTCTTCAAGTGCCGCGCCAGAAAGATTCTCACGTGTTCCCGCTATAACGCCATCAGAAACAGTAAGAATTTTTACCAGAATGGGAATTTCGGTATCTTCATGCATATTCAGAGGGTACCGCAGGGTCTCACCGTCTTGAACTTTGCGCTGTAAGGTCTTTTGATGGACACGAAGGCTTTGCAGGGTTATGAAATAGGTGAATTCAGCCATGATGGGCTCAGTCGTGAAGTTTTCCGAGTCGGAACCGGACCTGCTGTGGTCGTAATGTCGGAAATACCGGGTATTACTCCTCGTGTTGCAGAATTTGGAAGAAAAGTGGCCGGAATTGGATGTACCGCAGTTCTTCCTTCTTTGTTTGGTACTCCGGGTCGTTCACCCTCTATGGGATACCTCACTTCTACTCTTGCTAAAGCTTGTATATCTCGTGAATTCACTGCTTTTCTTCGAAATAGAACTTCTCCTATCACCAAGTGGCTCAGGGCTCTAGCTGCTTTTGAGCATGGTCGGTGTGGTGGGCCAGGGGTCGGTGCAGTTGGTATGTGTTTCACTGGGGGGTTTGCACTTGGGATGATGGTTGACGAAAGGATGTTGGCACCTGTGTTAAGCCAACCGAGTTTGCCTCTACCTTTCACGAAAGGCGCTAAACGTTCTTTAGGTATTTCAAAAAAAGACCTTCAAATAGTGCGGGATCGTGTTGACGATGGTGTTTGTGTCATCGGTTTGAGATTCAGTAATGATGGGATGTCTCCTCGTGAAAGGTTTGACCGTCTGGAAGAAGAATTCGGAGAAGGATTTATAGGAGTAGAAATAGATTCTTCTCCTGGGAATCCGTACCGTTTTTCAACTCGTGCTCATTCTGTTCTAACTGAAGAAGTGATAGAAGAAGCAGGTCATCCGACTCAAGATGCGTTGAATCTAGTCCTTGAACATTTTAAAGAACGTCTAATTCTTTGAATAGATTCATTCAACGTGGTAACGAAAAATTGCCATTCCTTCGCTATTTAGATCTTGGGGAAGAATCATTCCTCCCTGTCCATGAATTCTCCATGGGTCTGGTAGCGGTCCACAAGATTGAACTCCTGTCTTAGTTCTAAAACGTTCATCTACTTCAGTTGTTTCCGCAGAAGTGACTGTGCATACGCTATAAATTAGTTGCCCGCCGGAGGCCACTAAGTTTAAAGCTGAGAGGAGAAGTTCTTCTTGTAGAAAAGACAGCCTTTCAATTTCCTCTTCAGAGACCCGCCACCGAGCATCGGCTCTACGCCGTAAAACTCCTAGACCTGAACACGGAGCATCTACCAACACCCGGTTAAACGATTTCGGTTTAAACGGTGGAAAACAACCATCAGAAACTACTAGAGAAAGGTTGACATTAAGTCGTTGCACATTTTCTGCCACAAGCCCCATTCGGCTCTCTCTCACATCTGCTGCAACGGTCCACACCCCACCAGAAGCCATCAATGTGGCCTTTCCTCCTGGCGCTGCACACAAATCCAAAATGGAATCTCCTGCTTTTAAACCCTCAACAGCTGATTCAGCGACCATCTGCGAGGACAAATCCTGATAGTAACCATCGCTTCGAGTCACAGCCAGCGCAGGTTCATTCATGGTTTTTGCCATTCCTAACGCGTCTTGTTCTCCCACGTCTAACTTAAGGCGATTCATGAGCCAATCTGGATAGCTGAGTTCAATAGCTTCCGACGGCCAATCAGTAACTGGATTTTCAGCAATTCGTCTCAGTACTGCGTTACAAAGTCCACGAAAGCGACGCGGGGCTACTTCAACGGTTGCCGATACTGCCGCATGAGCTGGAACACCACCAAAAATTATTTGCCATACGCCTAGTCGTAAAATTGTTCTCGCTAGAGGTTCAATTTCATCGTGAAGAAACCGATCAAGCGTATGGTCACAGGCGCGTCTCATCCGAGTAGTTCCATAAACCATTTCCGTGACAAACGCGCGGTCTCTACTATCTAACTTAGATTTTTCCAAAGTGGCATTAAGGACTAAATTCGCGAAAGCACCGTCGTTTTCTATTCGTTCAAGAACTTTGACTGCTATACGGCGAGGCGCTGCCCCTTCTGCCATCAGACGAACCGGTCTTCAGAAGTGAGACGGGCTCCAGATCGCCATGAGTCGAAAGACTGACGTCCTCGATTCTCAGCTTGTACTTCTATCAACTTGAGCGAACCATTCACCCCAGATACTTGATCGCCAATAATCGTTCCGACCGGCTCTGATAACGATGAGTTAACTAAAGCTGACCAAATTTTGAAACGTGTTCCGCGAAACGTAGTCCAAGCCCCGCCTAAACGAATCTTATTCATGAGCTCTTCAATGGGTTGACTCCACTCTAAATGAAGATCTTTCGATGAAATTTTGTGAGCATATATAGGTGAACCATTTTGAGGAACAGGTGTTTTGAGCCCCTCTTTAAGCGCTCTTACCAACATGTGACTCCCTACTTCCACAAGACTCTGTCGAAGTTCATCCCCGGTTTGGTCGCCTATCTCTACTTCTTCACTAGCGCAAACACTCCCGGTATCCAACTCTTCTTCTACAACCATCAGGGAAACACCAGTAATTACATCTCCGGCCAATATAGATCTCTCAACTGGTGCTGCACCTCTCCAACGCGGGAGCAATGAAAAATGCAAATTAAGCATCGGTATCTGCTCTAAATAATTCTTTGGAATAATTTGACCAAAAGCAACAACTATCCCAAGATCTGCTTCGACATGAAGCAAGTCAGACAAGTCATGTGTCACTGGCAAACCAAGTTCAAGAGCTTTTTCTTTAACAGGGCTATGACTTGTGGAGGATCCTCTCCCTCGTCGTTTGTCCTCTCCTGTAACGACCATCACCACTTCAAACCCTGCATTATCTAACTCAACTAAAGGAAGTACAGCTATCTCTGGTGTCCCTAAATAAACCAACCTTGTAGGATTTTTTGGAAGAGTAGCTCTCAAGGCAGCCGCAATTCTCCAGGATCTGAAGGCGGCCTAGGAGTGCGCCTGAGATCTAATTCTCTTAACTTGCTTAAAGCTTGACGTCGACTTTCATCATCAAGCAGATCTAACAATAAGACTCCATTCAGATGATCAATTTCGTGCTGGAATAAGCGTGCTTCAAGTTCATCTGCCTCTATCGACACTTCATTTCCATTGAGGTCAATGCCCACTAAATGAATTGTTTTAGGACGAATAATTTCCCAAGAAAGCCCTGGAATTGAAAGGCAAGCTTCTTCAAAAACCCATTCACCATCCGATTCCACAATTTTTGGATTCAGAATTACTCCGGAGTGTTCTCCATGATCGTAAACGAAAAATCTTTTCTGAATTCCTACTTGTGGTGCTGCAAGACCTATGCCCGCAGCGTCATACATTGATGAGAACATGTTGTCAGTTACCTTCACCAAAGACGCGTCTATGTTAGTTACTTCATCCGTTACTGTACGTAGTACCGGATCACCAACTGTTCGTATTTCATATGAACCCATGAGATAAGACTATCGTCTGGGTATGGACGACTCCGATCAGCATTACTGGGTATCTAACCCTAAATCCACTTCTCGTAAAAAAGAGGTGCGATTGCTTCTACCCGATGTTGATCTCAGTTTGACCACTGACCGTGGAGTTTTCTCTGCAAATCAAGTGGACAAAGGAACCCGCTATCTCTTAATGGAAGGTCCTTCTGTGCCTGCGCCGGTTAAGAACATTTTAGATTTAGGTTGCGGATACGGACCTATCGCATGCACCTTGGGAGAGAGGTATCCAGATGCAAAAGTTTGGGCCACTGACACCAACATCCGAGCACTCGAACTTTGTCGCCTAAACGCTGAAAAAACAAATTCAAAAAATATCTTTACTTGTCTTCCGGAAGAAATACCTGAAGATATTTCTTTTGATTCAATCTGGTCGAATCCTCCAATAAGAATTGGTAAAGAATCTCTTCACGAACTTCTCCTAGAATGGTTAAACCGTCTTAGCCCCAATGGATCAGCTCATTTCGTGATACAACGACATCTCGGTTCTGACTCATTAGCTAAATGGTTAGAAACAAAAGAATGGAACGCCAGTCGTCGTGGTTCAAGAAAAGGATTCCGACTGTTGGATGTAACTAGAAGGGAAAGCGATGAAGAATCTTGACAGCACAGGCCTTAAGAGACTTCATCGTCAATGGCGTCGACAAACCGAATCTGATGTAGCGATACTCCTCGATAGCGTCCAAACACCGTTCAATGTTGGAACCATTCTTCGTACTGCAGCTGCGTATCGAAGTTCTCATATCTGGTTTTCTGGCGCCACACCACTCCCATCTCATCCGAAAGTAGCCCGTACTGCTTTGGGAACCGATCGCTATTTGACGTGGTCTTTTTGTGAAGAAATCAAGGAAGCCATAACTCAAATCAAAGATTCTGGTTTCTCTCTGCTAGGAATTGAATTATCTGAAGAGGCGATACCAATATTTCAGGCACCAATCAAGGAAAAAACATGCTTAGTCTTTGGGCATGAAGATCGAGGCCTTTCACCTCAAGCCCTTGAAGCCTGTGATTCTGTCGCTTTCATTCCTCAGCTAGGTCGAGTAGGAAGTTTGAATGTTGCCACGGCTGCAGGTATTGCCCTATATGAAACACACCGGAGAATATGGAGTCCTTGATCTAAATATTCTGCGGGTCAACTTGAATGCGTAACCTGCCACTTGGGCGCTCTGTTTTATGCAATAACTCCGCCAAGTCTTCTGAATTTGGTGCTTGCACCAACCAGGACCCATCTCTTGGCCCCATAATTTTTATTCCCTCTGGTTTCCCTAAAGAATTCATGAATATTTCTGCCGAAGCACCAGAGATTTGTGCTTGGGCAGAAAAAGGAGGCAGATTCAATATCTTTCTTCTTTCTTTTTCTGACTCGGATAGAAGTTCTGGATTTCCATTGACAGCTGCCTGAAGTACTTCATGGTCAGGTTGTCTAGTTTGAATGACTATTTTTCCATTACTACCTTTAGACCCAACCAATCGAGAAGCTTGCGCCAATAATGACAAAGCTTGTTCATTAGCGCGAAAACGTCGTGCAAGAAGTTCTTGATCAAAATCAAGAAAAATGACTTGAGACGCTTTCTTGAATCGATGCAGAGCTGCTTCAGTTCCGATAAACAATTTGCAGCCCGCAACATCAGCGGCCTTTGTATCCGAAGTAATCTCCACCGTTGACTGGCGCGCCAAAGCTTCAATCTCTTCTCTTAAACGGCTAATTCCTGCTCTCAAATTTTTGAAACGCGTGGAACCGCAGCGAACGCACAAAGATGGTTGACGTGCTCCATCTACAGTGCATAGAAGCATCTCATCTTCATCTTGAATAAGGGGAACTTGATGATCTTCACACTTAACTAGCTCCCCACAATGTGAGCATGCGAGTAACCGAGATCTTCCTTTTCTATTAAGTATGCAAATAGTTGGATCTTCATCTTTTACTCTTATTAATTGCACTAAATCATCACTTAAGAGACCTGGCCGTAAAGGATTTTCTTCACGCCGGTCAATAATTTGAACTTCCGCCCAACTTTCAGATTCATGATTCTTTGGAAACTTCTGCAACAAGCCCCACTGCAATGCTTCCAAACTTGGAGTTGGTGAAATTAGAACACAGGGAACTTCAGCTCGGCGAGCTCTCTCTATGGCAACATCTCGGGCATGCCAGGTAGGCATCCGTTCTTCTTGGAGAGTTCCGTCGTGTTCGTCAAATATCAATATTGCGGCCAACTCACGAACAGGAGCAAATACTGCAGATCGTGTTCCAACAACCACTCCACCAGCAGCAGCTTCTGCCCATTGATGAGGCATTAGTGAAACGGGAATACCTATTTTTTTTAGATCACCTGTAAGTGATTTGGCCATTTCGATTGAAGGAACAATGACCAAAGCATTACCCGTCCTTATAGTCGCTTTGATGAGCGGAAGAATGTCTTCATTGGGTGGCATCCTTAGAACTCTTTTAGGTTTCTCAAGAGCTTCTACCGCCCAATTCGGTGGTTTAGCGCCAATTGTGACATCAGACGGAGAGGCGGGTAGACGATCAATGTTCCTTAACGGCGAAGCTGTCTTCAAGACGGATGAAAGCTTTCCAGCCCATCTGTAAGAAACCCAACGAGCGATCTGAATCATGTCTGAACTAGGACCCATGCCACTTAGTTTTGTCAACTCGCGAAGTTTGACTTCTTTTGGTGGGTCTACATAGTCTTCTACCACCCATCCCGCTACACGCCTTGGCCCGAAAGGAATTCGTACTCTGCTTCCTACCTGAAGGCTTTTGTCTCGCCCATCGGCTATCCAACTGCTGGGGACTAGGTAATCAAACGGGCGATCTACTCCACCTACATCTGGTAGAACACGTACAACTCTGCCAATCGTCTCTTCTTTGGATTCAGAATCATGATTTGCGTCTTGGAAAGGTAACTGGCTCTGATCCGACATTTTGCCGGGCACGGTCTGCCGCCTAATCTAGTTCAAGAGCAGAACGAATTTCTTCGACTTTTCCTGTCTGCTCCCAAGGAAACTTTTCTCGACCAAAATGGCCATAAACAGCAGTGTCCTTATAAATAGGTCTTTTCAAATCAAGATCGCGAATAATCGCAGCAGGGCGCAGATCAAAGATTTGGTTTACACAGTTTGATATTTTTTCTGGGTCCACGATTTCGGTATTAAAAGTCTCCACGTAGATAGAGACTGGTCTAGCCATACCTATTGCATAAGCTACCTGAACCTCACATCGGCGAGCCGCTCCGGCTGCTACAAGGTTTTTTGCAACCCATCTGGCTGCATAGGCTGCGGAACGATCAACTTTGCTTGGGTCTTTGCCGGAAAAGGCTCCCCCGCCGTGGCGAGCCATCCCTCCGTAAGTATCAACAATTATTTTACGGCCGGTTAGTCCTGCATCTCCAACTGGTCCACCGATGACAAACCGTCCAGTGGGATTTACATAAACTTGGTAATCATCATCAGCAAATTGTTCTGGAATTACTGGACGAATAACCTCGTCTATGAGATCAGGACGAATCATTGAATCTCGGTCAATTCCATCGTTGTGCTGTGTTGAAACAAGAATTGTCTTTAAACGAACTGGTTGATCATCTTCATAATCAAATGTGACTTGAGTCTTTGCATCCGGTCTTAAATATGGAATTAAACCGGATTTACGCACAGACGCATGACGTTCTGCCATCTGATGGGCAAGATTGATAGGTAAAGGCATCAATTCTTCTGTTTCATCACAGGCATAACCAAACATCATGCCTTGATCGCCAGCTCCTTGGCGGTCCAGATCCTCTTCACTTGAGTTAGCAGTACGGGTTTCTTCAGAATCATCGACCCCTTGAGCTATATCTGAAGACTGCCCATCAAGACTGACCATAACCCCACAGGTATCACCATCAAATCCAAAATCTTCGCGGTCATATCCAATCTCTTTTATAGTGCTTCGCACAATGCTAGGGATGTCCACATAACCTTTGCAGGTGACTTCTCCAGCAACAACAACTAAACCAGTCGTAACAAGAGTTTCACAAGCCACTCTGCTCTCTGCATCTTCAACGAGCATCGCATCAAGAACAGCGTCAGATATTTGATCTGCCATCTTGTCAGGGTGCCCTTCAGTGACAGACTCTGAAGTGAAGGTCCATTTACGACTCATTATTTTTCTCCAATTTCTTCGTGCCTATCAACCTTTAACTTTAAAGCAGTATCAAGTATCGCCTGTGCTATATCTCGTTTATCGGCGAGAGGAAACTCGGTTTTTCTTCCCACTAAATCAAACAAAGTTACTGCATTCGTGTCACAATTAAATCCAGTATTCTCGGCAGAAACGTCATTCGCTACGATCAAATCAATACCTTTAGCTTCGAGTTTTTTCTTTGCATTTTCTTCAAGGTCGTTTGTTTCGGCAGCAAAACCCACCAAAATCTGTTTTCCAGTATGAGAGGAACCCAAGGCGGCAAGAATATCTACGGTGGGTTCAAGACGTATCTCTAAACATTCTTCAGATTTCTTGATCTTTTTTTCGCTTTTGACTACGGGAGTGAAATCTGCCACGGCCGCTGCCATAACCACTAAATCACTTTTTGGCGCTTCAGAAAAGACTGTCTGTGCCATTTCATCTGCAGTCTCAACTGTAACTACCTTCAGGTTTGGATGATTTGGGGCATGACTAGGTTCAGTAGTGACACAAACAACCGACGCTCCTCTAGTAGCTGCTTCTAAAGCTATGGCATGTCCTTGTTTACCAGATGACCTATTCCCGATATAACGAACCGGGCAGATAGGCTCTTTTGTTCCACCCGCTGAGACTAAGACTTGAAGTCCCAAGAAGTCTTGAGTCTTAGAATTCAAACCTAAATTTAATACTTTTTCGACCGCTGCGACTACAGAGACTGGATCGGAAAGGCGACCTGCTCCATCATCACCTCCTGCTAAGCGTCCTTGATCTGGTCCGACTATTTCTACGCCACGTTTGATTAACTCTTGAATATTTTCTTGAACGGAAGGTTGTTCCCACATCTCAGTGTGCATTGCAGGACAAACTATTACGGGAGCCCGAGTAGCTAACAGGGTTGCGGTCAACAAATCAGCAGAACGACCAGTTCGATAATCGGAGAGTAGTCTTGCTGTGGCAGGGCAAACCAGAATTAAGTCAGCGTTTTGGCCAAGGTTTGTGTGGGGTATTGGGTGTTCTTCTTCCCATAGAGAAGTCTGAACTTTTTCTGAAGCCAAAGCATCGAACGTTGCTCTCCCTATGAACTTTTCAGCTCCTTTTGTGAGAATGGGTGAAACATGGGCTCCGGCGTCTACTAGACGACGGCAAACTTCGACTGCCTTATACGCAGCGATTCCCCCAGTTACTCCAAGAACGATTCGGCGACCATCAAAGATGCCCATAAATTCAAGGGTAAATCAAGCGCTTTCGTCGCTTGTCTCTTCAGACTCGACATCTTCTTCGAGTTCTGACTCTTCCATGGCCTCAATCAACTTCAATTCTTCTTCTGATGGTTCTGAAACCTCGACAGGAATTATTTTGTCTGCTGAGATCTCTTCAAATGCTATGGATAAAGGTTTACGCGCTGTTGAGGGAAGTTGAGGTGGAATAGAAGCTCCAAGACCTTCCCCTAATTGATTGAAATACGAGTTTATTTGCCGAGCTCGTTGAGAACTAAGAGCGACTAAACGGAACTTCGATTCAGCCCGATCTAAAAGCCCTTCTATCTCGGGGGTGATCATGGTGTCGTGACCCTTCACAAAAATACCTCATCTTTAGTTGATGTTTCATACCTGAACGCATTTCAGACGTATAAACGGTATCAGATATGGCGCTCATTACCTCGATAGTCAAGTGTTGAAGAACTTAAGTAATTCGTTTTTCACTAATCACTTCTTGGATTTTTTTTATTGCTTCTTTCAGATCATCATTAATAATTTTTAGATAACCCAAAGACTCGGCTTCTATTCTTTCCCGTTCACCCTCAACAATTCTTTCTTTTGCCCGTTCTCCAGTGTCTCCACGTTCAATAAGGCGTCGGCGTTGCTCTTCTACACTGGGGGCATCTACAAAAATTAACAAAGCATCTGCATAATTTTCTTTGATTTGGTGACCGCCTGCCACGTCTATTTCTAGAAGAATGTCATGCGGAGCAGAGGCGTCAGGAACAGGAGTGCCATAAAGTTCTCCTAAGAACTCGTTCCACTCAATGAACCCTCTTTGATTTTGATGATCAAGAAATTCTTGACGGCTAACAAATTTGTAGGCTTCTGGATCTTCATCAGATCTGCGTGTCCGGGTTGTCCATGATTGACTGAGTGCAAGGTTTTTGTCTTGGGTTACGAGTTTCTCTGCGAGGACACCTTTTCCTACTCCTCCGGGGCCTGAAAGAACCACTAAAAGTGGTTCTCGTTTCTTAGGTGTCATTAGTCCTCTATGAAAACCGAGATAAAAGGTCGGAGCGCTGTTGACTCCCTAGTCCTTTAAGTCTTCGGCTTTCGCTAATACCTATTTCCTCCATTGTGCGTCTTGCTTTTACTTTGCCGAGTTTAGGTAAGGACTCTAAAGCAGATAGAACTTTCATTTTCGCAATAACTGGGTCATTATCTGCGCGTTCAAGAAGTCCTGGAAATGTGAGAGAACCCATTTTTAGCAGTTCCTTGATTTCGGCTCGAGCTCGTCGCGCTTCAGCTGCTTTCACTAAAGCTGCTCGTCGTTGTTCGTCTGTAAGTTCGGGAAGTCCTGTCATGACAGGGACTTTAGCGTCGAAAATGCTTTTGGTGAAATCATCCGAGTAAATAACTAACAAGTTCTGCTGCTGCAAGGATCGGTTCTTCCGCCAACGTCACTGTACGGCCAATAACCAAGATGTCAGCTCCATCGTTTATGGCCTGCTGCGGCGTTAAGACTCGTGCCTGATCATGGGTTTCAGATCCTGGCATACGAGTACCAGGTACGACTCGTGTTAGTTGATCTGCCCATGGCTCAGTGGTTGATAAATCAGGAGCAGCGCAAATGATTCCAGCACATCCAGTTTCTACCGCAAGTGAAGTTCGAGTCTTCAATGTTTCTGAAGAGGCTTCGGCATCACTAGTCAAAACTGTCACCCCTAAAACTCCTGGTGGTGGCCCGTCAAGACCTTCTGCTCCTTCTCTTAGTCCTTCGACTGCTGCTTGAAGCATTGCCTCACCGCCGGATGTATGAACAGTAAGCCAGCGAACTCCTAAAGATCCAACAACTCGAGCTGCTTTATTGACCGTGGTTGGTATGTCATGCAATTTGAGATCTGCAAACACATCCCATCCATTTGCAACAAGTCCTGCAATTACATCTGGCCCGGCAGCTGTATAAAGCTCTAATCCAACTTTGACCGTTCCAAAAAATTCATCAAGATCAGCAGCGAGGCGTCGGGCTGCAACGACATCATCAACATCTAACGCCAATGCTAAACGAGAACGAATTTCGGAAGGAACTTCTCCCTCATCTATTTCTTCAAATTTATCGCCATCAAAATTTTCTTCAGCCATGAGCCACTCCAATCAACTTATTTACTTGATCTAAACCTTGATCTTTACACCATTTTGAAAACCCTTTGAGGATCTTCTGAGGAGCACGAGGGTTTGCGAATGTTGCTGTTCCTATTTGTGTTGCAGTTGCCCCTGCCATCAAGAACTCAGAAACGTCTTCCCCTTTTGCGATTCCTCCTACTCCAATGATTGGTATTTCTAAATTGCTGGCGTAGGTGTCAAAAACCGACCGAATTGCTATTGGCTTGATCGCAGGACCTGAGACCCCGCCACGCCCAGCTCCTAGTAAGGGTTTACGAGTGTCCGTGTTAATCACCATGCCTAATAATGTGTTTGCAACTGTTACTGCTTCTGCTCCAGCTTCTTCGGCTGCTTTTGCGATTTGAGGTAAATCAGGGGTGTTTGAACTGAGCTTCGCCCAACATGGTCTTTCCGAAACTAAAGAAGCTTTTACAACTTCTGCAGTTGCTACTGCTGAATGAGCAAAAAGATTTGTTCTGTCTTCTAAATTCGGACAAGAAGCATTCACTTCTACCGCTATCACAGCATCTGAAGCACCTGCTAGTAGTTTCGCAGCCTGCTCAAACTCTTCTACTGTTTGCCCCCAAATACTTACAATTACTCTTGCTCCAGCCTTTTCTAACGCGGGAAGATCATTTATCAGCCACTCTTCTATTCCCGGACCTTGAAGCCCAACGCTATTTATCATTCCTGCAGAAGTTGGGTGTAAACGAGGCGCAGGACTGCCAGGCCAGGGTTTGGCATGTAGAGACTTCACGACAATTGCTCCAAGTGAGGAAAGGTCGAAATATTTTGAAAGTTCAGCGCCTTGTCCAGATGTTCCTGATGCTGTCATGATCGGATTCGGAAGAACCACAGACCCTATTCTCGTCGTGAAATCAGTACTTGGAATATGTCCCATATCAATGCTCTGCTTTGACACCTTCATGATATGCCTGAAGAGTACGAACTTCTAGTGAACTATTTTTCCATTCATGAAGGCCTTTAGCTGCTGCTAATGCCGCAGAGGCAGTAGTGAGAAGTGGAATATCCTCTGCCCCAGCCGCACCGCGAATATGATCCCCATCGGCACGTGGTCCTCGTCCATGGGGACTATTGACTACGAGTTGAACTGCTCCCGAACGAATCAGTTCAACTGCATCTGTTCCCTCTTCATCCAGTTTCGCTACTACGTCTTTAACTCGTATTCCGTTTTTCTCTAAATGCTCTGCTGTGCCTTTTGTTGCTACTATCTCGAGCCCTAAATCCGAGAGGCTGCGCGCTGCTTCAAGTCCAGTTTCTTTATCTCTATCTGCAAGAGACATAAATACTGTCCCAGATTCTGGTAGTGCACCACCTGCAGAAATTTGTGACTTAGCGAAAGCCAGTCCTGTTGTTAGATCTATACCCATTACTTCGCCCGTGGAACGCATTTCTGGGCCAAGTACGGGGTCAGCTTCTGGAAAACGGTTGAATGGTAATACTGCTTCTTTAACCGCAACATGATCTCCAGAGGCTCGCGGCCTAAGCAATTTTTCTTCTCGTAGTTCCGCAAGTGTGGCGCCAACCATCACTCGGCTAGCTACTTTTGCCAAAGGAACCCCTGTCGCTTTAGCCACGAAAGGAACAGTTCGTGAAGCACGAGGATTGGCTTCAATCACATAAATCTGATCTTCTTTTACTGCAAATTGAACATTGATTAGTCCCTTTACTTCAAGGGCTTCGGCTATCTGTAATGTAAATTCTTCAATCTTTGCTATTACTTCTTCATTCAAATGCGGTGGAGGTATCACACACGCACTGTCCCCGCTATGGATACCTGCTTCTTCCACATGTTCCATTACTGCCCCTATGACAGTATCTCCAGTTGCATCCCGAATCGCATCAACATCCACTTCAATTGCTTCTTCTAGGAACCGATCAACAAGAACTGGGCGCTCTGAAGAAAGTCCTCCCTCAATTCCTAGACTTCCGAACTCTAAAAGTTCTGCCATAGCTTTCTCTAACTGAGAATGGTCGTAAACAATTTCCATTGCCCGACCACCAAGAACATACGAGGGTCTTATCAGTACTGGAAATCCAACTTCATCAGCTATTTCTTGAGCTTCATCTAGATTGATGGCTGTTCCGCCTGGTGGTTGATTGATACCAATATTTCTGCATAATGCATTCCAAAGTTCCCGATCTTCAGCGATATCAATTGATTTTGGATTAGTTCCAGCTATGAGTTCTTCAGGAAGGACTGCGGCGAGTTTCAAAGGGGTCTGGCCACCAAGTGAAACAATTATTCCTTCTGGCTGTTCTGCTTCTATGACGTTAGATACATCTTCGTGAGTTAACGGCTCGAAATACAGCCGGTCGCTAGTGTCATAGTCTGTTGAAACTGTCTCGGGATTGCAGTTAACCATAATTGTTTCATAACCAGCAGAACGGAGGGCGAAGCTAGCGTGTACACAACAGTAATCAAATTCAATGCCTTGGCCTATTCGGTTCGGTCCAGATCCAAGAATCATGATTTTGGGCCGTCCAGACGGCTTTACTTCATTTTCGTCTTCCCAAGTTGAGTAATGATAAGGGGTGTCAGCCGCAAACTCAGCTCCACATGTATCAACTGTTTTATAGGTAGGGAACACTCCAAGACTTTCCCGCTTTTCTCTCACTAGCGACTCTTGGGTTTCCCAAAGGTAAGCAAGTTGTGCGTCAGAAAATCCGAGCTGTTTCGCTCTCTTCCATGACCATTTATCTAGCGTGTCGAGAGTTTCGTTTTCTAAATATGATCGTTCTTCCGTAATAGTAAGTATCTGATCTAGGAACCATGGATCAATAGAAGTATCAGAATGAACTTCTTCAACAGTGAGTCCACGTCGAAATAAGGCTTCTATCTGGTATATGCGATCTGGTGTAGCTATTTTTGCAGCAGACCTTAGGTCTTCGTTATCCATTTTTTTGAGAGAGTTTTCTGCTGGGTCAGCGTTCAAACCAAATCGACCATTTTCAAGAGAACGCAGCCCCTTTTGTAAAGATTCAGGAAAAGTTCTGCCGATCGCCATTACTTCGCCAACGGACTGCATGGACGTGCCAAGAATTCCATCGGCTCCTGGAAATTTTTCGAATGCCCAGCGTGGGATTTTAGTTACTACGTAATCAATGGTGGGTTCAAAAGCAGCTGGAGTTTTTTCTGTGATGTCGTTAGGTATTTCATCTAGGGTGTATCCGATGGCAAGTCTTGCTGCTATTTTCGCAATTGGAAATCCTGTTGCTTTTGATGCAAGAGCAGAAGATCGGCTCACTCTTGGGTTCATTTCGATAATGACTTGATCACCGTTTTCTGGGTTGACTGCAAACTGAACATTAGAACCCCCTGTTTCTACGCCAACTCTTCGTAAACAAGCAAAAGAATCGTCACGCATCTTCTGGTATTCAATGTCAGTGAGAGTTTGAGCAGGTGCCACAGTGATGGAATCCCCGGTATGGACACCCATGGGATCAAAATTTTCTATTGAGCATACGACAACACAGTTATCGGACTGATCTCTCATAACTTCTAATTCAAATTCTTTCCATCCTGCAATTGACTGCTCAATAAGTATTTCTTTAATTGGACTAGCGTCTAAACCATTCTGAGCCACTTTCTCGAACTCTTCTGAAGTGTGCGCCATACCCGTTCCTTTGCCCCCAAGTATGTAGGCAGGGCGTATTATGACCGGCAGTCCTATGCCTTCCACTACTTTTTTTGCTTCATCTAGTGAGTGAGCGATACCGGAGTCTGGAACTTGTAAACCAATTTCCAACATTGCCTCTTTGAATAAATGGCGGTCCTCGGCGGTAGCAATTGCCTCAGATCGTGCGCCTATGAGTTCAACTCCATATTCTTCAAGCACTCCGGCTTCAACCAATTCCATAGCAAGGTTCAGAGCAGTTTGTCCTCCCAGTGTTGGCAGAAGCGCATCTGGTCGTTCTTGTTCTATCACTCTTGTCAAGACGTCTAACCGAAGCGGTTCAACATAGGTCGCATCGGCGAAATCAGGATCTGTCATGATGGTTGCAGGATTGGAGTTGACGAGGATCACTCGGTAGCCCTCTTCTTTGAGGACTCGGCATGCTTGGGTTCCTGAATAATCAAATTCGCATGCCTGTCCGATGACTATCGGTCCGGATCCAATAAGGAGAATGCTGGAGATGTCTGTTCGTCTTGGCACTAGGACTCTCCTCCATTAGTTTTAGCCATCAGTTCTTCAAATTCTTTAAAAAGGTACTGGCTGTCGTGTGGTCCTGGACCTGCTTCTGGGTGATATTGGACACTAAAAGCTGGAACTTCTTGGCAGCGAAGACCTTCAATAGTTTCATCGTTCAGGTTGATATGCGTTAGGTCTACGGATGATATCCCTCCATCAGCTACGCAGTAGTTGTGGTTTTGGCTGGTGATTTCAACGGCACCTGTCTTCAAGTTCCTTACAGGATGGTTTCCTCCATGGTGACCAAATGGCAATTTAAAAGTTTCAGCTCCAAGGGTTGCAGCAAGTAATTGGTGGCCAAGACATATACCAAATATTGGTACTTTCCCAAGTAACGATGAGATATTTGAACGTATACCTGCTAGTGGTGCAGGGTCTCCTGGCCCATTTGATAAGAAGACACCATCTGGTTCTAGATCTAAGACCTCTTCGTAAGAGGTCTGGGCTGGGACGACGATAACTTCTCCTAATTTAGATAGATGGTGGAGAATTGTGGTTTTTATACCAAAGTCATAGGCAACTATTCGTCTAATTCCACCGAGGGAAGGAACAATATATTTTGTTTTGCAGGTAACAGTTGAAACGAGATCAATTCCGTCTGTGGGTAGAGTTTCTCTGGCTGATTGAATTAGTTCATCTAGGTCTCCCTGTCCAAAGGCTGCTGGCATTGAACCTTCATCTCTGAGATGTCGTGTAAGGCGTCTAGTATCTATTCCTGCTATTCCAGGTATTTCATGCTCTTTCAAAAATGAATCAAGGCTATTTGTTGCACGCCAATTACTTGTCCTTCTGCTGAGTTGTCGGACGATCACTCCTGAACAAAAGGGTTGTCTGCTCTCAAAATCCTCATTATTCACTCCATAATTTCCTATGTGGGGATAAGTGAAAGTTATTATCTGTCCGGCATAAGAAGGGTCAGTAATAACTTCTTGATATCCCGACATAACAGTATTGAAGACGGCTTCTCCGGTAGCTACTCCATTAACTGGTGGGGCTCCAATCATTTCACCATCAAATACAGTTCCATCCGCTAGTACAAGTCTTGAGGTTTCTGCGTTTCGAGTCATCGTTGAGTTTCCCCATCTATCACTACGGCTTCTCCTGATTGGATTGTGTGGCGAACACGTCCTCTTAAACGACGCCCTTCGTATGGGGTGTTTGAACTCCTACTAGCCATCGAATTGCCTGACACTGTCCATGTGATATCCGGGTCAATTACACAAAGATTTGCTTTCGACCCTATTGAAACAGTGTTTCCATGTCGATCTGATATGCCAGCTATTGCTGCTGGACGCCAAGACAGGAGGGCAAGAATTTGTGGTAGATCTAGTCCAGAATCTTCAAGTGAGATACTGAAGGCTGTCTCGAGACCAAGCATTCCAGGAGGAGCTTCGGCAAAAGATTTTTCCTTTGAATGATCTGTATGGGGTGCATGGTCGGTAGCTATGGCATCAATAGTCCCGTCAGATAAACCTTTTTTCACTGCAAATACATCTTGCTCGGTTCGAAGTGGAGGGTGCACTTTGAATACCGGATCATAAGAAGCACATGATGCGTCAGTAAGGCTGAAATGGTGGGTAGTAGCTTCAGCGGTTATTGGCAGACCCTCTTGTTTTGCCAAACGAACCATTTCAACTGATCCAGTTGTTGATAAATGCTGAAAATGCATATGTGCGCCGGTAAGACGCACAAGGGCTATATCTCGTGAAACCATGAGTTCTTCAGCTTCCGCTGGTTGACCCGGGATTCCAAGACGAGAAGACCAAGCTCCTTCATGCATGTGACCTCCACAAGAGAGAGCTTCAACTTCACAGTGTTGAGCAAGCACGACCGGGCGTCCTAGCCGATGCTTCAACCCAGTGCTGTATTCCATAATTCGACGCATGAGTCGAGGATCTTGTAAACCATTTCCGTCATCAGTGAAAATCCCTACTCCGGCATCTACTAGTTCTCCCATTGGAGACATTTTCTCCCCGTTACGCCCTACGGTCATTGTTCCGGTAGGGATAATTTCACAAACAGATTTTTTTCCTAAAGCACGTACTTGGTCAATAACCGCTAGACAGTCCATAGCGGGTGTCGTGTTTGGCATAGCAATTAAGGCCGTGTACCCGCCTAGAGCTCCACCTCTTGCTCCTGTTTCTATTGTTTCTGCGTCTTCTTGCCCTGGTTCACGTAAATGGCTATGCAAATCAACAAATCCAGAGGTGACAATACATCCAGAAGCGTCAAGTTCTTCGTCACCTTTTAAGTTTGCAGAAACTTCTGTGATAATTCCTTCGTCTCCAATCGCTACATCAGCTCTCTTTTCACCATCTGAGTCAATGATGGTTCCGCCACGAATTACAAGGCTCATTTCTCTCCTTCCAGGTCGTTTACCTCTACTAAGTTGCGTCCTGATCCCAAGAGAAGAAACAGAACTGCCATTCGGATGGAAACCCCATTTGATACTTGGTCAAGAATGACCGATCTAGAATCTGACGCTACTGCTGCTTCAATTTCAATTCCGCGATTTGTAGGACCGGGGTGGCAGATGAGTGCGTCCTTTGGAAGAGTTGCTGCTCGTTTTGTGTTTAATCCGTAGTCTGCTACATACTCTCGTACTGATGGGATTAGGCCTTCGTTGATTCTTTCATTCTGCATTCTCAAGAGATAACAAACATCTAATGTTGGTAGTACTTCATCTAGATCATATGAGGTAGTTACGGGCCATCCTTCTAGAGATGGAGGCAACAAAGTAGGTGGAGCTACTAGCACGACTTCTGCTCCAAGCATCGTAAAAGCAAGCACATCGGATCGGGCAACCCTCGAATGTCTTATATCTCCAACAATGGCTATTCTGAGCCCATTGAGTGATCCTTTATGTTTTCTTAAGGTATACGCATCTAATAGCGCCTGAGTTGGGTGTTCGTGGCAACCATCTCCTGCATTAATAACTAATGCCTCTGTCCAATTGTCAATACGTTGAGCCGTTCCAGCATCAGGATGTCTTACTACAAGCACATCTGCTCCATAAGCTTCAATGACTTCAACGGTGTCGCGAACACTTTCCCCTTTTGACAGTGACGAAGATCCTGCTCCAAAACTCATTGTGTCTGCAGAGAGGCGTCGTGCTGCTGTTTCAAAAGAAAGTCGGGTTCGAGTGGAATTCTCAAAAAACAATGTGGCAACTGTTCGTCCTCTAAGCGCTGGGACTTTGGGAATCGGTCGGCGTCCAATCTCATCAAAAGTGTCAGTTAGATCCAGAATTTCTTCTATATCGCTTTTTGTCATGCCCTCAATGGACAACAAGCTTCTAGATGGGATTGAATTCATTTTTTTACCGTCCCAAGATCTACTCCTTCTGGACTCACATCTACAATCTCTGATATGCGCGTGGGGAGATTTTTCCCCACATAATCAGGCCTGATAGGCAACTCCCGATGCCCTCGATCGACCATCACGGCAAGTTGAATTTCTTTAGGGCGTCCAAAATCACAAAGCGCATCTAAAGCCGCTCTAATAGTTCGACCGGTGAAAAGAACGTCATCGGCGATAACGATCGTTGCTCCATCTAGATCAACAGAAATATCTGTTACTGCTTCAGGCATGACAGGTCGCATACCTATATCATCACGATGAAGCGCTACATCTAGTGTTCCTTGAGGAGGACTCGTGCCGCTAATTTTACTCAGAGCTTCAGTGAGCATTTCTGCCACCATCACTCCTCCTGTTTGAAGTCCTATTAAAACAACGTTGTCTAACCCATGGTTTCGTTCAACTATTTCATGGGCCATACGTTGAATTGCGCGTTTGATGTCTTCCGCGTCTAAAACTCTTGCGTGTGCAACAAAAACGCCCCCTTTGGGGGGCGTTTGAACTCGTTCTTTTTCAACCACTTGTATGAACTCCTCTGATCCGTACAAGCCTCACAGGACTCGCTTCACGGTCAAAAAGAACTGTAGCAAATTAAAATGCCGCCCGCGCCATCTTTGAAAATTTTGCGCCAGCTGCGAAGACCATCTAACTAATCGCTAGTTGCTATTTGTTCTGGTCTCTTCAGAGATGCTTCCAACTACCCCATTAATGAATCTGCTCGATTGTTCAGTTGAGTATTCACTCGCTAAAGCTACTGCCTCAGAAAGGATGGCCTCTATTGGTATATCTAGTCGATAAAGAACCTCGTACACGGCCATACGTAGTAATGCCTTATCTATGGCAGGCATACGTTCAGTGCTCCACCCTTCAGCGAACTGACCAATCATGGAATCAATTCTTTCCAAATGGGTCGATATTCCTTTAACCAAATCTGATACAAATAGTTCTGGCTCTACAGATTGCTCTTCAAGATAATCAGTAAGAGATTGTCCACGATTATCAGCAGCATAAAGAATACTGAGAACAGTTTCTCTTGCTTCTCGGCGAGAGCCAAAATCAGTGTCTAATTCTTCACTCACTACATATTCCTTAAGTGTCAGACCCGACCCAGGTATTCGCCTGTGCGAGTATCAACTTTGACTACTTCGTTTTGTTCGACAAACAAAGGAACTTGAATCACTAAGCCTGTTTCTAAAGTGGCTGGTTTTCGTGCTCCAGATACTCGATCTCCTTGGATGCCAGGTTCAGTTTCTGATATTTCAATTTGTACTGAAGCCGGTAGCTCTACTCCAATTACTTCTTCGCCATACATAAGCAATTGTGGCGTACTGGAGTCAACAAGGTAGTTCGTCGCCCCTCCAAGAGTTTCGGGAGTTACTGTCATCTGCTCATAAGTTTCAGTATCCATAAATACGTAATCTGCGCCTTCTCTATATAGAAACTGCATATCTCTTTTATCAACAATGGCGCGTTCTACTTTTTCTCCAGCTCGGAAAGTGCGATCCACTACTGCTCCAGAGCGAACATTTTTCAGGGTAGTACGAACGAAAGCATGACCTTTCCCGGGTTTAACATGTTGAAAATCAACCACCTGAACCAAAGAGCCCTCAAGGTCAAGTGTCATACCATTCTTTAAATCGTTAGTAGTGATTATGGCCATACTCTTTCCTTTCCCACTATCCGGTCCCTTAAATATAAGTGACAGAAATCAGAAAGGAACCGGCAACTCTTGTTCTTTGATATTTAATACGGCATAGCACAGTCAGGTATCCAAGATCCGTGGAACCCATCTGGAACTCTTTGAGGTAGATGTATCCGAGCTACAGGTTTTCCTGTTATGTCATTTGCATCAAGAATTACTAGCTCCGCAGGCCCTTGGTTTACGTCATTAACACAAACCATGACCCATCCATCTTCTTCGTCGCTACTATCTTCACGAGGCACAAATAATGGTTCGCCTCCAAACTGACCCTCACCATGATCATGGAGAACGATTTCACCAGTTTCCATATCTGTTCTGCACGTTGATCCGGAATCCAACCACGAGGTATAGGCATAACGATGCTTGCGGGCAACCACTCGAGGATCATGGGTGGGAAAATCTTGAGACTGTTCGCTCACAATTTCCTCACTGACAGTTCTTGTGCTTGGATCAATAGTCCATCGCGCAAGTTTAGGAATTGACTCAAACGGACCGTGCAAGTCTGAATGGAACATACGATCGAATCTGCAAAGGTCTACAATCACCTTGCTGTTCCCATCACTGGTTTCAACGTCAAACGCGTTCACTGGATGAAAAACATAGCATTTCGGAGCCTCACACCAAATAATGTCCTTAGCTTCTCCATCTCTGGGTAGCAGCCCTACTCGCGGTTCATGTTCATCACTCCAGGCAAAAGGAAACCTTTTGCCAGCCATAGCCATTTCAATGTCTACACATACCGGCAAATCATAAATAAGCGCGTATTTTTTAGTTAGTGACATGTCGTGAATCATTGGCATACCTTCAAGAGGAACATCGGTCACTTTTGTGACTCGGTTATCCATCCCTACTATTACATGCTGTACTCGATCTGGAATATCTGGATACGCATAGCAAACTCCGTGGAGTTCTTCTGCTATTGGATCAAACTTTGTATGAGCGGTAAAAGCTCCCGGTAACGTGCCCTCGAAATTGGTATAACCAATAGTTTCAAGATCATAAGTGAGAGACATTGGACTGATTCCTGCTTCGACCAGAGCCAAGGTAAGACCGTTATGCCCTATGACTGAAGTATTGGGACTGAATCCAGAACCTCTGAAACACTTTCCTTCAGGTGGTTCCTCTCCAAGTCGTTTAGCAAGATCTGTTCCTCTTACCCAACGGTTTCTGTACCACTCTGCTTTGCCGTCACGTAGTCGCACCCCATGTATCATTCCGTCACCTAGAAACCAGTGATAGGTGGTGGGGTCAACAGAACCATAGGGGTTTGGTCCGTTACGAAGCCACCGTCCTTCAAGTTCCTCTGGAATTTGACCTGTTACGGGCAGATTGTGTGCAGTGACCTCTTCCTGAACAGGTGCTCTGCTTCCTTCTAAATATTTGTGACCTTCAACCGAATTAACCATGTCAACTATTTAAGCGGATGCTTTTTGGAGAGTGAGTCAACAGTTCATATCCTTCGTCAGTCACGATTACGGAGTCTTCCCATCTAACGCCCCCTAAACCAGATATGTAAATTCCTGGTTCTACAGTGACCACTTGTCCACTCTTCAAATTTCCTTCAGACTTCTGTCCTATCCCAGGAGTTTCATGTATCTCCAATCCCACTCCATGCCCAGTGCTGTGAAGAAATTGTTCTCCGTATCCTGCTTCTTCAATGACTGTTCGGCATGCTGCGTCTACATCAGATATTGCTACTCCATTCACAACAGTCTTTAAACCTTCTTCTTGGGCTTTTAGAACTAACTGAAGAATTTCATTCTCTTGCCCTTCTTCACTGCCACCTATACGGAATGATCGAGTCATATCTGAGTGATATCCATGGGCTAAAGCTCCAAAATCGCATATGACTAAATCACCATCTTCAAAAGGGCGGCCTGTAGGTCGAGCATGTGGCAACGCACTGTTAGGTCCTGCGGCAACAATTGTTTCAAATGAACGATCAGAAGCACCGTGTTTACGCATTTCATGATCGAGTACTGCAGCAAGGTGCTTCTCAGTTGTTCCAGGAACAAACATTTCATTCGCTGCTGAAAGTGCTTTATCCGCGATAGACGCCGCTTCTTTCATGTGTTCTAACTCTTCTGAATCTTTTATCTCGCGTATTTTTTCTATAAGGCCCGTAGTGGGAACAAGATCTACTGAAGGAATCCATTCACTGATTTGCTGTTGCTGCTCCCATGTGATTGAAGCAGCCTCTAATCCCAATCCTGCAACTCCATCACTTAATTCTTTCAAAATCTTGTCGAAACCTTGTACCTGTATTACTACCTCTATTGAAGTGTTTTCTGTTTCAGCTGGAGCTTGTTCTGCGTATCTTCCGTCGGTAAATAGGACCGCCTTGTCTTTCGTCACCCATAGCTTCCCTGCTGACCCAGTAAAACCAGTTAGATACCTGATATTTATGAGTTTTGTTACAAAAAAAGCTTCGCAACCAACTTCTTCGAAATGGCTCGTTAGTTTTTTGAGTCGTTCAGTTGTATTCACTTTTTTCCTTATTGCGTAAGTAATTCAGAAACAGCATCAACAGCAATTTGGTACCCATATCCACCAAACCCAGCAATCGTTCCAGCTGCCACTGGTGCAACAACAGAAGTGTGGCGCCATGGTTCGCGAGCAGCAGGGTTAGAAAGGTGTACTTCAATAACTGGTCCATCAAAAGTCTGAAGCGCATCATGGATAGCCCATGCGTAATGAGTGAAAGCTCCAGGATTTATGATTATGGCATCACATCTTTCTCTTGCTGAATGAATTGCATCTACGAGTGCACCTTCATGGTTTGATTGAAGGTGTTCAACTGTCATGCCTTTCTGATCTGCTGCTTTCTCGGCTGTTTCTATATGACTTTCAAGAGTTTGATCTCCATAAGTCTCTGGTTCTCTTTCCCCAAGAAGATTGAGATTTGGTCCTGAAAGGATAAGGATTTTTATCTGCGATTTTGAAGATTCTGTATTCATAAGTATCTCTTTAACTCTCATCCATGTGATGAATGATCTCACGTACTATTGATGGTTCAATACCTGTAACAACCTCTACTCCATCTGGTCCATCTAGAACAAAAGTCAAACCATTGATAGCTTTTTTATCTCGAGCCATGACTTCCATTATGACATCAGGTTCTATTCCTTGAGGCATCATGCTGCTTAGCCCGTATTGATCAACTACCAAACGATGTTCCTCTACTCTGTCTTTATCTATTCGTCCAAGTTTGTGTGCAAGTTCTGCGGCAAAGACCAGCCCAATTGCTATTGCTTCACCATGTCGAAGGTCATAGTTTTTTGTAGTTTCAAGTGCGTGGCCTAAGGTGTGCCCATAATTCAGAATTGCTCGAGTTCCTGCCTCTCTCTCATCCGATGCAACTACTTGAGCTTTGATCTCCACACATCTGGCAATTTTCTCCTCTAAGTTCAGGTCATCTAAATTCCCGCTACCAAGAAAGTGGTACTTGGCCATCTCTCCATAACCACTTAACATTTCTCTTTCTGGAAGCGTGTTCAAGACAGAAGTATCACATAGCACGGCTGTTGGTTGCCAGAAGGCTCCAACTAAATTTTTTCCTTCGGGAAGATTCACACCTGTTTTCCCACCAATCGACGCATCAATTTGACCAAGTAGAGAAGTAGGTACATGTATTACAGGCGTTCCTCGGTGATATGTCGCTGCTGCGAAGCCGGCGACATCAGTGACTACGCCCCCACCTATACCAACGATGCAGTCATTTCGAGTTAATCCCCACCTCGTAAAGGAACGACAAAGTGACTCGATGGTTTTTAAAGTCTTTGCCTCTTCGCCATCAGGGATTAGAAAAATTTCGTTTTCTGTTTCCAGATTTACGCTCACACCAATATTTTCTTGCGTAATTATGGCAACGCGCTGGGAGTCTTTGGGGAGTACTGAATCTAGTTCTTCTCGCGCATTGGCTCCTACCAATACCGGATATTCTCTACCTTCACTCAGTGGCACTTTAATTTCTATCATTTGTTACCTTTTGAAATAGTTAGCGCCAAAATATGGTCAGAGATTTCTTCCACTGTCCCACTCTCTGCATCTATCACAAGGTCGGCGACTTCTTTATAGTTTTCTTCCCGTTCTGCATTTAGAAGTTGTAGCACCTCAAGAGGGTCTTTGTCTTTTAATAAGGGTCTACCTCTGCCTTCTCCAACTCTTTTAGCTAAGCCTTCTGGCGTGACTTTAAGCCAAATAACGTGAGAATTTTCCTTAAGTATGGATCTATTTTCATCTTGAACTATGACCCCACCACCTGTTGATAGGACAACGGGCTCCTCAGACCCAAGTACCTCCTTTAATGCATCGGTTTCAATCTCTCTAAAACCTTTTTCTCCGCGTTCGTTAAAAATGACCCCTATGGAACGGCCATACCTATTTTGAATCCAGCGATCTAGATCAACGTGACGAACGTTACTTTTTCGCGCTAAAGAAGCACCTATTACAGTTTTGCCTGCACCCATAAGCCCCACAAGAGCCACATGAGTACACAAATCGGTATCCATATATATAAGGATACCCACTGCGGATTACTCAGAACAGCGGATTATTACTTAAGAACAGTAAATAGATGTTTTATTTAGAGTTCGTATACCCCCACAACATCAAGATTACGGAAATTAACTTCACCTATGTTTTCTTCATGTTCGCTTGAAGCTTCTTTCGTTTCTTCCAACTCATTGTTCTGAGTCGCCGACTCATAGGAGTCAAACTCAACTATTTGAACGATGGTTTCAGGATTATCTCGATCAACACATAGTGTGACAACACGCGCAGTGGTCTTTGAACCAGCAACCTCTATGTATTCTTCTAAACCTTTTTGAGCCTCTTCACTAGTCGAATTGAACTCCATGACTTGAATGAATTTCATACTTGCTTTCCTTTTCTTTTAATTAACTTAGTTTTGCGTTCGTTTTTCAAGTTCCTGTGTGATTGCTTCTTGCATAATTGATATGGGAGCTTCTTCACCGGTCCACAGCGTAAAGGCTTCAGCTGCTTGAAACAGAAGCATAGAAACTCCGTTATAGGAATCTATTCCTTTTTGTTTAGCTAATGAAATCCACCTAGTTTCCAGTGGATGATAAATAAGATCAACAACGAGTTGGCTGGAATGAAGAAGATCTACCGAGCATGGGATATCTACTTGGCTATCTTTCATGCCAATAGAGGTTGCATTGACTACAAGATCGGCTCCAGAAATATCTTCTAATGTTCCAACAGCCCCGACTTCTCCTGCTAAATCTGCAGCGCTTTCTGCTTTCGCTGGAGTCCTATTTACTACCATGATGGAAGCGGCCCCTGACCTCGCTAAGGCTTCTATAACTGCCCGAGCTGCTCCGCCGGCTCCAATGACCGCCACTTTTTTACCTTTTGGATCAAATTGTGCTTCATGAATCAATCCATTTAGGAAGCCGTCTCCGTCAGTGTTATGTCCGATCAAACCTTTTTCATTGGCAACAACACAATTAACTGCGCTCAATTTTTCAGCAGTAGAAGTGCATTCATCAACTAACGACGCCACCCTTGTTTTTAAAGGCATCGTGACTGACAACCCACCCAGATTTCCTGACCTCATTTGGGCAAGAACTTCATCAAGTTCGCTTTCAGTAATTTCAAGAGCTAAGTACTCCCAGTCCATACCCAAAGAGTTGAAAGCTGCATTGTGCAGTAATGGTGAAAGAGAATGAGTAACTGGTGATCCAATGACTGCTGCACGAGTTGTTGACATATCAGTTCTTCCAAGAACGTTTTTTAAATTATTAGCCACAACCTAAATCCTTTTCTCGACATATTGCGACTGCTTCTGCGAATTCTTCACTAGTGACCGTAAAAGTATGAGCTCCCACCACTCCGTTCTCATCAGTACGAACAAAGAACATCCATGGCCCATCTTCTGGGCTTACTGCTGCTTCAAGTGAGGCTCTACCTGGTGCAGAAATTGGTGTAAGAGGAAGTCCGGGTTCTATCCATGTGTTCCAGGGCGAATCGCTATTCAGATCTTCTCTAGTTAAAGACTCTCCAGACATTTTCCCTACTGCATAACGAACTGTTGACTCCATTCCAAGAGACCATCCTTGCTCCAAGCGATTATGGATCACTTGAGAGATTTTGGCTCGTTCTTCATTCAATAAGGCCTCTTCTTCAATCAAAGACGCAACAACTAAAGCCTCATAGGGAGTTAGACCTACCGCTGCTGCCTTTTCCTCAAGTTCAATTTCTTCCACAACGTTGAGGAACTGATTATGCATACGAGTTACAAGGCTCATTTCATCGGTAAGAGTAGCTTCGTCCAACTGATATGTGTCGGGAAAGAACATCCCTTCATACCATGGCAGAAAAAAATCTTCTGGATAATGTTCCCATCGAACAATATCGCTAGAAAAAGCTTCGTTTAATTGAGCCTCACTGTAAGTAGGCATGCGTTCTTTGATATTTACGACCATCTGGCTAATAGTAAGGCCCTCAGGAATTGTTACCCGTATGACTTCTGGTGGTATTGGTCCTTCATTCAAGATGTCTACAACGTCTTGAAATGCTAAATGCTCTTGAAGCAAGTAATCCCCTGCTTGAAATTCGTACTCAATCCCTGACGGACAGTCAATAAACCAGCCAATCATTGAATGGCATCGCATCCACTGCCGAAACATCGGTGAATTATCAATAATTCCTGCTGAACCTAGAGCCACTGCAACTTCACCCGAAGACCATCCAGGTTCAACGACAAACTCTATTTCATCACCTGGTGGCGCATCCGGTGTCACCAGTGAATTAACCCACTGATCAACTTTTCGATAGGCGAAAGTTGCTCCTATCAGAAGCAAAAATACGACAAATGCCCAACGTGGAATTGGACCCAACGGCCTACGGTGGCGAACCCAACGCACATTGGCATCTACCTCCAATTCCTCTCCAAAAATTGTTCCCTTTTCCGATTCCTTATATACGGATGGATCCCATACCACTGCCTCTTCTATGGCAACATCTTCAGGTACAACTGGTATTCCTTCCGTTGCAGAATCAGAAACACTTGGTTTGCCCACCGAAGTCTCATTCGCTTTGTTTCCAGGTGCCATGTCTGCTGAAGAACGAAAAGTTTTCCCGTCTCTTTCAGATGTTTCATTCTCGTCTTCAGCGCTCACCTAATCCTCCAAATTCCGACGACTATCCAACCAGGCTTGAAGCAAAATTGATGCTGCCAACTGGTCAACTACTTTCCGCCCATCCTTAGATGTAACTCCCTGCTCTCTTAAAGAGCGCTCTGCAGTGACAGTGGTCAGACGCTCATCGCAGATCTCAATAGGCACCGACAATGTGTTATCTAGTTTTTTTACTTCAGTAAGAGTTTTCTTTGCCATGGGGCCAATACTCCCATCTAAAGAATAAGGAACTCCTACCACTACAACGTCAACTTCCCATTCCTTAGCTAACGCCTCTATTGCAAGATGTTCTTTGGATGTATCTCCAAGCCGTTTAACTACCTCTATAGGGGTTGCTAATAGCCCATCACTATCGCTAACTGCCACACCTATACGTTTAGTTCCTAAATCTAATCCGAGAGCACGCACTTTATTTTTAGATTGTTTCGGCTGCATGGCGAGCTTGGTCAAGCGCCTCTTGAAGATTTTCAGGCTGGCGTCCGCCTATAACCGTCATTTCTGAGTTCAATCGTCCCCCGCCACCAATTGTTTTTGCAGATTCGGAGACAAGAGCACCTGCGTCTAATCCGCTATCAGATGTAACTATAGATACAAGAGCTGCTCCACCTCCCTCTGGTGCTAGTCCTAACACAACGGCTCTTATCCCGCCCCTAGAAGAAATGGCGGTAGCTAGTTCTCTCAGTCCATCTTGGTCCACTCCTGTGACCTGAGCGATCACTAAACCGTTCTCTGCTGTCTCTACCAGCGCATCTACCTGGTTTAGTGCTAATGCTCGGCGAACTTCATTGAGTTCGTTCTTTATTTCTTTATTCTCAGCTATTCGTTTGTCTATACCTTCAAGAACATCATCTATCGGTACTCCTAATTTCTCTGAAGCAGAAGCAAGAGTAGATTCTAAGTCTCTCAAACGATTGATTGGAGCAGGCCCTGTGATCGCTTCTATGCGGCGGATGTTCGCTCCTACTGACCCCTCTGTGATGATCTTAAAAGCTCCAATGTCTCCGAGTGCGTTGACATGAGTTCCTCCACAAAGTTCAATTGAGCTCGATCCCGCTTCAAGCACTCGTACACTATCCCCGTATTTGTCACCAAAGAAAGCAATTGCTCCTGCCGCTTCAGCTTTTTCTTTAGAAGTTTCATAGTGGTTACAAGGTAAGTTGTTGAGCACTTCCATGTTCACCATGTCTTCTATCTCTCTTATCTCTTCTGGTTGCACGGCTGCATAATGACTGAAGTCGAAACGCAACCGGTCCGGACCTACCCATGACCCTTGTTGTTTTACATGTTCGCCAAGAACTCGTCGTAGTGCTGAATGCAATAGATGTGTGGCGGTGTGATTGCGGCGAATATCCATTCGGCGAGCTACATCAATTTCTACTACTAATTTGTCTCCGACTGCTATCTCTAGTTCATTATCTTCTGTCTCATGAACATGCAATCCATCTAGAGCTAGTTTGGTATCAATAACTCGAACAGCTCCTCTGGTGTTAGTGAGAGTGCCAGTATCTCCTATCTGACCTCCAGATTCTGCATAGAAAGGAGTTCTGTCTAGCACGACATAGTTGTTTTCTATGTAAAGAACTTCTGCTTCTGTTTTATTTTCTTCTCGCCCTATAAAGGAAGTTAAACCATGCTCTTCAAGTAAGGGACGTAGATCTCCTGAAATGTCTGCTGTACCATTTTCTTTTCGCGCAGCTTTTGCTCGTTCTTTTTGTTCATTCATGGCTTCTGAGAACCCTTGAGAATCTATAGAGATTCCCCGCTCTCTGGTTATTTCCTCAGTTAGTTCAAGGGGGAACCCGTAGGTGTCGTGAAGTTTGAAAATGACTTGCCCATCAAGAAACTCTCCGGTCTTTAATCCATCTATAGCCGTATCTAAAATCGTTAGTCCTGAACGCAAAGTCTCTCTAAAACCTTCTTCCTCCCGATCTATGACTCCTCGTATGTAATCATGGTTTTGTGCAAGTTCTGGATAATCCGAACCCATCATTTCAACAACTACATCTACTAACGAAGCCATGATCTGATCTTCTACTCCTAGTAGCCATGCGTGCCGTACTGCTCGTCGAATAATACGACGAAGTACATATCCCCTGTCTTCGTTGGAAGGAAACACTCCATCATTTATTAGAAATGTTGATGATCGTGCATGATCGGCCAAGATCCGCATTGAGACATCGAAACTTTCACTCTCTTTTTGTGCAACTTGTGTTAATTCACTGATGCTTTTTAAAAGCGTGGAAAACTCGTCTGTCTCCCATACAGAATCAACACCTTGCAAAACGGAGAGAACGCGTTCTAATCCTAGGCCTGTATCAATTGACGGGGCCGGAAGTGGGGTTTGAGAGCCATCTGCATGCTGTTCAAATTGCATGAAAACTAGATTCCAGATTTCAACAAATCTTTCTTCTCCTCCATGGGCGGGTCCGCCTTCTTCGCCGTGCTCTGGTCCTTTGTCCCAAAAAATTTCTGAGCAGGGTCCGCAAGGCCCAGTGTCGGCCATGCGCCAATAGTTGTCTTCGTCTAGGCGTTGAATTCGGTCGGCAGAAACTCCGACTTCTTCTTCCCATATGGTGGCGGCCTCATCGTCAGTCTCATGAACTGTTATCCAAAGACGTTCAGGATCTAGGCCAAGGTTTTTGGTTACGAATTCCCAAGCAAATGCGCAAGCTTCTGATTTGAAATAATCTCCAAAGCTGAAATTTCCCATCATTTCAAAAAAGGTAAGGTGGCGGCTTGTGCGACCTACTTCTTCTAAGTCGTTGTGTTTCCCACCTGCTCGTGCACATTTTTGAACAGTAACGGCACGTGGCCAAGGGGCTGGCTGCTCTCCAGTTAAATATGATTTGAACTGCACCATGCCTGAGTTAGTAAAGAGCAGAGTTGAGTCATCAGGTATGAGACTGTCTGATGACTCATGAAAGTGGTCTCTTGCGACATAAAAGTCAATGAATTCACGTCGGATTGACTTTGCGGTTAGAGCTTTTTTTCTCATATGTGTCTATTCTAACGATCCCAACTCCGCACTGAGAGTGATTTACTTCAGAGGCTGTCGCGGACGGTGTCCTGGGCTTCGATCACGATTTTTCCGGTATACCGGCTCAAATCGACTTTCGTCTTTTATGGGTGTAGAAGACTTGAAATCATTCCTGAAGCGTCGTACTGTTTGAACCAACTCTCGACGCTTCTCTTCAATCTGACGGTTTAAATGCTCTGGTGCGTAATGCATGATTAAGCGCTGTAATCGACGACGGACAAAAGGTGAAGATATGAGCCCTACTATCCATCCAATGAACAAAGATGTCACACGATATTTCATTTCTAAGCTTCTTCTTTCTTTTGAGATGGCGTGCGCATAGACATGCGACGTGCTACTTCTTCTTCAAACCCGTGGGTAGAAGGATCGTAGTAGATATTTTCAGCCACTTCAGGTGGCCGGTAAATTTGCTCTACCCATCCTCGTGGATCATTGTGTGGATATTCATAGCCTTCTCCGTGACCTAATGTCGCTGCTGCTTGATAATGGGCATCACGTAGATGCTTTGGGACTTTGCCAACTCCACTCTCTTGAACATCCTCTTTCGCAGCAAAAATTGCTTTTGTGACTCTATTTGACTTCGGAGCAGTAGCTAAATGCACTACTGCTTGTGCGAGGTTCAGTTGAGCTTCAGGTAAACCTACGAATTCCACCGCTCTTGCTGCTGCGTCAGCTATTAGTAGGGACATTGGATCAGCCATTCCAATATCTTCACTCGCAAGGATCACTAATCTTCGCGCTATAAATCTTGCATCCTCTCCGGCTTCAAGCATGCGGGCTAGCCAATACAGCCCTGCATCTACATCTGAGCCTCTGATGCTCTTTATAAATGCGCTAATAACATCGAAGTGGTCATCTCGACCGTAACTTAATGCTTTTGTTCCTAAAGCAAATTCTGCATCAACAAGTTCTAGGCGTTCACTTTTGCGTCCCATTGCTAACGCTGCTGCTACTTCAAGACTTGTTAATGCATGGCGGCCATCTCCGGAAGAACGACCCACAATTAGATTGAGGGCGTCTTCATCTGCTTGAAGGCCTTCTGCTGTTAAACCGCGGTCAAGAAGTTTCCTGATAGCAATTTCTGATAAAGGTTCTAAGCGGAAAAGAGTTGATCGTGATAAAAGTGGTGGATTTACTTCGAAAAATGGGTTCTCAGTGGTTGCCCCAATCAGTATTAATAGCCCTGTTTCTACCGACGGTAAGAGAGCATCTTGTTGTGCTTTATTGAAACGATGCACTTCATCCAAAAAAAGAATTGTTCCAATGTCTTGTTCGCCTAAACGTTTTTCAGCTTGCGCAATTGTTTCTCTTACGTCTTTCACTGTTGCATTTACTGCAGAGAGTTCAATGAAATCTTTAGCTGTAACTTTTGCGACCAGCCTAGCGAGACTTGTTTTCCCAGTTCCAGGAGGCCCCCAAAAAATTAGTGATGAGAGCTGATCAGACTCAACTAAGCAGCGTAAGGGTTTACCTTCACCTACCAAGTGATCTTGGCCCACAATTTCATCTAGCTGATTTGGTCTAAGTCGTGCAGCTAATGGAGAGCGACGAGACAAACGCTCAGTGGCTGCAGTTGTGAACAGACTGTCTGGCAAATTAAAGCCTTTCGTTACTGCTGAGATGGAAGTACACGAAGACCGAGTTCAGTTAGGTGTTTGTCATCAATCGGGTTTGGTGCTGAAGTTAACGGATCTGCTCCTGATTGTGTTTTTGGATATGCGATTACCTCACGAATATTTTCTTCTCCGGCAAGAAGAGCTGTAAGGCGATCCATGCCAAAAGCAAAGCCTGCATGTGGAGGTGCTCCATATTTGAAAGCATCAAGCAGGAACCCAAATTTTTCCTGAGCTTCCTCTGCTTCTATTCCTAGAAGTCCGAAGATTTTCTCTTGGATCTCTTTTCTATGTATTCGAACACTTCCTGATCCAAGTTCCCATCCATTCAATACGAGGTCATATGCTTGGGATCTGACTTCTAAAAGTTTTCCTGCCTCAAGCAACTCAAGATCTTCTTCATGAGGCATGGTAAATGGATGATGTGCAGGCTGTGGGTTTCCTGATTCATCAACTCCTTCAAATAAAGGAAAATCTACAACCCATAAGAAATTCAGTCCTCCTTCGGTGACGGGGGGACGTCCAATTTCTAAACGAAGTAAACCTAATATGTGACGAACTAAATGCCGCTCGTCTGCTACCAAAAAAAGTAAATCGCCTTCTTCTGCTTTCATGACTTCTCGCAGAGACGTTTGCTCCTCTTCAGTGAGGAATTTGGAAATAGGAGAATTGAGTTCCTCTTCCTCTACTCTCATCCATACCAAACCCTGAGCACCCCATTGCTTACATTTTTCTGTCAAGTCATCTAACCGGTTTCGAGATATGTCCGACCCGTTTGGTACACGAATTCCTTTAATGCAGGAAGCTTGGAACGCTCGAAACTCTGTAGAGGAAAATATGTCTGTTAGTTCCTCAAGTTCAAGACCAAATCTAGTATCGGGTTTATCGCTACCAAATCGTTCTTGCGCCTCCAACCATGACATTCTTGGAATTTCAGATTGTTGTTCCCCAGTGATTTTTTCAGCTGTAGAAAGGACTGCATAAGAGATGAATTTCAGTACGTCTTCTTGAGTGACAAAACTTGCTTCAGCATCAAGTTGCATGAATTCAAACTGGCGATCAGCGCGAAGATCTTCGTCGCGTAAACACCGGGCTATTTGGTAGTAGCGGTCGACGCCACCGACCATGCATAGTTGCTTGAATATTTGAGGGCTTTGTGGAAGTGCATAAAAAGAACCTGGCTCTTTTCGTGAAGGAACCACAAAGTCTCTTGCGCCTTCTGGGGTGCTTGCAATAAGCATCGGAGTTTCTATCTCAGTGAAGCCTTGCTCTTCCATTGCATTGCGTATAGCACTGTTTACTTTGGCGCGAATAGCAAGATTTCTTTGCATACGGTCTCTTCGAAGATCAACATACCGGTGCCGGAGACGTAACACTTCGTCTATTTCAGTACGATCGTCTAAAGGAAATGGTGGAGGTTCTGCTTCAGAAAGAACTAAAACTTCTTTTGCTTCTATTTCGATTTCTCCTGTTGCTAGAGACTCATTAGTGGTTTCATTTGGCCGCTGCCGAACCTCCCCTTTTATTTGTAGGACATACTCGGCTCTTAGGTCTTGAGCTCCATCAACTACTACTTGCACTATTCCGCTCCGGTCGCGCAAGTCTATGAAGGCCAAATGTTCGCCGTGTTCACGTCGTCGGCTTACCCAGCCGCAAAGAGTCACAACGCGTCCTTCATCTGTCAGACGTAGATCTCCGCACCGATCGGTGCGCATAGTTGTTGAGTAATTGGAGTTAGTAGTCAACGAAGCCTCTTTCGGAGAGTCTCTATTATAATTTCTTTTTTTATTTCGCTCTGCTCAGTGGATTCGCGTAAATCCCTCAAAGTGACGGTATCAGTCGCTAACTCCTCTTCACCTACAATTACTGCGACCAGGGCTCCGCTTTTATCAGCTGCTTTCATTTGTGCTTTCATTGAGCGGTTATCCCATGCTCTATCTGTTTTGAATCCTGCAGATCTTAATTGATCTGTGAGTGAAAGAGCGGCTAGTCCTCCCGTTGTGTCAACGACAAAAACTTCTGTCACTAGTTCTGATGTTTGGAATACTCCTTCTGCCTCACATGCCAATAAAGTCCGATCTGAACCTATGGCGAATCCAACACCTGGTGTAGGTGGGCCACCGAGGTCTTCGGCAAGACCGTCATAACGGCCACCCCCACCAACAGCATTCTGGGCAGCATCAAAACTTTCTGCAACAAACTCAAATGCAGTTCGAACATAGTAGTCAAGTCCACGTACCAACTTCGAATTAACGATAAATGGAATATCTAAGGCATCTAAACCTTCTTGAATGAGTAAGAAATGTTTCTTTGCATCTTCAGAAAGAAAATCAATCATGTTAGGAGCTGATGCAATTAGGTCACTATCTTGTTCTCTATTGGAATCAAGAACTCGTAAAGGGTTTACTTCTAGAGTTTTTTGTGATTCTTCGCTGAGATCTTTCCGGTATTTCTCAAAGTGTTGACTCAAAGCATCCATGAAATGAACTCGATCATCTTTGTTGCCCAGCGAATTAATCTCAAGTTTTATTTGACTCAATCCAAGGCGCTCGTAAAAACGCCAAGCGAGTGCCATTACCTCAACATCTAAGTATGGGTCTTCTGTCCCTAATGCTTCTACTCCTACTTGGCTGAATTGGCGAAATCTCCCTTTTTGGGCCCGTTCATAGCGAAAATTGGGTCCGGTGTACCAAGCTTTCCAGGGAATGTTGGGCCGATGTTCTGCAAATGCCCGAACAACAGAAGCTGTTTGCTCTGGACGTAAAGCTAAGTGTCTTCCACCTTTGTCTTGAAAGTCATACATCTCTTTTCTAACGACATCGGTTGCATCACCTAAGCGTTGAAACACCTCAATATGTTCAAACATGGGAGTAATGACTTGCGTATATCCAGCTTCTCCCACTACTGCAGAAAAAATATCAACAAGTCGTTGATGATGCTCAGAGTCAGGCCAAAGAATATCCCTGGTTCCTTTTGGTGCTCGAAAATTTAAATCATTCACGTTGACAAGGTTACTTCGCCAGAAGAGGCTAGATGGTCTTCGTCGCTAAGTGTTTTGTCCAGGCACCACTCGATAAACATCATAAACAGAATGAATACCTCTCATTATCCTCATGATCGGGTCCAGATGGCTAGGGTCGCCTAGTTCAAAATCAAATTTAAGGCGTGCAACTCTGTCGTCTTCAGTGGTAATCGTAGAAGCCCCAAGTACATTCATTTGATGGTCAGCGAGAACATTCACTAAATCCCTTAACAACAGTGGACGATCAAGCGCTTTCACCTCTATTGAAGCAGTAAAGAAAGCGTCTGCTTGCTGGTCCCATTCAACATCTATTAGCCGGTCGGGTTGATCTGCAGAAAGAGATACTGCATTTGCACAGTCAGTTCGATGCACTGTGACGCCTCGTCCCCGTGTTACGAATCCCATAATTTCATCTGGCGGCACAGGGGTGCAACACCTTGATAGTCGGACTAGAAGATCATCTAAGCCTTCAACATGAACTCCTACTTCGTCTTGTGTGCGCCGTTGAGGCCTAGCTCGAAGAACACTAGATGATGCGTTTTTTACTTGTTCAGGGTCTGATGCAAGAAGTGATCTCTCTACTCTATTTACAAGTGACTTAGAAGATAAATTTCCTTCCCCAATGGCTGCGTATACGGAATCAATATCAAAGTAATTCAACGAAGCAGCTATTTCGGAGAATATTTCGCTATCAATAGTTTTCTTTATTGGCATATTCGCGTGACGTAGTTCTTCCACAAGTTCTTCATAACCTCTATCTACTGCTTCAGCGCGACGTTCCCGTGAGTACCAGTGACGAATTCTGTTTTCTGCTCGATGACTAACTACGAATTTCAACCAATCTCGAGAAGGTCCTGCTCCTGGTTGTTTCGAATTAATTATCTCAACGATGGAGCCAGAGTTGAGTCTGGTTTCAAGAGGAACTAAACGTCCATCCACTCTTGCTCCTACACAAGCATGCCCTACTTCTGTATGGATCGCATAGGCAAAGTCAACTGTTGTTGCTCCGATCGGCAATGCTATAACTTTTCCTTTAGGAGTAAATAGGAAAATCTCATCTTGCTCAAGATCCATTTTGAGGTTTTCCATAAAAGTATTTGGGTCAGTGGTCTCTTCTTGCCATTCAACTATCCGACTTAACCAAGCCATTTCATCTGCAGGAGCGACACCTTTGTAGTCCCAATGAGCAGCAACGCCGTATTCGGCTCGACGATGCATGTCATATGTGCGAATTTGGAATTCAACTTGTTTTCCTTGAGGTCCGATCACCGTGGTATGTAACGATTGGTAGAGGTTAAATTTTGGCATAGCCACATAGTCCTTAAAGCGGCCTTGTACTGGTTTCCATACTGCGTGAATTGAACCGAGAGCCGCATAGCAGTCTCTTACATTTTCCACTAAGACCCTTATGCCCACTAAGTCATGTATCTCTTCGAATGAACGTCCTTTGACGATCATTTTTTCATAGATGCTCCATAGATGTTTTGGTCGACCGCCAACCTCTGCTTTTATACCCAATTCTTCAAACCGACTTTCAACTTCTCCCACCATTTGCATGAGATAAAGATCTCGCTCGGGTGCTCGGTTGTAGACCATTTGGTCAATTTCGCTGTAGCGTTTTGGATAGAGAGTTGCTAGCGATAAATCTTCTAACTGGACCTTTACTTCCTCCATACCTAAACGATGCGCAAGTGGCGCGTATATGTCTAAAGTCTCACGTGCTGTTCGTTCTTGTTTGAATTCAGGCAAAGCAGCTAACGTCCGCATGTTATGGAGCCTGTCGGCTAATTTAATAATCAGCACTCGAAGATCTTTTGCTAATGCAACTAGCATTTTTCTCATGCTTGCTGCTTGTTGATCCTCTTTAGAGTCAAAATTAAGGCGATCTAATTTTGTGACCCCATCTACTATGAGAGCCACTTCAGAACCGAATTCTTCTTCTAAATAAGAAAGTTCTATTTTGGTATCTTCTACAGCATCGTGAAGTAGCGCAGCAGCAATCGTCACTTCATCAAGTCCTTGTCTTGCCACTATGGTTGCCACCGCCATTGGGTGATGAATATAAGGCTCTCCTGATTTTCTCATTTGCCCTTCATGTGCTTTAAGGGCTAACTGATAAGCCTTTTCGATCAGTTTTGGCTCTTGATTTGGGTGGTGATCATGAAAGACAGTTAACAAAGTTGAAGTTTCGGAAACCTCATTTTGGGGGCGTCTGCGCCAAGGGAGGACACGATGAACAGCTACCATTTAGCATTCTCCAAACTTGGTATCCATAGCACCACGGTATCGGTCTTTAACCTGACTTGGAATCCTTATCGTCGCCGTTTCTTTCTTGGGCGCGGAGGAGCCCCTCCTGCTGAACGTTGTACTTGAGTTGGTTTTCCTCGGGCTGGACCACTGGTTCGTTCGCTGGATCGTGGGTCAAGTTGAACTACATCTTTTGGATCAATACTTCGAGTGGAATTTTTGTCTAAATCTTTTCTTAATATTTTTTGCTCAATTTCTCTCCATCTGGGTTCTCTAGTTTTCAATATAGAAACTAAAGAAGAAGCAATAAATAAAGAGGAATATGACCCCACTATTATTCCAACTAATAAAGCAACTGCGAATTCCTGAAGCGTGGCTGCACCAAGCAAAAGAGAGCCGATTAAGAGGAGAGAAATGATAGGAATAGCAGAAGTGATGCTTGTATTAATGGAGCGCATAGTCACTCTGTTCAGAGCTAAATTCATTAGTTCGGTATATCGGTAACGATCAGTAGCTCCCAATCGTCCGACGATTTCTCTAACTTTGTCGTAAACAACGATTGTGTCATAAAGCGAATACCCCATAATCGTGAGGAAGGCAACAATTGTTGCTGGCGTGATCTCAAGTTGAAACATTGAGTAAATTCCGATGCTTATCAAAATGTCGTGGCTTACTGCCAACAACGCTCCTAGAGCCATTTTCCATTCAAGTCGTATTGTTATATAGATCGATACAACGGCAAAAAAGATCACTAACGCTCGGATTGCCTTACTGGTGACTTCACTTCCCCATGTTGGCCCAACTTGCTCAAATGTTTCGACCTGCCCTAACTCGGTGTTTAGAAAATCACGAATCTCTGACGTTTGATCGGGGTCTGAAATGTCGGATCTAATTCTTAGAACTTCTTCATCAACTATTTGGATACGTGCATCTTCTAAGCCAACAGAAGAAACGGCCTCTCGTGCTTCTGCGACAGACGTTCCGGCAGATCTGACTTCATAAGACGTTCCCCCTTCAAAATCTATTCCGAGGTTTAAACTCCTCACAAAAAAAGAAGAGATACTTGCTATCACTAAGACTGCGGAGATGAGAACAGCCCGTCTCCACCATTGAGGGTAATCAATTGGTGCTTCTCCTGAATACAAAAGGCGAAGTGATCGAATCATTTTTCTCCTCCGATCAGTTCAACTGAACCAATGGCCGGAAGCCCAAAACGTTCTGGCTTAGTTGCAAATAAATTTGTTTTAGAGAGAAGTTTAATTGCGGGCCCCATAAAGAAATATGTTGCTACAAGATCAAGAATTGTTGCGAGTCCTAGGTAAAGAGCGAAACCTCTTACTGCTCCAACAGTAAGCCACCATAGGAGTCCTGCTCCTATGAGTGAGGCTGTATTGGCTTTTACTATCGTTGAATATGCAGGTTTGAAAGCGCGATCTACGGCGGAGCGGGCAGTTCGCCCATCACGAATATCTTCTTTTAAGTGTTCAAAATAAACGACGTTGGAATCGACTGAGACTCCTATCGCGACAATGATTCCTGTGATGCCTGCCAGAGTAAGAGCCAGACCTGACTGGGTTCCTAGATGGGAAATAATTGCCCACAGCAACGAGCCTGAAATTGCGAGGCTTAGTAAAGCTATAAGGCCTAAAAGACGGTAGTAAAGAAGAATGAAAATAGCTACGACTGCTAACCCAATTAGACCTGCAATTACTCCTGCTTCTAAAGAATCTTCTCCTATGGTGGCTGACACTAATTGAGTATTTTCTGCAACTAGTTCAATGGGAAGAGCTCCGTATCGTAAAGCTAGAGCAGCGTCTTCAGCTTCCTGCTTCTCATAGGCCCCTGAAATTAAAATTGCATCTTTTTCAAATGCTGGAGCATTAATTACCGGAGCGGTTATTACTTGGCTGTCAAGGACTAAAGCAACCTGTCCTCTGTTGCTCCCTGCTTGCACGGGACAGAAGATTGAGCCAATGAAGCATTCAGAAGCTATTGCGTTGAAGGACCCGATTCCTTGATCTCCGTCTTTCATTGTTACAGATATGCCCCATTCGAAGTTGACAAAATCTGCATCAGCTCCACTTAGTCCATCTCCGGTGAGGATTGAAGGGCCTAGTAGTAATCGTCGTTCAAAGACTCCTTCAGGTCCTTGGTCATCAGTAAGGATCACAAAATGTTCAGCCTTGTCTTCTTCTGGTGGAGTTACTCCATCTCGTCCTGTGGCAGGAATGACTTCTCCATTTAATGCCGGCGCACAAGAGATTGGAGCGGTACCCAATTCGCCACTTGCAACAACTGGTTCTACTTCTTCGACGAGTGGGGGCAGAGTGTCGCAAACTGGGCGGAATCTAAGTTCAGCAGTGGTCCCGACTAACTCTAGAGCTCTTCCTTGATCATCAACCCCAGGCAGCGAGACCATGACACCTTGCTCGGTTCTTGAAATCTCAGGCTCAGCTACACCTAAACCATCAACTCTTGCGCGAATTATTTCAACTGCCTGATCGAGCATTTCGTCGTCAGCAGGCTCAACTGCGGTCAGTCTTACGGAGACTCCACCTTGTAAATCAAGACCTAGAAGAGGTTTATTTCCCCACAACGCCGTAAGTGACACTGAAGTAAGAGTTAATAAAACTATCCCTACAAAGAAGAAGGTCTGGCGACGCTGCATAAATCACTACCCGATAGGAGAGTCTTCTTCACTTTCTTCTTCTTCTGTTTCTTCGGGAGAATCAAATCGTTGGTCAATAGCACCCTTAAAAACTTTAAGTTCTAAATCTCCAGCGACCTCTAACCAAACTACGTCACCTTCTACTTCTCTAACTACCCCAAAGATTCCTGAATTGAGAACCACTTCATCTCCGGCTTTGACCGACTCGATCAAAGCTCTCTGTAACTTCATCTTTTTTTGTTGAGGTCGGATCATAAGGAAGTACATGACTCCGAAAATAATTATTAAGGGGAGAAAACTCATTTTGATTTCTTTCTTGTAACTAATGAAGACTTTGAAAGCCTACGGCGATACTTGCTATTTCTACTCCAATTTTAGAAGTCAACCCCATATTTCCAGAGTTTGTTTATGGAATTCTTCAAATTCTCCATCAGCTATTGACTTTCTTAACTTGAAAACAAAATCAAACATCCACGCCAAGTTATGCAAAGTAAGTATTCTCGGTGCCGTTGGCTCGTTAGTGATTAGAAGATGACGTAAATAACTTCGGCTCCAATTTGATGCAGGGCTGTTCTCAAAAGTGGGGTCTAACGGTTGCTCATCACCAATAAAGCAAGCGTTACGAAGGTTGATGCGTCCTGTAGAAGTCAATACGGTTCCATGTCGTGCCAGTCGAGTAGGTAGGACGCAGTCAAACATATCCACCCCTCGTGCAACCACTTCAACTATTCCGACTGGGTCACCTAATCCCATAAAATAACGTGGCTGGTCTTCTGGTAAAAGATCTGTTACTACTTCTACTGGCTCTAGCATTTCAGATCTTCCCTCCCCCACACTCAAACCTCCTATGGCGTAGCCATCAAATCCCACTTCTAAGGTTTTTTCAGTGCTTTCAATTCGTAACGGAGCATCAGTACCACCTTGAACAATCCCAAACTGGCTTTGCTTTTCATTTGCTGTTGGATGAGTTAGGAAAGCAGTCCGAGCGCGCTCCGCCCATAAAGCTGTTCTATCTACTGCATCTTTGAGGACGTTTCTCTCTGCAGGGAGAGCTGAGCAAACATCTAGAACCATTTGTATATCCGCTCCTAAATCTGCCTGTATGGAACTTGCAGACTCTGGTGTTAAATGATGCGAAGAGCCATCATAGATTGAGCGAAAAGTTGCTCCTTCATCTTCAACTTTGGGCTTCAAAGAAAAAATTTGATACCCGCCCGAATCTGTGAGAGTAAGTCCACCCCAGTTTGCAAATTTTCCAAGGCCACCATGTTTTTTGATGAGGTCTGCTCCTGGTCGAAGCATTAGATGATATGTATTTCCAAGAATTATTTCAGCATTTAAATCTTTCATATCGAGAGAAGATAAATGTTTTACTGCGCCACGGGTTCCAACAGGCATGAAACACGGAGTTTGAAATTTTCCATTAGCGAGAGAAACTTCACTCAGCCTTGCTTTTCCATCTTTAGCGATGATATTAGAAAGGGCCTTCATATTTATAGTTTCCTTGTGCTTCGGTCAGAAACCAGCATTGAGTCTCCAAAGGATAAAAAACGATATCTGTTGATCTGCGCTTCGGTATACAAGTCTCTCCAATAAGGGCCAATAAAAGCTTCGAGCATCACAAGTAAAGTTGATTTTGGGAGATGGAAGTTCGTGAGTAGCAGATCTACTATTTTGAATTCGAATGGATCTCGAATGAATAAGTTTGTTTGGCCGGACAGTTCAAATCGTACCGCTGATTCAAGTGCTCTTACTGTCGTAGTCCCAATAGCAATAACTCGATTTGCTTCTTTGCAACGATGAATTACTTCTTCTGAGACACTGTAAAACTCCGAATGCATATCATGATCGTCAAGGTTGTTCACGGTGAGGGGACGAAAAGTGTCTAAACCGATTGCCAATTCAATTTCCTCAACCTGTGCGCCTGAATCTTTACATTCAGCAACTAGATCTTCTGTGAAATGAAGACCGGCAGTAGGTGCTGCTGAAGAATTTGAACGGTTAGCAAAAACTGTCTGGTATCGCTCACCGTCCTCTAAATCGTTTTTTATATAAGGAGGCAACGGAACTTTCCCGTATTTTTCAAGCAAGGGTAGAAAGTCAGATTTAGTTTTTATCTGCACTAAACGTTTCCCTGCTCCTAAGTCTTCCCCAATGTAGATTGTCATTTCTGGACTAACAGTAAATTTTGTTCCTGGAGAAACTTTGCGGCTTGGGCGTACAAGCGCTTCCCAAGTCATTTGATTAAGTGCTTTCAAAAGAAGGACTTCTACATTTCCGCCAGTTTCTTTCTTAAGGAATAATCTTGCTGGCAGAACTCGAGTGTTATTCACTACAACAATGTCACCTGATTTTAAAAGTTTTGGAAAATCCGAAATTCTCAAATGTTCTGGACCATTACCAAGATCTACAAGCATTCTTGCCGCAGTTCGCTCCTCTAAAGGGTGTTGCGCAATGAGATCTTCGGGTAACTCGTAATCAAAATCGTCTGGGCCCATAAGTCTTTAAGCCTACGTAGGTTGTCCTACTATTCGTCAAATAAAGAGCCAGCTGAATTACGTGGTGGTGGGAGTCCAAGATGAGTGAACGCAGTTGGGGTCGCCACTCTTCCTTTTGGAGTACGAAGAAGAAGTCCTTGTTGTATGAGAAAAGGCTCATACACGTCTTCTACAGTGTCTTCTGGTTCGCTTACGCTAATTGACAAGGTCTTTAGGCCTACTGGCCCACCGTTGAATCTTGTGCAAAGAGAATCCAAGATGGCTTGGGTTGGCTTATCTAGTCCCAGCGAATCAACACCAAAGAATGCGAGGCCATCGTTGGCAATATCTAAATCGATGTGCCCCTTTGATTCAGGTCTTTCAATCTGGGCAAAATCTCTTACTTGACGCAGTAAACGATTGCCGATGCGTGGCGTGCCACGTGACCTACGAGCAATTTCACTTGCTCCCTCAGAGTCAATCTGAACTCCAAGTATTTTTGCAGCCCTTTCCACAATTGCTCTCAAGTCTTCTGGCTCGTAATAATCTAAGCGTGCAGTCAAACCAAACCGATCGCGTAACGGGCCTGTAATGAGACCGGTTCTAGTAGTTGCGCCTACCAGAGTGAAATTCGGGAGTTCAAGTCTTATTGACCGTGCTGCTGGTCCTTTACCCAAGATGATGTCTAGTTCAAAATCCTCCATTGCTGGGTATAAAACTTCTTCTACAACTCTAGATAATCGATGAATCTCATCAATAAACAACACGTCGCCGGGTTCAAGTTTCGTAAGAATTGCAGCCAAATCTCCTGCCCTTTCGAGGGCTGGGCCAGAAGTTACATGAAGTTCGGCTTCCATCTCATTAGCCACAATATGAGCCAACGTTGTTTTACCTAATCCAGGTGGTCCGGCAAATAAAAAATGATCCGATGCTTGCTCGCGTTCACGCGCTGCTGCCAGCATCACTCGTAGATGACCTTTCAATTCATCTTGACCTACAAATTCTTCAAGAGATCGTGGTCGAAGCCCGGCCTCTACCTCTACCTCTTGAGGTTCTTGATCTGGTGAGAGAAGTTCTTCGCGCATCACTAGTCCTAGTTTACTGCCAGTCGTTGTAGCGCTTCACGCAATAAGACCGCCACATCATCACCTTCAAGATCTGTCAAGACAGACCGTGTTTCCTCTGCGCTATAGCCAAGTCCGATCAAAGCTTCTCGCACTTCGGCCATCACTGTACGCTCCGATGCTGTGGTCGCATCTTTGTTAACAGTTGCAAACGCCCTGAGGTGCTCCGGAAGTTTGTCTTTTAACTCAATCAAGAGTCGAGATGCTGTTTTTTTTCCTACACCTGGAACTAGACATAAAGATGATACGTCTTCCTCAACTACTAGTTGAGATAATTCGTTAGGACCGTGTACACCCAGCACAGCTAAAGCAAGAGAGGGCCCAACCCCATGCGCCATCAATAACGCTTCAAAGCAACTTCTTTCCTGCGCTGAAAGGAACCCATACAAGGTCTGATCTGCTTCTCGAAAATGGTGGTGAACATATAAGAAGACCTCGTGACCTATCTCACCAATTGAAACAGTTGTAGTAGGCGTCATCATTACCTGATAACCAACCCCAGATACTTCAACAAGAACTTTTCCCTCTTCGCTCCGCTCCAGTAAAACCCCTCTAAGCGATCCGATCATTTTGCGTCACCCACCAGGATGGATGACGAGGGCTTCATCGCTAAATGGCAGAGAGCTACTGCTACTGCATCAGCGGCATCAACAGGTCGTAATGGTTTTTCAATTGACAATAAAGTTTGAACCATATATTCCATTTGCTTTTTATCTGCTCCTCCCCAACCTGCAACAGCAAGCTTCACCTCATTCGGAGAATAAAGATTCACTGCACAACCGGAAGAAGCAGCCGCGGCCATAGCCACTCCAGCAGCTTGTCCAGTAGCCATGGCAGAACTGACATTCACTTGAAAGAGTACTCTTTCTATTGCCACTTCATCAGGCTTATATTCATCAATTAGTGCCCGAATCTCTTGTTGCAACTCTGCCAAACGGATAGCAAGGTCGGTCTTTGGGGAAGTTCGTATGACGCCTGCCGCCACAGCCTTGATTAATTTAGATTTGCCTTTATCTTGCTGAAGAACTCCGTAACCGCAGCGAGAAAGCCCTGGATCTATACCCAATACGAACATGTGTACGATTGTAGCCAGATTTCTGTCAAGAGGTGTTCACCCTCCCTAGATTTAGAACTAGTCCTGAATTAAGTCAAAAATTTCGTCAGGAATATCAAAATTTGCATAGACATCCTGCACATCATCAAGATCATCAAGAAGATCTATGACCTTTAAAACTGATCGAGCATCTGATTCGTTGTCAATGATGACTGCTGTTGTAGGCAACATTGTCACATCTGCTGAATTGAACTCCAGATCAGCTGTTTCTAAAGCTAATCGAACTTCTGGCAAAACTGATGGGTCACAGGTAAGGCGCCAAATGCCACCTTCATCAACTAGATTTTCTGCGCCTGCTTCAAGAGCAACCATCATGATTTCATCTTCATCTATAACTTCTGGAATCAAGATGATACCTTTTCGCTCGAACTGCCAAGCGACGGAACCAGGTTCTGCTAACGAACCTCCGTTCTTGCTAAGTAAAGACCTGACTTCTGATCCGGTGCGGTTCCGATTATCTGAAAGCGTTTCAACATAAAGAGCTACCCCATGTGGTGCATATCCCTCATACGTGATGGATTCATAATCTACGCCTTCAAGTTCTCCCGTGCCTCTTTTAATCGCTCGTTCAATTGTGTCGATAGGAACCGAAGCATCTCTGGCTTTTTGAAACATGGTTCGTAAAGTTGGATTTGAATCTACATCTCCACCTCCTTGACGTGCTGCTACTTCAACCTGCTTAATCAACTTCGCGAAAAGTTTGCCGCGCTTCTTATCTGCTGCACCTTTTTTATGTTTGATGGTTGCCCATTTAGAATGACCCGACATGATGTTTCCTTAGAGTGTCAACTTGAAGCGAAGGCTAATTCCAGGAATAGCTCATGGATGCGCCCATCACTAACTAATTCTGGATGAAATGACGTCGTCATTATTTTCTCTTGACGGCAAAAAACTGGATGCCCTTCAACAGAAGCAAGTACTTCGACATCTTTCCCTGCACGCTCAACAAGAGGAGCACGTATGAAAACCCCCCGAAATGGTGTTTCAAATCCAGCAATCTGTAAATCTGCTTCAAAAGAAGCGAGTTGACGACCATAACCATTTCGTCTTACATCTATATCAATAGAGCCCAATGGATTTTGATCATCTCGGCCATCAATAATTTCTTTACTCAAAACAATCATCCCTGCACATGTTCCTAGAACAGGAAGGCCGTCTTGGATTTGATCGCTTAGAAGATTTCTAACTCCTAGAGATTCAGCAAGTTTCAATATGGTAGTTGATTCGCCTCCAGGAATAATAAGTGCATCCACACTTTCTAAATGCTTTGGACCTCGAATTTCAAGTGGTGCAGCCCCTGCAAGAGACAGCTCTTGGGCGTGACGGTCAAATGCTCCTTGGAGAGCTAGGACTCCAACTTTCACCTAGGTTTACCAACCCCGGTCAGATAGACGCGTCTCAAGATTCTCAATCTCTAATCCTGGCATTGCTTCTCCCAAACCACGGCTCACTTTTGCCAACTTGTCCGCATCAGCAAAATTCGTTGTTGCTTCAACAATGGCTTGAGCCATCTGAGTAGGATCTTCGCTCTTGAAGATTCCTGATCCGACGAAAACAGATTCTGCTCCAAGTTGCATCACTAGAGAAGCATCCGCAGGAGTAGCAATTCCCCCTGCACAAAATATAGGAACTGGCAAGCGACCTGTCTCCGCTATCTCTTGAATTAAGGGTAAAGGTGACTGCAACTTCTTTGCCCAATCAAACAACTCTGCGCTGTCTGCTTGCGTAATTTTTCTTATATCTCCAGTAATAGCTCGAATATGACGCACCGCTTCAACAATATTTCCAGTTCCCGCTTCTCCTTTTGAGCGAATCAAACAAGCCCCTTCAGATATACGTCGCAATGCTTCGCCAAGATTCGTTGCTCCACAAACAAACGGGACTTCAAAAGCCCATTTATCAATATGGTGAGTTTCATCCGCAGGAGTAAGAACTTCACTCTCATCTACGTAATCGACTTCAAGGGATTGAAGAATTTGAGCCTCAGCAAAATGGCCAATTCTTGCTTTCGCCATAACTGGAATCGTTACTGCCGATTTGATCCCTTCAATCATTTCCGGATTCGACATCCGTGCGACGCCACCATCTTTACGAATATCTGAAGGTACACGTTCAAGCGCCATAACTGCGGCAGCCCCTGCATCCTCTGCTATACGTGCTTGCTCTGCATCCACGACGTCCATAATCACGCCGCCCTTTAACATCTCAGCTAAGCCTCGTTTGACTAATTGAGTTCCAGTTTCTCTTACTGCTTTATCCATAAATATCAGTCTAAATGGATCTTTAGCCTTAGTGACCACTCAACAAAAGTTTCAGCCAATAAGTTCTATCGCTTCATCAGAGCTCAAGACACGCCCCTCGCCTGGCCTTGCCAAAGTAACCCAAGTTGTACCGACATCTAGAGGAACCGTTTCTCCAGATTCGTCATCCACGATTGTCCAGTTATCTGAACTTCTTGCACGTTCCCAAGTCACACCGGTGACCGTCCCATCTCTTAATAGCCATGCATCACCTGAGCCAGTGCTAATGGCTTGGGGTGAATTTGGATCTGCATCTGAAATGCCATAACCAACATAAAGAAATAGAAGATTATCTACAGTTAGAGAAGCTCCGCGTTCATCAAGATGTGGGACTCCATCTTGATAACGAATCCACTGCTCTAGTGAACTGTTCCAGATATAGTCCACCACCCTTTGTCTGATTTCCCACTGCACACCTGCAGCAGGAACCGCGTTTGAGGTCAATTCGCCATACTCAAATATTGCTGTAGGGACTTCTGCTTCATTTGATGCCGTTCCTTGTAGATCTCCTATATTTACTCTCCCGTTTGCGGGACGAGAACGGCTTGAATCACGATTGAAATATTGCTCACCCCATTGAGATGCTGCTGACCTACTGTCATACCCACCTGACCACTCCGCTGCTTTAATCTCTTCTAGAACGATGTCGTTAGATCCCCAGTACACAAAAACTGGATGATTAAGGTTGAGTAGAAGACTTATATCACTGGATCTCGCTGAACGTACAGGCATAACAACTTCAGGTAGCCTGCTGTGGTAAATAGCCATGAATCGACTTTTTCCACTCTCTATACGCACATCATAAACAATGTCTGCTTCTCGCAACCCATGCTGAGGTAAGGAATTTTGATCGTTATTTCCTATTTTGACGACCACTGCGGGAGTTTCTGGAATCCCTTCATAAGCCGGCAAACCTGTCAAGGGGTACACGGGCCCAGTCCAAGACGGATCTACTGTCGTTGTTGTTGGAATGGCCTCAGCGATTTGTTCCACCAGAGTCGTGGGCGTTTCAACACTCTCTTCAATTTGAGTTGTTGCAACTAAAGGAACTTCTTCCACCTGCGTTGTTGTAGTCTCGTTCGCTCCACTTCCTCCACCACAAGCAGTGGCACACACAAAGAACAGTGCAACAAAAACAACACGTCGCAGCATTAACCCTCAAATCTCGCTCAACGCTGCACAACGTAGCGAAGCTGACGGATGCCCTGAAGTAGCCAATTGAGCCGTGGGATCAAGAACCCATAATTGAGAGGTGGAACTTGAGCCTTCAACAAATGTTCCAACCTGATCTGCGATCTCTAATGCTCCTATTAAACCTGGAGGGAATCGAGTAAGAGCAACACTCTTTTGATCTAGAAGCAGAATATCGTCAGTCTTGACAGCATTCCTTATGAAATAACGCGCAAATGGAATAGTCATCCAAAAAGATTTCTGTATCTCTTTAGCAAGCATTGGTTCTTGCATGCGAACCAATGCAAGCGCAAGTAACCCTTCTAACTCAACCACTCCTAAGGAGAGGAAAGTGCCGGAGGTAACCACCAGAGTATTTTCCTTTTTAGTGGATAGAGCTGCAATATTTACCGAAGGTGCATCCAGCACTCTTAAAACAGGTGCTTCCACGCCATGGGACAAACAAAGACCATCAATGGCGTTATGCAAACGAGGAAATTCTTCTTGCGTAGCAACTCGGCCACCCATTTGGTGCTGAACTTGAGAAGATCCCCAGCGGCCAAAAAGAACAAACATTAAAAAGAATGCAAGCACACTCACACCAACTGATGTTCCAACTGAAAAATCAAGAGCTCGTACCAGAATCCCCAGACCTACGGACAAAAGAACCAATGTGAAGAGAAATAAGAAAGTTCTGATGCGATTAGAAGAGTTGTTGTTCATAGTTGTTAGGCCTAGCAAGATGCTTAGATAATAGATTGATTCAAGAGGTAATACAGGTCAGAGAGCCTTCAATAGTTCTTGGTAGGAATCAAGATAACGCTTCGCTAAGGACTTCATTGAAAACTGTGAAGCCCTCTTTCGTCCATTCTCTCTTATTTCTTCCTGCCTACTTTCATCTCCCAAGATTTTTTCAATAGCGATTGCTAAAGAATAACTATCGTCAGGGGGTACCAACACCGCATGTTTCCCTTCTTCAGCAACCTTTGAGTACCCAGGAATATCACTTGCAACAACTACAGTGTCGCATGCCATTCCTTCAAGTAGGACGATTCCAAATGATTCGCCACGAAGAGATGGAGCGCAAAAAATATCTGCTCCTTTCATTCGTGAGAATTTTTCTTTTTCGCTGATCCGACCAAGCCATTCGATACGTGGGTCGCCAGCAAAACGCTCTTTAAGTTCTTCTGTTTCTGGACCATCACTTGCTATCCAAAGACGAACATCTGAAGGAAGTTCGTTCATCGCTCCCAAAAGAACAGACAAACCCTTTCTAGGCTCGTGCCGACCAACAAAAAAAATCGTGGGCCCTTCTGTAGGCCAAGGAGTCGCTAACTCACATTGATCTGTTTCTACCCCATTAAACAAAATCTCATATTCATGACCTAAAGAAGTCTGAGCCATTTCAGCAGCATCATTCGATACTGCAAATCGGTAATCAAGGCGTCCACTCAACCATCGGATAGGGCGGTTCAGCAGATCGTAAGCAAGACTTCCTCCTGCAGCATGGAATGTTCCTACCATTGGCGTATTTGACATAAAAAGAGCAGTGACTGTTGGTCCCGGGGCCATCGGTTCATGCAAGTGGAGCAAATCAAATTCTCCATCACGAAGTGCCTGTATTGTTCGTAGAGCACATGGCACGTCAGGCGCAATTGGTGCAATAGAACCATTTGCCGCTGTCGGCAGACTATCCCCAAGGGGTATCACAGATGCATCCGGCGGAGGGCCATCACATGGACCTAAGACTCGAGTGTGTTGACCCAAGGCTCGAAGTTGACGTGCTAAGCCCAACACCTGGCTCTGTACTCCACCTGGAATGGTCAAGCTGTAGGGACAAATAATGCCTATTCGCATAGACCCACGCTACTACTCTTTCACCAGCACCCAAATCTTGAACTAAATATCAACAATAATGACCAATATTTAGAGGGTGTCGCTTGGCCAATTGGGTTGCAACAAATGCCATTGTTCTGGCGCTTTCCGAATGAGAGTTTCAAACTCATATGCCAATTCTTGAGTGATCCGTTGAACATCGTCACGTAATCGCCCTTGCCGTTCAACTTTAAGAAGCGGACGGAGAACTCCATAAACTCCGTTTCCCTGAATATAAACGGCTGCAGGACATAATGGGGCTCCGGTTCTTAAAGCAAGTGTGGCGGGTCCGGCCGGAAGAAGGGTTTTTTCCCCAAAAAACTCAACTTCGACTCCACCGCCTCCAACATGGCGGTCACATAATAAGACCACCATTTCCTTAGATTTCAATGCGTTGATAACCTCTGATCCGGCTGAGGCTCCAAGCGGAATGACTTTCATACCGAGCGAAGAACGAAATTTTTTAAACCACTCAAACACCTCGGGAGGTTCTAAAGGCTCTACTACAGCATTTAATGTGATACCTCTTACTTTTGTGATCCAAAATGCTGACCACTCCCACCCTCCGAGGTGAGGCATCGCCATGATTGGCCCCACTTCAGCATCTAAAGCTTCAGCAAGATAAGACTCTCCTTCATAATCGAAATCTTTCAGAATTTGTTCTGAGGTCATTCCTGGTAAGCGAAAACTTTGAAACCAGTAAGTTGCGTAGGAGGAAAAAACTTCATCAATGGATTTCTCCATCTCTTGAACGTCTAATTCAGTGCTTTTTGTTCTACGAAGGTGCTTCTCCACCATTTTTCTACGATCTTTATTCAAACGTCCCGCAATTTTTCCAAAAAATCTAAAAATTGAATTGCCGAATCGTTGCGGCAGCAACCGAGCGATAAAACTCAATAACCGATAACTAGTAACTGCTAAAAAACCTTTCATATGATTTAACTGACTTTGCTTACATAGAAAATCGCAGAAAGTTTTGTACTACTCATCTGATCTCTTTGAGCGATTTCAGCGTGCATTTTTTTGGTCAGCGGTTGCTTGAAGCCAAACTTTTATAAAACGCTGAATCGCTGTGATCAATGTAAGCACAAGCATGATCCAGAGGACAACGAGTAAAGCATCCTCTCCGATCACAACTGAGAGTAGAAGCCCTAGAGCAAGAACGATGAATCTTTCAGCTCGCTCCATCACTCCGCCCTTTGCTTCATACCCTAGGAGTTCAGCCTTGGCTCTTTGGTATGAAATTATTTGAGCAGACGCCATGACTGCTACAGGAAGCATCATGAGGTGACCTGGTCTAGTACTTGCATAGTGCCAAGCAAGTCCACCGAAGAGAAGTGCGTCTGTAAGACGATCTGAAACTGAGTCAAAAAATGCCCCCCGTTTTGAAGAGGTTCCTGCGGCTTTTGCTACTGCTCCGTCCAAGGCATCTGGAATACCGGTAAGGATGAGAAGGATGAAACCTAAAAGCAGACTTCCACGTCCTATTGCTACCGCAGCTGCACCTGACATAGCTATCCCGACAATCGTGACTACATCCGCGGTTACGCCTATTCGTTGAAGACCACGCCCGATAGGGACTAAAATCCGGTCTACTGCTGTTCGCAAGTTGCCGTCCAACATATTGTTCCTCCTGCGACACCTAAAGACTTACCAAAACTAATTATGAATAATCAGCAGCCTGATTCGAATACCTGAATGATATTTAGCGTATCAGTGGAGGTCGAGGCTATGGGTTACTAGCTATCTGTGTCCCATATCTCAGGGTTCTCTTCCACATATTTCGCGATTATCTCTCCATTTACCCCGTCAACAAAAACCATTCCTCGTTGCTCGGGTGGAGATTCATTGGAATATAAAAGAATTCTCCATGTGGGACGGCTACGAAGCCCACGCCAAGCCAGTTGAGCTGAAGCATGGCCGACTGGAAAACCCATTGCTTGAGTCGCAGCGACGAGAGCATCTCCTTCATCTGAACCTAATCGCCAACCTGCCTGTAGATGGAACAGGCCTATTAAAGCTAATCCGATACTTCCGAAGATTAGTCCGTTGTTTACTAAAGAAGAGTCACCAGCAACTACTGTGATCGCTATTAGGGTCGCGGCAATCATTAGATACAGATATCCAGGTATACGTCTTCGGCTATTGTCTGGAAAAATATAGGGTCCAACCAATCCAGTAACGTCAAGATCTGCTGGCAACGTATCTAATTGTTCGTTGTTATTTTCGTTTTCTTCTAATGAACTCACAAGTGAAACCCTAGCGCCTCTATCTCTTTTGATAATAAGCGTTCTCTGCTATCTAGATATTTCATCAAAAAATTCCAGTATTTTTTCTAAACTCTCTTCAATCGGTGCAGTCCCTTCAAGAATGAGGTCCGCTGATGAAGAAGATGGCTCTATATATTTTTTATGCATCGGACTAACCGTGGCAGCAAACTGAGTGCGTATGCTTTCAGGCGTTCTTCCTCGTTCACGCACATCTCTTTCTAATCGACGCTTCAGACGAAGTTCTTCAGGAGCAGATATGAATATCCTTATATCAAATTCTCTTACAACCTCTGGGATAACAAACAGTAAGTGTCCTTCTCCAATAATTAATTCCGCTGGCTCGATTCGTTCAACCTCTGTTGTCCTCGAGTGAGTCGCGAAGTCATAGACAGGAATATCAACTGGTTCCCCTTGCTTAAGCAAAGAAAGGTGATTTAGGTACAAATCATGCTCAAACGCATCTGGGTGATCAAAATTGATTTTGGCCCTATCTTCCAAGGAGAGATCTGAATGGTCACGGTTATAGCTATCTAATGGCAGGATCGCCAGCGATTTCTCTTCTGCGGTAAAACTTTCTTTTAAAGCATTAACGATGGTTGTCTTTCCGGCGTTTGCTCCACCGGCTATACCACAAATCATTCTTTTTATTTCCTTGCTTACGAGTTAATACCGATAATGATCAGGCTTGAACGGACCTTGAGAACTCACTCCAAGGTAATCTGCTTGTTCGGTTGTCATTTCTGTCAGCCTTACACCAAGTGCATCTAAATGAAGTCGTGCAACTTTCTCATCAAGAATTTTGGGAAGAGTCACTACATCTTTTCCATATTCTTCAGCATTCTTATGAAGCTCAATTTGTGCGAGTACTTGATTTGAAAAGCTTGCTGACATCACAAAACTTGGGTGCCCGGTGGCATTACCAAGATTTAGTAGCCGCCCTTCTGACAATACGATGATTGAATGACCATCGGGAAATACATATTCGTCTACTTGAGGCTTGATTTCCACTCTTTGCACATCTGAGAGTTCAGTCAAACCAGCCATGTCGATCTCGTTATCAAAGTGACCAATATTTCCTACTATGGCTTGATGCTTCATACGGCCCATATGCTCCGCTGTGAGAACATCTTTGCAACCCGTAGCGGTAATAAAAATGTCAGCTTTATCTATTACCCGCTCCAAAGTATTAACCTCATACCCTTGCATTGCTGCTTGTAAAGCACAGATAGGGTCTACTTCTGTAACGATCACTCTTGCCCCTTGCCCACGAAGAGACTCTGCGCAACCTTTACCTACATCTCCAAAGCCACAGACCACAGCAGTTTTTCCCCCGATCATGACATCTGTCGCACGGTTTATGCCATCAATAAGCGAATGGCGGCAACCATATAGATTGTCAAACTTCGATTTAGTCACTGCATCATTTACGTTGATCGCTGGGAACATGAGTTCACCTGCTTCTTGCATTTGGTAAAGCCGATGCACCCCTGTAGTTGTTTCTTCTGAAACGCCTCGAATTCCAGATGCAATGCGTGACCATCGTTGAGGGTCTTCTTGTAAAGAAGAATGAAGAAGATCTAAGACAACCCCCCATTCAGCAGAATCTTCTTCGGTTTTATCTGGAACAACACCAGATTTTTCAAATTCGTAACCCTTATGAACCAACAGCGTTGCGTCTCCCCCATCATCAAGTATGAGATTCGGGCCTTCACCGTCAGGCCATTGCAGAACTTGGGTTGTTGCCCACCAATATTCTTCTAAAGTCTCTCCTTTCCATGCATAAACTGGAACTCCTTGAGGGTCTTCTGGAGTGCCATTTTGTCCAACTACCGCTGCTGCTGCTGCATGGTCTTGTGTTGAGAAGATGTTGCAACTTGCCCATCTCACTTCAGCACCAAGAGCCACCAATGTTTCTATGAGAACAGCAGTCTGTACTGTCATATGCAATGAGCCGGTGATGCGCGCACCAGACAAAGGCTGCTCATCAAGGTATTCTGCACGTAATGACATGAGCCCTGGCATTTCATGCTCGGCTAGCCGGATTTCGTGGCGTCCCAATACATGCAAATCAATATCTGCAATTCTGTAATCTTCTTTTACGGACATGACGACTCTTCAACTTTCTTTATTCAGAATTTCTAGATTTTAAAGTTTTCTTCGGGCTGGGGTCGTCTAACTCCATATCAAGCAGCCACATCATTACTCTATCCTCGTTAACCAATTACTCGGTACGCGATTCCTTCAGTTTGAATATGGTATGAGCCTTCAGTTTTTGGCACCCAAGCCGCAGACCCTGGTTTCAGAATGAGTTCTTCTTTTTCTGAAGTCAATACAGTGTCTAGCAAAGTTGAAACAACTACGTCGGTGCCTTCTCTGCTCGGTACTTGGATTGCTGTTCCTTCAATTCGTTCTAGATCAAATTCGGGTGTCATTGTCTGATACATATAATGGCCGGGAGATGGAGTCTGAATCTTTGGGCTGGCTTCAAAATCTAATATTTTTAAAAGAGTTGCAGGGTCTTTCTCTTTGTTGGTGAATCCTGCCCTTACGACATTGTCGCTTGAACCCATTACTTCTAGAGCAACACCTTCTAGATATGCGTGAAGAACTCCAGGATTTAAAAAGAGAGCTTCTCCAGGTTTCAATGTATGAATTTGCATCATTGGGACTATGAGTAGCGAAGGGTCTTCTGGATATTCTTTTGCCACTTTGATTATAGTTTCAGCTTCAGAAGAAAGAGATCCACCTTCAATCAATTCCTTGCACTTCTGTGTCAAAAACTCAACATCTCTTTTACGGTCCTTAGTCAAAATACTTTTTATCACTTGGGAGAAATCAACAGCATCTTTGATCATGGATAACAAGTCTTCAGGTAATTGAAGCCGAGTGGACACTTCATAAGCTTCGGATGTGGTTTTGAAGCCACATAGCGCCTGAAATGGTGTAAGAGCACAAATCATTTCTGGCTTAGATCGATTGTCATCAAACCCTGAGGCGGCTTGTATCTGATCGGGATGAGTCTGTAATGAAAGTGGACGTTGTGCAGCGAGAATTTTCACCAAATACGGCATTTCTTCTTCTTCAAGATCGATAGCTTCTTGAAGTGTTATTCGGCCCGAATCTCTCTCTACTGTTGAAGGTCCTGATGGGTGGACTCCAAACCAGATCTCTGCTTCAGGAGATCCAGATGGATTCACTCCCCGTAGATCAGCTAGAGCATTATAAGAGCCCCATTCGTAGTTTTGGAGGTAACCGGTTATTAAGTCCACTAGAGATAAGAGGGTATTTGAGATTAAAAAGTTGGACTAAGGCCCTTAGACCTTGCAAGTTCCATCAAATTCGCATGTTCTTCTTCTGTAGCCGTTTCTGATTCGTCAATCAACATGATGGGAATATTTTCTTTTATCAAGTAGCGACGATGAAGCCGTTCGTTGTAGAGAAAGTTTTCATCTGCAAAATATAAGAGCGGCCCCTTGTCTTCAGGACAAGCCAAGATTTCTAAAAGTTTTGGATCAAGCGTCATTTTCTCTCCCTTTTAATTCTTATTTGACTTAATAAGATCCATGACCTCTTGCAAAGTTGTTTCGTAGGAGGCTTCATCTTCTGCTTCTAGGTTAAGCCGTAATAATGGTTCTGTATTTGATGGGCGAAGATTAAACCAACACTTTTGAAGTTGCACTGTTAACCCATCTAAATTGTCTTGACTATAGTTTGAATATTTTTTTGATACTTCTTGAATAACTTTTGATGATTCTTCAACTTCAATATTTATTTCACCGGAAGCAATATAAGGACTGAATGGTTCTGTTAAAAGGCTTAAAGGCTTTGAAGCACAAGAAAGTTCTTCAAGCACTATGAGTGCTGCGATGAGTCCAGAATCTGCTCTGAAATTATCTCTGAAGTAATAGTGACCAGAATGTTCTCCTCCAAATGCGGCTTGTTCTTCAGCCATGATTTTCTTTATATATGAATGCCCAACGCGAGTTCGCACTGCTCTTCCACCCATTTGAGCGATTGTTTCAGGGACTATCTGCGAGCAAATTAGGTTGTGAACTATTGTTGCTCCTGGTTCTTCATTCAAAACTTTTTTCGCCACAAGAGCTGTGGTAACTGATCCTGAAACTGGTTGAGCTTTTTCGTCTACTAAAAAAACCCGATCAGCATCACCGTCAAAGGCAAGCCCGATATCAGCGTTTGTTTCAAGAACGCGTTTTTGTAAGTCCACAAGATTTTCAGGTTGTATCGGATCCGCTGGGTGATTAGGGAAAGTTCCATCCAAATCTTGATACATGATTTCAATTTGAAAAGGAAGCTCTTGAAAAACGGCAGGAACCACTAATCCTCCCATTCCATTGGCTGTATCTGCTACGACTCGTAATGGTTTTAACTTGTCAGTATCGACAAACGATTTAACATGATTAGCAAATTCTTCTAAGAGATCTAATTGCGAAATACTTCCTGACCCATCTCCAGAGATCATTTTTGAGAGAACTTCATCACGAATTTCTTCAATTCCTGTATCTGAACTGACCGGACGGGCCTCGGAGAAACAAAATTTGATTCCGTTATAACCAGAAGGGTTATGACTAGCAGTAAAAACTGACCCAGGAAGTTGCAAATGACCAGAAGCGAAATAAAGCATGTCTGTTGAACAAAGACCCAAATCTATTACGTCTAATGATTGTGCGTTTACTCCTTCTGAGAAAGCTAATGCTAATTCTTCCCCACTTGGCCTCATGTCGCGCCCTACGAGAACACAACTAGTTTCAGGTTCAGTCTTTTTAACTAATCGTGCCCACGATTCTCCAATTGACCGTGAGATATCAGAATTAAGTTGTTCAGGGACTAATCCCCGAATGTCATAAGCTTTGAAGATTGAGGTTAAGCCTTGCATTCTTAAACTTTACTTGCCTTTGGCAATTGAGGGTCTACAGGATAAGAACCTTGGCTTGCTAATCGTCTTACATGAATCAGGTCACGGAGAAGGCGGAATCCGTCTTGAACCACTCGAACGGTAGTGCGTTCTGAATGTTCAACCTCCACAGGTATTTCCGATAGAGATAATCTCCAACGTTCAGCTAAATGAAATAGTTCTACGTCAAAAGCAAAACCGTTGATAGTTGAGGACGAAAATAATGATTTAGCGACATCTGATCGGAATGCTTTAAGACCACATTGTGTATCGCGATACTGACCAAGCAGCAGCAGATGGGTGGCAAAATTAACAAGCCTCCCCCCCATTCCTCTTATGAACCCTGCCTTCACAATTGTTCGTGTACCAACATGATGCCGATTCCCCACAACCCAGTCATATCCATTTTCAACTTGGACTAATAGGTCAAAAATTTGTGAAGGAGAATAAGCCAAATCAGCATCAGTGAAAGCAACTACCCTCCCATTTGATTTACCAACGCCATTTCGAAGTGCCGATCCTTTTCCCTGATTTCTCGGAAGAACAACTAACTGATCTGCCAATCCAGCAGCTTCTTCTGTCCCGTCTTTAGATCCGTCATCAACCACAATAACTTCTAAATCATTGTCAATCTTTGGCCCCAGCTCGCTTCTTACTCTTTCGATTGTGTTCTCAATTCTGTCCACTTCTTGATAAGCAGGGATAATGACTGTCAAACGGTAATCCCCTTCTGCCGCTGGTCGATTTGTTGGTCGGTCTTGTTCCCGTCTGATGGTACGGAAAATGATTATCCGATAAGAAATGGCTCTTACCAGAGCAGCAGCAACTACTGCTATTAGCTTCGCTAACAATTCTGCTCGAACTTCACGATCAGGGTTGAATATACAAACGACACCAGTATCTACTAAGCCTGCGGTGACAACCATGAATCCAAAAACTCCAGGGGAACCGATCCAACGAGTAAATGGGTCATCCGCCAAAGTGAATAAGCGATGTAAAGGCCATGCAAGCAAAGCCGCTGCATTTAAAGCGAAAACATTTGCCAGAACTAACGACCACCCTATTTTATGCAAAAAGACAAAAAGGCTAACGTCTAATGCAGTAGCAATAATCCCAACTACTAAAAATCGTCGAATACGAAATTTCATCAAATTGAACTCTCTGAATCATCAGATAACGCCTCGTTTTTTGTGCGTTGAGTCCATTTGCCTAAAAGTTCGTCGGCCCGAGAGCTTTTGATGTCTTCTATCTCTATCTCGGGCCGAAATCGTAATAAAAGTAAAAGTACTAACCCGATTAAAGATAGAAAAATGGAAAAAAGGTCTATCCCAGTTCGTCCGTAAGTAAGTACAACTTTTTCTTCAGTAGGCAGAACAACCATAAGATTGGGTGTCGCTCTCCAGGGCCCTGTTGCTCCTTCAACTTTCCAGTTTGGAAAATACGAAACTTTCACCAACACTGGAACACCAGTTTCACTTACTTTAAATGACACCTTGTCGACATCTACAACTACTTCAGTTACTTCTACTTCTTCCAGTTCTCTTATTTCTGGGAGTTCATTTGACTCTATTCGTTGCCACGCATCAGATCCATCAAGAAGACGAACTACGGACTGAGAACTATCGTTAAAAACTTCAACAGAGTGATCCAGCCAAGTTGAATGATCTACGTCAGTCCAGACCGCTGGCTCTGAAACTAAAGGTTCCACCAAGGGCGAGTCTTCAACTAAGAAAACAGTCCAAGGTCCTGAGGTTGCTATTTCGGTTAAAAACGGGTGTCTCCTTGCTTCAGACACTGGACGGTTTGAGGAAGCTGCATAATATCGGACTCCAAATTCTTGAAGATGAGAGACTCCTTCTCTTAAATTAAAGGACCTATACGGGAGTCCTCTCTGAGCGCGGGATGGCTCCATTGATAATTCTGATTGCATCAGGAAGTGATATGGAGTCGTTGTTGAAGCTTCAAAATAAAGTCCCTCCATCGAACCTATGCAGCCGTCAGTCCAATGCGGCATAAGCATAAGAGCCATGGGGGTTCCATAGCGAACAAGATCTCGGTTGTATTCCCACATAAGTCGACCACAACCGAATTTTTCACCAACTTCTTCCATCGTGCTTACAAATGCTCGGTGTTCTTCCCAGCCTCCACCATTAGCATCTCCGATTCGTCCTTCGTAGCCAGAAAAGTTCCAATTAACCCACCCGCGTCCAAGATTTAATTCTTTGGTTTCGAATCCCATCCACTGGTAAGTGTCACCTGTATTCGAACCTCCGGGCAATGACCTCAGGGGCAACCCTAAGAAAACGATAAGGACCAGAACAGCTACAACAGATCCTGCATGTGGGAGGATTCTCCCTAATTGCTTTACTTTCTCTGCTAACCCTTGAAGGAACAACCCAGCAATTCTTAAAAATTCAGCAACACTAATTGCTGCGAGCAGGTAAGCCGCAAGATAGTACATCGGAAGAATACGCCCGTTATAAAGTCGCCCCTCTGGAAGATGGATGAAAGCTAGAGCTAGAACGACAAGAGAGGCTCCTAAAACTATTCCTAATCTTCGTCGAAACATTAAAGATAAAAAGAATCCCAGTCCAGCCAAAATTAGGACTACTTGAAGTGGAGGGCTATTCGTTAAGAAGTCTGCTGCTAAGTCACTACGGTCCCATAGATACGATTTAAATCGAGGGAGTTTGTCCCATGCCATGTCATTCAAATGATCTCTTTGCCACCAAAACGGTAAAACCCAGAAGGCAGAAAGCAGAGCAGCGATGAACCCTATTGTGATAATCCACCGGATTCTTTCTTTAGTGGGGTGGAGAAGAATCACGAGAAGCGTGATGACGAGTGCGTAGAAAGCCACTAACAGGTGGCATAAACCAATGAGAGAAAGAAGCAATGCCGCCCATGCACGGCCTTTTCCGGTTGCCATGCCACGCATAAGCACTCCTATATAAACCAAACAAGCAGAAACTGCAAGCGCGTAAGCAAACTCACCGGCCATGGTGGACATGAGGTTTCCACCAAAGATGTTGAATGATCGGTCAAAAATAAAAGCGAGAGTAGCTGCTGCCATAAGGGCTGGGGCGGGAAAAGGAAGCCCGGCGAGTCGTCCCATAGCCCAACCTGAAAGAGGCATTAATACAAGACCAGCGACAGTAACAATTTTTATGGCAATTCCGTAATGGACTGGGATAACCACAATCATCAAAAGAAGGAGACTAATTGACATAGGCATCCAAGCAGTTGGGCGGCGCTGCAGGAGTTGGACTATACAAAAAATCCCCAGTGCAACTAGTGGAATAGCGATTGGTAAAACAAATCCAACATTTATCGCAACGATAAAAAGCATTGGGACGATCATGTAAAAGTGATAGGCGGGGAAGCCGGCATACCAATCAGGAGTCCATCCAGTGAGTCTGAAATTGGGTAGCAACTCGTCTCTTATGAATGCGGGACCCCAGACATGTGCCCCTAGATCTCCTCCAGTGGGAAGTGTTGAAGAAAAAAGAACTCCATTTGGGTTAACAATCCATAGCAAATAAAAAGTGGAAAGAACAACAATGACAGCTGTCACCCAATTAGCAGGAGAAGCCTCTCGAGCAGATCTATATAGGTTGCTTTCTTTCACAAGTACACCAGAACAAAAACTGTATAGGCATTAAAGCCCGCATGAGCCCATATAGCCCTTCCTAAATGGCCATCCCGTTGAGCAATCTTTCCCGCTATTAATCCAAATAAAACTAATGCTGGGAATTGGAGGGGTTGGAAGTGAACCAAACCAAAGAGAAGAGAACTAGCGATCAAAGCTAGTGTTGGGGACCAGCGATCTTGAAATGCTCGTAGAGCAAAACCCCTAAAAAATATTTCTTCAACCACTGGTGCACCTACTACTACTACGAGTACGAGTAGAAAAATACCTATGCCATGTGCGCGCTCTGTCAGCTCTCGGGCAGGTCCTGATACATCTAGGTCATCGACGAAGATCAATACGGGCAGATACAGGAGCGGAACCAGTATGGCTTGGCTAAAGATCCCTATTAGTAAGCCTTCGATGCATTGTCGAACAGTAATATGGTCTGTTCTTTTATTACTTGTTAGTTCGTTAGTCTTCCATTTTCTAATCAAAAGTGGAACACCGAGATTATCTTTCCACGAAAGACGTTGTCGTCGAAGAATCAGCCAGGGAACTCCTAACAAACCAAACCATAAAGGAATCTGCAGCAACGCCGTAATCCATAACGGCAAAGGATCCCTGTCAACAAAAGTTAGAACTAAAGATCCTACGAGTAACGATGAAACAATCGATAAAACTACGCCGGTTGCGACATGGCTTATTCCCCAAGATCCATTATCTGGCGAAGAAACATTTTCAACTAATTCCATCGTCAAACACTACCTAGAAGTCAACAACCATGTACTCCGGGGCACCAACAAGTCTTTAGGCCTCTAACATAAGAGTATGGCTAAGCGTCCTGATGACATAACACAAAACCCTGAACAAAGTACAGAAAAAAGTGGACGAGGCTGGCCGAGATGGAGCATCTGGCTAATCTTGATTCTTATCGGAGCGTTCATTGTGTACCCGGCTTTCAACTCCTCAGATGACTCCACCGCTATTCCTTATGATCAGTTCCTTTCAAAAGTAACCGCAGAAGAAATCACTCAAATCAATATCAATAATCAATCAGGAAAAATTGAAGCGGAATCTTCAGACGGCACTATGTACACGACCACAGGCCCTCTTGAACTCTCACCGTCAGATCGCCTAATCCTTGACGAAAGTTCAGCATCCGTTGAATTCAAAACCCCTCAACCAGGATTCTTTCAAACTTGGCTTCCTCTTCTACTTCCGGTTGGTCTTATTATTCTTTTCTTCTGGTGGATTAATCGACGAGCACAAGGCCAAATGAGTGGCATGATGTCTATCGGTAGATCTCGAGCCAAGTCATATTCTTCTGAGCAACCAGGTACCAAATTTGAGGACGTAGCGGGATACGAAGGAGTGAAACAAGAGATACGTGAAGTTGTTGACTTCTTGAAAAAGCCAGAGAAATTCTCTGAAATTGGGGCTCGTGTACCTAAAGGCATACTGCTAGTTGGGCCCCCAGGAACTGGCAAAACTCTTCTAGCGCGAGCAGTGGCAGGAGAAGCCGGAGTTCCATTTCTTTCGGTCACTGGTTCAGACTTCATGGAAATGTTTGTCGGTGTAGGCGCTAGTCGTGTCCGCGATCTGTTCGAAACCGCTCGAAAGATGGGTCGCGCAATTATTTTCATTGATGAACTTGACTCCATCGGACGTAAACGCGGCGCAGGTCTAGGCGGTGGTCATGACGAGAGAGAGCAAACTCTTAATCAAATGCTTTCTGAAATGGATGGATTTGAGACTAGTGAAGGCATCGTTATGCTTGCCGCAACCAACCGTCCTGACATCCTAGATCCAGCTCTACTAAGACCTGGAAGATTCGACCGGCAAGTTGTTGTTCCATTGCCTGAACTAGAAGATCGGCGTGAAATATTGGAGGTTCATGCGAAAGGAAAGAACCTTTCTGAAAACGTTGATCTTGATTTAGTAGCGAGAGGAACACCCGGTATGAGTGGAGCAGACCTATCAAATTTGATTAATGAGGCAGCTCTAATCGCAGTTCGAAACTCAGAAGATGCTATTTCAGCGGAACACTTTGAAGCAGCTAGAGACAGAACTCTTATGGGTCAAAAGCGAGAATCTATGGCGCTTACCGCAGCCGAAAAAGAAGCTATTGCGTACCACGAGGCAGGACATGCTCTTTGTGCAGCAGTGCTTCCTAACGCTGATCCGCTTCATAAGGTCACAATTATCCCAAGTGGAATGGCTTTGGGGGTGACTATGCAACTACCTGAGGAGGAGCGCCACATATACCGACAGGATTATATTGAAGATTCTTTGGTGGTTCGGATGGGTGGCCGTATTGCTGAAGAGTTGGTTTTTGGAGTTACCTCGACAGGAGCTCAAAACGATCTCGTGGGAGCAACAGAACTGGCAAGAAAAATGGTTCGCGAATGGGGAATGAGCGTTCGTATAGGTCCGATGGCTTGGGGAAGTCAAAACCAAGTTTTCCTTGGAGATGATCTCATGCATAGTCGTGATTACAGCGACGATACCGCTAGGGAAATAGACGAAGAAGTCAAGACAATCCTTCATAACCAAGAGGATCGTTGTCGGTCCCTTCTTACCGAAAATCGAAATGCGCTAGATTTAGTAGCAAGAGCCCTTTTGGAACATGAGACAATCTCTGGTGAAGAAGTTATGCGTCTAACTAAGCTTGCTGAAAGCACTGACTTTTCATCAGAATCCGCTACCGAACCTTCTCACGCTGACTGATTTACTGTGGATCGGTTCTATTTACTGGTCTTAGTGGCTTCAATTGCAGGGATTCTTGCTTATCTTTTACAGAGAAAAGCTCAAGAAACTCCTGTTCGAACTGGATGGTCTGTTCCTGATCAAGTGAATCGGGCAGACTTCATTTTCCCTGACGCTCCTTGGCTGGTCGCTGTTTTTACCTCATCTACATGTGACACCTGTGCCGAGGTTCTAGCGAAAGCTACTCCACTTGCTAGCGATCAAGTTGCCGTTCAAGAGTTAGAGGCAAAGAAAGACAAAGAGTTGCATGATCGTTACCAGATCGAAGCTGTGCCACTTATTGCTCTTATCGATGCTCTTGGGGTAGTGAGATCACACTTTCTTGGCCCTGTAAGTTCTTCACAATTATGGTCATCATTAGCGGAACTTCGTGAATCAAAATCTTCATAAAACCCGAGGTAACCCTGGTTGCCATTTATGAAAGTTTAGACCTTCTAAAATCTAAACTTTTCTTTTATTTCTGGTCGCCCAATTAGACATGAAACGTTTTATATGCCTAAGTTAGATGGAGTTAATCCTTTATGGACTAATACAAAACCCCGTAGCCAGGCTCTCACGCTTAGTTACGGGGATTTCACTTTTTCAGGCAAGAGAAATGATTGTGGATTTCAGCGCTGGATTGAAGAGACTGTGCCTTCTACAGAAATGCCGTAATCACTAGTCCTGCCTTCTGGTCCTAACCATTCAGTAATCACTATTACCGGAGAAGAAGATTCGACCTCTATCAAAACGCTTACGTCTAGATCAAGCGTTGCTCGATCTCCAGGATCAAGTTCAAATGAATCGGGCAACGTTACTTCATCTTCAGTCCAAAGATTTATTGCCGCAATACTTTTGAGGCTCGGATTGAATATTGTTAGCTTTGCGGGGTTCCCTGAAGTACCTAATACCTTTGTTAGCCAATATGTTGCCCCATATCCAACTGCTGGCAGAACATCTACCCCAGTGGTTGCTGTACCTTCAGCATCTTCGGATAATGAGTCACTCAAGAAACGCTGGATATACGAGGCCGATAAATTTAAGTTATCGAAACTTCGTATGTAGAGAGAGTACGGTCCAATCCCTTCAAGACGTGGATACTCAGAAAGTTCAATTACTTGCCTTTGCCCAGAACGCAGGACGAAACCAAATGGTTCCACAAACAAATCAGGATCCCCGGGCCGTATAACTAACTCCCCTTCAACCACTAATTGGCTTGGATTGACTATCGCTACCGCTCCTGGTGTCTGTTCACCATCAGATCCAGGAAGAAATAAATCACCTCCGATTTCTGGTGACCCCGGAACAATACTTAAACCTTTTATTCCTGAGGGAGCAGTTCCATCAGCAATAGAAAGTCCTGAAACCACAAGCTGTCCTGTTCGGACTTCTACGTAAGAAGAAAGTAAAGGTGCATCTGGAATCCTCTCTGTGAGTTCGTAGGCCACCACTGAACGTCCAGGTATCACTATGCCTTGTGAGTCAAGAGTCTCTCGAAGGCCTTGATCACCAACAAAAAGCAAATCTGCAACTGCAGCTGCTTGAAAAGGGTTATACAACAAGAGTGTTTGTTTAGCTCCTGGGCGCTCAGTAGTGCCCCATGGCACCACCCAAGATGAAGATGTTGTTGTTCCACAAAATCCTTGATCCAATCCCGAATATTCAGATGCCTCTAAATACTGGTCTACAAGAACGTCGCCAGTTGGAGCTTCTAAAGTCACCCCAACGTATTCAGCGGTATCTTTTTCTTGACTGGTGAGTATCTCTAACTGACTTTTTCCTTCTACTTGTATTGCGCGTTCAGCTACATTTCCTTCACTATCAGAGATTGTCCATTTGAGTCCTTCTGTTCCTACTGAACTCAAATTACTGATATTGATGGTTTGATCATCCACTCCGTCAAGTTTGTTTGTTGGGCCTAAACAAAACCAAACATCTCCTGATGTTTCTTCCTGTGGTAAACCAAATGAAAGTTCAGAGTATGCAAGAGGTTCCTTACTCTGTGAAACCTCTCCTTCGATCTGGACTTGGAACACAAAAGCTCCAACTATCAATGCAATGATGACCACTAATGCGGGAAGACGGACTGCATTCATAACTGATGTTTCTTTCGTTCAGAATGAGACCAACTTGTCAACAAAAGAAGTGCCAGCAAGATAAGCATCTGGAACATTCGGTCTGAGCTGTTGTCATTTTCAGTCAAAGAAAGCTGCCCTATTGATCCAGAAGCCATTCGTACTGTTGGTTCTCCTTTGGGACCGAGCTGCACTTCGCTTGAAGCACCGGTAATTGATGAAAATTCCCATTCATCTACTGGACTCAATCTCCATCGATACGACCCATCGACAATAGATTGAACCTCGATAGAGGTATACCCAGTTTTTTTGACCTCCAATGGGACGGAGCGGCCAGTGATGTCTCGTACAACAGCGTGAATAGGCTCTACCGCTGTATTAGAAAAGATTTCTAATGAGCGATTAAGACCCTCTACTCGTTCCAGATCTAATTGCCGGATGAAGGCCGAAAAATATTTTTCAGGTAAGGGAGTCTCGTTATCGCCGTAAGGGACTGGTGCTGAATTTTCAATTAGCACAATGTGGCTGACACTCCATACACCAATCTTTTCTCCAAGACGGCTGATGTCTCCATTCAAAGCTTTAAGTAACGCTGTATGCAATTCTTCTATCGCTTCCGATTGAGAAGAATCATAAGGTGATTGATCTCCAAGGTGTGGATAGCCATCGGTGAGTGCCAGCCCTACACTATCTTCCAGCTCAGTTCCAGCTGCTGGCAACAAGTTTGGAGCTCCTATCCATAAAACTCTTCCAGCAGTGCTTTCTATTGACAGCCCATTTACATCTTCTTCACCTAAAAGATAAGGCACTGTGTCAGAAAAATCTTTTTCAGGTAGCCCCCATCGTCCCTCTAGAGAGGCGAACACAACAGGGATTATCGCTAAAACTAGTACCCCTGCGAAAAGACCAGCGACTATATATTTCAGTCTTTTTGCATTTGCTGCGAGGTCTTGCCCTAGAGAAGACACGCCTGCTGCGGACGCTAACGCAACACCAACCGCTGCTGGGACAATAAGTAATTCTGCTGCTGGAGTCTGTCTAGTGAACCATCCTTGGTCGACGAAATAAACTGCAGCAAATCCGCCTACGATCAAGAACCAAGAACGAATTACTATTGCTAACCGCCAACCATTAGTTGCAATAAGCGATACTGCAGGAATTATTAGAAAAGCCCAAGCGAGACTAGGAATTCCAAATGATCCGGTATCAAAACTAAATATAGATTCTGGACTGATCAAGCCTTGTGTCCAATTGTCTTTAGGCATCCATGACTCCCAGGAGCGACCGTTGATTAGGTCTATAAAAATGTTGAAATGGACTATTGCCGATACTGCCGTTGCCCCAATAGTTATGAGTACGAGACGCAGAACTCCCGCGAAGCTCCCCGCTAAAGCACTGCCAACTAGCAAAGCAACAAATGCAATTACTGTTGGAATAACTACAAGTGGTTCAAAAAATATAGCTAATGACAAAAGCAGTCCTAGAACTGTTATGTCTGCCCAAAAACTTCGAATCACCGCTCTTGGTCCTGGAGTTCCACCTTTTTCTCCATACGGAACTACTCCTTGAGCGATGGATAGGCGGTGAATGATCCAAGGAAGAGAAGCGTAAGCGACGAGTGGCCCAAACCTTCCTTCCCCTAAAGCGTGGTAGGGAGTGGGAACAGCCAAATAGATCGCTACAGCTGCCGCGCGTGACCTGCCACCACCTATTGGTTGAACTAACTGCCAGATGCCGAATGCTCCGAGCGGAAAGGCAGAAAGAACTGCGATAGCCATGACGGTTTCAGAGTTCACGGGGAGTAGCCACCCTAAACCTCCCAACAGAGCTAGAGCATCAACACCGCTATCAAGTATTCCTCCTGCAGTTGGTCTCCATCCTTCCCACCATGAATGAAAGAGATCTAGGGGGTTTTCTGGAATTGGCTGGAATCTTCCTATTGCAGGTAGTCCTCGGGTTAGGAGATGCCGCGATCCAAATCCTAGAACTGCAATCCCAAAAATCAGCGCTAGTCCTCCTGGACCAAATAGCGCCATCCAAAAATTTTGAAACTTAATAAGTAGATTTGATTCTGTTTCCCTTTGATTTGGGTCTCGTCCGGTAGCTGCTCTCCGGAAAGCATGAGAAGGAGCGTCTATCAAAATGTCACGACTGTGATCCAGTGAACGTTCTTTGCTGAAAATGAATGAACGCCTAGTGCGAATACTGCGTGAATGGCGCAGGTTCCATGCCCAAGCGCTTAAGAGCGAAAGAGTGTGTCGAAATCTTCCACGTACTAATCCATATATTGTTCCTAAGAGAGTGATGATTAGCAATTCAAAAGACAGCATGATGGCTCGTGAAATTTTTTGATTTGACCAAATCATGCGTATTCGATGTCGTGGTCCGAAACGTGTGGGGTCAACACGACGACGACGTTTCCTTCCCTGACTTTCTGATGTAATCATGCTTCGCCCAACAGCGTTAGGTGATAAAACGACGTTTGCTCCGACGAGACGAGCGCGCCAACAAAGATCTGTATGTCCATCTACTAGACCTAATAGTGGGTCAAATCCGCCGACAGTCTCGAACAAGTCTTTTCTTACTAGAAATGCAGATGAAGAACCGGCGAATACTTCTCTTTTTCCGTCATATTGGCCTTGATCTATTTCATTTGGTTGATGACGCGAAACAGTGGTTCCATAACGATCTATTGTGGATCCCACGTCTTGAAGAAGTTCTGTATTTTCTCCACCTACAACTTTGAGTCCAGCAACTCCTGCATTTACCTCTAAAGCTGATTCGACAACACGTCGAACTGCTGTGGCATCAAGTACAAGATCATCAGTGACGAAAAAATAGAAGAGATGGTTTTTCGCTGTATCTAAATTCTTTGGAGTAAGGGCGCTAAATCCTGGTGAACTTTTTAAGTGCAGAATACTGCTCTCAGGAAGTATTGATTTAACTTGCTCTTCTATAGATTCTCGTCGTTTTGTATCAATTACTGTGACATCAAGGGATGTGTAATCTTGAGCAGCGATTCCCAAAAGTACTTCTTCTAACCAATCTCCCGGATTATGTGTCACGAGAATCAGTTGCACTTTGGGTACGAAAACGTCACCAGAAGCCGTTGAGACTGATTCTTCAACTAAGTTTGTTTCTTCCAAATTATTCACTTGTATCGGACCTTAGCGGCACTGGGGGTGTTGACGGAGGCAGTCGGGGCGTACAGTTCCTTCTGTGACACAAATTAATACAATTTTTCACCTATGAAAGCATTAGTTACTGGAGCTAGTGGATTCGTCGGAAAGTACCTTATAGAGCATTTAGAGGAATCAGGTGACGATGTCTTTGGAACAGACATCGTCTCTGGTGGACCAGACTTGAGTGATTCAGTAGGTCTTGCTGATTTATTTCATGATGTCTCGCCTGAAGTTATCTTTCATTTAGCCGGGCAAGCTGATGTTGGACATTCTTGGAATGCAGCAAACGAAACTTTCAGATCTAATGCTGAGGGAACTTTGAATGTACTAACAGCTGCACGATCAGCAGATGTAGCCCGGATAATAACGGTTACGAGTGCTGATATTTACGGCATTGTTAGCCCAGAGGATCTTCCTTTAAGCGAAGACGCCCCTTTTCGACCTGTCTCTCCTTATTCGGCTTCTAAAGCTTCCGCTGATTTACTGGCTCTTCAGGCCTATCTTGGACACAAACAAGAAGTAATTCGAGTAAGAGCTTTTAATCATTTAGGTCCGGGCCAAAGCGATAAATTTGTTTGTTCAGCTTTAGCGGCACGGATCGCTCATAACGAGTTGTACGGAGTTTCTAAGTTGGGTGTCGGAAATTTGGCAGCCAAGCGAGACTTCACGGACGTAAGAGATGTTGTTCGCGCTTATCGTTTACTAGCACTTACTGGGAAATCCGGTGAGGCGTACAACGTGTGTAGCGGGGTTTCAATAAGTATTGAGAGAATTGCATCGGAATTGCTTGCCCTCTCTACTATGCCTATGGAACTGGTAGTTGATCCAGATTTATTACGACCGATTGATCTACCAGATCTACGTGGAAATCCAGAGAAAATTGCAAGAGATACGGGATGGAAGCCCGAGTTGACATTAAATCAGACCCTTACGGATCTAATTGGATACTGGCGTTTGCAACTTTCCTTGGCAGAATGATGACGAGCACCTATTTAAACCATCAGCAAAAGAAAAGGGAACGTAGGAAATAGAGAATGAGTAAGACGGCATTGATAACAGGAATAACTGGACAGGATGGTTCTTATTTAGCTGAACTGCTTCTCTCAAAGGGCTACAAAGTTGTAGGGATGGTTAGAAGAAGTTCTACCGTCAATTACGAACGAATCGGTCATTTGATGGGTGACATAGAATTTGTTCCAGGTGATCTTCTTGACCAAATGTCTTTGGTGGAAGTACTCGGGTCTCACCACCCCGACGAGGTTTACAACCTTGCTGCCCAGTCTTTCGTTCAAACCTCCTTTACCCAGCCTGTGCTTACTGGTGAAACCACTGCCCTAGGAGTGACAAGACTGCTAGACGCTATCAGAATGGTTGATCCAAGCATTCGTTTTTACCAAGCAAGTTCTAGTGAGATGTTTGGGAAAGTTCATGAAGTTCCTCAGAATGAATCCACTCCGTTTCATCCTCGAAGCCCTTACGGAGTAGCAAAAGTTTATGGCCATTGGATTACTGTCAATTATCGAGAGAGTTACGACCTTCATGCCAGTTCTGGAATCCTCTTTAATCATGAAAGTCCACGACGTGGTTTAGAATTTGTTACTCGTAAAATCACCCACGCCGTAGCTGAAATAGCCCTCGGGCACTCTGACTCTCTTGCCTTAGGTAATTTGGATGCAAAACGAGACTGGGGTTTTGCTGGTGATTATGTTGAAGCGATGTGGCTCATGCTGCAGCAGGAAAACCCTGAAGATTTTGTTATTTGTACAGGTGAGACTCATTCTGTTAGAGACTTTTTGGAGTTGGCTTTCAGCCATGTCAACCTTTCCTTTGAGGATCATGTCACAGTAGATGAAAGATTTTTCCGACCGGCCGAAGTTGATCTTCTGGTTGGGGATGCTTCGTTTGCCAAAGAAAAGTTGGGTTGGGCTCCTAAAACCAGTTTTTCTGACCTTGTGACCGGAATGGTTGATTCAGACCTGCAGTTACTTAAAGACAATCAAAGACAAACATGATTGTCACCCTTGCTGGTGGAGTGGGAGCAGCTCGTTTTCTGAAGGGACTATGTCTTATCCAACCCCCTGAAGATCTGATTGCCGTCATCAACACTGCAGATGACACTGTCTTACATGGTTTACACATCTCACCGGATATTGACACGGTTACTTACTCTCTAGCAGGTGTTGACAATCCTGAAACTGGCTGGGGTCTCATTGGAGAGACTTGGAAGGTGATGGAATCTCTCAACTCTTTGGGTGGTGTTACCTGGTTTCAACTTGGTGATAAAGATCTTGGCACTCATCTGTACCGAACCAACCGCCTGACTGACGGAGATTCTCTTACGACAGTTACCTCCGAAATTGCATCTCAATTCAAAATAAAAACCAAATTGTTGCCAATGACTAATGACAAAGTTTCTACTTTTGTGACGTTGGCGGATAGCGGAGAGGAAATCAGCTTTCAAGAGTATTTTGTGAAATTAAAACATTCTGTTGCTGTTTCTGATATCCGCTTTGATGGCGTTAAAGATAGTCGCCCTGGGCCTGAAGTCATTGAATCAATTATCAGTGCCGAAAAAATTATAATCGCCCCATCCAACCCACTCGTTTCTATCGGTCCGATATTGGCTATTTCTGAAATTTTTTCAGCTATTCAATCTCGTCGAGAATCCACTGTGGCTATTTCTCCAATTGTTGGTGGTTTAGCTTTGAAAGGACCAGCTGACCGCTTGATGCGAGAACTAGGGCATGAACCTTCTGTAGTTGGTGTAGCTCGCCTCTATAAAGATTTTGCCGGAACGTTGGTTATCGATAACATTGATGAAAGTCATCGAACAGCCATTGAAGCACTTGGGATGCGCTGTGTCGTTACTGACACTGTCATGAGTTCTCCGACTATCTCTGCATCTCTAGCGTCAACTGTGTTAAATGTTGAGTCATGATTAATATCTTTCCTGTTTCCGGTCTTCCACAAATTAACCCTGGTGACGACTTGCCAGAAATGATTTTTGAGTGTTGTGATGAAAGTGACGCAGGACTTGTTAATGGAGATGTGCTGGTTGTTACTCAAAAAATTATTTCAAAAGCCGAAGGGCGGCTAGTCCAAATAGATCCAGAAAAAGGACACAAACCTTTAGTTGAAGAAGAGTCAGTACGGATATTGCGACGACGTGGTGACTTAATTATTTCAGAGACCAAACACGGTTTTGTTTGCGCTAACGCAGGAATTGATCTTTCAAACGTTGAAGCAGGCCAAGCCGCGCTACTTCCAGTTGATTCAGATAAGTCTGCTCGAAGAATACGAGATGCCCTTTCACATCGATACGAGTTGAACGTAGCGGTAATCATTAGCGACACTTTTGGTCGCCCGTGGCGACGAGGAGTCACTGACGTAGCCATCGGATCAGCCGGACTATCTCCAGTGGTTGATTTACGCGGAACTACTGATGCTCTCGGAAGAGAGTTACAAGTAACCGAAGTCGCAGTAGCAGATGAACTCGCTGCGGCCGCTGAACTTGTAATGGGTAAATCAGCAGGTGTTCCTGTAGCCATTGTGCGCGGTGTGAACCCTGAGTGGTTTGGAGATGGAACGGTTCAAGAAGATCTCTTGAGAAAGCCTAACGAAGACTTATTTCGTTAATTTTCTTTAAACCAATCAATAGTTCTAGACAACCCATCCGAAAGAGTGGTTGTTGAAACCCAACCCAGCGAACTCTGTGCATAAGTCGGATCCAAAGCTGATCTTTCTACTTCCCCTGAGCGTGAAGGAAGATAGTTCGGCTCAGAAACATTGTTGAGCAGGGAGGCCATAACTTCATACAATTCGTTGACTGAGGTTTCTATTCCAGTTCCAATATTGCAGAAATTTATTTTTTGCACTTCTGATGCTTTTATGAATGCTTTAACTACATCTTGGACATAAACAAAATCTCTCGTTTGTTCCCCTGTTCCAAAAATTATAGATCCAGTTTTTTCTAATAATTGACCGGCAAAAATTGCGACTACCCCGGCTTCACCGTGAGGATCCTGTCGCGGGCCGTAGACATTAGCTAAAGCTAAAGCTGTTCCATCTAATCCATATAACTCTTGGTATGCGGAGAGATAATTCATTGTTGTGGCTTTAGATATCCCATAGGGAGATTGTGGGTTTGGTTCTAATGATTCTTTAAACGGTAGTTGCGTATGTTCTTGATCGCCGTAAAGAGTTCCACCGCTGGCCGCCACCACTACTTTTTGAGTGGTGCCGTGGCGTGCCCCTTCTAAAACTCTCAATGTTCCTAAAATGTTGATCTCAGCATCCAATAACGGATCATCAACAGAATGTCTTAAATCCACTTGGGCCGCTAAGTGAAATACAACTTCTGGTTTTAGGTCCGCTATCAGCTCTGTGGTTAATGCACTTCGAACATCTAATGACTCAAATTTGAAGTTATTTCCGCCTTGTTCTCGTGCTCTTTCAAGATTGGAGAGATTTCCAGTAGAAAGATCGTCAATCACTACTACGGATTTTCCATCAGCAAGCAACTGGTCCACAAGCAAAGATCCAATAAATCCTGCCCCCCCAGTAACCACTGCGTTAATTCCATTCATGATTCAGCCATCGTCATTCCGTTGAGTTCAATCCCATTTGGCACCTGAACACGATGCCCGATCACTGAAAGAGACCTGATAGCAGCGTTTTGGCCTATGCAAGAATCGAAACCAATGATTGAATTTGAAACGATGGCTCCCTGCTCTATCTTTGCCCCTTTCAAAATTACTGACCTCTCTATTCGGGCTCCTTTTTCAATCACTACGTCCGCTCCGACCACAGACTCAGAGACCTCTCCATTAATTAATGATGTTGGATCTAATCCATTATGAGAGTTTCCTCTAACTCCACCTTCGAGGAGGTCTATTTGTGCTTGTAAGTACGTGGCGGGGGTACCAGTGTCGATCCAATAAGTTTCTGACTGAAAAGCAAAGAGTTGAGATTCAGCTGCAAGGGTAGGGAATGTTTCTTTTTCTACTGAAACCCTTTGATTTATCGGTATCTGTTTCAAAACAGAGGGTTCAAGAACATACGTTCCAGCATTTATCCAGTTCGTAGGAGATTCCCCCGGAGAAGGTTTTTCTATAAACCCAGTAACTCTTCCGCTTTGATCTGTGGGCACCACTCCATACCGCGAAGGATCCTCAACCGGGATCAGATGTATTGAGGCTTCTCCCTTCGTTTCTTTGTGGAAATCAACTAATTTTTTGACATCAAGATCCGTCAGGACATCTCCGTTAAGCACAAGAAAGGTTTCCTCGATGTTTGCTGATTCTGCAGCGAATCGGATAGCTCCCGCTGTGTCTAGGGGCTCAGGTTCTATCGCATAGTGAATGGGGACTCCATTGCAGTAACTATCTGGATAAGTGGCTTGAAATACGTCAGGAGCAAAACCTAAAGATAAAACTACTTCTGTGATTCCATGCTTAGAAAGATGCTCCACGACGTGTTCAATCATTGGTTTCCCAACAATTGGAAGCATTTGCTTGGGAGTGTCAAGCGTCAAGGGCTGTAATCGGGTACCAAACCCACCTACAAGCACCACCGCTCTCACGGCAACTCTTATCCTTCAGATGTAGTAGTGACTACGTTCAAGTTGTCTGACTGAATTGCCCGTGGGTCAACAGTTTCAAGGAATGTATAACGTTCCGGTCGAAGGGCGGGCGGATCAACGTCTTCAGGGACAAAAGCGATAGTAAACGCTTCAAGATTCTTTAGGTATCTGATATTTGCTATTTCTTCCGTGATGATTTCTGGTTCGCGATCTCGGTCCTGAGCATCAAAACGGGCGACTTTGAGAACGGTAGGTTGACCGTTACAGTCTTCTCCTTCAGAGATGACTTCTCCCGTATCAAGTTGCAAGGAGGAATCGTTTATTGATCCTCCGTAAGATCCGAAAAACTCCCCAAAGTCAGCTTTTTTCCCAGAAGCTTCAGAGTTGAAAGGATGGATATGCATAAGTCCGTCACCGTGTGTATGTATCCCATTGGGATCGGCCTCATTAACGATTTTTCCGCGCCAATCCTCGCATACGTAAATATCGTAAGCTGAATGCCAATGATCCCCCACGCGTGGAGCTGAAGTGGCTTCTCTAGAGTTGCGCGACCAAACCACTAAGAGCAGCCCAAGAACTAGAACAAAGGTAAGCGCTATCGGATAACCGATCGGCCTTCTTTCACCACTTCCGCTTGTGCCCCCGACACGGGCTGCCCGCGCTACTTTTTTACCTGATTCACCACGTGCCATAAGATTTAACGTTACAGGTATAAACAATGGTTCAGTTCGTTATATGCGCTACTTATTTTGAAGCAGTAAACAGATCCATATAACTTTCAGCAACCATTTTTGCCGTTGGTTGCTCTTCTACCCATCTTCTTCCTGCTGCGCCCATCTCTTCTCTTTCGCCCGGGTTATCGATCAGTTTTTCGATTGCCTCAATGAATTCTTTGAATTCTTCAGGTTCAACGGTGATACCTGCCCGATTCTCAGAGATTATTTTTGAAACTTCCGTTTCAGGATCAATGCTTGCTATTACTGGACGACCAGCAGCAAATATTGAATATAGTTTTGAGGGGAGACTACTTGTTCCAAGACCTTTTTTTAAGAGCACTACATGAATATCTGCGGAAGCTAGAACTTCCGACAAGCGAGCAGTTGGCTGGAACTCTGTTACAAAAAGATTAGCAAGACTCTGTGCTTGTTCAATCAACTCTGAAGCTACTACCCCCCCTCCGTTAATGACATATGCAACATCTTTGCGATCTCGATGGTGTCTAGCTGCTTGCACCATAAGATTCAACGGTTGAGAGTGTCCTAAATTCCCTGCATACATAACCACTATTTGGTTATTGAGACCCAATTCAAATCGGTAAGAAGTTTGGCGATCTGCTGGAGAGATTTTTTGAATATCGACAAAGTTAGGGATAATAGCTATTTGTGAATCAGTAGACCCAATTTTTGATCTCAAATTTTCTGCTAAATCTTCTGAAAGAACTGAAATAACAGCAGATTTCTTGTAACAAAAAAGCTCTAGGTTCTTGAAAATTCTGATCATTTGAGGCGAGGTTATTGCTCCCACTTGAATTGCTACGTCAGGAAATACGTCTTGAATATTCAAAATATGAGGGCAACGATGCCGCCGGGATGCAATCCAGCCCACAAGTCCAAGAGTGAGTGGCGGTGAGATAGTAAGTACAGCATCAAATTTCTTCCGAGTAAACAAAGCCGGAATTGCTGTCAAGATAGTGAAACCTATGAAACCTAGCCCTCTTTTTATTAACGATTTCTTTGAAAAAGGGAATGGGTAGCATCGAGTAACTTTTCCATAGCTTTCAGAGTCTGTTCGCAAAAGCCTATGTAGGCCCTTACCTCTCCACTTTTTCCCTACTTCATGTTTCTCATACCAAGGCAATGACGTGATCGCATGAATTTCTAGACCAAGTTGACTTAGTTCTTCTAAAACTGCAGAAATAATGACACCCGTGGGAGCGCTGTCGGGTTCTAAATGTGGCGAAATAACTAGAACTCTCATTTACTTATTTTTTCTTGATAAAAGTTGACGCCAAGCTCTTTCTAGTTGTTCAGCTGAATTTTCCCATCTATATTTTTCTGCTCTGATCAATCCATGTGATACAGCTTCATGTCTTTGCTGCTCATCAAGAATTACCCGTTCGAGTGCAGATACCCACCCTGGAATATCTTCAGGAGAAACAGTCAAATTCGGTTGATTAATAATTTCTGCTGCTGGCGTACCCGAACTAACCACAACAGGTACTCCTGCCGCCATGGCCTCAAGAACTGGTAGTCCAAATCCTTCGTAGGTTGAAGGAAAAGCCAAAACAGTTGCTGTCTCAACTATCTTTTTCATCATTGCAGAAGAGACTCGCCCAGTTCGTTCAATACGATCTACATGTCGAGACTCTTCAATAGCTGCTGCAACCTCTGATTCTGCTCTCCCAGCAACTCCTGTCAAGATCAACTGAACATCTGAGTGGCGATCTGCAATCTCTTCAAAAGCTCTTATAAGTACTAAATGGTTCTTATGGGGATAGGTTGCCGCTGGATAAAGAATCACTGGAGTTAGATTGGGTTTAGGAGGCTGTTTCGCTATCTCTTGAACTCCAGAAGAAACCGTCAATACTTTTTCGGGGTCTATTGGGAACCCTGTTCGTATACGTTCTGCTACGTGGTCACTAACCGCTACCACTACGTCCGCTCTGCGGATTGACCTAGGAATAGCCCAAGACAAATAAGCAGCTTTAATTGGGGAAAAGTTTGCAGGATAATCCAATGGTTGTAAATCATGAATAGTCACACATGATGGTTTATTGGTCCTGACAGGCAGTCGCCCTCCTAAATGATGTACTGCAAGTGCTGATTTAGCCTTATTCTTCAGCCAAGTTGATTCTGCCAACACTCTTCGAGAACGAACCGACCCATCTATCGGACAAGAAACAACTTCAAAATAGTTAACTAATTTCGGATGTGCTTGCTCAAAGGAATTAACGGTGTAAAGAGTCGGGCGAATATCAGATGGTCCGTGCTCCGCAAAAGCAAGAAGTGTTCTTACCGCATATTCTTCTGCGCCACCTACACGCCCAGGAACAATTGACAATAAGTTAACTGCTAAATGAGGCTGAAAATTCATAATTTACTTGATGCCCCACACCTTAAAAGAATTCATCATGTACCACGGTATACCGACTCACAGTTCCCGCGGCGAAAGGGACGAACTTTGGCAGGTACCCTCCTTCTATGGAGAACTTTGAATGGGCTCAACTGAATCGAGGAAAGTATGTAATCAAACTAGTTCCATCGGTTCCGTTAGATGTCTTTCAAATTGCTGCACCTAGGCATCTCAAAGGCTGGAATAGGGTCTCTGTTGAAACAAACAATAAAGAACAGCATTTATCGGGAACCTCCGTTACAAATGATCAAGGAGAGCGTTATCGATTTAGAAGAACACGAAGAGGACATTTTGATCAAATATTTAACTTCTCTCCAGGGGAAAACCAAATAGAAATCACTGGATTAAACCTGGCTTCAGTACAAATTGTTATTCGTCGTTCTTCTCCTTTGAAACTTTTTAAGAGAGTAGCGATATCGGCCATAATTGATTTATTCCGCTTAGGTATTCGACGGCGAAATTTGAGAACAGTCCTGCAAATAATTAGTGCTAGAGATTTCAAGAGTTTCCAGAGTCGTTTAGTTCAAAGATATAACCAAGCCCCTCTGGCCTCTAATGTTGATGCTGGAACAATTACTCCTCAAGTGTGGATGGACCGATTCATGTCCTTAAATTCTGAAGACCTTTTGTTTATTGATGACTCAATAGCTCGTCGTCAATTTCCATCATTTTCATTTGTTCTAATCAATTCAGGAGAATCTAAAAACGAAGAGAAGACCACGACTCTTGATCAGCAGCTACTCCCCGCGTTAGAGACGTTAGTTTTAGAAGACTTTGATCCAGCGTCGAGTACTCATGGTGGAGAATGGCTTGTTTTCATTGACGCTGATACTGAAGTGCACAAAGCGGCAACTTTTTCTCTTGCCTGCCATGCAGAATTACACCCTGAGTCTTTAATGATTATTCCTGATTCTGCTGAAAAAAGTGGAGATCTTTTCACCAAGATAAGAGCTAATCCACCATGGAATTTAGATCTCATTCTTGGTGGAGAAGGAGTCGGGCCTCTACTGGCAATTCACAATTCCGTTATTTCTGGAATAGTAGAAACTGGTGAAGACCTCTCTAGAACAAAGAATTTAACGGAAATTGCTTTAACCGCCTATGACTACTTAGGCGAAAAGGCTATAAGCCGCCTTCCCCTTGTACTAAGCGCTACCTCTAAGCAGTCTGAACAAACTCTTCTGGACACAACAATTATGGAATATCTTCGTGAAGTTGATGATGAGATCTTCGTATCACAGGGACTTTGCCCTCAAACCCGACGAATTCATTGGCCTATTGCAAGTCAAAACCCAAAGGTGTCTATTCTTATTCCTAGTAAGAATAGATCAGATCTTCTTGAGCGTTGTTTGAATGGAATCTACGAATCAAGTGACTACTCAAATTTTGAGGTTATTGTCATCGACCATCAAAGTAATGAAAAAGATGCTCTTGAGTTGTTGGAAAAAATAGACAAGAGAGATGACACCAAAGTTCTAGAATTTGTAGGAAACTTCAATTTCTCATTAATGAACAACATCGCAGCAAAGTCATCTACTGGAGATTTCTTATGTTTACTAAATAACGATATTGAAGTAATCAATAGTGATTGGATTCAAGAATTGGTTTCTCACTCCAGCCGAGAACACGTAGGAGTGGTTGGAGCGTTACTTCGTTATCCAGATAAAAGTATTCAACATGCTGGATTGAGTCCCAACTTAGGAAGTCTTTATGGTCATGCTCATAAATATTTTCCTTCAGGTAACTTCGGTTACCGAAATCGATTAGCTGTAGCGCACCAAGTTGCCGCAGTCACCGGAGCATGCCTGATGACCTCAAGAGAATTGTGGGACGAACTTGGTGGTCTAAATCAGCAATTAGCCGTGGCCTATAACGATGTAGATTACTGTTTAAGAGCAAGAGCGGCTGGTTACCAAGTTATTTGGACTCCATTCGCTGAATTGATTCATCATGAATCTTTGAGTCGCGGTTACGACGAACATCCAAAGCAAAGAGACCGTCTAGCGAAAGAATCTGAATTATTTGTCAGTCTCTGGAAAGATTTTTTGGATGATGATCCTGCATACTCTCCAAATCTGACCTTAGAAAGCACAAATTTTTCCTTGTCAGATCAGCCTCGCTTTCTATCGCCATGGAGAAAGAATCTTTAATCGCAAACGGTCCCCTCTGGAGGAATTCCATTTACTCCTTCAACAGACGTTGAGAACTGAAACCTTCTTGGGCTCATCACAAATTCACCTGTTGAACCAAAAGTTGAAACAGCATCTTCGTCAGCTCCTACATTTAAATAGGTCTCCGCTATCACTTCGATCTCTTCAACAGATACCGGAGGCCAATTAAACCCTAAGAAGTCAGCGCCTAGCACCAACTCAACTGGACCTGAGAATCCAGAAACAAATTCGAACTTAGGAACAGGGGTAACGATCCGGCCTACAAATACTGAATCTTCAAACTGCTCTGGAGATGACCGGATCACAGTTTCATTTTGCAATTCGCTTTGCACTGTCTGGACTGTGAATCCGCCGTAGGTCAGATAGTCTTCGACAGTTAACGCAAGATCATCTTCTCTTGCATTAACCAGCAAAATTGGAACATTTTGCGCCAGGGTGTAAGAACCACGAAATACATCAAATGTGGACTGCCATCCTTCGCCTTTTTGAAGTACAGAAAGTTCACCAACCTGTGCATCTACAACAGGTAAGAGGTGTTGTATCACCTGATCAGCTCTAACGCTAGCGAAAGCTTGACCGAGGTCTATTAATTCTCCCAAAGTCAAACGTTCATCAAAAACCACCATTTCAACTGCTGCTTCAAGTAAATCATCATCAGTTAACAGACTTGATATGCCTTGAGCAACTAACTCTTCAAGGACTCTTATCATGAATTCTTGCTGGCGCTGATTTCTTTCCATATCATTCGACACTCCAACCCGGCGCCACCAGCCGTCGACAAGTGCTTCTAGTTTTCGGCTTCTCACATAAGCCAACGAAGTTCTTCCATCAAACTCGCTACATCCAGAATTGTTCACTGATAATTTTGAGGATAAATCTCGTATCGGATGCTCAAACCACATTGAAACTCCGCCAATCAAATCAATGAGTTGCTCAAATCCTAAGAAGTCCATCACTACAAAATTGTGAATCGGAACATCAAAGTTGACACTGATGGTCTCTACAAGTGTTGGGGCTCCTTTTTCAAGACCTCCAACCAGCATGGCTGAAGCAATTTTCTCCTCACGGATGTAATCGCCTTGGCTATAAATGGGAAGATACAAATCTCGAGGGATTGACATCATATTGATTACGTTATTTACAGGGTCAACTCTCACAAGCATAATTACATCCGCTAAGGCATATCCCTCTGGATGATCTCGATGAGAAGCCGGGTCAGAAGGATCTAACCCAACGGCGCTGTCGGTCCCAATAATAAGGAAATTGCGAGAAAACATTGGATTCGTTACCGCAAGTGGAGTATTGGAATCTTCTTGAACCTCGAAGTCTTCGGTTGGAATATCTGCTAGGACTCCTGAAGGAACCTCTATACGTACGATGCTTCCTACCGCATCATCAAACTTATTTAACCTTGCTGATACGAATATCAAAGCAGCGACAAATGAAAGGCTGAAGACTATAAGAGTCCTTTGCGGCCAAGTTCGACGAAATTTCTTGGATTCTAGAGAGGCCACAAAGAAATGGTATCAGTGACCATTCCTTACACGGTGTCGCGTCTACGCTATTACCTATGGATATTTCTGGAGTCTCTTGGGTAAACGGTTCTCTGGTTGAGCCCGGAAATGGCGTAATACTCCCTAACGATCACTCCGTAATAGTCGGGGATGGGGTTTTTGAAACTCTTCAAGTCTTTAACGGCCAACCCTTTGCTCTCACGCGACACTTGAAACGGCTAAAGAAATCATCTGAAGGGCTTGGGTTAACTCCTCCTGATGAAGGTCGGATTAAGGAAGCAATAGATGCTGTGTTAAGGGCTGATTCAGAAGCTGGTGTCATCCGCATCACTTGGTCTAGCGGGTTAGGAACTCTTGGGTCAGCACGCGGAAACAGCCCAGGAACTCTTATAGTCTCAACCCAAGAGAGAAAAATTTGGCCTACGTCCGAATCTCTCCATATTGTTCCTTGGCCTCGAAATGAACGAGGAGCTCTCACAGGGCTAAAGACTACTTCTTATGCAGAAAACGTTTTAGCCTTAGAGACAGCGCACCGTCATGACTGTGATGAAGCCTTGTTCTTAAATACGACAGGAGCTTTGTGTGAAGGGACTGGAACCAACATTTTTCTTGTTATTAATGAAGAGCTAGTTACCCCACCAATTTCTTCTGGATGTCTAGCAGGAATAACGAGAGAACTTGTTTTGGAAATCGCTGAAGTAACCGAGCGTGATATTTCGCCTAGTGAACTCAGCAATTGTAAAGAGGCCTTCATTACCTCATCTACTCGGGACTTGAGTCCAGTTTCTAGGTTTGACGACCTTGCAGTTCCTCTTGTACCCGGACCAGTAACCGAAAAAGTGGCTCAGGCTTTTAGCAGACTCAAGTCTTCCCAGCCTGACCCGTAATCTAGAGTTCGTGTAGATGCACAACATCACCAACAAAAATAGATTTTTCTTTGGTCCCATCATGAACAATGAGTGCTCCAGACGCGTCTAAATCTAGAGCTTGACCTTCTATATTGCCGGAATGCTGCTGGACTAAAACTTTCTTTCCTATAGTTGCCGATTTTTCTAACAAATCCTGTCGTAACAATTCAGATCCATTTAGATTCTCTAATCTTTTGATTTGACTTTCAAAATCTAGAAGAACCGCAGTTAATAAAACCTCAGGATCTATAACTAATCCGGCCTCTTTTAACGATGTGGCTTCAAAAGGAAGTTCGTCTTTTGAAGTTGGCCAAGCCACGTTACATCCCATGCCTACGACAACTGTCTGAGAAAGATCGGTTACTTTCACAGACTCAGCCAAGATCCCAGCTATTTTCCCATGATGTTTTCCACTTAGCCAAACATCATTAGGCCATTTTATTTCACCTTTTATGTTGTGACCGGCAAGTACATTAACCAGACTCAGCGCAAGAGCAGGTGTAACTAACTGAAGACTTTGTGGCAAAATTTCTGGCTGGATAAGTGCAGAAAATAGCAGGTTGGTTTGAGGTGGTGCTTCCCAGAGCCGATCTAAGCGGCCCCTTCCAGTATTTTGATGTCCAGCAACTAGAACCAGTCCTTCTTTCGCTCCTTGACTCGCCTGAAAAAGCAAATCTGAGTTAGTAGATCCTGTTTGTGAAACATAATAAATGTCTTTAAATCGTGTATTAATTAGGCTTTTACTAACTAATTTCAATTCTTTCCATGTTTGATGGTTTGAGTTGTCGTTCATTTGTGTAACCATAAGAGGGTGTTTTCAAAAGTTTTAATCGCAAATCGAGGCGAAATTGCAGTCCGGGTCATCAGAGCATGCCAAGAACTTGGAATTACTTCGGTTGCTATTTACTCAGATTTAGACCGTAATGCTCTCCATACTCGACTTGCAGACGAAGCATACGCCTTGCCGGGACAATCTGCTGCAGAGACGTATCTAAATACAGAATCTATTCTGAAGATACTTGAAGAATGTGAAGCAGATGCTGTGCATCCTGGGTATGGGTTTTTTTCAGAGAACGCTGACTTCGCTCGTGAAATCGAAAAAAAAGGTATTACATTTATTGGCCCTCCACCTGAATCCATTGAGGTAATGGGAGACAAAATTAGTGCACGCCAAGCAGCAGAAAATGTGGGGGTCTCAGGGGTTCCTGGCACAACAGAACTAATTACTTCACCTGAACAAGTGCATTCCTTTGCCGAAACGTATGGATATCCAGTAGCAATAAAAGCTGCTTATGGCGGAGGTGGACGAGGGATGAAAGTCGTATCAACTCCTGACGAAGTTGAGTCCGCTATAGATTCAGCTCAAAGAGAATCCCTCGCCTACTTTGGCAGAGACGAACTTTATATGGAGAGATATCTCACTGCTCCTCGCCATATAGAGATTCAAATTCTTGCCGATCAACATGGAAATGTTATTTATCTTGGTGACCGAGATTGTTCGGCTCAGCGAAGACATCAGAAACTTATTGAAGAAGCGCCTGCTCCAGACCTACCTGAGTCTATAAGACAGGCCATGGGCGAAGCTGCGGTGAAAGTTGCGAAAGGGTGCAACTATACGAATGCTGGAACCGTTGAGTTCCTTTATGAAGATAGAGAATTTTATTACTTAGAAATGAATACTCGTCTTCAAGTTGAGCATCCAGTGACCGAACTCGTAACGGGAATAGATCTGGTTGAACAGCAACTGAAAATTGCCGATGGGGAACCTTTAGATATCTCTCAAGAAGATTTAGAAATACGCGGACATGCTATTGAAATACGTATCAATGCTGAGAACCCTGCAGGAGGAAGCTTTCTTCCTTCTCCTGGAAAAATTAATGAACTCAATCCCCCAGATGGATTTGGAGTCCGGTTTGATTCAGGTTATGAATCAGGGGATGAAATAAGTCAGTTTTACGACAACTTGATAGCAAAACTCGTCGTATGGGGCAAAGACAGGACCACTGCCATCAAGCGTTCTTTAAGAGCCTTAAGCGAACTAGAAATTAACGGGGTTGCAACAACAATTCCTGCAGATATCGCGATTCTCGAACATAAAGATTTCCAATCTTGTTCTCATTCAACTAAATGGGTTGAAGAATCTCTTGATCTCTCTGGAATAAGTAGTGAAAAGGAAACTTCAGAACACGATGCAGCGCAGTCAACTCTGAAGAAAGAAACAACCGTCGAAGTAAATGGAAAACGATTTGACGTGACAATGTGGGTTCCCGATAACTCAACCACCGGGCGTAATATCAAAAGGCGGTCGCAAGAAAAGAAAGCGGCAAGTGGCTCAGGAGCAAACGAAGTTAGAGTTCCCATGCAAGGAACGATCATTAAAGTTTCTGTTGAAGTTGGAGATTCTGTTGAGATAGGTGATTCGATTTGTGTTTTAGAAGCCATGAAAATGGAAAACAATATACTCGCTGAAAAAGCAGGAAAAATAAAGGAAATACGAGTATCTGCAGGGGATTCTGTCGGAAACGGTGATGTCGTAGCTGTAATTGAGTGACAAAAAGTTCAGCTGAAAATTAGTGGTGATAAAACCTTCTTGTAGGACTCTACATTTACCTCAAACGACAGCTCGTCAGCACGCTGATAACCATCATTCACAAGTGAATTTAGTATTTGGCTATCTTGGAGAACCTCATGAACCACTGTGGCAACTTCAGTAGGTTTCTTAGAGTCAATTAATAAACCTTTCCCACCTAAAGTCTCCTTGATCGCTGCTACTTCATAGGCGACAATAGGAAGTCCATAATGCATTGCTTCTACTAAGGGAACGCCAAATCCTTCGTGTTCTGAAAGAGAAACATAAACATCGCTTGAAAGAAAGTGCTGCCGTTTCTTCTCTTCTGTTACAGCTCCAAGTAGCGTGACTGATTCTTGAAGTTCAAGTTCTCTAATTAATTCTTGGATCGCTCTCTCATACGGTGCCAAACCAGTTCCGATAAGAGTGAGTTGCGCCTCTTGGTCATACAGTTTTTGATAAACAGCGAAGGCAGCAATTAAATCGTGTTGTGCTTTGTTTGGTACGATGCGGCCAACAAACAACCATTGAGAGCCACTTTGTATCGGCTCTAATCTTTTGTTTGTTTTTTTCTTTTCTCCTAGTTTGAATAAAACTGGGATAACTTCTACATCAGAAAACCCTAACGATCTCAATTCTGCAGCATTGTATTCAGAGTCGGCAATAGCCAAACTTGCGCGGTCGGCCAATGCTGCGAGTTGACGACGACCCATTCGCAACTCTGAAGCTAAATCAGGTGACCACTGATCAAAATAAGTCGCTGGAGTGATGTTGTGATAATTGACTATTAGTTGCGCATTGCTTTTTATAACTTTTTCTAACACTGAAGAACCAGTGGCCGCTTGATAAATAATCACATCTTCACCTGAATCGCTTATTTTGAGTCGTTTTGCATTTCGTGCCGGTGACGACCGCCGCTTATCTGATGACCAAATACATGACCGGCAGTTGAGTGATTGAACCAAGCAGTGGAGTTCCTTCGTATGCTGACCCAGAGCGTCATGTTGCTGGAATGTGGGAGTTACGTGGTGAACCGTTTTCATATCTTTACCTGAGGTAGAAATCTTGTTTATGGAAATCGGTTGAATAGTCTTTTGCCACAGCATCATTCTAAACACTAGGCGCCTTTGAATCCTGACCTTTAGAACTGACTCAACCTTAAATAAGTGCCCTGATAGGCTTTGATTGGAGTGAAACAAATGATTGAAAAACAAAAAACTTCACATAAGAGTCGTAAACCAGTGAACAATGGAAGTATCCGTAAAATTTTTTCTTATCGAGAGTTACTTTTTAATTTAACCAGAACCGAACTCCAGCTTCGCTATAAGAACAGTGTCTTAGGGTTCATTTGGTCTTTGTTGAATCCTCTTCTTTATCTAGTTGTTTTCTCTTTAGTGTTTCAAGAGATCTTGCGCACAAATATCCCGATGTTCGCCATTTTTCTATTA
>JUEO01000012.1 GCA_000817115.1 marine actinobacterium MedAcidi-G2B | reverse complement strand
CGGGGTGCTTGCCGACTCAGCAGAATTCTCACTAGCGCAAGCAGTAGTACTTTCTTCTCTCACGTTCACTGGTGCTTCTCAGTTTGCCGCAGTGTCTGTTATAGACAGTGGAGGAAACCCAGTCACAGCCGTCGGCAGCGCTCTTTTACTTGCAGCAAGAAACTCTCTTTATGGTCCCTTAGTTGCTCCGTTATTACGTACTCCTTCTCGAATCCGGCGGGCCGCAGCTATCCATCTTGTTATTGATGAAACTACGGCAATGGCTACTGCACAGAATTCGTTGGAAAAATCTCGAGACGCGTTTTGGTTCACAGGAATTTGGCTTTTTATTTTCTGGAACACTGGAACCATAATCGGAGTTTTAGTAGGCGGGTTATTAGAAGATCCAAGCGTATGGGGTCTTGATGCAGCGTTTCCTGCTGCTTTTGTTGCACTTCTATTACCTCATTTGCGTACACGAGCAAAGAGAATCACTGCTCTTATGGGAGCAGTGATAACAGTCGTTGCTGTGCCTTTAAGTCCAGTGGGTTTACCGGTCCTGCTCTCTCTTTTTGCTATAGGTCCGGGTATCTGGTTCCAGTATCGGAAAGGTTCAAAATGAGTTGGACTTCACTTATCGCGCTTTCCGGAGGAGCGTATTTTTTCAAGTTGGTTGGGGTGGCTGCCGGCGACCGGTTATCAACTAGATTTCAATCATTTACAGGGTTTCTTCCGCCTGCATTATTTGCATCAATAATTATTCTTATGTCGGTTGCAGATAGCTCAAATCTTGTAATAGATGCTCGTTTAGTGGGAGTGACAATTGGAGCAATAGCAGCTTGGAAGAAGGCGCCTTTTATTTTTGTCATTGTTGTGGCGATGGCATCAACAGCAATCTGGCGAGCAGTCACCTGAGTGACGTGATCTATTGACTAGCGTGTCACTCGTGGACGCCTCTGAAGAACTTCCGGTTATTCCGCCTGGAGTGTCTCCTTCTATTGAACGTATGTTGTCTCGCCCCCGCCCTAGATGGCGTGGACGGATACACCGCGTAGCAGTTCCTTGTTCAATTCTCACTGCATTGCTTGTAGCTTTCAATGTTCCTTCAGGGGCTGATCGCGCTGGTGCGCTGATCTATGGAGCGGGAGCGACATTGATGCTTGTGGCAAGTTCCATAGTCCATTTTAAAAAATGGCCTATACCTATTTGGGAGAAACTATTTCGCTTTGATCATGCAGCAATTTTTATTCTTATTGGTGCTGGCGCCACTCCGATAGCGATAAGTGCTTTAGATGGGCGTTCAACAACTCTCATGCTGTTTGCTGTTTGGATAGGGGCCGGCATCGGTGTTGTTATGAGACTTCTTCCATTTCATCCTCCGAAAGGATTGATGAATACTTTATATATTGCTCTTGGGTGGGTGCCAATTGTTGTCGCTCCTGAAATATTTCAAGCATTAAGCGGAACGGCTCTCGCTTTACTGATTTCAGAAGGGGTTTTGTACTGCGCCGGAGCGTTAATGCTTGGGGCGCGTTGGCCTGACCCGTTCCCAAAAATTTTCGGTTATCACGAGGTGTGGCATGTGTCTGTAACCACTGCGGTGTGGTTGCATTACGTGCTGATTTTACTTATTGCTAATCCCTAACAAATTTTTACACACTGGGCGGCTAAGTTGCTTATGTGAAGTTTGTATCAACTCTTTTCGTAATGGCTTTAGTGATAACTTCTTGCTCATCTCGATCAATATCTGACCCAACTCAAGCGAAGGATTGTACAGAACTGGTGGAAGCAGGAAGAGTTGTTGCTGAACGGGTGTTAGAAAGATTAGAGGGTCAAACACTAGAAGAGTTAGAAGCCGCTAATCCCGAAGAGCCTCTCGCCCCAATTGATTATCTGATGAGAGTAGAAGAATTCGATAATCAAGCAACAGCATTAGGTTGTGGGAAAGATCAGCTTCGACTACAAGCATGCTCAATGTATGTTGACTTAGAAATCAAAGCCAGCGGAGACTTAGCCCAAGATTTCTTAGCTCCGTACCTCGAAGCCTGCAATTGATGTAAATAAATCTGTGGAGAAGGTAAAAAAATGGCAGTATGCATATACAGCATCTATTTAATGGAGCCCTATGAGTACATCACGATTATCTAAACGCATCGGAGCTATAGCTGAATCAGCCACAATGGCTGTTGACAAGAAGGCGAAGGCTTTAAAAGCAGCGGGTGAACCTGTAATCGGTTTTGGTGCTGGCGAACCAGATTTCGCTACACCGGAGCATATTGTTGAAGCTGCGGTTGAAGCCTGTAATAATCCTGCATCACACAAGTACACGCCAGCTGGCGGCATACCAGCTTTGAAAGAAGCTTTAGTAGAAAAAACAGAACGTGATTCAAAGTGGCGTCCAGAGATTTCGCAAATACTTGTCACCAACGGAGGAAAGCATGCCGTTTATAATTCTTGCGCTGTTCTGTTAGACCCAGGGGATGAAGTACTGTTGCCTGCCCCTTATTGGACTACTTACCCAGAGTCAATTGCGTTAGCTGGGGGTAAAACAATTCCACTAATGACAGATATCTCTAATGCATTTAGAGTCACAGTGGATCAGCTAGAAGCAGCTAGGACAGAAAAAACAAAAGCTTTGATGTTTGTCTCTCCTTCAAACCCCACAGGATCGGTATATCCAAAGGAAGAAATGGAAGCTATCGGACGATGGTGTGTCGAAAACAATATATGGGTTATTGCGGATGAAATATATGAACATTTGACCTACGACGATCATGAGCACTATTCAATTCGCTCACTCGTGCCAGAACTCGCTGATTCCTGCTTGATCGTAAATGGAGTAGCGAAGACTTATGCGATGACAGGATGGCGGGTCGGCTGGATGATCGGCCCGGAAGATGCGATAAAAGCAGCCACAAATTTACAATCTCATGCCACAAGCAACGTCGCTAATGTTTCGCAGCAAGCTGCTCTTGCTGCGGTTTCAGGAGATCTCTTGGCAGTGGAAGAAATGAGATCAGCATTTGATCGTCGGCGACAAACTATGACTAAGATGCTGCGACAAATTGACGGAGTGCAAGTCATTGCACCTCAAGGAGCTTTCTATGCTTACCCTGATTTAACTGCATTCCTTGGTAAAGACATAGGAGGAAAAGTTGCCCAATCCACTAGTGAACTTGCGGGAATCATTTTAGATCAAGCGCAAGTAGCGATTGTTCCCGGTGAAGCTTTTGGAACCCCCGGCTACGCTCGACTCTCTTTCGCTTTAGGCGATGATGATTTAGTTGAAGGAATAAATCGTATTTCTCAACTTCTTAGCAACTAGGCGAGTGAGTAAAGTAGCGTCCTGTGGTTCTTGGAAATCTCCTATAACCGCTGATCTTGTAGTTTCTGGAGCAGTCGGCTTTGGTGAAGTGGTTGTTACAGAAAGCGGTATTTGGTGGTCTGAGTCACGCCCTAATGAAGGAGGGCGTGTTGTCATAGTCCGAGATGGCGTAGACGTTGTTCCTGAAAATATTAATGTACGCACTCTCGTCCATGAGTATGGGGGAGGAGCGTGGTCTGTGGCATCGGATGATTTGATCTACAGCAATTATGAAGATCAACGACTCTACAAACTCAGTCAAGATGGTCAAAGTACTATCCTGACTCCCGAACCAGAAATTAGTAGAGGGTTACGCTACGCAAATGGGACACCTACACCTGATGGCGACTGGTTTATTTGTGTGCAGGAAAAACACTCAGAGACTAATGGTGAACCTGCTAATAGCCTCGTTGCTGTCTCCCTGCATGGAACACAACAAGTTAATCAACTTGCCTTAGATGCAGATTTTTTTTCCAGTCCAACGATTTCTCCAAATGGAAAGCAATTGTGTTGGATCCAATGGAATCATCCAAATATGCCATGGGATAATACAGAACTTTGGGTAGCAGACTTTCAAGATGGAGAAATATCAAACGAAGAACGTATTGGCTCAACAAAAGAATCTTTTTTTCAGCCTTCATGGAGTCCGCGAGGTCAACTTCACGTTGTAACAGACCGAGATAATTGGTGGCATCTCTACAGGCTTGAAGACAAGGAGTTCATCCAACTCACTTTTGGAAATTTTGAAATAGCAACGCCACAATGGGTATTTGGATTAAGCCGCTATGTATTTCTAGAAGAAAGCATTTGGTTTGCGTACTCAAAATCAGGAAAGGACTATTTAGCAGTTTTAGAAGAAGATGGTTCTGTAAGTGGAATACATTTAGAAGCGACGAGTATTGGATCTTTGGCTTCTACAGTTGACGGTGTAGCAGCTGTTGTTGCCTCATATGTGGAAGAACCAGCAGTGGTGCAAATCACAAGCAGTGACCAAACGGTGTGTTCCTCTCCTCGAGATTTAGGATTAAAACCAGAATGGTTTCCGCAGCCAGAATTATTGGAATTTCCGACGTCCGAAGGTGAAACCGCATGGGCGCAGGTGTATGTTCCAACAAATCCTGAATTCCAGGTTCCAGATAAAGAGTTGCCACCTCTTATTGTTCTCGCTCATGGAGGACCCACTGGTGCTGCCCGAACACAACTTCAACTTTCGATTGCATGGTGGACAAGTCGAGGATTTTGCGTCGCCGATGTTGACTATCGTGGTTCAACAGGTTACGGCCGAGAGTACAGACACCGCCTTCATGACAGTTGGGGAATTTTAGATGTAGCAGACTGTGTAGCGATCGCTGAGCATCTTGTTGAACAAAAACGAGTTGACCAAAATCGTTTAGCGATCAAAGGTGGAAGCGCTGGAGGGTTCACCGTTCTGGCTGCCCTAACCTTTCATAATATTTTCTCTGCGGGAGCAAGCCGTTACGGGGTAGCGGACTTAGAGGCTCTAGCTAAAGACACACATAAATTTGAAGCAAGATACTTGGATCGTCTAATAGGACCTTGGCCTGAATCTAAAGACATTTACGAATCTCGATCACCGATAAAACATACGGATCAACTCAACACCCCCTTGTTATTACTTCAAGGATCATTAGACCCGATCGTTCCCCCTAATCAAGCACACATGATGGCTGAAGCTTTAAAAAAGAAGGATCTTCCCTTCGCTCTTTTAGAATTTCCAGACGAAGGTCATGGATTCAGGAAGGCTGAGAATCAGATAAGGGCACTCCAAGCAGAACTTTCTTTCTTTGCCAATCAGTTTGATTTCACTCCTGAAGACTCGCTGCCTTCGTTGACGATCAATTAACAGGTTGCAAACAGTGGAGCCAATCGGGTTAGAATGATCAACATGTATCAGGACTTTGACCTTCTCTTGCTAACTTAGGGCGAACGCCTACATATCGCGTTTGTCCACCTCCTGTTCAAAAACAGGAGGTTTTTTAGTTTTCAGCAAGAAATCAAGGAACTGAACAACCAAAACAACAACAGGAGCAAAAATGGAAAACTCCAATTCCCCAGAACGAGTCGTTATCTTCGATACGACTTTACGAGACGGCGAACAGTCACCAGGTATTTCTTTAGATGTCGGAGAGAAACTAGAGATAGCTGAACAACTCGCGCGTCTAGGGGTTGACTACATTGAAGCCGGTTTTCCTATCGCTAGCCAAGGAGACTTTGATGCGGTGCATGCCATTGCCTCCACAGTAAAAGGACCGGTTATTTGCGGACTTTCTCGTACCGCCCATAAAGATATTGATCGCTGCTGGGAAGCGATCGAACCTGCAGAAAAACGACGAATTCATACATTTATCGCTACAAGCCCTACTCATATGGAACATAAATTACGTATGACTCCCGAACAAGTACTCAAAGAAGCTTCTTCAGCAGTAGCTCGAGCTCGAGAATACACCGAAGATGTGGAATTTAGCCCAGAAGATGCATCTCGATCTGAATTTGATTTCATGTGTGATGTTCTTCAAGCAGCTGTAGACAACGGAGCCGGGACACTTAACATTCCAGACACAGTCGGGTTTGCAACTCCAATGGAATGGGCGCAGCGAATAAAAGACATACGTGAGCGCGTGACAGGCGATTACATCATCAGCACACATTGTCATAACGATTTAGGACTAGCGGTCGCGAATTCTCTTGCAGCCGTAGGAGCCGGAGCTCGTCAGGTTGAATGCACCATTAATGGCATTGGTGAACGAGCCGGAAATGCTGCGATGGAAGAAATCGTTATGGCAGTAAATACGCGACCAGATATTTACACCGGCATTGATGTAGATATACGAACCGAAGAACTAGCGAGAGCTAGTCGAATTGTTAGTCGCTTGACTGGATATCCAGTTCAGTTCAATAAAGCCGTAGTAGGTAGAAATGCTTTCGCCCACGAAGCGGGCATACATCAACATGGAGTTCTTAATGAACGAACTACTTATGAAATCATGGATCCAGCAGCGGTAGGTCAAGGAGAAAGCCAGATAGTGCTTGGAAAACATTCCGGCAGGGCAGCGTTCAAAGACACTCTCGAAAAGTTGGGTATCGATATCAAAGGTGATGCTTTAAATGCGGCCTTTACTCGTTTCAAAGAATTGGCAGATCGCAAAGTACAACTCACCGACGCAGACCTTGAAGCATTGGTAGTCGAAGAAATGGGCGGAAAGGTAGATCATGCATATGAATTTGTGAGTATTTCTGCTCGCGGTGGAAGTTCCACAACCCCCTCAGCTGATTTGGAAATAAAAGTTTCAGGCGAATTAATAAGCATCTCTTCAGAAGGAGACGGCATGGTTGATGCGAGTTGTACCGCCATCAAGAAAGCCACAGGGGTAGAGGGTCGACTTACTGATTATTCCGTTATGTCGGTGACAGGTGGAGTTGATGCTCTAGCCGATGTCACATTGTCTTTTGTGAGTGAAGACGGTTTAAAAGTAGCTGGACGCGGACTGTCCACTGACGTGGTTGAAGCTTCCGCACGTGCTTTTATTGCTGCTCTCAATAAGGTTGCGCATATCCGTTCCACGGGAGACGATCCCAATGCAATTGAACGCCCTGGACATATCGGATAGTAGAACTTAAAAACTAAAGTTTGACCACTTGCAAACGCTCTAAAGAACCAAGGTCGTTTGATTGAAGGCGATCAAAGCTGTAAGACCAGAGTTGCTCGCCAATAATTAAAGTGCGTTCAATCTGCGGCATCCAAACATATTCTTCGGGATGACAGATAGTGATCATCTTATTTTCAGGAACAATGTCGCTTCCGAAACCTTCCTCTTCAGCCCAAACAGCCGCCAGATCGGAAGGATAATACTCACACCAATGGCCATCCATTTCAGGATAGGTATCAGCTTCACACAGCATGGCTGTACGCCCATCGGCGCTTCCAAGAAATTCAGCCAAGATTTCTTCATCAACCAAGTCACAAACAGGATCAACAGGATCTGAGCTCTCATCTTGGTGATCTATTCGACCTACTTCAGTGATTGTTCCATCACTGATACGTAGAGCTACTGCGCCGGAGAAGTTCGAGTACCAGTCGTTGAATGGCAATACTGCTAATTCACTAGCTGGCCACCAGAGAAAAGATCGATGATCCCATTCAACTGCTGAAGATCCACCAGAAGTAATCCAAGAATCCAGAGCGACAGGTTGGTCTAGGTTTGATACATCAAAAAGAGTCACTTTTGCGCCTGTAGTTTGACCAGTGTCGGTAGCGTCCTGGCCAATTCCTAAGACAAGGTCATCACTCAATGGGTGAAGGTAACCGCTGTATCCAGTTATCTTCAGTTCTCCGCGAACCACTGGATTAGAGGGTTCTGAAAGATCAACAGTGTAGAACGGGTCAGTTTGGCGGAACGTCACAATGTAACCGGTATCTCCAACGAATCGAACAGAGAAAATGCGTTCCCCTCGACCCATGTCGCCTACTTCACCAATAATTTCAAGGTCTGACCCGTTGCGAACTAAAACGGAAACTTTTGACTCGCTGTCGTCTCTGAAACCCCATGGCCCTCCAAGAGTGGTTGCAACTCTTAAATGCCCCTCGTGTTCAGACATAGCGAACTGGTTTAGTAGATGGCCATCCACAGAACCTGACGCCATATAAGTTGTAGCATCTGAATCAGAGACATCAAATTGATGAATCGATGTTGCATAGTTGTCTGAAGCATCTTCCCAAAGACTTTCATCGTTTTCGAAAAGAATCGGGTCAAGGTAGCTTGTGGTTGCTACATAAAGATTCGAATTACTTGCATAAACCGTTTGACCATCAGCTAAAACAGCGGTTGCGTCTGGCGTTTCAAGCGAAGAATCAAGACCTACTGTCACTACAGACAAAGTTGAGAACCCGGCGAATTCAGTGGGGTAATGGATATTAGAGCAATCTGCTATTAGTCCCTGTGAAGAAGTCCCATTAGAACTTTCAAAAAAGTAGCCGGGAAGCCAATCTTCTAAAGTTGTTCCTGAAATAATTTCTTTGTTGAATTTTTCAGCATTTTCTTCTCCAGCTTCATTTTGAGGGTAAACGAAAGGAAGTTGGTTCATTGGAGTGGACATCACGATACGAGCGACTCCGTTGACCACACGTGCGCTCACATAACTTCCATCCAAAGTAAGAGTGTTGACGATAGAGAGTTCATATGGATTTGAAAGGTCAATTTCAATAATGCTCGATAAATTCCTCCAATAACCGCCATACCCTGGAGCGATATCCGCAGATTCATCGGCTACATCTTCATAATAAATTGTTTCTATGTCTGAAGAAGCAAGAACAAAAGCCCGATCTCCTGAGAAAAGAATCTCTCTTGGCCAATGCCCATCAAATGAAAGAGAATCCTTTAATTCTGGGGTGGTTCCAGATACATCTATGAAATGGAATTCGTTATCGCTGAGAACCAAAATTCTGCTTCCATCAGTTTTGATTATGTCTGGTTCGTCGATTCCGACTTCTTGAACGTTCGTTCCGGAATAGTCAACACCTTCAGCCATTGAGGCATCGCTATCTGTGGCAAGCGCCATTTCTGGTTCAGCCATCATCATGCCTTCTTCCATACGGAGAATACCGATAGGCCCATACCAGCCTCCGGCGTCAAGCCCGTAAGGACCTACTCTGGCAACGGCTTGCTCTTTAAGGTAGGAGAGCAACTCATCACAGGTGGTGAAAGACACAAGAGCTGAAACAAACTCAACATCGTCAAGATTGACATTCTGCAAAGTAGTTGTAGTGCTTGAAGTTCCCGGTGAGGGGGTTTTGCTGCAACCTCCAGCGAATAATGCGGCAAATAAGATGAGAGAAAGAATTTTCTTCATGATGGCTCCAGACTAGTTGTTTCTAGTTCAGACGTCGGTCGAACCTGGTTAGTTCCCAGATCACTAAAATTTATTTTTTTGTAGTTGGTAGCCACGCAGGTCGCGTTATCTCGTAATCCTTTATTTCCTGAGTGAATCGTAAACTCAATCCAATGTCGTCAAGGCCTTCCAAGAAACGTTCTTGAGTAGACGGTTCTAAAGGAAACGAACATTCAATAGAAGCTTCAGGGGCTTCAAGCATGAGGTTAGCCACATCAATTGTTATCACGAGATTTGGATTTTGTTCTGCTGCATCAAGTAAAGCTTCTCCGACGTCATTTGATACTTGAACTGGGACTAAACCATTTTTTGTACAGTTATTCCGAAATATGTCAGCGAATCTTGGTGAAATGACTGCCTGAAAACCATATTGTTGAATCGCCCATACGGCATGCTCCCGTGAAGATCCAGTGCCGAAGTTTGGTCCACCAATAAGAACCACCGCGTCGTTATAACGCTCATCGTTAAGTATAAAATTACGGTCATCACGCCATTCAGAAAAAAGACCCTGTTCAAACCCTGTACGTTCTACACGCTTAAGCCAATCTGAAGGAATGATTTGGTCCGTGTCAACGTCTGAGCGTCTTAAAGGCACTGCAGTTCCAGAAACAATCTGTATAGCTTCCATGGCCTTCTCCTAATCTAAGTCTTCTGGAGTGGAAAACGATCCGGCAATAGCGGTAGCGGCAGCCACAGCAGGAGAAACGAGATGGGTTCGCCCACCACGACCCTGTCGTCCTTCAAAGTTTCTGTTAGACGTGCTGGCGCAACGCTCTCCGGCAACAAGTTTGTCAGGATTCATAGCCAAACACATTGAACAACCAGGTTCACGCCAATCAAATCCTGCTTCCTCCAATATTTGAGGTATACCTTCTTCTTCAGCTTGAGCTTTTACTGCCCAAGAACCTGGAACAACGAGGGTCCGTGTTCCTTCGCTCACTTTTCGACCTCTAGCCACCTCAGCTACAGCTCTAAGGTCCTCAATACGGCCATTAGTGCAAGAACCGATAAAGACCGTGTCGACTTTTATGTCACGCATCTGAATTCCTGAGGAAAGACCCATATAGTCAAGGGCTCTTTCAGCAGATTCACGTTGGACTGGGTCCTCAAAAGAATCTGGATGGGGAACTGAGTGATCAATAGGTATCACTTGACCTGGGTTAGTTCCCCAAGAAACATGAGGGACAATATCTGCTCCATTAAGTATCACTTCTTTATCAAACTTCGCATCATTGTCAGTAGACAAGGAACGCCAATCAGCAACAGCAGAATCCCAGTCATTACCGGCAGGTGCGTGCAGTCGTCCTTTGAGGTATTCAAAAGTCGTTTCGTCAGGAGCAATCAGTCCTGCCTTAGCGCCGGCTTCAATCGACATGTTGCAAACAGTCATACGGCCTTCCATGGAGAGACTCTCAATCACGCTGCCGCGATACTCGATGATGTAGCCAATCCCTCCTCCAGTTCCAAGTTCTCCGATAATGGCGAGAATTACGTCCTTAGCAGTGCTTCCTTCAGGAAGAGAACCGTTGACTGTTACAGCCAAAGCGCCGGGTTTTTGCTGAGGAAGAGTCTGCGTAGCCAATACATGCTCTACCTCACTTGTGCCTATGCCAAAAGCCAAAGCACCAAAAGCGCCATGAGTGCTGGTGTGGCTATCTCCACACACCACAGTCATACCAGGCAGGGTTAGACCTTGCTCTGGTCCAATGATGTGAACAATACCTTGCCCGGGGTCACCCATAGGAAAGAGTTTGATTCCAAACTCTTCACAATTCTTCCTTAAGGTTTCAATCTGAGTTTTACTAATCGGATCAGCTATAGGTTGATCAATATTTTCGGTAGGAACATTGTGGTCTTCAGTTGCGATAGTGAGATCAGGACGGTAAACATCACGGCCAGCTATGCGCAGACCATCAAATGCCTGCGGAGAAGTGACTTCATGGACAAGATGCAAATCAATAAACAGTAAGTCAGGTTGTGCATCGCTGGAATGAACAACATGACGGTCCCATACTTTTTGGCTTAGCGTCTTTGGTGACATCTGATTCCTTATGACGTAGGTATTTCTACTATTCAGGATACGTCAAAGAGGATAAGAGTGGCTAGAGAGCTTCTAGGAAACCCAAAATCAGGGCACGATCGCTAGAAGAAAGAGAAACATAGGCATCACGGGCAGATTCAGATTCACCACCGTGCCAAAGAATTGCCTCCTCTAAAGTTCTGGCACGCCCATCATGGAGGTAATGCTCATGACTAACCGTGCCAGTCAATCCGATGCCCCATAACGGAGCCGTTCTCCATTCTGAACTTTCTGCACCTTGTTGGGCTAAACCATCATCTAACTCTGAACCCATGTCATGAAGAAGAAGGTCAGTAAAGGGAACAATCACTTGATGGGCAAGAGAGGTGACTTCATGAGGGCCAGTAACCCACGGTTCCGTACGATGACACCCAGAACACCCGATCTGTTCAAACCAGGCAGCTCCGCGTTGTATGTCTGGATCGTCATGACCGCGCAAAGCCGGCACAGCGACAGTTGAGGTGTAAAAAGCGGTGTCTTCTAAAAAAGTCGATCCAAAAAGTTCAGCAGCTAGTTGGTAGTCAAGCGAAAGATCTTCAGTAAAAGCACTTTCAGTGAAACTAAGAATCGTGGGTTCTTGTGCCTTCCATCCAAACCTTCCAATTTGTTCTCCTGAATGATCTAATTCTGCTACTCGGCCTGATATTCCATCAGCATCTAAATCATTAGGATCTGCCCCTAATGCGACATCAGAAGCGGGAATGATTTCAAGAAGTCCCCCTCCGAAAACAGGAGGAGCTATACGCAGAGAAGTGAAAACTGTGTCAAGGTCCAAAGAATCCACTTGAATTATCGGTTTGCGTAGAGAAAAAGAAGTTCCGTCATTCATCGTTCCAGGTATTTCTTCCCAAGTCACCGTTAATGAACCTTCTTTGAAATCGCCCTGATCTTGGAGCTGAAGACCAATTTCAGGATGGGGAATCATCGCTCCTGAATCATCAAGCCCGAGGCTCACCATGAGTGTTGGCCCTGAAGCATTCACCAGTCCATCGGGAGGCACAGATCGACCATTATTTATATGACACCCCAAACAACTGTTTCCGTTTCGTGGATCTCCTAACCCATCTTCAATACCCCAAATGTGTTCAAAAGGAAGATCTCCGGCCGCGAACCTAATACGTTCTGGCAGCCCCATTGCTCGATTAGAGAGACTAAAGGCTCGCTCGTTTGCGGCCATAGTTGTTCCCTCTCCGCCACTTCTTAAAAAAAGTTCAGGAGGCTCTGTAGTGAGTGAAGGACTATCCGGTTGAGTAATCAGAAACCACAGCCCTACGGTTAGGGCTGTGATTACTGAAAGTTGTAATAGGCGGTTACCCGCCTGAGAGGTCACCCGGCAGAAGGGACACCGATGCTATCAATATCAATTGATGGTGGTGGCCCTGCAGGTACTCCCTCAGCTGTATCAGCATCTGGCATTGATGGCTGTTCGCCAGGAACCGGCATTGTGTCATGATCTACTACGCCATAACCATCACCACCAGGTCCTGGGTTCGGGAAAGCAGTATCGGTAGTGTTAGTTGCTTCTCCATCACACGGCAAAAATGTTTCAATGTCTGCAGGCGCAGAGGTAGTGAAGGTGTTGTCGGAGAAACAGTTTCCTTTAGAACCAAAGGTTTCGTCCTCTTCAATGATCGATACGTAAGCTAAATCGAATTCGCTGCCAGAAACAACATTTTCTATAACAGTGTTGTCGTGAGCTTCCCAAAGATTTTGATCAAAGAAAATTGACAAAGCGATACCGGCATACGAGTTATTTTCTACCCGGTTACGAACGATCAGGTTGTCGTTACCTCCAGCGGCAACAATGCCGACACCAAAACCAATATCCCAATCTGCACTACGTCTCGGGGTCTCTTCATTGCCGTTATCAGTAACAAGGTTTCCGACAACAGTGATGTTTCCTTGTGGAGCTAACTCTTCGGAATCAAGAGTGTTTGGTACAACACCTAGACGGTTGTGTCTGAAAATTGAATTCATGATGACAATATTGTTACTGGCGTTAGTTCCTGAATACCCGAGAGCGTTATGTTCACTAATCACGTTGTCTATTACAGCGTTGCAAGGGTTGCATTGACCGATGTAGAAACCGGAGTCAGGGTGTCCACTTCCATAACTATGTTCAAATACACCGTTTTGTGCATTGAATGCATAAATGCCGTAAAGACCGTTGTTATAAGTCGTTACGTATGAGGCACGGTAACCATCAACAATGATGTCTGTTCCATAGTCACCGGTGAAAAATACTCCATTTGATGTGTGTGAATGAGAGGTCAGGTTCTCAATAGCTACACCGTCTGAGAACACAATGAAACCATTCGGACGTTCATGCTGTCCATCTATGATGACTTCGTTTCGGTCTAACCCACGGATCACGATGTCGTCAGTTTCTACAATTACGGACTCATAGTAGGTGCCAGGAGCGATCAGAATCAGATCACCAGGTACCGCTGCATCAACTGCGTCTTGGATGGTGGCGTAATCATCTGGGACTCTTAAAGCATCAGGTAAAGGATCTCCAGCGTCTCCGGCGAGCATTCTAAACTCTTCATCGGAAAGAACCGAAATGCATGTAATGGCAGCTTCTTCTACTGCCATAGCGTAAGCATCATCTTCTGTCATGATGGTTTCCATCATGGTTTCGTAGTCATCGCCAGATTCCTCATGGACAGCATCAACAATGCACCCTGTGTAGTCAGGATTCATAAAACCCAAATCTTCACCAGTGATTTCGTTGAGTAAATTGATGATTGCTAATCGAACGTCTGATTCGTCGTCATCACCAGCTTGACTTTCTTCAACCACAGCAGCTGTGGTTTCAACTGCAGCAGCTGTGGTTTCAACTGCAGCAGCTGTGGTTTCAACTACTTCGGCTGATTCAGAGGAAGAGTCACTTCCTCCACAACTTGAAGCTATAAAAGCCAATGAAAAAATGATTGCAAAAATTTTGTGAGTTTTCATGACCTTTACTTTAGAGCATCTAGTAGAAAGAGAACGACCTCAGCCCGCAACTACAAAAATTTGACCTGTTTGCCCACGAGTAGCAGTGCCATGAAAAGTGCAGAAATAAGGGAAGTAACCGGTCTGTTCAAATAAAGAAGAAGCGAAACCGCCCTCATCGAAAAGACTTTCATTAAGGCTGGTAAACCATCCGGGTTCACCTTCTTCAAATGATGGTGTCACGTTATGTCGATTACGACCAGTATTAGTCCACGTGATATTCGTTCCAGGAGAGACGATGATGAATCGGTCGCTAAACGAATTGTCATCAATGCTGATAGAGACTTCTGACTGACCGGTGTAATCAATTGCGTTATCAGGTATTTCAACAACGTTAGGAGTTGTCACCGTTGTCTCACTCATTTGATTTGTGAGATTTCCAGAGACCGATGTCTGACCTAACGGTGAATTACCCCCACAAGACATAGCGAGAAAACAACTCGCAAGAAGACAACTGAGCCGAAGCATGAAAGCAACCATAACAACAAGAAAGACTAGAAACGGATCAAATCAGGCTTGCCGATTACTCTCAACAAAGTTTTCAAATGCGTCACCAGTCAAATTCCCCATATGACCAATTACCCCGCCATCAGTAGTCACTAAAACGGCAGCAGGCTGCCCAAATACTCCAAAGTGCTCCCACACCGACCCATCTACATCAACCAAGTTCACAAGCCCCGTTAATCCCCAGTCCTTCAATGTGGCAGAAACAACATCAAGCCCATCACCTTTACGCGCAACACCAACAATAGTTAAATTCTTGATACCTGTATTTGCCTCAGCGACCGTTGGGGCTTCTCGACGACAAGTCGTTCAATTCGGATCCCAAAACCAAAATAAAACATCTTCACCACCAAGAGTTGCTGCATCAAACTCAGACCCATCAACTAAAACTGAAGTAAAGTTCAACATTTCAGGAATTGAAGAATCCAAAACCTGCGGTTGTTCAACAGTTTCAGTTTCACTACAAGCCATTAATGAGGCGAGAAATGCAAAGCAGATAAGAAAGCCTCGTAAACGCATACAAAGACTCTATGCCCGATACGGTCAAATATGTGAGTACACGGTTTTTAATTCTGACAGCATTGCTCTGCGGCGTTGTGCTTCTCATAGCCTTCACTGTCCAAGTTCTGATCGCTAAATGACTCTTTCAAAAAAGATTCAACTATTAGAGCAAATGATTTAAATGATTGACCTTGACGCCGCAACAGTTTTGCTTCAATGGGCCACAGGAAGTCTCTTCTTTCTTTGGATTACTGGCAGAAGACGCGAAGTAGGAATCGGATATGGTTGGACAATCCGTATTACTTTCGGAATTCTGATCGCAGGAGCTATTGTTGTCGGACTCACCCGAGAACAGTTACTCATAAGAGAAATCTTTTCCATAGCGATGTTGGCCGCCGTTTTGGTTGCAATGACATTCTCAATCACACGAAGAAAAGTTGGAGTGGCGAACCAGAGACGAACTGAAGAACAACGAACTGCTCGTGTTGCAGCAATGACAGGAATAGAAAAAGAGGAAAAAACATTTCAGGATGGAGAAGAATTCCCACCCATTCTGGATCTTATTGCTCCAATTTTAGGTCTAGTTGCGTTAGTGGCTGCAGGTATTGATGCAGGAGACCCAGCAGTTTTAGCTGTGGCTCGTACGTTAGTCGGCGCCCTGTTCTTAGGGGCGATAACAGATGCCATGCTTCTCGGCCACTGGTACCTCGTCCAACCAGGACTAGTTCGCGGCCCACTAAACCAACTCGTACGATGGACCGGATACATCTGGCCATTTGAATTAGCGGTTCTGTTATGGCCAACGGGAATGATCTCAGTAATAAATGGAACCATTGATGACGGATACAACGGAATGCTGGGGTGGTTTTGGATCGCCTGTGTAGCTGCAACAATTATTTTAGTATTTGTCACTCGGGCTGCTTTGAAAGAACGTCAATACTCTGCAGTAATGGCGGCAACTGGACTGCTCTATTTAGCAATCCTGACTGGCTTCGGTATGGATTTAGTAGCTCGAGCGACTCTTGCTTAACGCCGCAAAGCCGGGGTAGTTGACTTCCACAAACTATGCTTACATAAGGCCGTGTCTCATTAGTAGACGACGGCCATATCGCTGCTATGGCGAAGTATTAGAGATAGGAAAATTGCGTGTGCGGATTACTCGGGGTTATCGCAACTGAAAATAAGCATCTTTCATCAGAAGACATAAAGAAGGTGTTATCTATCGGAAATCTTGCTCAACGCCGTGGTGTTGATGCTAGCGGGCTGGTATTGATTGAAGGCAGCCAAAATATTCATGTTGTGAAGGCAAATCATGGCTTCGAAACGATGATTGAAACTAAAGCAGCTGCTGAGCTTCTTGCAACAGGAGAACAAGCCCAGTCCTTTGGTCTTTTTGGACATAGCCGGTTAGAGACGCACGGATACTCTGGATCTCAAGTCAATAATCAACCTGTTGTATTGGGCAACTGGGTAGTAGTACATAACGGAGTGATCACTAATGCCAAAGAAATAAAAGATTCTCTTGGGCTTGATGACGGAGGAATTGAAACAGATTCTGTTGCAATAGCACTTCTTTTAGAGGAATGGGATCGATCTGGGCGGGTAGTTGAAAGCGGCGAAGTTTTCAGCCGATTACGTGGCGAATATAGCGTCATCGCCGCTTCAGTTTTTGGTGAAGTGTTTTGCAGAACAAATGTTGGGAATCTTTATTCAGTTGTAGGAGATGAAGGGCAAACTTATTTAGCTAGCGAACCTCGACAGTTCCCGAAGGAGATGCAAAGCAAATGTCAACGAATAGAACTTGATCAAACCATCCAGTTGCGCAATAAACGAGAAACCGCGGGACAAGTTTCAGTTGTTGATGCAAGTAGGAAAGAAACAGGCATGGAAGGAGCTCAGGGGCTCCATCTGCAATCAGACGAAGTAGGAGCAGATTTTTCTAGGAGAATGGAAAAGGTTGCAGAGCAAGCGAAAGCTTATTCCAACACGCTTAGGCGATGCACCGCATGCGTTCTCCCAGAAACTTTTCCAGGAATCTCATTCAATGAACAGGGAGTTTGTTCTATTTGTCAAAACTTTCAAGATCCAGAATATCCCGGCTTAGAACAGTTATCGAAAGATCTTCGAGATCGACTAACACCTAACGGGAAAGTCTTAGTCTGTTTAAGCGGGGGGCGAGATAGTTGTTATATTCTGCATTTAATAAATGAACTCGGATTCGACATAATTGCCTATACCTACGATTGGGGAATGGTCACCACTGCTGCTCGAGAAAACATGTCACGGATGTGTGGAGATTTAGGAATAGAACACGTTCTCGTTTCTCCAGATATTCGACAGAACCGAGTCCGTATTCACCGTGCGTTAAGAGCTTGGCTTAAGAAGCCCAAATTAGGAACTATCCCTATTCTCATGGCTGGAGATAAACCTTATTTCCGATGGGCTAGTCAGATTGCTCGAGAGCGCGGAGACATACCGGCTGTATTAGCTGATCATCCGATGGAAACTACCGGGTTCAAAGCAATGCTTGCGGGCGCAAACTTTTCTCCTAATCAGGCCGGTGGGGTTTCGTATCGTCTTGGCCCAACCGGAATGGTAAAAATGGCTCTCTCCTATGGGTTGCATGCAGCGCAATCTCCAGGAATGTTTCCCGCGCTCTTCAAAGAAGGCTTAACGGGGTTTGTCGACTATTACTTGAGGAAGCATGATTTTGTGCGGCCGTTTTCTTATATTCCTTGGGAAGAAGAAGAACTAGAAGGGCTTTTAAGGTCCCATTACGACTGGAGTTCAGGAGAAGATCGTTCCTCGTCTTCGTGGCGAATGGGTGATGGAACAGCTCCGTTCTATAATTTGATGTATCAAATCGGACTTGGAATGACCGAACATGACACACTTAGATCAAATCAAATCCGATTTGGGTTGATGGATCGATCTGAAGCGGTGACACGGTTAGAAACAGATAATCGTTTCAATTCACTGGGGTTAGCGTCATATTTCGTAACAGTCGGAATTGACCTTGAATGGGCGGGAAACCGAATAGAAGAATTTGCTCATCAAAGCTTTAGTCATGACAACGAATAAATCTGACAGACTACTATCATCATGATTTTTCTCTATCTCTCATCAACGCTTTTAGTGGTAGCGACAGCTTTCTGCATAACACTTCTTTTTGATGACTGCAAGCAACATCTTCGACTATTAGCTGCGATTGTTCTTTACTATGCGGAAGTAGCGATAGTTGGCCGAGTGCTTTCACTTTTTGGATTAATAGGGCATCCGCTTGCTTGGCTACTATCAGAATTCTTCCTTTTTCTTCTAGCAACCTGGTATGTGATTAGAAAGATTGGTTTACGATCACCAAAAGAAACTTTCAAGAATTTGAAGATTGAGTGGCCTAAGGGCGGGGTTCTTGAAAAAATAAAGGCTCTAAAAATCCCAATTTATTTAGCTCCAGCAACAGCCGTAATATTTTTTGGAGTTATTTGCCTTCTTCTTGTTTCACTCGCAGCATCAGTATTCATACCGCAAACAATGGATGATATTTTGACGGCTTATCTCCCGCGAGTCGGCTATTGGATACAAGATGGAAGTCTCAGTTATTCTCCTGCTTCTGCTTATAACTCTGTTCAGTTCTCCTATCCCGTAAATGCACACATACCGTTACTGCGAAGCATTGTTCTTTCTGACCGTCTCAACTTCATAGGTCTTGATCAATGGATTGCTGGAATTGCTAGCGCAGTAGGGGTCTTTGGGCTGGCAAACTTATTCAAAGCAAAAAAAGGTATCTCATGGGCTATAGCAGGGATATGGCTAATGATTCCAACGATTGGAGTGCAAATAGGCGTAGCACTCACAGACCTTCTTACAGCTTTCTTTTTCCTGTCAACACTGATTTTCGGATACCTTGGGTGGACCGAGGATCGGCCTTGGAAACTTGGGATTTCAACACTAGCTTTCGCTCTTCTTCTCGGGACCAAACAAACTGCTTTGTTCTCTTTGCCTGCGCTTGTAATTCCTGTATTTGTTCTACTCAAGTCAGCCAATCGCAGTATTCAGATAAAACGCCTGTTCAGATGGGTAACCATCTCAGCACCCTTTGTCCTATTTATCGGTATAGATAGGTACCTTCTAAATTGGCGTCATTATGGGCATCCTTTAGGCGATCCTGACTCGTTCAACCTCTTTACCGGTGGGCTTAGCATCTCTTTTGGAGAGAGAATCGGCTCTTTGATAGATAATGTCGAACGAACCCTTGTAAATATTTTCTTCGCGGATCTCGATTTTCTTCCCTATCAGATCACTGATCAAATTTCAGACGCTTTCCAAGCAAGAGAGCCATTTATCACTATGGGTCGATCAGTAAGCGGGGGAGTTCCTTGGTTGGGGTTCATGGCATCTGTAGTACTTCTAACAGGACTGGTTTTTGCCCTAGTGCATCTCATACGTAAGCCATCTAAGCTCCCACTTTTAGTAATACTGCCTGCTTTAACTCATTTAGGGGTTTTGTATTACATGCGTCCGTCTTTCTCGTTGGCTTTTTCTCGGTATCTCATCACCGCTGTGGCTTTATTGCTGCCTGTTGCGGCTTTAGGTATTTCAAGGATCAAACATCCGAAGAAGCAAATGTCCAAAGTGTTCCTAGGGGGATTAAGCACGATAGTGACACTTGGACTTTTGACTCAGGTGTCCTTCGCGTTAACAAGATCTGAAGAAAGGCCTATTGGATTAGAAAGTTCTGGATGGACTGAATCAAACTACGAAAGTTTTGCTCACTCAATGGGGTTTGAAGATCGTTATGAGATTATTAAGAGTTTACGGTATATCGATACGTGTCTTGAAATAGAGAATGGTGTTGGTATTTCTTATAGGGACAAGTATCCACAAGGATTATTATTTGGCGATAATTTCCAACGAGAAGTCCAACAATTACCTGGGGTATCAGTTGAAGATAAAGAAGTATTTGATCCTGCAACAGGAGTATCTGCACTAATCGTGGCCACCTCCGAAATCATAGGAGTAGAAAGTGATTCGCAATTATTTTCTCGAGTCGGTACAGATTTTGCTGTAGGTTTCTTTGGGCCGGTCTCAGTAGTGAGTCCAAAATCGGTTAGAGCCGATCAAGAGTGCAGAGTGAGTGGAGGTTTCTTAGTTCTAGACGCGATTCAAGCTGGTTTTTTTGATCAAGTTGAAGAAAATTCAGTAATCGTTGTTCCTGAATCAGGCGAATTCTTAGAGTTCGTACTTGCATGGGTCAAAACCTCTTATTTTGATTCACGCAACATTGAGCTGGTGCTAAACACTCCTCCAAACTTGAATTCTTGTTTGTCTAGCGAAGGAATGTGCACTCAAACAAATCAGCGAGTGTATGTCTTGAATAATGTAGATCGAGCGGAAGGAACCAGTCTTTTCTTCGCTCCGGTAGAAAAAGATTTAGGTTATGAAGATAACCCTTTGATAAGTATGCAGAGAGCACGTATGTTCGGTAACGCAAGCCCGAATTGTGTTATGGAATCACCTTCCGCAGGGCAAATCCCAGAAATAGAAACTAATAATTTTATTCACTTATGTTCAGGCGATTCAGCGCTTTTGTTAACTTTCTTAGAATGGTTTCACAGCGGCTGCACACGTGAACTGAGAGGGTGGTACATTTGCCCTGGCTAAAGACGCTGAACAGTAAAGAGTTCAGTGTTGACGTATCGTGGTGAAATGGTTTTGTTAAGCCATGGCACCCAATATTTGAGAGTTTTTACTAGTGGCATTTAGTTTCTCTTCAGAAGAATCAGGCGAAAACGACCAATCGTTATCTGATCATTCAGTGAGTTCGTCCGGAATTTATTGGACTGTTGGCGGCTTCGCACTCGTAAGCCTGGCAGGCATTATTCTGAACCAGTTGATTGCCTCCAAGCTCGGCGTTACTTCTCTTGGGCGGTACAACTCGTTCTTAGCAGTCATCATTGTTGGCGGTCAAATGGGTTCTGCTGGAATACACGGCTCGGTTCTTTATCACACTCCCAAATTTCGTTCAGAGAGCAGACCTACAGGCCAGGTGCTAGTTGGGGCGTTAACTGCAACTACTGTCACCTCTTTACTCTCAACTGCTCTGATCTTGGGAATAGGAGAAGTACTTCTCCGAGCTGCAGGTAACGACTATTACCTCAGGGGTTTACACGCAATTGCTTTAGGTTTATTTCTTTACCCACTGAACAAAGTCCTTCTTTCACATATAAATGGACTTCGACGTATCCGTTCATTCTCAATTCTGTTCGCATCACGTTTTATGCTTTTGGCATTTTTTGCATGGGGAGCAAGCCGTTTCTTTGACGGAGACCAACATCTTTTGTGGACAATTACTTTGACAGAAGTTGTTATGTTCCTTGCTCTGCTATTCGCAGCACGACAAGAGTTTATAAAAAATCCAAAATGGGAAGCTCTAAATGAAAATGTTAGAGCCCACTTTCGATTTGGAATACGCGGCCTCATTGGAGGAATGCTCCTAGACCTCAACACCAGAGTAGACATATTGTTGCTTGGCGTAATCGCTGGTTCAGAATCTGTAGGAATTTACAGCATCGGAAGCCTTTTCGCTGAAGGTCTTTATCAATTAACAATGGTTCCGCGATACAGCTACGATCCAGTTGTGACTCATTTGATTGTTGAGGAACGCCATACCGAATTAAAGGATGTAGTACAAGAAGCGAAAAGAAAGACTTATTACTTAATAATTCCAATTGTGGCTATCGCTAACGTTTGCTATCCCTTCGTTGTGGGGATTCTTTTTGGAGAAGACCTCGCTATGGATAGTTGGAAGGTCTTTGGAATCCTTTCAATTGGTTTGGTTTTAAGCGCTGGATATGTTCCATTTACCAATCTCTTACAGCAGGCAGGGAAACCCACGCGACAGTCAGCGTTATTAGGTGCAATCACTGGCATAAATATCGTCTTGAATCTCGCTTTGATTCCTTTATTTGGCATGGTGGGTGCAGCCCTCGCTACGGCAATAGCTCAAGTTTCTTTAATTTTCTTCCTTAGAGGGTTAGCACGCTCTGTGATCGGTTACCGGCTATGAAATCTAAAGAAAAAACCAGTCACACTCCGTCAACTAACACGGAAAAACGAACTCAAGAATATGCAATTACGACGTATGAATTAGTAGTACTTTTTGTCGGTTTAGCTAGTTCAGCATCAATAGCTCTGTTAGCAGTAGAGAGATTCACCATTCTCTTAGTCTTAACATTTGCAGCACTAGGAACAGCCGTAGCAGCATTTTATTTTGGGTATTCCGTAAGAAAAAACGTTTTTCGGACAACACCGTTCATGGGGATCATTGTCCTAGTAGGACTCTTACTGCGTCTAGAACATTGGCCAAATCTCACCGGCGGTCAAGACCAAGGCCTCTATGTGAATATGGCATCAGCTTTAAGAAGAACGGGCTCCTTAGAGTTCATTGACAAATTTCGAGAAGAACTCTCAACCGAAACACAAGCGATCTATGACCAAGCAGTTCTTCTCTCCGTCTCTGTTGTTGACTCTGTGCGTTCTGCTATCACAATCGAGTTTTACCCTCTGCACCCAATCTGGATGGCGATTAATGAATACGTTTTTGGCCCTTATGGTCGACATCTTTCTCTCATAGGTTTCTCTCTGCTTGGAATGGCCGGCGCTTACCACCTTGCTTTGGAAATAGACGGCCGCAAATCAGTTGCAAAATTATTTACAGCACTCATCGCTATCAATCCTGCACTTGTATTCTTCGCAAAATTCCCGGTAGGTGAGACCGTAGCAATGGCATTTGCTCTGAACGGTTTTGTATTCGCTATCCGTTCTGTACGGAGTGAGAACAAAAACCAAAGAAGGCTTGCTTATCTCTTAACCGGGTTATGTTTTGCCGGTCTCAGCTTCACCCGTTTACAAGTTCTTGTGTACCTGCCCTTCTTAGGAGCTGTAGCCTTTCTCTCCACACTTCCAATCGCTGCGCAGCAAATACGACAAAGAATATTCCTGATTTCAGCTCTAATCAGCGGAATATTTTTCATAAGCTTTCTTTACTACCGCGAATACCAGACAGGCATGTATCTGCCGCTTAAAGAGACTATTGAAGATGCCTTGCCGTCTTTGCCTGCTTTAGGAATCATCGCTGCAGTTGGCCTAGCTATCTCTTTAGCCATCAATTATTACCTGACAACAAATCATTCGAAAAGAATTGATTTATCCAAACTGTTGCCAACGGTTATCAAATTTGGTCCTTGGGCAGTTCTTTTAGCTCTAGCGCTGTCAGTGAAAACCCTAGTTGACCTTTATCAGACAGGAATTATGTATCCGTGGGATTACCCAGTTCCTTCTGGGCCGGATGCACTCATTTTCAGATTCCATATTTTGTATCGACTTTTACTCTTTGTTTCACCAATAGGTTTCTTACTTCTGCTTCTAGGACCATGGGTACGAAAAAAAAGATCCCTCGCCTTTTCAATCCTCTGCATTTTCTTTTCTCTTCTTTGGGTAGTGACCCTTACTCGCCCATACACCCCTTATCTGTATTACTACGGCCGGTATTTGGTAGTAGACATTCTTCCTATTTCCTTATTTTTTGTTGCTGCGACCGGAACCGACCTTTACGACTCTTCTAGAAAATGGGTAGGGGTGGTAGCCATTACGGCGGTGATTGCATGGTCAACACTTTTTTCTGTACTCCAACTTGGGAACACAGAAGGGGAATCCAATAAGACTCTTGAAGCATTAGCGGAAGAAGTAACAAAAGAAGACGTACTTGTTGTTTCAATAGTGGATCAGCGATTCATAGTCCCAATGCGAGTCACTTTTGAGAGATCTGTGTTTGTTCTAGGAGACGTTGATTCGTCGCCAGAAGTCATTAAAGAGCTATATGCAATAGCTGAAGAACGCGGCGGAAGACTTCTTTTAGGCGTATTGAAAGGTTTACCGCAACCCGAGTTAGAGCCCGTTTCGGAATTACCATTTGACGATTGCTTAATGACCAACTCAGACCATTTTCGCGGTCAGATACACATGAATGCTCCAGCGTTACGTCAAAGCCTCATACTCCCATACACATGGCACTGCCATGAGACTACATATACGTTTTACGACTTAGGAGCAGAAAGAAGTTGAGTCAAGGAGTTAACCAATTCCGATGGTTAACAAAGCTGTTGAAGACTCCATAAAGTGAATTGAGTTCAGAATTTTTCGCCCATCTACTACTGCTTTAGGATTCCCAAGATCATTCGGGCCTAAAGAAGCATATTCGGGGTGATCGGACTGCACGATAACTGCGTCAACTTGACCCCCAAGAATATGGGGTTTGAATCCAAGATCTTCAAGTTCACCATCGGAAAGCATTGGGTCATGAACTGATACCAACGCTCCTCGAGCTTCAAGAGATTCCACTAGAGGGAAAACTCCAGAAAAAGCCATTTCTTTCACTCCACCCCGATAGGTAGAACCAAGCACACCTACTGTCGCCCCTTCAAGGCTCCCCAAATGAGTCTCTAAACGAGAAACAGCTCGTTCAGGACCCGCATCGTTCACCTCACGTGCTAGGGGAGGAAGCAAAGCAGCCTCATCCACTGAAGAATAAAACCTTGGATAGACCGGTATGCAGTGACCGCCAACATAAATCCCTGGACGATGAATATGAGAGAAAGGCTGACTGTTTGCCGCGTCAATGACCTGATAAACATCAACACCAAGTCGTTCTGCGAAATCTCCAAACTCATTGGCCAAAGCAATATTCACATCTCTGTAGGTAGTTTCTGCAAGTTTCGTAAACTCTGCAGCCTCAACACTTCCAAGATCCCAAACTCCATTTGGTTGAGCAAGATCCGGTCGTTCATCAAAATTTAGAACCGACTCATAGAAAGAAACAGCGATTTGTCCACAAAGAGGAGTAAGTCCACCAACAATTTTTGGATAACTTCTTAGATCTTTAAAAATTCTTCCAGAAAAAACTCGTTCTGGAGAGTGGACAACATGGAAGTCCTCACCCGCAGTTAGGTCACTACTTTCCTCTAACACTGGAGCTAGGTGAGAACGGGTCGCCCCTACAGGAAGAGTCGTCTCGTAAATCACTGTTTGACCCGGTGCAAGCACCGTTCCGATATCTCGACTTGCAGATTCCAAAATTGAATAGTCAGGAACACCACTCTCGTCAACGTACATCGGGACAATAACAACAATTACATCTGCCCCTGATGAAGCTTCTGAGTTGCTGGTCGTAGCGCTCAAAAGCCCACTATCTAAAGAACGAACAATACCCTCAACCAGTCCAGGCTCACCCGGAAATGGCTCACGACCGTTGTTGACGTCGTCCACAACTCGCTGCGAAGCATCCCCTCCTACAACTTCAATGCCAGCATCAGCAATAGTTACAGCAATCGGAAGACCTATTTTCCCAAGACCAATAACGGCAGCTTTCACTGGTTTTCCTTAATCAAGTCCGCAGCGACTTGTAAGGTCCTTAACCCATCTTCCAGACTTACCAAATCATCATCCGAACCACCTGTAATTGCTTCTTTGAAACGTAGTAGTTCTATTTGAATTGGTTCACTTTTTGAAAATGCATATCGAGTTACATTTCCTTCAGTTACTCCGCGCATTTGCTGGATAGCTTCCCATTCACTAGAGGTGTGACCATTCTCAAAAAAAGTCAAATCAGAAGACAAAAGGTCTGCTTGCAGTGCTCCCTTTTCTCCTAAAACAGTCACGGATCTTTGTTTAATTGGAGAAATCCATGCAACCTGCATTGAAACTGCAACGTTATTACCAGCAAGCCCCACTGCAACCATAAGATCTTCATGTTGCCTACCCATCTTATGTTTAGTCACCGAATGAATCTCATGGATTTCACCTGCTAACCAGCGAACAATATCTATGTCATGGGTAGCTAAATCTTTGACTACTCCAACATCAGTAATTCGCGCAGGGAAAGGACCTGTTCTAACTGTTGAGATAGAAAAGACAGGACCAAGTTGCTCTTTATTTAAACGCTGCTTCATTTCACTTAGCGCTGGATTGCATCTTTCAACATGGCCGACAGCAGCAATAAGTCCTGATCCTTCAAAAGCTTCAACGATCTCAGCGGCTTCTTCAGTAGTTCCTGCAAGAGGTTTCTCAATTAATACATGAATGCCTGCTTCACGAAGTTGCATAGCTGTCTCATAATGAAGATGAGTCGGAACTGCAATTACAGCAGCTTCAATTCCTTCCTTTAGGAGAGATTCAGTATCTGAGAAAACTTGTCCTTGATGTATGACCCCATACTGGTCTCCTTGCGGATCAACGGCCCCAACAAAATCAAATACATCAAGAGATTGACAAAGACGGCCATGATGGCGGCCCATCATTCCGAGACCTATGACGCCGATACGAACTTGGCTCATACAGAAACACTTCCATTTAGTACATCAACGATAAGACTTCGTTCCTCTTCCTCTAGATCAGGTCTTACAGGTATTGAAAGTACCTCGTCGGCTAATTTTTCAGTTATCGGTAAGGAAGGAGCGGAATCAGCGTAAGGTTTTTGAACATGCGTAGGAATCGGATAATAGATTCCATATCCGACTCCATTTTCCTCTAGAGCAGCAATTGTTCGTTCTCTGTCCGGCGGACAAATCGTGTATTGATGGTAAACGTGGTAAATCCCTTCCGAAACTTTTGGAGGCTTGAGTGCTGGATCCAGATTATTCTGGTAAAAGTCAGCGTTCTTTCTTCGGCGCTCAGTCCACTCTCCAAGACGGTTGAGTTGAACTAAACCTATAGAAGCAGAAATATCGGTCATTCTTTCATTTAGTCCGATCACTTCGTGAACGTATCTTTGTTCCATCCCTTGGTTGCGTATTAATCGAGCAACACGATAAATCTCCGGATCGGAAGTAGTGATCATGCCGCCCTCACCAGTAGTCATATTTTTAGTTGGATAGAAGCTGAATGCAGCAAATTTACCAACAGCACCAGTAGTCAAATTCTCAACTGTGGCGCCATGAGATTGGGCTGCATCTTCATATAGTTCCAAGCCTTTTTCTGTAGCAAGTTCAAGAAGTTCAGGCAGAGGTGCTGGGTATCCAAATAGATGAACAGGCATAATTCCTTTGGTTTGTTCAGAGATAAGTGGAAGAACGGTCTCGGGGGTTATTACATAAGTCTCTGGATCAACATCTGCAAAAATTGGTTTCGCTCCAAGAAATGCAACAGCGTTAGCAGTAGCAGCGAAAGTGAATGACGGAACAATCACTTCGTCTCCTGGTCCAACTCCGGAAGCCGCTAACCCAACAACTAAAGCCGATGTGCCACTATTGACGGCAACAGCGTGATCAGCATCGACGAATTTGGCGAAAGCTTCCTCAAATTCAACTACCTTCGCTCCACCAGCAATCATTCCTGAACGAAGAACATTCAGAACCGCTTCCTCTTCTTCAAGGCCAATAATTGGACGCGAAATTGGAATACTCATATTTAGTAACCTTTAATCTTTCTCATCAAGACTAACTGAACGGCGTTTAGCCTCTTCTTCATCTATTCTCATTCCGCTCTCATCAACCCATCCAAGGATACGGGCAGGAGTACCACCTACTAAAGCGAAATCGGGCACATCTTTAGTTACCACTGCTCCGGCGGCGACCATAGCCCAACGACCAACGGTGATACCTGTAATTAACACACTTCGGGCACCAATAGCAGCACCAAAGCGAATAAGTGTCGTTTGAGTTTCCCAGTCCTCAGAACTTTTTAATGTCCCATCAGTATTCACTGCTCGTGGAAACCGGTCATTAGTAAAGACAGCAGCTGGGCCGACAAACACACCCTCTTCTAGTACAGCGGGGGCATACACCAAGGCATAGTTCTGAATTTTGCAGTTATTTCCTAATTTGACCCCTTGGTCAATGTAAGCGCCTCTTCCAATGATGCATTCTTCACCTATTTCAGCTGATTCACGAATTTGGGCAAGATGCCAGATAACTGTCCCATCGCCAATGGTGGCACGTGAATCTACATCAGCGCTTTCTTCGATACGTAAAGGCATTGTTATAGGATAACGCACTAAATGGAGGTCATAGTTTCAAAGAGCAAACTTGATTCGCAGTCCTTCGAATTGTTAAGAAACTCAGACTAATGCCTAGTTGATAGCGTCAATACTGATGATAAATAGAGTCAAACAGGTCTCAACTTGGATTTATCTTCTTTCTGCTGCCCTCTTTGTATCAGGATGCTCTTCCGTAGACGACAATCAGCTCGTGAACCAAAACCAAAGCCCAACAACCGTTACTGTAGAACCACCCATTATTAGTCCACCAGAAGAACCAACTTCCGCTGACTCTCTTCAAATATTGCCAGTAAAAGTCAAAAACACCTTTTATTTACGACTGACAATATTGGAGGACTTGATGCCCCTGAAAACTTCAAGACTCATAGAGGTGTCTCTAGACGAAGGTGAAACATGGAATGAAATATCTGGAGAACAAGAAAACTATCTTCGAAGCGGCCAAGAAGCGATAAAAGTCAAAGATATTCCAGAAGCAAAACAACATTTATTCCGGATATCTCTTACAAGCGCTACTGGCGAAAAAATCTATAGTTCAGCCACACCAGCCATTTCTTCTTGCGAAGCCCCCGGAGGAGTCATAGCGGATCTACGGGAGGAACTAACCCAATCTCTTGTTGGCATTGCAGACTATGAAGATTTTGTAACTGCAGACATCCCTAAGTCTTCAGCGGCAATCCTCTTAGCAGAAACAAGCTGTCTGAAATCAGTGATGACTCATGATCGAGAATTCATGGATGCAGTAGGAAACCATCTTTTAGATTGGCCCAACAAATATCCCTCAGGAAAATTTGGATGGGGCTTGCCATTTGCTTGGGACGCATTTGGTGACGGCACGCAAAACGAGCCAAACACTGTTTACTCAATATCTACAGGTTTAGTGATTAAAGCATTACTTGATTGGGCAGAAGTAAGCTCTGCAGAAGTTAAAGACAGGGTTTACGAAGTTGTAGAACAATCTCTTCAAGAATGGGTCCAATCGGATTCGTTCACACCGCTAGGTCAGCTTGCTTACTCTCTAAGTCCATACGACAACCAACTGGATGTGTTTAACGCTTCAGCGATGCTCGCCGGCCAAATGCAGAGATTTTCATTGCTCAGTCAAACAAACCAAGTGAAATATAAAGAAGTAGCAGATCAAGTCATGCAGTCACTGCTTGACCACCACCAGCAGGAACAGATCCAACTGAGACTACGTCTCCAACCAGAACAAAGCCTTGAAGAGTTAGCACTCAATGCGAACACAAACTTGCAAGAACTACTGTCATTTAATGGTTATGACCAAGACAACTACCCCAAAGACCTTGACTTTCTTGAGGTGCCACAAAATGTTGAATCAGGATGGTACTGGAGTTACTCTTCACAAGAAACAACACCCAATGACCTAACGCATGCCGGATACATCGTTGATGGAATTCTCTCCTACATTTCTAACGGAGGACTACTATCTTCTCAATTCGATCAAGAACAGGTACTAAAACATTTAACAACTTTTCAATCACAAGGTCTGACCCCACATGAACTTTTGGGGTGGCCCAGGTGGCGCTTACATGAACTAACTAAACAAGAATGGCGAACCCCCCGACTTTATGACGTGGGTTGGAGTCTTTACCTCTCTGGAGAACCAGGAGCAGAACTTGAAACACTCCATGAAGCCGCTTGCAGCGATGGTTTAAGTTATCGACAAGACGGAGCGCATTATTTGAAATACCCCCGATATGTGAATCTAGATAACGTTTCCAATCCTGAGATACATGAGTACATGGCCTACTTCTACCTCGGTCAAGTGAACTCTCCATGTGGGTATTCATTTGATCTCTTTTCAGAGAGTTCAGAAACTATTCCATTTGTTTCAATTGGGAATTCTTCACAAAAACCCATCGACATCTCAGTAGAGGCAAGTTCTCACAATTCATTCATAGAAATAGAGGAAAATAAATACTCTCTCATAGGAGAAGGAATACCAGTTGATTTAGTTCAAACCGACAGCCACTTATTAGCAATAGTCCGGCATTGGCCGTCAAGTTCTCTTAAATTAATTTCTTGGGATTCAACTGGTCTTTTAGAAACTACAACTTTACCGGGCCAGGAAGATGATCTAAGCCTGATATTTCGTGGCTTAACAAAAGACAAAGACCATTTGTACATCGTCGTATATGACAACGCAGCTTTAGAAAATCGACTTCTCATTTACTCACAAGAAAATCTTGAATTCCTCACTCAAGTAGCCTTGCCTTCTTTTCAGCCAGAGGCGGGCCACACCTATGAAATGGAACCTCCAGTTTCTTTGCATGTGAATTCATCAGGGAATTTAGAAATATTTGCAGGAACGCTCCATGCAACTTTAATTAATGGAGAGATTGTTGAGAACCGGCTTGACGGATGTAGCAAAATTTTAGAAACCAAGCGAGGATTCGACTCGACTATTGGCGTGCTCTGTGAATCAAATGACTATTTTGAAGAAAGATGGCCCGACAGAGAAGGCGGTTTTCAACTGGCAACTATAGATGAGTCTGGTTTTGAATGGACTCAAATTGAGACACAAGGCGCCCCGTTTAATCTTCGTTACGACGACGTGCAGAAAACTTTTGTCTGGCAAGATTCAGGCGAGACAGCTTTAAGTAGCTTTCTTCGATTTGAGATACTAAATGGACAAGCAAATGGCCTTCTTGAATTTGGAGTAAACAATCGTGAGGGGAGAATCTCTTGGAGTCAGATCTATTACCTCAATGCCTTTTTAGATCTCCTAGATGGAACAATAAGAACAGTTGATAACCCTATTTTGTTGGATGAAAAATTCTTGGAGTCTTTATGGCAACGGCTCACACTCGAAATTCAAGCATTGAACCAAATTCTTTGTATTGATGGCTATGAAAGCCTTCCTTTCACCATAAATAGAGAGCCAGCAACATTTGCTGTTCAAACTTCTCGAATTGCTCTTCTGTATGAGCGGCTTGTTAATTATGTACCAAACATAGAAAACAGCATTGGCTGTATAAAAGAAGTAGCAGAGAGCTCATCGACTCTTGAAAACCATATAGAAGTGATCGCCGAAGAAGAAATACCAGGCTGGCTTCAAGCAGGAACAAGTTACTTAAAGTGGCCAAAGGATAGCGCCTTCTATTTTGACGGCTTAAACGTTCCTTACAACCACCAAAACGAATGGGCTTTAGGGATACTTAAACTCCAAGAAAGATTTCAAATAGATTCCGATACTGTCACAGCAGCAGAAGAAATTCTTTCCTACTTCTATTTGCAAATAATCAAACCTGAAGGAGGAGGGCTACCGAAGGATGGCCGCTGGCCTTATTGGTGGGGAACAGCATCAGATGGTTGGGAAGAAACAACTGAAATATCTACAAACATGCCTACTTATACAGGTGATACTGGTGACGCTTGGATTTCTTTCAGGTCCATAGACTCCTTTGCAATGTTGGAGTGGAGCGACTCCTTAGGTCAGGGCGCCCAGGAAAACCTAGTGACCAGCTTGATTCGACTAATTGAATCTGGTCAGATTCTGCCCCAGGTAGCAAGAGACCTTCCTTCAAGTAAAAGAGGAATAAATTTTGATGAGGCAGCGATAGGAGTTTTTGGCAGAGCGTCAAGTCCGGCGGAGATCCCTGAAACCGTTTGGATCCAAGCTTTAGCGCACCACTAAGGTGCTTGAGTTGAAGCAAAGTAGAATCAGTACTTATGAAAATCTATACAAGACACGGCGATGATGGAACAACAGGATTGCTTTATGGGCAACGAGTTTCTAAAGACAGTCCGCAACCCGCGGCCTACGGAGACGTTGACGAAGCCCAATCAGCAATAGGACTTGCACGCGCCGCGGCCACTCCTGAAGTAGCAGAAATTCTCCTTGTAATTGAAAGCGAACTTTGGATAGTTATGGCAGAGTTAGCTTGTGCTCCTGGGCACATGCAGAAATTAGATGACGCTGGCAACCGAGTCACCTCTTCACAAGTTGAACACCTAGAAAAACTAATTGATGAGGTAACCGAAAAGTACGAACCACCAACAGAGTTTGTTATCCCAGGAGGCAGTGAGATTTCTGCACGCTTAGATCTCGCTCGTGCCGTGACTCGTCGAGCGGAACGAGCTGTTTTAAAGGTAGTTGCAGAAGATTCTCAAATACTTCCTTACTTAAATCGCTTAGCTGATTTACTTTGGGTAATGGCTCGCTGGCAGGAAGAAACATCAATCGCCTCACGTTCAATCAGATCTTCAGACTAAATATTAAACCTAAGGAAAAAAAATGGATATTACTTTTATCACCGCTAGAAAAGCTCCCACATCCTCATCTGTCGTGGCTTACGGCGTCACAGTAGAGGGATTTGAAGACCCTTCATGCCGAACAGAGTTCACCACAGATTTGGAAACCCTCAATTTCGATGCAAAAGTTGGTCAAATCCAATTGCTGCCCCAAGGAAAACAAGTCACAGCCATTGTTGGACTCGGGCCCGAAGACCAACTTGACGCGAATGAATTACGAATAGCAGCGGCTGCTTTGGCGCGAGCGACTAGTCAATATAAGACAATCTCTTGTGACCTTCCGCATATATCTGGTTTACCGATAAATGAAGCTACACGCGCTGTAGTTGAAGGTATCGGACTAGCTTCTTACCAATTTGGCTACAAAACAAAAAAAACTGATGCAAAAATATCCAAAGTCATACTTACAGGCTCGACTTCAAACAAGTCAAAAGAAGCGGTTGAAGAAGCAGTCGCAGTGCTCGAAGGTGTTTCTCTTGCTAGAGATTTAGTAAATGAACCAGGTGGATCCTTAACCCCGTCAAAATTTGCTAACAAAATTAGTCGTGTCGCCAAAGACAAAGGGATCACTGTGAAAGTCATGGATGAAGCAGCCATAAAACGTGCACGACTTGGCGGTCTCTTAGGCGTAAACAGAGGATCAACTAATCCGCCACGATTTGTAGAACTCACTTACACGCCTAAAGGAAAACCAACTGGAACTCTCGCCTTTGTTGGCAAAGGCATAACATTTGATGCTGGAGGTCTATCTATAAAGCCTGCTCAAGGAATGATGGACATGAAAATGGATATGGGAGGTGCCGCGGCAGTAATTGGTGCCATGTCTGCATTTCCTGCTCTTAAACCAAAATGCAAAGTCAAGGGTTACATACCTATGACAGACAACATGCTTGGTGGCGATGCCACACGCCCAGGTGACGTTTTAACTATCCGTAATGGAAAAACTATCGAAGTCTTGAATACAGATGCTGAGGGAAGACTGATTTTAGCGGATGCTCTGTCTTTGGCTTCTGAAGCCAAACCAGATGCAATGGTGGACTTAGCAACACTAACTGGCGCTTGTATGGTTGCGTTGGGACCAAGTATTGCCGGACTCATGGGACATAATGACGGTTTCTTAAGTCAAGTAGAAACAGCTTCAAAGACTTCAGGAGATCGTGTTTGGAGACTTCCTCTCCCTGCCGATTATCGACGGATGTGTGATTCATCAGTAGCAGATATGCAAAACATTGGTGGATCTTATGGGGGAACCCTTACTGCTGGACTTATTCTTAGTGAATTTGTCGGAGAGGGAATCCCTTGGGCACATCTTGATATAGCGGGCCCAGCTTTTTCAAACTCTTCGGAAGAAGAGAGAACAAAGGGAGGTACAGGTTTCGGCGTACGTTTATTAATTGATCTTGCACAGGGATTTAAGAAACCAGAGCCTGAAGGAAATTAGAAATATTTATGCAGGAAAATGATGCGGTCACGGAAGCAGCATTGCTGGTTGCTGAAGCAAAAAAGGTTTTAGTCTTAACTGGAGCAGGGATCTCCACAGATAGTGGAATACCTGATTTTCGAGGCCCCGAAGGCGTTTGGACAAAGCATCCGGAAGCTGAAAAAGCATCGCATATCGACTATTACCTAAGTGACCCAGAGATTCGCATAAATAACTGGAAACTCCGAGCAGGTGGAGAACTCTGGCCTGATATCAAACCTAATAAGGGTCACATATCTCTTTTGGAACTCGAGAACGAAGACAAACTTCATACTCTTATCACACAGAACGTTGATGGTCTTCACCAAATGGCAGGTACAGACTCAGAAAAAATTGTCGAAATTCACGGAAATGTGCATGAAGCAGTCTGCTTGTCTTGCGAATGGCGTGACAGCATTGAACCAGTTCTTCAAAGAGTGCGAGAAGGTGAAGAAGACCCACGATGCGAGTGCGGCGGCCTGATTAAAGCAGCCACAATCCTTTTTGGGCAGGGGCTTATACCGGAAGATTTAAAAAAGATGGCTGAAGCTCTCAACGCTTGTGACCTTCTCATAACTGTAGGAACCAGCCTCCAAGTTTTTCCTGTTGCCGAAGTAGTCCCCGGAGCGGTGATGCGAGACGTAAAAGTTGTGATTGTTAATGGAGAACCAACGAAAATGGATATTTATGCCGATGTCGTTGTTATTGGATCAATTAGCGAAACTCTCCCAACAATTCTGAATAACCAGAACGCTTCATTGAGAAATTAGGCTCTTAGCATGTCTTCGTTTCATCAAATATTAAGTGAAGCAAAAAGCCGGATTCAGGAAACAGACGCCCCCGGATCAATAGCACTGATTTCACAGGGCTACATGATTCTAGATGTACGCGAACCCGAAGAATATGAACAAGGAAGCGTCCCGAATGCTCTTCATATTCCGAGAGGAATACTGGAGTCAAACATAGAGAATCATATTCCTGACTACGGGCAACCGATAATCGTTATGTGCGCCAGTGGGGTTAGATCCGTATTTGCAACCGAAACGCTTAACCAGATGGGATACTCCACAGTCGTTTCCATGGATGGAGGTTTCAACCAATGGAAACAAATGGGGTATGAATGCCAAATGCCTCACACACTTGATCCAGAGCAACGAAATCGTTATCAACGGCATCTCCAACTTCCTGAAGTGGGCGAAGAAGGACAACTCAGTCTCCTTGATGCCAAAGTATTGTTATTAGGAGCAGGTGGCCTTGGATCTCCGGCAGCGATGTATTTAGCAGCAGCGGGGATAGGAACCCTAGGAATTATAGACATGGATGTTGTCGATGAATCAAATCTTCAACGCCAGATACTCCATAATATTGAACGTGTTGGAGCACGAAAAGTTGATTCAGCGAAAGAGACAATCAATTCACTTAATCCTGATGTAAATGTTGTGGCTTATGATGCTCGGCTAAGTTCAGAAAATATTTTAGATATTCTTGAGGGCTATGACGTAGTGGTGGATGGAGCCGATAATTTCCCAAGCCGCTATTTACTTAACGACGCTTCGGTAAAACTTGGTATCCCGGTAGTTCATGGTTCAATTTTCCGATTTGAAGGACAAGTAACAGTTTTTGATCCTCGCGACGGTGTTACTTATCGTGATATGCAGCCCGAGACACCTTCTGAAAACATTGTCCCAAATTGTGCAGAAGCAGGAGTGTTAGGGGTTCTCCCAGGCATCGTTGGTTCAATACAAGCTTTGGAAACTATAAAACTTATTCTAAATATTGGAGAAAACTTATCGGGGCGATTAGTTGTTTTTGATTCGTTAGAAATGACTTTTCACGAGTACGAGATTAAGAAAGATCCTGACAACAAGATCACTTGGGAGAATCGTCATTTGATAGAAATCACTGAAATAGGCGAGGATTGTGCTTCTCAGGTAGAGAGCCAAACCCCAACGGAAAATTAGAAATGGCACAAAAGCAAATCCTTAAAAAGGGATTGTTAAGCGGTTTGCTGGAACGATTACCTCACGGAACCGTATCTATAGGTGGGGG
>JUEO01000011.1:36374-37836 GCA_000817115.1 marine actinobacterium MedAcidi-G2B | reverse complement strand
GAATCTGATTTTCCTGCCACAGTGAATGGTGCCGTGCGGTCAGGTTTTCGTGCTGCTCAAGAAGTTCTAGAGGCACGAGGTGTTGATTCATGCCTTGTTATTGGTGCCGGTGGCTCCGGCTTGGCTGCAGCATCGCAACTTCAAAAAGAAGGGTGTGAAGTAATTGTTCTTGAAGGTCGCGACCGAATTGGTGGCAGGGCATGGACCGACAATCTTCAAGGTACCCCAATTGATTTAGGTGGTTCTTGGTTTCATGGAGTTGACACTCATGTGCTCACACCTCGTGCAAAAGAACTCAACATTGAACTGGTTCCAACTGATTACGAGAACTGGATTTTGTTTGACTTTGACGGGGGACGTATGAATACTGCTCGTTTAAATCGTCTATACGACCTTGTCTATGACTCAGTAATCGGTAGGTCGTCTACTGACGCGATGGGTCCGTTACTTTCAAGTATCCGTGAAAGTTTGAGCTCAGAAGAACAACGATGGTTTGACTACGTTGTTGTGTCCGAAATTGAACATTGGTATGCCGGGCATGTTGATGACTTAGCGATGGCGACCGCTTACGAAGGAGCTCTTTCTAGAGGCGGAGATGCTGTACCTACGACAGGATATGGGCCTTTTATGGAAGATTTAGCGAGCGGCCTAGACATACGTTTATCAACAAAGGTTACGGAAGTAAGTCACAACAGTTCAGGAGTAACAGTTGCAACTGAGAGTGAGTCTTTCGAAGCTGCTTCGGTAGTGGTAACTCTCCCTCTTGGCGTACTCCAATCAAAAACAGTGAAGTTCTCCCCTGAGTTGCCTTACAGCCAGCAGGTTGCTGTCGATGGACTAGGTATGGGGCTCATGAATAAAGTGGTTTTGGAATTTGAAGAACCATTTTGGGACGTCAATAAAGACTTGATTAGTTACATGCCTACTAATAGAGGGCGTTTTGTTGAATGGTATAACGCCATGTCATGGACTGGGAAACCAATACTGGTTGGTTTCAATACTGCGGATTCCGCAGCGGCGATAGAGACCTGGAGTGACGCTTCTACTCTTGAAGCATCACTCCAGGTTCTATCAAAAATGAAATTCTAATTAAGCGTAAAGAGCTATGGCTTGAGCCACAGTATTCGCTATGACGATGCTTGCCGCCAACCCTCGAAATATGTTGAAGGGCGCTTTTTTGAAGTTCTTACCCATATCAGAATTTGCCATATCTTCATCCATTGAAGACCTACTGGCTGCTATGTCGGCAAGAGCTCCATCAAACCAAGCCAAGGCGTTAAGACCAAATCCGACAATCGCTACCACTAAGGCTGCTTTCATTTCATCGCCGTAACCGGCAGCGTCTCTTATGAGAAATAAGGTCGCTACCGAAGCACCGGTGTAGACAAGAGTTGCAGCTCGTAGATCGGCTGCCCTACTACTGACCCACGACTGTAAAAGTTTTGCTTTCATATTTTCTCCG
>JUEO01000011.1:0-36353 GCA_000817115.1 marine actinobacterium MedAcidi-G2B | reverse complement strand
GCTGTCACTTGTATTGTTATTCTCATAGGCCCTAGTTAGCAAGTTCTTGAGCACTTTGAGTCAGCGATGGCGAGCCACCACGGCGTGACATCTAGTTGCCGCCAGGCACGATCTGGGCCCAAGCCGCGCGCGTGTCCGGACCGAACCTCACCTCAGTGCCCAGGGAGGGAGAGAGACGGCTGACTAGGGCCTCGAAGCCAAGTAAGAAATAGCTTGGGTTTCAGCAATGGTTATTAAGTTCCCTAAAGCAATATTCATGTCCAACCCATGTAATCCAGACTGTGGGTCAAAATCTCCAGAAATTTCACTAGCACGAGGGTCTTCATAATCAGCTGAAATTTCAACAGACAGATAGCCAAACGTTCCATCATTTATGCACTCGCCAGTAAGTAACCCCGGATACGTCACCCAGCTTGTCTCTATTTCAAAAACCTCTTTCATATCTTCATTAGGGAAGAAATACGGCATTAACTCTGCTTTACCGGAACCAAGATTTCCAGGGTTAACGCATAGAGAAGGATTGGATACAACTTCATCCCAAGAGATATTTCCCCATGAAATGTCTTGATCTTTCCAAGAGGCATCATGCCATGTACGTCCAAACCATGAATTAGAAGGAGGAGGAGCATCAATACGGAAAGTGTTATACGCAATGATGCAACCAATCTCATTTGCATCTTTACAACCAGAAATTGTTTCAAATTCACTACTGCGTTGACCTATATGTGCTCCTCCCAAAAGGTGAGCAGAAACTAGACGAGTGCGAAGTAACGGATTTTGATCAATTTCTCTTTTAAGTAACTGCGTCAACATTGCTGTTCCCTGAGAGTGTCCAATCAGGATGAAGCCACGCTCTTGGCTTGTGTTTGCAATGTAATGCTTAAAGGAATCGGCAACATCTTCATAGGCAATTTCGAAGCCAGTTGTACCCGGACCCCCTATTAAGTCGTCTTCTGGAACCTCAATAGCCCCGGAAAGGGCTGTCTGGGTTTTTTGTCGATACATCGGGGCATATACGTCACATACTTGGCTATAGCGAGAAACTTGAACCCATGCGGTAGAAATTTCTTCGGTCAATGCGGGAATTAAGTCACTATTTGGAGTCATGTCTTCACTTGTTGAGGGGTAAACATAAAAACAATCAACTTCAGATTCTGAGGTCTTTTCAAAAGAAATGACTTCAGATGTTCCATCAGGATAAATAGCTGTTGCCGTTTGATCACGTTCACAAGCATCAGCAACATCTGGCCAGCAAAGCCAAACTGCTGGATCGTCATAAAGGCCGCTTATATAGCCTTGATAAGGGTTCTCTAATGTTTGAGGTATTGTCGTCTCTGCAACCGGAGTCGTCGTCTCAGTAGTCGGAGCTGTCGTCTCTACAATCAGAGTTGACGTTTCATTAAAGGGTTCTGTCTTGTTGCTGCATGCCATTGACAGAAGTACAAAAATTGAGACAGCAGCTAACCTCTTCACTTTCTAAGTATGTCATCACCTTAAGTTGATGAGGTTAAAACGCAATTAGTCTTCCAACTCTTCACCCTGAGGTAGTTGTGGCGTTGCTTCAATGCCAGATGGGTTATCAAGTTCTTTGTCCCCTACTCCGAGATCATTGAATTTCCTGAGTTGTGGCATAAAGCGGCTATCAAATGATCCGACGAGTTTATTGAAAGCATCAACAACAGATTTAAGTCTGGCTCCAGTTGTTGCAAAGTGGTCAATCAAAACACCAGCTCTTACATAAAGTTCTTTTCCGAGTTCTGCAACATCTCTAGCACTCTCGGAAACTTTCGCTTCTTGCCAACCTTGGTGCACCGCCCAAAGTAATGCGAGAAGGTTAACTGGTGAAGCTAAGAGAACTCTTTTTTTCATTGCTTCTTCTAGCAGCTGAGGTCTAGCTCGAGCTGCATCAGCAAGGAATGATTCACCTGGAACAAATAGGATCACATACTCTGGAGCAGGCCCATCGTTGTGTTCCCAATATTTTTTTGACGCCAAAGCGTCTACGTGACTTTTTAAATCGGCAGCATGTTTTTTAAGTTCGAAATCTACTGTTTCTTGGTCCGTAGCTTCTTGAGCTAGGGCGTAATGTTCATACGGTGTCTTCGCATCGATAGCTAAATGAGCACCATTTGGTAGTCGGACTCGAACATCAGGACGCACTATGTTGCCTTCACGATTTTCTCCGTGTGCCTGTTCTTCAAAGTCGCAGTATTGGACCATTCCCGCCATTTCGATGACATTTCGGAGTTGTTGCTCTCCCCAGGATCCCCGGTACGTTGGGGAACGAAGTGCTGTGCTGAGTGTGTTGGTTGTTGTATGCAATTCTGATATTTGGGTGCCGAGACTGGTCATTAGTTGATCTACTGCCCCCTTGCGGGTTTTATTTGAGGCTTCAAGTTTTTCTATTTCACTTCCGAGTTTCTTCATTTGAGTGTCAAGAGGGGCTTGCAGGTTTTTCATTTTTTCATCTGCTAATGCCAGGAATGTCTCGTTGTTTGCGTTTAAAGCGGTGGTGGCAGCTTCGGATACTTGAGTTTTTACTTCTGCGGCGATGTGTTGAGCCAACGCTGCATTATCCGGTGGGCTTGAGGCAGCATTTTGTGTTTTTGCTGGTTGTCGAACTGCCCAGATGACAGCTATTGCGGCGACTACTAACGAGATGATTGCAACTATTTCCATACCTGTACCTTAAACCATGGGTGTGACATTCATTCTGTGTTCATTTATTTAGCCCAATTCTTTGGATCAATGGCATAAATAAATCCTTGTAAAGGCTGATTTTCTTCCCGTTTACTTCTGTTTTGGTGAGCTATTTTGATTAACTCTTCAAGTGCTTCCCGTCCGTCATATTGACCAGAGGAGAATCCTCCGTGCTCATCAAAGAGTTGAGTACGAAATGTACGTGTGGTGAGGTTGTCCCAGAAGGAAACATTCATTTCTGTGTCTCCTTGAAATGAGGAGAAAACAAGGTTTGTTGAACCAATCGTTGCCCATGTGTCATCAATAATCGCTGCTTTTGAATGGACATATATTTCTTCATAACCCCACGGCCGTAGCGCTGCGGGGGCCGCTAGGCAGAAGTTTGGGTATTCTCCACATTTTTCTAATGCTTCGTATCCAGCAGCGATACCCGGGTGTGATCTAGCTGCTGATAATTCGGGCATAGGGTCTGCTGGGACTAAGGCAAGCACGGGTATTCCTTTTTCGAGTACTCCGTGTATGACTTCTAAACAAGCTCTGCTTAAGAAAATTTGGTTCTCAAAGTAAACGTAATTTTCCGCTGCTGCTATGGCTTCTAGATACTGTTGTCGAACACTGTTTTCCCCGTCGGGCATTTCAGGATAAAGGCCGGGAAGAATGCTTCGAGTTATCTGAGCTTTTATGTTGCCGGCATTTGAAGCAATCTTGTCTGCTTTTGGTAGGTCTTTAGTTTTGTTCTTTGGCCAGCTTCCATGTTCTTTATTTTGTTCTGATGCGTTGTTCCAGCGCATGACGAAATTTTGGTGGACGTCGCTGGTGATTGGTCCTTGTATTTGGCAGTGAACGTCGTGGATGTTTGAGTATCTTTCGTTGCGTTCTCCAAAGTTTGGTTCTTCATGGGTTGGGTTTGCCATTGAGCCTTGGGTGATGTTGATTCCTCCAACAAAAGCGGTTTCATTTGGTGTACCCGCATCTATAAACCAAACTTTTTGATGTTGGCAATTGATTCCGACGGCATCCCAGCGCGCTTGCCACTGTGTATTTCTCCTAGCCAATATCTCTGCGGTATTGGCGTTGGCGCATAGAGTATCGTCAGCTTCAGCAGAAGGTCCCTCCGGTTGCCAAATGAGTGCCCTTACATCAAGTCCGCGAGATGCAGCGTCATCTAGTAGATCAAAGAAGGTTCCTCTTCCATTGGGAAAAGTTGCTTCTGTTTCTAGGAATGCGACACAGACCCAGAGAGAAGAAGTGGCTGATTCAATTGTTGAAGCAATCTGATCAAACGCTATACCGCCATCAATGAGTGGAGTGATGACATTTCCTTCTCTGGAGGGAAAAAATGCTGAGTCTGGAACTGGGATCACCATATGAAGACATTATCTAATGTTTGATTGGAGTTAATTACTGGCTCCGAGAGGTCTTATATCGCTTTCTGGCGGTAAGTTTCTAATGGAGTTATAAGCAGAGAGGCAGATAAGGAGTTTCTATGTCTTCTCATCATTTAATGATTGTGGGCGGCGAACGTCTTGATACCGAAAACGCTATTGAAGTTTGTTCACCTTTTGATGGACGGGTTCTGGGAACAGTTCCAGAAGCCTCTTCTGCCCATATTGATCAAGCCGTAGAAGTAGCGAAATCAACTCTTGAGGGTGGGTTGATTCCTACACATGAACGTGCCGCGATTCTGGATCGACTTGCGGAGAGGCTCACGGCTCGTTCTGAAGAGTTTGCTCAGTTACTTTCCGCGGAGGCAGCTAAACCGATTCTTTTAGCTCGAGGTGAAGTAAGTCGAGCTATCGATACTGCCAGATTCTCCGCGGCGGTAGCGCGTACGATGAATAGTGAGTTAATCACTATGGATGCCAGTTCAGCTGGAGTGGGTAAAACCGGTTGGGTTAAAAGAGTTCCTATTGGAGTGGTGGGCGCTATCTCTCCTTTTAATTTCCCGTTGAATCTGGTTTGCCATAAGGTCGCTCCTGCGATTGCTGCCGGATGCCCTATTGTTCTCAAACCTGCATCTTCTACCCCTCTTACTGCGATTCTTTTAGGGGAAGTTTTGATTGAAGAATGTGGCCTACCTGCCGGATGGTTGAATGTCATTACTTGTGGTGGTTCTACTGCAAGTCATCTTGTTGAACATAAAGATGTCGCGATGATTACTTTTACGGGTTCTCCAGAGGTGGGCTGGGGTATTCGCTCTGATGCCCCAAGGAAACGAGTATCTCTTGAGTTGGGAAATAACTCTCCAGTGGTAATTGAATCAGATGTTGATGTTGCTGATGTAGTGGCGAAACTCCGAGGAGCGATCTTTGGTTATTCGGGGCAAACCTGTATTTCTACTCAACGAATTTATGTTCATGCGGACATTGTTGAAGAGTTCACTGCTGAACTTGTTGATACTGCGAAGAGTGTGATTGTCGGTGACCCTTCTGATGACGGAACTGAAGTTACTGCTTTGATTGATGGTGATTCAACTGAGCGAGTTGCCACTTGGATATCTGAAGCTGTTAAAGAAGGTGCTGAAATTGCTTGTGGTGGAGAAGTAGGCGAAAACGGAATTCTCTCTCCCACTGTTCTTACTGGCATAACGCCAGAGATGAAAGTTTCTTGTATGGAAGTTTTTGGTCCAGTGGTTGGTGTAGCTACGTACACAGATTTTGAAGAAGCGTTAAGTCGCTCTAACGACACTGTTTATGGTTTACAGGCGGGAGTGTTTACCAATGATTTGAGCAAGGCTCTGCGGGCTGCTGATGTTCTTGATTTTGGCGGGGTCACGATTAATGAAGTGCCGTCGTGGCGAGCTGACCATATGCCTTACGGCGGTATACGTGATTCAGGAAATACTCGCGAAGGGCCTGCTTACGCGGTGAAGGAAATGACTGAGGAACGACTAATTATTATGCAGCCCTAGGCTGTTTCTATTTTTCGACAGACGAGACAAGGTCAGTTATTGCTTGAAGCATTTCTGGCCAAGCTCCTTCAGGTAGTTCATGGCCCATACCTTCAATCCAAAGCATTTTGGCGTCAGGTATTGCATCATAGGTTTCTTGCCCTCCCTCTGGAACTACTAATGGGTCTGTCGTTCCATGAATAACAAGAGTAGGGGTTTGAACTTTTCGAAGTTCTTCGGTTCGATCACCATCAGTAATAATGGCTGCACCATGACGTGCTTGCCCTTCTGGGTGCCATGAACGCTCCATTGCTTCAATCATGTGTTGCCTAGTTTCTTCTTCGTCAAAGGGAAACCCGCCACCAGAAAAAGACCGGGCTGTCTCTACAGCTACTTCGATACGTTTTTCATAAGTTCCTGGGTCTTCAGCAAGTAGAGCTTGGATTGATTCATTGGTTCCAAGGATGAGGCGCGGCATGGAAAAGAGTGAAGTTAATGACCGGACCCTGTGAGGGTGATTAATGACAAGACGTTGGGCAATCATCCCTCCCATTGACCCGCCAACAATGTGTGCTGTTTCGTGTCCGAGGGCATCAAGGAGTCCAACGGCGTCATCTGCCATATCGCTTAAAGAATAAGGTATTTGAATCTCTCCTCCTTGAAAAGCGGCCAGGAAAAGTTCAGCCATGCCAGGAGGTTCAAGGTGATCGAGATGGGTGGATAACCCTATGTCTCGGTTGTCGAATCGAATTACATGATGGCCTTGGTCGGCAAATTGTTGGAGAAACTCTTCTGGCCATGCAGTCATTTGAGCGCCGAAACCCATAATGAAGAGAACAGGAGGGGAATTTTCGTCTCCGAAAGTATCGTATTCGATTGTTAATCCGTTGGCTTCTGCTTGTGGCATTTCGCCCCCTTTAGCGTTACCGCTGTATTTTTACTATATTTTTTTAATGACTAAAGAACTATGGCAGCGTACGGCGACAGAACTTGCAAACCTAATTGCTTCAAAAGAAATTTCTAGCAGCGAAGTTGTAGATGTTCACTTAAATCGTATCGGCGAAGTTAACGGGCATCTTAATGCAGTGACAAGAGTCTTAGAAGATGAGGCTCGAGCCGAAGCTGCTGATGCTGATGCAGCAGTTATGGCCGGTGACGAACTTGGCCCCTTCCATGGAGTGCCTTTCACTATTAAAGAAAATATTGATACTGCTAACACTCCTACCACTCAGGGTTTACCAATCTTCGCTAATCGTATTTCTGCTGTTGATGCCCCGATAGTGGAACGTATGCGTAATGCTGGAGGGATTGCTTTAGCTCGAACCAATCTTCCTGAATTAGGGCTGCGTGTAAGTACTAATAACCCTTTGCATGGCTTAACTCGTAACCCTTGGCATCCAGATTTAACCGCTGGAGGTTCTAGCGGCGGTGAAGGTTCAGCTATTGGATCTGGAATGTCTCCTTTTGGACTAGGGAACGATATTGGTGGCTCAGTAAGGAACCCGGCCTTCTGTTGTGGAATTGCCTCTTTGAAACCTACGCATGGTCGTGTTCCTTGGTTTAGTTCCTTTGCTGAAGACCAAAACATTGGTTTACCAGCTTGGATGATGTGCACAGATGGGCCCATGGCTCGTTCCGTTTCTGATCTTTGGACTGGGATGGCGGTACTTAATGGTCGTGATGCGCGTGACCCACGTTCAGTTACCGTTGCGTTAGAAGGCCCAGAAGCAGCAAAAAGGGCGGCAGTTTTAAGAGAGGTCCCTGGAGTTGACTGTGATCCATGGGTGCTTGATGGTGTAGATAAAGCCGTTGCGGCTTTAGAAGCAGCCGGATGGGAAGTCGTTGAAGCTGTCCCACCTGAGATAGAGCAATGTGGAATAGTTTGGGCTCACCTAATGTCAAATGATCTCATTGGCACAGTGCTTGAAGAGTCTCTAGAAGTAGTGAAACTTGTCATGAGCGAAGAATTGATAAATAGTCTCATGAATCTGGCCAACGAATATCCGTCTGATCAAATGTCGTCCACAGTTGTCCATACCGAGTATGTGCGTTTAAGTCGCCTGTGGAGCCACTTCTTTGCTGACTATCCAGTACTGATTATGCCGACATGGACCAGCAAACCCTTTATACATGATGCGGATATAGCGGATCCGGAAACTGATTGGATGAGGGATTTGCTTGCGTGTATTTTACCGCCGAACATTTTAAATCTTCCTGCCGCTTCTGTGCCAGTGGGAGTCGCTGATGGTTTACCTCAAAGTGTGCAATGTGTATCAGATAGATGGCGGGACGACTTAGCACTTAGCGCTGCGGAAGATATCGAAAGTCAACTAGGAATTTTCACCCCTATTAACCCAGTCACCTGATCTAACCATCTTTCAAATAACTTACGCCTAATTTGCCCTTATGAGGAAACTGATTGAAACGCTGGTGTGTGTAACCATTCTTACCGGTGCCTGCGGAAATACCCGTACCTCAATCACCCTTACAACAACCATCACCGCCCCAACTACCACTGTCATTTCAACTTTTTCTGTGTCAGCTACACACCACACAAGTCTCGAAATCACAGATGCTGGAGGTAAATGGCCATCAATTGCGATTGGTGATGATGGCAATCCAGTTATCTCTCACTATGATGCCACCAACCAGAGCCTGAAGTTATACATATGTGACGATTCTCAGTGTTCTACCGGTACAAATCGAGTTCTTGAAGTCATCGACGGTGCGAGTTCGTTCTCATCGGTTGCAATCGGTGATGACGGTAACCCAGTAATAGCTCACCACGACCAAGTTGTCGAAGGTAGACCCTGGGACTTTCATTTAGATCTGTACATTTGTGATGACTCTAAATGCTCAGCCGGCACAAACGTAACCCTTGAAACCGGTGACTTCGTAGGCAAATTTCCTTCACTAGCGATCGGCCATGGTGGTAACCCAGTTATTTCCCACTATGACGCCTTACACCAGGATTTAGAACTCTATGTCTGTGATGACTCTAAGTGCTCAGCCGGCACAAATATGACCCTTGAAACTATCGGAGACGTAGGTTATTTTTCGTCAGTTGCAATTGGTGATAACGGCAACCCAGTAATAGCCCATCACGACGACTCATACGGTGATTTAGAACTATACGTCTGTGACAACGCAGTATGTTCAACCGGTACAAATACGGTACTGGAAACTACTGCAGACACTGGCAAATGGCCATCGGTAGTGATCGGTGATGGCGGTAACCCAATCATCGCCCATTACGACTACACAGAACATGATTTAGAACTATACGTCTGTGCAGATGCGGCATGTCTGACTGGCACCAACAAGGTTCTTGAATCTCTCGGCGATGTAGGCAACTACTCTTCACTTGCAATCGATAATGACGGAAATCCAGTCGTCTCCTACTACAACGTCTCAAATCTGAATTTAGAAATATATGTCTGTAATGACTCTAAGTGCTCAACTGGTGCAAAAAGGAGCCTAGGCCTCTCTGGCAACATAGGAGCTCTACCAAAAATAGCAATTAGTGACACCGGCAATCCAATCATCGTAAGCCACAACTCAAAAGCCGGTACTTTAATTTTCACCAAAGTAGAAATACCACCCAATCCCTGAACATGCGTTCTAAATTCAACTTTCTACGGAGTTCGCACTCCGCGGATTAGTTTTACTGGCACTCCAGCTGCTGTGGTGAGCTGACCAGTGGCATGCACTCCTCTGGCTGTTAGTGCTTCCGCTATTTCATCTACGTAAACGTTTGTTAATTCGTCTTCGTGCCCATGATGTGTTTCGTGGAGAGGGTGATCAGGGTGGGTGTAATCCTCATCGAGTAGCACGATGCGTCCACCAGGAGCTAACACTCTTGCTAGTTCGTCAAAAGCGGCCTCAAGGTCTACCCAATGATGAACTGCGTTCACTGTCCATGCCGCATCAATTGTTTTATCTTCTACTGGAAGAGTTTCAGCTACTCCATCTGCGACAACTATTTGGTTCCGCGCTTTTTGTCCTAGTCGCCTGATGGAAAGAATTGTTCTCATAAAAGATGAGGGCTCTACCGCTATTACTGTTGCTCCTTGATGTGCCGCAGCGACCGTAGCGGGACCCATACCTGCGCCAATATCTATAACTGTTTCTCCAGGTTTGATTTCCACTAACTGCAAAGTCGCACGGTTAATGTCTGATTGCCAAAATTTTCGTATTTTAGTTAACCAATGAAATTTGGCTTTTAATTTCTTGTCATGTTCGTGACGATACTGGTCGTGATTCATTCGGGCCTTAAAATTCTTTTTAATATTTCCACGAAACGAAAGATATCAGTAAAGGAATTGTAAAGAGGGACAGGAGCGATTCGTATCACATCGGGATACCTCCAGTCACATGAAACTCCAGATTCTTCAAGTTCGTGGAAAACGGCTTGGCCTTCTTTACCTTGCGCTATGACACGTAGAGAGAACTGGCATCCGCGTTCTTGTAAATCCTTCGGAGTAATAACTTCTATTTCAGCTGAAAGGTTTTCTTCTAAAAGAAAATCTAAATATTGGATTTGTTTCTCACTTTTTTCCCTTAACGGCGTCATACCTCCAGCGAGATCAAAAACATTTAATGCTGCTCGTATAGGGACCATGGACAATACAGAGGAACAAGAAAGTTGCCATGCATCCACCGTGGGAATTGGATCAAATACGGTTTCCATCTCGAACCTGGTTTTCGTATTTGTTCCCCACCATCCTTCAAATCGGTTGATGTCTGGTTTGTTGAGATGCTGTTCATGAACAAAACATCCAGCTATAGCTCCTGGACCACCATTGACGTATTTGTAGTTGCACCAAACTGCAAAATCTGCGGACCAGTCATGTAGTTCCAAAGGAATATTGCCGACAGCATGGGCGAGGTCAAAGCCGACAATGGCTCCAGCTTGGTGCCCGAGTTCAACGATGTCAGCCATCGGGAAAACTTGTCCGGTGTAATACTGAATTCCAGGAAGTAAAACGAGCGCGAGTTCATCTTGATGTTCTTCTATTAGCGCAGCAATATCTTCATATCGGATAAGTTCTTCACCTGGGCGAGGGTTCACTATGACAAGTGCGTCTTCTGAAGATAGGCCATGGTGGCGTATCTGAGATTCAACGGCGAAATGATCAGAGGGAAAAGCATGTCCTTCGATAAGGATTTTGTACCTTTTCTCATTCGGGCGATAAAAAGTCACCATCATGAGATGAAGGTTGACCGTAAGGCCGTTCATTACTACTACCTCTTCGGGTTTAGCCCCCGTTAACGCCGCCATTTGTTCATTTATAGGTTCATGATAAGAAGACCATGGATGATCAAGTTCACGATCCGTTCCTGCGTGTCCACGCACCCCGAGCCTTCCCCATTTATTCATTTCTGCATTCATATAGTCTCGGGAAGATAGAGGAAGCAGCCCTAAAGAGTTTCCGACTAGATATATCTCCTCTTCACCATTTGGAGTTACAGTCATTTCGAATTCGTCTCGAAGAGAAGCTAAGGGGTCTTCTTGATCTAATTGTTGAGCACATTCCAGCAAATTATTAAAGGTATTAGTCATTTGTTATCCCAAAAAAGTTTGCTGCATTGTCATATAACACAGCCTGTTTAGTTTCATCGTCAATCAATTCTGAATTCTTAATCATTTCACCGGGATGTATCTCTCCCAGAGGAAACGGGTAGTCCGATCCCATCATGACTCTTGCGTCACCCATTACGTCAAGAAGGAACTGGAGTGTTTTGTCGTCAAAGACAGCTGAATCAACACTGAATCTTTCAACATACTCAGATGGAGGCCGCGGGCAGTCTTGGCGGACGAGTTCGTGGCGATGCCATGCATTGTCTAGTCTTCCTAGCAGCATGGCAAAACTCCCACCTCCATGGGCGAAACATACTTTTAAATCTGTTGGGAGCCGCTCAAATGCTCCAGAAAGAATTAAAGAAAGAATTGATAAATGCGTTTCAGCAGGCATACCTACAAGCCATTGAAGCATGTATTTAGGCATTCTTTCTGGAGCCATCATGTCCCACGGATGTATAAGTACTGGAATTCCCTCTGTGGCACAGTAGTGGAGGAAACGAATCATTTCTGGATCGTCAAAATTCCTTCCATTTACATGTGTCCCAAGATGTACTCCCACGTGACCAGCGGCCATCGAGCGAGACACTTCTATGCGGGCTTGGTCAAAGTCTTGAAGAGGAACCTGACATAAGGAATACAACCTTTGAGGGTTAGCTTCACAGGATGCTGCTCCAAAGTCATTGATTCGTGCCGACCAGCGCGCCACATTTTTTGGATCAGAGGTGTAAGAGAATAGAAGTGGGGTGGGCGAAATAATTTGAACGTCTATTTCATTATCGTCCATCTCTTTCAGCCGACCGACCGGATCCCATAGAGGTGACTGCACGAAACGGTACTCCGTATCTCCATCCATCATCATGGCTGAATCATCGCCATTGATGTTTAACCATGGCGGCTTAGCAAACATGAAAGATTCTGCTTCTTCCTTCCCGATAGTTGGGAAAAAATGAGCGTGGGTATCTATTTTCAAGATTTCTCTCGTGAAGGGTGCAAATGCCCGCATGAGTTGCAAGTTCGTTTCTCTTCATCGCTATAGAAGGCGTCAAATATCGGGGGAAGGTCTTCTACGATTGATTTGACTACAACTTCAACTCGGTAAACAAGGTCGTAACACTTGGGGCAATACCATTCAAATGCTTCAACACCTTCTGGAGGCCGAGCTGGTTCGATTACCAATCCGATACTTCCAGGTTCGGGTCGTTGCGGTGAATGGCGAGTGTGCGCGGGGAGAAAAAATATCTCCCCTTCTTTAATTTCGATATCTAGTGGAGGTTGACCTGCTTCTTCAATCACACGAAGAATCATGTTGCCTTCAATCTGGTAAAAGAACTCATCTACGGGATCGTCGTGATAATCCGTTCGTTCGTTTGGTCCGGCCACAATAAATGCCATCAACTCTCCGTCATCCCAAATCAGTTTGTTGCCTACTGGAGGTTTTAAGATTTCGCGATGCTCATCTATCCACGCTTGGATATTTATTGCTTTCATGTTATGAATTGAAGGCATTGCGATCCCTAGTTTGGCTATGGCTTGTAAGCGGTTGCTGTTATCTCGATCAGGAGATGGGGGTGATGGAGTTGGCTAATGCCAACTGTAGTCCGAGCAGGTCCTGACTCATCAAAGAACTCGCCATACACCTCGTTATACCCCTCAAAATCTTTCATGTCTATAAGAACCGTTGATATTTGTACCACGTCTTCAAGGGTCGCTTCAGCTGCATTAAGGATGCTGCCAATGCTCTCTATTGTCGCCCGTGTTTGCGCTCTTATATCAAGCTCTACCTGTCCAGACTCATTTTCTATCGCCCCAACATATGTATTATCAGGGCGGCGAGAAGTGGTTCCAGAGACAAATATGAAGTCTCCTGCTCTTCGATAATGCGGATACCTTCCCTTAGGTTCTGGCCTATCGGGAAGCACTGCAGCATTCTCAGTCATCTTCTCCCCTTTGGATCAACTATTTCGTTCTTTCTCATTTCAGCACTACCCAAGTTCACCTAAACCAAGCTCTCTGCTGATAACTATGCGCTGTATTTCACTAGTTCCTTCACCAATTTCAAGAACTTTTGCATCACGGTAATAACGAGCAACAGGGGTCTCATCAATGAATCCGTAGCCGCCAAAAATTTGAGTGGCATCTCTCGTCGCGCTTACAGCAGCCTCCGTTGCATGAAGTTTCGCAATAGCGGCTTCTCGTTTAAACGGTTTTCCTGCATCACGCAACCCAGCAGCATGGTAAGTAGCGAGTCTCGCTGTTTCTAAAGATGTAGCCATATCGGCACACTTAAATGCAACTGCTTGATAAGAGCCAATAGGTTTACCAAATGCGTTACGTTCATTGGCGTAAGTCACACACTCTTCAAGGCAAGCAGCAATCAGCCCTACCGCAAGCGCAGCAATCGCTACTCTCCCATCATCTAGCGTTGAAAGGAACTGAGCAAAACCACGACCAGGTTTGCCAAGAATGTTCGCCTTAGGCACTCGACAATCCTGAAAAATTAACCCATGTGTGTCCGAAGCATGCCACCCCATCTTTCTGTAAGGCGGCTCCACTATGAGCCCTTCAGTGTTTGAAGGAATAATTATTGAGGAAATACCTTCTTCTGTTTGAGCTGTGGCCGTAATCAATGACGTAATATCCGTACCTGAATTAGTTATAAATGTTTTTGAGCCATTGATAACCCAATCATCTTTTTCCAGTTCAGCTCGTGTGGCCGTAGCGCCAGCATCTGAACCTCCATCTGGTTCTGTCAATCCAAACGCAGCAAGCCGTTGCCCAGAAACCAAATCTGGCAACCATTGCGTTTTCTGATCGTCTGTTCCGTATTCAGCTATTGGTCGAGCGCCAAGTGATACTGCTGCTTCAAGGGTGATTCCCATGGACTGATCTACTCGACCTATTTCTTCAATAGCTAAGCATTGTGTGATTAGACCGGCGTCAGCTCCGCCCCACTCTTCCGAGAACATGAGCCCAAATAAGCCAAGTTCTCCCATTGCTTGAACAGTAGGTGTTGGGAATTTGTGTTCACGATCCCATTCTTCTGCGTAAGGTCTTATTTCGGATTCAGCAAATTCTCTCACAACAGAACGAAATGATTCTTGTTCATCAGTGAATTCCAACATAAGACGATCTTGTCACAGAAACTTATTCTTTGCTTGGCTGGAACTAGGATGATGGATCTATTGGGAAATGGAAATTTAAGGAAAATAATGGTTGAAAATTCGAATCCTCAGCCTCTCGGGGGAAACCAAATGCCGCGATTCGGGGGCATCGCTACATTTATGCGCCTTCCAGGAAATACCAGTCTCAGTGATTTAGACGTAGCCGTTGTTGGCGTTCCTTTTGATATTGGGACCTCAAACCGTCCAGGCGCACGTTTTGGGCCACGTGGGATTCGTGACGAGTCTGTACTTCTTCGTCCCTACAACATGGCAACACGAGCTGCGCCATTTGACAGTTTAAAAATTGATGACACTGGCGACGTTGCTTCTAGTCCATTTGATTTATCTGCCGCAGTAGAACAAATAGAAGATCATTTCATTGAGTTGTTAACCCATGATGTAATTACTGCTTCTTTAGGTGGTGATCACACCATTGTGCTGCCAATTTTGCGGGCAATGGCAAAAAAACATGGTCCAGTTGGATTAATCCATGTTGACGCGCATACAGATATTAACGACACGATGTTTGGGGCAAAGGTTGCTCATGGAACACCGTTTCGTCGAGCAGTTGAAGAAGGCTTGTTAGATACGAATCGAGTGGCTCAAATTGGAGTGCGCGGAACTGGCTATGCAGCCGACGATTTTGACTGGTCACGCGAGCAAGGTTTCAGGGTTGTGCAGGCAGAAGAGTGTTGGGGAAAAAGCCTCACTCCGTTAATGAACGAAGTACGGGACCAACTCGGCGAAGGTCCCGTTTACTTGAGTTTTGATATTGATGGTCTTGATCCGTCATTTGCTCCTGGGACGGGAACACCGGAAATTGGTGGTTTAACAGTGCCGCAAGGGCTTGAAATAATTCGTGGATGTAAAGGATTGGATTTAGTGGGGTGCGACCTTGTTGAAGTCGCTCCTATTTATGACGTTAGTGGATTAACGAGTTTGACGGCAGCAAACCTTGTATATGAAATGCTTTGTGTGCTGCCAGGTGTAAATAATCGAGATTAGATGAATCAAACGACTCAAAATGAGACCAAACTATTTCCGTACTACTGCATTCTTTATGGAATGTCTGTTGGTCTCGGTGGCATCGTTGCTCTGGTCGCTGAATTAAAAAACGATCTGGGTTTTTCTGACTTTGATATTGGGATGACTATTTCATGCGGCTTCGCTGCCGCTTTCGTAGCCAGTTTAGTAACTGCGCCTATGGCTGATCGCGGGCACGCTCCATTGATGTTGCGTTCCGCTTTAATACTGGGAATTTTATCTCTAATCACTCTTTCTATCGGACAGGACCTTTGGCACTATTTAGTTGGGCGTGGAGCGTATGGCCTTGCACTTGGTAGCGCGTATCCGGCGGCGAAACGTACCGTCATTGTTGCTGATCCTAAACACATCGGACGGAATTTGGGGCGTATGGGGGCTGCCGACATGGGTGGTTTCATGACCGCTCCACTTGTTGTAACTGCTCTCACAGCGTTAGTAAGTTGGCGATTTGCTTTTATAGGTATTTCGGTCCTCTTGTTTGTTTTACTTCCAACAACGTTCAAGGTTCAACCAGATACAGCAGAAAAAGATGAAGCAAGAAAAGGGTTAAATGGTCTTCTCCGTATTAAACGTTTAAACGGAGCTCTTCTGATCACTATGGCAATGTTTGTTCTAATTGGCGCCTTTGAAGCGATATGGGTGCTTGAACTAGATCATCGTGGAGCCTCTCAATCCTTTATTGGCTTATCTCTCACTATTGTTGCTTTACCTATTGCCGTTTTATCTCCACTTGGAGGGACTTTGGCTCAAAAATATGGAGCGCGCCGATGGTCCGTTTCTATATGGATTATCCACGCTGTAGTTGTTTTGTTCTATGGATTAGTTCCTGGCTTAGGGATTTTGATCGGCCTTGCTTTTTTCAGTGGAATTTTAGAAGGTTTTGGTTTTTCTGCTGCTTCCATGCTTGTCTCTGCAGCAGTGCCTGAAGATCGTCAAGCTGCTGCGCAAGGTTTGATGACTGCAGTTGAAGTAGGCACTGGGGCCGTAGCCTCTCTCACACTGGCCGCAATTTATAGTTCGTATGGGGACACCTTGGCTTGGCTTATTACAGCATTTTCTATGATGATCTTATTAATACTGGGATACATACTTACTAAGCCAGAAGATCTTAAACCGGTGCGTCCAGGAGTACCTATCGAAAAATTAAGGAGACCTTTCGAATGAGCAACTCTCTACTTCATCCATTCTCACTTCCAGAACAAACAGCAAGCGACTACGTCAACATTGTACGCGGAGAAGGCTCTATCGTCTTTGACGACTCAGGTAAAGACTACGTAGATGGTTTGGCGAACCTTTGGTTATGTCAAGTTGGTTATGGGCGAACAAAAATAGTGGAAGCTGTTACCAACCAGATGTCTCAAATTCACGCATACAACACTTTCCCACCATTCACCAATAGTCCCGCTGAGCGAATCACTGAAATGATTGTTGAGCGATCCCCTCATCCAGATGGTCGTGTTTTTCTTGGTTCTTCTGGGTCTGAAGCAATCGACACCGTGTTAAAGATTGCTCGTGTCGTCATGCAACAACGCGGTCAAGCTGAAAGACAAATCATTGTAAAAAGAACAAATGGATATCACGGCACGAACTTTGGCGGGACTTCCGCTCAAGGAATTGCCCCTAACCGAGAAGGGTGGGGAGATCTCGTTCCGCATTTCATTGAAGTACCCCATGATGATTTAGAAGCAGCAGCACAAATTTTTGCAGAACATGGTGATCGAATCGCAGCAGTTTTAACTGAACCAGTTCAAGGTGCAGGCGGAGTTCACCCACCTGTTGATGGTTATTTGGAAGGATTACGCCGTCTTTGCGATCAGCATGGAGCGTTATTGATATTTGATGAAGTGATTTGTGGCTTTGGTCGTACTGGTAATTGGTTTGGCGCTCAAACTTTTGGAGTCACTCCTGACTTGATGACTTTCGCTAAAGGAGTGACCTCCGGCTACCTTCCTTTATCTGGTGTCATCGTTTCTCGTGATATCTGCACTGAGTTGGAGAAGCCAGAATTCTTGTTAAGAACTGGTTATACCTATTCTGGGCATCATGCTTCTTGTGCTGCAGGAATTGCGAATTTAGAAATCATGACAGAAGAAGGTCTTCCAGAACGAGCGAACCATGTCGGTGAGAAGCTTGCTGAAGGTCTAGCTGCTCTTGCCTCTGATGGACTAATTCAATCTTGGAGAGGGATGGGTGCAGTTTATGCTGCAGAACTCGGTCATGATTCTGTTCCAACCCGGAACGAAATGTTAAAAAATGGTGTAATCGTTCGACCTATCGGTACCTGTCTTGCAATATGTCCGCCCCTCGTCATCACTGATGATGAAATTGGGCGACTTCTGGACACTATGGAGAGTGCTCTCAAATAAATTGTATTAAAAATACATTTGATTTTGGGGCTAGTTACCCATCTCAGCCATTGCTTCAGTAAGCACTTGGCGAAGTGTTGAGTTAATGAATTCAAATTCTTCCTCACCAGCAATAAGAGGTGGGGAAAGCTGTATGACAGGTTCGCCTCGGTCGTCGGCTCGGCAGATCATGCCGAGTTCTAGGAGTCGATTTGAAAGGAAACCTCTGAGAAGATGCTCTCTTTCCTCAGCATTAAATGACTCGCGAGTGGTGCTGTCTTTGACTAGTTCAATTCCGTAGAAGTAGCCGGTGCCTCTAATATCGCCAACAATTGGCAGGTCTGCAAGGTTGTCTAATGCGGCTCGAAAGGCTGTCTCGTTGGTTTGAACATGTTCGATTATTTTCTCATTTTCGAATATTTCAAGGTTTGCCAGAGCAACAGCACAACTCACTGGGTGCCCTGCGAAGGTAATTCCGTGGAGAAAGGATTCGCCGGTGCCGACAAAAGGTTCTGCGATCTTGTCGCTTACCAGCATTGCTCCAAGTGGGGCATACCCCGATGTCAAACCTTTAGCTGTTGTGATTATGTCGGGGTGGTAACCAAATTTTTCACATCCGAACATGTAGCCGAGACGACCGTAGGCGCAGATCACTTCGTCAGATACAAGTAAGACCCCGTATTGATCGCAAATTTCTCGCACTCGTTGAAAATAGCCGGGTGGAGGTTCAAAACATCCTCCAGCATTTTGTACTGGTTCTAGGAAAATTGCGGCGATTGTTTCTGGTCCTTCAGCAAGGATTGCTTCTTCTATCGCGTCAGCTGCGTGGAGTGAGCAGTGGGGTTCGTCTTGACAGGTTGGGCATCGATAATGATTTGTTTCTGGTACTTTTATCGCACCGGGCACAAGAGGTTCAAACATTGTTTTGATTGATTCAAGCCCGGTAATTGATAAGGCACCCATGGTGGTTCCGTGGTAGGCAAGGTTACGGCTAATGACTTTGGTTCGTTCTGGTTGCCCTTTGAGTTTGAAGTATTGTCGGGCAAGTTTCCATGCTGATTCAACAGCTTCTGATCCACCTGTGGTGAAGAAAACTCGATTGAGGTCACCAGGAGCTAGTTCTGCTAATTTGGCGGCGAGTTCAATGGCTGTTGGATGGCCGTAAGTCCAAATAGGGAAATATCCGAGAATAGCGGCTTGATCTCCAGCAGCTTTTGCTAGTTCTGGACGACCATGCCCGAGTTGGCTTAAGAAAAGTCCAGCTAGTCCATCGAAGTAGCGGTTGCCTTCGGTATCCCATAAATAGCATCCATCGCCCCTCTCCAGAATCCGCATTCCGTCAACATTGTTATTTATTGCCGTGAAGTGACCCCAGAGATGAGCTTCTGCTAATTCAACTAGTCGTTGATGCTCCATTGCTCTTCAAACTTCTTTCGAATTATCACCTAGGTTTCGGCCCTCACCCGAAGGTGAGGGCCGATAAAACCTGGGAGGATAGTTAAATCAGCTTCGTGCTCTAGTAAGAGCGTCAGTGAAGTTGATTTCAAAATCTCCTGTGTCTGCGATGTATTCAAGTTTTGATTGATCCGGTGGGTAAATGATCGGATTATCAAGAACTTCTTGATCGATAAATGGTAAGGCAGCGCCATTAGGGCTTGCATACCAGTTGAAGTTGGTTAGTTGTGCACCATTTTCTGCGTCAAGCAAGAAATTCATGAATGCAAAAGCGGTGCAAGGATGTGGTGCATCTGAAACTACCGCCATGTTATCTACCCAGACTGTTCCACCTTCTTCAGGTACAAAATAGTCGTATTCGCTTTCACCTTCTTCAAAGTCCCACAGGAAGTTACCGCTGTATCCGTGTCCAACAATTGTTTCACCGGAAACAACGAGTTCGCTGTATTGATCTGAATCAAAAGCGGCTACACGGCTAACTGCATCTTTAATGACTGCTTCAGCTTCTGCTAATTCATCATCGCTTGTGGAGTTGAGTGAATAGCCCAAATATTTCAGAGCTGCACCCATAGTTTCCCGTGGATCGTCCAGCAAGCTGATTTTTCCAGAAAGCCCATATTGTTCTGCAAGGTCTGCATCAAAGAGAAGCCCCCATGTGTGAGGAATATCTGCTCCAGTGACTCCAATGTCAATGCCTATACCAGTGGTTCCCCATTGATATGCAGCACTATATTCTGCACCCGGATCGTAAGGTGGGTTAGCGAATAGTGCATCGACATTTCCTTTATTTGGAACAGCAGCATCTTGAACTGGTTGAATTAGCCCTTCTTCAATAAGGATTGAGACCATGTAGTCCGAGGGAACTACCATGTCATAACCGGAGTTTCCTACTTGTACTTTGGCCACCATCTCTTCATTCGATGGGTAAAAGTCTTCAGTTACTGTCACACCGTATTCGTCTTGGAATGCAGTGATGAGATCTGGATCCATATATTCGGTCCAGTTATAAAACGCCAAATCGCCATCTGTTTCTCCAGCTTCACACTGTTTAAACGAGGACGTTTCGTCGTCACTACCGCAAGCTGCGGTCATAATGCTGAAAACTCCGAGTAGAGCTACCAGCGCTATCCATTTCTTCATAGGTTCCTCCCCTATCTATATTCTGTGCCCAACACTATCTGGTCACTTCTTACATCTCATAATTCGTTCTGCTTTACTTTTCTTCTCTTGCAAATTGTGTTGCCCGTTGGAAGCCTAGCGAAGCTAAAATCAGCAGCATAGAAGCAGAGAGCATAACAACGGAAACTGCATTGATAAGAGGTGTTACCCCTTTTCTTGCCAAGCCAAATACATAAACCGAGATTGGTGTTCCTCCTACCGAAGCAACAAAACTTGAAACAACCACATCATCAAGTGACAAAGTGATTGCTAGCAGCGCCCCTCCAATGATTCCAGGCATTATCTGCGGCAACGTGACACGTCGGAAAGTTTGCCAACGATTGGCGTAGAGGTCAGATGCTGCTTCTTCCATCGTTGCATCAAGGTTCGCTAAGCGTGCACGTACAACAACAGAAACGAAGGAAATGTTGAAAGCGACATGTGAAAAAACAAGCTTTTCCAAACCTGCAGAAAGGTCCACTCCGGGAATCAGATTAAGCAATTGCGATGTTTCGTTAAAGAAGGCCAACATCATTACAGCCATTGTGACATCAGGAATAATAATTGGAAGATAGAGAACAGCGTCAAATGCTTTTTGACCCCACCAGCGGAACCGTTCAAGTGACAATGCTGCCATCGTCCCAAGAACTACTGAAATAACCGTTGAAGCGATACAGACTTTTACTGAAATCCAGATGGATTCTTGAATGTTGTCATTATCAAGAAACGCTTCATACCAACCAAGGCTAAACCCTCTCCAATCACCGACTAATTGAGCATCATTGAAAGAGTAAACAACCAAAACGACTATTGGTGCATAGAAGAAAACATAAATAAGTAGTGAATGCATTCGTAAGGCCCATCGGCTTGCACCTTTGGGTTCTGCTGTTGAAAGAGCGGCTCCTTTGTTCATAAGTTTCTACCGCCTTGTCGGAAATAAATCATTGTTCCTATCAACATGACCCCAAGGACCAGGACCGAGAGTGAAGATCCAAGTGGCCCATTCCGAGCATCCATAAATTGATCAACTATGTAGCTTCCCATCAAACTTTCTTTATTTCCGCCGAGTATCGCTGGAGTTACATAGGCTCCGAAGCTGGGAACGAAAACAAGAATTGAGCCTGCAACAACGCCTGGTCTTGAAAGCGGCCAAACAATCCGACGAAAAGCTTTCCATCCAGATGCATATAGGTCACGTGCTCCTTCCACGAGACTCCAGTTGATTCGATCAATAGAGGCATAAAGAGGTAGCACCATGAACGGTAGGTAGCCGTAAACCAAGCCAAGAATTACGGCCGGTCTGGTGAACAGTATTCGTCCATCTCCGAGTCCTAGCCCTTCAACAACTTTTGTGAATAAACCATCGCTGGATAGTAGGACTCTCCATGCATAGGTACGAATCAAAAAATTTGACCAGAAAGGAATCATGATTCCTACTAGTAGTAAATTTCGGATAACCGGCCGTCGAGTTGAAATAAAAAATGCTAAAGGGTAAGCCAGAAGAAGACAGATGACTGTGGTGAGTACTGCTATCCAAAGAGAGCGCCAGGCTACAGCTTGTACTACATCTTCACCGAGACGAATATAAGCATCAACGTTCCAGTCGCGAAGTTCTGTTCGTCCTGATCGGCTTCGAGTAGCGAAAGAATAAGCAATCACATAGCCCAGTGGGATTATAAAAAATATTAGAAGGTACGCGATTGAGGGAAGCCCGATGAAAAATCCCTGACGCGCTTTGGCTTTAATCGCTTGTTTTTCTAACCCGGGAGGAGAAACTTTCTTCATTAACTGACTATCCGGAGACTACTGATACGTAGCTGGGATCAAATGAAACGGTGACTTCGTCACCTATTGAGTACCGACTGTTCGATGTTTCAGAAGATCTAACTTCTAATTTCATCCAGTCAATAGCGATTGAATACACGATTGCGTTTCCTAAATAAACAACCGAGTCAACCACTCCATCTATTTGATGTTGATTAGTTGAGTTTTCTCTTTTTTTGTGAATAGTTAAACGTTCTGGGCGGACAGTTATAGCTACTGACTCTCCTGTTTCATGATCAGATTGGAGTTGTAGCCGATCTCCGTTGGATAAAACCACTTCATTTTCAGAAGCTACTGTCGCTTCAAGAAAATTTGATCGTCCAATAAAGTCAGCAACAAATCTTGTCGTTGGGCGTTCATAAATGTCTTCAGGTGTTCCTATTTGTAGGAGTTTCCCTTCATGCATGACCCCAATTCGGTCACTCATGGTTACTGCTTCTTCTTGGTCGTGAGTTACATAAATGAAAGTAATGCCTACTTCACGTTGAAGGTTTTTGAGTTCTATCTGCATTTGCTGTCGAAGTTTGAGGTCAAGTGCTCCGAGAGGTTCGTCGAGGAGGAGAACTTCTGGCCGATTCACTAACGCTCGAGCAAGCGCTACTCGTTGCTGTTGCCCACCAGAAAGTTGTGTTGGCTTACGGTGTGAAAGCCCATCCATCTCAACAAGGTTTATCGCCCATTCGATAAGTTCACTTCGTTCTTCCTTTGGAACTTTTTGCATTTGTAAACCAAATTCAATGTTTCCTGCAACAGTCATATGCGGAAAAAGCGCATAATTTTGGAAGACAGTATTTACTGGACGCTTATTCGGTGGTTTTAAGCCCATCTCTTCTCCATGAATTAGCACAGAACCTGCTGTTGGTAATTCAAGCCCTGCGATCATCCGCAGCGTCGTTGTTTTCCCACAGCCAGATGGACCTAACAGAGAAAAGAATTCTCCATCTCCAATAGTCAGATCTATGTCATCAACAGCGGTGACTTCATCAAATTTTTTAACTACATTTTTTAGTTCAACCGCTGACGAGGAATGATTCATTTTTGACCACTTAACTCTTTTAAAGAGACAATGTAACTATGGTCACACTAGTTATTTCGCAGCTAAGTTGCCACTCCTAAGACTGGTACGGTCTATTAATTAATCCGCTATCTTTTTAGCAACAAGTCTTTGAATCAGGAATAACAATGCACCCATCACTCGCCAAAACGAAACAGGCTGTTTTTTGGGTTGATCAACTTGACAGCACAACAGAAGAGCCTTTTGCCCTGACTGGAAGTAAGGAAACTGATCTAGTGATTATTGGGGGCGGCTTTACTGGGTTATGGACCGCTTTACTTGCTAGCGAAGCAAATCCAGGTCGCAGAATCGTCATTCTTGAATCAGAGACTGTTGGTTACGGGGCTTCCAGTCGAAACGGCGGATTTTGTGACGCGTCGCTTACTCATGGCCTAGAAAACGGTGTTTCTCACTGGCCAGAAGAAATGCCTACTTTGGTGCGGCTCGGTCGAGAAAACCTCAACGGAATCATTGAAACTACTGAAAGACACAATATTGGCTGTGATGTTGAAAAGACTGGTGAAATAAATGTCGCTACCGAGCAATGGCAGGTAGAACAATTACTTGAAAGCACCAATCTTGCTAAGAGTTTTGGAGAAGATATTCAGTTTCTTGATTCGAATGCTGTTAAGGAACAAGTAAATTCACCTACTTATCTTGCGGGACTTTGGAATCGAGATGGTGCCCTAATGCTTGATCCAGGGAAGCTAGTTAGAGGGTTGCAAGATACGGTGACTTCGCTAGGAGTGGCAATCTTTGAGAAGTCCCCAGTTGTCGACTTAACAAAATCTGGAAACAAAATAGTGGTTTCTACACAAAATGGGCAGGTCTCTGCTGATCGAGTTGTGATTGCTACTAACGCTTTTAACCCCGTTCTAAAGAAAATACGTCGTTACGTAATTCCGGTATATGACCATGTTCTTGTTTCTGAACCTCTTTCAAGTTCTCAATTGCAGTCCTTGAACTGGTCTAACCGTCAGGGAGTTGGCGATAGCGGAAACCAATTTCATTACTATCGCCTAACGAAAAGTAACCGTGTTCTTTGGGGGGGTTATGACGCTCACTACTATTTTGGGAATCGCATGGGTTCCGAAGTTGAAAATAATGATCAAACCTTCAGCATGTTGGCAGAGCATTTTTTTGAGACTTTCCCTCAATTAGAGGGGCTTTCTTTTACGCATAAATGGAGCGGACCGATTGGTACCACTACTCGATTCTCTTGTACATGGGGGTCAAGTCACCAAGGGCAAGTGGCCTGGGCTGTTGGATATACCGGTTTAGGGGTTGGCGCCAGCAGGTTTGGGGCTCAAGTCGCTTTAGATCTTGTTGATGGAATTGACACTGAACGTACTGAATTAGAAATGGTGAGAAAACAGCCTTTCCCGTTTCCTCCCGAACCTTTCCGATGGTTAGGTGTTCAAATAACTAGTTCAATGATGAAACGTTCAGATCGCAATGAAGGCCGTCGCGGATTGTGGCTTAAGCTGCTTGACCGATTTGGGATTGGGTTCGACAGTTAGGATTTACTTATGAGCGAAGACTATCGAAAACTCTCATTTTGGCATGATACTTTTTCCGGAGATCTGACACCTCGTTTACCTTTACCTGGGGACAGAAATGTTGATATAGCAATTATTGGTGGTGGCTTTACGGGGCTATGGACCGCTTGGCATTTAAGTTGTCTTGATGCATCTTTGCGAATAGCAGTAGTAGAAAAAGACATTGCTGGATTTGGTGCTTCAGGGCGAAATGGTGGGTGGGCATTAGGAGAATTTGGTGTCAGCCCAATGGATATCGCTAAAGCTTCTTCAACGGATGCAGCGTTACGACAAATGCGTGCCCTCTATAAAGCTGTTGACGATATCGGACGGATAGCAAACGATGAAAACATTGATTGCCACTATGCGAAAGGTGGCTCAATAGCTTGGGCCCGTAATAAAGGGCAACTTGATCGAATTCGTTCTGCTGTTACTGCTCGACAAAAACTTGGCTTAACTGAAGAAGAAGTTTGTTTCCTCGGTCCAGATGAAGCTCGTTCACTTGGAAACGCGACCAATGTTCTTGGCGGCCGGTTCCTTGCTCCTGTAGCTGCTTTGCATCCAACTCGTCTCGTTCGAGGGCTTGCCGATGCGTGTGAACGTCGGGGAGTAACTATTTATGAGGAAACTTCTTGCTTGGCGATTCGCTCGGGAAAGGTTGTTACAGATAAAGGTTCTTTATACGCAGAAGTCATTGTTAGAGCCACAGAGGGGTATACCGGGCAGATACGTGGGCATCGAAGAGCGGTAGCTCCCATATATTCCCTCATGTTTGCGACCGAACCTATTTCTGAAAAAACATGGGACGAAATCGGACTTTCAGACCGCCCAACATTTAGCGACGCTCGACTCATGACCATATATGGGCAACGCACAGCAGATGGGAGAATAGCTTTCGGTGGTCGCGGGGCACCATATGTTTTTCGATCCAAATTGGATTCAAATACTGAACAACTATCCAGCGTGCACGAAACAAATATCGCCACTTTGAAAGATCTATTTCCAGTGCTTTCCAATATTGAAATCACTCACCGGTGGGGTGGGCCTTTAGGCATTGCACGCGATTGGTGGCCGTCAGTCCTCTTTGATCAATCCTCCGGTCTGGCTTCTGCTGGTGGTTACGTTGGTGATGGAGTAGCTACTTCAAAATTAGCGGGTCAAACCTTGGCTGAATTAATACTTGGACAAGAAACAGAACGAACCGATCTTCCAATCGTTGGACATCGTTCACGCCGCTGGGCTCCTGAACCGTTCCGCTGGTTCATGTTGAACGCTGGCCTGCAGTTAGCAGTTTCTGCAGATAATGCTGAGGTTCGCACTGGAGAACTCACTTGGCGAGGCCGACTTATAGAGAGCCTAAGAAAATAATCCAGATCCCCTAAAGACCGGAGTTCGCTGCCGTACCCGTCTTCATTTGACCAGTCATGTCATAGAGATAACAAACAACTTCTCGGTCATCGACTTTGTCCCAAGTTTCTTTCGTGGGGTGCAAGAAACCAACTTCATAAATTGAGTACTCATATGCTTCACCGACAAAGGGTTCAAATGCGTTATAGCAAAGTTCCGCAGAATCTTCGGCAATAAATACCAATGGGAAATCTCCGTCAGGGAGTTCAGCTACTGCATAAATCTCATTTAAATGTCGTTCGTCACAATCAACAAGGTCAATATTGGAGACTTCTTCCCCTATAACAGAGCGGTCAAAACATTGGCCAACTTTTAATGCAAAGACATTATTTTGAGAACATCCGGAAGCAAATAAAAGAACGATCAGTAGAGCACAAATTTTTTTCATGCCCAATGATTACATGCTCTAATTTTTAAATCAACTCCGCTATTGGCTGAATATAAAGTCTTCATCTAGTTTGCATATATGAATATTGATGTCCTCGCTAACGCTCGTTCCTTAGGTCCTTCCCTATCGGACCGAGCAGAAGCCATTGAAACACAACGGCGATTACCTAAAGACGTTGTTTCTGATCTTCAAAATGCCGGCCTTTTCCGTCTATTTGTTCCATCAAGTTTTGGGGGGCCAGAAGTTGATGTTGAAACTGCTATTGCCTCTATCGCTGAAGTAGCGCGCCATGATGGTGCCGCGGGGTGGTGTGTCATGATCGCTGGCACGACTTCGCTTTTAGCGGGGTTTTTACCTGAGGAATATGGTGAATTGATATACGGTCCTAGCAACTCTTGCACTGGGGGGTTTGCGGCTCCAGTTGGTAAAGCAAAAGTTGTAGATGGTGGCTTATCGGTAACCGGGACTTGGGAATGGGGTTCTGGATCTCAACACTGCACCTGGATTGGAGGTGGGACTCGAATTTTAGGTAAAGATGAGAAACCGATTAAACGTGACGATGGATTATTCGCTCCTTTTGTTTTTATGGATCCTGATGACATTGAATTTCTTGACAATTGGCACGTAACTGGTCTTGCTGGATCAGGTTCAACCGATTATTGCACCACAGAAGCTTTCGTTCCTGAAGGTCGGTGGGTTCAAATAACTGACGCTAACCCTCGTCTTGATGGACCTCAATGGCGCTTTCCTTTCTACGGAGTTTTAGCTGCCGGGGTCGCTGCGGTTGCTATTGGTTTATTAGATGGAGCTGTTTCAAGATTTAAAGAAATCGCTACTTTAAAAAAACCACAAGGATCAAGTCGCACTCTCGCAGAACGCGCTTCTGGGCAAACAGTCCTATCTGTTGCCGAAGCAACCGCTCGATCTTCTCGATCTTTTTTATTAGACACTCTCGGAACTGCATGGGAAAGAGCCATAGAAGGCGACTCGTTGACAATAGAAGATCGCAGGAGCATTCGACTCGCAGCTTGTGATGCGGCTCAAAGATGCAGTGACGCTCTTGTTCAACTTGGACGTGAAGCCGGCGGAACAGCTATATATCTTCGAGAACCTCTCCAAAAATTTGTACGCGATGGACAAGTAGCTTCCACTCATGCCATGGTGGCACAACGCATATACGAATTAACGGGACGTCTAGCTTTAGAACTAGAGACTGACACCACTCTGCTATGAGGTTTATAAATGGACTTTGAATACCTTCATTTTGCTTATGACGAAGATGTACTAGTAGTAACTATTGATAAAGCTGGAGACCCCCTCAACAAAGTTGATGGGCAAATGCATCACGAATTGACTAATCTTTTCCCTCGTTTACAAGCAGAAAGAGATGCAAGAGCGATTCTTTTGACTGGAACTGAAGAGGCCTTTACCGCTGGTGGGGATTTTGCTTGGTTCCCAGAGTTGAGCAAGCCAGGGGCGTCAGCGGATATAAGGCTTGATGGTAAATCTTTAATTTGGGACCTTCTTGATGTTCATCTGCCTCTTGTTTCAGCAATAACGGGGCACGCGATTGGTTTAGGTGCAAGTATCGCTTTGCTTTCAGATGTTGCTGTTATGTCAGAGACAGCACGTTTAGCTGACCCACATGTCCAAGTCGGGATTGTTGCCGGAGACGGTGGCGTGATTGCTTGGCCATTAGCGATCGGACCGATGCTGGCGAAACGATTTCTTTTAACAGGCGATCCAATCTCTGCTGACGAGGCCGTACGAATTGGTTTAGTAACCGAATCTGCCCCTAATCCAGAAGCTTGTCGAGCAGCGGCGTTGAGTTGGGCAAAACGTCTTGCAGCCGGCGCTCCTCAAGCTGTTCAGTACACGAAGCAGTCAATAAACGCTTGGGTGAAACAAATAGCCGGTGCTGCTTTTGATCTCTCCACCGCTCTTGAGACTGTTACTTTTTCGTCTGCTGACCATAAAGAGGCTTTAGCGGCTATAAAAGAAAAACGGCCACCAAAGTTCACAGGTAACTAATAAGAAAAGAACTGTCATGGAAAAAGAAATCGGATTGCTCGAAGGGTTAATGACCACTCGAGCGATGAGAAGATACAGCGAAGAATCAGTGTCAGAAGAAGATATTTGGACTTGTCTTGAAGCTGCAGTGCAAGCTCCGAGTGGCGGCAACATTCAGCCATACCAATTTCTTATTGTCCAGGATCCTGATCTTCGTTTTGAATTAGCAGAAATTTACCGTAAGGGTTGGGCACGTTATGAACCCGTTATTGCACCAAAAGAATTTCCAAATGATGCAGTCCGAGAAGGATGGGAGCGTAATAACCGCGCCACAGTTCATTTGGCAGAGAACCTTGAACGTGTGCCTGTCCATGTACTTGTTCTAATGCCTTCCATCGACATGACGGTCCACGACGATGAGGGCCCGATGCCAGTCGGACCAACTCATGCGTCGGTTTACCCTGCGGTGCAAAATTTTATGCTGGCAGCACGTTCATTAGGTCTTGGCACTTCGTTAACGACTCTGCACAGAATTTACGAAGACGATGTACGTGATCTTCTGAATATTCCGGACCGGTATGAAGTACTCGCTCTCCTACCTTTGGGACATCCAACAGGCAACTGGGGTGTGGCACCACGCCATAGGAGCGCTGACAAAATTACTTCGTGGAACCGTTTTGGCGAGAAACGAGATCGTGAACATTAATAGTCCACGAGTCGGTTTATCAATCCCTCCTTCGGGTTTTTCATCTTATGAAGATGCTGTCAACTACGTAGCGTCTGCTGCAGAGTCAGGTCTAGACCATTTAATTACCGCTGATCATGTAGCTTTCCAAGGGGGTCGCGGAATTGATGGGTTAACGCTAGTTTCGTGGCTTGCTGGGCTGCAGCCCTCTCTTGACGTTTATGTAGGTGTTTATTTATTAGCGTTACGGCATCCCGTTACAGTGGCGCGACAAATCTCTACTTTGTCTGAACTCTCCCCTGGGCGTCTTACTTTTGGAGTTGGGGTAGGTGGCGAAGATCGTCATGAGATGGAAGTCGTTGGAGTGGATCCTGCTACTCGAGGCAGGCGGACTGATGAAGCTCTGAAGGTTTTACGGCCTCTTCTTCAAGGACAGAAAGTCAACCACTACGGGGAGTTTTATTCTGCTCCAGATGTTTCAATCCTTCCTGTTCCTTCTCCTCCAGTGCCAATCACCATCGGAGGGCGTTCTGATGCTGCGATAGCGCGGACGGGTGCATTTGGCGATGGATGGCTTGCATCTTGGTGTTCTCCTGAAAGATTTTCAGCAGGAGTGTATAAGTCTGAAGAAATTGCTAAAGAAAGTGGCCGAACTGACGTAGTTTGGCGGCATGGTTATCAAATTTGGGTTGGTTTTGGAGACACACCCAAAGAAGGAAAAAAAGTACTTGGTCCAGCTATGGAACGTTTTTATGGAACACCTTTTTCATTTTTTGAAAAGTACTCTCCAGTTGGCTCCCCCAGTGATGTTGCTCAGTGGTTAAAACCTTTCATTGAATCTGGAGCGAAAGACTTAAATATTGCCCCCATCGCCTCATCTCCATCAGAAGCAATTATTGGAATGGCTGAACTACGCAAAATACTGGTTTCTTAATATCAGATTACTCAATAATCGGAAGCGGACTACCTACCGATGGCATAGTTTCTAATGGACCCAAAACTGTTATCTGATCATCGGATTCAATAACAAGTTTTTCGTGAACTTCAAGAGGAACACCATCTCGGATCACTGTTGTTATTTCTACTCCGTCTAACAACCTAATGGCCCCAATTTTTTTACCAATCAGTTCTGAATCGAGGCCTTCTGGAAAAATGGTGTATTGACGTAGTGCCGCCTCTGGCAAAAGAGCTGATTTGACCCCAACTTCATCAATCGCTTGACCCACTGCTTGGGTCCCATCACGCAGATGTTGTGCTAATTCACCTGCAAGCCGAAGAGATCTGCCTGGGTTAATATTCGTTCCCGCTAAAAAGAACAATGCATTAACTCGCTCACCTGAACCTCCCCAAGAGGAAGGGATACGAATTCCTTTTGCTGACCGAACAATAACTAGGAAGTCGTTTTCAATGCCTTCGAAAAAAGCGACTGGTGTAGCCGTTGGATGGTCCTTTGATGGCTGAATCCATAGTGATCCAGTTTCTAGAAATTGTTCCGTTACCTCTTCACTCTCTAAACCAATTTGTTGCGATAAAACCGCAGCAGCGCGGCTCGCAGCTTCAGTTATGTCGGCATTTTCCGGAGCAGATAGTACAGATGCCCGGGCGATAAGTCCTGCATAATCATCAGTTTTTCTTAGACCGTGCCCGGCCATAGCCGCGCTCATTTCTCTATCAAGACCCCGGTCTGCTTCTCTTCCCCACCGCTCAAATACATGACGTATAGCGCCTGCACGTTTTGTACGCCCAGTGGCATAAAAATGATGCCACGTCCAAGCGACAACAGCGACTGCAACAACAAAAATTTGTGGAGTGGGTCCTAATTGCCAAATGAGGTAAACCGAAATAGCTATTCCAATAAATTGTGTAAAAGGGTAGAAAGGAGCACGGAAAGAAGGAGCATATGACTGGATTTGCGAAGCTCTTAAAACTAATACTGCAAGATTTACTAGACCAAGCGTTAACAATACGAAAGAACTAGCTAATTTAGCGATTGCTTCTGCATTGAACGCTAAAACGACAATCGCGATAGCGCTACCAGTTGAGATTACGCCGACAATAGGTGTTCCGAATTTACTAATTCTTCCCACTCCTTTTGGAAGTAAACCATCACGTGCCATTGCCATCGGATAACGTGCAGCCGCAAGAATGCCTGCATTCACTGCAGAGGCAAACGCTGCGAGTGCAGCAATAACAACGAGCCCAGCTCCAAAGGATGGAAGAATTGCTTCTGCAGCAGAATGAATTGGGGCAAGATCTGTATGTAACTCTTCAGGTGGTAGAGCCACTACTGCTACTAGAACACCGAGGGTATACAAGAGGGTGGCTACCGTTAACGAAACCGCCATTCCGAGAGGAATACGCCGAGATGGGTCCTCTACTTCTTCTGCAGCGCTATCAACTTTTGTTAACCCTCCATAAGAAACAAAAACAAGTCCGACTACTGCCATGACTCCCGATCCGCCAGTAGTAAAGAAAGGATCAAGATTTGAATCAGTAATTCCTTTTGAACCGATTTCAAAAAGCCCATCGACAATAAACCAACCTATTACTGCAATAACAAAGCTGACTAAAACAAGCTGTAACGATGCACTAGCTTTTGAACCCACAACATTTAGTAATGTGAAAAATGCAATCAAGATCAACGCAAGATTTTTTGAATTCACATCTACGATCAAAACGAGATATGCGCTCATACCAACCATGGCAAAAGCATCTTTTAAAACAAGGGATAGCCATGCGCCGAACCCTGCAACAGTTCCAACCGCTGGACCAAGTGCACGTTCTAGGAAATAATAAGCACCGCCGGCTTTAGGAAGTGCAGTCGATAGTTCTGAAACACTAAGCATGGCAGGAACAGCCAATAACCCAGCAATTAAGTAAGCAAGTATTGCGGCTGGTCCGGCTTTTGCCGCTGCTATTCCTGGGAGGAGAAAAAGTCCAGATGAAAGCATGGCGCCAGTCGAAAGCGCAAATACATGCCGAAACTTAAGCGACCGGGTCAGTTTTCCTGATTTATCTGCTGCCATCCACTAACTCTAGAACAGAAATGGACGCAATGAGAAACAACCGTGTTTAAGTTGCGTTATCGAGGAAATCTATTAGTAACTCATTGACTTGTTCCGCCGCCTCTTGTTGTATCCAATGTCCCACATCTGGAAGAATTGTTGAACTATGTAACGCGGGAAGAGATTCTGAAAATCTTGCAATTGCTGAAGCACCCAACATCGTGGGTCCGTCTTTCTCCCCACCAATAAACAATGATGGTTGATAAATCGGAACGCCATGCCATGCTCTAAAGTCAACCCAATCTTGATCTACATTTCGATAGCGATTAAGCCCACCAGTAAATCCTGCTTTAGCAAATTCTTCGGCATAGAAATTTAAGTCCTCTTCTGTCATCCAATCCAATGAATTAGTTGGGAAGGAAAAGCGATCCCCTAATAATCCACCAGGTGCGACACGTCCCATAGGTTTTTCGTCAGGTCCTAAAGGAGGGAGATCGCCGGAAGCAGAAAAATAGAATCCTTCTAACCATCGCTTTGGGTCAGCAGCGATTTCTGCTTCAGCACGGCCTGGTTCTTGAAAATATTCAATATAGAACTCTTCGTCTCCGCCTATAAACCGAAATATGTCTGTGGGTCGATGACTGTTTCTAGGAGAAAACGGGACACTAAGCAGCGCCACTGCAGTAAAAACATCTGGTCTTAATTGGGCGGCTGATGAAGCAATAGGTGACCCCCAGTCATGGCCAACTATTGTGGCTGTAGATTCCCCGAGAGCTTCAACTACCCCAACACAGTCTCCCGCTAGGTCCATCAATCGGTACCCCTCTATCTCTTCGGGTGATTCTGAAGATCCATAACCTCGTACATCTATTGCTGCCGCCCTATAACCGGCTTCAGCTAGGACAGGCAGCTGAAAACGCCACGAATACCATGACTCCGGAAATCCATGAACGAAAAGAACTAGCGGCCCTTCGCCAACTTCAGCGACATGAATACGGCAACCATAAGCATCAACGTCATGATGTTTCAGATCAGTGATTGTGAACATTTTTACCTCTCGATTATCCGTTACCTAAATCAACGTTCAAAAGTAACTATTGAGATCCTAACCTTTCCGAAAATCATTGCCTAAAAACTACAACCATGTGAAACTTTGATCACAAGTGTGTAATGATCTACCGTAGTGAGCAAGGTTTATTTATTCACAAATAATAAGTAGATGGGGTCAGCATTTTCATGAATGAAAAAATTGTAAATTTTTTTAAAACCACTTTCGAAAGACGTGATGCACGAATCATTGCAGTAATTGTAATTCTCGCGCTCATCGCAGGAATCGTTATTGCCACCACCAGAGGAGGAGACTCTAACGAAACAAGCTTTGGTGACGGCCTAAATGGCTTATCTCCGACAACAGACTATGTATTTCAACCCAATGACTCTTTAGGACCTGATCCATTCGGGCCATCTTTCGCTAATTACACGCTTGAAGTGCCAACCGAAGAACTCTCAACAGGAACTGTTAGTTCTGACTCCACTGGCCTATATGGCGGAACCGGAGAGAATTCCTGCGATGTAGAAAAGATGATCGAATTTCTTGTAAATAACCCCGATCGTGCTGCAGCTTGGGCAGGTGTACAAGGTATTGCTGTTGATGAGATTCCCGACTATTTACGGTCATTAACCGCTGTTGTTCTTCTTGAAAACACTCTGGTTATTAACCATGGCTATTCGGAAGGAGAGGCCGTACCATTTCTTGCTGTTCTTGAAGCAGGTACCGCTGTACTTGTAGATGATGACGGTATCCCTCGGGTGCGTTGCGCCTGTGGTAACCCGCTTACCCCGCCAGAAGAACCTCCTCCTACTGAAGAAACGACAACTACCGAACCAGAAATTACGACCGAAGAAGTGGACTGTCCAATATTTGATGGTGAACCACCTTATGGATTCACTAACGAAACAGACGGAAAATGGACTCTACATACCCCTGATGGACGATTTGTTTGGGACCAGACATTGCCTGGCTGGCACCCAATACCTGATGATGGAACTGTTTACCCGACGGAATCTGATGTTCCAGGATACGACGAGGAGTGCTGGCCTTGCCCTCCATCAACTCCTGGTGGCAGTAGTGCTCCTTCATATGAGACAGATGATGACGGGAGTTACAAATCAAGCCCGGACATGCTTGAAAAAGAAGGCAAAGAACGAACCGAAAAATACGTTGTCATAAAAACAGTTATGAGTTCTTCAGGAACTACCACTACAGTTTATGAGCCGAGTTTTGATACTGAAGAAATAGATCCAGAATCAACAGAAGAGTTTGAGCCGGAATATGACGATGAATCTACTTTTGATGGCTGCTTCCCACCATGTATAGATTGGCAGTTTGGTGTCGCAAATATGACCACCATTGCCAACCACTGGATTTGGCCAGGAGAAACTTTTGAGTACACCTACCCTGGAGAAGACTCTCCAGATCACTGGAGTTGGGAACACGGAGTTGGCTGGACCAATCCCTCTGTCCCAGACACCATAATCACTGACTACCGTGACCTACCTGGTTGGTTTGACGAATGTAATGAATGTCCACCATGGGGATGGGTAGAAACCGGCGACGGAGTTTGGCGTTGGATAGACCCCAGTGGTGAATTTTTCACTTTTGACGCTGACGAAGATGGTTGGGTTCATACCGGTAATACCGATTGGGGTGATTTCTCTGATCCTTACCAGCAGACAACAGAAATTGACTCTTCAGACACTGACTGGCTGGGGATAATTGATGATTACACAGCTTTGCCCGGTTTCGACGAGGAATGCTTTGATTGCCCTGAATGGTGGGGCTGGAAAACCGGTATTAATTTAAATGGCAATCCTGCTTACATTTGGGTAGCCCCCGATGGCAGTAATTGGTATTGGGGTGATTCTGGATGGGCAGAAGGACCATCTATTGAGCCAATCTCTAATACCTCAAGTACCCCAACAGCTCTTTTTGTAGGCGCCACTTCAGAAAGTGACGGGCCAACTTATACCGACCATAGAGAACTGCCAGGTTGGATTGAAGACTGTTTTGAATGCCCACCTTGGGGATGGTCAGATGTTCATGACCTTTCTTGGATTGGACCTGATGGAACGCAGTGGTTTGCAAGCATGCGTGGCGTATGGGTAACTACTGATCCTGCAGACGGAGAAATAAGCAACTACAAAGACCTTCCTGGTTACATCGAAGAATGTAACGAATGTCCACCTTGGGGCTGGATTGAAACGGAAGACGGCTCCTGGGTCTGGGATGGCGGTTTAGAGGTAGTTTGGACCTTTCAATTCTCTTCGGGAATTTGGCAATGGATGACTGAAGAGGGTTCATACCCACATAACGACTACAAAGACCTACCAAACTTTGATCCGGATTGTCATGAATGTCCGGAATGGGGTTGGGCGCCAGAAGGAGATATCTGGTACTGGGTTGATCCAAATGGCGTGACTTGGATTCCAGACACAAATGGGAACTGGGACCCTGAAGAAGGCGCCTACCCTGAGGATTCTCTAAATACCGTTTACAGCCCAGATCGTTTACCCGGCTGGTATGAAGACTGCCATGATTGTGGTGGATTTGGCTGGAATGACGACGATGGTGACGGAATTTGGGTCTGGGTGGATCCAACTGGCGTCACTTGGACTCAGGGCACTGACGGGTCCTGGTATCCAGACAATGGAGGAGATCCTATTGGGACCTTTACTCGACTCCCTGGTTGGGACGACAACTGTGATGAAGGCCCTCCCGGAGAAACTACGACAACAACAACTACCAGCACGACGACGACGACAACTACGACAACAACGACAACAACAACACAGCCCGGAGATACTCCGGATGCTCCAACTTTAGTTTCATTAACTCCGTGGGATGGAGCAATTGGCGTTGATTGGAGAGAGCCCACATATGAAGGCACAGCCCCAATTACAGACTTTGTGATTCAGACAAAAGCTGGTAGTGCTGGGCCTTGGACGACGGTAAATGATGGTGTTTCTTCAGAGACCTTTGGAGTAGCACTAGGTCTTCTTGGGACAGAGCAGTTTTTCCGTGTCGCTGCTGTGAACAGCGTCGGGA
>JUEO01000010.1 GCA_000817115.1 marine actinobacterium MedAcidi-G2B | reverse complement strand
CGTTGCATCCAGTGACAATTCTTCCATCTTCAGTGAACGCAGCAGCCCCTACAGGGAACTTTGAGTAAGGAGAGTATGACCGCTTCGCCGCTTCTGCTGCGGCTGAACGAAGAGCGTCCCAATCAATGTTTTCCATACTTAATCATGCCTTATCTTTCACCAATATGAACTTTTTGAGTCTTTTTGGATTAACTAATCAATTTTTCAGCTTTTGATAAAGCATCTAAGCAAGCCTTCTCAAAACCTCTAACATCTAAAGCCAGTTTGCTGATAGCGACGCATTCTTCAAAGTTGTTTACTGACAAGTTTTCAATAATCAAAAGAAGGGTTTTTTGATATTCGGCAACGAGTTCTCGTTCTAAACGCCGAACTTCCGTATAACCGAAAAGATCAAAGCGGGTGCCTCGAAGAACCTTTCCTTTTCTTAGGAGATGCATTATGGGCCTACCAAGACTTGCGGGTAGTTTCCATTTTTTTGTTACACCCATGCCACTAAGTATTGGTGGGTGCAGGTACCAGGCAATCGAAGAATTTTCGTTTCCGACTTGACGGGCTACTGCCTTACCTTCAGGTCTTAAAAGCAGACGAGCTACCTCGTATTCATCTTTGTATGCAGTCAACTTGTGCAGACCCCTGGCAGCTGTTTCGCTTAAACGACTGGACCCTGCGATTACCGACTGTTCTGCTGATGCAACTTTCTGCACTAAATCTAAGAACAATGAAGCACTTTTTGTGTTCTGGAAGTCAATGAGATCATTCGCGAATAGTCGCAGCATTGAACCTAAGCCTGTTAAACGATCTAAATCTTCAACTACAGATTCCAAATCAGCGGGAAGAGGAGGAGAGTCGGCAAGATCTTCGTCTCCCTTGGTTAAAAGGTATTGCGTATTTGAAGGGTCAGTAACCCAGTTTCTCCCTAAAGAGAAAGCCGCGAGATTCATATCAACGGAAACCCCGTTGAGTTCTATAGCTTCACTTATTGACGATGGCGAAACTGGAATCGCACCCGTCTGTGCTGCAACTCCCAACATGAAGATATTCGCAGAAGCACTGCTGCCAAAAACTTTCTCACAAATAGCTATCGAATCAACGAATCGATTCAATTCTGGTCTCGTTTTCAAACCCACATCGCTGATTAGTTTTTCTGTTTCTGGAAGTAGCGTTTCGGGATGACCAACCATTGCCCCCGTAGGAACAGCAGAAGTTGATCCGATCATGATTGTTTTTTCGGGATCAGCGGTGTGCATAGCAGCAGTTCCAGCGCCTACTAAAAGGTTGAAAGCAAGAATTACGTCTGCTCCGCTTTCTCCGACAAGGTTAGAGACCCTTGGTCCGCTTCTAGAAAGACGAACATCACTTATTACTGCTCCTGCTTTTTGAGATAAACCGGTTTGATCAAGACCTCTTACTTCAAATCCGTCCAACATGGCGGCTGTAGCGAGTATCTGAGAAACAGTAACTACTCCAGTTCCACCAATTCCTGCGAGTCTTATGTCTACTTGCTTACTCTCTCCCCAAAGAGAAGGAGGCTCTGGAAGGTCGGCAGACAGGTCTTCATAAGCATCTGATTCTTGTTCGTCTTCCGAAATGGAAATAGACATAAAAGCTGGGCAATCTCCATTAAGACATGAAAAGTCGAGATTGCAGGAAGATTGATCAATAGTTGTCTTTGTTCCAAACTCGGTTTCTAAAGCCTGAACAGAAAGACAGTTAGAAACTTCTCCACAATCGCCACAACCTTCACATATTCGAGGGTTGATCGCTACACGAAACTTTGGAGTCGTAGCTTGGCCTCGTTTTCGCATGCGTCGTGTTTGTGCAGCGCAAGCTTGGTCATGGATCAGAATAGTTACTCCTGGAATCTCTGCAAGCATCTCTTGTGCTTCTACGATGCGAGTCCGATCCCAAACCTCAACGCTCGGAGGCAGGTTTGTCTTATCATAATCACCTGGATCAGGGCTAGTTATTAAAACTCTTTTCACTCCTTGAGCAAGGAAGATTGTGGAGAGTTCAGCTGTACCAAGATTTCCTTGAGCGTTTTGTCCACCGGTCATCGCTACAGCCCCGTTATAAAGCAATTTGTAAGTAATTGAAACTCCTGCAGTTACTGCAGCTTGAATCGCAAGCTGACCTGAATGGAAGAAAGTTCCGTCTCCAATGTTTTGTATGAAGTGAGATCGATCAATAAAAGGAGATATCCCTATCCACTGAGCCCCTTCGCTGCCCATCGCTCCAACTCCAGCAATGTCTCCCACGCGAGACTCCTCCATCAGCATGTTCATGCTGTGGCAACCAATACCAGAACCAATCAGAGTGTCGTCGGGTACTTTAGTTCCCCAGTTATGTGGACACCCCGAACAGAAATACGGCGCGTGGCTTGCAGTTATTGGAATCTGGATTTTTTCAGCTTTTTGTAGATCAGATGCTAGACGTTCTTCAATTCGAAGAGCGAGGCGTTCACGGAGCCCGGGCAAAATTGTGTCAGCGTCAAGGATTCCATAACTTGGCATCAAACTACGACCATCTGGGTGACTCTTTCCCGTGATACGAGGCTGGTTAGTCTTTCCGTAGAGAGCATCTTTAATAAGCCATTCAAGAGTTGGATTCTTCTCTTCAACTACAAGAATTTCTTCTAGTCCCTGAGCGAAATCTTGAATAGTTGAAGGATGAAAAGAAAGAGGAGCCTGCATTTGAAGCATACGAATTCCAGCAGATTCGATATCAGACGTGGAAGCGAGCCCAAGTCGACTTAAGGCATGCCGTAATTCGTGATAGGTGAATCCGGAAGCAACGAGACCAATCCATGCATTGGAACTACCTACCGTGACTCGGTTCAAAGAGTTTGCTGAAATGTAACGCTTAGCTAATTCGTGTTTTACTTCACGAAACTCTCTTTCAATCTCTAATGTATATGGCGTAATTAGATTGCCGCTTGGCTTATGTTCGTAAGGGACCCCATCGATAGTGAGATCTGGAATGATAGGTGTCACGCGGCTAGCGGACGCATCCACGGTGCCGCTGCCATCAGCAACAGCAGTAACGATCTTCATCGCTGTCCATAAACCTGTTATTCGGCTCAAAGCAATTGCATGCATTCCTAAGTCAAGGGTTTCCTGAACATCACCGGGATAAAGCATGGGCATGTGAAGACTTACAATCGTTGCATCAGAAGTAGAAGGAAGTGTTGAACTTTTCGCAGCAGGGTCGTCACCAACTAAAGCCACTGCTCCGCCATGAGTTGAAGTTCCAGCAAACACGGCGTGACGAAGAGCGTCGCTGGCTCTATCAATTCCAGGAGCTTTCCCATACCAAAATCCGACAATTCCGTCATATCGACAATCTGGTTGTAGCACCGCTAACTGGCTGCCCATAACAGAAGCTGCACTCAATTCTTCATTTACACCAGGCTGATGAGTGATAGGAAGATCAGACACTGCTTTCAACGCTCTCTCAATCTCTGTGTCGTATCCGGCCAGCGGTGAACCAGGGTAACCAGAAATGAACGATGCGGTATTTAAGCCGTTGACGCGGTCATTACGTAATTGTTGTATAGGCAGACGCGCTAAAGCCTGAATTCCGGTCAAAAAGAAGTGGCCTTCTACTTTTTGGTAACGGTCAGATAGTTTGTAGCTATTTTCTGAAACTGTCAAAGCATCTCCAGTTAAGTCGATAACTTAAATCTACTCTTTCAGATCTAAAGGAAGGTCTCAAGGGTCACTTATTTAAATAATTGGAGATTTTCTACATAAAAATAGTTAAATCTAAGAAGATGACATACCAAGGGCCTTCTAATGTGTAAATCTTTGAAGATGAAAAGAGTTTCTCTAATCCTCCTTGTTCCATTGCTATTAGGAACTTCATGTAGTGGGGAAGAGAAAAACACTGTTCCTACTACGACTTTGGGGGATCTTTTCGAGAACTCTTCGGCTCCCGAGACGGTGCCACCATTACGTGTTGAAGGTTGGGAGATGCAAGAACTTTATCCTGCACGAAACCTTGCGGAGGAATGTATTGCAAGCGCTCGGCCTCCAGACATTGTGTTACCTGATGAAGGTCCGGAGACTGTGGTTGTTCAATCGGGAGACACGTTGAGTGGAATAGCTGCTGAACATGACACAACCGTAGATGCATTTATGCGTGCTAACGGACTTAGTAACCCGAATTCTTTGAGAGTTGGACAGGTTCTTTTGATACCACGTGAAAGAGACGAGGAAATCGAAGGAATAGTTGGTCCCGATATAACTATGGAAGAATTATCTTGCTCCATAGACACAGGTGCCGAAGCACATGGCCCTAATGGTTTACCTGTTGGGCGAAATGGAAAAATTGAGATAAAGATTGCTTGGCCACGTATTGAAGGACCTCAAGAAGCCCCTCGAGTTAACGGTCGACTTCTCGGATTAACGCAAGGAGCAGCAGCAGAGTTCCTTGATGATGCGATAACTGCAGTTGAAAATAATGGTTACGCGTGTCGAGAAGTCATTGATGGTAGGTGTTTATGGTTAGAACACGAATACGAAGTAATGCTTTCCACTGATGAAGTTCTTAGTTTACGCAACATTGAACGCCGACTTGTTTCTGGAGCAGCAGGTGACGCTGCAGAGACGTTTACTGAAACTTTCGATTTAGAGACCGGCCAGCCTGTTCTGATTTATGAATTGTTTGATCCAGATACAGATTGGGTGGACGCACTTTCCGCAGAAGCGATAACGCGACTTGAATCAGAGCCATGGGTTGACGAGAGAAGACACATTGGAGCGGGGCCAGAAGAAGAGAATTTTGCTTTATATAACCTGACACGCGGAGGTCTGGTGCTTTCTTTTGCTCCGTTCTCAGTTGGTGGGTCAGGATCTAACACTGCTTCAATCACGATTCCTTACCGCTCATTAGAGGGTTATTGGCAGCCAAATGGATTTGTTGAGTTTTTAGTAGCTTCAATTGAATAGATACTCTCGAATGCTTCTAATCTAAATAAAAGTTCTAAGGTTTATTCAGGAGGAAATTCATGACTCATGATCTTGTAATTCGTGGTGGAACAGTCGTAGATGGGACTGGTTCTGAACCTAAGACAGCAGACGTAGCGATAGACGGAGACACTGTTGTAGTGGTGGGAGAAGTAGAACTATCAGGGGCAAAAGAGATAGACGCTACTGGAAAGCTAGTAACTCCGGGATTTGTTGATATCCATACACATCTTGACGCTCAGCTTGGGTGGGACCCTTTAGGAAGTTCGTCATGTTGGCATGGAGTCACTTCGGTAGTTCTCGGGAACTGTGGAGTAACGTTCGCACCAGTGAAATCAGGTGATCAAGATTTTTTAGCGGAAATGATGGAGTCCGTAGAAGATATTCCGGCACAGAGCATCCTTGAAGGTCTGCCATGGAACTGGAATACCTACGGCGAGTATTTAGATGTTTTAGAAACTTTCCCTAAAGGTGTCAATGTTGGGGGAATGGTTGGTCATTGTGCGGTGAGAGTGGCTGCAATGGGGGACCGTTCTTTAGATGCAGAACCAGCAACAGCTGAAGATATTCAACTAATGGTTTCAATGGTGGAAGAAGCCATGGAAGCCGGTGCGCTCGGGTTCTCGACCTCTCGAACTCACTTGCATAAAGTTCCTGATGGTCGTCACGTCCCAGGAACACATGCTGAACCTGACGAATTACTCGCTCTTGCTGAGCCACTAAAAAAATATGGAGGTGTTTTTGAAGCTGCCGCAAGATTAGCCGGACGAGCAGAAAGCGACGGCGATCTAGATCCGGTACAAGAAGAAATAGCGATGTACGGAGAGATAAGCAGGAGATCTAATTGTCCGGTGACGTTTGGGCTTACTCAAGTAGACCTCGTTCCTGACCTACATACCCGAGTTTTAAGTCACGTAGAAGAAGAAAACGAGAATGGGGCGGTGCTTCGACCTCAGACGACGTCACGTCAGATCGGAATTTTGTTTGGCTTCAGCGGCCGCACACCGTTCGATGGTGCAGAAGGCTGGAGAGAATTAAGAGATCTGTCTCTTGAGGAAAAAGTAGCTAGATTCACTGATCCAAGTTCGCGAGAAAAACTTCTTGAATCTGCGGAACAATATTTTCAATACCTACCACTTGACTGGACGAATTTCTTTCCTCTGCCAGATAGCCCTGTGCGTCACGATTTAGGTCCAGATGAAAGTTTAGGAGCAATTGCGGAACAAAGAGGAGTTTCAGTAGTTGAAGCTTTTGTAGATATTGCTTTAGAGATGAATGGTCATAGAATTTTCACGCTTCCTTTCTTAAATCAAAACATGGATGAGGCAGTTGGAATGATTCAAAGACCGTATGTAGTGATGGGTCTTGCTGACGCTGGAGCTCATGCGCGACAAATTATGGATGCAAGCCAACCAACATTCTTTTTAACTCATTGGGTTAGAGAGAGAGGGATGTTTACTATTGAAGAGGCAATTCGGCGCCTTACTTCTGACACGGCAGATTTATTTGGCATAAAGAATCGTGGGCGTCTCATTCCTGGATCAAAAGCAGATGTAAACGTTATAGATTTTGATCGTTTAGCGCTTCATTATCCAGAAATGACCCATGATTTTCCTGGAGGAGCTGGACGCTGGACTCAAAGAGCTGACGGCTATGACACCACAATCGTAAACGGACAGGTTTACATGGAGTCTGGACAACACAGTGGCGCATTAGCCGGCGAAATGTTAAGAAACAATTAGTCAACTATTGAGTGACAGGTAACCCATCAATGATGACTGGGAACTGTCGGTTTTGATCTGATTGAACTTCTTGGCTAGTGGAAGGACCTACATGAGGTTCACCACGATGAAGCATCGCCCCTTCAGGTGCATATTGCAAAATGTAGGCTTTTCGAACTGAATCTGAAGTATTTGGTCCTGTCGCATGCGGTGTTAAAGAAGAAAAAATGACCACACTGCCGCGAGGAGCGGGAACCGGTACGGCATCATCAGGCTCGTCAAAGCATTGATACCCCAAAGGATCAACATAGCTGTGAGCTAGAGTCCCATGGACATGTTTTCCTGGGGCGACCCACGGGCACCCATTTTCAATAGTTGCGTCAACAAGCGGTATCCAGCAAGTCAAATATTGTTGAGGCTCCACAAAGGTGTAGCCGTTGTCTTGATGCCAAGGAAAAGGGCGTGGCTTTGCAGGTTTTTTGTAAACAAGTTGATCCCAGTAAAGGCGAACGTTGTCTCCCACTAGGTCGTGACAGATTTTGCCAAAGACCGGATGTTGCGCAAACTTTCGCGCCGCCTCTGAAACTGCTACTGCATGAATTGAAAACACTATTGCATCGGCTTCAGCGATCGAGAGTCGCTCATCTGGCAAGGTTCGTAGAAAATCTTCCATAGAGGACTCAATAGCATCAAGGTCGCTAGTTACCTCATTGAGAAGGTCTAGATCAAGTGCATTTTCTAGTAAAACAAAACCCTGTTCATGGAAATGATTTACTTGGTTTTCGTCAAGAATCAAATATTCTTGACGATCATTTCTTTCCCAAGAAAAGTCCGTGTTCCAAGGATGGAGTTTCATTTCTTTAGTTGTTAGCGGAAGAAGACAGAGGCTCGTAATAGGGTGAAGCTTCTGCTTCCGGTGTTTGTTGGTATGCAGTCACTGAGTTTTCAGGATTGAACACCTCGGTCTCTGCTTCAGGGAACTCTCCCAGAAGGAAACGTTCCCCACCATTGACATGTCGGTACATTCCTGAAGCTGAAACTCCTAAATCGTCTTCACCAACCGCGTCAGCATCCCACCAAATCTCAGTGATATCGTCAATGCCTCGGTAGTCCGGTTCAAGATGTTCCGGCCATCGTCCGGTGTATCCGTAAGAGATTGACGGAACGGTAACTCCGCGAGTTGTTGGTGCAAAATTCAACATCACGTCGGCAAAGTTCTCCATGGTCAAATTCGGACCGGTGGCGGAGAGAATCGAATAAAAGAGACCCGGATAAGGATCTACGATGGGGAGAGTGTCTGCCGCTGCGGCTTCTTCGCCATGGAACCATTCATAGAGATTGATGCTTCCTTGGTCTCCTCTTTCCACAGGAGTCCCAAGAGTGGAAAGACCAAATGCGTTAGCCCACTGTTCTTGGTCATAGGTTCGAGCAAAAACGTTTGTATCAACAAGAACGGAACCTGCGACGATCCACTCAGGAAAATAACCTTGGGCAGTTGCTTCGCGAGTGAAATCGCGTGGAGCAACCGGATCAGCTTGCAGCAATACAGAGGTCACACCGGAAGCTTTTAACTTTGCGATGGTATTAGTAGCTGTTTCTTGCATTGTTGCGGGATCTAAGTTGTAAGAGATAGATTCCACGAGTTCTACGCCATAACTTCCAAGTGCATCTTCGAACATTTCGCTTGTTGTTTCAGCGTTTTCTCCACTTCCTTCGTAAACGTTTCCGAAGACGCGTTCTTGATCATGCATGCTGGAGTCTCCGGCATGAACAGCGTTGTATCCCGCGAGGCGTTTTCCGACATATTCGGCAACCAGAATGCTTGCTTGTTCAGCGCTCATAGTTAAAGACCATCCGTTTGGATGCCTTTCGACATAGTCTTCTGCCGTTCCACCTAGTCCGCAGGCAAAACAAGCGATGCCTCTTGCCATTAGTTCGTCACCAAAGGCGGTGGTTAATGCTGGGCCACCCCAAACCATGAAGGGGTCAATTTCTTCAGCGATGCGCACTGCATCAGCCCGAGCGGAAATCGGATCTAAAACGAGACCAGAACCTGTTATTACCGTTAACTCAACTGAGCGGCCGTAGGTTTCGTAATACGTTTCGTAGTATTCGATCAACTTATTTAGAGTGTCTTCAACATCGGAATTAGTGTCATCATTCATGATGGCATCTGTAATGTAAGCCATTACTGGGTCGTTGTCTTGCGGGGTCCAGTAAACGACCCTTATCGTGTCTGCGGTTACTCCGTTATCTGTTGCACCACCGTTGTCACCTTCAAAAGGCTGCCAACAAGGTATGCGGAAGAACCAAGGGATTCGGACTTGCCCAGTTTCTGTATCGCAACGTTCACCCCAGTCGATGGTGTCAGCAATACCCATTTCTTCAGCTCTGGGGTAACTCAGCACACCTTCCGGGCTTTCAGTATCTGGATCAATAGCGTAAGAGGGGCCACCCAATTTTGCTTCTGTGGTGGTGGTAGTTGGAGCCGATTCGGATTCGGTCTCGGTCTCGGTCTCGGATTCAGCTGTAGCCGCAGTTGTTGTTGAAGGGGATGATTCTTCTACCACTGCGGCAGTTGAAGAGGTCTCTTCGTTTTTTTCGTCGTTAGAAGGTGTCGCAACGAGAATGATGACTACTACAACAGCAGCAATCACAATTGCAGCTATTGGTCCCCATCTTCTAGCAGCTGTGGTCCTTGAAGATTTTTCCTGTCCCGGTTCCATGATCCCCCTACTTTTATCAGTGCTTGATTTTAATGAACTCCAGAGCGGTTAATTACAGCCTGATCAGTCCCTAGGTAAGAGGATACGACAATTGGATGGGTCAATACCAGTGCGGGGTCTCCTTCTGCAATTAGAGCTCCTTGATCTAAAGCAATCATTCGGTCCGCAACGGAACGAAGTAAGGAAATGTCATGCTCGATTATGACCAAAGCACATCCCATCTCATCTCGTAGACGCTCTAGGACCGGTCCAAGTGCTTCTGCTTCTCGTTGAGCTATTCCACTAGAGGGTTCGTCCAAAAGAACGACTATGGGTCTGTGAGCTACGACCATTGCTAAATCAACAATCCGTCGCGTTCCAGTTGAAAGTTCGTGTATGAATTTTGTTCGAAAGGAACCTAAATTCATGAGTTCGATCAGTTCATTGACACGAGTAGTTACTTTCCTGTTGCTGTCAAAAGCATTGGGGAGGTGAAGGGCGGAAGACACGGGATCTTGTGATGTGATCCAACGATCTAACGCCACCGCAATAGTTTCTTCAACTGTTAAAGCAGGGAAAAGTCGTGCATCTTGAAAAGAGCGTCCAAGTCCGCGAAGGGATCGATTAGCGGCAGTCAAATGATGAATAGGTCTTCCCGATAAGACAACTCTTCCTTTGTCCGATTCAGTGAACCCACCAATGAGATCAAAAAGAGTTGTTTTACCAGCTCCATTTGGCCCGATGAAACCAAGAATTTCTTTAGAGCGAACTTCGAAACTCACGTCATTAACAGCAGAGATCCCTCCGAAAGAACGACTGATCCCACTTACTTCAAGAACCGTGGCAGAACTTAATTCCTCGGATATTTCTGAAGACTCCTCTACCTCAAAGTGAGTGTCGGTTGGTTCTTCGGCTTCTTTTTGTGCTTTATCAAGACCGACTGAGGCACCCTCTAGGAAAACTGAACGTAATACATCTGGACGTTTAAGAAGTTCCGATGTTTCTCCGTGGAATTTTATTTCCCCTTTTTCCATGAAGTAGGCAGTATCAGCGACTGTCAGAGCGACATTCACGGATTGCTCCACTAAGACTATGGTTACTCCCTCTTTCGCCAGAGTTTGGAGTTTTGGGAGTAGCTCTTCAACGATTACTGGAGCTAAGCCCAAAGAGAGTTCATCAATCATTAGAAGTCTCGGTTGTGAGAGAAAAGCCATAGCTAAAGCAAGTATTTGTTGCTGACCTCCGGAAAGATTTCCGGCTTCGTCTTCTAAACGATCAGCCAAAATAGGGAAGTTCTCAAGAGCTCTCTTATGATATGCATTCCAGTCCTTAGAAGCAGATTTACGGTTAAGCCAAGAGGCCGCTCGGAGATTTTCAGCAACGGTAAGTGAAGGGAAGATACCGGATCCGCCAGGAAGTTGAGTCACCCCATGTTCGGCTATTTCATTTGGCGGAGCATGTGTGATATCTCTTCCATCAAGTAACACCGCTCCTGTGTCTGCTTCCACAATCCCTGATACGGCTTTCAGTAATGTAGATTTTCCAGCTCCATTAGTTCCAAGTAGAGCAACAATTTGACCTGCTTCTACTTCGAAATCAATATCAAAAAGAACCTGTACGTTTCCGTATCCAGCATTTAGTCCTTTACACATAAGGACCTTTTCTTCCCCATTTTTTCGGGCTAAAAGAACTTCAGATCGGGCGGCCGTAGTTTGCCACACATCCTTAATGTCTTCGCCAATAATTGGTCCTGCAGAAGACAGAATTAATCCCCCGATTAAACCTATGGGAAGCAGAGTGATCATTCCGTAACGGATACCCCACGTATCAGCTATCCAGCCAACTAGAGGAAGAATTAATAGACCTGGGAGTATCCAGAGTGAACTGATGGAGAAAACCATTGATCTCGCACGAGGTGGAGCCGCCATTGATAAAACGACGAGAATTCCCGGTCCTAAAATTGCTCCAGAAATAATTATCAACGCTGCTGAGATGAACGCCATCACAAGGTTAATAGACAAGGCATAAAGGGCAGCTAAACCGCCTATTATCACTGAAGTCAAAGCAAGAAACCGAAGTACAAGACCAGGGTCTTTTTCAATCAACCTGCCAGAAATTCTGGCGCCAATAACAAGACCAATAATACTTAGCGGTGCTAAAGCAGCAGTAAATAATGCACGCTCTCGAATATCAAGACTGAAAATTTCCTCTAGGAAAAGAATGTTAAGAGAGTTGAATCCAACAAAAGCAATAGTGAGGAAAGGCATGGAAGCAAATATTCTTCGCAACACACCTATTTTCCATGCCATTCGCCACCCTTCAGAATAGGAAGGCGGTTCTTCTTCGAGATAAATGGCTTCTTCATCTGCACCAATGGCTTTACGTTCTTGCGCCCCGCGAATTGGCTCACGGAGCCGAAGAGCGAGAAATACCAAGATCAAAGTAGGAACAGCTAATACAAAAAATGGCGCTCTCCATCCAAAATAATACGCAAGCAAACCAGCAGCCAGAGCCCCGATAGTTGCCCCAACAGGATTAGCTGCTCGGTGGAAAGAAAAAACTCTTGGCCTATCTGCCGGAGGGAACCAGTCCGCCAGAAGAGAATTGTGAGTGGGGTCGTTAACAGCTTTACCGATCGCAGATCCAGATCTAGCGAAAGCGAGAAAAACGATTCCGGTAGCCAGCCCAGTGGAAAAAGAAAAGACTGACCAAGCTAAAGCTCCAACTACGGCCAATCGAACTCTTGAATGACGGTCAGCAAAACCTGCTATTGGAACTTGAAGAGCAAGAGAGGCAGCAGCCACTACAGCGATAATGGTTAATAATCCCTGAAATCCAAGATCAAACTCATCGCGTATCTCGGGAGCGAGAATATCAAAAGCAGCTCTATCCAATTCATCTACAGCATTGAAACCGAAAACAATGAGAAGCCCATAAAGAGAACCCCCTCTACCAAGTGAACGTATGGAAGTCACGGGATGTTTCACCGTGTCTAAGAACCCTTTCATCATTGATTTCTCACCAGTAGACATCATTGACTCTTTTCTTCATGTGAATCAGAAGTAAAACCAGGGGCATCAATGTCATGGTGTAGAGCAAGTTTCCTAGCAGCAGCATCACGTATTTGATAAAGCCCACTTGCCAAGCCACCAGGGAGAACAAGTAAGACACCTAAAACGCCACCACCGAGAACCAGGAGTCTCCAGTTCCCAGGAAGCCACCAGACTCCTCCCCAGTAATAAAGCGCTCCAAGTACAGCGCCAATAACAGAACCTATGCCGCCAGCTACCGCAGCGACAAAGAGATCAATGCTTTGCCAATGATTATTCGCTTCAACTACTAAAGCTTGTTGATGGTGAACTACAAGAGCTCCAGCTGTTGAAGCAAAAAAACCTGATATAGCGAAAGCGACTAGCTTTGCTTTTGTTGGGCTCACACCGTAAGCAGCGACAGCAGCTTCGTTGTCTCTCATAGCTAAAAGCACACGTCCTGTTCGGCTATTTCGAATTCCAGAGATAGCGAAGAAAACTAAAATGAGAGCTATAAGGCTGACGTGATACATAGCGAATGAAGTCGACCAGTCAATTCTCCCAAGTAGTGGCTGACGCTCTATACGTCCTTGAGGTATCCATGAAAAGAAACGTGGGTTGAGAAGATAAGACGTAGTTGCTACAGCAAAAGCTAAGGAAGTTACCGCAAGGTATAGGCCACGAAGGCGTAAAGCTGGTAGGCCAACGAATAAAGAAGCGAGAGCTCCACCTAAACCAGCTATAGGAACAGCTAAGAGTAGATCAAATCCCATTTCTTGAGTGAAATAAGCGCCAAGAACTGAACCCACTGTCAAGAAAGCTATGTGTCCAAGAGAGAGTTGTCCCGCCCAACCTGTGAGAACAACCAATGAGAGTAAAACAATCACATAGAGGTAAAGGTAGGAAAGACGAAGAACATCTTGTGTTTCTAAAACACGAGGTAACCAAAAAGACAAACCGATACAACCGGTGATAGCGAGAAACTTCAAAATTCTGACTTCCCAGAGGCTATTGAGAACAGCAGGGAGACGACGAACGTCTCCGATGAGAGAGAGGCTTTCATTGGTCATCTCTCCACGTTGTTTCCTATCTCGGCGTAGAACAAGAGCGCCAATAATCACTGCTGCCATAAATGCATCACCGAGAAAGGAGTTGTCCTGGTTCCAGTTGATTCCTTGTTGGAGGATCCCTAATGCAATAGACGAGACAAGAATTGTCGGAAGGTGGCTGAGTCGTCCGATCATTAGAGCAGCTAAGGCTCGAAGAAGCAGCCCAAAGCCAAGTGACCCTCCGACAGGTAAGCCAATCACTCCGGCGCGAAGGAAGAGGGCAAGAAAGGCGAGAAATCCGGCGATTCCCCAAATAAGAGTATGAACGCTCTTTACAGGTATGCCAAGAGAAACAGCTCTATCCGGCAGTTCAGCGGCAGCTCGCACAGCTATTCCAAGATTGGTGTATCGAAGTAGTGCTCCTATAGCTAAGAGCACTAAAGGAACGATGATTAAAACGAGAAGGTGATCTGCACTTAGTCGTACTGGTCCAACGTCCCAAACCCAATTCAACGGTGAGTCGATTCGTTGGGAGGTAACTCGTGCGTTCCACCACAAAGGCATTCGTAATGCGTTGAAAGCCAGAATTTGAGCAAGACCAAGAGTTGCTACGGTCAGGATGAGACGTGGAGCACGAAAGAACCGACGGATTATTAAAAACTCTGTTGCGCCTCCTAGCAAGATGGAGGCGACAGCCCCTACAAGTAGGGCGAGTAGCCAGGGCCAGCCGGATTCAACAATTAACATGACCGAGAGAACGGCCGGAATTAATCCGAATTCGCCTTGAGCAAAATTCAGCACACGGTTTGATCGATAAATCAAGAACATGGCGAGAGCTACAAGAGCAGTGATTAGACCCAGCACTGCACCATTTATGACCACACCAATCGGGGCGCGAAATAGTGAAAATTGAACTGCAAAGATTAATAATGGGGCAGCGAGCCATTTCAACCGTTCAGTTAGATTAGACAAAGTTAGCTCTCCCCGGAAACTCTCATGAATCCCGAACTCTAGTCGTTAAACGTTATCTACTAGCGTGCCGGGTATGGCAAATCCATTGTTAGATTTTGTGGACTTAGGTTTAGGTCCCTATGTTCATGGCACGCCAAGTAAGAGATTTCCCGTATATACAAGGGGAAATTCGGGAGAAGTCTACCCAGAAGTCGTTTATCCACTGTCTACGTCCTTACCGGGAGTAATTAATGGGGATCCGTTCACAGACTCTGTACGAGTTATTGGAGCAATGACAGAAAAAGAACTTCAAGAGGACGCCAACATTTTTGGCGGAGTTTTTGGTGGATACACCTACATTAATCTTTCTGCATCTCGAGTGATTGCCGTTAGAACTGCTGGAACAACCGTAGAAGAAACAGATGCGACTTATCTTGGATCAGAAGATCTTGCTCCTCCACACGAAATCCAAAAAGGAGATCGAAATCTGTGGTGCAGCATAAAAATGGTTCTATATGCGCTTTCCGTTTTATTTGGCAAAAAACTTTCTGAACTTGAAGAAGTCCAAGAAGACGCTCTTCAATGGCATGAAGAACTTCCTGACTTTGCCACTGCTTCAGAAGATGAACTGCTGAGTGTTTTCCTAGATTCAGTCCCTCTTCAAATTTGTCTTTTTCGAGATCATCTATTGATAACAGGAGGCGCAGGGATAGGGCTAGGTCTTTTAAAGTCTCTGTGTAAAAATAAATTGGGCGACGAATCACTGGCGTTACCAATGCTAGGAGGGATAGGGGACGTAGAGTCCGCCGCTCCATCTTTCGCTCTCTGGGATCTCAGTCGCCTTGTTCGAAACTCTTCTTCTCTCTCTGCCTGCTTCGATGAAGGGTTGAGTGGATTAGAAAACCGGTTGAATGCAGAACCAGAAGCTAAAGATTTCAATGAGGAATTTGCAGAGTTCTTGAAAAAGTTTGGAAGTAGAGGACCTAATGAGTGGGAAATAGCTTGTGAGGTATGGGGGACAAACCCACATATGCCTTTAACCATCATTGATCGGATGCGTCAGGCAGATGACAGTAGAGCGCCAAAACTGCGTACAGAGCGTTTAGTCGAAGAAAGGGAAGAGGCTGTTCGATCCGCAAAAAATAACTTAAGTAGGATTTTGCATAGTCGTTTCGATCGGTTTTATGAATGCGCGGTTAGTTACAGTCAAGCAAGAGAGAAATCCAAGACAGTCCTCATTGACATGATCCATCAATGCCGACTTGCTTTACGAGAGCTGGGTCAGAGGGTTAGTCAACGAAGTGGCGGAGGAGTAGATGATCTTTGGTTTATCCGTTTAGAGGAAATGGATCAATTTCTACAAAACCCCGAAACCATGACAAAAATTATTTCAGAGAGAAAGTCGACTCGTGAAGCGCTTTCAGAACTTGTTCCACCTTTCTGCTTCTCTGGAGAGTTGCCACCAATTGAAACTTGGGAGAAAAGAACAGAAATAGCAAGAACAGCCCTTAAATCAGGAGAGACCCTTGAAGGCATTCCTGGATGCGCTGGGAAAGCTAGAGGCATTGCACGAGTCGTTCTGGACCCGTCTGAACCTGGAGACATAGGACCTGGAGACGTACTAATTGCCCCACATACAGACCCAAGTTGGACCCCGCTTTTTGTTCCCGTCGAAGCAGTTATTGTCAACGTTGGTGGACAGATGAGTCACGCCGTAATTGTTTCACGTGAACTGGGCTTACCTTGTGTGGTAAGTGTTACCGACGCTACTCATTTGATACCTGATGGCGCTCTGGTAGAGGTAGACGGACAAGCAGGAACAGTAACTATTGTTGAAAGTTGAACCTCTTCTCCTTGTTTGTGTGAAAGGTTCTCATTGCTCTCCCTAGATACTCGTATGCTTTGGTAATGAACAAAGTAACGGGTTCAACTCTGGTGCGTTTCCTGCCAGCAGCTCTACTTGCACTCGTTGTAGCACTGCCGCTACTGGTCATGTTTGGTTCGAATGGAGCCACCATGGAAGAAGGAAGCCTGCTGATTGGGGGAGAACTTGTTTTAAAAGGTCAGATTCCCAACGCAGATTTTGAACATCTTTATGGACCTGGAGATCTATGGACATTAGCGGGGGCATTCGCGGTGTTTGGTGTCTCTATAACCGTAGAACGCCTTGTTGGTCTTCTTTATCGAATCTTGTTGCTTTGGGGTTTATACCGAATTGGCAAATCTGTGAGTCCCGCCGTGGCATTTGGGTCGGCATTGCTTGGCTGGATTCTCATAATTCCGTTCGGGCTTATCGCATACTCTTGGATTGCTGCTATTTCGTTTGCGGTAGCAGCGCTATCTATTGCAATAAGTGAAACCGTTACCAAACGACAATGGTTCATCTCTGGAATTCTCGCAGGTATGGCTTTGTTGTATCGGGCAGATTTGATTCTGGTTATTGTTGTTGGGCTTGGATGGCTTGCATGGCAATCAAATAAAGAGCATCGTGTGGCAGCGATAAAAGGATTAGCTCTTGGAGTGTCTCCATATTTGGTGCATGTAGTCATAGCTAGACCTTGGACAGTTATAGAAGGAATGTTCATAGATCCTGTTATCCGCCTTAGATCGGGTCGTACCTTGCCGGTGCCTCCAAACTGGGATGACTCGTCTGATTTTTTTGCTCGCTTAGATGACTTAGTAACGAGTACGGACCCAGGGTTCGGATTCGGACATGCCGCACAACTGTCGCTACTTTTCTGGACACTTTTAATTGCCGCAGCGATCTCATTGGTATTGGCATGGCGTTCCAAAAGAACAGCCTTGATTGCATTTTCACTTTTCGCAGTGGCTTCAATACCTCAGTTGCTGCAGCGACCAAGCCCGAATCATATTAGATTCGTCGGCGTAATAATTTTCACTTCACTTTTAGTTAGCATCGCGAATCACTTAAAAGATCGTGTATCTGGGACAGTAGTTTCAATAGCCCTCTTCGTACTTTTAGTCGTAGTTGCTCCGTACCATATTGGCCGGGTTTCCGCCGATGTTTACGGGCAGGTATTTTCTTCTGAAGAACAACTCACCTTGGAACATGAAGGGCGAAGTATCCCTGTTGAAGACAATCAGTACCGTCAAGAAGTAGAAAACCTATTCAAAGAATTAGATTCGGTCGCTCAAAGTGGAGAATCTGTGTTCATCGGACCCACAGACCTCACAAGAACAAACTATTCAGAAACTTGGCTTTACCATCTTCTTCCTGAATACGTTCCGGGAAGTTATCACCTTGAGATGAATCCAGGTCTCGCTAATCGAGAGGGAGGACGGCTAGCAGAGGATGTTGAGAATACTGATTGGGTTATTCTTACTAGCCGATTTGATGGCTGGAACGAACCAAATTCTTCAGTCAACGCTGGAAGTTTTGAAGCTGGAAAAGTAGTCAACAACCATTTTTGTCTTGTTTATGAGAGCACAAACTATTCGCTTTTTCAGTTTTGCTCTAACTGAATATTATTGGTTTGATTCTTTAAATTGAGTCATGAAATCTACTAGCGATTGCACACTTTCTAAAGGAAGAGCGTTATAGACACTAGCCCGCACCCCTCCAACGCTTCTGTGTCCCTTCAAATTGATCAGATCAAAGTCAGTTGCCTCAGCAACGAACTGTTTCTCAAGATCTTCGCTCGGCAACCGGAAAACAATGTTCATTAAAGAACGACTACTTTTATCAACTGGACATTCATACCAGCCGTCGCTGTTGTCGATGGCGTTATACAACAAGGAAGCTCTCTCCTGAGACCTTCTTTCAAATTCTGGCAAACCACCTGCATCAATCATCCACTTAAGGACTTTCCCCATGACATAAATCGGAAACATCGGAGGAGTATTAGCCATCGAGTCAGCTTTGGCATGAGTCTGGTAATCCAAATAGCCGCCAGCTACTTGGCTGCTCCTTTCGAAAATTTCTTCTCGGACGATCACGATCGCCAACCCAGACGGTCCAAGGTTTTTTTGAGCACCGCCATATACGAGATCTAAACATTCCCAGTCGATCGGGCGAGATAGAAAATCTGAACTCATATCTGCGACTATTGGAATTTCAACTTTTGGATAGTGAGGCAACTGAATGCCGCCAATGGTTTCGTTAGTGGTGATGTGCAAGAAGCGAGAACCTTCTTCAATCTCTATTTCGTCATCCTGAGGCATTCGCGAGAAGTTTTCACTTTCTCCTGTCCAAGCTTCATACGCTGAACAAAACGATTTCGCATCTGAAAGAGCTTTACCGCCCCAGGTTCCAGTGTTTAGATAACCTGCTTTTTCGCTTTGGTTGAGAAGGTTCATAGGAACTTGAGTGAATTGAAGAGACGCTCCTCCTTGCAAAAACAGAATCGCAAAGTCTTCTGGAATTTCAGCTAACGACCGAAAATCTGCTAAAGCAGACATGTGAACGGAATCGTATTCAGGGGCTCGATGGCTCGACTCAATAATCGACATTCCGCTATCACTGAAATTCAACATTTCACTTTCCACTGATTCGAGTACGGGAAGAGGCAAAGTACAGGGTCCAGCACTGAAATTGTGTACACGAGATGAATTATTCACGAAGGTTCTCCTTAGGTGAAATTTCAAAAAAAATTAAGTAAACGCTATATCTAATAAATAAATACTATCTCTCAATCACCCGGTAAAGAAGTGGCTCTCTTCAGAAGAGGCTCCACGACGTTTGCAGTACGTTCAGCGGAGACCAAAAGTGTCTCAGAGCTAATATCTGAAGACTCATGAAAATCTAAGAGAACGATTTCGTAATTGGTTCGATCAACCCAGGTCGGGTAGTAAGACGCTTGAACAACAACAATCTTTCCTTCTTCATTTTCTTCCATCTCTAGCCAAAGAATCATCCCATCTTGAGTTGCAGGAGGACATTCATTACACCTCCGACGCTCATCTCCTGGCTGATTTGACAGAAAATTACCTAACCCAGCAACAGCATATTTTTCATTGTGAACAATCACGGATTGAGGCACATGAGTTCCATGCCCAATCACTAGATCAATGTGCTCAGAATCCAAGAGTGCTTTCACCGTTTCCTGTTGGTGGTCACTTAGATCAGAAATATACTCTTCCCCCCAATGCACACTCACAATTACAAATTCTGCTCCGCTTGAACGCATACCCTGCGCATCCAAAATAATTCGACCAATGTCAAGATCAGAAACGAGCCATGGGGGCCTGGTAGGAAGCGACGATCCATTCAAAGTATCGGTTACAGAAAGGTGAGTAACTGTAATCCCATTAACTTCGAAGAGACTTGAACTGTGCCTATCTTCGTCCCTCATGCCTGCTGTTTGAATTCCAGCATCTTGTAAATGACCCAAAGTGCTACTTATGCCATCTATGCCAGTATCAAGACTGTGGTTAGAAGCAACTGAACATCCATCGTATCCTGCTGAAGAAATGGCATCTGCTAGCTCATAGGGAACTTCAAAATTGGGGTAATAAGAAAGCGAAGAGTTGTTTTCAGAGAGTGGTGTCTCTAAGTGACAGATTGAAAGATCGGCGCTGACAAGTACTTGTTGAACTGATTCAAACATGTACATGAAATCCCAAGAATTGCCATCGGAAGATCGGGCTGCATCGGCTACGAATTCGTGAACAAGGATCTCACCGCTTGCTGCAAAGGTAAAGGAACGGGCATCGTCTGGTTTATTTATCGCGTCTGAGGCCGCAGTCGTTGTTGAGTTTTCAGATGTCACAGGCGGATCGACTTGCGCGGTTTGTTCTGATTTTTCACTGTTCCAAAAAGAAGAAACTAAAACAAAAAATGCCCCAAGGACTAGAAGCTGAGAGAGGCGCCAAGTAACTCTTCGCTCATTGTCCGGAATTTTTGAACTTGAAGTCATGTCAGATCTCTGAGGAGAGGAATGCCTGGACGAGCATCACGATTATTGGTTCCATTTGCTCTAACTATTTGACCTCCAACTACTACATAAGAAACACCAGTTGACTCTTGAGCAGGATTTTCAATACTCGCATTATCAAGAATAGTTTCCTCATCAAAAATAGTTATGTCCGCAACCGCTCCACCCTGTAGACGTCCACGTCTCGCCATATCAAAACTGCATTCTCCTAACAGTTGGCTAGGAAGTGCTGTCATTCGAGACAAAGCATCAACAAGAGAAAGAACTTTTTCCTCTCGGACATAACGACCGAGAATACGGCTAAAACTCCCAGCGCACCGAGGATGATTATTGTGACTTGTTTGAAGTATCGCATCAGAACCGATCATCATCCAAGGAGCTTTCAGAGCTGTAGTTATATCTTCTTCTGACATCGCAAACGCTGCAGTGAGTGAATTAGCGGAACGAATCGAAGGCCATTCAGACTCCGTTACTCTTTTTGAAGTCCCCACCACTTGTAAATCGTTGTAAGTGATCCCGAATTTTTCCTCGAAATTATCGAATCGTGATGTTCCTGCATAAGTAGCCCAGTAAGAGTAAGGGTAGGTGCAGGCAGTGATAGACAATCCACGAGAACGTGCACTTTCAATCTGTTCGATAGCTTCTGACATGCGGCTAGTACCACCAGTGGAATTCAGGTGCTCAATATGAATACGGCAACCTGTTTCCTCAGCGACAGAAAGCGCCTCTTCTACAGCCTCCTCTTGGTTGGAGAGATTCTCTGTATCTCCGCTACGAAGGTGAAGGCATAAAGGAACACCATATTCTGCAGCGACCACACCATGAGCAATCATTTCTTCTTCTGTCACTCCAATGGTGTATTCCGGCTGTTGATGAATGCCTAGTGCCCCTAACTGAAGATCTGAGTCGGCCAGATCGGTCAAATCTTCAATACTGACTCCGGGCACTCTGGAAAGGTATTCAATTCCTGCTCCAAGAGTGCCACGGTGGGCAGATTGGTCAGTAGCCCCTCCATAGTTGATTGGCGGATCAACTGATTCCCCTAGCGAAAGAAAACTTTCCATCGGATGGTCGATTCCATGTAGACAAAGATTCGAGGTGACTCCGTCTGCGACTTTGTACCACTCTCCGTAACCATTAGTTGGATAAGAAAGAAGGTCTATGAATCCAGGAGAGACCACTAAACCCGTAGCAGCAATAGTGTTTCTCCCGGTTAAATTCCCAAAACCAATATGTGTTATCAAATCTCCATCCACACCGATTTGAGCTTGAGCATCAAAACCACTTTCCGGGTCAATGACTCGACCACCAGATATGACGAGATCAAAGGTGTGTCCTTCAGGGTCGACTATTAAATCAGCATCAAAAACGGGAGGTAATTCTAAAGATGCCGATGGTGAAGTAGTTGTACTAGAAGTAGAAGCAACAGTGGTGGTGGGGGAGTTAGGAGAAGATGAAGATGTTGAAATTATTGAATCTGGTTTAAAAAGTTGAGGAAGTTTACGAAGCATTCCTAGATTTACAGCCCCAAATCCAAGAGCAATCATTAGACGACGACGACTAATAGATTTCGGTTTTGGACTTATTGGGTCTTCGATTTCATCATTATCAGACACAGCAATGGACGCTAGTAGCCGCAGAGCGATATTTGGTGGTGCCTCCGTGAATACAGGAGTTACTTTAATAGCAGTACTCTGGAAATATGAGAAATAAAGCTGTTTCTTCTGCCCTGATTTTCCTTATGTTATTTCTTGGCATTGGATCACTAGCTTTCTTTACTGCGGGACCAGAGGAAATATTAATACCGAGAGTTTCTGGTGATCCAGCAACGGTTATTGAGCCGAATATAGAAATTAGTAGGCAATCTGAACGATCTATTACCTCTTACTGGGGCCTTGGAACATGGGTCGATTCATACGACATAGATCCGACGTATGTGGGCACCCCAACCGTTAGCCCTGGAGATATTACCGGCATGGCAGATATTGGGATTCGTACGTTATATATGCAAGCAGCGAGAAGTGATAGTCGAGCTCGCTGGCCGATAACTGATCCTTGGATATTGACAGAATTCCTGTTAACCGCCCACGAAGAAGGCATAGAAGTAGTTGCTTGGTATTTGCCTAAATGGAATTCCGGCACTGAAGATATTGAACGTTTGCTTGCTCTTTCAGAGTTTGAAGTACTAGGGCATAGCTTTGATGGAATAGCGGTAGATATTGAATGGAATGATGACGGTTTAGAGGGAAGCGAGCGTTCTCAAAGACTTATCAATCTCAGTAGCGAACTTAGAGAATTTGTTGGCAGTGATCCGTTAGGAGCTATTGTCATGCCACCCGTACTTACTGAGGAGATAAACCCTGATTTTTGGCCGGATTTTCCTTGGAGGGAAATAGCACCAATTTATGACGTTTGGCTTCCAATGAGTTATTGGTCTTTTCGCACAGAAGAACATGCTGATCCCTATTACTACAGCGGTGAAAGCATCCGACTATTACGTACTTATCTTGGGGACCCTGAAGCTAAAGTCCATGGCATAGGAGGCGTAGGTTTAGACGATGGAACAAGTCTCCCTGATCCTGGTGAGCCTTTGGCAGTCATTGGTGATCTGCAGGCGTTCGTTGATTCTTTAATTGACACAGATTCTATTGGAGGTTCAATTTATGATTGGGCTACCACCGGCGAGTATTCAAGACAACAATTAGCTGATTTATTCGCTGATCTATAAAATTTTTTCCGAAATAAGCCTGAGTATTAAGTGCTTTTATAAGAAAAATGCATCTCTGATTGGTCCGCGCGCGCGGGGCGCGTACCCTACTTAAGATGGAAAAAAGTAATCACGAGCCTCAACGGGGTACTTCAACTACATCTTTTGGAGTGGGGCGTCGCGAAAGTCACGATGCTTCAGCTTTCTATGAGCGTTTCAGTCCTCCTGTTTTGTCAGAAGACGACACGATAAATAACGTTGTGGATTTTGGAAACGGTTGCCTTCAGGGCGACGCCCGTAACATGCATCACCTTCCGGACAACTCAGTCGCTCTAGTGGTTACTTCTCCACCTTATTTTGTGGGTAAAGAGTATGAACTGGCGATCAATGATGATTCCCAAGAAAGTCATATTCCATCCTCTTATCTCGAATATTTATCAATGTTGCGTGATGTGTTTGCCGAATGTTTGAGAGTTTTAGAACCTGGTGGGCGAATCGCAGTCAACGTTGCGAATCTTGGTCGTAAGCCGTATCGCAGTCTCTCTTCAGATGTCATACGAATCTTGCAAGACGACCTTGGCCTTCTTTTGAGAGGGGAAGTGATTTGGCAGAAAGCCGAAGGAGCGACTGGTTCTGTAGCTTGGGGGTCGTTTCGAAAAGCCGCCAATCCTGTTTTAAGAGACATGACTGAGAGAGTAATTATTGCTAGCAAAGGCCGGTTTGATCGAGCTCAACCCAGTAGCGCCCGAGCAGGTAAAGGATTACCGCACGAAAGCACGATTACAACAGATGAATTCATGGAAGCAACTCTTGACGTATGGCGTATAGATGCAGAGTCAGCGAAGCGAGTTGGCCATCCGGCTCCGTTCCCGGTTGAACTTCCAAGAAGACTGATTGATCTTTACACCTATCGGGACGACTTAGTCTTAGATCCGTTTATGGGATCTGGAACTACTCTTGTTGCTGCAGTAAGAGCGGGAAGGCGTCCAGTTGGTTACGACTTAGAAGATGAATATGTCGGTTTAGCATCGGAACGTGTAGAGGAAGAACGAGAAAGACTGGCAGAAGGTAAACAGGCCGCTTGGAGACGAAGAGATTTAGCTGAATCGGGAAGTCAAGTTCAGTTTTTCACAAATGAAACAGCATTAGAGACAGTTGAACATGTTCTTGATCGTGCAAATGAGATGGGCAAGAAAGCAACAGATATAGCAGCGAACATTCTTGAAGAATCCGGATTTGAAATAGTTAAAGAAAAAGTAGTGTGTGGAAAGCTCGGAGTAAGTTTCCCGTTCTTAGTCACAGATCAAGCTGAAGGTGTTCCTTGGTACGTCGAAGTCTCTGGCGCCTTCACTACCGCTCGACCCGGTATGCGGAGAGCCGATACTTTATGGAAAACTTTAGGAAGAGCACACGTTCTTGCTTCTGATGCTTCAGATAAACCAAGGTTACTTATTTTGACCTCACATTTGCCGCGCTCAGGAAGCGAAGGCGATCGGGCGCTAAGAGCGGTAGGGGGCGCAGGGTTCTTTGATGCCATAGAAATGTTTGATGATGACGCAGTTGAGCGTCTGACTCATTATGCAAAAGTCTCTCCTGAAAGACCAGTTCCAGGGTTCTGGACAGAAGAAGATATAGCTAACAAATTTGCTTAATATCTTGCTAATTAGGCAAAGAGTTTTTCAGGCAGCAGAATGGACTATCTCATAAAAGGATTTTGATGACTGCTACCTTTCCTCGACAGGAAATTTTCATACATGATGGGCTCGAAATTGCGTGGCTTGATTGGGGAGGAGATGGAGAATGCCTATTTTTGCTTCATCCCAACGGATTCTGTGCTGGCGTGTATGCGCCTTTAGCTGAACAACTTCAATCTCTGTTCAGAGTCGTAGCCGTTGATTTACGCGGCCATGGTGCCAGCGAAACGGTCATAGATGAAAAAAAGTTGGGAAACGATGATATGGCCGCTGATGTGTTAGCAGTGGCGGACCATCTCGGTATAGAAGACTTCAATTTATTAGGCGTTTCTTTAGGAGGTGGCGTATCAATTGAGATAGCAGCTTCAGCACCAGAACGAGTGAAGACACTCATACTTATTGAAGCAATCGCTATGCCGGGAGATTCATTTAATAGACCAAATGCTGAGGTAGGGAACCTTGAACCAAGAGGACCTCATCCTTTAGCGGTTGGTGCGCGTAAACGCCGGGTTGTTTGGCCAGATCGACAAACAGTAGTTGAGTCATATGGATCAAGACCTCCTTTAAAGAGTCTTGCACTTGAGGCTTTAGAGGCCTATGTCCAATGGGGTTTTGAAGACAGAGCGGATGGACAAATTGAACTTGCTTGCAATCCTGAGACCGAAGCAGTGATTTTTGACTCAAATAGACACGGCCCAATAGATAGTTTCAACAAATTGTCGCTCGTCAAAGCTCCAAGTTCTGTTTTGTATGGCTCTGAAAGCGATCTAGATCCGATCTGGTTTGAGAAACAAGCAGCGATACTTGGTGTAGAGGCAGAAAGAATTGACGGCTCACATTTTTTTCTTTTTGAAGACATTCCACGAGCTACAAAAATCATTTGCTCACATCTGGAGAAGGAAAATAATGAATAGCGATAATTTGCATCCGGTTGAGTTATCGAGTCAGGTCATTGATTCTGGAATAGTTAACCAACCTTTAAATCGTTTCACTCAGGAGTTAACCGAAATAGATGATGGTTTGGCGATAGTTGAATCATTCTCTCACTGCTGGATTCAAAAAACTGAAGAGGGTCTTGTTTGTATTGATGCAAGTGGGCCACAGACTGGTAAAGCGGTTGTCGAATCTATGCGTGCATGGTCTCAAGACCCAGTTCACACACTTGTTTACACTCATGGCCATATCGATCATGTTGGAGGAAGCGGAGCCTTTTTCGCTGATGTTAAAGACAAGGGAGTGTCTCCACCCAAGGTGGTAGCCCATGAAGGAGTAATTCCAAGATTCGAACGTTACCGAATGACTAATGGCTGGAATTCGTTCATAAATAAAAGACAGTTTGGTGGAATTAGACCACTAGCAAACTTTGGTCTCGGAAATACTGTAGAAAACTTTGTTCCGAAAGACGTAGCTGAACCTGACCAGACTTACAGAGACCAGTTATCCATGAAGGTCGGAAATTGGAATTTTGAACTCAGGCATGCGCGAGGAGAAACAGACGACCATACGTGGGTTTGGGATCCAGATAACAAGGCAGTTTTTGCCGGAGATTTCGTAGCCTGGGTGTTCCCAAATGCAGGCAATCCCCAAAAAGTGCAACGGTATCCAATTGAATGGGCAGCTGCGATGAGAGAAATGCTCGCAGTTGGGGCTGAAAAGATTTACCCGGCGCATGGTTTGCCAATTGTTGGCAGAAAGCGAGTAGAGCAAGTACTCGGAGACATTGCAGAATCTTTAGAACATCTAGCTGATTCCACTCTGAAATTGATGAATGAGGGCGCCACGCTTGATCAAATTATTCACGAAGTGAAACTTCCTGACCATTTACAAGAACAACCCTGGTTAGCGCCACAATATGACGAACCAGAGTTTGTGGTAAGAAATGTCTATCGCCAATTCGGTGGTTGGTGGGATGGAAATGCAGCCAATCTCAAACCTGCTCCTGAACAACGAGTAGCAAAAGAAATGGTTCAACTCGCTGGTTCGGTAGAGACCCTGATTGATCGTGCTTTAGAAGTAACAGAAGCGGGAGACCTCCGCTTGGCATGCCATCTAATAGAACTTGCTGTCACAGCGGAACCTATTCATGAAGGCGCTCATCGAGCTAGAGCAGAGATTTATTGGCGCAGAAGAGCAGAGGAACGCTCGTTGATGTCCAAAGGCATTTACGCTTCTGCGGCTAGACAGTCAGAGGCTGTTTTTGGCGAAGAGACAAATAGAAAGTCAATGCGCTCAAGATCGGATAAATAAAAGCATTCAATCTAAGTGAATGTGTCCGTCTTTGAGAGTCAATGGAGAAGCCAGATCGTCGACTAGTAAATAGGAAGTTGCTAATCCTGGAGCCGGACTGGTTACTTGAAAAGCGGAAGAGAAGTGAGCGGCAATGTTTATTCCGATGGAGCTTTCAAGCATGGATGTGACAACAACGTCAAGTCCTGATTCGCGTGCTGCATGAACGACTTCAGAAGAGGGAACGATTCCACCAATAGCTGATGGCTTCAGAATGATGCAGTCCACAGATTGTTTGTCGATAAGAGCCGCTATTGCTTTGAGATCACTAGCAGTTTCATCGGCTGCTATGGGAATATCACAAGCCGATTTAACTTTTTTAAGATTGTCTATCCCGGAGGTTGGCTCTTCAACAAATTCAATTGAAAGATCAGACATCCGATCAAGATTTGAGATTGCTTCTTCCGGAGTCCATGCACCATTAGCATCTAGCCGAATAGAAACATCGAAACCAACTGCCGCCCGTACCGCCTTCACTAGCGAAATGTCGCGATCAGGTGATTGCGAACCGATTTTTATTTTTATTGAAGTGAATCCATCACTCACAATTCTTTCTGCATTTGAAACAAGTTCTTTGGAAGTTTCACCATTTACAAGAACTGAAACTGGTATTTTCAACGAACTTTCAGGATTCAAGTGCTGGGAAAGAGAAACGTTTTCTTGTTTTGCTCGTAAATCAAAAAGAGCGCCTTCTATAGCAGCTCTTGCAGTAGGAATAGATGGGGGAGAGTCTTGACCTTCATCGTTTAGCCAATTCAAAATAGCGCTCTCAGTTTCATCAATTGTTTCGTGAGTGAAACCGGTCATCGGACAAGCTTCCCCGAGTCCTATGCGTCCATCTTGATCGCGTATAGAAAGAATGATGGTGGGTCGCTCAGCAAAGGTCCCTTTAGCGGTGGTAATTGGTGTTTTGTAAGACAACAGATGCCTAGTCACTTGGGCATCAACAATAGAACTCATTCTGAACTCCCTAGAAATGAACGAATTACTTCTGTGGTATCCAAAAGGTTCTCAAGATGAGTCGCATGACCGGCATCATCAATAACTGATATGACACTTTTCTGAATTCCTGAAGCCATTTTCATGGCAAACCGTCGAAACTTCGAATCATCTTCTCCGACGACTAATAAAGTTTCAGCGGTTATTGAATCTAATTGATTCCACAATGATGGTTGAGATCCAGTTCCTGCACCTTGAAGACTGGCTGCTAAGCCTTCAGGGGAATTTTTGAGACGCTGCTGTCGTTGCTTGTCAATAACAGTTGGGTCAAGTCTTTGTTGGGATGCAAAGAGGGGTTGCTGCATCCAACTATCAACAAAAACTTCTATTCCTTCTTCAAGTATTTGATGTGCAAGATCGTCGTCAGATCTTCGCCGAACTTCTCGTTCACCCTGAGTCGCTAGACCAGCAGAGGAACTTATCAACACAAGCTTTCCCACTAATTCTGGATATCGAATGGTGAAACCCAATGCGATTCTTCCACCCATTGAATAACCAAGTAGATTTATTTCGCTCAGCTCTGCGTCGATCAAAAAGTCCCTTAAAAGATCAATTGTTTCTTCAAAGCCGTAGAGAGAGTTATCCTCAAGTATCCCAGTTTCTCCATGTCCAGGTAGATCAATTGAATAAACTGTTTTCTCATCAGACAGGCTCAATCCCAAAGGCATCATCGTGGAAGCATCACCTGTGAACCCGTGCAAGAGAATCAAGGGATCACCTTTTCCCACCTTTTGAAAGGAAAGTTGATTCTTCATATCGTCAAAGATGCGTGTACTGCTTGTATCAATGATCGATGAATTTCTACATTTGTTTCTGCGTCAACTCGTACATGAATCAAATGAATCCCTTTGTGTCCCACAGAAGCATTCAACGCGTGAACCAAATCATCTTTATTGCTTACTTCATGAAGGTTTGCTCCGAGCAAAGGTCCTAAATCTGAAATATTTAGATTATGGGGGGTGTGGAACAGGCGACTGTAATCAACTTCTGACGATGCAGCAATTGGAAGAAAAGAAAAAATTCCCCCACCATTATTATCAGCCACTACAACCGTGAGATTTTGATCAAACCGGCGTGCAGTCATCAATCCACTTAAGTCATGAAGGAGTGTGAGATCTCCTATAAATAAAACAGTGGGAGAGCTTGTTGCGTGTGCGATTCCAACAGCAGTTGAGACCTGTCCATCTATCCCGTTGGCGCCGCGGTTGGCGTAAATACTTAAAGGTTTTGAATGTACTGGAAAGAAAGCATCAAGGTCTCTGATTGCCATGGAATTTCCGACAACTAAAGAGGTGTTTGTGGGCAGTTGCTGTGAGAGTGCCTCAACTATGGAATGGTTGCAAAAAACAGATTCAGTTACTATTTCCTTAAGAGAGCTTCGAGCTATTGAGTCAGCGTTTTGCCAACCTTCAACCCATTCATTTGAAAATTGTGGTGTACGAGACACAATCCGAGCCCATTCACCGGGATGCGCATTGATTCGATGGGTGACGGCTCCTGCAGGATCGGGATGGCGACCAACATGATCAACGCTGAAGACCTGTTTAGGAAGATTTCTCTCTAGCCACAGCCGATATGACTTAGAGGTGGGAAGGCCCCCAAGTTGGACTACAAGGTCCGGAACTTGTTGATCCGCCCAAGAGGAACCAAATAGAAGTTCCCCTGTTGCAATAATATGAGAGTTCTCTATATGTGATCCACGTCTTAGACCAGAGGCAGGATCTGCGATCAGGGGCCACCCTAAACTTTTAGAAAGATTTGCTATGGCTGTGACATCTTCAGGCCTTAAGTCCATCGGTCCAGCGACAAATAGACCGTGCTCAACGTCGGGAAGTTCAAAATTGAAAATTTCTGATTCGGCTTTTTGGTGTTGGAGAGGAAAAACTATCTCAGCATTTATCTCTGGCGGTTCTAAAGGCTCCCTTAAGGGCCAATTGATATGAACAGGACCGGGTTCCATTCCGGTTGATATTTCTACTGCCGAGCGAGCTAGGGCTAGGGAATCCGCTAGTGATTCCGTGTCTACGACTTGGGCTTGATGAAACCAGCGAACATGGGTTCCATAAAGGTTCACTTGGTCAATCGTTTGCGGGGCGCCTCTATTTTGTAGTTCGGGCGGACGGTCGGCAGTCAAAACTATTAAAGGTGTACCGCTATGAAAGGCTTCAATAACTGCGGGCAGGTAGTTTGCTGCAGCAGTTCCTGAAGTGCAAATGAGTGCAACAGGTTTTTTGGTGGCTTTAGCGAGCCCCAAAGCAAAGAATCCGCCAGATCTCTCATCAAGGTGTATTGAGATTTCTAATCCATCAGTCTGGTCTGCAGTCACAGTTAGAGGAGTGGATCGCGAACCAGGAGAAACCGCAACATGTTCAACACCAGCGGCTTGTAGTTGAGCGAAGAAGCCCTGCAAGGATTCGTACATTCCTTCTTGATCAGAAAGAATCATAAGTCCTCCTTTGTTGAAGCTACGACTGGGCCGAGCAAAGCACGTAGTTTCACGTCAGTTTCCAGCAGCTCTCGATCGGGGTCGGATCCTTCAACGACTCCCGCCCCGGCATAGAAGGTAGTGCTTTCATTAGTTACGAGAGCTGAGCGTAAAGCCACTCTGAATTCCCCATTTCCATCTGAATCAAACCATCCGATTGGACTCGCAAACCAGCCGCGGTCTAATTCTTCGTACTTTGAACGCAAAAGAGAAGAGGGGTTTGAAGGATGTCCGGAGACTGCAGGTGTTGGATGTAGGGCATCGATTACCTCCAGGAGGTGAACATTGTCTACCATTTTTGCGGAAATAGGGGTGAATAAGTGCTGAATTCCATGGAGGCGTAGTAATTCAGGGCTGGCAGGGTGTTTCGTTTTAATGCCAAGGGTGTTAAGTGCTGAATCAATGGCTTCGACTACGACGTCATGTTCAGAGCGTTCTTTTGGGCTTGTCATTAGTCCTTGTCCGAGAACAGCGTCGGTGGCCGGTTCAATATGACGAGGGGCTGAACCAGCAAGGGCGGCGGTTTGAAGGTCGCCTTTATCTATGGCGACGAGACGTTCTGGTGTGGCGCCTACAAAAGAAATGCTTTCAGTTTCCACACTAAAGGTGACGCAAGCAGGGTAGAGGTTTCGAAGAGTTGAAAGGAGTGTAGGTAGGTCCGGCTTCAAAGGAGTAGTGATAGATCTGCAAGGAACTGCTTTTGTAATCTTGCCGGCATGAATATTGTCGAGAGCCTTCTCGACGAGACGTCGGTAATGATCTCGTTCAGGCTTTGAAGACCATAAAGATGGATCAACTTCCGCAGGCATTAAAGGAAAAGGTGGGTTACTTTCCGGAAATACTGTTGGAAAATCATTTATGACTGTTAGCCAACTTCTTCCACTTTTACGAACGACCTGAATAGCGGGAAGAATGACTTGGCCAGCGCCAAGAGAACTCCAGTCTCCTTTAGGGTCTTCGTTTTCGAATGAAAATCCGGCGGCAACTCGAGGTAGCGGTGCCTCTGCGGGGCCATCTACCGATAGATCATTGAATAATTTTTTTGCGAAATCAGCAGCATCAGCGAAACGATTAGGTCCATGGACACTATGCGTGCATGCATTTCCTATTCCGACCCATGACGAGTCTTCGTTTGGATTTTCCCAGAACCAGCGCGAACCAAAGGTCTGAGAAGATTGAAACCAAGATAAAGGATCGCAGGCAGACTCGTCCTTGATTTCAACTATTGAAGCATTTAAGAAAAAGCCTTCCGGCTGTTCGTTTGCTAGTGCCATTGGCAGGTAACCACCAAATCTTCAGCAATTAAAGGACGTAGAGTCTCTGCAAGTGAATGATGTTCGCCGTCGTCAGCTTTCTGCAGAGCGCGATTAACTAATGTCCGATAGAAGTGTTGTGCTACAAGTCTTGTAACAGCTGGTAGGAGAGTGTGCACTACTTCAACAAGGTCATCCTCTGCTTCCTTTGATTCTCGAATGTGATTATCAAATAAAGCAATCGCCTCATCGGTTATTTCATTTATGTTTTTCCCATGCTCTGAGGCCAAAGCAACCAACTTTTCAAGTGGAACGCCAGCGTTACTTATCGCGAGACCAGCTTTGACCATAGCAACCGCGCTTTCATTGAATCGGGGTGAACCTTTCACGATTACTGGTTGCAGTAATCCGTTGTCGCAGAGCAAAGTGACGAGGCTTTCAGGGACATTTGCTCGTTGAGCTACATCCATTCGAGTAAGTGCTGGAACAGCATTTATTAGAGGCTGGAGTTCCGTTACCTGACCTTCAGAGATTTCAGATATTTGGGACAAGGTTAAGCCAGCATCTGCAAGGCGCCGAATTTCGATCAAACGTTCAAGATGGTCTGGGGAGTATTCGCTGTGTCGACCTGTTCTTCTGGGAGGGTTGAGTATGCCCAGCTTTTGGTAATAACGAATTGTGTCAACGCTCAAGCCTGCTTCGTTTGCTAAAGCATCCACTCTGTAAGAAATTAAGGTTTCTGACATGACACCAGTATAGGAGTATTTACTCTCAAAGTACTTACTCTTATATGTGGTGATGTTTACTTAATGCGTGAGAACATGAGACGATATAAACATGAATTCATCTTCAAAGCCAGTTGACTACATAGATCGCACACGAGAACAATACTCAGCACTCGGATATGAGCCCTACCAATGGGCAGAAAGACCGGAAACTCCTCCTTGGACCCCACTCACCAAACCGTTGGCAGATTCAAAAATCTTGCTTCTTGGATCCGGTGGTGCTTACAAAAAAGGTCAAGTGGCTTTCCATTGGAAAGATGACACCGGACTGCGGCTCATCCCAAGCCACCAACCAGCTACCGACGTAAGAGTCACACACTTCGCCTATGACCTAGAACCAGCACGCTCAGACCCAAACATTGTTTTTCCCTTAGATCGACTCAACGAACTCGTAGAAGAGGGATTCATAAAATCTTTAACACCCCAATCCATTGCATTCATGGGAGGCATCTATTCCATTAGACGAACGGAAGAAGAACTCATTCCTGCTCTGATAAATGAGATAGAAGCAATGAAAACAGAAATAGACCTCGTCCTGCTTGTGCCTGTTTGACCAGTATGTCACCAGACCGTGGGTTTGGTAGCACGAGCATTAGAAGCAACAGGAATATCAACGTTAGTCCTTACTGCAGCTCACAGCATTACAAAAGCAGCGAATCCTCCACGGGCAGCGTATGTTGACATGCCATTGGGTTATACAGCAGGTAAACCACATGATGAAGAATTCCAAAAACTATTACTACGAACCGCTTTAAATTCAGGAACCGCTATTGAATCACCTGGAACGATTATTGACACGGCAATCAAATGGTCCGACGATCCTTCGTGGAAACAAGAAGCATCAAGTGGACTAAATAATGGCGTTGTCTCAGTTCAAGGTGATACCCGTAGTGAACGCACTGATATACCGCAGTATCAAAGCGAAGAAGATCGCGAAGCTGCAGAAGGCTAAACACAAAGTTTCTGAACACAGAAACATGGAGAAAACAATGCCAATCCATCCCGAAATAGAAGAACACTTACAGAGCACCCCTCAAGTGTTTGGTGACCCGACTGAAATCCCTCCAGAAATAATGCGCCAATTCTATGAAGCCATAGCCCGACCTGGACCAGAAGTCTTTTCAGTAAAGAATCACGTAATAGAAGAACATGACATACCTATACGGATTTACTACCCAACTAAATCTGTCGCCCCTCTTCCTGCAATTGTTTATTTTCATGGTGGAGGATGGGTGATAGGTAGCTTGGAAACCCATGATGAACAGTGCCGATCTATGGCAAAAACGACTGAAGCGATAGTGATTTCAGTCGACTACCGATTGGCCCCTGAACATCCGTTTCCTGCAGCGCCTAATGATTGTTACGCCGCAACATGCTGGATTGCTGATAATGCTGAAGAGATAGGCATTGACGCATCGCGTTTAGCTGTAGCAGGAGACAGCGCTGGAGGTAATCTTGCCGCAGTGGTATCGCAGATAGCACGCGACGAAAAAAAACCAGAAATTATTTTTCAATCTTTGATATATCCTGCCGTTGATATTGACTTAAATCGATGGCCTTCATATAAAGAAAACGCAAATGCACCCATACTCACCAAAGCACTTATGGAATGGTTTTTTCAACATTATGTTGGAGGGATATCTTTCACCCACAATCCCTTAGCTGCTCCAATTAGAGCTGAAGATTTAAGCAATCTTCCTCCTTGCTATATCGCTACTGCGGAATTTGATCCTCTCCGCGATGAGGGAATGGCATATGCAGATTCACTTAGAGAAGCAGGAGTTCAAGTGGAAGCCAAATGTTTCGAAGGGCTAATACATGGATTCTCTGGCCTTGGAGCAGAGATAGACGTAGCAAGAAAAGCACGCGATGAGATATTTCAAGTATTGAAAAAAGCGCTTTCTTGATCGGGGAAAAAGTGAAAATTCTTTTTGTATGTACTGGCAACATCTGCCGGTCAGCGATGGCAGAGTCACTCTTTAATCACCACGCTCGACAACATGGGTTAGAAATAAAAGCACATTCGTCAGGAACTGATGCGATTTTTGGCAATAGTGCAACCGATTTAGCGTCTGAGGTGTTGGCAGACCGAGGGATTGATCTCAAAGACCATAGAGCTCAACAACTTACTTCTGATCAGATAGCTGGCTCACAGATAGTGATCGCAATGACTCGACAACATGAAACAGCCATAGCTAAAGAAGATCAACTAGCTCGCTCTCGAACTTTCCTAACTGGAGAGATATCAAGAATAGGCAGTCAAATTGGACCGTTAAAATCACAAAACCTAGAGGACTGGCTACAAGTTCTAAACGAAGCTCGAGGTGGTCATATGACTACTGGACGTTTACGTGATGAAATCGCCGACCCGTGGGGCCAACCGAGAGATATCTATGAACAGACCGCTAAACGACTAGAAGGCCACATAATCCATCTGGTTCGATTATTGAGCGATGATCAGAGATCAAATGCGTAAGCAGCGCTACTCTTAAAGAGTGTCTGATCGAGTTCGCTTTGCCCCATCCCCAACAGGATTTTTACATGTAGGTAGCGCGCGCACAGCTTTATTTAACTGGCTTCACGCTCGATCAACAGGAGGAACCTACGTTTTACGGATAGAAGACACTGACGCGGAACGTAACAGGCCAGAGATTACTTCCGGATTACTATCAGAATTAGAATGGCTCGGTCTTGATTGGGACGAAGGACCTTTTTATCAATCTGAACAAAAAGAAAGGCATCGTGAAGTTGTTCAGGACCTTCTAGATAGAGAACTGGCCTATCTCTGTGATGGCGACAACGAACCAGTTAAAGGGAACCAAATACAAGACGGGTTAGCTGTTCGTTTTAGAATGCCAGAAAATGAAGTCATAGAATTCGAAGATGTTGTAAGAGGTTCTGTCTCTTTTACGACAGACGATCTAGAAGATTTTGTTATTTGGCGTTCAAACGGAACTCCGATGTTTCTACTAGCTAATGCTGTTGATGATGCGGATATGGGAATCACACATGCCATACGTGGTGAAGATCTTCTTTCCGGCGTCCCTAAAGTCTTATTACTGCTGCAAGCAATGGATGCTCCGCAACCTACCTATGCTCACTTGCCTCTTTTAGTAAATGAGCAACGCAAGAAACTCTCAAAACGCCGAGACGATGTGTCGATCGCAGATTATCGAGATCGAGGGTATCTACCTGAAGCAATGGTCAATTATTTGTCACTTTTAGGTTGGGGGCCCCCTGACGATATAGAAGTCAGGCCGTTAGAAGAAATTGTTGACTTGTTCGCTATTGAAGACGTGAATAAAGCAGCAGCTTTTTTCGATTTAAAGAAACTTGAGTTCGTTAATGCTACGCATTTGCGAGAACTAAAAAAGAACGATTTTGTAGAACGAGCAAAACCATGGGTTGAAGGCAATACAGTTCCTTGGTCGCCTGACAAGTTTAATGAAGACCGATATTTAACAATGGTTGATTTAGTGCAGGAAAAACTACGAACCTTGTCTGATCTCCCGCGCTTTATTGACTTCATATTCTTAGACAAACCTGTCGATGATCCAGATTCATGGCACAAAGCGATGGTAAAAGCCCCTTTTGCCGCTGAAATACTTGAAGGAACGTTCAATGCTTTAACTGATTGCAAATGGGAAACAGAAACGATCAAAGAAGTTGTTACTCAAGTTGGAGAAAATTTGGGAATAAAACTTGGAAAAACCCAAGCACCTGTTCGGGTAGCAGTAACAGGAAGAACTGTGGGTCCACCATTATTTGAAACCATGGCTCTTTGTATGGATCGTGAAGAAGTATTAAATCGTATCTCTCGGGCCCAATCCCGTTTGTAGGAGATTCTCATGCCACTTGTCTTAATTAAGGCACTCAAGTGGAGTTTGAGGTGGACGCCGATCGTACTTGTTTGGTTTATCGCTATAAGTCTTATTTATTTTGGGATCACGTACCTCCAGGTTTGGATGGCTTCCGGCTCGGACGACTCATCACAAGGTGCTGATGCAGCAGTAGTTCTAGGAGCAGCACAATACAACGGAGAACCTTCACCAGTTCTGGCTGCACGACTTGATCAGGCCTATGAACTCTACGAACAAGGATTGGTGCAGATGATTGTTACTACTGGATCCAACCAACCAGGAGATCTATTCACTCAAGGAAAAGCCGGCTATGACTATTTGCGCGAAAAAGGCGTTCCTGATGAACATTTGATCGTCATTGTCGACGGTTCAAGCACCTATGAAGAACTTGCGGCCACTTCTCGTCAAGCCTTCCGATTCGGCATAGAAACCGTTGTTCTTGTTTCTGATTCGTATCACACTTTCCGACTTCGTCAGATATCTGATGAAGTCGGCCTAGAAGCCACTGTTGCTCCAACTTCAGGGAAAGCGGGTTTTAGTCATCTCATGAGGGAAACTGTCGCAGCCGGATTGGGGCGCATTTTTGGTTACCGCCGTCTAGATGCTAGGTAATGGTGGTGGCTAGTGGGAGATATACGTTACGCTTACTGAGCCTTCAAGGTGATTTTCGGAGGTGGTGTAATTGGCAACACAACTGGTTCTGGTCCAGTTATTAGGGGTTCGAGTCCTCTCCTCCGAGCAAGAGGCGGCAAGAAACACTGTCGCTAAGATGAAGATCTACAAAGAAACCTTTCTTTGTATTGGTTAAGCCCCGTTCGTCTAGCGGCCTAGGACGCCAGATTCTCATTCTGGTAGCACGGGTTCAAATCCCGTACGGGGTGCAAAGTTAGAGCCGACCCGAACGGGTCGGCTCTAGTTGTATCTAACCCGCGTCAGCCAATAGGAGTGCTTGCATTCAGAAGTAGTAGAAACAGGTCATGGGGGATGAAGAAACTAGGACAGGATCTTTAGATCCTCTACTTGACTCTTTCCAAATAGGGAAAGTGAAATTGGCTAATCGAATATTCTCAAGCAGTCATGCTCCTGGATACAACACTGATGGAACACCTTCAGAAAGATATATCGCCTACCACGAAGAGAAAGCACGAGGTGGAATTGGCTTGACCATGATCGGAGGGTCAAGCAATGTTTCAGTGGACTCTGCTTCTCTATGGGGACAATTAAATTTCGGGCAAGATCGAATCATAGAACCCCTCTCAGGAATGACGGAACGTATACATTCACATGGCACCGCGATTATGTGTCAGATAACGCATATGGGAAGGCGTAACGTCTCAAATGATGGTGATTGGTTACCGACCATAGCCCCTTCCTCGATTCGTGAGCCAATGCACAGGGGCTGGCCGAAGGAAATGGACAAGCATGACATAAAGCGAGTCATATTTGATTTTGTAGCAGCAGGAAAACGTGCAGAAAAATCTGGACTAGATGGAATAGAGCTATGTGCCACAAGTCATTTACTTGATCAGTTTTGGACCCCACTTGTAAACAAACGAACCGACGAATATGGCGGATCAATTGACAACCGCCTTCGTTTCACCTTCGAAATTCTAGAAGCCATACGAGAGGCAGTTGGAGCAGAATTGCTGCTAGGGATTCGAATGATCGCCAATGAAGATCAAATAGGGGGCCTAAGCACAGAAGAAAGTAGAGAAATTGCTCAAAAGTTAGCAGAGAGTGAGTTGCTTGACTTTATGAATATTGCGAGTTCCTCGTTGGCTACTGAAGCAGGATTATCAAAAGCGATTCCACCTTCTGGAACTCCGCTTGCTCCGTACCTGCCTTTGGCAGCATCAATAAAAGAAACGGTAGACATTCCAATTCTTCATGCAACACGGATAACAGATGTTTCTTCTGCCCGTTACGCAATAGAAAGCGCTTCAGTTGATCTGATCGGTATGACTCGGGCGCATATGGCTGACCCGCACATAGTGAAAAAAATAAAAGAGGGAAAGGAAGAAAGAATCCGAACGTGTGTTGGAGCTTCATTATGTATCAATCGACTTCATCAAGGTCTAGATGCAGCGTGTATCCAAAACCCTTCAACTGGGCGAGAAACATTTGTTCCTCAATTGGTATCAAAGGTGAAAGATAAGAGTAAAAAAATCGTAATTGTTGGCGCTGGTCCAGCAGGACTTGAATCGGCAAGAGTTTGTGCAGAACGAGGGCATGATGTGCTTTTGCTAGAAGCACAAAGCCAAGCGGGAGGGCAGGTAGTTTTAGCTGCTCGGGCGAGTGAACGTCAATCTGAACTTTTAGGAATTACTCAATGGCTGACGTCAGAGATTCAATTACTTGGAGTTGAATTAAGACTCAATACAGTCGCTGAAACGGAAAAAATTCTTTCTGAAAAACCTGATGTGGTGATTACTGCGACTGGAGGATGGCCAGAGAAGCCTCTACTAAACGGGGGAGAAGATCTTGTTGCCACTACCTCTGAGGTCTTATCAGGAGAGGTAAAGATTCCGGAAAGTGTTTTAATATTTGATGATCATGGTTCAGAAAGGGCACTTTCTGTAGCTGAATATCTTCAATCACATGGCGCGAAAGATATAGAAATCGTTACTCCAGATCGTCTGATTGGCCATGATCTTTCCGCTACAACTGGTCCGGCTTATCTTGAAATGCTTTATGCACTGGGAGTGAAATTAACTCCGGATCATCGACTCATAGAGGTAAAACGCGATGAAACGAAAATTCAAGCAGTCTTCCGGAATGAATATACGTCAACAACAATTCATCGAAACACACATTTAGTAGTGGTAGAAAATGGGAGCTCCCCCAATGATGAACTTTTCAAAGAACTACGTGAAAGTTCAGTTAACGATGGAGTGACTGATTTAGAAGCTTTACGAATTGGAAAAGCTCAGCCGGGAACAAAAAATGGGTTCACCTTGTATCGGATAGGGGATTCTGTAGCAAGTAGGGATATTGCAGCAGCCATATATGAGGCTCGACGCCTATGTCAAAATCTCTAGAGTGAGGCGATCAGTACGTTTTTTTCCAATCTTCAGGCCAAGTTTCTTCCCCGAGATGCCAGTCTTCAGTGCGGAAAGTAAGACCCGTAGCAGAAGCAACTAATTCATCGCCAACATGTAATTCGATCTGATAACTTGCGAAACGTCGAGATCGACTCACCTCTGTAGCAGAGGCGACAACTTCGTCTCCAACTTGTACTCCGCGATGGTAAGTGACGTCTACTTTCATGGCTAAAGATTTTCTTCCGTAACTATTTGAAGCAAAAGATAAAGCGATGTCACCAAGTGTGAAAAGAAAACCGCCATGCCCAACGCCAAGAAAATTTGTGAAATTTTCTGTCAACGTGCTTCTCACAGAAGCTTCGCCAGGAGCCCAATCAAAACTAGTAACGCCCATTGACTTGGCAGTTGGGTCGCTCAAGAAGATTTGATTCAGCTCATCTTTTAAGTCCTGAGGAAAATCTTGCACAGTGAAACCGTACCCTTTCTACTGATTTTTTTCTCTTTGGGAAATGATGAAAATAGATTTTAATGCTAGTTTAAAATTAAGAAAGAAATTAAATGACACTAGATGGACGGAAACTTAGAGCAGCGCAAACCTACTCAGTGATGCATTCAAAGATTCTTGTAGCCGCACGAGAACTTCTTCAAGCCACAGAGTTCATTGATCTAACAATTCCGATGATATCTCAACATGCAAAATGTTCAGTTCCAACTATTTACAATCATTTTCCTGATGGCCTTAAAGACATTTATCTAGAAGTAACTTTCTTCACAGTAGAAGAATCATATAATGCTCATTCTTTAGAACTAAACGAAAGAGGAAACTTAAAAAGCCGTGACTACCTGCACTTTCTTTTAGAAGGGTTCGCTGAAACAATTCTCAATAATAAGAATGTTGCTACCGCAATCTATGCCTATGCTCCACAAGCTGCAGCCGCTGGAAAATGGGACTCTGATACCTTGAAGCAGTTACGTCCTGCTGTTTTAGAAGCTACAGAAGAGCTTGGACTTCCAATTTCTTCAGAAGAACTGTATTCCATTATGGCGCTCATTTGTCGTGGGGCAGTTGGTACCTGGATTCTTGGTTACCTCACAGACAAAGAATTCTTTGAACATATTTCTGAGTCTTTCAATAGATCAGTGAAGATAGTAACGACTTAGGAACATCAAGATGAAAGAACCTATTGAGAAAAGCATTGATCTGCGCCAACAAAGAGGAGGGGAACGGCACTTTGCAGTGCATGAATCGATATTGGAAGCAACGGTCCGACTTCTAGATTCGAAGATTTTTACAGACGTGACTATTCCGTTGATCGCAGATGAAGCAGACTGCTCAGTACCTAGTATTTATAACCATTTTCCGGATGCGTTGCCTGCAATATTTGAAGAAGTTGCAATGCGTATAAGGAGCGAAGGATTTGAATTAAATCAAGAAAAAATAGATAAAGCTAAAGGAATGCAAATCCTTGAGGAATCATTAAGAGGCCTTTGTGAAACTTTTGTGAGTCATCGGAATCTTTCACATGCAATGTTTTCTTACGGAAATTATGCAGCAGCAAAAGGTGGTTGGCTCCCAGATCCCGCCGTGGAATTAGAATCTCTTTTTGAAAGAGCGGCAAAAGACGAAGAATTGTCGGCTTCACCTCAAGAGTTAGCTCAAATGACAGCTGTTATAGCTAGGGGACTCAACCACTATTGGGCTCTCCTCGGTATCAGCGATGAAGAATACAAAAAACAATTCGCACAGTCAGCTGAAATGGCAGTCAAAGCTTTGAGTTAGAACTTAGGGTAGGCCTGCATGTGGCGTGTCGACTGCATGCATCCAGATATTGCCGCTCCCGGAACCAGCTTGGTTAGGACCTGAGGAATCAGCCGTCAAAATAAACAGAGTTTTCCCATCCTCACCACCCAGCATGCAGGCGAACGGAACCTGAGGGGTTTCTACCTCCTCAAGAATTTTTCCACCTTTAGCAACGCGTACAACACGTGGTGTTGAAGCATCGGCAAACCAGATCGTCTCTTCAGAATCCATAGTGCATCCATCAGGAAACATTCCTTGAACTTCGGCCCATAAGGAAGGCTCAGAAAGAGAACCATCCTCATGTATAGAAAAAGATGTATAGCAACCGCCGAAAGTCTCACCAACAATTAAAGTTTTCTCGTCCGGTGTGATTACTGAGCCATTAGGAAACGACAAACCGTCAGCAACTATCGAAGCATCTCCTTCTGGTGTCACATGAATTATCACGGTTTTACAAAACTCAGCTTGCCCGTCAAGATCAAAACCAAAATTTCCAACATAAGCGTGGCCACTAGAGCTAACAACCATGTCGTTACAGTGCCAAGTGGCTAATTTTGATAGATCAGCATGAATAGAGGTGCCGTCAGAGTCAACACGTAGGACCTGACGGTTAATCATTGAGATAACAAGCAGAGAGCCGTCAGGCATCCAGCCAAGCCCAGAAGGCTGATCATCCAGTGTGAACTCAACGTTTCTTTCACCATCGAGATCGACAGAATAAACCGTTTTTTGGTGAAAGTCCGAATACCAAAGACGCCCGTTATGCCAGCGTGGCCCTTCGCCGAAGTCAATGTCGCCAATTAAGTGCTTCATACTCATTGCTCCTTAAGTTCCCTTAGGTAAGCGTTTGTCGGGATGAGAGGATTTGAACCTCCGACCCCCTTGTCGGACTTACTTTGAAGTCCTACGTTACTCCTAATAAATCTCACATTTGAGGAATGCCTGTCAAAACAGGATCGAGAATACTGTTAAAACCTCTAAATTCGATATCTGTGCTGAGCAGATCTCCTGAATCAGGAACTACTAAATCGCAGACATCTTTAATATTTTCATCAAGGAGTTCTGAATACATCGAAGCATTCGAGAGCGGACCCTGTTGATGAGCAGAAACCCCATCTTCTAATTCCATTAATCCTCGTGCTTCTCTTTGTGCAATACGGTACCAGTCCCAGTAATAGGCAATATCCAAAGTTGGAGCGAAATGGAAAGCATGATTGCTCATTTCTAATGCATTATGGTACATCGTTGTTTCAGTCTCAGTGAGATCATCTTTGCCTTTCCATGCCCAGAAAGAATCTTCCAAATCTTCGGCGTTCAAAAGGGCTTCTTCTAACCAATCAGAAATGAAACCGCAATACCTTTCTTCTCGCAGTGGATCGGTAGTGGACGTTGTAGATAGTTCAGCTAGCGCGGCTTCAGATTCAGCTAGCGCGGCTTCAGATTCAGCTAGCGCGGCTTCAGATTCAGCTAGTGCGGCTTCAGATTCAGCTAGTGCGGCTTCAGATTCCAGCGACTTCGTTTCAAAATCAGTAGATGTAGTAGTCGCTTCTTCGCTAGAACAACTGCTTAGAAATAAAGCCAGTACCAGGCAACTGATAGCGATCTTAATGAACTGTTCACGAGAGGTAATTTTTTTCATAATTAATACTTTTCCATAGATTATGTAAAACAATCAAATGAAAAAGTCATCTCGTCTTATTAAGGTGAGTGTTGGTCGGGATGAGAGGATTTGAACCTCCGATCACATCAGTCAGAACTGAACATATTATCTATTTCGATTCCACAAGGTTCCATGCTGCCCAATAACGCGGCGAATAGTTGTGGAGATGGCTCTTCAGGTCCTTCATCACC
>JUEO01000009.1 GCA_000817115.1 marine actinobacterium MedAcidi-G2B | reverse complement strand
AATAGGAAATTCAATTTCAAACATTTCGGTAATTGGAGTTTTCATTAGGGTCCTGTCTGTTTCAATGCCTTTGGCTTATTATCTTAGAGACGTTACTCGGTACCAAAGCAATGATGGCAATAGGTAGAACACATAATGAGTGAAGTGACAATCGGCTGGTGGGGGTTAGCTTTATCGCTTTTACTTATCGCAGCAGCGATAGGCGTGTCTTTAAGCTACAAATTAAAGCTAGAGCGAAGCCTTCTAGTGGCGGCTTTACGGGCTATAGCTCAGCTGGTGTTAGCAGGATGGGCACTTACGCTAATCCTTGACGATGACACCTCAACGGTTTTTGCATGGCTTTGGGTAGGGGTGATGGTTCCCGCAGCAGCGTTAACTGCAAAAAGAAGAGAATCGCGTTTACCGGGACTAATACTTTCAACCTCCATTGGTTATATTTTTGGTCTTGGTATATCTCTAACCGTTGTTTTTGCACTTGGAATCATGCCGCTAGAAAACCGCGTGCTCGTCCCTATCGCTGGAATGATTGTTGGCAACTCTTTGAAAGTAGTAGTAGTTGCTGCCACTCGTTTGGTTGATGCAGTGAGAGACCAAAGCGGCGAGATAGAAGCAATGCTTGCATTAGGCATAGATCAAAGAAGAGCTTTAAATAAGGTAAGAACAGAAGCTCTTCGTTTAGCCCTACTTCCGCAAATTGAAACAACTCGATCAGTCGGAATCGTTTTTTTACCAGGAGTTCTTACTGGTCTTATTCTCGCCGGAATAGATCCACTAGATGCCGCCCTTATTCAAGCATCAGTTCTATTTCTTATTCTCGGCTCAGCTGCTATTACAGGTCTCGTAGTTGTCATAACGGGAGCTAATCAATTTATTACGAATGATCAACGACTAGTTATTCCTGAGCCTTAAGAAGTTTCATAAGTTCAAAAACAGCATTCATTGAAAGGCCAATAACGTTTTCTTGGCATCCATGAACTTTAGAAATCAGATCTGCACCATGTCCCTGGATGGCGTAACCACCCGCTTTGTCAAGCGATTCACCAGTTTTTACATAGTCTTCAATCTCTTCATCGGTTAAGTCACGAAAAGTAACCTCGGTGCTGATAACTCCGGAAATATCTTGACCGCCATGGCGAAAAGCTATACCACCAATAATTTGGTGGGTTTGGCCAGAAAGATATTCGAGCATCGCTACCGCTCTCTTTTGGGTTCCTGGTTTACCCAGAATTTTGTCATCAATCACCGCAACGGTGTCAGCGGCGAGCCCAGTCTCGTGAGATTCGACAACGTCTCTTAATTTCTCCAAAGCAAGTCTTTCAACTAAAGCTGAAGGAGATTCACCAGATCGGGGTACTTCATCAATCTGAGGAATACGCACCTCTACATCGAACCCATAGTCCTGTAATAAACGAAGTCGTTGAGGAGACTGTGAAGCAAGAACAAGAGTCTTATCCACCTGACACCAACACTTCAGCCTCAGCAGGTGGGGGAGTTACATCATCTGGATTGTCCAACCAACCCTCTGGTAAAGCAACTTTCCGTGGCCCGCCCCTATGACTGCGCGGAATACGTAACGATTCAGGGTCAAGAGAAAGATCGGAATTCAAATCAGAAAGACAGAGCTTTAAGTCATCAAGCGACTCAATCATTTTTAACGCATGCCGAGCCGCAGGACCGGTTGCATAGCCTTTTAAATACCAAGAGGTGTGTTTACGAAAGTCTTTTATCCCTTGTGGCCCTGCCCAGTCAATGAGTAAGCTCGCATGCCGAATCATAGTTTCACAGACATCTCTGAGTACCGGTGGGTCGGTTGGTTCTTGACCACCAGACTCTGAGGTAATTCCAAAAACAGAAGCAAGGTCCCTGAATAACCATGGCCTTCCCAGGCATCCCCGACCTACGACTACACCATCACAACCTGTAGATCGCATCATCCGAAGAGCATCCCAAGGCTCCCATATATCTCCATTTCCAAAAACAGGAATAGACGTAACTGACTGTTTTAATGCCTCAATTTTTGTCCAATTAGCTTCACCTGAATAAAGCTGCTCAGCGGTTCGGGCATGAAGAGCGATAGAAGCCGCTCCAAGATCCTCTGCGATCCGACCTGTATCTAAGAATGTTTGGTGCTTATCGTCAGCACCAACTCTAAATTTCAACGTCACGGGAATTGAATCTGCAGCATCAATTGCTGCCTTAACAATCGAGGCAAGAAGCTTTGGCTTTAAAGGAAGCGCAGCTCCGCCACCCTTCCTTGTTACTTTTGGCATCGGGCAACCAAAGTTTAGGTCTACATGATCAACACGATCCTCACTTACCAATATTTTGACAGCTTCGTACATGCTCACTGGTTCAGTTCCATAAAGCTGAATACTTCGCAGTTTCTCTTCTGGAGAAAAATGGGTAAGTCGACGAGTCTTCAAATGACCTTCAACAAGACCACGGGCAGTAATCATTTCGCTGACATAAAGACCAGCTCCAAATTCTCTACAAAGTGTTCTAAATGGAGCATTAGTTACTCCCGCCATAGGGGCAAGAACCACTGGAGGCCAAACCGAAATTTCCCCAATTTTGGGCACGGCGAACTCGTTTGGTGCTGCTACTTGAACTTCTTTGTTCACATTTGTTCGTAAACCCATAACAATAGGTTACGGGGATTAGCGAGCGAGTCGGATGCCTTGATGCCCAGTTGAACTATCTGGGGTAGTAGAGGAACGTGCTCCCAGCCGATAACGGTGACAGTAACTGTCATGACAAAGAAAAGATCCACCCTTAATTACTCGATGAGTTCCAATCTGCGCTCCCTGAGGATTTACTACTGGACGGACGTCACCGAATTGAGTAGAAAACCAGTCACTGCACCACTCCCAAACATTTCCTGAGCAATTGAAGAGCCCAAATTCGTTTGGTTCGAACGCATCAACAGGACAAGTTCCGGCATACCCATCTTCAGCAGTATCCTCCGTTGGAAAAATACCCGTCCAAATATTGCATCTATGCTCTCCATCAACAATCAATTCATTCCCCCATGGCAAATCACATTGGTCGAGACCGCCTCGTGCAGCAAACTCCCACTCCGCTTCAGTAGGTAGACGAGCTCCGGCCCACTCAGCAAAAGCAACAGTATCAAACCATGAAACGTGGACAACAGGATGATTTCCACGGTCAACAATAGAACTATCTGGGCCCTCAGGATTCCTCCAATGTGCTTCGTGAACCTGCCTCCACCACTCAGCGCCAAGAACACCCCGTGTAGCAGGAAATTCCAGAGGGAGATGCCCAGAAAAAACGAAAGACCAACCTTCTTTTTCCGCAGTAGTTACATAACTAGTTTCTTGCGTGAACTTTAAAAACTCTTCGTTAGTAACTGCAGTAGCAGAGATAGAGAAAGGCTCTACCACAACTTCTCGAACTGGACCTTCACCATCAGATTGGTAGGACCTCGGATTATCACTTCCCATCTGGAAGGATCCTCCTTCGAGGTCCACAAAACGGGATAGTTCTTTAAAACTCAAGACAAAGAGGCGACGAAAGACCTAATCGCATCGGCACATTGATCTGACGCTTTTAAATGAACCATGTGCCCTTGATCAGGAATCACGACACTCTCATGGACGTTGAGGTCTCTAGAAAACAGTGAAGCAGCAGCAGCAAATCGTTTATCGCGTTCACCAAGAATCACCAAAGTTGATGCAGAGATATCGGTTAAATGATCAATCACTTCAGAATCAACGTGCATAGATATTTCTTCAACTCCAGGGCCTTGATCAAGCTTCTCTGCACTGGTTCGAACAGCATCATTCCATTCTTCACGGGCCTCAGCATTTCGAAAACCTGGTCCAGCTGCTATCAAAACAAGACCGGCTATATCTTCAGGACAGTCAAGAGCATGAGCGAGAGATAAATAACCTCCAAGACTATGACCGACCAAGACAGCGGGGCGTCCAACCGCATTAAGAACAGCCCGCAGATCAGAAAGTGCATGTTCACGAGAATACGAACCAGGGGGCGGAGTGCCGCTTTCGCCGTGACCGCGAAGATCCCAACTCACAGCCATATGGTCAGTAGAAAGGTTCTGAATCAATGGGTTCCAAACTGTCCGATCGTTAACCCAACCGTGGGTGAATACAAGCAAAGGACCCGATCCTTGTGAATCAAGTCCAATCTGTATGCCGTCTCCCCCCGAAATCATCGAAGCCCTCGAAAGAAATCTTGAACATCGTTAACATAAACTTGGGGTGCTTCAAGAGAAGCAAAATGGCCGCCTTTTTCATGCTCTACCCAAAAAACGACGTTATGGGAAGCTTCCACCCATCGCCGGCGAGCCACAAATAACTCATTCGGAAAAGCTGAAACACCAAGTGGAACATCCCCTAAAGATTCCATAGTCATACCATTTGGTTGCCTATTCTCAAAATAGAAGCGAGTAGATGAATTGATTGTTTCAGTGAACCAGTACACAGAAACGTTTGCCAGAAGAGTGTCACGATCAACTATTGAAAACAGATCATCATCATGATCCGTCCAACCGTAAAATTTTTCGCCAATCCAAGAAAGCAATCCCGCTGGGGAGTCATTCAATCCTGTTCCGAGAGTTTGTGGACGAGTCTCTTGTATCCGGAAATATCCGTTGTCTTCAGCCGCATACCAAGAACTCCTATCAAAATGTTGTTGTTCTGCTGGGGAAATATCTTCAAAGTCATCATCATTGCCCGCAGGTCCCGCTGCCATCATGTTCACATGGCAACCAACAACTTTGTCTTGATCAAGGTGAGCCATGTGGCGAGAAACCATCGAACCCCAATCTCCACCTTGCACTCCATACTTTTCGTAGCCAAGGCGATCCATCAGAGCTACTAAAGCAGACGCAGTACGGTTCACTCCCCATCCCTTTTCTCTAGGAGGCTCAGACCATCCATAGCCCGGAAGAGAAGGAGCAATTACATGAAATGCATCAGAAGGGTCACCTCCGTAAGCCACCGGATCCGTCAATGGTTCAATCACTTTAAGAAATTCGGTTACAGACCCGGGCCATCCATGATTCAGAACTAAAGGTAAAGCTTCTTCGTGAGGAGACCTTTGATGTATGAAATGAAAATTTTGGCCGTCTATTTCAGTTGAACAATGGTCAAAAGAGTTCAGTCGACTCTCAACGGACCGCCAATCAAATTCATTCGCCCAATAATGGGCAAGATCTTTTAACCAAGTTTGATCACATCCGTAATCCCATCCGCTATTGGGAATTTGATCAGGCCAACGAGTGGCGTTTAATCGACTTTTCAGATCAGAAATTTGATCTTCGGTAACTGAAATTGAGAAAGGGTGAATTTCTTCTGACACTTTGAATCCTTTTTGGCTTAATTATCAAAATCGTACTCTGCTTCTTTCCTAAGGTAGGAGCCCGGTACTAAGTTAAAAGTATGGATATAAAAAATGCACAAGTTTTAGTCACTGGGGGGTCCCGCGGGATCGGAGCAGCGTTAGCCCACGAATATTCAGCAAAAGGAGCGCAAGTAATCGTGACGGCGCGATCAGGAGAAGATTTAGAAAGAGTTGCTACAGAAATTAACGGTGTAGCTCACGTGGCAGATTTAAGTACTGCAGAAACTGTAGATAACTTAATTCAAGAAATTGAGTCGCTTTATGGGCCGATAGACGTACTAGTTAATAACGCTGGGGTAGAAACAGTCAATCCGGTAGCCACTGTTGCTACCGAAGACATTCGAACAGCAGCGCGAATAAACCTTGAAACCCCCATGGTGTTAACACGTCAAGTATTACCGGGGATGATAGAACGAGAAAGAGGTGCTTTAGTTTATTTATCTTCTCTCGCAGGCACATCTGGTTTCGCGGGAATGGGCCCTTATTGTGCCACAAAAGCAGGTTTGAACAATTTTGTTGCTGCTTTACGTATAGAGCTTAAAAACACCCCAATTCATGCAACGCTTGTAGCTCCCGGTCCGGTTGATACACGTATGTGGGATGCAGTTGAGACAGCCTCAGAAAGTATTCAACGGTCCGTTCAAAGATTTGAAAATCTTGGTTTTCTACCTAAAACAACACCAGAAAAACTTGCTAAGCGAGTTGTCTTAGCTACCCAGAATAAACGCCGTCACGTTCGTCATCCGCATCGCTTAGCACTCAACTTTTGGTTAGGAGAAGCCCCACGGCGAATTACAGAAGCATCAATGATTGGAGTTAAATTCAATCCGCTTGATTATGTGGAGGATTAAGCGTGTTCAGCTAGTTCTCGGAGTTTGCCTAACGTACGTGCTGCGTCGCCTCCGATAGCATTCACGTTCAGCGAAGTCACCCCAGCCTCTTTATAAGCGGCTAAACGATCAACGATGTAAGCCTCGTCACCACACAAAGTTGTATTTTCAATCAACTCTGCTGGTAAAGCAGCCATAGCATCTTCTCTACGTCCATCTAGATAAGCGTCTTGAACAGCTATAGCTTCATCTGCGAAACCATAATCCCGACAAACATCGTTATAAAAGTTTTTACCTCTTGCACCCATTCCGCCGATGTATAGAGCAGCGCTTGGGCGAGCAAAATCACGGTATTGTGCAGCGTCATCACCAATGGCAACAATCCCGCCAGCTACAACGTCGAACTCTCCCAGCGAAGGGTCGCGACGAGCTAATCCAGCTTTTACAGGTTCTCCCCAGATTAGATGCATACGTTCCGGATACACCAAGAAAGGTAACCACCCATCGGTACTTGCAGCAGTTTCTTCAACACTCTTACTGCCAAGTGCCGCGATATAAATCGGAATATAGTCACGCACCATATGGTTAATAATCTTCAGCGGTTTACCTAACCCCGTGCCCTGCTCAGGGGGCAACGGCAAAGTGAAAACTTTTCCTTCAAACTCGAGTTTCTCCCGCTTCCACGCAATGCGACAGATAGAAACAATTTCTTTTATACGAGTAAGTGGCATTGAATATGGCATCCCATGAAATCCCTCAATTACTTGAGGGCCGGATGCACCAAGACCGAGAGAAAAACGGCCACCAGATAACGCATCAAGCCCCGCCGCTGTTTGAGCGAGCAAAGCCGGAGTGCGGCTATAAGTATTGAGAATGCCACTCGCTAGTTCAATAGTGTCAGTGGTGGCAGCTAGATAGCCCAACAAACTTACAGCATCTAATCCGTAAGCCTCAGGTATCCAAATTTTGTCAACACCGGCAGCCTCAAGTTCACGGGCCTGAGCAGCAGCTTCATTTGGATCGGTCGAATAGTTAAGAAGAGTTGTAATACGCATGCTTATATCATTGCATTCAAATCCCTTGAATGATCAATCGGGCAAACCTCAAAGAGCCCTTTAAATAGGCAAAAAATCTTTAATTCACGGGTCATCAGTCACATAAATTCCCAATAATGACAAATCCTCACCTACGATTTAAAGATGTCGGATTTCACTCCACTGCCATTGGCTAATGAATTTGAACAAGTTTCGAATTCAGATTGGGTTGCCCATGCAGAAAAAACTTTAAAAAAGGGAACGCTGGAATCATTAATTACAACAACTACTGATGGAATATCAGTTAAACCGCTTTACTCAGCAGCAGACAGCATCGGAAGAGTTGCTTCACCAGGCAGTCCCACATGGGACATTCGTGCATTAATTATGGCGACAACTCCAGAAGCCGCAAACAAAATCGCGCTTGAAGAATTAATGAAAGGTTCAACCTCACTGCTTCTAGACCTCTTCACCATTGGATCTTCAGACCTTCGACATATTTTGAGTGACATATACCCAGAGATGACAAGCATTTCGCTACATCCCAGCCCCTATGGAGTTGAGGTAGCAGCGGAACTATTAAAGTTTTGGGACGGCAAAGACTTTTCTTCATGTAAAGGTGACCTCGGGCTTGACCCGTTGGGTGTTTCTTCTCGCTATGGAGGAACGCCTAACTGGGACGGAATAGTTGATGCCGTTAATTCCACACTTGGCCTCCCCAACATTCATCCCATCACTGTCGATTCCACGGTCTACGCCGAAGCAGGAGCAAGTGAAGCATGGGAACTCGCTTGCTCGCTAGCCACAGGAGTCTCCTATTTAAGACATCTGGAAGACAACGGGATAGAGCCTAAAAATACAGCAACCTCATTTACCTTTACTTACTCAGCTGATACCGATCAATTCCTCACGATGGCTAAATTCCGTGCAGCACGACATCTCTGGCAACAAGTGCAGCAGCATTGCGACATAGACCCAATCCCTCAACACCAGACTGCCGTCACCTCAGCAGCGATGCTGACCCGCTCCGACCCATGGATGAATCTTTTACGTACGACAGTTGCTGCGTTTGCTGCAGGAACTAGCGGAGCAAACGCAGTTACTTCACGCCCCTTTGATACACCGCTAGGTCAATCCGAAGAATTTGGGCAGCGTCTCGCCCGAAACACTCAGCTGTTACTCACAGAAGAAAGCGGTTTAGCTCAGGTAACAGATCCAGGAGGAGGATCCTGGTATCTCGAAAATCTAACAAAAGAACTCGCTGAAGAATCTTGGAAACGGTTTCAAGCCATAGAAGCTGAAGGCGGCATGGAAGCTGCACTAGCTAATGGAAAAATACTGACAGAGATAGAAGCCACATGGGAAGAGCGTAAAGGACGTTTGGAATCAGGAAAAGCATCTTTAATTGGTGTAAACATTTACCCAAATTCTGATGAGGAAAAATTAAACCGGACGCCTTTTTCTCATGCGCCAAATGGCCCATTTCAACTGCGTCGTTGGTCTGAGCCGTTTGAAGAGTCAGGAAACAAATCATGATTCCAGATTTCTCTACGATCAAGATGCAGGAACAAGATTCAGAATTTCCAGAAAATAATGAAACGTTCAGCACCCCAGAACAAATTGAGGTACGTCGCTACTCAACAGAAAAAGACATCGACGAGGTTGATTTTCTTAACACATGGCCAGGGTTTCCACCATATTTGAGAGGCCCATATCCCACGATGTATACAAACCAGCCATGGACAGTTAGGCAGTATGCAGGATTTTCAACCGCAGAAGAATCAAATGCTTTTTACCGCCGCAATCTTGAAGCAGGACAACGCGGCCTTTCTGTGGCTTTTGATTTAGCAACTCATCGAGGTTATGACAGTGATCATCCTCGAGTAGCTGGAGACGTCGGTATGGCCGGAGTAGCCATAGATTCCATTCTTGATATGCGGGCGTTGTTCGAAGGAATACCTCTTGATCAAATGAGTGTCTCATTCACGATGAATGGAGCTGTATTACCAATTTTGGCTTTTTACGTAGTGGTAGCGGAAGAACAAGGAGTTTCTCCGGCTCAACTTACAGGAACTATTCAGAACGACATTTTGAAAGAATTCATGGTTCGAAACACCTACATCTATCCGCCAGGGCCATCAATGCGTATCGTCTCAGACATTATTGAGTGGTCTAGCAAGGAGATGCCAAAGTTTAACCCAATCTCTATTTCGGGCTATCACATACAGGAAGCAGGAGCGACCGCTGATTTGGAGTTGGCGTACACGCTGGCAGATGGCATTGAATATGTTCGAGCTGCAATAGATGCAGGCCTTGATGTAGATGCTTTTGCCCCAAGACTAAGTTTCTTTTGGGGCATTGGAATGAACTTCTTTATGGAAGTCGCAAAGTTAAGGGCCGGGCGCCTTCTTTGGGCTCATTTGATGAAACAGTTCAATCCGCAAAACCCGAAATCACTATCATTACGGACGCACTGTCAAACATCCGGATGGAGTTTGACTGCTCAAGACCCTTATAACAATGTGGTTCGTACCTGTATTGAAGCAATGGCGGCAACGCAAGGGCACACTCAATCTCTCCATACAAATGCATTAGATGAAGCGTTAGCGCTACCGTCAGACTTTTCAGCCCATATTGCTCGCAATACGCAACTCTTTTTGCAGGAAGAAAGCGACACTTGCCGAGTTATAGATCCATGGGGAGGTAGTTACCACGTAGAAAAATTAACCCATGACCTTGCTAATCGAGCTTGGGGACACATAGCAGAAATCGAAGACATTGGTGGAATGGCTGCAGCAATTGAAGCAGGCATACCGAAAATGAGAATCGAAGAATCGGCAGCACGCATACAAGCTCGAATTGATTCAGGGCGCCAAGTAGTAATTGGCGTGAATCGCTACCAACTTGACAGCGAAGAAGAAATCGATGTCTTACGAGTCGATAATGCCCAAGTTCGCGCAGACCAAATCAGAAGACTAGAGCGTTTAAAAACTGAACGTGACACTGAAAAATGTGAACAAGAACTCGCAGCTCTCACACATTGCGCAGAGACCGATCAAGGTAACTTGCTAGCGTTAGCAGTCAACGCTGCTCGAGCGCACGCTACGGTCGGTGAAATAAGCGAAGCTATAGAAAAAGTGTATGGTCGTCATATAGCGGAGGTAAGAACAATTTCTGGAGTATTTAGTTCCGAAGCAGGAGATGAAGAAGCAGTGCAAACTGCACGAATTCAAGTAGCAGAATTCGAATCTCGACATGGGCGTCAACCAAGAATTTTGGTAGCCAAGATGGGCCAAGATGGCCATGACCGAGGACAAAAAGTAGTTTCCACTGCCTTTGCAGATTTAGGATTTGATGTTGATATTGGTCCTTTATTTTCGACTCCAGCAGAAGTAGCGCGCCAAGCAGTAGAAAATGATGTTCACGTTGTAGGGGTGAGTTCAATGACAGCGAGTCACTTAACCCTCGTGCCTGAACTACGCGCAGAGCTGCAAAATCTTGGGCGTGAAGACATAGCCATAGTTGTAGGTGGAGTTATACCAGCACAGGACCACGATGCTTTATTAGCGGCAGGAGCATCAGCTATCTTCCCTCCCGGTACTGTGATCGCTGGAGCAGCCACAGAGTTAATAAAGAAGCTGAAGTGAAAGTAAAGGTTGAAGATCTAGTAACTGGCGTTAAAGAAGGTGACCGCGCAGTTATTGGACAAGCGATCACCTTGGTCGAATCGTCTCTTGCCGAAGATCAGCAAACTGCTCATGTCTTATTAGAAGAGTTGCTTCCACGCACTGGTACTGCTCATCGGATCGGAATCACAGGAGCTCCTGGCGTAGGGAAATCTACTTTAATTGAATCACTTGGGACTCAACTCACCGATTCTGGACATCAAGTTGCCGTTCTCGCTGTTGACCCTACGAGCACCGTAACAAAAGGCTCAATTCTCGGCGACAAAACCCGTATGTCAAAACTTGCTAATGACCCTGCAGCCTTCATACGCCCTTCTCCTAGCGCCGGGACACTCGGGGGAGTGGCTCGAACAACTCGCGAAACAATGGTAATTCTTGAAGCAGCAGGTTATGACGTGGTGATCGTAGAAACTGTCGGAGTTGGTCAATCGGAAATAGAAATCGCCAGCATGGTGGATACGTTTTTAGCGCTCCTACTGCCAGGAGCAGGAGATGAATTACAGGGAATTAAAAAAGGTGTTCTTGAACTTGCTGACTTGATCGCAGTAAATAAAGCAGATGGTGATAATTTACCGCGTGCCCGAAATTCTGTGAATGATTACACGATGGCTTTACGTCTAACTAGACCTACTAGTCAGAATTGGAAGCCGGAAGTGACGATGGTCAGTGGGCTGACAGGTGAGGGGCTTGCAGATCTATGGGTAACTATCACTAATCACCGTCAGGCAATGACTGAAAGCGGCGATTGGGAAAAGAAACGTAGTGAACAACGTTTGTCATGGATGTGGTCGACAATAGAGAACTTTGTTGTTTCAGGAATCCGCAACCATTCTGGAGTAACGCAAATCCTAGAAAAGGTAGAAAATGAAGTTTCATCAGGGGTGATGAATCCAAGACGTGGAGCAGAAGAAGTTCTTAAAGTTTTTGAGTCCCGTAGTTAAAACTCTTCGTCAAATGCCACGTCACCAGACACTCCTGTTTGGTAAGCAGCAACAGTGCGTTCAAAGAAGTTTGTTAATTCTTGAACGTCTTGAAGCTCCATAAACCCAAATGGATTTTTTGAGTTGTATCTCTTTTTGAGGCCTAACTGAAGGAGTCTCTGATCAGCCACAAACTGTAAATATTCACGTGTGTCTGCAGTAGAAAGCCCCGAAATCCCTTGACCGAGGAGATCTTCGGCAAACTGATATTCGCATTCAACGGCTTCTTCTAACATTTCTACGATTCGTTCTTTAAGGTCTTCATCAAAAAGTTCTGGTTCTTCGGCGCGAACAGTTTCAACGACAGCAAAAGCAAAGTTCATGTGACAACTTTCATCGCGGAAAACCCAATTTGTTCCAGCGGCTAAACCGTTCAGAAGCCCTTTTGATCGAAGGAAATACACGTAAGCAAAAGCTGCAAAGAAGAAGAGCCCTTCAATACATGCAGCGAAACAGACAAGATTCAATAAAAACTTTTTACGATCTTCTAGGCTGTTTAACTCGTCTAGTTCATCGATTGAACCAATCCATTTGTAACAGAAGTCTGCTTTCTTTTTGATTGAAGGGATATTGTGAATAGCGGCAAACGCTTCTTCTCGTTCGGAATGATCAGGGATGTAATTATCAAGCAACGTTAGATAAAACTGAACATGAAGAGCTTCTTCATAGAGTTGCCGAGAAAGATACATTCTTGCTTCTGGGGCGTTGATGTGTTTGTAAAGATTCAAAACTAAGTTGTTCGCAACAATTGAATCTCCAGTAGCAAAAAACGCTACAAGTCTTGACACAAGATGCTTTTCAGCTGGATCAAGTTTTCTATCAAGATCTGGAATGTCGTCAGTAAAGTCTATTTCGTCTACTGTCCAAGTATTTTTGATTGCGTCCTGATACATCTCATAAAACAATGGGTATCTCATCGGACGGAGCGTGAGATCGAATCCTGGGTCTAAAATGTTTCCCCGAACTGGCTCTGATGCTTGAACGGGAAGTTCGTCGTGTTCCTCAAAGGGTTGTTCTACAAGAGCCATTAGTCGCACGCCTCACATGTCTCAGGGTTCTCCAAGGAACAAGCAATCGCTTCAGCATCTGTAAATGTTTTTACAGGCTCAGGAGAGGTTGGTTCATTTGGAGTAGCGGTGGTTTGGTTGATTCTTGTCGCAGGACGTGACCGTAAATAGTAGGTAGTTTTCAATCCAGATTTCCATGCATGTAAATACATGGAACTAAGTTTGCCTATGGTTGGAGATTCCATGAAGAGGTTCAGGGATTGACTCTGGTCGATATAGGCCCCACGGTCCGCAGCCATGTCGATCAAGGATCGCATAGGAACTTCCCAAGCTGTTCGGTAGACATCTTTCAAGTTGTCAGGTATGCCGTCAATGTCTTGGATAGAGCCCTCAGCAGCTTTTATTGCAGAAATAATTTCTTCAGTCCAGAGTCCCTGAGCTTGTAAGTCTCGAACAAGGTAACGATTTATTTGAAGGAACTCACCTGAAAGAGTTTCTCTTTTAAACATGTTTGAAACTTGTGGCTCAATGCATTCATAGCATCCTGCGATCGTAGCGATCGTAGCGGTAGGGGCAATGGCGATCATAAGAGAGTTTCTTAGTCCATGAGTTGCGATTCGATCGCGTAGGGTTTGCCACCGGTCGGTATCCGAAGGAGTAACTCCCCATAAGTCAAACTGTAGGTCACCTTTAGCTGCACGTGTGATGGAAAAGTTCTCATGTGGTCCTGATATTTCAGCTAACTCAGTTGAAGCTAACAGAGCGTTGAAGTAGATCTCTTCAGATATTTTTGCGGATAGTTCGCGAGCTTCGTCAGAGTCAAAGGGTAGAGCCAGTTTGAAAAAGACATCTTGAAGACCCATGAGACCCATTCCAACAGGTCTCCATACGGAGTTGGAGAATCCCGCTTCAGGGGTTGGGTAGAAGTTGATATCAACTACACGATCCAGGAAAGGGACAGCAGTACGAACGACTTCTCCTAGACGCTCAAAGTCGAAGACTCCATCTGAGACCAATGATCCGAGATTGACTGAGCCGAGGTTACATACGGCTGTTTCTTCTTGATCTGTGACTTCGAGAATCTCAGTGCAAAGATTAGAGAGATGGATAACTCTTCCGGGTTCTCCGGTTTGGTTTGATCGCGTATTTGAAGCGTCTTTGAAAGTCATCCAACCATTACCAGTCTGGGCGAGTGTTCTCATCATTCGGGTATAGAGATCTCTAGCGGGTATTTGTCGTTCGTATAGTCCTTCTTCTTCTGCTTTGAGGTAGGCAGAACGGAATTCTTCACCATAAGTGTCAGTTAGATTCGGTACTTTCTTTGGATCAAAGAGTGACCAAACCCAGTCGTTCTCAACTCTCTCCATGAACAGGTCTGGCACCCAGTTAGCGAGATTTAGATGGTGTGTTCTTCTTTGATGATCTCCAGTGTTCTCGCGTAGTTCTAAGAAATCTTCGATATCGGCGTGCCAGGTTTCAAGGTAGACACAAGCAGCCCCTTTCCTTCTTCCTCCTTGGTTTACTGCAGCTACGGAGGAGTCAAGAGTCTTGAGCCATGGAACTATTCCATTGGAGAGTCCGTTAGTTCCACGAATTAGCGAGTCTTTTGAACGGATCCTGTGCCAAGCTACACCTATTCCTCCAGCGAACTTTGAAAGTTGAGCGATATCGGCGTATCTCTTGTAGATGCCTTCAAGGCTGTCTGCAGGAGAATCAAGAAGGTAGCAGGAAGACATTTGAGGATGAGCTGTTCCTGAATTGAACAAAGTAGGGCTAGAGGGAAGATACTGAAGTGAGGAGATCAACTTGTAGAAAGTAATTGCTTCTTCTTGAGATGTAGCGAGTCCGCATGCTACGCGTAGAAAAAAGTATTGAGGCGTTTCAGTTACTTTCCGGTTTTCTGGATGCCGAAGAAGATAACGGTCGTAGACAGTGCGTAACCCAAAGAATTCAAAAAGTTGGTCTCTGTCATGTTCAATTGTGTCATTTAGTTTTCTTGCGTTTGAAGCGACAAAGTCTGCGACGTCTTGACCGATGAGTCCTTGATCAAGACCGACTTGAATTGATTGAGAGAATGAATGAATGTCTTGGTTTCTAACTTCTTTGTCTACGACGGTGGCAAGTAAGCGAGCAGCTAAGCGAGAGTAATTAGGTTCCTCACCGATGAAAGAAGATGCCGTTCGTATTGATAGATCATCAAGTTCTTCTGTGGTGGCGCCGTCGCGAAGTCCAGAGATAGTTCTAGTAGCAATTCTTAGCGGGTCTACTCCAGAGAGTCCTTCGGCTGAACGTTCAACAGCCCTTACTATTTTGTTTAGGTCAACGGATTCAAGATCTCCGTTACGTTTACGCACCATCATCTGAGGGGATTCAGTGTTTTGGGGAGAGTCAAGATGTTCTTCGATGAGCGCCATATGTATTCCTATTCGTCTTTGCGGCGTTCCAACCGTGGGTACCGCTTGTTGTGTTAAAACCGACCCTTCATGTTTCACAACTTGTGTAAGTTGATCTTCGTTTAAGCCCGGTTATTAATTTCACGCATGTAATTACAACGATGTCAAGGGAATTGCGCTTTGAAAGTAAAATTTTTTTTCTATCACACTCTCAGTGGCCAGCAGGTCGTGATCTGATTGAGCGAGTCGCGCTCTGAGCGCGAATTTAGTTGGTACTAATTTGTGGCCACGCGAAGGCCAATGGTTAAAGAAAGGCCTTCAACTGTAACTGTGGTGACATGGTCTCCGTCTTGGCCGGAAAAAATTTCGGTTGCGAGAACTTGGTTGGCTACATATGGCTGGTGAATTTTTACAGATTCGAGTAGTTCGGGATTGCCGTCTAACCAGAGTTCGATTCGGTCCGTAACGACTAGATCAGCTTGACGTCTTGCTTGTTGTACTTGGCGAACCACGTCGCGGGCTAATCCTTCAGTCTCAAGTTCTGGGGTGAGTTCGGCATCAAGTACAACAACTATGTTTGCTCCACTAAGGGTTGCTGCTGTTGTACCTTCGGGAGAGTCTAGGGCTAGTTCAAATTCTCCACTTTCTAAAATTTCTCCACTAATACTTACCGTGCCATCATCATTTTGTATGAAGTCACCAGACCGAGCGGCGGCAAAAACTTCTTGAACTTTCCCTCCTAGGCGCGGACCTAAAGCTCCACCGTTTGGTTGCAAAATGAAAGAAGCGTATTGGCTTATGTCATCCGTTAGTTGCACGGATTTCACATTTACTTCATCTGTTAATAAGTGAGTTAGGTCTTGAATTCTTTGAACGTCGGTTCCTGCCACTGTCAAAGAATTCAGCGGGAGTCGAACGCGTAGTCCGCTTTCTTCTCTCAACCTTAGGGCGGTAGAGGCAACGTCCCGGATGAGGTCCATAGTCGAAACAAGGTCAGGGTCAGAGGGTAAAGAAGATGGGTCAGGCCAATCACATAAGTGAACGCTTTGGCTTTCTGTTAGCCCCGTATGTATTTCTTCCATGATCATGGGGAGAAAGGGCGCGGACACTCTTGAGAGTGTTACTAGAACGGTGTAGAGGGTGTCGTGGGCATCCCGTTTGTCGAGTTCATTATCGCCCGAGGATTTCGCCCAGAATCGGTTCCGGCTACGACGGATATACCAGTTGTTGAGAGCGTCTATGAAATTGTGAATTTCTGTTGTTGCTCCAGAGATATCGTAAGAATCCATACGTTCAGTTACTGATTCGATTAGTAACCGTGTTTTAGCTAGAAGGTATCTATCAAGAAGTTGAGTTGAGTCTGTGCGGAATGCTGCCTTGTAATTATCAGCATTCGCATAAAGAGTGAAAAACGAGTAGGCGTTCCAGATGGGAAGCAGGACTTGTCTTACGACATCGTCAATTCCGGTATCGCTGATGCGTAGATCTCCTCCTCGTACAATCGCTGAAGACATTAAGTACCAGCGAAGGGCATCTGCTCCTTGCGCAACAAAGATTTCTTCAGGCTCTGTGTAATTGCGAAGTTTCTTTGAAAGTTTGGCTCCGTCTTCCGCGAGAAGAATTCCATGGCAGATGACATTTGAGAAAGCAGGTCGGTCAAATAGTGCGGTCGCTAACACGTGCATGGTGTAAAACCAGCCGCGGGTCTGATTGATGTATTCAACGATGAAGTCTGCTGGGAAATGTTCTTCAAACCATTTTTCATTCTCAAATGGGTAATGAAATTGAGCGAACGGCATTGAACCTGATTCAAACCAACAGTCAAGAACTTCTGGAACTCGACGCATAGTTGACTTCCCAGTTGGGTCATCCGGGTTAGGCCGAGTCAGTTCGTCAATGAAAGGGCGATGCAGATCATCGGGTCGTATGCCAAAATCGGCTTCGATTTCGTCAAGACTGCCGTAAACGTCGGTACGGGGGTATTCAAGACTGTCGCTTTTCCATACTGGTATAGGGGAGCCCCAGAACCGGTTACGGCTAATTGACCAGTCGCGTGCGCCGGAGAGCCAAGTTCCGAATCTTCCATCGCGAACATGATCAGGAATCCAGTTTATGTCTTTGTTGATTTCTACCATTTGATCCCTGAAATCAGTGACTTTGACATACCAAGAGGAAATCGCTTTGTAGATAATTGGAGTATCGGTTCGCCAGCAATGTGGGTAGTTGTGTTCGTAGGTGTCATGGCGAATTAGATGCCCAGAACTTTTGAGAGTTCGAATAATTTCTGAGTTGGCTTCAAATACATTTATTCCGTGCCAGTCAGGGACTGCGTCAGTGAATTGTCCTTGGTCATCTACAGGAACCACTTCTCCTATGAAGATCCCATTTGATTCACATAAATTCTGATCTTCTTCACCAAAACCAGGTGCCATGTGCACCACTCCAGTGCCCTCTGTGGCATCAACAAAATCTGCTGCTAGGACTTTGAATGCATCTTCTCTGTCTGCGAAAAAATCAAAAATTGGAGTGTAGGTTCGTCCCACTAAGTCAGAGCCACTTATTGTTCCGATTTCTGAAGTTGATTCAAGTTGAGCTGAGTATCTATCAATAGCTTCAGACCCCAGAATGAAAACTGTTCCATCGCTATCTTGCATTAGCGAATAAGTAACTTCAGGGCCTACCCCTAAGGCTAAGTTCGAGGGGAGGGTCCATGGCGTAGTAGTCCACGCCAGTATCCTCATTGGGCCAGGATCTCCTTCAGCAGGAGAGAGGTCGAAAGTTACGGTTACCGCGGGATCTTGCCGAGGTCGTGTGGCATCGTCAAGACGGATTTCAAAATTAGACAACGGAGTTTCTGCTCCCCAGGAATAAGGCATGACACGAAAGGCTTCATAAACCAATCCTTTATTCCAAAGTTCTTTGAACGCCCACATAACCGATTCCATATAGTCTCGATCCATGGTTTTATAGTCATGGTTGAAGTCAACCCATCGTGCTTGTCTGGTAACGGTTTTTTCCCATTCGTTGGTGTATCGGAGTACAGAGGTTCGGCAATGTTCATTAAATTCTTCGATGCCGTAGTCAATGATGCTGGCTCGACCAGAAACAGGGAGTTCTTTTTCAGCTTCCATTTCTGCGGGTAGTCCATGACAGTCCCAACCAAATCGGCGGGTTACTTTGTTCCCTTTCATGGCTTGATATCTAGGTATTACGTCTTTCACATACCCAGTCAGTAAATGACCATGGTGAGGGAGACCATTGGCAAAAGGAGGACCATCGTTAAAGGTGAACTCTTGGTCATCTGGGCGCTGGTCTATTGATTTTTCAAACGTGCCATCGTCTAACCATCGTTGAAGAATTTTCTCTTCAATAGATGGAAAGTTTGCTTTCCCAGCTTCCGGATAAGCCTGAGGGGAAGAAGTCGGTTCGGTATTCATACTTATATAGAGGTTAGTGCCAGGTCAGAAACGGACAGTGTGATCGTTTCAATTCACTCGTTCTCAGTTGGTCTTTCTTCTTCTACTTCTTCATCCGGTTCTGCTTCTGCAGCTTCTGTTTCTTCTGCTCATCCGGTTCTGCTTCTGCAGCTTCTGTTTCTTCTTCAGCCAGTTCTGCTTCTTCTGTTTCTTCATCCGGTTCTGCTTCTGCAGCTTCTGTTTCTTCTTCAGCCAGCTCTGCTTCTTCTGTTTCTTCTGGCTCAACGCCGTCACGCATGTCTTGCCATGACTTGAGGGCTGACCGGTAAGCAGCTTCAGCTTCGTTTATAGCCTCTTGGTCAGCGCCGGAATCCTGTACTTTCTTAAGGGCGCGGGCTGCATCGTCTTTCGCTTTAACAGCTTTTGTGAGACGTTTACCTTCAGAAGCCGCTACTTCAGCAGCTTCTGCTCTTCTATTAAAGAGCAAAAGGGCTTTGTGGGTATCTTCGTCAATTTTGACCATCCTTCAATGATCGCTTGTGAAATTGAGAGTTACACCCTTTAAGTACTGATTCTTCAAAATCTTTGCCAGTATTAGTTATTCAAGCAAAGCTTTAGCTCGACGAAATACTGGTTCGTCAACCATCTCTCCATCAACTTGTATTGCAGCTTTACCCTCGGAAAGCGCTTGTGAGTAAGCAGAAACAATTTGACTGGCCCATTCGATTTCCTTTTCAGAGGGTTGGAAGAGTTCATTTGCTAATCCCACTTGACTTGGGTGTATGCACAGCTTTCCGGAATACCCCATTGAACGAGCTTCAAGTGCTTCTCTTTTAAAACGTTCTGCGTCTTGAAAGTCTGTCACTACCATGTCTAGAGCACTTATTCCGCTTAGTCTGGCCCCTTGTGCTACTTGACTTCGCGCTACTAATACCTCAAGATTTCCTGGACTTCTTACTCCGCCTAAGTCCGCCACATAGTCCTCTGCCCCGAAATAGCACCATTTAACCCGTGGATGTTTAGTTACCTCAACGGCGTTAATGACGCCTTGGACAGTTTCAACTCCCGCCATGATAGGAAGGTCTTCTAATCCAGCCTTGTCTAAAGCTTTAACTACTTTTTCAACGTCTTCAAAGAAAGCGAGCTTAGGAATCAGCACTCCGAGAAGAGCGGGTGATAAAGCCTCGTTTATGTCGCCCTCGAACCATTCGGTATCCAGCCCATTGATTCTTATCAATAAAGGACACAAAGCTGAGATGGTTTCTGTTGCCTCTAAAGCTAGTTGACGGGAATCAGCCTTATGAGAAGGAGGCGTAGAGTCCTCTAAATCTATGACGGCAGCAACTGGATTGGTTCGCGGTAACTTCTCAATTACAGACGGTTGATTTCCAGGAGCGAATAAAACACTTTTCATAACAAAGGACGTTAGTGCTTTCTGCCGCTAGTCCCTCTACTCCTAAATCGTGCCCGAGTAGACGAATTCATATAGAGAGAGACTAGTTTTTAATTTGTGAACGACGAAACAATTTTACCAGACCGAGAATACCCAGGATTCTGGGCTGATCAGGAACCTGATCGCTTAGCGATAGTGGTGCATGGTTCAGACAAGTCAATGACTTTTCAAGAGTTGCATGATGAGGCCGCTCGTATAGCTAGTCTTTTTCGCAGTTTGGGTCTGGCCCCTGAAGATCACGTAGCGTTTTGCCTCGAGAACCGAATTGAGTTTTTGCCACTGGCTTGGGGAGCGATATACGCCGGTTTGACCTATACCGCTATCTCTTCACGACTAACCACAGATGAAGTTGCTTACATAGTGAATGACTGTGGAGCTCGAGTGTTTATAACTTCGCCTTATAAGGCTGAAGCTGCTGCAGAAATTATTTCTGAAACTCCTAACGTAGAAGCCCGCTTCTCCATAGGAGGAGAATTGCCAGGGCATGCCCCATTTGAAGACGCAGTCGCAACTCAAGGAGCTGAAGTTCCAGAAGATGCCGTTGAAGGTCAAGACATGCTTTATTCGTCTGGTACTACAGGTCGCCCCAAAGGAGTCAAGCGAGCTCCTACCGGAGCGCTTCTTGGCATGGGCGACACCATAGCTGCGATGGTGAAACTTTTATTTAAAGGTGAACCAGGCGGCGTGTATCTCTCACCTGCCCCCCTTTATCATGCGGCACCACTTCGATTTTGCTTGGCATATCAAAGGCTAGGCAGCACGGTGGTTGTTATGGAAAAATTTGATCCAGAGGAGTCACTTGCTGCGATTGAGGAACATAAAGCCACTGGGAGTCAGTGGGTTCCAACAATGTTCGTGCGGATGCTCAAGTTGCCGGAAGAAACAAGAGCCAAATATGACGTCTCTTCGTTGTTGTCCGCTATCCACGCAGCAGCTCCATGTCCAGTGGAAGTAAAACGAAAAATGATTGACTGGTGGGGTCCAGTAATTCATGAGTATTACGCAGGAACAGAAGGAAATGGTTTCACCTACATCGGTTCGGAAGATTGGTTAGAGCACCCCGGATCGGTAGGAAGATCACTTGTTGGCGAGTTAGTCATTGTTAACGACGAAGGCGAAGAAGTGGCTGCTGGCGAAGAAGGCGGAGTGTATTTTCGAGGCACTGCCGGATTTGAATATCATAATGATCCAGAAAAGACAGCTGGAGCAAAAATTGGCGCTGATCTAAGCACTCTTGGTGATGTAGGGCGCTTAGATGAAGAAGGTTATCTGTACCTCACTGATCGCAAGGCCTACATGATTATTTCAGGAGGAGTAAATATTTACCCCCAAGAAGCAGAGAATATTTTGACTATGCATCCTGCGGTCTTTGACGTAGCAGTTATTGGTGTTCCTAATGATGACTTCGGCGAAGAGGTAAAAGCGATTGTTCAACCTGAAGATATGGCTACCGCTGGACCTGAACTAGAAAAAGAACTTATAGCATTTTGCCGTGCTCAACTCGCAGATGTAAAATGTCCACGAAGCGTTGATTTTCGGGAAGAACTCCCGCGTCATCCAACTGGAAAACTTTATAAACGTCTTCTTAAAGATGAATATTGGGAAGGGCGCGAAACGCGTATCTGAACTTTAAGTCACTAACCAGCTTCTGAGTGAGTGACTGGCTGTTCTCCCATCCACTCTCTCAACGTGTTTTTCAATTTTGTTTGTTGAATAAAGAGGTCATGTTCGGGACCAGACTCTGTAGTTGATTGAGGGGCCTTCAAGTAGAAGGAAAGCCATTCTTGTACTCCAGATTGTCCGGCGCGAGCTGCCAAATCCATAAAGAGGGCTAAATCTAAAACGATTGGAGCAGCGAGGATTGAGTCTCGGCAAAGAAAATCGACTTTAATTTGCATTGGGTATCCAAGCCATCCAAAGATGTCGATATTGTCCCAGCCTTCTTTGTTGTCTCCTCTTGGTGGGTAATAGTTGATCCGCACAACGTGGTGGATATCGCTGTAAAGGTCGGGGTAAGACTCGGGTTGAAGGATTGCATCAAGCACCCCAAGTTTTGAAACTTCTTTGGTTTTAAAGTTTTCTGGGTCGTCAAGAACTTCACCGTCACGGTTTCCTAAGATATTGGTTGAGTACCAGCCGTTTAACCCCAGCATGCGTGCTTTTAGGCCTGGAGCCAGCAAAGTTTTCATCAGGGTTTGTCCAGTTTTGAAATCTTTTCCGGCGATAGGTACTCCTCGTGTTTTCGCTAACTCGATCATGCAGGGAAGATCAACGGAAAGGTTTGGTGCTCCGTTAGCAAATGGCACGTCACTCATTAAGGCTGCGTATGCGTAAATTTGGCTTGGTGAAATATTTTCGTCATTTGCGTGCAATCCGGCTTCGAATGATTCGACGGTGGAGTGGACTTCGCCTGCTTCTTGGAATGCTTCAGTGGAGCCACACCAAACCATCACAAGGCGGTCGCAATCATTTTCAGACCTAAAGTTCTCAATGTCGGCTATAAGAGCTTCTGCTTGTTCCCATTTAGAAGAGATGTTTTTGATTCGTACGCCGTCTAATTTTTTGACCCATCTGTTGTCAAAGACGGCATCCATCGGAACGATTCCTTCAAGTTCCGCTGAGAGAGGAGCAAGGTCTTTCTCTTCAAGAACGCCACAAGTTCTGGCGGCTTCTAATGCATTAGGTGAAATTGGGTCCCAGCCACCAAATACAAGATCATCAAGTTCTGCAAGTGGAACAAATTCTTTGATTAGGGGATTTCGGTCTTCTTCTTTTGCTCCTAAACGAATGTGTGCCATTTGGCTTACAGATCCGATGGGTGCGGCGAGGCCTTTTCGTGCGGCGATCACTCCGGCGATGAAAGTTGAAGATACAGCTCCAATTCCGGGGGTGAGTATTCCAAGTTTTCCTGATGCGGGTTCAATGTTTACTGGGTTATTCATATTCGCAATCATAAGATATTTTTAACTAATATGTTTATTATTAAGAAATACTAAATATAAGGAAAGGAGATCCACATGTCAGATAAAAAGGAAATGCTCCTACCGAATCTCAGCGTTCAACAACTCGAGTACCTGCTCGCAGCAGCTAATAATAAAACCAGGGCTGCTGCTGCTCAACAGTTAGGAGTAACTCCCTCGGCTCTAACCCAAGGCCTCGCCGAACTTGAACGACGAGTAGGCCTAACGCTATTTGAAAGAAAAGGCAGGTCTACAGTTCTTCGACCTCAAGCGAAAGAAGTCCTTGAATACGCTCGCCGGGTTGTAGCAGAGACAAAAGATCTCACGTATTGGGCACAGGCGCAGCGAGAAGGCACCTCAGGCCAAATCCGTTTCGGTGCTATAGACGCCATCGCAGTTCACCACCGAGCAAGCGAAATTCGAGAATTCCATGAAAGTTTCCCACATGTTGACCTACGTCTAACTGTCGCCCCATCGGGGGCATTACTTGAAGCGCTGCTAGAAGGCTCGCTAGACCTCGTTGCCTGCGTTGAACCAGAAGTAGTTTCTGAGGACTTGATAAGCGAAGTCTTTCTAGAAGAACCGTTATTGATTTACGCCCCAAAAGAAAACGCAACTAAGTCAAATCAGAATTGGGGACCATGGGTTTCATTTCCTCAAGGTTCTCATACACGGAGAATCATCGCCTCAGCTCTTGCTGCCCTCGGCGTTTCTTATGAAGTAACCGCAGAGTCAAACCAGCCAGAAGTTTTAGCAGAAATGGTGCGTCTCGGTTTAGGTTGGACAGTTCTACCACCAGCACAAGCAAATACCGGTATCGATCCACTTATCCCAATTAAAAAGAAACCCTTAACGAAACGAAGGTTGGTTTTGATTCGTCGTTCATCAGCGCCGCTTGATCCAGCTATGCAAATATTGGTCAACTATTTAAAAAAAACAGAACCATGACTAGTGTCATAATAAATACCTAGGTTAGTTTTCTGGTACCTCTCAATTGCTTCGTTATATTCGTAGTAACTGATTAAGCAGCAAACATAAATAGTAAGGAAAGCAAAAATGCCTTGGCCAACAAATCGAGATGAAGAACTTTTCGGATATGTCGATCAAGAACTTGAACGCCAAAATTCCACGTTGCAACTAATTGCCTCAGAAAATTTTGCTTCACCTGCCGTACTGGAAGCTTCAGGATCTGTACTTACTAATAAATATGCCGAGGGGTACCCGGGTAAACGTTATTACGGTGGAAACGCAGTTGTTGACGAAGTAGAAGACCTAGCACGTGAAAGGGTTAAATCACTTTTTGGCGCAGAACATGCAAATGTGCAACCTCATTCAGGGGCCAATGCGAATATGGCTGTGTTCCAAGCCTTACTCGAACCAGGAGACACAGTACTTGGATTAAGTCTTGACCATGGTGGCCACCTCACACATGGCTCCCCAGTGAATTTCAGCGGGATTCTCTACAACTTTGTTTCATACGGTCTTACTAAAAGTGATGAACGCCTTGATTTTGAAGAACTACGAGCACTTGCTTCTGAACATAAACCGAAACTTATAGTTTCTGGAGCTACTGCCTACCCTCGCGTTATAGAGCCCGCGCCATTGCGTGAGATCGCTGACGAAGTTGGAGCTTTACTAATGTTTGATGCAGCCCACATTGCAGGTCTTATCGCTGGGGGTGTTCACCCCAATCCAGTTCCTTATTCAGATGTGGTCACCTTTACAACACACAAGACACTTCGCGGACCAAGAGGGGGCTGCATCCTCACACGTGAAAATTTTGCCAAAAAAATTGATAAAGGCATTTTCCCAGGGATTCAGGGTGGGCCATTAGAACACCATATTGCTGCTAAAGCAGTGGCATTCAAAGAAGCAGCCGATCCTTCCTTTCCGATTTACGCACAGCAAATAGTGAACAATGCTGCCGCCCTTGCCGAGTCATTAGGAAATCATGGATTTCGTTTAGTTTCCGGCGGAACCGACAATCATTTGATGGTTGTGGACCTACGTACTTTTGATTCAGAATTAACTGGAGCAGTAGCGCAGGATGTTTTAGACCGGGCAGGAATTACTTTGAATAAAAACACTGTTCCAGACGATCCGCGTTCTCCATTCGTCACAAGCGGAATGCGGATAGGTACTCCATCCACGACCACCCAAGGGATGAAAGAACCAGAAATGGTTCAAATTGCCGAATTGATAGCTCGCACTTTAAGGAACCGAGAAGACGAACAACAAATAAATGCAGTTAGAGAAGAAGTCGCTGAACTGTGTAGCCGATTCCCTGCTTATGGTAGTTAGACAGGAGAAATAAGTGCCGGGGGTAGCAGCTTACGCCACGGTAGGAGTAGTGGCTGCGTTAGTTACCACTCTAACTACCCCGCTCATTCATCGAATTTCTGTTAAAGCCGGGTTCCTCGTAGAACCCGATGAAAGAAACGTCCATTTGGAACCCACCCCATCTCTTGGTGGGGTTGCAATGCTTTGTGGTTTATTAGCAGGGGTACTTACTGCGTGGGGGATAGGAGACTTCTCTTCAGTTTTTGCCGCACCAACTGAAATAGTTGGGCTAATGATTGCATCAATTTTCATATGCATAGTAGGAGTGGTTGACGATATTCGTCCAATTTCCGCTCCAGCGAAAGTAGCCGGGATGGTCGTAGCGGGCAGTGTCTTATCTTTAACGGGAATCTCACTTCTTGTTCTGCGTATCCCTTTTCTGGACCTCATCATTCTTTCACCCGATCTTTCTGCACTGCTTACAGTTGTGTGGGTCTTTCTAATAGTTAACGCAGTCAACCTCATTGACGGCCTTGATGGTTTAGCAGCAGGAATTGTAGGTATTGCTGCGATGACTTTTTTTCTTTATGCAATACGTCTTGGAGACTCCGGTGTGTTATTTTCTGGCAATCCTGGTGCGCTTATCGCAATCTTGATAGTTGCAATATGCGCTGGTTTTTTACCTCATAATGTTCACCCTGCACGGATATTCATGGGCGATGGTGGGGCGCTACTTCTCGGCTTACTATTAGCAGCATCAACAGTTTCAGTGGGTGGTCGAACCGACTTACCTTTCAGTGGCCAGTCTTTTTTCTTTTTTGCACCAATCTTCATACCACTAATCGTTCTAGGTGTGCCGTTATTTGATATGACATTTGCGATCATCCGACGAGTAGCTACCCGAGGTATTCGAATCACTCAAGCAGACAAAAACCATTTACACCATCGACTACTCGGGCTGGGTCACGGACACCGCAGAGCGGTACTTATTTTATGGGCATGGACAGCTTTACTTTCAGGCTTTGTCCTATGGCCGACGTACACCGGAAAAGGAGATGCGATCGTGCCGGCGGGCATAGCTGCTGTTTGTCTTATTCTCTTTACCGTGCTACATCCAAGATTCAGATCTGACAAAGAAGTAAAAGTTTAAAAAATCTTAAAAAAATAAAATCAAGACAACAAATCAGGTTGCCGCTCACCTCATTTGAGAATAGATTCACAAGCACCTGAAGTTTATTTCTTCAGGTGCTTTTAGTTAAGAGGAATTCTTTATGAAACAAGCTGGTACGCGCGAGTTAAAGCAGGGCTTTGGCGATGCTTTTGCAGCAGCCTTTGAACTCACAGTGACTCCAGCAATCTTTGGAGTAATCGGTTGGGCTATTGATCGCCAACTTGGGACTTCGCCTCTTTTTACAATAATTCTTGTCTTGCTTACCATCGGCTACGCCACTTGGAAAATGTACCGAGAATACTCCCAGACCCTTGAACAACAGAACGCAGAACGACGGGAAATCTGGAAATCGAATGGGCCATTAGTATGAGCGCTGCTTCCACTTCTCTTGATGCTCCCGAAGTTTCAATAGCGCGCGATCTCGCTCGTCGCGCCTTGTTCATTTCACCTATCTTCCTTCTCATCGGGGTGGCTATAGATGGAGTAGGTGGACTAATTTCTTCCGGATTAGCATTAGCGCTGGTTGCTTTTAATTTCTTCCTCGGAGCAAAAATTATTTCACGGGCAATCGCAATTTCTTTAAACACTCTTTACGGAGCTGTTCTATTCGGCTACCTCATTCGGCTTGGATTAATGGCAGTAGCGGTCCTGATTGTACGAAACGCTGATTGGTTCGCTACTGTGCCTTTTGCAATAACTCTTTTAATAACCCACTTGGGATTACTTATTTGGGAAACTAAGCATGTTTCACTATCGCTTGCTTTCCCCGGGGTAATGCCAGCTAAACCATCAACAGACAACTTTCAGGAGTAGCAATCTAAGGTGAACGTACTCGCACTTGATTTCCCACCTATAACCCACTTATTTGAATGGCCGGACATACTGTTTAACGGCACGTGGTACGCGGTCAACAAAACATCTCTCATTTATATGGCTGCTGTTGTTATCACGGCAGCAATTTTCCTTTCTGCTGGAAGGAAGAAAACATCATTAGTCCCAGTTGGTGTTCAACATGTAGCCGAAGCTGGTGTCAACTTCATTGAAGAATCAGTCGTGATGGAAACTATTGGGCCAGAAGGCAAAAAGTACATGCCTTTCTTGACCACGATGTTCTTTTTCATTTTGTTCTCAAATATTTTCGAAGTCATACCTGGAATCCAATTCCCTGCAAATAGTCGTATGGCGGTGCCGATCACGTTGGCTCTTGTTGTATGGCTTATTTACAACTTTGTTGGGATTCGCTCTCAAGGGCTCGTGGGATACTTTAAAAACTCTCTTTTCCCTCCTGGAGTACCTAAAGCTCTTTATCTGATCGTTACTCCGATTGAACTTGTCTCAACATTTGTCGTACGGCCCTTCTCTCTAGCTATTCGACTCTGGGCGAACATGGTGGCGGGACACTTGCTGCTTGTTACGTTCGCCATACTCACTGCTGCACTTTGGGATGCTACTTATGTGGGAGCAGTAGCACCGTTCGCGATGTTAATTCTTATGACCGGCTTTGAAATTTTGGTATCGGTCCTACAGGCCTTTATCTTCACAATACTGACCGCCGTTTATATCGGTGGTTCGTTACACCCTGCCCATTAAGGGTAAAAAAAATAATAGATCTTTAAACAGAAAAAAATTCTTTCGGAAATTCCGGAAGAGACATAAAAAACAGGAGAATCCAAGTGTTGAACGTTCTTGCAGAAACTGCAACTGGTGAAATGCTCGAAGGCCTTAAGGCCATTGGTGCAGGTTTAGGCTACGGCCTTGCCGCTATTGGTCCCGGTATTGGTATTGGAACCGTTGTAGGTAACGCGATTTCATCAATGGCACGTCAGCCAGAGTCAGCTGGCATGGTTAGGACAACGATGTTCCTGGGTATTGCCTTTACCGAGGCACTTGCCCTTATCGGTTTCGTGGTCTTTATCCTTTTGCTGCCTTAAGACAACGCCGACGACGAGAAAGAGTTAAACAAATGAGTAAACGATGGACCCGCCTTATGGTGGCCTCGCTTGTTTCGCTGATGAGCATTGTGGCCTTTGCTGGCCCAGCTAGCGCATCAGGTGAAAGCGTGGGTAGTTGTGTCGCAGAAAAGTTTGAGGAATCGCTTCATCACCATCAAGGTGAAAGTGACCATGTGACTTCTGAGGACATACATCATGTGGCACATGACGAAGCAGTTCAAGATGAACTTGAAGCATGTTTAGAAGCCCCAAGTCCCATACTTCCTGAGCTAACTGAGATTATTTGGGGTGGCGCAGCCTTCCTGATTCTATTAGTAATCATGGTAAAGAAAGGCTTCCCTGCTGTTAAAGGGGCCATGGATGCTCGTTCAGAAAAGATACGTGCTGATTTGGACGCAGCGGAACAAGCTAAGACTGATGCTCAAGCAGTTCAGTCAGACTATGAAGCTCAATTAGCTGATGCTAAAACAGAATCAGCTCGAATCATAGAAGAAGCACGGGTTACGGCAGATCAACTGCGAACAGACCTTTCAGTTCAAGCTGAGGCATCAATTGCCGAGATGAGAGAAAAAGCAGCAGCAGATGTTGAAGCGCAAAAAGCTCAAGCTATCGCAGATCTCCGAGCAGAAGTTTCTGGCATAGCTTTAGGGGCCGCTGAAAGAGTTGTTCAATCCAGTCTTGATGCAGATGCTCAAGCACGTCTGATTGATGCCTACATTGATGAGGTGACCGGCAGCAATGGCTGATTCACCAACAGTTGGATACGCAGACGCGTTATTTAGTGTTGCGGAGGCAGAAGGAAATCTTTCTGCGGTCGAAGATGAATTGTTTGGATTTGCTCAAACTTTTCAAGCAAACGAAGAACTTCGGTCAACACTTGCTGACGCAAGTGTTCCTGTAGCTAGACGCCTTCAACTAATTGAAGACCTGTTAGATGGAAAAGCTTCGGCAACAACCGCGTCATTGATTTCAATGGTGGTTAGTGCTGGGAGGGCTAACGATCTTCCATCAATTGTTGATGCTTTCGTTGACCGTAGTGCTGGATCGCGAAACAAAGCTGTAGCAACAGTGCGTTCCGCTATTGATTTAACTAGCGAACAACGCCAACGGCTTACTGAGGCGATTAAAACATCTACCGGTAAAGACGTTGAAGTCAAAGTAGTTATTGACCCATCAGTACTAGGTGGAGCGATTACTGAAATAGGTGACGACATCATTGATGGCAGCGTTCGACGCCGCTTAAATCAGCTCAGAGAGAGCTTTCGTTAATAAGAGAACTAGTGAGAAACAGAGAGAAAAGAAAATATGGCTGAATTGACTATCAATACGGCAGACATAGCTGCAGCAATACAGAAGAACCTTGACGGTTTCCAACCTAGCCTTGAGCAATCTCAGGTAGGGAGGGTGCTTGAAGTTGGTGATGGTATTGCTCGAGTGTCAGGTCTTCCTGGCGCAGCGGTAAATGAACTTCTTCAATTTGAAAATGGAAGTTTCGGGCTGGCGTTGAACTTAGATGAAGGTTCCATAGGTGCTGTAGTCCTTGGAGAAGTTGATGACATTGAAGAAGGTCAAACGGTTAGCGCAACCGGCGATATCTTGTCTCTTCCCGTAGGTGACGGCCTTTTAGGACGTGTCGTTAACCCATTAGGCGAACCAATTGATGGTAAGGGACCGTTAACAAACACGGTACAACGACGCATGGAGGTCCAAGCACCAGGAATTATGGGGCGTAAACCCGTGCATGAACCTATGCAGACTGGCATCAAAGCCATCGATTCACTGATTCCAATTGGACGCGGACAACGAGAACTTATTATCGGTGACCGCAAAACAGGAAAAACCACTATTGCGATTGACACCATTATCAATCAAGCCGGACAAGGCGTGAAGTGTGTTTATGTCGCTATTGGTCAAAAAGCTTCCACAGTTGCCCAAAACGTTGCTGTGCTTGAATCTCATGGGGCCATGGAATACACCGTGGTGGTTGTAGCTCCTGCTTCTGATCCAGCTCCATTCAAATACCTTGCCCCATACGCCGGATGCGCCATGGGCCAGCACTGGATGGACAACGGAGAACACTCGTTGGCTGTATATGACGACCTCTCCAAACAAGCGGAGGCGTATCGTCAGATGTCCTTACTGTTGCGCCGTCCACCCGGTCGTGAGGCTTACCCAGGAGACGTGTTCTACCTTCATAGTCGCCTCTTGGAACGTGCCGCTAAATTAAGCGATGATCTTGGAGCAGGGTCATTAACCGCTTTGCCAATTATTGAAACAAAAGCCGGAGATGTGTCTGCGTTCATTCCAACTAACGTGATTTCCATCACTGACGGACAGATTTTCCTCCAAGACGACCTGTTCAAATCAGGTGTTCGACCTGCAGTAGATGTTGGTATTTCAGTATCTCGTGTGGGTTCAGCTGCTCAAGTGAAAGCGATGAAGTCAGCTGTGGGTACGCTCAAATCAGATCTTCAGCAATTCCGCGAATTGGAATCGTTTGCTGCTTTCGGATCAGATCTTGATGCAGTTTCTCAAGCACAATTAGATCGCGGATATCGACTCGTTGAATTACTCAAGCAAGGTCTTAACTCGCCGCTTCTTGTAGAAGAGCAGGTTATTTCCATCTGGGCTGGAACACGCGGGCACTTAGATGGTGTCGCGGTAGAAGACGTGCAACGTTTCGAGTCTGAATTACTTGATTGGTTCCGTACACGAGAAGCTGCAAAGCTTGCTGCAGTGAAAGAATCCGGCAAGATCGACGACGAAGAAGCCTTCGATGCCGCTATTTCTGAATTCACTGCACAATTCACTGGTTCTCAAAGTGCTGGAGACGCTCCAGATTCGGAGTCCACTGAAACTCAGTCAGCAATCATTGACGCAGAAACCACTCTGCCTGAAGAAGACATATCTGCAGAAGACAAGTGAACCAATGAAAACTTTTTCGCCTATTCAGTCTTTTGATTTTTCTCAGGCTGAGTACGCGCGTGTTTTACCACCGGAGGTGAAACATGGCCGGCGGTAAAGAACGCGAATTAAGAAGAAGAATTGACAGCGTTCAGAACACGAAAAAAATTACACGAGCAATGGAACTGATAGCTGCAACTCGAGTAGTTAAAGCACAGCAACGAGCACGTGAAGCTCGACCTTATGCTGAACAAATCACCACGGTGATTGAAAATCTTGCTGCTGGAGGAGCAGAAATAGACCACCCCTTGCTTCGCCAAGCAGAAAACGTAGAAAGAGTTGGGGTTATCGTTATCTCTTCAGATCGAGGACTCGCAGGCCCTTACAACTCGTCAGTTATTCGTGCAGCAGAACGTCAAGTACAAAATGCTCGTTCGGAAGGTGCAGATTACTCACTTATCGTAATTGGGAAGAAAGCACGAGACTATTTTGCTTTCCGTAATTACACCGTGGAGTCTTTCACCGAAGGTATAAGCGACAACCCTACGTACGAAGACGCTCGCAGAATCGCAGAAACAGTCGCAACCCTCTTTACTGACAATCACATTGACCGTGTTGAACTGGTCTACACCGAATTTTTAAGCATCGGTAGTCAAAAAGTAGCTACTCGACGTTTCCTTCCCCTAGAAAGCACAGAAACAATCGCTACCGAAGGAAGCGGAGATTCAAAGAATACAGACTCATTTGAGTTTGAACCATCACCTGAAGCGGTACTTGAATCATTACTTCCCCGCTACGTAGAAGCCCGCTTATTTGGGGCACTACTTGAATCAGCAGCCTCAGAACACGCAAATCGTCAACGAGCAATGAAGTCAGCAACCGATAATGCTGAAGACTTGATCGTGAAACTAGATCGGGAAATGAATAGAGCACGCCAAGACGCCATCACAACCGAAATAATGGAAATCATCGGTGGTGCTGAAGCATTAGGTGATGACGACCAACCAGAAGACCTAGTCCCAGCCGGGGCAGAGAACTAAAACAGAGCGAGAAAACCAGGAGCAACTATGACAGTTACAGAACTTCAACCCGGAAGCATCGTCGGTATTGCCGGACCGGTAATTGACGCTGAATTTCCTCCAGGGGAACTACCAGAGATCAACACAGCTGTTGAGTTCGATGTAGAACTTGACGGAGTGACAACCACGATCGTGGCAGAAGTAGCCCAACAGATCGGTGATAACCGAATCAGGGCTATCGCCATGAAACCTACCGATGGATTAACCAGAGGTACTCAAGTACGAAACACTGGTAAAGGAATTACCGTGCCAGTCGGAGACGAGACACTCGGACACGTATTTAGTGTGACCGGTCAAGGATTAGACGATGAAAATGCGGCTAGCGGAGCGGAACGCTGGGAAATACATAGAAGCGCACCATCCTTTGATTCACTTGAACCACAAGCTCAGATGTTCGAAACCGGAGTTAAAGTTATTGACCTTCTCACCCCATACCTTCAGGGTGGAAAAATTGGATTGTTCGGTGGTGCCGGAGTGGGCAAAACCGTACTTATCACTGAGATGATCAACCGTGTGGCCTCAAACCACGGCGGTGTTTCAGTGTTCGCCGGTGTAGGAGAACGCACAAGAGAAGGAACAGATCTTCTTCTTGAAATGGAAGAATCAGGAGTGCTTGAAAAAGCGGCACTAGTTTTTGGACAAATGGATGAACCGCCAGGAGTTCGACTACGAGTAGCTCTTTCTGCTTTAACGATGGCGGAATACTTCCGTGACGAACAAGGCCAAGACGTCTTGTTGTTCATTGATAATATTTTCCGTTTCGTTCAAGCCGGATCAGAAGTTTCAACCCTGCTGGGACGTATGCCCTCTGCTGTGGGTTATCAGCCCACCCTTGCGGATGAGATGGGTCAGCTCCAAGAACGAATCACGACAACACGTGGCCGTTCCATTACTTCTCTGCAAGCCGTTTATGTTCCTGCAGATGATTACACCGACCCGGCGCCGTTCACCTCGTTCACTCACTTTGATGGAACAACAGAGTTGAGCCGTGACATTGCTGCTTTGGGTATCTACCCTGCAGTTGATCCACTGGCTTCAACCTCCACCATCCTCACCCCAGAGGTTGTAGGAGATCGACACTATGAAACAGCACGACGGGTACAAGAAATCCTGCAGCGCTATAAAGAATTGCAAGACATCATCGCAATTCTTGGTTTAGATGAATTGTCTGAAGAAGACAAAGTGACAGTGTCACGGGCAAGAAAAGTGCAACGTTTCCTTTCACAACCAATGAACGTAGCAGAAATATTTACCGGACTTCCTGGAGTCACTGTTCCTGTTGAAGAAACAGTTGATTCTTTCGCCGCCATTGTTGAAGGTGAGTTAGATGATCTACCAGAACAAGCATTCTTGAATGTTGGTGGAGCTGATGACGCCCGACGCAAGGCAGCAGAACTCGAAGGCTAATTCATGACTTTTCAAGTAGAACTGGTTTCCCCAGAAGCTATTACTTATAGCGGGGAAGCGGAGATGGTTATTGCGAGAACGTTGGAAGGTGGAGACATCGCCTTCCAGCCAGGTCACGTACCATTTATCGGAGTTCTTGCTGTTTGGTCAGTTGAAGTTATAAGACCAGACGGGGATCGGGATGTTTTCGCGGTTCACCGGGGTTTTGTTCAAGTCGCAGGAACCAAAATCAGTGTTCTATCCGATGTTTCAGAGAAGTCAAGTGAAATAGATGTAGAGCGTGCTCAGCAAGCAAAAAATAGTGCTGAACAAAAACTGTCGCAAAACGATGAAGACATTGAAGCAACTGATGCGCTCGCACGAGCAGAACTACGTTTACAGGTTGCCGGAATCTAAATCTTTTCTAATTCGATCAAGAACTGCTTGATTCCAATTTGTCAATAATGTGACTTGCATCAATTTGTCTTACCGTCCCTGATTTTGAACGCATAACAAGCGACTGGGTATGGACTTTGCCTCCAGAGTAATGAACGCCTTTGAGGAGCTCTCCATCAGTGATTCCAGTGGCTGCGAAAAAGCAACTGTCGCCAGAAACTAGATCTTCAATAGTAAGAACAGCATCCAAGTCGTAGCCTTTTTCAATTGTTTCTTGTCGTTCGCTTTCGTTGCGGGGCCAAAGTCGTCCTTGCATAACCCCACCCATACATTTCAAAGCTGCTGCAGAAATCACTCCTTCAGGGGTTCCCCCAATTCCAAATAAAACATCTGCTCCTGAATCTGGCCATGCAGTTGATATGGCTCCGGCAACATCTCCGTCAGGGATCAAGCGAATACGTGCACCGGCGGCACGAACTTCGTTGATTAAATCGTGGTGACGGTCACGGTCAAGAATAACTGCAGTGATATCGCGTACAGATTCCCCCTTGGCGGCGGCGATTGCTTCAAGATTTTCTGTAGGTGAACGGGTGATATCTATAGCGTCATGACAGTCAGGTCCGGCAGCAATTTTTTCCATATAAACGCATGGTCCAGGGTCAAACATTGTTCCTCTCGGAGAGACAGAAATGACTGCTAGGGCGTTACCTCGACCGAGTGAGGTGAGGGTGGTTCCATCGATTGGGTCGACAGCGATATCGGTTTGAGGTTGAGAACCGTCGCCTACCGTTTCTCCGTTGAAAAGCATTGGTGCTTCGTCTTTTTCGCCTTCGCCGATGATCACTAATCCATCCATTTGAACATGGTTGAGAACTTCTCGCATTGCGTCGACAGCTGCTCCATCTGCACCGTTTTTGTCGCCTCTTCCCATCCACCGAGATGCAGCTAACGCCGCGGCTTCGGTCACTCTTACTAATTCAAGAGCGAGGTTGCGTTCAGAGGTGTCATTAAGAGAATTCATACCGTTGAACTTAGTGGAAACCAAACGGTGTTACACACTATGGCTTTGAACTTAGAGGTAGTGATAGAAAATATTTTCACTAAAGAACCTGCCTTTGGAGTTGGGGTTAAGAGACCATCATGCAAAGATGACACAATGAGTTGGTGCTTTCAATGTCAAACCGAATACGCAGAAGACGTAGTTGAATGCGTGGAGTGCGGCGTAGAACTGGTTGCTGAAGCCCCCACAGAGTTAGATGATGTTGGGGGCTCTGATGAAGAACAAATCGTTTATGAACTTCATGAATGGGCGGGAGAGAGCAGAAGAGCTTTGGATCAAGAGCTCACTGGTCAAAATATTGCGCACTCGTGGTTAGGAGCCACGCTTGTTATTCGGGCAGCTGATGAAGAGAGTGTTGATGAAATTGTTGAAGCGACAGATGAAACAGGCGGTCCTGTTTTAGACCCTGAAGCAGAAAAAATCGCTTACGAAGTTGAAGGATGGGCAGCAGATGAACAAACAGCGTTTAGCGAGTTGCTTGCACGGCTAGGTATTCCACACGAATTTGACGAAGCTGGAGATTTATTGGTGCTGGTGGAAGACGAAGACGCGGTAGAAGCAGCGTTAGATGCGTTCCAAGGAGCTAATGATGATCGCCCTGAACTTGAAGGACTTGACGCTAATTCTTTGCTTTCGAATGTGTTTGTGGCTTGTGACCGTCTTCGGAAAGACCCTCGCGATAATCGAGGAGTAGAAGAGATCCTCGTCCATGCGCCGTTACTGGTCAGTCATCGCCCTCCCTTTGGTTTCAATCCTGTTACCTGGAATTTGCTTGGGGAAAAAACAAACGAGCTAGTTGAGTTATTGGCTGAAGGAAACACCAGCGACGAAGATTTGAAACTTTTAGCGAACGCATTGACTGAAGTTTTACGGCAAATGGTTTGAGCTTGATCGCTCACCTAATTTTTTAACATCGCTTTCCAAAGTGTCCGATAATTTGGCCAAATAAAAGATTCTGTGAGATAGCCGTCTTCAATTAAAGCCTCATGAAGACGATGAAGGTTTCTCCACGGAACAGTCATGTCAACATGATGAGCGAGATGGTATCCGACACCTACAGGAGTAATCAGAGCTCTGGTTAGTAGCGACTGGCGTACTTGATGGGTGGTGCATCGACGGTCCTTAGATCTCGTCATACCGCCATGTTCCGCAATGGCTCTTAACCGGTTAAGTACCTGGTAGATGAATGCCCATGGAGCGATCCAGAGCAGAAGATAAAGCCAGGGATGTCCGATGAGGAAGAAGGTAAGTAAGACCGCTGCTTGTCCAAAGAGAAACATCATCGTTAGTTTCCGGTGTCGCGCTTCATCAAGTCTTTGAAAACGTGGACGCAAGATACGAAATGCTGACACTCCAGCGGCGTCACGAGCAAGTTTTCTTCTCATGGAGGATTTAGAAATCGGGTAGAAGCTATAGAGCAAAAAATCTGGTTCTTTAGGTCCGAACTCATCACGATGATGGTTCATGTGGCCGATACGGTATCCATGGCTTCCCGTCCCGAAAGTAAGAAGACCGATGAAATTGATTCCTATTAAGTCATTAATTTTACGGTTACTAAAGAGTGTTCTGTGAGCTGCTTCATGGTGAAGGATAAATAATCGATTCTGCGAAATCCCCATGAGTAGCGCAGCGGCAATCCATGCTGCGGGATGATTTACTTTTATTGCTGCCCATACCAGTACGACAGGTGCGGCGAGAGAAGAGAGAACTGTCCACGCATTGAGCAAATTAGGAACTTTTCGCAATTCGTCGCGAAACATTCCTTTTGGCCTCCCGTCAGAATGAAGCCGGTCGCTTCCGCTGAAATTAGGTGCTTCTGAAACCATTCCGCCAGTCATTGTTGCGACAAGAGCAGCATGATCTGATGGTTCGTTCATGAAGTAAATGTTAGTAGCGGTTCTAGTATTTAGATATGCCAAGCACTACTCACCCTTATTCCGGCGTTTTTCTTACCCCGGGATCAGGATCAAATCGGGATCATTCCACTCTTTGTTATCTCGAAAACCTTTTGCATCCGCTACCTGTTGAACGATTCAACTTTCAATATCGAGAAGATGGAAAACCTTTCCCCCCTCCAGTAAAGAAACTTGTAGATGAAGTCAATGAGGCAGTTATAAAAATGTCGAACCGTGAAGGTATAGACAGTAAGAAACTGATTTTGGGTGGGCGGTCACTTGGGGGAAGAGTATGTTCCATGGCTGTAGCAGAGGGGTTACCAGCCGCCGGTCTAATCCTTGTCTGCTACCCGCTGCATCCGGTAAAAAAACCTGAAAAACTTCGAGTCGAACATTTTCCCGACATTAAAGTTCCCTGTCTGTTTATTTCTGGAGATAAAGACGAATTTGGAACACCAGAAGAGTTCTCTCAGCATCTCCCACAGATTTCTGGACCAGTTACCAGAGTCGTTTTAGAAGGTAAGCGACACGACCTCAGGGGCGCAGATGAACACATAGGTGAGGCTGTTAGCGAGTGGCTAAACAAAATCTAATTACAGATCACTTATCTCAATATCGTCCGGGTTTAACTCTTCAAGTTTGGTTTGAGCGGTCTCTGGGTATCGAGTTAAAACCAGTACAGCAGCCAATAAAGGCCCTATTGCGGCGATCAAAAAAGCCGGCCCGTAGTTGTTGAAATGGTCTTGAAGAAAGCCAACAAGAAGCAACCCCGATGCACTACCTAGCACCCCAATGGTGACGATTGTTCCGTTAGCTTTAGCACGATGCCGAGTAGAGAACAGTTCCGGACCATAGACCCCTAACGCAACGGTGAGAGAACCAATAACAATTCCAATTAAATGAGTTGCCCACATCAGTGAACTTGATGCGAAATAACTCATTGTTATAAACAGAGTTCCTCCGACAAGCCCTACTGCCCCTATCGGACGTCTCCCACGCGTATCAGCCCATTTACCAGCTAGAAAAATACCAACAGCGGCAGGAGTGGACGTCAGCAGCGTGTACATGGTTATCCCCGCGGCATTGTAATTGCGGTGATCTCGCAGGAAATCATTTTGAAATTGGCTTGCTGGAGAAGCGAAGAAAAGAAATAAGAAAGCTCCAGCAGCCAATAAGAAAAGTCGCCGGTACTCAAGATGCTGTTGCTCGGAACTTAAACTTTCCACTTCAGAGTTGACTTCAAACCTTAAAGTCTCCGGTAGTTGACGTCTCACCGCAACGATCAAAGGTAGTGAAAGAAGCGGAACCAAGTACACGATTCGCCAACCTTGTTCATGTAAGTCAGCGACGGGAAGAACCCATACTGCCATGCCTGCCCCTAACGCAGCCGATAATGACAACAAACTCACCCCGTAAGCACGCGAGCCACGCGGCAGTTCTTCAGCAGCCATCACTCCAATAAGAATCCCCATACCGGTAGTGAGGCCGCGAGCAACAATTTGTGTTCCACCAAGGAACCACAAATTGGGGGAGAAGGCACCAAGAGCGGTTAACGCGAGAGCCCCTAACGTAGCAACAAGCAAAAGCCGCCGCCGTCCTTTCTTATCCGCAATAAACATCACACCTAAAGCAACTAAAACACCTACCCGAACTACCGCCAACGTGACACCTTGAGCGGTGCTCCCTCGCCCAAACTCATCCGCAGCGAAAGTAATGGTTTGAGTGATCACTGTTCCCAGATAGCCGTCGACGATCTGTATCGCGGCAAGTAAAGAAAGAATTTTGGCTGCCCTGGCATCAAGACGATTTGGAGGAGCCCACCACGGGATGTTTCGTTTCAGCAAACTTCGGCGAAAAAACAGGTTAAATAAAGGCCGCCAAAATGGAATAGCCAAACGAAACACAAAAGATTCAGTTACCTGATGTTCGTTTTCTCCCTCAGAAACAACCAACGTGCGCTCATAATGCTCAAAAGGTCCGTGCACGCAAACAAATCGATCTTGGCCTTCAAGTTGCTCTTTCATGAGGTCATCACGAGGTGAACGCAGCTCAATTAAGCCTGCGTTATCAACAATTACGGTATGAGAAACTCGAGGAATCGACGAGCCGCCTTTCAGTCTGGTGCGCAGCAAAGCATACTTAATAGGTGAACAATGAAACTCTTTCTGAGAATACTCCTATTCTCGTCGAAAAATCAGGGCCTCTGCACGGATCCGTAACAGTATCAGGAGCAAAAAACTCTGCTCTGAAACTTATGGCAGCCTGTCTGCTCGCCCCCGGCACGTTCACTCTTCGCAACGTTCCAATGATCGCTGATGTGAAGTGGATGTCAGAACTCTTAGAACACATGGGTGCCTCTATTTCTTTCAACAAAAATGAACTAACCATAAATGTTCCAGAAACCCTCATACCTGAAGCCCCCTACGAACTGGTTGAACGCATGCGAGCCTCAATCGTGGTTTTAGGACCGCTGCTTGCCCGCTTTGGTACTGCCCGAGTGTCCGTCCCCGGCGGAGATGATTTCGGGCACCGCCCCATAGACATGCATTTAAGAGGTCTTGAAGAACTAGGCGCAGAATTCACCACCAGCCATGGATATATACAGGCAACTTCTGCCGGCTTGACCGGAACACGAGTGCTGCTTGAATTCCCCAGCGTCGGCGCCACAGAAAACCTTCTTATGGCCGCTGTTCTCGCTGAAGGAACAACAACTATCGATAACGCAGCTCGAGAACCAGAAATTTCTGACCTCGCCGATTTTTTAAATCGCATGGGGGCGCAAATCAGCGGAGCAGGAAGATCAGTAATCACTATTGACGGTGTAAACGAACTACATCCTGTTGAACACACCGTGATTTCTGACCGCATCGAAGCCGCAACCTACCTTGCCGCTTTAGGAATAGCCGGCGGGGAAATAGAAATCGAACAAGCCCGCGCAGACCACATGGACATGATGATCCGAAAACTCGGAGAGATGGGCATGTCGGTATCACCCACCGTTAACGGGCTTAAAGCCGCAGCACCAGAACGGCTCAAATCAGTAGACATATCCACCTTGCCTTACCCCGGAGTCGCCACTGACTACAAACCACTTTTTGTCGCTATGTTGTCTGTCGCCGACGGGGTAGGCATCGTTACAGAAAATATTTTCGCGGGAAGGTTTCGATATGCAGACGAGCTAGCTCGCATCGGAGCGGACATACGTGTCGAAGGGCATCATGCCGTAGTACGTGGGTTACCTTCGCTATCTGGTGCTCCTGTACGCGCCCACGATATTCGAGCAGGAGCAGCCCTCGTAGTGGCAGGCCTCGCTGCTGAAGGGGAAACCCGGATCAGCGACGCTCATCACATATCTCGCGGATACCAAGACTTGGTAGGGAACCTCAGTTCCCTTGGCGCAAAAATTTCTTATTCTTGATCTTCTGGCGGTTCTAACCGTCGTGCTCGACGATCAGCCACCCAAAGTAGCGTCGCGACAACAATCAAAGGTCCGGCGACAATAAGAATCTCGTCCCAACCCCCTTGATGAGCGAAAACTAGCACTTTGATCATTTCTCTAATCTATGAGGAGGAAGAAAGGTTCTGGCATGCGAGAATGAAACCATGTCATTAGATGTTGTATCTGAACAGTCAGGTTCATTAAACGAAGAAGTCAAAAAAGTAATAGATGTCATTCGGCCAGCTATTCAAGCGGACGAAGGAGACATAGCGTTACACGGCGTTGATGAAGAAACCGGTGAAGTCACTGTTGAACTGTTCGGCGCATGTACAACTTGCCCGGCTTCTGACCAGACCCTCAAAGCAGGCATTGAACGCATACTCAAAGATCGTGTACCTGGAATAACTTCAGTGCGTAACGTCGGTGAGACACTCGAAGAAGAAGGAACATCTGTAAGTCTTTAAGTGGTCGTCTCTACTAGGTCTTCGGATACTGTTAGGGCATGGACAATTTTGAGAATCTGCAAGTAACCACCCATCAAATAGACGGCGGCGGCCCCGTAGTCGAAATAGCGTTAAATCGCCCCAAAGTAAACGCATTATCCACAGCGTTGCTTGAAGAATTACTTATCGCTGCTGAAGCCTGCAGCGCGGATCCACCCGGAGCTGTAGTAATCACTGGGGCGGGAAGATTCTTTGCCGCAGGTGCGGAAATTTCAGAATTCACTGACCCGGCTACCCGCGAACCTCTTCTCAAAGCATTCAGAGACGCCTTTGATGCCGTAGCCGGTATCCCTTGCCCCACGATCGCTGCGGTTAACGGACTTGCGCTCGGAGGAGGAGCAGAACTGGCATGGTGTTGCGATTACCGAATCGCCGGTGAAAGCACCGTATTTGGGCAACCAGAAATACTTCTTGGAATCATCCCAGGAGCCGGAGGGACACAACGACTCGCCCGACTAATCGGAGCCGCACGAGCAAAAGAAATCGTGTTCGAAGGAGAACAACTCACCGCCGAAGACGCCCAAAACGCCGGGTTAGTCAACGTAGTAGTACCAGACGAAGAGATTTTATCCACGGCTATCGCTCGTGCAGAAAAACTCGCCAAAGGACCATTGCTTGCTTTACGGGCCGCAAAAACTGCGATCGACACCGGCATCGATGGAGCACTCTCCGATGGTTTAGACCTCGAAGGCGAAATGTTCGACGACCTTTTCAACACCAACGATGCCGCCACAGGGATCGCCACATTCTTTGAACACGGCCCCGGTAAAGCCACTTTCACTGGAACCTGATCATCACATGTCAGAACCGATCCTTGAAGCGTTCTGTCAACTAGCAGAAGACGAAATAAAACGCACCCCCACGCTCACTTCAGAGATGAATCTGTTGCTTCAAGGACTAAAAGTCGCGCAACCAGAAGAAACAGGCAAACACTATACGTATCCGGTAGTGGAAAAACATTTCAAAAAAATATTGGGCGAAGGATCCGGATTACTCGCAGACATTGTTTCATTAACTGCTGATCGGCTTAGCTGGGGTGTCCCTTATGCTGAACATGTCGGAGAACCAGACATGGATGAATTGAGAGAGAACTATGCGTTTGCTCCCATTATCGGGTCACAGAAAGGTAACCGCAGCGAACCTCTCCCGCTCCCGCTGTACTCATCGAGCCAAATTTATGCCGGAGTTGTTCTTCAAGGACCGCACATAAATTATCCTTCACATGTGCATCGTGCGGCAGAAATATATTGGACCGTAGCGGGTGAAGCAGAATGGCAAAAAGGAGACGAATGGAGCCACCGAGAATCAGGCTCCGTTTTGTTGCATGAACCCGGTGTTCGGCACGCAACCGTAACTAACGAGTCTCCAGTCCTTATGCTGTTCGCGTGGGTTACTAACCCGGAATCAATTCCAGTAATTGTCCGCCTTTAATAAAGAAACGTCTCCGACATGAATGAAACAGAAACTTGTGACCGGCATCCGGACCGGCGGGCCGGTGTACGATGCCAGCGATGCAACAGCCGCATCTGTCCAGACTGTATGCGAAGCGCGTCAGTTGGTTTTCACTGCCCTTCCTGCGCCACTGTTTCGCCGATAGATAAACGAACTCAAAGAAAACTTAAAAGCTTCACGGGTGATCCAATAACAACCCGGACACTTATGGGACTCAACGCGTTGGTGTTCATTTGGACGTTAATCAGCGGCGGTTCTGTCAGTTCCGGCGGAGGAACAACAACGTTAGATTACGGACTTGTCGGGTTTGGCAGATTGAGAGAAGCCAGCCAAATCATCGATGTGGGCGTCGCTGAAGGCGAATGGTGGAGGCTCTTCACCTCAGCTTTCTTACATGCTGGTCTTTTGCATCTCGCAGTCAACATGTATTTACTTTGGATACTTGGACAACAACTCGAACGTCTACACGGAAGAAGCCGATACCTCGGCCTTTACTTCGGATCATTAGCGGCCGGTTCCCTCGGGGTCATGCTGCTAGACCCCACAGCGCTCACGGTGGGTGCTTCAGGAGCAGTGTTCGGACTCATGTCCGCAACCTTCATTCATCAAAAACGTCGCGGGATAAGCCCCTGGAGGTCAGGAATAGGAGGGCTACTTATCTTAAATCTGATTTTCACTTTTGGCCGGTCAGGAATAAGCATCGGCGGACACCTTGGCGGGCTACTTGGCGGCGCTTTTCTCGCATGGGCGATAGAAGAAACAGATCGCAGACGACTAAACCGCAACTTCGGACTAATCATCACAACAACGTTCACGCTGGTATGTCTCGTCATAGGCATATGGGCAGCTAACCGCTGGTATGACCCCTTATTAGGGTAAAGAATCGAAATCAAGATATGGAACTTTTCTCTGACCCATATTTGGAACAAGCCATTGGCGGAACACCGCTTGTGCAATTAAAAAACCTTCCCACTTCTTCATCAGGGCAAGTGTGGGTCAAAGTTGAAAGTGGCAACCCGACCGGCAGCTACAAAGACCGCATGGCATACGGCGTAGTAAAAAACGCTTTCGCACGCGGCGACCTCAAAACAGGAGACCGAATAGTCGAATACACCGGAGGAAGCACCGGAACAGCGTTAGCGCATGTAGCCGCCCGAAGTGGAATCAAATTTATCGCCGTGTCTTCAGACGCGTTCGCTCAATCAAAACTTGACGCTATACGCGCTTACGGGGCCGAAGTGATCATTATCCCCAGTGAAGAACGAAAAATTACGCCAGAACTCATAGCAATGATGAAACAAAAAGCGTACGAAATAGCTGACGAACCAAACACGTTTTACGCAGACCAATTTGGATCCCCCGATGTGATCGAAGGATACGTTCCCGTGGGGCAAGAAATCGCTGACCAAATCGGATCAGATATAGACGTTTTTTGTGCTGCTGTAGGAACCGGAGGTGCATTCACAGGAACAACGAAAGGGTTAAACCAAGCGGGGCAAACACCAGAACTCATGGCTTTAGAGCCGCTTCAATCACCATTCTTAACCACTGGACAAGGTGGGGCACACCGGATCGAAGGAATCGGCTTGGGATTCACCCCTCCATTTTTAAATCTCGATCGATGTGATGAAATACGGGCAGTTGATGAGGATGAAGCATTCCGAACATGTAAAAAACTTGCTGTTGAAGAAGGAATTTTTTGTGGACCTTCAACAGGGTTAAACGTAACCGCTGCGTTAGAAATAGCAGCCGAACGCAGTCCAGATTCGGTGATAGTAACTTTAGGGTGCGACCATGGATCAAAATATGACTACTGATCAAATACTATTCACGTCTTGAATGACGAGTTCTTCCATCCCGTCAACTGGCGGTTCACAGGCCTGGGCGAGCATGTTAAAGAAATGTTCAGGTTCTATAACAGTTTCGGGAGGGTGAACCCCGACAGTGGTGATGCGTCCGTCAAGTAGTTGACGTAAACCAACAGCGAGCGGCCAACTCGTTATACCGGCCATGCCATCAGCAG
>JUEO01000008.1 GCA_000817115.1 marine actinobacterium MedAcidi-G2B | reverse complement strand
ATGAATCAACACCTCGTGCCTCTAGCACTTCTTGAGCAGCACGAAAACCTGACCGCACTGCACCATTCACTGTGGCAGGAAAATCAGATTCAGTTGCCTCTCCTGCCATGAATCGCCGACCATCAGTAGATTTTGCCAAATCAAGACGCAGCCTTGGAGAAGAACCTGCCGGAATATAAGAATAAGAACCTTTAGACCACGGGTCAGAGCCCCAACGAGTGATACGCCAGTCAACAACAGAAGGCAGAGAAGAATGAGTTAAAGCGTCAGAAGAAGTAAGAGGTTCTTTCTCTCCACAACCAGCCCCAAGAGTTACCCCAACAGCAGCAGAACCTAATAAAAAATTTCTTCTGCTAAGAATTGAAGAAGTCATCAAAGTATTCCACTACGTTGCCCAGCAACAGTGAACAACCAATTTGCCTGCAAATGAAGAACCATCCCGACCTCAGCATTAGCTTGACCCTCAAGAGAGCGAGCCCAAGTACCTTCTAAAAGTATTCCCAGCTTGTAAGCAGCCATCACAAACCACCAATCCATGCCGTCTACTGACAAGCCAGTTAATTCTGCCCAGTGATCAATAAGATTTTTGCGAGTTAAACCACCATGAACTTGCTCAAAAGCCGGTGAAGAACGATCAGGATCGTCAGTGTCATACCAAGAAATCAAAAGCCAAGCAAGATCAAGCCGAGGGTCACCAATGGTAGATAACTCCCAATCAACTAAGGCGGCCAATTTAGGCTCCTCATAGGATGCAATCACATTCGCATGATGAACATCACCATGAATAATCCGAGGAATAAAATCAGTGGGCTGGTTCCTTTCTAACCATTCACCAACTTTTTCCACCCCATTAACTTCAGGCCCGTTATAGGAATTAAAACTTGAATAACCCTCTAACTGGCTTCGCCATCTCTCTACTTGACGCTCAATCCACCTATCAGGTTTCCCAAAATCTTCTAACCCGACTGCAAGATGATCGACTTGTGCTAAAGCAGCAATCCCATCAACGATGGAAAGACCTAATTTCCTAAACCACTCAGGTTCTGAAGCGTAAGGCTCCGGAATTTCACTGAATGGATTAAAACCCTGAATAGGTGCCATCAAATAAAAACAGACCCCAATGATAGAAGGGTCATCGCAAGCCGCATAAAAAGCAGGGTGCGGAACATCAGAACCAGACAACGCCTCTAAAACTTTCGCCTCACGCATCATTGTTCGATCATTATGAGGCCTTGGGTGACGCGGAGGCCGACGTAACACCATCTCAGTGCTGTCGTCACGAGTAACAAGAAAGAGATTATTTTGTGTACCACCACTTAGTTGCACACAATCGACAATTTCACCCTTGCCAGGAAGGTTTGCCTGCAAAATCCATTCTTGGAGCGAACTCCAATTAAGAAGTCCGTCGCCATCATTTAAATCAGAAGAAAAAGAATTCATAGTACTTTTATAGAGTAGACCGAGTTTCAAAGTTAAATAAATCCATGCCAAGAATCGCACAAACCAACAAATTCACATCGAGGAGGTTATTCTCTTTTGTAAGAGACTTGTTTGAGGCTTATCGTGGTTTAAAAGCTACTCAAATTATCCTTTTAAATAAGAAAAGTAAGGAGAAAATTAATGGCAAACGAAGTACGTGCTGCGATGGTTCAAACAGGGTGGACTGGCGACAAAGAGTCCATGATAGAGCTGCATGAAAAGTATGTTGAAGAAGCAGCAGCGGCTGGCGCCAAAGTGATGTGCTTTCAGGAACTTTTTTATGGACCTTATTTCTGCCAAGTTCAAGACGCTGCTTACTATGACTATGCCGAAGCAATTCCTGACGGACCAACAACAAAAAGATTTCAAGAATTGGCTGCTAAACACTCAATGGTTCTAGTACTCCCAATGTATGAGAAAGAAAAAGAAGGTTTTCTTTACAACACAGCAGCAGTTATAGACGCAGATGGCACTTACCTAGGTAAGTACCGCAAAACTCATATTCCACAAGTAAATGGCTTCTGGGAGAAATTTTATTTCCGGCCTGGAAACCTTGGATATCCGGTATTTGATACCGCGGTTGGAAAAGTAGGAGTTTACATTTGTTATGACCGGCATTTCCCAGAAGGATGGAGAGCTTTAGGTTTAAATGGGGCACAAATGGTTTTCAATCCATCAGCTACTAGCCGAGGGCTCTCTCGCTACCTTTGGCAAATTGAACAACCAGCATCTGCAGTTGCCAACATGTATTACGTTGGAGCCATCAATCGCGTAGGCGTCGAAGACCTTGGTGAAAATGACTTCTACGGAAACACCTACTTTGTGGATCCACGAGGACAATACGTTGGAGAAATTTGTTCAGACACAGAAGAAGAACTCATAGTTCGAGACCTTGATCTTGACATGGTGGAAGAAGTTCGAAACCAATGGGCCTTCTATAGAGACCGTCGCCCAGACCAATATGACCCGCTAGTACAGCCTTAGTAGAGAATTTGTTGGAGAATAAAGAATGACTACAAATGCGGAGTTACTCAAACGTCATCAAAAAGTCTTACCTTCTTGGTTGGCGCAATACTATGACCCACCGATTTCTATGGACAAAGGAGAAGGAAGGCACATCTTTGACGTAGAAGGCAACAAATATCTTGATTTTTTTGGAGGGATACTTACAACAAGTTTAGGATACGACATCCCTGAGATAACTGAAGCACTCAATAAGCAGGTTCCTAAGACACTTCATTCATCCACTCTTTACCTTTCAGAGCCAATGATCGAATTAGCCGAACTGATCGCTGACCTTTCAGGCATACCTGATGCAAAAGTATTTTTCACAACATCAGGAACTGAAGCCAATGACGCGGCTCTCTTGTTAGCCACGACACACCGTAGATCAAACCAAGTTCTGGCGCTGAGAAACAGTTACCACGGACGATCATTCACAACCATTGCGATCACCTCGCACAGATCTTGGTCACCCACCAGCGTCAGTGGTTTATCAGTAAATTACGTACACGGCGGGTATCGCCTACGTAGCCCCTTCCGCGAATTTGAAGACGATGCCTATACAGAAGCTTGCGTTGAAGACCTGCACCAAGTGTTCGACATGATGACATCTGGTGACGTGGCTGCAATGATTGCTGAACCAATCCAAGGAGTAGGCGGTTTTGCTACACCACCAGACGGTTTTTTTGGCGCCATGAAAAAAGAGTTAGACAATCGTGATGTTCTCTTTATCTCTGACGAAGTTCAGACTGGATGGGGAAGAACTGGAGATCATTTCTGGGGATACCAAGCCCACGGAATAACCCCCGATATTCTGACTTTCGCTAAAGGAGTAGGCAACGGACTCGCTCTTGGCGGGATGGTAGCAAGTGCAGAGTTAATGGATTCCTTACCAGGAAATTCAATTTCCACTTTCGGAGGCAATCCAATCAGCAGCGCTGGAGCGTTAGCGACTATCAGATACATGATCGACCATGACACGCAAGGAAATTCAAAACGTATGGGAGACAGACTGGTCGCACACTTGCAGCCAGCAGTTGATGCTTCGGCCACGGTCGCTGAACTACGAGGACGCGGACTTATGCAAGCGCTTGAAACCGTGCAACCAGGAACACTCGAGCCAAATGTTGAAGCAGCGGGTCAAATCATGGAACAAGCACGTGCCGCAGGATTATTAATTGGTAAAGGTGGGCTTTATGGAAACGTATTACGAATCGCTCCGCCAATGACAGTCACAGAAGAAGAAGTTGACAAAGCGGCTGAAATTTTGGTCGCATGTATTGAAGCATTGGATTGATTATCCGAACCTAGGGGGGACCTATGACAAAGCTAATAAAAAACGGAACAGTGGTTAGTGCGACGGGGCAACACGCAGCAGACGTCTTAGTAGACGGTGAAACTATTGCTGCGGTGCTGTTACCCGGTACTGATGCAGCGATAGCAGCAGAAGCAGGTGCAGAGCAAATAATTGATGCCACAGGAAAGTATGTGGTTCCCGGAGGTATTGATGCTCATACGCATATGGAGCTTCCCTTTGGCGGAACTAATGCGTCAGACACCTTTGAAACGGGAAGTAGGGCAGCAGCCTGGGGTGGAACCACAACAATCATTGATTTCGCAGTTCAACGATATGGAGAGAATGTAAGAGATTCTCTCGACGAATGGTTTGCAAAAGCTGAAGGTGAATGTGCAGTTGACTATGCCTTCCACATGATTTTAGGTGGGGTAGATGATGCAGCCCTCAAAGAAATGGACACCTTGGTCGCAGAAGGAATTACGAGCTTCAAACTCTTCATGGCGTATCCCGGTGTCTTTTATAGCGATGATGGTCAAATTCTTAGAGCCATGCAGAAAGCATCTAACAATGGCGCACTTATATCAATGCACGCAGAGAATGGCATAGCTATAGATGTGCTTGCTGAACAACACGCTGCTCGTGGAGAAACAGACCCTATCTATCACGGGTTAAGTCGTCCATCATTACTAGAAGGGGAAGCAACTCACAGAGCCATTCAATTGGCGCTGGTTGCCGGTGCTCCAGTTTATTTTGTGCATCTCTCTGCTAGTGAAGCACTTGAAGCTGTTGCAGCAGCACGGAATGATGGACATAACGTCTTTGCTGAGACCTGTCCTCAATATCTGTATCTCAACTTGGAGGATCATCTTGGAGCACCTGGATTTGAAGGTGCCAAGTATGTATGTTCCTCGCCTCTTCGTACAAAGCATCACACTCACCAGAAAGATCTCTGGCAAGGTCTTCGGACGAACGATCTATCGATTGTAGCCACCGATCACTGTCCATTTTGTATGAAAGACCAGAAAGAATTAGGTCTTGAAGACTTCAGAGCAATACCCAATGGAATTGGCGGCGTGGAACATCGCATGGACCTCATCTATCAAGGTGTAGTTATGGGAGAATTAACTCTGGAACGGTGGGTAGAGACCTGTTCTACAACTCCAGCTCGCATGTTTGGCCTGTATCCACAAAAAGGCGTAATCGCACCAGGCTCTGATGCTGACATTGTCCTCTATGATCCTGCAGCCAAAACCAACATTTCTGTTGACACACATCACATGAACATGGATTACTCGGCTTATGAGGGATTTGAAGTTGATGGCAAAGTTGACACAGTGATGTCAAAAGGAAAGATAATCATTTCTGCTGATGGCTACCACGGTGCTAAAGGTGATGGAAATTACCTTAAGCGTGGATTGTCCACTTATCTTCATTAATCCTCTCTAAGGAGTCTCATGCAACAAATCTCACATTTAATTGATGGCCAAACCGTTGCCGGAAAGTCTGGCAATACTACCGCGGTCTATAACCCTGCTACCGGTGAACAAACTGGAACACTCGATCTTGCTTCTGTTGAAGAAGTAGATCATGCGGTGGCATCATCAAAGAAAGCATTTGAAGACTGGCAAACAGTATCAGTCGCTCAACGAACAAAACTTTTATACAACTTTCGTAACCTTGTTGAAGCAAATGCTGAAGAAATAGCGAGACGTTTAACCGCAGAGCATGGAAAAGTAAATAGCGATGCTCAAGGCGAAGTTGCCCGAGGTTTAGAAAACATTGAATTTTCGTGCGGAGTTTCGGAGGCTCTAAAAGGAACATACACCGAACATGCATCTACAGGAGTTGATGTATATTCAGTGCGTCAACCACTCGGAGTTTGTGCAGGAATCACTCCCTTCAACTTTCCCGCCATGGTGCCATTATGGATGTTCCCAAACGCCGTTGCTTGTGGAAACACGTTCATACTGAAACCATCAGAACGCGATCCTTCTGCTCCTAGATTCATAGTTGAATTAGCCCAAGAAGCAGGATTCCCTCCAGGTGTGGTCAACTTAATAAACGGCGACAAGGTGGCGGTAGATCGCCTACTAGAACATTCAGATGTTAAAGCAATAAGTTTTGTGGGCTCCACTCCGATCGCAAAGTATGTTTACGCCACTGGGGCAGCACATGGTAAAAGAGTGCAGGCATTAGGCGGGGCGAAAAACCACATGATCGTTCTTCCAGATGCAGATATAGACCTAGCAGCTGACGCCGCTGTTTCTGCAGCTTACGGATCAGCCGGCGAACGTTGCATGGCTATTTCAGTTGTCGTTGCTGTTGGTGATGTAGCAGATGACCTAGTTGCAGCAATTAAAAAACGCATTCCAAATCTAAATATAGGACCTGGAGATAACCCAGATTCTGAAATGGGACCACTTATCACAGAAGAACATCGGGACCGTGTAGCGGGATACATCGAAACAGGATCAACCGAAGGTGCACAAGTGGTCGTCGACGGGAGAGAGCAACAATTTGATGGAGACGGATTTTTCTTAGGCGCTTCTCTTATTGATGACGTCACTACAGATATGACTGTTTACCGAGATGAAATTTTCGGCCCCGTTTTATCAGTAGTTCGAGTAGACACTTATGCCGAAGGTGTAAAAATGATCTCAGATAATGGATTCGGTAACGGTGCAGCAATCTTTACTCGCGACGGAGGAGCGGCACGTCAGTTCCAACAAGATGCGGATGCCGGCATGGTAGGAATCAATGTACCCATTCCTGTTCCGGTTGGTTACCACTCATTCGGAGGATGGAAAGACTCTTTATTTGGTGACACCACAATGTATGGGCCAGAGGGACTACGTTTTTATACCCGTCCGAAAGTTGTGACAAGCCGTTGGCCTGATCCAGCGACAAGCACCGTTAATTTAGGTTTCCCACAAAACGACTGAAAGTAAGGAAAAGTAAAATGGATTTTGGCATTGTCCTTCAAACCGATCCACCCGCTCAGAGAATCGTGGATCTAACACAACGATCAGAAGATCTTGGGTTCACTCACAGCTACACCTTCGACAGCCACGTTCTTTGGCAAGAACCCTTTGTGATTTATAGCGCAATGCTTGCTGCAACAGAAAAAATGATCGTCGGCCCGATGGTTACCAACCCAGGCACTAGAGATTGGACAGTAATCGCATCTCTTTTCGCAACACTTAACGACATGTACGGTGAACGCACAATATGTGGGATAGGGCGAGGCGACTCAGCAATGCGCGTAATTGGTCGTAAACCATGCACGCTTGCGACACTCGAAGAATCAATGGAAGTGATAAAAGGTCTCGCTGAAGGGGAAACTGTTGAATACAACGGAACATCACAAACTTTTCCATGGCGAGAAAGTGGGTCTTTACCCATGTGGATGGCCGCATATGGGCCTAAAGCTCTGTCTCTTTGTGGGCGAAAAGCAGATGGATACATTCTCCAATTGGCTGATCCACAAATAGCTGAATGGACAATTAAAGCAGTTCGTGATGCGGCAGAACAAGAAGGTCGGGATCCTGAAAAAGTAACTATTTGTGTTGTAGCCCCCGCCTATGTTGGAGACAACATAGAACATCAGAGAGACCAGGTACGTTGGTTTGGTGGCATGGTCGGCAACCACGTAGCTGATCTAGTGGATCGATATGGCTCAGATAATGTAGCAGTACCTAAAGCGCTCACTGATTACATAGAGGCACGTAAAGGTTACGACTATTCAGAGCATGGACGAGCAGGTAACTCCCATACAGATTTCGTACCCGATGAAGTTATAGATCGTTTTTGCATCCTTGGAGACAAACAAGCCCATATAGATAAATTGAAAGAGCTTGAAGAACTAGGGGTAGATCAGTTTGCAATCTACCTTATGCACGATCAACAAGAAGAAACGTTAGAAGCGTATGGACAGGACATTATTCCATCCTTTTCGAAATAGAAACAGATCGTTATTGGTCTCATAGTTATGAAAGAGCAGGCAAGCCTTGTTGTTTAGACAAAGAAAAATTTGTGTTTCCATTGAAGAAACCCTTCATGACTTTGGACCAGAACCAGGTCGGCTGGTGTTAAAAGGGTCGATAGCTGCTGTAGTTACCAACCCATTCGTCGGAGAATACGTTGAAGATCTAAGCCCAGCAACCGACGAATTAAGAGAACTAGGTGAGCAACTAGGAGTAAAACTGATCAAACACCTCGGGGGGGATCCTGAAACTATTGACAGTTATGGCAAAGGAGCAATAGTTGGATCAGCAGGAGAGATCGAACACGGCGCAATGTGGCACATACCGGGTGGTGGAGGAATGAGAACAGCCTTAGGAAAAGGTGAGGCAATAGTTCCTTCAACAAAAAAAGTTGGCCCCTTAGGAGCCCGTCTGGATGTTCCCTTGACACACCTTGAATGGTCTTATGTAGGAAGCCATTATGACGCAATAGAAGTTGGCGTACCTGATGCTCCTCACCCTGATGAAATGGTTCTTATTTTGGCTATGGCAATTGGTGGACGCACCAATGCGCGCTTAGCAGGAGGGTTTGATTTAAGCGATCGAGGTAAACCTGGGGTACCAGCATGAAAATCGCTTGTATCGGGTTAGGCCGTATGGGCTGGCACATGGCAGCCCACCTTTCTAGAAGTAACGCCCACGAAGTAGTGGTTTACGACGTTCAATCTGAAACTGGGAAAAAGTGGGCAACAGACCATGAGGGGACTGTTAAAGAGTCAGTGGCTTCGGCAACAAAAGATTCTGATTTCATCGTGACCTCTCTCCCAGCAGATCGTGAGCTCCTAGCTGTAGCAGAAGAAGTCATACCATCGATTGCTAAAAATGGAGTTTGGATAGACCACTCAACAACCTCAGCTCAAGCAGCAAGGGACATAGGAACAAGGTTGAACGCGGTTGGAGCCTATTTTCTTGATGCCCCAGTTTCTGGTGGAGTAGTTGGAGCAGAAAACGGAACAATTTCTGTTATGGCTGGTGGAGATAGTGAAGCATTCTCTCGAGCGGAACCAATTATTGATCTTTACTCTGGGCAGGTTCGACTAATGGGGGAATTAGGGGCAGGTCAACTAACGAAAATGACAAATCAGATTTGCGTTGTTGGGCTTTGTCAAGCTCTAGCTGAAGGTTTAGATTTTGCTAGCAGAGCGGGATTAGATGTAGAAAATGTCATTGAAGCAATGTTGCAAGGGTCATCAACATCGTGGCAGATGGAAAATCGAGCTGACAAAATGTTTGCAGGTGAGTACGACTACGGATTCTCAACAGTTCTGATGCGTAAAGATGTGGGTCTCGTTTTAGAAGAAGCAGCAGCAATGAATATCTCACTTCCAGTCACAGCTCTTGTCAGCCAGTTCCTTGCAGACGTTGAATCTATGGGAGGCGCCAATTGGGATTGGTGCAGCTTGATGGAGCGGCAACGTGGATTCGCAGTTCCTGATAACAAGAAGAAGGACAATTAGAGATAGCGATGAAATCATCAAAAGTGACTCGAGTTTTTTTCACTGTTAGTTTTGTCATTTTTTTTCTTGTCCTCTTATGGGAGGGATACAAATGGATGGGTCAACAAACTGATGACCTGTGGCCAGGAACAAACTTTGGTTTACCGATAGCGACGAACGACACGATCATGCCGCATTTCGTAGACGTGGTTGGAGAGCTGACAGCAGAAATTCGTGATGGGCGAAGCAGCATGCCAATGTACGCGTTTCTATTAAAGAAAGCGTGGTTCACTTTTCAAGAAGCCGCTATTGGTTTTATTTTAGGGTTAACAATAGGTATGGGTTTAGCTGTTTTCATGTCGCGGTGGAAAGTTTCAGAACGGGGACTGCTGCCTTGGATCAATGTTTCTCAAACCATTCCCTTAATAGCATTAGCCCCTGTTGTAGTGACTTGGGGAAGGAATCAAGGTCTGCCTGACTTATTTAGTATTTCGCTTATTTCCACTTATCTCACTTTTTTTCCTGTAGCGGTAAGTGGACTTCGCGGCTTGCAGTCACCCGACGCAGCCCACGTTGAGTTAATGCACTCGTATGCGGCGTCCTGGAGGACAACTTTGTTTAAATTGCGACTTCCTGCTGCTCGACCATACCTATTTCCCGCATTGAAACTTGCCGGCTCGTTAAGCGTCGTTGGGGCCATAGTCGGAGAGATATCTATTGGTAGAAAAACAGGACTAGGTAGAGCAATTCTTGAGTACGCCCTTCGATATGCCATCTTCCCAGAAAGACTCTATGCCTCGGTTATTGGGGCAGCTTTCTTAGGGCTTTCGGTGTTTGGGATGATCAATTTAGCAGAACGTTTCTTTATGCGGCGCACAAGAGAGGTTGTTTCATGAGTGAAAAGAATGCAATAAGGATCAGCGATGTTGACAAAGTTTTCAACGAGGAGCGTGACGATGAAGTTATCGCTTTGTCAAATATTAATCTTGATATAAAAGAAGGAGAATTTGTTTCTTTAATTGGCCCTTCTGGATGTGGTAAGTCAACATTGCTGCGTCTTATCGGGGATCTTCTTGAACCCACGCAAGGATCAGTTGAAGTATTTGGTAAATCTGCTCATCAAGCTCGAATAGATCAAGACTATGGCATGGTATTTCAGCACGCAGGCTTGTTTGATTGGCGTCGAGTCGCTGCCAATATTGAACTACCCCTTGAATTACATGGCTGGTCTAAATCTGATCGAGCTACTCGGTCTCAAGAAATGCTTGATTTGGTAAAACTTCCAGATTTTGGGGGTTATTATCCGCGTCAACTATCTGGGGGCATGCAGCAAAGAGTTTCTATTGCGAGAGCTCTGTCGTTTAAACCGAAACTACTTCTTATGGATGAGCCATTTGGTGCTCTCGATGAGATGACTCGTGAGCATATGCAGATTGAGTTATTGCGGATATGGGAAGAAACCGGTACAACGGTGGTTTTTGTAACTCACTCAATACCCGAAGCCGCTTTTCTTTCAAACCGTGTAGTCGTTCTTTCTCCACGTCCTGGACGGGTCCATTCGGTTATAGATGTTGATTTAGGTCAGAGGACTGAGAGTACTCGGGAAGATCCAAGTTTCTTTGGAGCTGCCACTGAGATTCGGGAAGCACTTCGCGCTGTAGAGGAACAAGAGTGAATCTGAATACTTTCAAAAGCCGGGTGTCAGTGCTTTGGCCGCCAATAGCTGTTGGCATTGGGATCCTCGCGCTTTGGGAAGGTGCGGTTATTCTTTTTGAAATAAGAGAATTTCTTTTACCTAAACCTTCATCTATTTGGGGTGAGTTACGAGAGAACTGGGAAGTTTTGCGTCATGCTGGTTGGGAAACAGGAAAGATTTCTTTGGGAGGCCTGGCGATTGGAATATTTGCGGGGGTTCTTTTTGCTTTCTTTGCTACTTTGTTTAGATTTTTAAATGAAGGACTTACCCCATTAGCTGTGGCTGTAAATGCGACACCGATTGTTGCATTAGCACCGATTTTCAATGCATGGTTCGGAGTAACAGGTTCAGTTAGTAATCAATTAGTAGTCGCAACAGTAGTCTTTTTCCCGGTGTTCATAAATACAGCAAAGGGACTAACTGAAGTGCATGTTAACGAGATTGAGCTTATGAGATCCTATGCGGCAGGGGACTGGACAATTCTTAGAGAAGTCCGTATACCCAACGCGTTGCCATTTTTTGCCAACGCTCTCCGCTTGGTAGCTCCATTGTCTGTTATCGCTGCCATTGTTGCAGAATATTTTGGCGGTCCTCAAGACCGAGTTGGCAATGTCATTACATCTAATGCAGGATTGGCTCGTTATGACGTTGCATGGGCCGCTATTGCAGTAGCGTCTGCTTTTGGGCTATCACTGTTCATAGGAGCACTTCTCATAGAGAGGGTAAGTACGCCGTGGAAGTCGGCGGTACAACTTGAAGAAACAACAAAAAAATAAGGAGAAACAATGAAACTGAAAAAAACAATGCAGGCTTTTGCGTTGTTGACAGCAGTAACACTATTCATGACCAGCTGTGGTTCTGACGAAGCATCAGTTGGTACAGGGGACTGTGACTCTGTTGACAGCGTGTCATTGCAATTGCAATGGTTTGCCCAAGCGCAGTTTGCTGGCTACTACGCAGCAGAAGATGGAGGCATCTACGACAACTATTGTCTTGATGTAACCATCGTGGAAGGTGGCGTAGACATCTCACCTATGCAGCAACTTGATAGTGGAGCAGCAGATTTTGCTATTTCCTGGGTTCCTAAAGTTCTTGTCGCTAATGAGCAGGGTATGAACTTAATGAACGTAGCTCAAGTATTTCAGCGTTCAGGAACGCTTCAAGTTTCCTGGGCAGATTCAGGTATTAATGAACCAGCTGATTTAGCTGGGAAAACAGTTGGTAACTGGGGCTGGGGCAACGAGTTTGAACTTCTTGCCGGCGCTAGACAAGCAGGTCTTGATGAAACCTCTGACTTCAACTTAGTGCAACAAGGATTTGACATGTTGGGCTTGCTTGGAGGCGAAATGGATGCGGTTCAGGCCATGATTTACAACGAGTATGCACAGGTATTAGAAGCAATAAACCCTGATACGGGCGAACTATATACCGCCGATGACATGACAGTTATTAACTGGAATGATGTTGGAGTAGCAATGCTTCAAGATGCAATCTGGGCCGATGGAAACAAATTAGCAAGTGATGAGGCGTATCAAGATATAACGACACGGTTTGTTGCTGCTTCTCTCGAAGGCTGGGCGCATTGTAGAGACCATTCAGATGAATGTGTTGAACATGTATTGAATAATGGTTCCGCACTTGGAGCATCACATCAGACTTGGCAGATGAATGAAATTAATGCACTTATCTGGCCATCTGAAGATGGAGTAGGAATGATTAACGCTGATGTTTGGGCACAAACCATTGACGTAGTCACTAACCATGGCGACCTTGAAGCAGCGCCAGCAGAAGATGCTTATACCAATGAGTATGCCGAAGCAGCAAACGACATTCTTGACGATAAAGGCATTAGCACCACAGGCAGCGATTGGACCAGAGCTACTGTGACATTAAACGAAGGTGGCGAATAGTCATCTTTACTAATAGGGCGGTCAGTTTTTAACTGACCGCCCTATAGGTTCACATAATGCTGTTCGCTTCATTCAGAAGTTTCGCCCTCAAGGAGAAACTATGAAGAGGACAGCTGCGATGGTGAGCGGGCTCGTAATTTTTGGATGCGGGCTCGCTTTACTATTTTTGGCAGATTTAGGAGTAGGTCCTTGGGACGTTTTCCACGATGGCTTAGCTAATCATTTAAATCGTTCACCTGGAACTATCATCATTTCTATAGGGGTGTTATTACTAGTTTTTCTAGTTTTTCTCCGCCAGCCCTTAGGCCCAGCGACAATATTAAATGTAATAATTATTGGATTAGTGCTGGACCTCATTATGGGATTCGCAAAAACACCTGAATTATTCGGTATTCGATTACTACTGGCAATCGCTTCCCCAATTGTGGTTGGATTCGGTTCAATGCTCTACCTTGGCGCAGGGCTAGGAGTCGGACCGAGAGATGGATTAATGACCGCACTGATTGAACGGGGACACGGGATCGGAAAAGCAAGAACATTAACGGAATCTGTTGCATTTGTAGGCGGAGTTTTACTTGGCGGATCATATGGATTAGGAACCATTATTTTTACTTTCGGAGTTGGACCCGCTTACCAATTTTTCAAACATCGAGTTTGGGCAGGATGGCCGGAATCAACCGGACGGTTTATTTATCGTCGATAACCCCATCTCGCCGATTTCAACTATTAGCGCCTAGTCTCTTCAGATGCAGGAAACCCCACAAGAAGAAGATTCGGTATCTTCTGACCATGTGGACCGCAGAGCTTGGCTTGCTTTAAGCGTTGCTACGCTTGCAGCTCTACTAACAGTTATTGATGTCTCAATTGTCAATGTTGCTTTCCCATCAATTAAAAAAGATTTAGGTGCTTCAGCTGCTGGTCTCTCCTGGGTTCTGTCCGGTTACTCAGTGGCGATAGGCGCTTTTCTCCTTATTTCTGGACGCTTAGCCGATCAGCGCGGACGAAGAAAGTTCTTCCTAATTGGAGTTGCTGTCTTTATGCTTGGGTCGTTCCTTTCTGGAATCGCTCCTACCCCTGGATTCTTAATAGCAGCACGCGTCCTACAAGGTATTGGTTCCTCAATTTTGAGCCCTGCTTCTATTTCAATGATTTTGCCAGAATTTCCTGCATCACGGCATTCAACTGTGATTGGAATATGGGGGGCATCAGCCGCCCTTGGTGCAGCAGTTGGCCCCACTATGGGGGCAATTTTGCTTGATTTGCTTAATTGGCGCTGGATCTTTTTCGTTAACGTACCCATCGGACTGGTGATCTTTGTTGTCACGCCGAGATTTGTAAATGAAACGAAAGATCCAAATGCAGAACGGCGGTTTGATCTTGTTGGAGTTCCAGCGGGAACACTTGGAATAGCTTTAATTTTGTTAAGTGTTGTTCAAGGACCTGAATGGGGTTATGCCTCCTTAACGACAATATTTATTTTAATTGCAGGCCTTTTACTGTTAGGTCTATTGGTTTACCGGTCCTCCGTACATCCTTACCCGCTGCTAGATCTTCAACTATTTCGTTTGCGCGCTTTTTGGTCCGCTGCGGTAGGGCAAACTCTTTTCTCAACAGCCTTCATTGCCACTGTTCTCTTTAACACACTCTTACTTCAAGACCTTTGGGGCTGGTCTCCTCTGGCAGCCGGTTTCGGAGTGGTGGCTGGACCCACTCTCGCCGCAATCCTAGGAGGACCGATTGGCTCAATTGCAGACAAAGTAGGACACCGGACACTTGTAACTATCGGAGGTATCTCAGGAACACTTAGTATCTCATGGCTTTTACTCACTGTAGGCAATGAGAGTAATTATCTAGTCTCAGTTTTGCCCGCCCATTTGTTACTTGGGATTGCGGTAGCGTGCTCATTCGCAACCTTTAGTTCCATGGGACTAAAGCTCGTTTCAGAAAATCGATTCGCGAGTGCAAGTGCAACGCTTAGAACTGGATCTTCAATCGGTTTTGCTGCTGGAGTTGCTATTGCTGTAACTATCGCATCAGCTACTGCTAACCGCGGCCAACTTGAATCATTTCGTTACGCCTGGGCGTTCATGGCATGCACGTTCTTCGCTGGAGCATTTTTCTCAAGAATCGCTTGTCCTTCTCGGGAAGAGCTTAAGCAGGCGAACCTAAATTAATTGGAAAAGTTTCTCTACCGCGGAGGATTACTCGACCGTTATAAGTTGGTTCACCATTGAAATCAAGATCAGGGAAACGCCGAACTAAACTAGCGACAGCAATCTCTCCTTCCATTCTTGCTAAAGCCGCACCTAAACAGTGATGGATGCCGTTTCCGAACGAAAGGTGACGTGAGGCGTCTTTTCTTTTAACGTCTAGCTCGCCGGCAGTAGGGCCCCAGAAAATTTCGTCATGATTTGCACTGCCAAGAGAAGTGAGTATCGTTTCTCCCGCAGCAACTTCCACTCCGCCAACTATCGTCTCTTGGGTAAGTGTTCTTCCAGAATTTTGTACCGGACTGTCATAACGAAGGAGTTCATCAACCATAGTTCCATCCACAGATTCGTCTTCTCGGATTACTTGTAGCTGGTCTGGGTTATTTAACAGTGCATGGGTTCCGTTCCCAATTAAATTGACAGTTGTTTCATGCCCAGCAATAAATAAAAGACCAGTCATTGAACGAAGTTCATCTTCTGAAAGCCTGTCTTCCTCTTCCTCGGCTTCAATAAGTGCAGTAAGAAGATCATCTTGTGGGTGTTTTCTTTTATGGGCTATGGCATCACCAAGGTACTGATCCATATGAACCCCACCTGAGACAGCATCAGCAACTTCTTCTGGCGTCAAGAACGGTTCCAGTGTTTTGCTGAGAGCCTGAGACCATTCTCTCACCATTGTCATATCAGTATCTGGCAAGCCAAGCATTTGGTGAATGACCGCAAAGGGAATAACAAATGCATACTCGCTCATGAGATCTATCTCTTGAACTTCTGTTAGCTCGTCAAGTAATTCGTTCACGATGGTTGTTGTTTGCTCGCGCATCCGTGAAATGGATCGTGGGGTAAAAGTACGCTGAACTAAACCTCTAAGACGAGTGTGGTCTGGTGGGTCAAGACCAAGCAGAGACGGTCCACGTCCTTGGTTTCTTTCTGCCAAAGGTTGCATGTGTTCTGGTAAGGTGCTGGCATCGCGTCGACCCTGCATTGAAGTCGTTGGATCACGAAGAACTTGAAATGCGTCGTTGTACCGAGAAACCAATAAAAGACCATTTGCGGTTCGATGAATTGGATCTTCCTTACGGAGTCGCGCGTAAGTTGGGTAAGGATTGATAACAAACTCTTCATCAAAAGGATTCCAAGTGGGGGCCGCATCTAGATCTGTCATGACATTAAGCGTATAACTAGAAGTAATTCGGAGGCTAAGCGGGGTTTAAGAAGAAAGTTTCTTCAAAGCCTTTTTGCGCCACTCCTCAGTCGTATCTACTGAATTGAAAGTAAAACAATGGACTCCACTAATTCCGAGCTCTTCAGCTTGGTTGGATAGTGGAGCTAATAACTTGTTTGGGTCGTACTTTCCAGGCGAAAGAAGGCGTAAAGCTGTGGACCGATTTTTTTTCAGAAAGCGAGTTGAATGACCAATACCTAAACGTAAAGAAATTGACAGCAGCTTCTTTGTATCTACAGCACCAGGAACTCCCAGATGACATGGCAAAGTAATTCCTGCCTTCCTTCTTTTTTCTAGCCACTCAGCTATTTTGTTGGCATCAAAACACATTTGTGTTGCGATGTATCCTTCGTACCCAGCAGCAAGAATAAGTTCCTGCTTTTCAAGCAAGGCCTCATCTAGCGAAGAATCAGGAATATCAGCATGGCCGTCAGGATAAGACCCTATTCCGACAGTAGTTATGTCTGGTTTTCTCTCAAGAAGTGATCGAAGAAAACTTGCTGCATCGTAAAATGGTCCGCGCTGATCAGCATCACCACCAACAATGAAAATAGTTTGAATTCCCTGCTCTTTGATGCGGCGCACTATTCGGTCAACGTGTTCTTCGCTTTCGACCATGCGAGCAGCAAAATGAGGAATGGTGACATGTCCTTCTGCTGAAAAAATTTCGCAAAGGTCAAGTGTGTCGTCGATAGTTTTTGCTGGCGAACAGGTTACGGACATTACCGATTTCTCTGGAAGAAAAGCAGCCTGATTGTGGACGTTCTTTAGGGGTATGAGTTCATAAGTCATGCCCTTAAGTAATTTACTCTGAACAGTTTTGTCTGCTCGGGAGTCACGCGACGGGAATGAGAAATTCACAACAATGACTCCTAACTGAGTCCGACTATTTCGCCAGATTCGTCAATATCAATCGAAGCGGCTGCAGGGTTTGCTCCTAATCCTGGCATGGTCCTCATGTCTCCACAGATTGGGTAAACGAAACCTGCTCCGACTGAAGCGCGAACCTCTCTAACGGGAAGAGTCCATCCTGTAGGGGCACCTTTCAGCGAGGCATTCGAACTTATTGAGAGATGGGTTTTAGCTATACAAATTGGAAGGTTTCCAAATCCGTTTGCCTCGTAGGTGTCAATCTGTTTATTAGCCTGAGTTGAAAACTCGACTCCGTCTGCGCCGTATATTTTTTGCGCAATCGTTTGGACTTTTTCCCTTAGAGGCATCTCGTCTGGGTAGAGAACTTTAAATTCAGAAGGTTCTTCTGCAGCCTCAGCGATTGCTTCGGCGAGTGGTGCCGCTCCTTTTCCGCCTTCTGAAAAGTGAGTGGTAGTGGCTACTCGAGCACCATATTCCTCAGCGATTTCTTCAATCGCTTTGATATCTCCATCATGGTCGCCTGGAAATACGTTGACGGCAACGACTGGAGAGACACCATGGATTTGCATGTTTTCCAATTGCTTACGGAGGTTTGCTCCACCTTCGTGCACTTCATCTGGGTTTTCTTTAAGGATTGCATCCGGCAAAGGCTTACCCGCAATGATTTTATGGTTACCGGAATGGGCTTTAAGACCACGCACGGTTGCCACAAGAACTGCAGCATCTGGGCTTATACCAGAGTATCGGCACTTGATATTGAAGAACCGTTCGGCCCCCATGTCTGCTCCAAAGCCAGCTTCGGTTAGGAGGAAATCTCCGGTATGGATGCCGATCTGGTCAGCCACAATTGAAGAATTTCCAGTAGCAATGTTGCCAAAAGGACCACAATGAACTAAAGCTGGGGTTCCCTCAAGGGTCTGCATCAGGTTAGGTTTTATTGCTTCACGTAACAGGACTGTCATGGCGCCGGCAACTTCAAGATCTTCGGCGGTTACTGGACTGCCTGACTTATCGTAGCCCACAACAATTTTCCCCATTCGGGCTCTTAAGTCTTGGAGAGATGTGCAAAGAGCAAGGGCGGCCATAACCTCAGAAGCAGCGGTGATATCGAAACCAGTTTCTCTAGGTACTCCGTCAAGCCGACCGCCTAAGCCGACAATGACATTTCGAAGAGCGCGCTCGTTGATATCAAGCACTCTTCGCCAAGTAATATTATTGAGGTCTAAGTTGCGTTCGTTTCCATGAAATAAATGTGCATCAAGCATCGCTGAACACATATTGTGTGCTGCAGTAACAGCATGCATATCTCCAGTTAAATGCAGATTAAGCAAGTCCATTGGTACAACTTGGCTGTAGCCACCTCCAGCGGCACCTCCCTTAATGCCGAAAGTCGGACCCATTGATGGTTGGCGTATGGCTATCGTTGCTTTTTTTCCAATATGGCTGAACCCTTGACCTAACCCGACAACAGTTGTTGTCTTTCCTTCACCTAGTGGGGTTGGAGTAATAGCTGAAACTACGACATATCGCGCTTTATCGCGGTTACGCATTGCATCTATTGCTTCGAGTTTTATCTTGGCGGCACCCTCACCATAAAGTTCAAGATACTCAGAAGGAATTCCTGCATCGGTAGCGACTTCATTTAACGGTCGTAAGTTTGCAGATCGGGCTATTTCTAAATCAGAAGGGAACGACACAGTTCATTCTCCGAGGTGGTGTTAGGCAGTATTTTATTTGTAAGACGTATTTAGTTTATTTACAACTACTAAGAGTTTCCTACCATGTGGGATAGGCTTTCCACATAGTGGGAAACTCTTTATTCAAAGGCATCAGGGATTTCTTTCTTACGAGTAGCCATGAAATCAAGAAGTTTTTGGTCGATTTCTGGATCCATCTCGGGAGCTTGGTAAGCCGCCAGTGTTTCTTTCCAAACTTTGTTGGCTCGTTGCACGATGTCAAGACTGCCGTCTTCTTCCCACTGCTCAAAACTGTCATTGTTTGCAAGTTCTGACCGAGCGAAGGCAGTCTCAAAATTACTGTAGGTGTGCGCTGCTCCTAAGAAATGTTGCCCAGGCCCAGTTTCACGTATGGCATCCATAGCTTGCCCGTTTTCAGAAAGGTCAACTCCAGAAACAAATTTTGCTAAGAGCCCGCACTGATCGGCATCAATAATAAATTTTTCATATCCCATTGTTAGCCCGCCTTCAAGCCATCCTGCGGAGTGCAGTATGAAGTTAGCTCCAGCGTTCACTGCTGGAAGCATGGTTGACATACTTTCAGCAGCAGCCTGAGCATCAGGAATTTTTGAAGCACATAGATTTCCGCCTGACCTAAAGGGGACTCCCAAGCGTCTTGCTAATGCGGCCACCGTGTACAGCACTAGTGCAGGTTCCGGAGTTCCAAAAGTAGGAGCCCCAGTTTGCATTGACATAGAAGATGCAAAGGACCCAAAAATTACTGGAGCGCCTGGTCTGACGAGCTGAACGAAAGTCATGCCGGCAAGAGCCTCCGCTAAGGTTTGTGCGGCTACTCCAGCAACGGTTACGGGAGCCATGGCTCCAGCGAGAATAAATGGACTAATCATGGTTGCTTGCATACTCTTGGCATAGGTTTCAGCTGCACCAAGCATTGTGGCGTCCCATGCCATAGGAGAATTAGCATTTATTAGGCTTGTCATCACAGTGTTCTCTTCGACAAATTGATCACCAAAAACTATTTTGGCCATATCTATAGAGTCTTGTGATCGTTCTGCCGCGGTAACAGAACCCATAAATGGTTTATCGCTATACCGGAGGTGAGCATAAATCATGTCAAGATGACGATGAGATACCGGCACATCAACTGGCTCACAAACAGTGCCGCCTGACAAATGCATATGAGGATTCATATAGGCCAATTTGACGAAGTTATTGAAGTCTTCAATCGTTGCATATCTTCGACCATTGTCAAGATCTCGAACAAAAGGAGGCCCATAAGCAGGGACGAACACCATCGAACTCCCACCTATTTCCACAGATCTACTTGGGTTTCTAGCATGGTGGGTGTATGTGGCAGGAGCAGAACTAGTGACAATTTCACGACACATACCGCGTGGGAAACGGACTCGTTCCCCGTCAATTTCAGCTCCAGCATTTTTTAATAGGTCTAAAGCTGATGGGTAGTCGCTGAAATTCATCCCGATTTCTTCCAAAATCGTGTCAGCATTGTACTCAATGGCGGACAAGCCTTCTTCAGAGACAACTTCCATCGGGTTTATAGATCGCGTTAGGTAAGGACTAGTTTCCTCAGCGGTGTTCTTTCGAATTGACTGTCGGGCAGAACGACCTCCTGATCTGCGCCTAGGAGTATCACTCATTGTTTAGTTCCTTTCACGAGTACTGCGGTTACGCCGCCGTCTCGGGCTTTGGCTCTCTGAAGATTTTATTTCTCTCTCTGGCAATGTAACCACTTTTGACAGTTCTGGATACTCGGCAGATAGATGAGGTATTGCCATGGCTTCAACAAAATGTTTTTGAAAGTCGGGTTCAATAGCGGTTTCAACTTTTTCGATCTCATCAACAATGACTTGAATCTCTTTTCGAGCTTGGCCTGAGAGTAGGGCAATAACGGCGCCGGTTCCTGCGGCATTACCAACAGCTTTAACGTGATCTTGATTACAGTCAGGAATCAAACCTAAAACAGTTGCATGAACCGTGTCTATATGACTACCAAATGCTCCAGCAAGATGTATATGGTCAACTTTTTTAATTTCAAGATGGTCCATGAGTAAGCGAATGCCAGCGTAAAGAGCAGCCTTAGCGAGTTGAATAGCGCGAATGTCATTTTGGGTAATAAAAATAGAAGAGTCATTCTCATCTGACTCGTAGAGGAGATATTGGACAGTTCTTTCATTGGGTTGCAACCGAGGCGAAGATAAAGATCCTGGCCCTCCTATAATTCCATCCTGACTTATCAGCCCGGCAAGGTACATTTCTGCGACAACTTCAATAATTCCTGATCCACAAATTCCAGTTACTCCTGTAGCCGAGACATCTTCAGTAAATCCTTCTTCGTTTGACCACTTATCAATTCCTAATACTTTGATGCGAGGTTCCCCAGTTTCTGGGTCTATTCGGACTCTTTCAATTGCGCCTGGAGTTGCTCTTTGCCCAGCGCTGATTTGAGCTCCTTCAAATGCAGGGCCTGTTGGACTAGAAGCAGCCAGAATACGGTTTTTCCCTGAAAGCACAATTTCAGCGTTTGTCCCCACATCAACAACGGCAATCACTTCATCTTGTTCGTAGTCTTGTAAGTGGGTTGCTAGCACTACTGCTGCTGTATCGGCTCCAACATGCCCAGCAATACACGGAAGAACATGAACGCGAGATGCGGGATGGCAAGAAAGATCTAGTTCACTTGCTGAGAAGTCTGCGGCATCTTTAAGTCCAAGAACAAATGGAGCCTGTCCAAGTGGTATCGGGTCAAGACCGAGGAAAAGATGGTGCATGACTGGATTGCCCACAATAGTGATTTCCAGGACTTCTTCTTTTTTCGCTCCAGATTCTTCGCACAGTTCTTGGATTAAAGAATCTAAAGCTTCACGAACAGCCTCAGTCATTTCAACTTCTCCACCCGGGTTCATCATTGCGTAGGAAACTCGACTCATTAAATCTTCGCCAAAACGTATTTGCGGGTTCATCACTCCCGCTGTGGCTAGAACAGCTCCGGAGGTTAGGTCACAAAGATGTCCAGCAATAGTCGTTGACCCCACATCAACACCTACTCCTAAGACACGTTCTTGTAATCCAGGACAGATAGAGACAACTTTTTCCATATCACGAATACCTACGGTCAAGGTTTTTAAGTCATCTAAGTGGTCATGACTAATTAGCGCTGTCTCTACATCTAGGGTTAAATTCTCTAATCCCCATTGGGTGGCCAAAGCCTCAAGAATTTTTTCTTCCAAATTAGAGGTTTCAACTGCTTCTAATTCAATGAGGCATAGCTTAAAAACAGGGTCAAGGGTGATTTCTCCTAAATCAATGTCTTTACGGATTACCTGGCGGTGTACCTGGCTTTCTTCTGGCACATCAATGACTACATCGCCATAAATAATAGCGGAACAGCCTAATCGATTGGTTTCTCCGAGTGGGCGTCTCCCTTTATAAGAGGACTCTTTGCCTCCCGATGGAGATAATGCGCTCTGTTCAGAAGAGATGGCATGTTTGGCAAATTCCCCAAACATCGGTTGAACCTGGCATCGGCCACAAATTCCTCGTCCGCCACAGACAGAATCAAGGTCAACACCGAGTTGCCTTGCTGCATCAAGAACAGTCATGCCATCTGCGAATTCACCCCTTAACCCAGAGGGTGTAAAAACGACAAGATTCTCTTCACTCATCGGATGGATTGGTCATGATCGCGTCATGGACTAGTTACTTGGACGACGACGCCCGCCACGTCGCTCGCGTGTGGGAGAAGAAGGGTCTCTGTTGTCTTTAATCCACTGTGCGCAATCGGTATCAGCCCCAATAAGAACGTCTGCGCCTTGAATAGCAGTCTTAACTTCTTCATGAAGAGGATTCATAATTGCGGAAGTCATGCCATGGCTTATTGCCATGGCGATGAAAGTGCCAGTTACTGAATGACGATTTGGTAAACCAAAACTTATATTTGATGCTCCACATGTGGTGTTTACTTTTAACTCATCGCGCAAGCGACGAACCAAAGCAAATACCTGTTGGCCCGCGGTACCCATCGCTCCGATCGGCATTACTAGTGGATCCACTACTACGTCTTCAACGGGAATTCCATAGTCAGAGGCTCGTTGGACAATACGTTGGGCAACTTCAAATCGAACATTTGGATCTTCAGAAATACCGGTGTCATCATTAGATATAGCTACCACTGCAGCGCCATGCTTAGCGACAAGTGGGAGAACCCTCTCCATTACTGCTTCCTCTCCGGTAACTGAATTAACTAAAGCCTTGCCTTTGTAGACAGATAACCCGGCTTCTAAAGCTTCAATAATTGAAGAATCAATAGATAATGGAACGTCTGTAACTGATTGGACTAGTTCAATTGATTTGGAGAGTAAGGCTGGCTCATCTGCTAGAGGGATTCCAGCATTTACATCTAACATTTGTGCTCCTGCTTCTACTTGAGCAATTGCATCAGCTTCAACACGGCTAAAGTCACCAGCTTTCATTTCTTCAGCGAGCAACTTTCGCCCAGTGGGATTTATACGTTCACCAATCATGACAAATGGGCGGCCAAATCCGATCGTTAGTTCTTTAGTTGCGGAGCTTAAAAGGGTGTCGGTCATTGCTTTCTCCTAATGACTATTCGTCGTCTGATGATTCGACGCCCCCGGAGCGTACGAGATTTTTCACGCGTTCAGGCGGATAAGAGGCTTCAATTTTTTTAAGTTCTTCCGCCACTACTGCAGCTAGATCAGTTCCACAGTCTTGTGTTTCCCTTCGCCACTGTCTTACGTAATCATCTGTTGAAGACAATCCAGCGACCATAGCAGCTTGATCAATCGCTAGTTGGAAGCGTGGGTCCAGTAATGCCTTCTCCCGAACTCTTCCACTTTGGGCTGTTATTTGGGCAGGGATGTCACGCCAATAGATCGTGATTAGTGAAGAAGCCATATTAAGAAATTTCAGTTAGTTTTTGTTTAGGAGAAGGCCCAAGATTGATGATGTTTGATCCCAGATCTCCATAGCCGGTATGAAAGATTTCAAATTTGAGTCCAAGACGCTCTGCAGCATCACGTGCTTTCTGTTCAATTTCGGGGTCGTTAGTTTGAGCTAAGTAAACGAGACGCGTGTAGGCCCCAAAGTAGTCTTTAAGTAGTTCGGGGTGACGGTCAAGCCAAAGCGCTTGAATCACGAGGCGGTCAAAATGTCGTGTTAGATAGTCCGTGAGGTAAAAGGTTCCAATTTCCGCATCTTGTATTTCAGCAAAACGCTCACTTCCGGCGAAGAATTCATAGCAATGAGCTCCTGGAAGACGTTCAACTTGGAGCTCTTCGCAAACTTTGTCTAGAAGGCCGCCAGTCCCACAGTCGGCGTAGCCGACATATATGTTTTCGTATTTGCTTTTGGATTGTACGACACGTTGTCTTACTGCTTCAGGAATTAACTCAGGTGAGTTGTGGTAAGAAGCGGGGAGGTACTCAATATCAATAGCTTCTAGACCATTTATTTTTGTTAACTCAATGAGTTCTCTTGCTAGTGCTCCACAAGCAACTACAAGAGTTCGGGATAAGGCATCAGATTCTGGCATAGTTTCTGAACCCATTTGAATTTAGTCAGGCGGCAGAGGTACGTCGTTCTGCTACTAGACGCTGCGCTGTTTCAGCAGCTACAGCAGCATCACGGCAGTACGCATCTGCGCCGATGGCCTCCCCGAATTCTTCATTAAGGGGAGCGCCTCCGACGATGACCATATATTCTTCTCGGAGGCTTTTCTCAATAAGAGTGTCAATGACAACTTTCATGTATGGCATTGTGGTGGTTAACAAGGCAGACATTCCAAGAAGGTCAGGTTTATGTTCGTCGAGCGCTCCTAAGAATTCTTCAACGTCAGTGTTGATTCCTAAATCAATGACTTCAAACCCGGCTCCCTCAAGCATCATTCCAACTAAATTCTTTCCGATGTCATGGATATCGCCTTTAACTGTTCCGATAACAATTTTACCAACCGGTTCTGCACCAGTCTCAGCTAGTAGCGGACGCAAAATCGCCATTCCGGCTTTCATTGCATTGGCGGAGAGAAGAACCTCGGGAACAAATAAAATACCGTCGCGAAAGTCGATACCAACAATTCGCATGCCCTCAACTAAAGCATCATTGAGCACATCTGAAGGGCTCCACCCGCGGTCAAGCAAGATATTGGTTCCTTCAACAATTTCTTCTCCCAATCCGTCGTAGAGGTCATCATGCATTTGGACCACGAGATCTTCATCAGAAAGATCTGCGAGAATTATTTCTTCTTCTGGCTGTTCTTCTGTCATTGTTTCAATCCCCCTCAATTTGAGTATTTAAATTTATGAACATTTAGGTGAACTAGATTTCTAATTTTTAATCTCTTTAAAGCCTTTAAAGCAAACCATCCCATAACGTGGGAAAGTCTATACGTGAAATTCTAGTGAATACGAATCAAACCGTCCACCATTCTTTTTGGACTTCCCGTATGGTGGCAAGTATCATTTAGGCAGTTCAAAGTTAGGACAGCGCATGAAAGTTGTACAAAGTATTGAGAGGGCTTTTGCTATTCTCAACGAGATATCAAGAAGCCCAGCTGGAATCAGTGAGCTATCTCGTAGCACTGGATTACCAACAAGCACTGTGGCTCGGCTTTTATACTCTTTGGAAAAATTAGATGTCATAGAGCGAGAAGATGGGAAGTCTATTTATCGAATAGGACCTTCAGTTGTCACTATGGCATCAAGCGTGAATCCAACTCAAAGGTTACTTACCGCAGCACAACCCCATTTACGGGGACTTGTAGAAACGCTTGGGGAAGCAGCAGGTCTAGCCATCCCGGCAGGCTATGACGTGCACTACATTGGAGAGATCGACTCTCCACATCCAGTGCAAATTCGTGACTGGACGGGCACAAGTCTTCCTATGCATATTGTTCCTTCAGGAATCATATTTTTGGCTCATTGGCCAGATGACGCGGTCGAAGCTTTTTTAAAGCATCCCTTAGACAGATTCACTGCACAAACGGTTATTTCACCTCCCGCTATACGTGAACGTATTCTTGAAGCAAGAGAAAAAGGATATGTATGGCTATTTGAAGAGTTTTCTGAAGGAATAAATTCAATAGCTGCACCAGTCTTCAACCACACAGGCTCATTGCTAGGAGCTTTACATAGCCATGGACCCTCTTATCGTTTCCCTTCTGAAGGAATGGAAGACGTAATCGCTCAACGCGTGATGCAGATAGCTTCTTCAATCTCGGAAGCTTTAGGTTTCACGCCCAACCAAACTAGTAAATAATCAGGTTTCGTATGTCAGCTATATATGGAGTCATTGCAGCACTCGGGGTAGGTGTTGGAGACCATGTCACTCGAGGATCTGCTGATCGAAGTTTTATTTCTCAAGCGCTTGGAGCTTTTTTTCTTGGGAACTTGATTTTTGCACTATTAGCGGTTCTTTGCTTTGGAGGTGAGTGGCGTGCAGGAGATCTCATAGTTGGTGCTTTAAGTGGTTTGATTGCTGTCACAGCGATTGGCACGCTCTACCTTGGTTATCAGACAGCGAGTGCTGGAGTAGTTGGTCCCCCAGCGGCAGTTTTAGCAGTAGTGGTACCAGTTGTATTTGATTTGGTTTTTGGTCAAGTACCTTCAAATCAAATTTTGGTCGGCATCATAATCGGAGTCGTTTCGGTTTTGTTTATTTCGTTCAATCCTTTATTTACTGGGAATTTAAGACGTGGTATAGGGTTTAGTATTTTAGCTGGTCTTAGCTATGGATTTTTATTTGTGACACTTGATCAAATTAGTTCGGAGAGCGGATTTTGGTCTGCAGTTTCTCAACGTTTAGTAGGCTTTTTAATATTTGCAGGCTTCAGCCTAAATAGAGGACGCAAGGTATTCCCAGAAAAAAATGCCTTCGGGATTTCTTTTTTTGGAGCGCTTTTTGCAAGTATCGGAGCTCTTGCATTTCTTTATGGGCTTCAACACGGTGACTTAGCCCCGGTAGCGGCTATCGGCACTCAATACGCAGCAGTCACAGTTATATGTGGTTATTTCTTTCGACAGGAAAAGTTACGCTCTTGGCAATGGGTAGGTCTAACAGGGACAGCCGCATCTCTTTCTCTTATTGTCACTGGATGAACTCTCTTCAGCGCCCAAATAAAAGTGATTCTAGGGGTTCTGTTATGGTTGACTTTCTGGTGGAGTCGGTATGATCCAAATCCGCAGTTATAAAGACAATTCAAGGTTTGATCTTAAGAATTAACTCCACCCGAACAGGAGAAAGAAATGAGTGAGTTTCCTACTAAAGCCAAAGTTGTGGTTATTGGAGCAGGCATCGTCGGTAATTGTCTTGTGGGACACCTTGCACGACTAGGTTGGAAAGACATTGTTCTTTTAGACAAAGGACCTCTTCCAAATCCTGGTGGTTCTACAGGCCATGCTTCAAACTTTATTTTTCCTGTTGACCACAACAAAGAAATGGCTTTACTTGGAGAGCAAAGTGCCAACCAGTATCGAGATTTAAATCTTTCAGTTGATTCTGGAGGAATTGAGGTTGCCCGTACAGAAGAGCGCATGGACGAGCTCAATCGCCGTATGACTTCAGCTAAGGCTTGGGGCATTGAGGCCCACCTTCTTTCTCCCGCAGAAGTAAAAGAGCATGTTCCTTTCATAAACGAAGATGTCATTCTCGGTGGGTTTTATTGCCCAACCGTTTCAGTAGTTGATTCGTTAGAAACTGGAACAGTCATGCGGAAAGAAGCTATAGAGACAGCAGGGTGTCAGGTTTTTGCTAACACCGAAGTTTTAGACGTTGAGACCTCTGAACGATCTGGCGGAGTAACTCAAATTGAAGCAGTAGTTACCGATAAAGGAAGAATTGAAGCAGAATACGTCGTTATTGCGTGTGGAGTATGGTCAAACCGTATAGCAAACATGGCAGGCGCAACTATTCCTTTGGCTCCCGTAGTGCACCAGATGGCTGATGTCGGACCTATGGATATTTTGGCTGAGACAAATAACGAGATCGGATATCCGATTGTTCGCGATATGGACACTTTCTGTTATGAACGACAATCATCAGGATCAATGGAAGTTGGATCCTATGGGCATCGAGCCATTATCCATCATCCAGACACAATCCCGTCAAACGAAGAAGCAGCACTATCTCCTACAGAGATGCCGTTTACCCCAGACGATTTTGATGATCAGATGGAAACAGCAATTGAACTAATGGACATGCTCGGTGATGCTGAAATCAAATACGCCATAAATGGGCTTCTTTCCCTTACTCCCGACGGCATGCCATGCCTTGGCGAAACAACAGAAGTAAGAAATCTTTGGTCCGCTGCAGCTGTCTGGGTAAAAGAAGGTCCAGGAATGGCTCAAGTTGTAGCCGAATGGATGACCTATGGATACCCGCGAGTAATTGACGTACATGGAGCGGATATCGCTCGCTTCTATGACGGAGAACGTTCCGAAGACCACATTTGGTCTCGTGCTGATGAAAGTTTTATCAAGACATATGGCATTGTCCATCCAAGTGAGCAATGGGGAGGGCAACGAAATATTGATGTTGGACCCTACTTTTCGAGACAAGAAGATCTTGATGCAATGTTCTTTCAAGCTAGAACTTGGGAACGACCACAATGGTATGGCGCAAACGCCGACCTAGTAGACCGTTACGACCTTGAAGAAAGAGAAGTTGAATGGGATAACCGCTGGTGGAGCCCTATCACAGTGGGAGAACATCTAAACCTTCGTGAAAATTGTGGATTGGTAGATCTCAGCGCTTTTCAAATTTACACACTTGAGGGAGAGGGTGCAGTTGAATACGCCGACTATCTCGCAGTAAACAAAGTTGATGTCCCAGTGGGTCGATCAATTTATACTCCATGGCTAAATCAAGATGGAGGGTTCCATTCTGACTTAACAATGATGCGTTTAGCCGAAGAAAAGGTAGCTATCGTCACTGGTGTTTTTGATGGAGGACGCGACTCTTTCTGGGTCAACCGGCACATGCCAACCGACGGATCAGTCAAGTTCACGAATCTGACTCACAAGATAACCACTCTTGGCCTGTGGGGTCCTAATGCCCCGGCTACTTTGGCCCAATTAACTGACCATGATCTCACCCAAGAAGGATCCTCATATGGGTCGATCGTTCAAGTAGATATTGCTGGATTACCTTGTCGTATATTCCGCATTTCCTATGTAGGAGACACCGGCTGGGAAATTTATACCGACTGGGATAACGGTCCTGCCCTCTGGGATGCTCTAATGAAAGCTGGAGCTGATCTAGGCATCCGAGCAACAGGTGGTGGAGTTTATGGATCCTCTGGACGGATTGAAAAAGGCTACCGACTCATGGGCGCTGAATTAGAGAGCGAGTACAACCCGCTTGAAGCAGGTTTAGCTCGACCAAAGGTCAAAGCCGCTGACTTCATAGGGAAAGAAGCATATCTAGCCGCTCGTGAGAAGGGAGACCCAGAGGTAGCGATGTGCACACTCACTGTTGAAGATCTCACTGACAGTCAAGGACGATCCCGATACCCACAAGGCGGAAACGAACCTATTCTGAGCATGGCTGGAGAACGAATCGTTGATTCACACGGACGCGCAAGCCGAGTTACTTCAGCTGGGTATGGGCCATCAGTTGATAAGCACCTATTGATGGCTTATTTACCAACTGAACTAGCAGTTCCAGGAACTGACCTTCAGGTCATGTACATGAATGAGTTGTATCCAGTAAAAGTTGGGTCTACGAGTTCTGTATTTGACCCAGAAGATTCACGCCTGAAATCATAAGGATAGTTCATGCGTCTTTTAGTTTGTGTAAAACGAGTACCAGCACCTGGAGCTCGAATAAATATAACCGCTGATGAGCAAGACGTTGATGCAGCTCATCTAGGTTTCACAACAAGCCCCCATGAAGAATGCGCCCTCGAAGAAGCCGTTCAAATTGTTGAGAACCACGGGGGAGAAGTAACTGTTCTAACCCTCGGGCCTGCTGAAGCAGAAGAACAATTGCGTTACGCAGCGAGTGTAGGGGCTCATCACTTTGTGCTACTCCCCGTTACGGAAGTTGATTGGGATCCACAAAGAACTGCCAGCGCGTTAACAAAAGCGATTCAAGACCTAGAAGAAGGCAATGAACCATTTGACCTCGTTTTGTTTGGAAATGAATCGGCAGACTCTGGCGGCTTCCAAGTCGGAGTTCGAGTAGCTCAAGCTTTAAGCCGCCCAATGGTCAATGGAATAAAAGGTATAGAAATAGGTGAAGGCACAGTTACTGCGCGACGTGAAATAGATGGAGGATTTGAAGTCTATGAAATGCCGACACCAGCAATCCTCGGGATAAAAGAAGGAATAAACCTACCTCGTTACCCAACCATGAAAGGACGGCTAGCTTCAAAGAAAGCAGAAGTTGAAGTTAACGAGCCAACTTCAGAGCAAGGCGGTCAAACCCGTATAAAACTTCATCGTCCAGAAGAGAAAGTTTCAGAAACTGTTATTTTAGGTAAAGGTCCAGAAGCGGCACCAGCAGTCGTTGACCTTTTGGAAGAACTCGGGGTTCTTTAAATGTCAGTACTGGTTCTTTGCGATCACGACCGGGGGTCGCTTGCTGAAGCATCCTTGGAAGCTCTTACATTTGGACGGAGGCTCGCCAATGATCTAGGCGTAGCCTGCGGTGGCGTCTTAATAGGAGAAGGCGCTGATAACGCTTCCACCTCTCTTGCATCATATGGAGCGGACAGCGTTTATTTAGTGGAGCATAGTTTATTAACAGATTACGGCCCATCAGCCTGGGGAGAGTCTTTGGTTCAACTAGTCAACAAAGTCAACCCAACTGCAGTTTTAGCATGTGGAACAGATCGCGGAAACGAAGTAATAGCTCATTTAGCAGCAAGCCTTGATGCTCCATTTGTAGCCAACTGCTTAACAGCAGACACAGCAAATCCTTCTACGTGGTTAATGACACGTATTCAATGGGGTGGGTCTCTACTTGAAGAGAGCGAACTTTCTACGGAACAAGTAAAGATATTTACCGTTGCCCATCACGGAATAGAAGCAGAGCAGTCCGAGTCTTCAAATTCAGGACAACAAGAATCTTTCACCCCAGAACTTGACGAATCAGTGACCCAGACCATCGTTGCAGATCGGGTAGTTCTAACGCAGGGAATCACACTTTCGACTTCTCCGGTAGTAGTCGGAGGTGGACGTGGTGTTGGTTCAGCAGAAGCCTTCGCACCGTTAGAAGAACTCGCCGAAGAATTAAATGGGGTAGTTGGATGCTCGCGCGCAGTCACAAATAATGGCTGGAGGCCGCATTCTGATCAAGTAGGGCAAACCGGTACTCGTATCGCCCCGCAGATATATATAGCGAATGGAATTTCAGGAGCGATTCAACATTGGGTTGGAGCCATGGCTGCTAAAAATATTCTCGCTATAAATATTGATCCAGAAGCCAACATGGTAGCTAAAGCCGGATATGCAGTTATTGGGGACCTACATCAAGTCGTACCAGCGGTCCTAGAGGAAGTTAGACGCCGAAAATCCTAAGAGTTAGATTTCGTAAACTTGCTCAGGGGCCCGTTCAAGAACTATCGGTGTGATTTTCTGATTAAAACGTAAGGGAACCCAGCCTCGCAAAGAATTAATCATCCAAATTGCTGAGGCTTTATCTAGATCAGAACGGTGGATAACATTTTCGGTTATCGCTCCTTCATCTAGTAACTGTTGCCTAAAGGTGCCGGGTAGTAGCCCGCAGATAACAGGAGGAGTAAATAGTTGCCCTCCTATCTCCATCACGAGGTTTCCTGTCGTCGTTTCAGTGATCTCTCCTCGTTCATTCCAAAGTAAAACATCTGGAGAGTCTGGAAAACGATTTCTAGCCTCATCATAAATATCACGCATAGTTGTTTTATGAAATAAAAATTCATTTTCGCTTTGTACCGGAACAACATCTATAGGGACTTCCCAAGATTCTGTGGTTGGTTCAGGTAAATCTAGGATTTGAATTTCGATCACACCGTTAGGAGAGGACAAAAGCCGGACTCGCTTTGATGTCTTTTCTTGAATCTGATTGAGAGAATCTGAAGTTTTTTCTCTATCAAAATCAAATCCAAAATGTTTTGCCGAAGCAGTTATGCGGTCAAGATGTAAATCTTTGTGACTTATTCCTTCACTTGGATCCCACCGCATTGTTTCAAGAAGAAAGAAGTTTGATTTGGCTCTATCTAGGACACGACTTTTCTGCTCCACCTCGCGCCACTCTTCATTTGGGTCTGAATCCCAAACAATTCCACCACCAACACCATATTCTGCTCGCCCTCTCGACCTATCAATCCAGACAGTACGAATAGCAATATTAAATTCCATAGTTCCATCTGGAGCGAGAGCACCAATGGAACCTGTATAAATGCCTCTTCCATCTCCTTCTAACGCTTCAATGATTTCACTAGTGCGTACTTTTGGTGCACCAGTGATGGAGGCAGGAGGAAATAAGGCGTTCAATATTTCGGGAAGTTTCGCTTCTGATTCGGCTGTAACTGTTGAAGTTAGAGTATGAACTGTCGGATAAGACTCAACAGTATGAAGGGCCGGTACGCTCACTGATCCTGAGGTGGCTATACGGCCTAGATCGTTACGGACCATATCAACAATCATGGTGTTCTCGGCAAGATCTTTTTCTGATCGGCTCAGGTGAGAAGCAGCTAATTCATCCCAAACGGGATCCGGATGACGACCAATAGTTCCTTTCATTGGGCGGCACGTTAATTTCTTGTTTTCTAAAGAAAAGAAAAGTTCTGGTGAAGATGAACACACTGTACGATCGCCTAGATCAAGGAATGCTGCGTGTTTGGATTGTTGAGCTCGCATGAGGTCACCAAATAGTCCGATGGGTTCACCAGAAAAATCTGCCCTTAGACGGATGGTGTGGTTAACTTGGTAAGTTTCTCCGGCAGCGATTAGTTGACGGATTGTACGGATCGTGGTCAAGTAAGCAGAATGAGAACGGTTTGGAAGCCAAGGACCAACTTCGTATCCTCCACTTTCAGAAGGCTGTGAAGAAATTTTTGGAGATGAAAAAACTCCGAAAGAAACAAGAGGAACTCTCCTAATTCTAGATGACCGGATAGCTTCATCGAAAGCTGGTCCAGCATCATAAGAGATCATCCCAACTACCCAGTATCCATCTTCTGCGGCTGACTGAGCAGCAAGTATTGCATTTGGTACATCTTTTAGATCTTCCGCAACAATGGTGAAAATCGGATGGTCGAAAGACAACCATTGCCTTTCTCCATTTAAGGGGTACTGCAATAAAGCGCTCTGAATTTCAGCAGTCATTAGTTTGCCGGATCTGCCCAGCCGGCTTCTCTGTTAAGGCGGCGTACAAAAACTCCAGATCGAGGTTTGGGTTCAAAGTAAGAAGATTTTGGCGGCATCCGTTCTCCTGCATCAGCTACCGCCATTAGTTCACTAATTGAAGTCGGAGGCAAAATGAAGCCTATTGAACCAGTGGCGTCACATTGTGACTCAAGAGTGGCCACTCCTACTGGTTCTGGGACGTAACTGATAACAGGGTCATTTCCTGGGTCTTCGATATCGAATAGTGGCTTTAAAACCCCATCTTGTAAGCGAGATACATCAAGTTGATCTACAACCCGGTTACTGGAAGTTGATGGCAGGCTCATTGTGTACCAAGAGCGATTGATGTATATCCCAACTTGTCCAGCGTCTGGGCGTGCTTTTGAAACGTTTTCTTTGCTTGTTAAAGGTCCGATTGCTGCCAAACGTTCGAGTACTTCTTCTGGGGTGCGGTTCTTTCGGTCCTGTATTTGACGATGAAATGGGAGAACTAACATTTCTGAATCTGGGAAAAGAACTGCTTGTATGTGGTTCAAAGGTCCGCCTGCATCCCCGAAGAGATCTAGGGCTTCTGATGCAGCAGCTAGCCGATGATGCCCATCAGTAACATAGAAAGTTTTTTCCTCAAAAAGGGAAGAAAGTTTTTGAGCATCATCACCCGTGATGACCCATACTGTTTGCAGAACTCCTTCGTTGTTTGAGATTAGTTCGGGCTCTTTTAAGCACAGACGAGCCATCTCTTGCTCAAGGGCTTTATCAGAACGATAAGTAAGTGAGACAGGACTAGATGATGCTCCAACCTTCATTAGGTGATGCGCCATGAGTTGAGCACGGACAGGTCTAAATGATTCATGGCGTAGAATTTGCTGATCATCGTCGTCAGTAACTGGCAAAAGGCCCATCACCCCAGTCTGAATATGTCCTTCAATCTCAAGACGGTAAAGAAATAACGACGGTTTATCATGAGAGTTGTAAACATCGGCTCCATATAAAAGGTTCATAGCGTCTGAGCAACTTGCTAATAAACTTTCTATGTCATCTCGTGACTCTTCCGGTAAGTCTTCTCGAGATTTAGTGACGTTAAGAAAACTGTAGGGGTTCTCTCTAGAAATTTTGATGCGCTGTTCGGGTGTGTATGCATCGTAGGGGCCTGTAACTACTTGATCAGCCCATTCTGATTTAACTACTAGTCCAGGAAAAGGAAGAAGGGTAGCCACTATTCGTATTCCGCTACTTGAATCTGAATTACGTGTTCAAGGCCACGAAGTTCTTTGCATGTCTCGTCGGTCACTTCTCCAGAAACATCTAATACTGCCACCGCTGAGTTTGCACCAAGGAATACATTGTTCTTCACCGTCTGAACATTGATTTTTGCATTTCTTAAGACACGAAACACTTCTGCTAATACGCCAACTTGGTCAAAATGGCGGACCGTAATGGTGGCAGTTCCTATCCGTGAAGTAGCCATATTCACACAGTTAATTACCTCACCATTCCGGTAAGCCTCAATGACTTTAATAGTTCCAGAAGTAGTTGCATCTTGGGCTTGAGCGGTAGAAGCCCCAATATGGTGTGTCCCCACCACTTTCGGATGTGAAGCTAATTCAGAAACGAATTCTGATGCTCCACGTTTTGGTTCATTGCAAAACACGTCAAGGCCAGCACGCAGATTTGTGGAATCTAAAGCCTTCAAAAGAGCATTTTCGTCAATGATCTCTCCTCGGCTTGTGTTTAAGAGAATACTGTTGTCTTTCATTTGACTTAGAAAGTTCTCGTCAACGAGATTCTCAGTATCTGTACCGCCTGGCACATGAATTGATACAACGTCCGCTTCGCTTAGTAAGTCTTCGCGGCTATCAACAAGACGAATTCCAATTGATCGAATGCGTGCCTCAATGTTTGGTTTCCGATTTGAATTTCTCTCAGCAATAACCGACATACCGAAAGATCTCGCTCTTTCTGCTACAGCAAGACCGATTTCTCCTACACCTATCAATCCAAGAGTCTTTCCTAACAGGCCGTCAGCTTGACTGTATTTCTTTTTGTTCCATTGACTATTTCTCAGATCCTGAACACAATCAGCTAGATGGCGATCAACGGCAAGAAGTAAGCCAATAGTAAGTTCAGCTACAGCTACTGAGTTCGTTCCTGGGACGTTACATACATAAATCCCCGCATCAGCAGCCGCTTGGCAGTCAATAGTATTGGTGCCTGCACCTGATCGAACAATTAATGAGAGTTGGTCGCTACTAGCGATTGCTTCAGCAGAAACCTTGGTGCTTCTTACAACAAGAACATTGACTCCTGAAAGTACATTCGGAAGATCTTCAGCGGTTATTTCTGGGTCAATTACGCATTCGTCTCCACGTTCGCGTAAAAGATTGATGTGGGACTCTGGAAGAGTATCTGCAAATAAAATTTTCATATCTTTCCTTTGGTACGCCGGAACCGGCACAATGGCGGGTTGCAGGGTAACCTCTGCGGATAAGGGTCTTAAAACTCTATGCAAAATTAACAAGAAAGGCAAAAATAATGGCCTTAAATCAAATAAGACAATTAGTAATGGGGGGAAAATGCGTCGTTCATTCAATCGGAAACCGATCGTAACTTGTGCGATCACTGGAGCAGGAGACACTGTTGGAAAAAGTTCAGAAGTACCAGTTACCCCTGCACAGATAGCTGCTTCTGCCTTAGAGGCGGCTGAAGCTGGAGCAGCGATAGTTCATTGTCATGTTCGTGATGAAGAAACTGGAAAGGGAACACGAAAAGTTGCTCTCTACGAAGAAGTAGTGGAGAGAATACGTGACAAAAATAAAGAGGTCGTCGTTAATCTCACTGCAGGTATGGGCGGTGACCTTAATGTAGGACCAGATGACAATCCAATGGACTGGCAACCAGGCACTGATCTGGTTGGAGGCCGTGAGCGACTAACTCATGTTGAAGCCATTCGCCCTGACATCACATCTCTAGATTGTGGATCACTTAACTTTGGCGACGAGAACGAAGTTTATATTTCAACTCCATCAATGTTGAGAATCATGGCAGAACGAGTTCAAGAGTTAGGTGTAAAGCCAGAACTAGAAGTATTTGACACAGGAGGGCTTTGGTTCGCAGAAACAATGATTTCGGAAGGCATCGTTGATGCGCCTTATTGGATACAACTGTGTCTTTCCATTCCTTACGGAACTCCTATGGATATTGGAATATTGCAAGCAATGGTAGGTCGGTTACCTGATGAAGCTGAGTTTACTTCATTTGGATTAGGGGCCATGCAAATGCCAATGGTGGCACAATCCATAATGCTGGGTGGCCACGTACGAGTTGGCCTAGAAGACAATCTTTATTTAGAGCGGGGAGTGCTTGCCACAAATGCATCCTTAGTAGCAAAAGCTTGCCAGATTATTGAATTATTGGGAGCATCACCACAAACACCAGAAGAGGCTCGTGAAACACTAGGACTGAGCTAATGACCATTCCAGATAAACCTGTGGTTGCATGTATAGGCATGGGAGTTATTGGCTGCGGGTGGACAGCACATTTTCTTGGCCAAGGTTATGCCGTTCGAGTTTGGGACCCAGTTGAAGGAGTAAAAGAAAGGTTAAATTCTTTTTTAGATCTCGCTTGGCCGGCTATGACTGATTTGGGTCTATCAGAAGGTGCAGATCGAAATAATTTTGTTGTCTGTGAAACAGTAGTTGAAGCTGTGGAAGGCGCTCTCCTAGTTCAAGAGAGTGCGCCTGAACGTCTTGACTTAAAAGTAGAACTCCTTTCGGAACTTGATAAATCATGCTCCAATGAAGTTGTCATAGCTTCTTCAACTTCAGGATATTTAGTAAGTGACATGATTGTGAATTGCGAAGATGCCCCAGAACGAGTCGTGGTAGGACATCCATTTAATCCGGTGTACTTATTGCCACTTGTCGAACTAGTGGCGGGACCAAAAACTTCTAAAGAAATTTTGGGAAAAGCACAAAATATATATGAATCCACCGGGAAAATAGTCCTAAAGCTAGACAGAGAAGTTGATGGTTTCATCTCAGATCGTCTTCAAGAGGCAATGTGGCGGGAGGCTCTACATATGGTTGCAAATGGTGAAGCCACTGTCGAACAATTGGATTTAGCAATTACCGCGGGTCCCGGATTACGTTGGGCTTTAATGGGGCCAATGTTGACCTTCCATCTCGCGGGGGGTGAAGGAGGCATGGCTCACATGCTTGATCATTTTGGGCCATCTTTGAAATCTCCATGGACGAGACTTGAAGCCCCAGAACTAACTCGGGAATTACGTGATGCGGTTGTAGAAGGTTGTGAAGATGAAGCAGATGGAAGATCAGTAGCTGCTCTTGTTAATGAGAGAGACAAAGGGCTTATTGCAGTAATTAAAGCATTACGTACAGTAGGAGTTGGAACTCCTGGCGACGGAGGGCTGCATGGAGCCTGAGGAACGAAAAGAATTACCTGCGCCGCACAATCTTCCCACCGGAGACTTTTATTTGTATCCAGTAGTCGCATCAATAGTTAAGGCAGAAATAAGAGAGCGAACTGTGGTAGTTGAGTGGAGTGACAGCGCAGTGAGTGAGTTCCATTTCTTGTGGCTGAGAGATAATTGTCCATGTTGTGTGCATCCTTACACTCTTGAACAAACTTATGAGGTCGTGAATGCTCCTAAAAATCTGAGACCCGCTGAAATAGAAGTCGTATCAAGCGGGGCATTAGCTATTGAGTGGGAACCAGAAGATCATAAAAGCATTTTTCATCCCGGGTGGCTTAAAAAACATTGTTATTCTAATCAGGCTCCAACATCGCCGAATATGAAAAGTGTGAGCTGGGATTCCTCAACTCGAGTAAAACCTGATGAATATGATTGGGAAAAAATTATAAGAGATGAAGAAGTGGAACTGCAGTGGCTTCAGTCAGTTCAGATTTCAGGCTGTGCGTTAGTACACGGAGTTCCTCAAACAGACCCTGCAGTGGGTGAGGTCGCTAATCGGATTGGTGTAGTTAGGCACTCTAACTTTGGAGATCTCTTTGATGTGCGTGTTGATTTTGATCCAGTTAGTAATTCAAATACAGGCCTAGAGTTGCCTCCTCACACCGATTTACCAACACGTGAATATCAGCCAGGTATGCAGTTGCTCCACTGCATAAAAAACAATGTTCAAGGCGGCAATAGCACCTTAGTTGACGGTTTTCGCGTGGCTGAAGAACTCCAAGAAAGGCATCCGAGAGCTTACGAGTTACTTACTACTATTTCTTGGGATTTTGCGAACCGTAGCAGAACTAGTGATTATCGATGGAAGGCACCAATGATTGGTTTGGACAACTTTGGTGAACTTTTTGAGATACGTGCCGGAAGTTGGCTGAGATACCCGCTACAAGCTCCTCCTGATTTGATGGACGAGATGTATGAGGCTTATCAAATATTTGAGACCACAAGTCATGATAAAAAATTTCAAATAAAGTTTCGTCTTGAGGCTGGAGACTGCATTATTTTTGATAATCGGCGCATCCTGCATGGCCGGACTGCTTTTGAAGCCCAAAGCGGAAACCGTCATCTTCGCGGATGCTATGTCGACAGAGACGAGCTTCGCTCACGAGTGCGCTTACTAGAGGGCAATAAATCGCGCCGGTCAATACTTTCTGAGATATAGAGATAAGTCGAAATCACGTAGTAGTTTTATTCGTGAGAATTGCTATTTTAAAACACCAATAGTTTAAGGAGCGTATATGAGCGAACGACTCACAGTGCCAATGGTAAGAGACAATGGAGAACTGCGTGAAGCAACGTGGGAAGAGGCTTTTGAAAGAGCAGCTTCAGGATTCCAAAAAGTTGTCGAAGAACATGGCCCTACAGCGTTCGGTATGTTTAGTTGTTCAAAGACTACAAATGAGGTGAATTATGCCGTCCAACGGTTTTCACGCTCAGTGATAGGTTCGAACAACATTGACAGTTGTAACCGAACTTGACATGCTCCCAGTGTCGTCGGTCTGGCGACAGTATTTGGAGTAGGTGGAGGAACCTCCTCTTATATCGAGGTAGAAAATGTTGATTCAATTTTATTATGGGGATCGAATGCCCGCGAAGCTCACCCAATCTATTTTCATCATCTACTAAAAGGCCTAAGCAATGGTGCAAAAATGTGGGCTATTGACCCTAGGCGTACATCTTCAGCAAAGTTTGCCGACGCATGGCTAGGCCTGAACGTTGGAACAGATATAGCTCTAGCTAACGGCGTGGCGCGAGAAATCATTCATACTGGTCTAGTCAACGAAGAATTCATTGAAAACGCTACGGAAGGCTATGAAGAGTTCAAAACCCACGTAGAGCCATGGACGCTTGACGTAACTTCGGAAGTAACTGGTATTCCAAGTGAAGCAATCGCCGATCTAGCACATGGTTATGCAACCGCTCCAACTGCTCAAATTCTTTGGACTCTGGGTATAACAGAACATCACACTGGAGTCGACAATGTCCTTGCCTTGTCAAACCTTGCTTTATTAACTGGTCATATCGGAAGGCCAGGTTCTGGACTTGTTCCACTACGCGGACAAAACAATGTGCAAGGTGGCGGCGACATGGGAGCACTTCCAAACAAGTTGCCTGGCTTTCAAGATGTTGATGATGACAATATACGAGCGCGCTTTGAAAAAGCTTGGAAAGCAGAATTCACTGGAGAACACGGGCTCAACTTAACTGAAATGTTTGAGGCCATGGAACAGGACACGTTACGTGCAGTATGGGTCATAGGAGAAAATCCTGCCGATTCCGAAGCAGACGTCAAGCATGCTCGTGCCATGTTGGAACGATTAGAAGTACTTGTAGTTCAAGATGTATTTATGACCCGCACAGCTCAGATGGCGGATGTAGTCTTTCCAGCAGCATTAGGTTGGGCTGAATCTGAAGGAACAGCCACTTCGAGCGAGCGTCGTGTACAACGAATCCGTGCAGCAGTTCCTCCACCAGGACAAGCCAAGCAAGAAATAGAAATCATTTCAGAAATGGCCAAACGACTCGGATCAACGACTTGGGGCGATCCCACACCTCAAGAATTATGGGATGAGTTAAGGTCTCTTTCTCCGATGCATGGTGGAATGTCATGGGAACGACTTGAAGCAGAAGGAGGAATTCAGTGGCCATGCCCTGACGAAGATCACCCCGGCAGTCTCTTTCTTCATGGACGTTTATGGGAACGACCAATTTCAGGACGAAGGGCGCCATTTTCTTGTGTGGAACACCGACCCCCAGTAGATGAACTAAATGCTGAGTTCCCAATACGTCTTACTACTGGACGAGTTTTAGACTCTTATAACACCGGAGTTCAATCTGGAAAATTTGACTCTCCGATCCGATCCGGAGATGCTTTAGAAATATCTTCAGAAGATGCAGCAATGCTAAACATTGTTGATGGCGAAACAGTTAGAGTCTCTTCGCGTAGGGGGTCAATACTGATGAGAGTAAAGACTGATGCAGAACTTCAAGTCGGTCTCGCATTCACGACATTCCACTTTCCAGAATTAGTTGATATCAATCAACTAACCAGTGACGCAACGGACAGCAAGTCAGGAACCGGCGAGTTCAAAGCAGCGGCAATAAAGATTGAAAAAATTGAGAGTATGGCTAATGTCTGATCTCAAATTTGGAACTGAAGAGCCAACCGCAGAAGAAAAAACAGCAATTGATGAACTCTTGTCAGAAATAGGGCCAGCAGAGATCAAACTAGATGAAAGGTTTGTCGTAAGTGGCCGGACCAGAGTCAAAGATCGAAGACGGTTACTCTTGCCTGCACTGCATGAACTGCAGAATACCTCTGGCTGGATTAGTCCCGGCGGCCTCAACTATGCATGTAAAGTTTTAGGAATTCCCCCTGCAGAGGCTTATGGAGTAGCCACTTTTTATCACCTCTTTTCTCATGAATCTCCAGAAGCCAAAGATTTAATCCATGTTTGCGACGATGTTGCCTGCCGACTATTTGGAGCAGAAACTCTTATCGAAGACTTGAAGGATTCTGGCCACAAAGTAAAACCCAGCCCTTGCTTAGGTCAGTGTGAACGTGCTCCAAGTGTTCTTATACAACGCACAAATAAAAAGGATCTGACCGCTGTTGCAGAATCCAACAACTCTCTTACGGCAGTCAACATAGAACAAGTTTTAACATCAGAAACGTTGACGCCACAAATGACAGTTCCTCAGAAAGGATCAGAGGGCCTTTCTCTTCTATCTCGCGTTGGAGTAGTCGACCCAGAGAGCATCGAAGGGTACATGAAGTTCAATGGTTACGACGCGCTAAAAAAGGCTTTAACAATTGGGCCGGACAAAGTGATAGAAGAAGTAACCACTTCAAAACTTTCGGGACGGGGGGGCGCAGCATTTCCTACAGGGGTTAAGTGGAGAGCAGTAGCTGATCAAGTTGGTCGACCCCGTCATCTTGTTTGTAACGCAGACGAATCAGAACCAGGCACTTTCAAGGATCGAACGATAATGGAGGGGGACCCTTTTGCTCTGATTGAGGCAATGACCATTGCGGGGTTCTCAATTGGAGCAGAACAGGGCTGGCTGTATCTTCGTGGAGAGTATCCCGTCGCTGCTGAACGTTTAGAGAACGCGATCACAGAGTCAAGAAAAAACGGTTTCCTTGGAGAGAACATAGCTGGCACAGAGTTCAATTTTGATATCCATCTTTATAAAGGTGCCGGCGCTTATATCTGCGGTGAAGAAACAGCATTGTTTAATTCAATAGAAGGCTTCCGAGGAGAACCACGAAATAAGCCACCATTTCCCACAACGCATGGGTTATTTGGAGAACCAACAGCGATAAATAATGTAGAAACCCTAGTAAACGTGCTTTCTATCCTGACTCTTGGCGGGGATAAGTACGCCATGCAAGGAACGGGAAACTCCACAGGAACCCGATTATTTTGTTTAAGTGGACGTGTCGTAAATCCAGGAGTTTATGAACACCCATTTGGGATAACACTGCGTGAAGTAATTGAAACCGCGGGAGGCGTAGTGAATTCTAAAAAAATCAAAGCAATTCTGCTTGGCGGAGCGGCAGGAAGTTTTGTCACTTCCAATTATTTAGATTTACCGATGACACTCGAAGATACAAGGGAAGCCGGTGTGTCGTTAGGTTCAGGAGTGGTCATGGTGTTTGATGAATCTGATGATCTGCCAGACACTGTTCGTCGGATCGCACAATTTTTTCGTGATGAATCCTGCGGCCAATGTGTCCCTTGTCGAGTGGGCACAGTTCGGCAAGAAGAGGTTCTCGCTAGATTTACGCGAAATGCCCCTTTTGATACAGATGAAGAACTTCTTGAAGATTTAAGTGTTGTAATGAAAGATGCTTCAATTTGTGGTTTAGGACATACCGCGTCAGGGGCTGTATTGTCTGCTATCAACCTTGGACTATTGGAGAGAACCCGATGAATGAGATTCCAGTTGGAGCTCCCCGCTCACAAATAGAAGTTCAAATAGATGGTAAACAGGTGAAGGCCGTTGAAGGCGCAACCATTCTTAATATTTGTCAAAAAGAAGGAATTGATACGCCAACTCTTTGTTGGGCAGAGAACTTAACTCCAGTGAATGTTTGTCGAGTATGTGTAGTGGAAGTAGAAGGTTCAAGAACTTTAGTCCCTTCGTGTTCACGTCCAGCCGAAGACGGGATGGTTATTTCAACCGATAGCGACCGTGTACGCAAGAGCAGGAAATTGGTTTTCGAGTTACTTGATTCTTCTGTTGATATGGATCGTTCCACGACAGAAGTTAAAGAGTGGATGGAGCATTACGAGGTGGACAGCTCACGAATGGGCAGCAAAAATGAAATTGCTACTGTCGCTCAACCTCCGAAAATACAAGACTCTCTATATGTGCGCGACTATGAACGCTGCATTCTCTGCTACAAATGTGTGGAAGCATGCGGAGAAGATGCGCAATATACCTTTGCAATAGCAACAGCTGGGCGAGGATTCGATGCTCATATTTCAACAGAATTTGATGTTTCCTTGCCTGATTCAGCCTGTGTTTACTGTGGCAACTGCATTGGGGTTTGCCCCACGGGAGCACTTGTTTTTAAAACTGAGCATGATATGCGCGAAGAGGGGACATGGGACGAGGAAACTCAAGAGGTAACAACAACTGTTTGTTCATTTTGTGGTGTTGGCTGTAATTTAGAGCTACATGTTCAAGACGAAAAGATTGTGAAAGTTACTTCTCCTGCAGATCACTCTGTTACTTCTGGGCATCTTTGCATTAAGGGTCGTTTTGGCTGGCAACACGTCCAATCTTGAAGAAAGTCTTTAGAACTCATAGCAAAATGTTCAAGAATGGTTTGATGTCGGCTAAAGTTCCGTGATCATAGTTTTCTATATCTATCATCACGTTCTATGGTGTAAGAGATTGAAATCAGCAACTGAAGTCAACAAAAGTTGACTTCAGTTAATTTAAAAGCAAGTCAATGAAAGAGGAAAAAACGGTGACTGCAGTAATAGAGGGGAAATCGAAAAGACGCACTCCACTAGTTGACCGCTTTCTCTTCGTGGTGAAAGTTTTCTTGATTGGACTTGTAACCATCGGTTTCCTAGCTTTTGTGGCTCAACAAATTTCACCTGATAATTGGTTTGCTAGATGGCGTAATCCCGGAGCAACTGGGCTCTCAGCAGATCAAATAAAAGGCTTAGTTATATCAGGACTCTCACAAGGAGTTTTCTACGGGTTGATTGCTTTGGGTTACTCAATGGTTTATGGCGTACTCGGTTTCATTAACTTCGCACACGGTGAAGTGTTTATGGTCAGTGCTTATACAGGCTATATAGCAGCGAACAAATTTTCGGCGAACGGCATGTGGGAAAGCAATTTTGCTCTTTGCCTACTAATAGTTCTTCTTCTTGCCGTAATGGTTTCTACAGTAACAGCTGTTCTGACGGAGCGGATTGCTTATCGTCCTCTTCGTAACTCTCCTCGACTCATACCGCTAATCACTTCAATTGGTGTTTCGTTTGTCCTTCAAAATGCTGTACTTGGGATTTTCGGTCCTGGAACTCAGGGTTACCCGCAATTGCCTGAATGGCTAGCGAAACAAAGATCGATACTTACGTTTGAAATATCTGGAATAAAAATCCTTGTCTTCCTTGTAACCATAGTTTCAATGACGGGACTCTGGTATTTAGTTGAACGTACAAAAACCGGTAAGGCAATGAGGGCGGTAGCAGAGGACAAAGAAATTGCTTCCTTGATGGGAATCAACGTTAACCGAATCATTGTGACAACCTTTGCTGTTGGTGGAGCAATGGCAGGAGTCGCAGGAGTAATGTTTGGGCTCTTGTTCCGTGCCGTGAATCCGATGACAGGGTTCCTTCCTGGCATTAAAGCTTTCACTGCTGCAGTTGTGGGAGGTATAGGTAATCTTGGCGGAGCAATGTCTGGAGGCCTTGCTCTTGGATCGGCAGAATCAATCGCTCCACAATTAATTCTTGAACCCCTTGGAGTCCCAGGCGTCACGCAATTAAAGGATGCTGTAGCTTTCACTGTCCTAGTTATGGTTCTTTTATTCAAACCATCTGGACTATTTGGTGAGCGTCTTTCAGCGGAGGACAGGGCATGACAACTTTGCCTTCCACGTTAATTTTAGACTGGAAACGAATTTTTAAATGGGGGTCGATCTGCGCTGCCGCACTCCTATTTGTCTCCTTAGTTGGGATGCCTATAAAGCTTGATCCAAAAAGCATTATCAGTCCTTTATTGAGTCTCGGCTATGTTTCTTTGTTTTGGTTGCCTCTTATCTTCGGTTATGTCGCTTCATCGCGTGTAGTGCTTGAAGGTGTAGAAACATCAAAACCAGGACTTTCAGACTTGCTCACTGGTGTTTTAACTGGTGCTATCGGTGGAGCTGGACTTACGTTGTTGATGTTAGGAATAGAAAACTTTGACATTCGAGATCCCCTAATTAACTGGAGTCCACAACTTCTTGAAGTCCTTGCTTTCGGGGCTCGAGATTTAAATTCGGCAGTATGGATCGGTATAGGTGGAGCACTTGGTCTCGTAGGGGCGGCTTTAAATGTAATACCTGAAAGTCTTCGGCGAGGGGTTTCTTATGGATTTTTTACAGTTCTTGCCGTAGCTATTTTTGAGCCAGCATTAGATGACATGTCTGAAGGTTTCCGTCTTGAGTGGCTAGTCGAACTTATTTTCCAAAAGCGTGGGGGTTTAAAACTCTGGCCGGCAATTATTTTAGCTTCCTTGATCGGACTGATTTCAGTTGTCTCTAAAGGCAAAGTGAAGAAAGCCGTAGCTCAATATCGAAAACAAGAGGGATCACAGAAGAAACAAACTTCTGTGGTGCTCTTCGGAATTGTTGCAGCGCTAGGTGTTGTTCTTCCAATATTCATGGGAACTTATGTCAACTCTCTACTCGCAAATGTAGGAATTTTCCTACTTCTGGCTCTCGGTCTCAACATTGTTGTAGGGCTTGCTGGAATACTTGATCTTGGTTATGTCGCGTTTTTCGCAGTAGGAGCGTACACCACTGCAGTTTTGACTTCGGAGATATCACCATTCTTTGCTCCGGGATTGACTTGGGTTCTTTCGCTGGTGTTTGTCGTTCTCCTTGCCGCTTTAACAGGGCTAATTATTGGAGCACCAGTGATCCGCATGCGAGGAGATTATCTCGCCATTGTGACGTTGGGTTTTGGCGAGATAATTCGGTTACTCTTTCTGTCAGATTTCCTCAAGCCTTATTTTGGTGGGGCGCAAGGAATTCTTGGTATTCCAGGTATAGATCTAGGTTTTGTTTACATCTCAGGGACAGACACTAGAGGTATTTTCTACCTAGTTCTCTTCTTCTGTGGTCTTGCAGTTTATGTGTCTTGGCGTTTGCAGGCTTCGCGACTCGGACGTTCATGGATGGCGATCAGAGAAGATGAACAAGTCGCCGAAGCTATGGGTATCAATACTGTTAACTCGAAACTTATGGCTTTCGTCGTTGGGGCGGTTTTAGCTTCTTTCGCGGGAGCGATTATGGCCGCACGAGTAGGTTCGGTGTTCCCTAACAGTTTCATGATTCTTATATCAATTGTGATTCTTGTGGTGGTGATTGTTGGAGGAATGGGTTCAATTCCTGGGGTGTTTGTTGGAGCGTTTGTTCTTATTGGGATCCTTGGTGGTCCAAAACAGCCCGGCTTGTTACAAGAGTTCGGTTCATTGAAGTTACTTGTATATGGAATGCTGTTGGTTTACATGATGCTCCAGAGACCCGAGGGACTTGTACCAAGCGCTCGTCGAACGCAAGAATTACATCAAGAAGAATTCCTCCAAGACTCATGGCTTAAAGGAACGGACGACGAAGACGAGGAACAACCCATTGAGGGAGAGGAAGCCCAGATATGAGCCACCTTCTTGAAATCAAAGATTTACAAGTTACTTTTGGCGGCCTAGATGCCCTCTCTGGATTGAATTTTCATGTTGATGAAGGAGAGATTGTAAGTGTTATCGGTCCTAATGGGGCTGGGAAAACAACATTCTTTAACACGATTACTGGTTTGGTTGAGCCAACAGGGGGTGACATCCTGTTTGAAGGGAACTCGGTTTTAGGTTTAGAACCAAATGAAGTAACTAGTTTGGGTATTGCCCGGACATTTCAAAATGTTCGCCTTTTTCCAAATATGACGATTCTTGAAAATGTGATGGTTGCGCAGCATTGTCGAACTTCTCAGAATGTATTTGGGGCGCTATTTCAAACAAAAGCATTCAAAAAAGAAGAAGAAGAGATCAGGCAACGTGGAGAAGAGATTCTTAGTTTCTTCGGATCTCGATTAGTCGGTTATCGCCTTGACCAGGCGGCTTTCATGCTTTCGTATGCCAATCGAAGAAGATTAGAGATTGCTAGAGCTATGGCGACTCAACCTCGGTTGATGCTTCTTGATGAGCCAGTAGCTGGAATGAATCCGTCAGAAACTGCTGAACTGACTGAACTTATAGGACGGTTACGGTCAGAATGGGGTTTCACAATTGTGATTATTGAACACGATATGGCAGTTGTGAAAAACGTTTCAGACCGGGTCGTTGTTCTTGACCACGGTGTGCCGATTGCAAGTGGAAGTTATGAGGAAGTCTCAACTGATCCCGATGTAATTGAGGCGTACCTTGGACGACCAGTGGAGAGTCGCTCGTGAGTACAGAGATAAGCAATTCAGAATCAACTGATCCTTCAGCCTTGCTTGAGTTCCGTCAAGTTAATACGCACTATGGAGCGGTTCACATACTAAAAGATGTGGATTTAGCTATTTATCCTGGAGAGTTAGTGTGTCTGTTAGGTGGAAATGCGAGTGGTAAAACTACGACACTTAAGACTCTTTTAGGGATGGTTACCCCTACTTCAGGAGAGGTAGTGCTTGATGGGGAAGTCGTCAATAATGAACCTACGAGTTACCGGGTGGCTAATGGGGTCACAATGGTTCCAGAGAATCGTCGCTTGTTTAAACGTTTAACCGTTAAAGAGAACCTTATGTTGGGGGCTTATCTCCGTAATGACCGAGATGGCATCAATGAAGACCTTGAATACGTTTATGATCTTTTCCCGCGAGTTAAAGAGAGATTGTCACAGAAAGCTGGGACGCTTTCAGGTGGAGAGCAGCAGATGGTTGCAATAGGTCGAGCGCTTATGTCTAGACCAAAAGTTTTACTCATGGATGAACCTTCAATGGGGTTAGCGCCAGCTTTAGTTCAACAAAACTTTGAATTAATTGAGAAAATCAATAATGAAGGCATGGCGATCTTTATGGTTGAACAGAACGCAAACATGGCTCTTTCTATAGCTGATCGCGGATGGGTTCTCCTCACAGGACGAGTAATACTTGATGATACGGCTGAAGCACTACGCGCCAATGAGGACTTGCAGAAGGCTTATCTCGGTGGCGGTTCTGGCGAGTAAAGAGCTCTAAAGTTCTTGTCCGTAAGAAAACTCAACTGTGTTTCCATCGGGATCTCTGAGCGCACATATGTAACCAACTGGTGGCGGGAATAATTCTGGCTCCCAAGCCAAACACTTTGCACTGCGCCCTATGTCAGCTATTTCGTCAATCCTGCTAGCCGATTCAACCGCTATACCTAAATGAGCTTCTTTACGAAATGTCGGCATGGGTTCTTTTGTCTTATTTCCACCGATGAAAACTATAACCATAGAGTTATTCTCAGCTTCGAGCCATGCGACAGAAGCATCTGAATCTTTCCGATAGTGAGTTTTCTTCAGAGGGGTAAAGTCCTCGTACCACTTGATTGTTTTTTCAAGATCGTGACATGGAAGCGCTATATGGGTAAGCCGATCTGTCATAACTACAAACTTTCAACGGGAGGGAAGTTCTGTGGAGGCATAATGTCGACTGTTGCAGATCTTTGTTGTGACAGCATCCCGCCGTCAACTTTAATGACATCACCAGTGATATATGAAGCATCATCAGAGGCGAGAAACACAGCGGGCCCAGCCATGTCATCTGGATCTCCGGGATGTCCGAGGGGAATATTTTCACCACGTAGGCGTCTTGCTTCTTCGCCCATTCCTTCGGTGTCAATAGATCCAGGCATTAAGGCACATACGCGAATCCCATAGGGTCCTAAATCAAGAGCCATCGCTCGTGTAAGTGCTTCTATTCCTCCCTTTGAAGCGTCATAGGCGGAGAAGGCTCGATGAGCGCGAGTAGCCCCTCCAGAAGACATATTTATTATGACGCCACTCCCTTTTTTGGCCATCATGCGAGCAGCGTGCTGAGAGCAAAGAAAGTGTCCAGTTAGATTTACATCGATTATTCGACGCCACCATGATTCATCGGCTTCAAAAAAATGGAGCATAGGACTAACAAGACCTGCATTGTTTACTAGTACATCAACAGGGCTATATCTTTCAACGGTCTTCTGAAACATTTCACCAACTTGGCTGTTGTCTGAAACATCTGCCTTAATAGCGATAGCTGATCCTCCAGTATCAAGAATTTCTTTCGCTACGTCGTCTGCTATTGGGCCATCTATGTCATTGACGACAACATTGGCGCCCTCTTTAGCAAATCGAATTGCTATAGCTTTGCCGATTCCGTTTCCAGCTCCAGTAACAACAACAGTTTTTTCTTTATGTAATTCGCTCATGCGACTCTCAATTCGTTGGTAATCTAATCAGTCACGATAGTAGAGGTCCAGAAAAACTTCTGCTGATAAAGGGTAGAGAATCATGAGATTGCATGAAAAATCTACCAATTTACGGTTATTTTTCCCACAATGCGGGAAAAAAGCTAGGATCTCTTTCACTTGTTCTCAGTTGCCTATAGGGTTCCGAAGGCATATTGCAACATATTGCATTTGGGGGAATTCAAAAATCTCTTCTTTTAGAGTTTTTTGGCGACCCAAAAGTAATATGAGTTTTTCTATTGGATAAGAGCCCTTTGGGGTTCATTGAGAGGGATTCATGAGTAAACGATTAAGCGTTTTATCTGCCGTTGTACTTGGGTTCGCGTTACTCGCGGGCGCTT
>JUEO01000007.1 GCA_000817115.1 marine actinobacterium MedAcidi-G2B | reverse complement strand
CAGCAAAGAAACCTGCAGCAAAGAAACCTGCAGCAAAGAAACCTGCAGCAAAGAAACCTGCAGCAAAGAAACCTGCAGCAAAGACGCGTTTCGGTAAAGTATTTTTAGATAAGCAAAAGGCTCTATTACTTGAAGAAAGAGCACGTTATTTAAAGAGCGCTGACTCTCTTAAAGCTGAAGCCGATGCTTTATTGGAAGGCAGAGAGCCTGGAGATGTTCAATTTGACGAAGAATCAGGAGAAGGAGACACTTTAGCGGTGGCCCGGGATCTTGATTTGGCACTTAGTGCACAAGCCCGCGACGCAGTAGAGGAAATTGACGCAGCCCTTGAAAGAATACGTAAAGGAACTTACGGGGTCTGTATAAAATCTGGAAAACCCATTCCACAAGAGCGCCTAAAGGCAATACCTTGGGCAGCAGAACGAGTGGAATACAAAGCTGGAGGACTTGGCCGCCGTTAGGTTCTTAAAGCCATTTACACCAGTAGTTAGGATTTAAGGCATATCTAAAGACCTTAAGGTACTTAAATGTTTCAACCTTGGAAATCCAGCATAATAACGTCTTCGGGAATCATTCTTCTTGACCAACTCACAAAATGGTGGGCTTTAGAACGCCTTGAGGATGGTCAGATAGTAGAACTTTTTTGGACGCTTCAATTCCGACTAGTTCGAAATACGGGGATAGCTTTTAGTCAAGGTGAGAACCTAGGACCAGTATTTACAATTCTCATACTCTTCGTGATACTTCTTGTTGTTCGACTTGGTGCTCAAATTCAATCGCGGGTTGGCAAAGTATCTGTTGGCCTTGTTATTGGCGGTGCGATAGGAAACTTAGTAGACCGAGTATTTAGAGCTGAGGAAGGCTTCTTAGGTGGGGGAGTAGTTGATTTCGTAGATTTTCAATGGTGGCCAGTATTCAATATTGCGGATTCTGCAATAGTTGTAGGTGGGTTAATGATGTTTTGGGCCGGGATGAAATCAACAGAATACTCTGCGGAAAATACTGATTCTGACAGGATGGGCACTGACTCATATGAGCAGTGAATCAATACCAGAATCTCTGCATGGGGAACGACTAGACCGAGTAGTTGCCTTCGTCCTTGATATGAGCCGCAACCGCGCGGGAAACCTTATTGACGACGGAAAAGTCACTTTGAACGGAAAAGTGGAACAATCGCGATCCAAGCGAGTTCAACTTGGAGAAATTTTGAGCGTTTCCCAAGAAAAGCGAGAAGACGCTAATGCTCCAGAGCCTGAAGAAAATATTGAAATCCCTATTGTCTATGAGGACGATGAAGTACTTGTCGTAGATAAGCCAGCAGGGCTTGTGGTGCATCCTGGAGCAGGAAATATGACGGGAACAATGATTAACGGCTTACTTGCGTCATGGCCAGACTTGCGTGGTATAGGTTCAAAATCTCGACCCGGGATAGTTCATCGTTTGGATCGGGGAACTTCTGGACTATTAGTTGTAGCTAGAACTCAAAAGGCCTATGAACGCCTATCGGCGCAATTATCAGACCGATCAATGGGACGCTGGTACACAGCGCTGGTTTGGGGGCAAATAGATTCAGATACTGGGTCAGTAGATGCGCCGGTTGGAAGATCTAAGAAAGATCGAATCCGAATGGCTGTGATTTCGGCTGGGCGTCCTGCTAAAACAAATTATGAGGTGACTCAGAGATGGTCAGATCCAACAGTTTCCCTGATTCGCTGCAAGTTGGAAACAGGACGAACTCATCAAATCCGAGTACACCTTTCCGCCATAGGGCACCCTTTAGTAGGTGACGAGTTGTATGGAGGAAAGAGGAGTGTCATTGATCTTGAACGCCCTTTTCTGCATGCTTCGTTCTTAGAGTTTGAGCATCCAACGCGAAATGAGAGAGTCTCTTTTGAAAGTAAGATACCAAGCGACCTCAAGGAGGTGCTAAAAGACTTATCGGATTAGCATTTAGTCGCTTGCTGAAATGACTCCTCCTCCGAAGTATTCTTGTATAAATGAATAGCTCTGATTTCATATCGCCAGTAGTCCCAGACTATGAAAGGTCTTGCGTGACTGAACTAGTTCCGACGCTGCTTGAAGCAGAAAAAGAACCTAGTTGGATCTCCGAAGATGTTCTGATGGCTCGTCAAGTCGTTCTCTTGGTTCTAGATGGACTTGGATGGAGGCAGCTGCAAAGTCGAATTTCCGACCTTCCAACTTTCAAACAATTTAATGGGGAGGCAATAACTACTGTTGCTCCATCTACAACGGCGGCAGCTTTGACCTCAATCACTACAGGGGTGCCTCCGGGAGAACATGGACTAATCGGGTACAGAATTCCTGTTCAAGATAAAGTCCTGAATACCTTGCGTTGGTCAACAGGATCTGGTGACGCTCAGAAAGAGATCTCACCAACGCTTCTTCAACCTGTCCAGCCATTCGGTGGTCAACGACCACCAGTGGTTTCTAAGAAAAAATTTCAAAATAGCGGGTTTTCTGCCGCCCACATGTCTGATGTACGTCTCCATGGGTACGAGAATCGAGATGAACTCGTTTCTGAAACTGTGACTCTGATCAACAGCGGGGAACCTTTTGTTTATGTTTATTGGGACGGTATAGATTTAACTGGCCATGAGTTCGGTTTTTCTGATCGTTACGAAGAGGAGCTTTTCTCCTGTGACCTGATGGTGAAGGAAATTCTCAACCGTGTAGGTCCTGAAGTGGCTTTATTTATAACTGCAGACCATGGGCAAGTTTCAGTTGGGGACAATCTGGTCGCGCTTTCAAAGGAAGTAACTTCTTTGATTGAGTTTCAAAGTGGAGAACCAAGGTTCCGTTGGCTGCACGCGCGTCAAGGAGCTAGTCGAGAACTCTTTCAGGCAGCGAAAGAACAATTTGAGAGTCTTGCATGGGTTATGAGTGCCGATGAAGTCGTTAATGAAGGATGGTTTGGTCCGAAAGTTACTAAGGCGGCTCGGACGCGCTTTGGAGATGTAGCTCTAGTAGCGCGTGAGCCCGTCGCATTTTTAGATGCTGCAGAAGTGATGTCTATTGAACTAATTTGCCGACATGGTTCTTTGACAGCAGACGAGATGTATGTTCCTGCAATAAGCATGGTCACGTGACTGCAATGATGATTAAAACAGCCTAGAGTCTGAGTATGGACCCAAATAGTGAAGAAGAAACGCAACAGCCTGAGGTTTTGGACTCAAACTCACACACTGAAGATTCAACAGAGTTAGAAATTTCCGAAGCAGTAGAACATCCCGCTAAAGTGATGCGGGTTGGGACAATGATGAAACAACTTTTAGAAGAAGTCCGCTCAGCAACTCTAGATGAAGCAAGCAGAGGCCGGCTTAAAGAAATCTTTGATACTTCTGTCGAAGAAATTGGATCTACTTTGACGGAAGACTTGAGAGAAGAACTGGATCGGCTTGTTATCCCTTTTGATGAAGAGGCACCAAGCGCAGCAGAATTGCAGATAGCTCATGCGCAATTAGTAGGGTGGCTTGAAGGGTTAGTTCAAGGCATTCAAGCGACTCTTTTTGCTCAGCAAATGGCAGCTCAACAACAATTAGCTGGTATGCGTCGAGGAGAAATTGGACCAGCTGGATCTGCTTCTGGGGATCAGCATGGCAACTACTTGTAAAAAAGTTATGCGGGTATCCGCATAATGAGAATAATTCTCATTATGCGCCTTATAATGTTTTTTCTATCACCAAGAGATACTTCGTTTTCTAGGCAGCACTAATGACATCTTCGTTTACTCACTTACATGTACACACTGAATATTCAATGTTGGATGGAGCTTCACGTGTATCTGAGTTGGTTGCGGCTGCGGCTGCTGATGGACAGAAGGCTTTGGGAATTACAGACCATGGCAACATGTATGGAATTTTAGATTTCTATCAAGCTTGTCGTGAGCATGGAGTAAAACCAATTCTTGGCACTGAGGCCTACATGGCCTATGAATCAAGGGAGGAAAGGCCAGCGCGGACAGGCCGTCTTGATGATTCTGGTGGCGAAACCAGCAAAGGAAGAAAGCTTTACTATCACTTGACTCTTTTGGCTGAAAATCAAGTCGGATACAAAAATTTAATCCAAGTTGCTAGTCGTGCTTTCATGGAAGGCTATTACTACAAGCCGAGAGTTGATTGGGAGGTCCTTTCTGAACATAGCGAAGGGTTAATAGCGACTTCTGGATGTTTAGGCGGGCAGGTATTACAAGCTCTGCTAGCGGATAATTATGAAGATGCAAAAGCAAAAGCTGCACGATTTCAGGACATCTTCGGTAAAGACAATTTCTTTATGGAATTACAGGATCATGAAATACCTGAGCAAAAGAAAACTAATCCGCAGTTAATTCAAATCGGTCGAGAGATAGGTGCGCCACTGTTAGCGACTAATGACAGTCATTACACGCATCAGCATGATGCCGAAAGCCATGATGCTCTTCTTTGTGTACAAACTAATGCTCTCATGAGTGATCCAAATCGCTTCAAGTTCTCCGGAGATCAGCACTATTTGAAAACTTCACAGGAAATGAGAAGCCTTTTTTCTGAAGTTCCTGAAGCTTGCGACAACACATTATGGATAGCAGAGAGAGCAAATGTAGAAATTGAATTCGGAAATCCTCAACTACCAGATTTTCCAATTCCACCAACCTTCGCTGATGAGTCAGAATATTTGCAGCACTTAACCCTAGAGGGAGCAAAGAATCGTTGGGGTGAGAGACTCTCTGATGAATTTGCTGACAGATTGACTTATGAATTGGAGATAATAAAAAGTTCGGGATTCTCTTCTTACTTTTTAATCACCTGGGATCTCATACGTTATGCGCGAGAGAGAAGTATACGAGTCGGTCCGGGACGAGGAAGCGCTGCAGGTTGTGCGGTTGCTTACTGCTTGGGAATTACAGACATTGATCCAATAAAATATGACTTACTTTTTGAGCGTTTCTTGAACCCTGGCCGAGCTTCAATGCCCGATATCGATATGGATTTTGATTCACGCTATAGAGATGAATTGATCCGATATGCAGCAGATAAATATGGACGTGATCATGTAGCTCAGATCATCACATTTTCTCAGATAAAGGCTAGAGCAGCGGTTCGTGATGCCGCACGCGTTCTTGGTTATCCGTATGGGGTGGGTGACAGGATCGCTAAAGTGATGCCTCCTCTGGTGATGGGTCGGGACACTCCGCTCGCAGCTTGTCTTGAAAAAGATGAACAACACCTCGATGGTTACAAGATGGCAAGTGAACTACGGGAGATGTACAAGTCTGATGGAGATGTAAAACGTGTAGTAGACGTAGCGAGGGGACTTGAAGGGTTAAGGCGTCAGGACGGCATTCACGCTGCCGCAGTTGTGATTACAAAAGAACCACTTACGGAATACTTGCCAGTTCAGAGAAAGCCCGATTCTGGTCAGAATCCAGAAGATGCGCCTGTAGTGACTCAATATGAAATGCATGGAGTGGAAGATCTTGGGCTATTGAAAATGGATTTTCTTGGTCTTAGAAATCTTGATGTCATTACCGACACGCTCAAAATAGTTAAGAGAGTTAGAGGGGAAGATGTTGATATAGATAACGTTCCGCTTGACGATTCAAAAACATTCGCTCTTCTTGCGTTGGGAGAGTCAATAGGCGTTTTTCAACTTGAGTCTGCTCCTATGCGAACGTTAATGAGATCTTTAGCCCCAACTAGTTTCGAAGACGTAGCTGCATTAGTGGCGCTTTATCGTCCGGGTCCTATGTCAGCAAATATGCATAACGATTACGCAGATCGAAAAAATAACCGCCAAGTTGTGAGGTACTTTCATGACGACGCAGAAGAGATATTAGGAAGCACGTATGGCCTAATGATTTATCAAGAGTCTGTTATGCGTGTTGCCCAAAAATTTGCAGGGTACTCCTTAGAGCAAGCTGACAATTTACGTAAAGCATGTGGCAAAAAAGTCCGTGCTTTAATGCAAGAAGAAAGAGAGAGGTTTGTTCAAGGTTGCGAAGAAACTGGCTATGGCGGCGCACTTGGGGAGGACCTATTTGCAATTATTGAAGGGTTTGCAGATTATGCATTCAATAAAAGCCACTCGTACGCCTATGGATACATTGCTTATCAGATTGCCTATCTTAAAGCTCACTATCCGGTTGAATACTTTTCGGCCTTGCTTACAAGTGTTAAGTCAAATTTAGATAAAGCAGCAATTTATCTAAATGAATGTCGTTCAATGAACATTGAAGTGGATGTTCCAGACATCAATCTCGCTCGTAGTGACTTCTATCCTGCTCAAGAGGATGAAGATAGTGATGAGTTTACTCAGATCACGTTTGGGCTTTCTGCAGTGAGAAACGTCGGGGAAAACTTAGTAAATCGAATTCTGGAAGAAAGAGATCTAAATGGCCCTTTCCTAGATTTTTATGACTTTGTTGAGCGTTGCGACTCAACCGTGTTGAATAAAAGATCTGTGGAATCATTAATCAAAGCCGGTTCGTTTGATGGTTTTGGATACCCGCGACAAGGCTTGCTTGCATCCTCAGAATCAATAATTGACCACACATTAGCTCGCCGCAGAGAACATGAAATGGGAGTCATGTCTCTTTTTGGTGAAAGTGAAGAAGGTCCTGTTTTTGACGAACGTGAGTCAATTCTGGATATTGAGTTTGACAAGATGACACGGCTTGCGTTTGAGAAAGAAATGTTGGGTTTATATATCTCAGATCATCCTTTGAAAGGAATTGAGGGAAGTTTGAAGAGGAAAACGGATTTAAATATTACGGGACTTCTCGAAGAAGAAGAAGGGGTCTTTAGAACGGTTGGTGGAGTTATTTCTGGTTTGGATAAAAGATGGACTAGAGCTGGAAAATTAATGGCTTCATTCCACCTTGAGGATCTCGCCGGTTCAATTGAGGTAATGATTTTCCCAAAAACTATGGAGGAACACGGCCACAAGCTAGAAGATGATCAAATCGTTATTATTAAAGGTCGTTTAAACGAAAGAGAAGATTCTCCAAAGCTATTCGCACAAGAAATTGAGGTCTTTATTCCTTCTGATGACGATGTAATAAGACCTCTTCGAGTGAAGTTGCCATTGAACGATTCATTAGAAGATCGTATTGAAGAGCTAAAAAAACTTTTCGAAGAGCATTCTGGAGAAGCAGAAGTTTTTCTTGAGATTGGCCCTAAACAAGTACTGCGATTACCCAATGAGTACTCAGTAGATACAAGCGGAGGATTAGTCGCAGAACTCCGAATCCTGCTTGGTATGAATTCCGTAGTCATTGGTTGATTTGAACAGAAGATGATTAGAGGTTGGCAACTCAATGTCAACGCGGCAGGCTGGATATCTAACTTTTTAACTTGAATAACACTTTATTCAAGATTGAAGAGGCACAGAAGTAGAAGTTCAGCTGTCATTGAGCGACAATCGGAGGTGGAGTCCATGGCTATAGAGGTTGAGACAAAAGATTGTTCCATGCTGGGTGACGGCGAGATTGAAGAAATGGCTGCTCTGTGTGAAGAGGGAAATAATTCTTTCGGCATTGGCTTACTTTCAAAACAAGCAGAAGCTTGGGTATTAGTAACAACTGCGCGCGAAGGGGGCCGCTTGAAAGGTTTTTCATTCTCCACGCTTGAGAGAATAGGTGGGACACCAAGTGTGATAATTGGTGCTTCTTCAATACAGCCAAGTTCACGTCGCAATACTGTCTTACGCGCAGTGTTTACGGAATTGCAGAGACGGGCAGTTATGGCTTTCCCAGATGAGGACGTAGTTTTCGGATCAAGATTTAATGACCCAGGGGCATTAGAACTTTATAAACCTCTTTCCAGTTTAATTCCTCGTCCAGACCATCGAGCCTCAGGTGAAGAAAGAGCTTGGGGGAGACGATTTGTAAAGCGGTTTGGTTTGTCTTCTTTGTCTTATGATGAGAAATCTTTTACGGCTATAGGGGATGGCTCACAACCATGCGTCTTTGATCACACTTCGCTGAAACCCGAAGGTATTCGTGTGGAAACTAATGAATTATTCAAAGATTTAAACATGGATCGAGGAGACACTGTAGTGGCTTGGGGTTGGGCCATGTCAGAGGATTTAGCAAAACTCGCTTAGCAACTTGAAGAACGGGGCTGAAAATTCTTCAAGTGTCAAGCAAGTTCTAGCTGCACGTCGGAGTTGTCGCAACTATAAGACGACACCTATTGATCCCAAAATTCTTGAGAATTTGATTGATCAGGCTAGAAGAACCCCAACGGCTGGTAATAGTCAGGGTGTTGAATTCTTAGTTCTCAATGGAGAAAAAGAAGTAGCGGCTTACTGGGATACAACTCTTGACAAGGATAGAAGAGACAATTTTCCATGGCCGGGGCTGTTACTTGCTCCAGCTTTAGTGATTCCTTATGGAATTCCTGAGAGGTACTTAAGTAGATATCAGGAAATTGATAAAAAGAAGAGTGGTCTTGGTGACAGTATCGATGCGTGGCCTATCCCATATTGGATAGTTGATGCAGCTTCCGCATCAACAGCTTTGCAACTTTTGGTGGTCGAAAGTGGGATGGCTTGCTGTTTTTTTGGTCAGTTTGAAAACGAAGAAAAAGTTTCTCAACGTTTCTCTGTTCCAAGAGGAGCTCGAGCAATTGGAACTATTGCTATTGGTTGGGCTGCTGAAGATGATCGGTCAAGTATCTCCGCTACACGAACAAGACGACCTTTAGGAGATGTCTTACACATAAGTGAGTGGTAAATACAGGCATTTATCCACTATTCAATTTTAACTGGCAGAATGTATAGCAATATGAACCATTGGATCCTGGGGGCGAGACCCCGAACTCTTTCGGCAGCAGTCATACCTGTAGTAGTAGGAACAGCTGCTTCTGGAGTGGATATTATTTGGTGGCGTGCACTTTGTGCACTTCTAGTTGCAGTATTTCTTCAAATCGCTACAAATTTTGCTAATGACTATTCTGATGGAACACGCGGAGTTGATGGTTTTGAACGTTTAGGTCCTAAACGTTTAGTTGGTAGTGGATTAGTCGCTCCACAACGGGTTAAAGCGGCAGCTTTTCTTTTTTTCGGATTAGCTTCAGTAGTCGGCTTTATTCTTTCCGTAGTGGTTAATCCATGGCTATTGCTTTTCGGGGTTGCAGCAGTGGCAGCAGGATGGTTTTATACCGGCGGTTCTCGACCTTATGGATACCGTGGGTTAGGGGAAATTTCTGTGTTTGTCTTCTTTGGTTTAGGGGCGACTTTGGGTAGCAGCTATATCCAATCTGAAGAAATTACCAGGCTTTCTTTACTGGTATCCATATCAGTAGGCCTAATGTCATGTGCACTGCTGGAGATAAACAACTTGCGAGACATAGCTGGAGATAAAGAGTCAGGCAAGAAGACTCTTGCGGTGATGCTGGGTGATCGCGGTACCCGAATCTTGTATGTTTTCTTCGTTGACGCTTCTTTGATAGTGGGTTCGTTAGCAGTATTTTCTAAACCATGGACTGCACTTATTCTCATAGCTGGCCTTGTGGCTTCTTCAGCAGTTAAATCTGTATTAAATGGTGCATCAGGAAAAGAATTAATACCGTTACTTTCTCGAACGAGTCAGATCCAAATAACCGCTGGTTCTTTCTTGACGTTAGGGCTTCTGATTTAGTTCGTTGGTTTAGTCGCAGTAAGAATTTGCGCAACCCCGCTTGTTAACTTTTGTTTCCTGATGTCTATGAATCCTGCGACTGAAAGCATTTCTTTTAATGCGTCAAATTCTGGTAAATACGCCACTGATTCTGGGAGATATTTATAGGCCTTGCCGTCGGAAAGAATAGATCCCAGAATTGGGACAATTTTGCCGAAGTGAAAGTTGTGTACGAGTCGTATAAATCTATTCGAAGGTTTATCTACTTCAAGAAGAGCAATACGGCCTCCGGGCCGTAAAACACGACTCAATTCATCAAAGAAGGGAGGGAGGGAGACGAAGTTTCGTAAAGCAAATCCACAAGTAACCCCGTCGATGGACGCATTGTTTATTGGTAGAACTAATGCGTCAGCGTTGACGAGTGGAGAAGCTGTTCTTGCAGAGGAAAGCATTCCTTGAGACAGGTCGATTCCAAATGGTGTGAAACCATCTTTTTCCAAATCTCTACAGAAATCTCCTGTACCGCAAGCAATATCAAGAATGATTGATTGATTTGGGAGCGATAGAGATTGAATTGACTTTCTTCTCCATCTTACATCTAGGCGAAATGTCATTAATCTATTCACTAGGTCATAGCGTGGGGCTATTCGATCAAACATTGCTGTAACGGTGGCTTCTTTTTCTTCTTCAGCTGGGAGATTTTTTCCTGTGGTTGTCATTTGAACCAAATTTTCTGGTATTCGCGGCTTGTTGGATGAAGAAGTAGTGTCGCTAATACAACAGGGAAGATTAATGCAAATAAAACATTCAATCCTGGTCCTATTGCGACCAATCTGATTGCTATAGCGATTAGCGAGGTGGTGATTCCTAGGGTCCACCCAATCTTCTTCTCGTTAGCTATGAGGTAAGCAGCAGGAAACATTAGGACACCTACCAGCAGAAGAAGCTGGTTGCCTCGGACCATATTGAAGAGGCCTTCGATGTAGAGAAGCATGGTTCCTGTTACCAGTGTTTGTGGCTGATATCTGTTGATCCAACGTCGTTCTTGCATGTCTTAGTTTCTCAGGTAAGTCAGGGGAACACTCCAAAAAATGAAATGAGTTCCTATCTTATAAATCTTTCATAAGCTCGGTTAGTTGTGTCGTGGCTGAAGCCAAGTGCATTATAAATACGGTTAGCGGGATAGTTGTCTGACTCTACATAAAGTATTGCTTGGTTTATATCGTTGCTATGAATCCAATCTAAGCCAGCGAGTACAAGTTTGGTTCCTGAGCCTTCACCCTGAAATTCTGGGTCAACTGCAATGACATAAATTTCGCCTTGGAGTGGTGAAAGGTCGTGATGGATTTTCGTCCAACAAAAACCTTTAATAATTCCATCTGATTCCCATACGCGTAAGCCATTTGGACTAAACCATGACTCTTTCATGTTTTTTTCAAAATCTTCGGTTGTTTGATCACTCCGCTCTGGATGCCAAGAAAAGGCACGGTTATTGATAGCGACTATTTCTGGAAGATCATCAGTCGTGAATGAACGAGTGATCAATTGGCTTTCTTGCGCAGGAAGTGGCCGAGAGAGCCGCCATAGATCACGATAAGGGGTATAGCCAGCCGCTAAAGGTACTTGATCGCAGTCGCTTTGAACGCTTTCTATCCAGTACTCTAAGCGACCACCCTCACCTATGGCTATTGCTTGAGCGGCGGCTTCAAGAAGTCTTTTTTTATTCTCGTCTTTTCCTCCAGGTACATCCAGTTCAACGTTCCATCCATTGCGTGTAAGGGAGAGAGTTGCAGAGTCGGTTCCGTCTGAGAGGAGTAATGTTTCGGGTTGGGGAAAATCTTCTGACGGCATGAAGCAAAGGCTATCGCCGAACTAGGCCCAAGTCAGGCTACTGTCTTAAGTATGGGTAGTCCAAGAACACCAAAAGGACGGGCTCGAGAAACTCACTTGCGTTTAACTGACGAGTATCCAGAAGCCATTTGTGAACTTGATCATAAGAATCCATTTCAGTTGTTAGCTGCCACTATTCTCTCTGCGCAATGCACAGACAAAAGAGTGAACATGGTAACTCCTGCCTTGTTTAAGAGGTACTCGTCTCCAAAAGATCTAGCCGAAGCTGATCTCTCGGAACTGGAAGAGATTGTTCGTTCAACTGGGTTTTACGCTTCAAAAGCAAAGAATTTACTTGGAATGGCTCAGAGACTAGTTGAGGTTTATGACAGCGAAGTTCCAGGCGCCATGGAAGATCTAACCTCACTCCCAGGTGTCGGAAGAAAGACTGCAAATGTTGTTCGTAGCGTTGATTTAGGGCTTCCCGGACTTCCAGTAGATACTCATGTTGGGCGTCTTTCTCGCAGGCTGGGATTGACTGAAGAGACGGATCCAGTAAAAATTGAAATGGCTTTAAATCCTATGATTCCAGAAGATGAGAGGGGCTCTTTTAGTTTGAGGCTGATTTTACATGGGCGAAGAGTTTGCCCAAGCCGTAAGCCGCGTTGCGAGGAATGCACTCTGAATGATTTTTGTCCTTCTTCTGAAGTCTGATAAAAGCGACTTTAAGAGAAATTCACACATCAGGCCTCAAACTCTTAATCCTTTATCAAACGATTGACTTCACGTCGGGTAGAGCGAAGGTGTCTTTCAATCTCGAGTAAACCTGCATTCTCATCAGTTCTATTTAAAGAAGAGGTTTCTAATATCTTTTCAACCCGACTTATTAGATCGTCGATTTGTGTTGAAATTGATGATAACTCTCCAGTAAAGCGTTCATTAGTGTTCATTTTTCAAGTTTTACATGTATTTCAAATAACGCAACTTTGGCCCAATTCAAATATTCATTCGGTCCTTGGGTTCAAAGCCCGCTAGCGTGAAAAGGTGCTTAAAGAATTAGATGTACGCGGAGATCTTGAAAAATCAATATCTGAGTATTTGCCGCGTCCGTTCTCTAAAGAAAACAATGAAGAGATAGTTGCAGTGGTTAAAGGGATAATAGAAGAAGTTCGGAAAAGAGGCGACGAAGCTTTATATGAGATGACCGAGCGTTTTGATGGATCTCGCCCTAGAACTCTCTCTGTTGGTAGACAAGAAATGGAGAATGCTTTAGAGCAAATATCGCCAGAGCTTAGAGCTGCTCTGGAAAAAGCTGCAGAAAATGTTCGAACCTATTATTCAAAACATGATCTAAGTGGGCAAGAAATAATAAGAGATGGGATGTCCATAAAATCACGGCTGCTTCCTTTAAGGAGTGCAGGATGTTATGTACCAGGGGGGAAAGCATCTTACCCGTCTACTGTAATCATGACGGCTATTCCTGCAGAGATGGCGGGAGTGGAACGCATAGTAGTAGCAGTACCTCCGAATCCGGATGGAAGAATATCTCAGTCAGTTTTAGCAGCGGCTGCTATAGCGGGAGTACAAGAGGTGCATCCTATTGGTGGAGCACAAGCGATAGCTGCACTTGCGTATGGCACAGAAAAAGTAGAACCGGTTGATGTCATAGTTGGGCCAGGAAACATTTACGTGTCTCTAGCCAAGCAAGAAGTTTCTAGCAAAGTAAGAGTGCCGGCATCATTTGCGGGTCCGTCAGAAGTAGTAGTGGTTGCTGATGAAACTGCTTCTCCAGATTTAGTCGCCTTGGATCTGATTGTTCAAGCAGAGCATGGACCAGACGGCCTGTCTTGGCTTGTTACTTGGGAAAAAAAATTCGCAGAAAAAGTTTATTCTGAGATAACAAAAATGTTAGAGACATCAATTAGGAAAGAAGAGATTGAATCAACACTTTCTCGTTCTGGTTATTGTGTTTTAGTTGAGGGTCCTGAACAGGCCTTAGAGGTAGTGGATATAGTCGCTCCTGAGCATCTTCAAATAATGACTCATAATCCCGAAATCATGGCGGGAAAGGTTAAGAATGCTGGAGCGATCTTTTGCGGATCTTGGTCTCCTGCAACTCTTGGTGATTACATCGCAGGTCCTAGCCATGTTTTGCCTACTGCAGGCACTGCAAGGTTTTCTGGAGCTTTGAGTGTCTCTGACTTCTTGAAGGAAGTGCACATGATATCTGCTTCAAAGGAAACGATTTCAGCATTAGGAAAGCATGCAGTTGTTCTAGCGGAAACTGAGGGTTTAGACGCTCATGCTGAATCAATACGTAGACGAATTAAGAAGATTGCTGAAGAAGAAAATGAGTGACTTCCTCAAACCGCGCAAAGGAATATCAGGATCTAGTGGATACCTTTCTCCTCAAATAGATGTTTCGGTCCGTCTAAATGCCAATGAGGCACCAGATGGACCTTCCAAAGGCTTTACTGCTGAACACGAGTTGAATCTAAATCGTTATCCAGACCGTTCAGCTGGAAAACTTCGAGAAGAGATAGCTAAGAAATACGGAATATTCGCTAATCAAGTGTTTGCTGCAAACGGTTCTAATGAAGTACTTCAAAACTTTCTTTTAACTTATGGAGGCTCAGAAAGATCTCTGATGGTTTTCAAGCCGACTTATGTTATGCATTCAAAGATTGCAGCGATTACCGGCACTCCGGTAATTGAAGGAGAGCGCGAGCTGGATTTCAGCCTTAATGTGGAATCTACTTGCGAAAAGATTATTGAATATAAGCCTTCCTTAATATTTCTATGCTCACCGAATAATCCAACAGGACTTCCAGAGCCAAAAGAGTTACCTGAAAGAATCTTAGAGATTCTTGAAACCTATAAAGGCATCTTGCTTATAGATGAGGCCTATGGAGAGTTCGCTGATACATCATTTCTTTCTTTGCTTTCTGAAGATCACCCACTTGTGATCAGTAGAACTTTTTCCAAGGCGATGGGATTGGCAGGTCTTCGTCTCGGGTATTTACTTGGGCCTTCTTGGTGTATTGACGAGGTTGGAAAAGTTTCACTTCCATATCACCTAGGAACTATCACTCAGGAATTGGGGCTTGAGGCTCTAAAGGATTCAGTTTCGTTGGAAAAACGAGTCACGGATATAATCAAAGAACGTGATCGAATAAGTGAATCTTTAAGAAAGTTTTCGTTAGAAGTTTGGCCTTCAGAAACAAATTTTATTTTGTTTAAGGCGAAGAATCAGGACGCTAGACAGATTTGGGAAGAACTTATTTCAAGATCGATACTTATTAGAGATTTTTCAATGGTAGATGGTTTAGAAGGTTGTTTACGGGTGACTGTGGGCAAGAGAAGTGAAAATGATTTGTTTATTGAAGCACTTGGAGAGATTCTGAAATGAGAAAAGCAAAAACAGAAAGATCTACGGCGGAGACCTCGGTGAGTATTGAAGTTTCTCTTGATGGGGGATCAGTTGACGTTTCTACTGGAATACCGTTTTTTGATCACATGCTTGATCAGCTTGGAAGACATGGTGGTATAGGGCTAAAAATTAATTGTGCTGGTGACCTAGCTATTGATGCTCATCACACGGTAGAGGATGTTGGGATCACACTTGGGGAAGCTTTCCAGGAAGCTTTGGGAGATAAAACGGGAGTTCGTCGGTTTGCTTCTATGCGAGTTCCTCTTGACGAAGCTTTAGTTGAAGTTGTCCTTGATCTTTCTGGGAGGCCGTTTTTGCATTATGAAGTAGATTTTCCTGGAGAGAAAATACTTGGAGATCCTCCTTTTGATCCTCAACTGATGGAAGAGTTTTGGCGAGCGTTTGCTACCACAGCTAAGGCAACTCTTCATATTTCTTTAGTTAGAGGTAAAAACACTCATCATATAGTGGAGGCAAGTTTCAAAGCTGTTGCACGCTGTTTATATGACGCGATCAAAATAGAGGGAACAACTTTGCCGTCTACAAAAGGAACCTTGTGACAGGAGTTCCACTCATAGCGGTTCTAGATTATGGGATTGGGAACCTCAGATCAGCACAAAAAGCCTTAGAGCATTTAGGTGTAGAAGCACTATTAACAGACAATGAAGAGATTATTAATCGCGCTGATGCTTTGGTTTTACCGGGAGTTGGTTCTTTTGGTAGGTGCATTTCCGCTCTTGAAGAAACTGGATTGCGGGAATTGACTAAGTCAGCAGCGCAAGAAGCGGCAGAAGGTGGGCGCCCGTTCCTTGGAATCTGTGTTGGATTGCAAATGCTGTATGAAAGAAGTGAAGAAACACCTGGATTGAAAGGTCTGGGAGTAATAAACGGGGAAGTTGAACTTGTATCGGGTGTCGACAAGTTACCCCAAATGCAGTGGAACCTACTAAAGGCAGAGAACCACTTAATGTTTGAAGGTAATGAACAAGAATCCTGGGCATATTTTGTTCATAGTTATGCCGCTCCAATCAGTTCACACACTGTTGCCACTTGTGTATACGGCAAGGAGGTATGCGCTGCTATAGCGCAAAACAATCTCTGGGCCACACAGTTTCATCCAGAAAAATCTGGAAAAGTTGGATTACAAATTCTAGAAAACTTTGTGTCTTTAGTAGGTGTAGATTCATGAGTTTCAAAATATTTCCTGCTATTGACCTGCGTGGTGGAAATTGCGTGAGACTCTTCCAAGGCGATTATTCAAAAGAAACTATCTATGGAATGACTCCGGTGAAACAGGCCACACTATTTCAGGAAGCGGGGGCGTCGTGGGTGCATATCGTTGACTTGGATGCCGCACTTTCTGGAGATCCAGTAAACCATTTGATCATTAAAGAGATAGCTGAAGTACTAGATATCCCGATTCAGGTTGGTGGGGGAATCCGAACTCAAAAAGATGCGCGAAACATGTTTGATGCGGGGGTGGAACGAGTAGTGATTGGAACTGTTGCAATTGAAAGTCCAGACGTAGTTTCCGAGTCTTCAGAATATGGGCGTGTCGCAGTTGGCGTAGACGTTTCTGGAGAAGAGATCGCGACACATGGATGGACTAGGAGAACGGGGGTTTCATTGGTTGAAGGGTTGCAGAAGTTTTCTGAAGATGAAGTGGATGCTTTTATAGTCACTCAAATCGAACAGGATGGAACGATGAACGGGCCAGATCTAGAGATTCTTCGGACTTCGCTGGAAGAAACGTGTATCAATGTTGTGGCTTCTGGGGGAGTGGGCTCAATTAGTGATATCGAAGACTTGAAGAAGTTAGAAGCTTCACAAAAATCTTTAGAAGGCGTAATCATCGGAAAAGCGATTTATGAGAACGTCTTCAGTTTATTTGAAGCTCTAGAACTCGAGGATGATTCATGAAGTCAGTACGAATCATTCCGTGTCTAGATGTTGATAATGGTCGTGTTGTTAAAGGGGTGAATTTTCTTGATCTGCGTGATGCTGGAGATCCGGTAGAACTGGCTGCTCATTATGACAACCAGGGTGCAGATGAACTTGTTTTCTTGGATATAGCGGCTTCACCGCAGGCCCAAAAAACAATGGTGGATGTTGTTCATAGAACAGCTGAGCAAGTGTTCATACCGTTTACGGTTGGAGGCGGCATTCGAAGCCTTGAAGATGCTAGAAGAATACTTCGTGCTGGAGCTGACAAAGTTTCGGTCAATACTGCAGCGATAGAGCGCCCCGAGTTAGTTACGGAGTTAGCCGAAGAGTTTGGAAGACAGTGTGTTGTTGTGGCAGTTGACGCTAAGCGTGCAGAAAAAGGCTCCGGAAAGTTTGAAGTGTTCAGTCATGGTGGAAGGACCGCCACAGGTCTTGACGCTAAAAGTTGGATTCAAGAGGTGGTGCAAAGAGGAGCGGGAGAAATCCTTCAAACCTCCATGGATAAAGATGGGACTCTGAATGGATTTGATTTAGTAATGCTAAGAGAGCTTGGAAGTGAGTGCAATGTGCCATTGATTGCAAGCGGAGGAGTAGGAAATTTAGAACACCTTGTAGAGGGAGTCACAAAAGGTGGAGCAGACGCTGTTCTCGCAGCCTCTATTTTTCATTTTGGTGACCACACTATTTCTGAAGCAAAACAACATATGAAAGAAGCGGGCATTTCAGTTAGGCCGCATCAGTGATTTCGTCCGCTACCGTTCAATGAGTGAGTGAATCTGAAATTTATAATCTCCCAGGACCATCAGAAGAGGGTCTTCCAATCAAGATGCTAAATGACCGTGTTTTGGTCAGCATTGATGACGGAGAAGGAGAAAGACGTTCATCAGGCGGAATTCTTATCCCTGCAACAGCTCAACTGGGGAAAAGGTTAGCTTGGGCGGAGGTAGTGGCGGCAGGGCCCAACGTTCGCGCAATGGAAGTTGGGGACCAAGTTCTATTTAATCCGGAAGACCGATATGAAGTTGAAGTCAGAGGATCCGAGTACATAATCCTTAGAGAAAGAGATGTTCACGCAGTCGCATCTCCACGGCTTGAAGAAGGAAGTACTGGGCTCTACCTTTAAATACTGCGCTAGAGATAGTCCGTTCCCTCTAAACTGGACTTATGTCAGAAATTGAAGAAAGTTCAACCCTGAATCCAATGTTTACTTTGAGCGTTGAAGAGGAAGAAATCATCACCTACAACGTTGATGGTCTTGTTCCCGCAGTCATTCAAGAAAAAGATACTGGCGAAATTCTAATGATGGCATGGATGAACAGAGAGTCTCTAAAAAAATCTTTATCTACTGGACGTACTTGGTTTTGGAGTCGCAGCAGGCAAGAGTATTGGTGTAAAGGTGAAACTTCTGGTGACCGGCAGTACATCCACGAAGCATTTTATGACTGCGATGGGGACACGCTTTTGTTTAAGGTAGAACAAGAAGGTAAAGGGGCCTGCCACACTGGGGAATACAGTTGCTTCTTTCGTTCGTTTAGCAAAGGCAACAACTAAAAGGTGTCTTCTCCAGACCGCCAGTCGTTTCATGACTTGGCTAAAAATCATAGCGTTATTCCCGTTTGGCGCGAACTCTTAGCGGACTTGACTACTCCAGTTTCTCTTTTCGCGAGATGTGTAGGAGAGGGAGAAGGATTCTTATTGGAAAGTGTTGATCGTGGTGAATCATGGGGTCGCTGGTCTTTTATTGGTCTAAACCCACTGCTCACAATGACTTCGAGAAACCAAGTGATTGAAGTCGAAGGCGTACTACCTGAAGGCGTAGATACAGATAACGGAATGCTTAAAGCTCTTGAAGATCTCTTAGAACGTTATCAATCACCCCAGATTGAGGGGCTTCCCCCTCTTCATGGTGGTTTGATCGGATATTTAGGGTATGACGTGGTCAGAGAAATTGAAGCACTCCCGAATGCTCCAGAAGATGATCGGGGTTTTCCTGATGCAATCATGTCAATCATTGGGGATTTGGTGGCGATCGATCACTGGCGGCAACGTGCTTTTCTTTTAGTTAATGTTTTATTGACCGAAGGATCAGACCAAGAAGAAGTCAACCAAGCGTATGACGATGCCTTGAGTCGTCTTGATTCTCTTGCTGCGGCGGGAGCCCTTCCTCTGGATGAACCTTTAATGGAACCACCCTCTGGGCAGGATGAAGTGCCAGAAGTGATCTCCACCATGACGGAAGATGCATACACTGCAGCTGTTGATGCAGCACGAGACTACATACTCAATGGAGACATTTTTCAAGTTGTTTTATCTCAACGGTTTGATGTTGAGTTAGAAGCAGAAGCATTTGATGTTTATAGAGTGCTTCGTCAAATAAACCCAAGTCCCTACATGTATTTTCTCCGCTATGAAGAAATGACGGTGGTTGGAGCGTCACCAGAGCCGATGGTGCAACTTTTAGATAACCAAGTGATCTCTAGACCAATAGCAGGAACTCGTTGGCGAGGCAGATCAGAGAATGAAGATAAACGGATGGCAAGCGAACTTTTAGAAGATCCAAAAGAACGCGCAGAACATATCATGCTCGTGGATCTAGCCCGAAATGATCTTGGGCGAGTTGTTGAGTTTGGAACTGAGTCGGTTGAAGAGTTGATGATATTGGAGCGGTACAGTCATGTAATGCATTTAACTAGTCAAGTAACTGGAAATCTTGCAGACGGGATTACGCCAATCGATGTCTTGAAAGCAACTCTGCCGGCAGGAACAGTTTCTGGGGCTCCAAAAGTCAGAGCGATGGAGATAATTGACGAACTAGAACCAGTAAAAAGAGGTCCATACGCAGGTGTAGTTGGATATTTTGATTTTTCGGGAAATATTGACACAGCGATAACAATAAGAACGATGCTAATCAAAGATGGGACAGCTTCAGTTCAAGCTGGAGCCGGAGTAGTGGCAGATAGCGATCCTCGACTTGAGTACCTTGAGTGCCAAAATAAAGCAAAAGCCCTTTTGGTTGCTATACCTTCAGCCAGAAGAATGACTGAGTCACGCAGGAAAAAGAATGAGTGAAAGTCTATTAATCACCAGAGAGCGAGATTTTATTGAGATTTCTGGACCAGAATCTCGATCATTTTTACAAGGTCAACTTAGTCAAGACATTGAAAATTTAACTGAACATTCAGGCGCATGGTCTTTTCTGTTAGACCCATCAGGTTTAGTCGTGGCTTGGTTGAGGGTGATCTGCGTTGAAGAAAACGGCTTCATTCTTGACATGGAGCCTGGCTTTGCTGAAGAGGTTAAGGATCGACTTAGTAGGTTTCTGATACGCACAAAATGTTCAATAGAAATTTCAAAGTTAAACATGTACACGTTTTTAGGCGAGAGAGATAAAGCACCAGAAGAGCTAGATGGCTTAAGATCGATAACCGTTGATTGGCCGTTTTTAGAAGCTGTTGACTATTTCACATCGACTCATTTGACAGTTTCTGAGATTCACTCTTCGGATATTTGGGAGCAAATCCGAATTTCAGCCGGCATGCCGGCTATGGGGCATGAGATCACAGCTAAGACAATTCCAGCGGCAACCGGTTTAGTGGAAATATCAGTATCTTTTGACAAGGGTTGTTATACCGGACAAGAGCTAGTGGCGAGAGTTGATAGCAGAGTTGCGGGACCCCCAAAACACTTAGTTTTTTTGAAAGGGTCTGGTAATCCACTTTCCCCTGGGACAGTTTTTTCACACGAAGGTAAAGAAATCCTAGAGTTGACCAGTGTTAGTGAAGGAGAAGATGAATTCTTTGCACTGGGGTATCGTCACCGCTCTGCAGAAAACGTGACAGAAATTGAACAGAACGGATCATTTATTCAAGTAATTAGAACCTAATTTATTTTAGGGAATATGACTTTTATGGTGGTTCCAGAGCCAAGGGTAGAAAAGATCTGAACTTCTCCTCCCATTGCTGTCACTAACTCCTTTACGATTGCTAAACCTAAGCCAGAGCCAGATTCTCGTTCCAAAGGCTGATGTCGCGATACATAAAGACGTTCAAAGACATGTGGCAAGTCCTCCGTACTTATTCCTGGACCATCATCTGTTACAGACAGTTCAATTCCGTCATCCAAAGAACGGACATTAAGGACTATTTTTGTATTTGCATATCGAATAGCATTTTCAAGAAGATTACTAATTACCTGCCCAATTCTGTCAGGATCTCCTTCTATTAGTAAAGGTTCTGGTGGAGAAGCAACAACGAGATCAACTTTCATTTTTGAAGCCGAGAGCCGCAAGCTATCTGCTGATTTCCTCGCAATATCAATTAGATCAATCTGGCTAAACACAAGAGTAAAGTGCTGCGCATCAAGTCTGGCAAGCTCCAAAAGATCGCTTACTAGACGATCAAGTCGCCTTGATTCTGCCAATATGACTCTTCCAGCATGTTGAGGGTCATCTGTAGCCTCATCAATGATTGCTTCTGCGTATCCCTGAATTGAAGTCATTGGGGTTCGTAGGTCATGTGACACGGATAGAAGAAACTGCCGCTCAACTCCACGAGCACGTTCCATTGACTCTGCCATAGAATTTATAGCGAGGATAAGGTCCGAAGTTTCTTCTGAAGAACCTTTAGGAAGTTCTGGAAGTCGTGCTGACAAGTCTCCCGAGGCAAGACTTCTTGCAGTTCTAGCAGCATCTATAACAGGTCGTGAAAATCTTTTACCCAGCCAAGCGGCAACAATGGCAGCTAAACAAACAGCAAAAATGGCAGCGAAAAGAAACCAACGATCAGCGTCTCCGAGAACGTCGTCGAATTCATCAGAAAGAACTACTACTGCATACGCTCCATTATCGAGTTTTTCCTCTGCTAAAGCGGCTACCCATACTCTTCCGTCCTTAGTTCCAGAAAGATAGCCGCGCTCAGCTAAAACTTCGAAATCAAGTTCTTTGGGCTCAACTCCAGTAGGTAAGTCCGACAAGATCGTTTGCTGTCTAGAAGCAGGATTGAAAATGATGATTCCATATTCGTTTACTTTGGAAATTTCCGTAATAGTTTTCACTCTTTCCCTACTAAGTGGACGGCGATCACCAAGGCTGTCTGAAAGGAACGCAGTAGTTGAACGAGCGGTGTCAATAAGTTCTTTCTGAGTGTGTTGAGAGCGATCTAAGCCCGCTTGAAGGAAAGTTCCAAGTCCTGCAATGAGTAAACCTATTACTACCACCCCAACGAAAGAAAGTACGAGTCTTTTTTGCATCAGTCGAGCCGATATCCAATTCCTCGAACAGTATCTAAGTGAAGCGAGGCACCGAGTTTTTTACGAAGTTGCCGGACGTGAACGTCCACTGTCCGTTCATCTCCAATCCAGTCAACTTCCCAAGCCCCATTTAGCAACTGTCGCCGAGAAAGAGCTTGACCTCGGTTTTCCACAAAATAAACAAGCAAGGACCATTCTTGCGAAGTCAGTGGCACAACTTCATCATTTAATGTCACTTCGCATCGTTTGCTATCAATACGTATATTCTCAATATCTATTACTTCAACTGAAGTTTCTCGCGGAGCTTGCGCTCTACGCAAAATAGCTCTTACTCGTCCAACTAACTCCCTTGGGCTGAAGGGTTTAGTTACGTAGTCATCGGCACCTAACTCAAAACCAACTACTCGGTCTATTTCATCGTTTCTAGCAGTCAACATAATTATTGGGGTATCGCCGCGCTCACGAATAGATCTACAGATTTCCAATCCATCTAGTTCACCTGGTAAACCGATGTCTAAAATAATCAGATCTGGATTTTTGAGCCCAAAGATTTCTAGAGCTCTTTTACCGTTTGTCGCCTGGAATACGTTGCACCCATCGTTTCGTAAATAAAGATCAACTAAATCTGCGATGTTCGGGTCGTCTTCAACGATCATTATGGTTGGTCCAACATTCACTCCACTATCATGCCAGACAACTGTTAGGAGTGTGTTAAGAAAATTTTCTTTATTCAAATTACTGAACTAATAAGTTCGTAAGCAGGCTCTAGAGACGAGTAACCTAACTTTGTGGGCACTTATTTAGATGAAATTTTAGACTTTCATCGCTATGAATCTCGTGGTGATAGTAGATCTCTCGACACTCTTGTTGAGAAGGCAGGAGAAGTTGAGCCAACACGCGGTTTTAAAAAGGCGTTGATGGAATCTCCTGCAAATGAAATGGCAGTTATCGCGGAGATAAAGAAACGCTCTCCTTCACTTGGTGAATTAGTAAGTAATCTTATTCCAAGTTCAGTAAGCCAGGAGTATGAGGAGGGGGGAGCTTCCGCTCTGTCAGTTTTGACTGACGCCAAATATTTTGGTGGATCGTCAATAGATTTAAGAGAAGCGCGTGCCGCATGCAATCTTCCGGTGTTGAGAAAAGACTTCACCGTTGATCTCCGTGACATATGTGATGCTCGAATTATGGAAGCAGATGCAGTTTTGCTGATAGCGGCAGCATTAGATGACTACGAATTGAAAGATTTCATAGCATTATCTAGAGAACTTGGACTTGATGCCTTAGTGGAAGTGCATGATGAAACTGAAGTTGAAAGAGCTTTAATGGTTGAAGCTCAAATCATTGGCGTTAACCAACGAGACTTGCAAACTTTTCAAGTAGATACTGATCGCGCTTTACGAATCGGAGAACTACTACCTTCGGAGATGACCAAGGTGGCAGAATCTGGCATACATTCGCCAGATGACATTGCTGCCTTACATAATGCGGGTTATAGGGCAGTCTTGGTAGGTGAATATCTGGTTCAATCTGAAAATCGCGGAGAAAGAGTTGCTGGTCTACGCACAGCAACAAGTACGTAAGGGTTTATGGGGATTTCTTTATGTTTATAAAAATTTGCGGAATAACTAGAGAAGAAGACGCACTACTTGCCACTGCGCTTGGAGCGGATGCTGTTGGATTTATTTTTGCTCCTTCATCAAGACAAATCGCAATATCAAGAGCACGTGATATAGCGAGACAACTTCCAGCAGATGTTTTAACAGTAGGAGTTTTCAGAGACGCGGGTAAAGAGAAAGTTATGGACATAGTTAATCGTGTGAATCTTCGAGCGGTTCAGCTGCATGGTAGAGAGTCGCCTGCTGAATGTCAGTGGATAGCAGAGAGAGTACCTGTTACTATTCGCGGTCTTCCAGCAGGGTCCTCTGAACTCAGCAGATTTGATGATTTTGGAGCTGATGTCCTTTTACTGGATTCACCCTCTCCAGGCTCTGGTAAAGTTTTTGACTGGGCCTTAGCAGAGGGGGCACCGAGTAATCGGCGGATTCTTTTAGCGGGAGGATTGACTCCAGAAAACGTTGGAACAGCTATAGAGCAAGTAAATCCGTGGGGTGTAGATACTGCAACTGGAGTTGAATCTGAGGCAGGAAGAAAAGATCCACGTAAACTACGAGCCTTCATAGAAGCAGCTAGAGCAGCAGAACCAGAGGAGTATTTTGGTCCAGAGAATCGTCCATTTAATTGGGAAGAAGAATTATGAGTTTAGGTGAAATAAATGGTCTTAGAGACCCTGATGAGTCGGGGCGCTTTGGAGAGTTTGGCGGAAGGTTTGTCCCCGAAACGCTTATACCGGCGTGTTTGGATCTTGAAAAATCTTTCAAAGAAGCATGGGCAGATAAAGAATTTCGTTCTCGTTTAGATCAATTGCTTTCTGAATATGCAGGGAGGCCGTCACCACTAACAGAATGCCCAAATTTGTCTAAAGAATTAGGGTGCAGAGTGCTTCTAAAGAGAGAAGATCTGAACCACACTGGTTCACATAAAATAAATAATGTCCTTGGCCAAGCCCTTTTGGCGCAAAGAATGGGTAAGACCCGATTACTCGCTGAAACAGGTGCGGGACAACACGGTGTAGCCACGGCAACTGCTGCTGCTCTTCTTGGTATGGAATGTTGCGTGTACATGGGTGAAGTTGATATTGAACGCCAGGAATTGAATGTGTTTCGTATGCGATTATTGGGAGCTGAGGTTCGAACCGCTTTGTCAGGTAGTAGAACGCTAAAGGATGCCATAAACGAAGCAATGCGAGATTGGGTGGCGACAGTAGAGGAGTCGCATTATTGCTTAGGTTCAGTTATGGGCCCACACCCATATCCCTGGATGGTGCGAACCTTCCATGAAGTTCTTGGTAAAGAAGCACGGGAGCAAAGTGAAGAAAGGCTTGGGACTGTTCCAGATCTTGTAGTTGCTTGTGTGGGTGGGGGATCTAACGCTATAGGTATCTTTTCTGGATTTGCAGACTCATCAGCAGAATTAGTTGGGGTTGAACCATCGGGAGGAGCTGCTGTAGGTAGAGGAGTTCCCGGTGTGGTGCATGGATCTCGTTCCTTTCTTCTCCAAGATGAGTTTGGCCAAGTACTAGAAGCAGAATCTATAAGTGCAGGTTTGGACTATCCGGGAGTTGGGCCAGAACACAGCCACTTAGCTGATAGTGGTCGTGCCCGTTATGAATCGGTGACAGATGAAGAAGTTATTGAAGCATTTCAATTATTAAGCCGAATGGAAGGGATCATTCCGGCCTTAGAGCCTGCTCATGCCCTTGCTTGGGTATCGCGAGAAAGAGAATCACTTGAGGGTAAAACCGTTTTAATAAACCTCTCTGGGCGCGGAGATAAGGATGTTGGGCAAATGATGGAAGTTCTGGAAGTGGATGATGGAAAATGAGCCAAACGATCGAAGAAACTCTGTTAGCAAAGCGTGAATCTGGAAAAAAATCTTTAGTGGTCTATTTGACCGGTGGCTTAGACGAACATTTTGAAGCAACCGTAGAAGAAGTTTCCGCCTCGGGGGCGGACGTAATAGAAATAGGGATTCCTTTCTCAGACCCTGTGATGGATGGGCCGACTATTCAACGCGCTAATGATATGGCTTTAACTTCTGGGGCTACTCCCGTGAGTATTCTTGATCGAGTAAAACAGGTTGAAAGCCCCACTCCATTAGCGGTAATGACCTATTACAACATTGCTGCTTCAATGGGAGTGGAAAGATTTGCTTCACTGCTTGCTCGGTCCAGAGTTTCTGGATGTATTCTTCCTGACTTGCCGCTTGAAGAGGTTGAGCCGTGGGCAAATGCGGCAGACGAAGAAGAAGTTGAAACAATTCTCCTTGCTGCTCCTACTGCCCCAGATGAGCGATTGCCGATTATTTGTGAAAGATCCCGAGGTTTCATCTATGGGGTGGGGTTGCTCGGTGTGACAGGAGTTCGTCAAGAATTAGCATCAAGCGCTATTGAGATTTCAACTCGATTGAAGAAAGTCACAAATCTTCCTGTCTTAGTAGGAGTAGGAATAGGTACTCCGGATCAAGCAGTAGAAGCTTCAAGGGCGAGCGACGGAGTGGTTGTTGGTTCCGCAGTAGTGGAAAGAATGTTAGAGGGAGGAGGTCCGGAAAGAGTTGGCGCTTTGGTTAAAGAGTTCCGGACAGCTTTAGATGAAGCAACCTTCTGAGAATCAAGAAAGCGCTCCCGGCAGCTTGCACGAGTTGGTTGGGAATCAATGGTTTGTGGATCTGGTTGAGCGTTTCTATCAAGGAATAGAAAGTGATCCTCTTTTACGTCCCATGTACCCTGAGGATCTTACGGATTCTAAGAAATGGTTGACTTTATTTCTACAGCAGTATTGGGGTGGTCAGCATAAATATCAGGAATTACGCGGACATCCTCAACTTCGTATGCGTCATATGCCCTTTGAAATTAGCTCCGCAGAGAGTATCGCTTGGATGAAACACATGACGTTTGCTGTGAAACAAGGGGAGTTACCACTCGAGATTGAAGAGAATGTTTTAGAGTATTTTGCTAAAACTGCGGAGCATATGATCAACAAAAACGAGACCGGTTTGATCTTGTAATTTGCTACAAAACTGCTTTTCTAGGAAAAAAAGATAAAAAACATTGGTTTTTCAGTAGTTTTTAGCCCTTAATTGGCCCGAAATGCTTGACATTGCCCTGAAAACCGTGTCGCGTGTTATTTGACCGGGGTAATTAATTATCCTGCTACAAATTAAGGAGTGGTCAATGAACAAGAGTGAGCTGATTGCAGCAATGGCTGCAGGAGCTGGCGTGTCTCAAAAAGACGCCGGAGCTTGTCTAGATGCAATGATGGATGCTGTTGCTGGCGAAGTACGAAGTGGCGGCAAAGTTAATGTTCCCGGATGGTTATCATTCGAACAAGTAGAGCGTGCAGCACGCATGGGGCGTAACCCCGCTACTGGAGCAGAAATGCATATAGCAGCAAGTACTGCTGTGAAAGTAAAAGCAGGTTCAAAGCTTAAGGCTGCTGGTAAAGGCAACTAAATTATTTTGATTTCATTAGAAATCAAATCTTGTGTAGTGCCGGGGCGTGAAAGCGGCCCCGGCATAACACTTTTTGGTTCATCAAGAGAACGACAGTAAGTTTGAGTAATGTCATTTCCTCCTCCTGAAGAAGTCATACCTCATAGGCCTCCGTTTCTTCTCCTAACTGCGGTAACTTCTCTAACTCCTGGTGTCTCGGCTATTGGTCACTGGGATTTGACTGGTGAAGAGGAGTTTTTTTCTGGCCATTTTCCAGGTCGACCGACTTTGCCTGGGGTTCTGCAATGTGAATCAATTGCACAACTAGGAGCATATGCGTTGCTAAGCGACGAGAAATTTTCTGGACGTCTCGCTCTTTTTGGGGGGATAGACAAAGTTCGATTCCGTCGACAAGTAGTGCCGGGAGATCGTTTAGATCTGTCCGTGGAGTTAGATCGTGTTTCAGCTCGAGCTGGCAAAGGAAGCGGAAAAGCTACTGTTAATGGAGAACGTGCTTGTGAGTGCGAACTCTTCTTTGCATTCTCTGACGTGTAGAAGAAATAGTACAGATTTCTAGTTGACTGGGCCAATAATTATTGAACCGTTGTGCCCACCAAAGCCAAAAGAGTTAGACATTGCTGGTCCTGGGTTCCATTCTTTTGCTTCACCTGTCACCAAATTCACTGGTGGCATATCAGGATCGCTGTTAACGAATCCTGCTGTGGGAGGAATCAGGCCTTTTTGCAGTGCTAGAACCACAGCAACCGCTTCTAGTGCACCAGCAGCCCCCAAAGCATGTCCAGTTATGCCTTTGGTTGAAGTAACTAGTGGCCCTTCTGATCCAAATATTTCTGCCATGGCTTGTGCTTCAGCCATATCGTTGAGCGGAGTTGAAGTTCCATGAGCATTTATGTGACCAATCTGGTCTGGAGTTAATCCCGCTTCTTCCAGAGCGAGCTCGATGCACTTTATTGCTCCTACGCCGCCTGGGGATGGAGCGGTGATGTGATGAGCGTCAGCGGTGCTCGCTCCACCCAGAACTTCACCATAAATAGTGGCTCCCCGGTCAACTGCCATATCAAAATTTTCAAGTATCAGAACTCCAGCGCCTTCTCCCATAACAAAGCCATCGCGTTCAACATCAAAAGGTCGAGAAATCCCACTTGAAGAAAAAGCCGTCATATTGGTGAATCCGGCAACTGCGATACCCGTGAAAGCAGCCTCAGCTCCACCGGCAACCATTAGATCACATCGACCTGTTGATATAAGTCGCGCTGCATTACCTATGGCATGAGTACCAGCGGCACAAGCAGTGCAAACATTCTCCGCCGGGCCGCATAGGTTGTGTTTCATTGATATGGCAGCGGGAGCGGCATTAGCCATCATCATTGGTATTAAGAAAGGAGAAACCCTTCTTTCTCCTTTTTCTAACATCACTCTTATCTGATCTTCAAAGGTGGCAACTCCACCAATGCCAGTTCCAATCATTACTCCCATTCGAAACGGGTCTATTTCTGGGATACCAGAACTTTCAAAAGCCATGTCTGCCGCAGCAATAGCGAACTGGGTGCATCGATCGCTACGTCTAATTTCTTTAGGTGAATCAAAATGGGGAGTTGGGTCAAAATCAGTTATGCGTCGTTCACCGACTGGCGCGACACCACAAAGACCGTCCCAAAAAGAATCTAAGCCGATTCCGCATGGGGAAACCACTCCCAAGCCGGTAACGGCTACCCGCCGCTTAGTCATTAGAGTTTGCTTGTTATCAACTTAAAAGCAGCGCCGATAGTGGTAATGCCTTCAAGTTCTTCTTCTTCCACTGTGACGTCAAATTCTTCCTCAAGAGCCATGACTAGCTCAACGAGATCAAGGCTGTCTGCATCAAGATCGTCAGCAAAACTAGCCTCCATAGTCACTTGGGCAGCATCTACTGAAAGAACTTCCACTGCACATTTTGAGAATCTTTCAAAATTTTCTTCGCTCACAATCACTCCAATATCGTGTTTTTTAATATGGCTATTTTAGCCATATAGATAACATCTTTCGTGTCTCTTGACTGTTTATAAGGACGAAATGCAAGTTAGCCCATGTATAAGCCGCCATCAACCGGTACCACTGCACCAGTTATGTATGCGGCTTTACTTGAAGCAAGGAAAGAAATTAAGTCTGCTACTTCTTCTGGTTTCCCTAGTCTTCCAAGTGGGACAGCTTCCGCATAAGAAGATTGTTGTTCTTCGGGAAGAGCGGCCAACATATCGGTCAGAATTGGGCCAGGGGAGACCACATTGACAGTGATGCCACGACTTGCAAACTCTTTGGCGAGAGACCTACCGAGTCCGACTAGCCCAGCCTTTGAGGCAGCATAGTTGGCTTGTCCAGTTTGGCCTATTCTCCCAGCGATTGAAGAAATGAAGATGATACGACCCCATCGGTTTTTCATCATTCCTTTAGTGGCTCTACGAGCCAGTTTGAAGTTTCCTATCAGGTTAGTTTCAAGCACAGCAGTGAAATCTTCATCTGACATTCGTAGGACAAGACCATCTCTAGTGATTCCAGCATTAGCTATCAGAATGTCAACAGTTCCTAAAGCTTCCTCTATTTCTTTAAAGGCAGAGTCAATTTGATCTGAATCCGTTATGTCGCAATTGACAGTGAAAATATCTGTTTGTTTTATTTCTTCTGGAACATCACCTCGACAGGTGATAGCCACTTTGTGACCTGAATCAGATAAAGAAAGAGCTGCGGCTAAACCTATTCCGCGATTACCACCAGTAACCAGAACAACACGTTCTTCATCTGCTCCACCGTGACCTTCGATATTCATCATTGTCTCCTTAGAGGACTTAGTTTTGCACTACTAACCATGCGATAGGTTGGCTAGTAGTCACTCTTTCGGTGTCCACTGCAAGCCAGCCTTGCAGAATTCCAGAAAAAGCAGATCTGATCTCTTCATTTCCAACTTTCCCTAGTAAGTCTCCGACACTAATAGGGTTTCCGATTTTGAGGTCATCCTTAGGGGTGAAGATTCCAGCCCCGGGACTCACGATCAATCGTTCAGTAGCGTAAAGATGCTCTCCTTCTGGGGAATCTTCATTCGAATCAGAAGGTAAAGGACCAGCAAGCGACTCAAGAAGGGAGTCAAGGTCTTCTGGAGTGTTGATTGTAAATCTGCTTGCATTTTTGACACATCTTTTGACTAATCCAGTGAGGACTTTTCCAGGCCCCAGTTCAATGAAAGTCATAAATCCTCTATCTTCAAGAGTTCCAAGACTTTGATGCCACCGCACAGGGCTTGAAAGCTGGGCGTTCATTAATGCTCGCCAAGTTTCAGGGTTCTCGTGTGACATGCCATCAACATTTGCTACAACGATTCCCTGCGGTGAGCGAATATCAGTTTCTTCGATGGCCACGGACAAACGTTCACGAGCGGAATTCATAAAAGGAGTGTGAAAAGCGCCAGAGACTTCGAGTGGGGTAACTCGCTTTGCTCCACTGTCCTTAGCTGCTTCTCCTGCTTTTTCCACTCCAGTTGGGCTTCCAGCTATAACTACTTGACCTGGAGCGTTGTAGTTAGCCACCCAGACGTCGTCATCCAAAGCGGAACAAATCTCTTCAACTTTTTCGTCGGCGATTCCTAGAACGGCTGCCATGGTTCCAGTTTGACTTGTTGTTGATTCATACATAGCAGAGCCGCGCTCGAGAACAAGACGAATGCCATCTTCAAAATCAATTGCTCCGCTCGCGGTAAGTGCACTGTATTCACCAAGGCTGTGTCCTGCATGACCGGCAGCATCAACGCCAACTCTCTCTACCGCATCAAGAATAATCATGCTTAGTAAATAGGTTGAAATTTGAGCATTGTGTGTTTTGCGTAATTCATCGGCATCTGCTTCAAGTAATAGATGCCCTAAATCAAATTGTGCTATTTCTGAAGCCTCGTTGACTAACTCCCAAGAGGGATGCTTAGCCCAAGAACTACCCATACCCGGTTGTTGGGAACCTTGACCTGAATAAGTAAAAGCAATCATAAATGAAGTGACTCCGACCAGTGACAATACACCGGTGCTTGCACTAAACGTTACTTCATAAATTAGAAATAAGTGAAATAAATCAAATTCTGCGTAGAATCATTTCCTTCCAAGAGCGACGATAGGATTCCCAAGAGTCAAGCCCGGGTGGCGGAATTGGCAGACGCGGAGGATTCAAAATCCTTTGGCCGAAAGGTCGTGCGGGTTCAAGTCCCGCCCCGGGCACCAAATTTACATAAAATCACTATGCGTAGACCTCAGGGATCAGTAATAGGAATAGCTTGATGAAATACACAGTTGTAGAACGACAACTTAAAGAAGTGGGTAAAAGGATTTCACGTTATAAAGACGAATTAGCTATAGCGGATGAACAATTGCACCATCTTCAAAATGAAGCTGAAGACGCCCGGATGAAATCACTGGTTTCTGAAACAGCTATTGCCGATCAGGAACGTAGAGAAGTCGACCAACAAGTTGAATCAATGAATCGGCACCATCAGCACTTAATCGCGGAAATCAAGAATCTTGAGGAGCGGCAAGACCAATTATTAGAAAAAATTTCCAAAGCTTCGGCAGGTAGAGGACTATGACCACTGTCGTAATCGCAGAGGATGAAGCGATCATTAGATTGGACTTGAAAGAGACCTTAGAGAGCGAAGGGTATGAGGTTGTCGGCGACACGGGACGCGGCGATCACGTACTTGACTTAGTGGCTGAGCATGACCCCGACATAGTGATAGTAGATATCAAGATGCCTGGACTAGATGGCTTAGAAGTGGCGAAGCGGATATCTAACTCACATGACGCTGCGGTGATAGTTCTTACAGCGTTTAGTCAAAGAGATTTAATTGACAGAGCAGTTGAAGCAGGGGTGCTGGGTTATTTAGTTAAGCCATTTCAAAAATCAGATTTGATACCAGCAGTAGAAGTAGCTTGCGCTCGGCATCGGGAAATAAAAGAAATAACTGGAAAAGCTGAAACTTTCGCTGAGCGCCTGGAAACTCGGAAGGTGATTGATAAAGCAAAGAGTTTCCTCATGAACCAAAAGGGCTTAAGTGAGGAAGACGCATTTCGGTTTATTCAGACAACAGCCATGGACGGGCGCGAAAGCATGCTGGAAGTTTCTAAAAAAATTCTTGACGAAAGCCAGTAACTCAGTCTTCTATAGTTTCCTTTCGACTGATCTCGCCAAGTAAGGTCATGGAGTGTCTAAATTTCTTCTCATAGATGGAAACTCGTTGACTTATCGGGCATTCTTTGCATTGCCTACCGATATGACAACTTCTTCAGGTCAAGTAACGAATGCTTTACATGGTTTTACGATGATGCTTGCAACGCTACTCAGAGACCACCAACCTGACGGACTAGCAGTTGCTTTTGATCGCCCTGAAAAAACTTTCAGACATGAACGTCTTTCTTCCTATAAAGCGAATCGAGAAAAGCAACCAGACATCCTCTATGAACAATTAGCGCTCGTACGGGAGATCGTTGAATCGCTTGGTATGTGTGTTGTAGATGCAAAAGGTTTTGAAGCTGACGATGTTCTCGCAACGTTGGCCAGCCTGGTTAGAGATTCAGCGGAAGAAGCAATCATTGTTACAGGTGATCGGGATAGTTATCAGTTGGTAGAAGACCCACATGTCAGAGTGCTTTATAACAAACGAGGCGTGTCTGACTATGCCCTTTATGACGAAAAGGGGATAAAAGAAAGAACAGGAGTCAGCCCAAAAGATTACGTAGCCTACGCTGCATTACGAGGAGACACTTCAGACAATCTTCCTGGTGTCCCAGGCGTTGGAGAAAAGACTGCAGCAAAATTGATTAACTCATATGGAGGTCTCGACGGAGTATTGCAGGCCGCTGCCGACCAAACACCTAAATTAAGACAGAATTTAGAAGAAAGCGAAGCTCTTGTTCGGCTGAATTCAGAAATGATGGAACTAGTTCGAGATGTTCCACTTCAATTGGCATTAGATGAGCTTCGTTTCAAATCACCGAATGTTGAGAGAGCATCTGAACTCTTTAGTTCGCTTGAATTAAACAAGTCACGAGACCAACTTGGTGCCATTCTCGGAATTGACTCTTGGGGCGGGGAAAACACGAAAGAATCTCATGCATCTGGCATGAGACGTATAGAAGTAAAAGAATTAACACCTATTGGGGCCTCAACGCTTAATGACTTCCTCGAAAGCAATCCTAAAAATAAGACTTTGAGCATCGGGGTGGGAGAAAGTGCTGCTGATGGAATTTCTATTTTCTTTGGAGATGAGCCTGACGATGCCCAAGTATTTTGGCTTGCCGCTGAATCTCTAGCAGAACCAAAGGTAAATAAAGTGCTGAACTCTTTATTTGGTGACGAAGGACCAGGAATAGCGACTCATGACATTAAATCTTTAATAAAAATTCTTCGCTCTAATCAAATATCTTCACCTCACATCACTTTAGATACACAACTAGCGGGGTACCTGCTTGACCCAGCAGATGAAAATACAGATCTTCCCGGCCTTTTAGAGCGCCACACTTCATGGGAAATTGAAGCAACCGGTTCGCCTGAAGGTCAACTCAAACTTGATGACAATACAGATGCCGAAAATTTCCTTGCACAGAAAGCAGTTGCTGTGAGTTTGCTTATTGAACCACTTTCAAAAGCACTCGCTTCCCAGAATTTAGAGAGTTTGAACACAGATATTGAGCTTCCCCTTGCGAGAGTTTTAGTAAAGATGGAAGAACTTGGAATAGGGGTAAATGTTCCAGAACTAAAGAGACTGCGTGACGATCTCACTAAACAATGCACCAAATATCGCGAAGAGATACATGAAATCGCAGGAATGGAATTCAATGTAAATTCTACGAAGCAATTAAGGGAAGTACTTTTTGAAAAGTTGGGATTGACTCCCGGAAAGAAAACGAAGACAGGGTTTTCGACGGATGCAGCAACACTTGAGCGCCTTAGAAGTGAGCATCCAATAGTTGAGAAATTACTTTCTTACAGAGAAGTTGAAAAATTGCGTTCTACCTACGGGGAAGGACTATTAAGTTCGGTCGGTGCTGAAGACCGGATACGAGCCACGTTCAAGCAAACAGTTGCACGAACAGGAAGACTCAGTTCTGATGCACCCAATTTACATAACATCCCAGTCCGGACAGAAGCAGGTCGCGCTTTTCGTAAAGCGTTTGTACCTGCTGATGGATTCTCGCTTCTAGTGGCTGATTACAACCAAATTGAATTGAGATGTATCGCTCACTTAGCGGAGGATCCAGGTCTCATACGGGCTTTCGAAGCGGGAGAAGATGTCCATACTTCGGTAGCAGCGCAAGTGTGGAATCTGGACCTTTCAGAAGTCGATTATGAAACAAGATCCCGAGCGAAAATGGTTTCATATGGTCTTGCCTATGGGATGGAGGCTTACGGGTTGGCTCAACGACTAGATATTCCTCGTGAAGAAGCATCAGATATTCTCACCGCTTTTTTTGATGCCTTTCCTGCCGTACGAGAATACATGGATCGCTCAATAGAAGAAGCACGAAAAAAGGGGTACACAGAGACGCTTTTTGGTCGCCGCCGACGTATACCCGAACTCTCTTCTTCTAACTTTAATGTGCGTCAAGCTGGAGAGCGTCAAGCAATGAATTCTGCTATTCAAGGGTTAGCGGCAGATATTTTCAAAGTGGCTCTTATCGGAATAGACGAGCACATAGAAAGACAATCTTTGGAGAGTCGCCTCATTCTGCAAGTTCACGACGAAGTGATTCTTGAAGTTCCTTCCGAAGAAGAAGAACATGTTTTAGGAAAAGTTCCAGAAATAATGAAAAATGCTTATGACCTGAGAGTGGATTTAGAAGTAAATATGTCCTTCGGGTCAACTTGGGCGGATGCCAAAGCGTGAAAAAGAAGCACTGGTTCGAAGAGATAGCCGAGCACCTAGGACCCACTTATCTTCGCTACTCATTCACTTACGGGACGACTCAAGAAGTTGACACCTTAATGCGTATCTTGGCTCTCAAGCCGGGAGACAGCCTTCTTGATGTTGGATGTGGTCCAGGTCGTCATGCTCATGAGTTCGCTTCAAGAGGAATCAACGTTACAGGTTTGGATATTTCAGAAAATTTTATTCTTCTCGCAAACCAGAAGACTTCCAAGAACGTTTCTTTTGTATGCGGTGATGCAAGAGATATGACCTATAGAGAAGAGTTTGATGCAGTCATTTCACTTTGCCAGGGAGCATTTGGCTTAGCTGGGGGCCCTACACTCCAAAAATCGGAAGGAGATCCAGATGGAGCGATTCTTTCTTGCATGTCTCGCGCTTTAAAACCTGGAAAGAAATTAGCGCTTAGCGCCTTTTCTGCATATTTTCAAATTCGTTATTTGAATGAAAATGCGATATTTGATGCAGAAACAGGCATAAATCATGAAAATACCTTTGTCAAAAATGAAGAGGGAGAGTCACTGGAGACAGAGTTGTGGACCTCTTGTTTTACCCCGCGAGAACTCCGCCTGCTTGCTGCTAATGCAGGACTTGAAGTTGAAGAAATATGGTCTGTTGATCCTGGAGACTATATAAAGCGTGTTCCTGACCTAGATCACGCCGAATATTTACTTATTGCACATCGCCCAAAGAATGGGGAGAAGAAATAAGGAGCCGATAGGCTTATCTGGTCCACCAAATACGGTGTGGCCCGTATCCGACTATTACCTATCCGACGAGAAGACCGTGTCCGACGAAACTACTACCGATGCCGCCCTTAAATCCCCTCCAATGGGAGACTTTGATACAAGCGGAGATTACATACCCAGACAAATAATTGAAAATGATCTTGGAGGCCTTTCACTTGATGAGGCCTACTCAGCAACAATGGTTGATGTTGAAGCTGGTCAGTTAGTAGAAGGGACAGTTGTACGAGTAGACAAAGACGAAGCCCTTTTGGACATCGGATATAAATCAGAAGGCGTCATACCGGCACGTGAGTTGTCTATCCGCAATGGAGTAAACCCCGCAGACATAGTAGCTATGGGGGAAAAAATTGAAGCAGTAGTCGTAACCCTTGAAGACAAAGAGGGACGGCTTATTCTTTCCAAAAAACGAGCTCAGTATGAACGAGCTTGGGGCAACATAGAAAAAGTAAAAGAAGCTGATGAAAGTGTTACAGGCTCAGTTATAGAAGTTGTAAAAGGTGGACTAATCGTAGATATAGGTTTACGCGGTTTCTTGCCAGCCTCTCTTGTTGAACTTCGTCGCGTTAGAGACCTTCAGCCATACATCGGCCAAACTGTTCAAGCGAAGATCATTGAGTTAGATAAACATCGCAACAATGTGGTGCTATCGCGTCGGGCATGGCTAGAAGAAAGCCACAAAGAGCAACGAGAAGAATTCCTTCATGACCTAAAACCAGGCGAAGTGAAAAAAGGCGTCGTTTCAAGCGTCGTTAATTTCGGAGCCTTTGTTGATCTCGGCGGAATGGACGGCTTGATACATGTTTCAGAACTTTCTTGGAAACACGTTGACCATCCTGGCTCAGTAGTCACAGTTGGAGACGAAGTAGAAGTGCAGGTGCTTGATATTGATATGAGTAGAGAGCGAATCAGTCTTTCTCTCAAAGCAACACAATCTGATCCATGGCAAGAGTTTGCAGATGCACATAAAACTGGAGAACTAGTTTATGGACGAGTTACAAAATTAGTTCCCTTTGGCTCCTTTGTTCAAGTGGGAGATGGAATAGAGGGACTAGTTCACATTTCAGAGATGTCTGCACATCACGTAGAGCTTCCAGAACAAGTAGTAACCCCGGGTGAAGAACTTTGGGTGAAAATTATTGATCTTGATCTCGAGCGTCGACGGATAAGCCTTTCCATTAAACAAGCCGCTGAAGGTGGCGCAGTCGCTGCCGAGTACCAAGAACACTTCGGCGAACATGCATACGATGAAGAAGGAAACTTTATAGTTTCTGAATCTGAAGGACAAGAGGCTTGGGAAGCGTATTACGCGGAAGGATCTACAGGCGAAGTAGAGCCTGCCGCTGAAGAAGCATCTGATATGGAAGCATCTGTAGACGAAGTAGAGCCTGTCGCTGAAGAAACTGAAGAAGCAACTGATACTGAAGAAGTAACAGACACGGAAGAATCTGCAGACGAAGAAGAGTCTGAAGAGGAGCCGGAAGGAGCCTGATCACCATGGTGGCTAAGGAGCTATTTCAAGAAACTCTTGAGATAGGCCTGACCGGTGGAATAGGTTCAGGGAAATCAACCGTTTCTACTGGTTTAGTGGACCGTGGCGCTGTCTTAATTGACGCGGACGCAATAGTCCGAGAACTCCAACAACCTGGTAAACCCGTTTTCGAAAAGATGGTTGAACGGTGGGGAGAAAAAATCCTCTCTGATGAAGGCGAGTTAAATCGGCAGGCGGTCGCCGACATCGTTTTTAAAGATTCAGAAGAACTTCTGGCACTTAACGAAATTGTTCATCCCTTAGTACGTAAAGAAATAGCACGTCTACGCGACACTTACGCTGGTGGGGGAGCTCCGATTATTTTAGACATTCCACTCCTTATTGAGTCTGGCTATGAGGATCTAAATGGAATCATTGTTGTAGACCTCTTTCCGGAGGAGGCAATACGCCGTCTTGTCGCATATCGCGGGTTCTCTGAAGAAGATGCAAAAAATAGAATCTCTAATCAAGTAAAGAGAGAAGATCGCATCAAAAAAGCAGACTTCGTGGTTGATAACAATGGTGATCTCAACTCACTAAATGAAGAAATAGATCGGGCATGGAATTGGATTGAGAGTTTTTCTGCATGAGCTCTCCGTTTCGTGTGCACGCCCCGTTTTCTCCTTCCGGGGATCAACCACAAGCAATCAGTGAACTGGCAGATGGGATCAACGGTGGAGAGCGTTTCCAGACCTTACTTGGGATAACAGGCAGTGGTAAGAGCGCAACGATCGCGTGGACGATTGAAGAAGTACAAAAACCAACTTTAGTGATAGCGCCAAATAAATCTTTGGCTGCACAACTAGCAAACGAATTGCGCGAGTTCTTTCCAGAGAATCGTGTTGAATATTTTGTTTCTTACTACGACTACTATCAGCCAGAAGCCTATGTTCCCTCCTCGGATACTTTCATAGAAAAAGATTCTTCTGTTAATGATGAAATAGACCGCCTAAGGCATTCTGCTACTGCAGCTCTTTTAACTCGACGTGACACAATCGTAGTGGCCTCAGTTTCTTGTATTTATGGTCTAGGTAATCCAGAAATGTACGAAGGGAATTTACTAGTTCTCCGCACTGGTGAAGAGGTAGAACAGAGAGCTACTTTACGCATGCTGATAGAAATGCGGTATGAACGAAATGATATTGCGTTAGATCGTGGAAAATTTCGAGTGCGAGGAGACACATTAGAGATCCATCCTTCTTATGAAGAAAGCATTTTTCGTATATCCCTCTTTGGTGACGAGATCGAATCAATAACGGAAGTTGACCCGGTGACGGGAGAACGAATACAAGAACATTCTGAACTTGTGGTATTTCCAGCGACTCATTACGCTGCTGACAGTTTAGTTTTAGCTAGAGCCACAGCAGGTATAGAAAAAGAACTTCAAGAGAGACTCGCATTTTTTAAGTCGGAAGAAATGCTCCTAGAAGCTCAGAGGCTTCGTATGCGAACCGAGCATGATCTTGAAATGATCACTGAAATTGGATTTTGCAAAGGTGTTGAAAACTACAGCGCCCATATAGATGGGCGTCGTTCAGGAGAAAAACCATACACACTACTTGATTATTTCCCTGAAGATTTTCTGGTGGTTCTAGATGAGTCTCATGTTGCAGTACCGCAGTTAAATGGGCAGTATCTCGGTGATAAGAAAAGAAAAGAAGTACTCATAGAGCACGGATTTCGCCTTCCTTCAGCAGCAGATAATCGCCCACTTCAGTTTGAAGAATTCGTTGAAAGCGTAAGTCAAGTAGTTTTTCTTTCAGCAACTCCGGGTCCGTGGGAATTGGAGAATAGCACTCGGATTGTTGAGCAAATTGTCCGACCTACTGGATTAATAGATCCAGAGATAATTGTTAAGCCCACTTCGGGGCAAATTGATGATCTACAGAATCTGATCGCTGAACGAGTTGAAAACGATCAAAGAGTCTTAGTGACCACGTTGACGAAGAAGATGGCGGAAGATCTAACTGAGTACTTGCTTGAGCATGGGGTCCGTGTTCGCTATCTACATAGTGATATTGACACGTTAGAGCGAATTGAAATTCTTCGAGATTTACGACTAGGTGAGTTTGATGTGTTGGTAGGCATCAACTTGCTTCGTGAAGGCTTAGATCTGCCTGAAGTTTCGTTAGTTGCAATTCTTGATGCAGATAAAGAGGGGTTCCTGCGTAGTGAGACTTCTTTGATACAAACTATTGGACGCGCAGCACGAAACGTTGAAGGTCAGGTAGTTATGTATGCGGATCAAGTCACTGGTTCTATGCAGCGAGCAATCTCAGAAACGATGCGTCGAAGAAAATTGCAGCAGGAATACAACCAAGAGCACGGAATAAATCCGCAGACAGTAAGAAAAGCTGTGACAGACATTTTAGAGATTCTTCGACCATCAGCAGAGAGTCCTGTCCCGAACAAGGGAAGTAAACGACGCAATGCAAATCTTTCAGAGGGGTTGTCTGAGATGCCGCATGAAGACCTGCAGCGCTTGGTTCATACGCTTGAGGCAGAAATGGGAGAAGCTGCTGCTGATTTACGATTTGAATATGCTGCTCGTTTACGAGACGAAATTCGTGAATTGAAAAAAGAACTTCGTGAATTAAGCGAGCATCGCTAAGACGAATCTACTTTGTCAGAGTTAGAATTCTAAAGATGTCAGAACGCTTAATAGTAAGAGGCGCCCGAGAACACAACCTCCAAAATGTAGATCTCGATGTGCCGAGAGAGAAACTGGTTGTCTTTACTGGCATTTCTGGTTCCGGTAAGTCATCTTTAGCTTTTGACACTATTTATGCTGAAGGGCAAAGACGGTATGTGGAGTCCTTATCGGCTTATGCGCGGCAGTTTCTTGGACAGATGGACAAACCAGACGTTGATTTCATAGAAGGCCTTTCTCCTGCTATTTCAATAGACCAAAAAAGCGCCTCGCGTAACCCACGTTCAACAGTAGGGACAATAACGGAAGTTTATGACTACTTGAGATTGTTGTTCGCACGAATCGGAGTCCCGTTTGATCCAGAAACTGGGGAGCAATTAGTAAGACAAACCCCTCAACAAATAGTTGATCGGATTCTATCTATGGAGGATGGAACCAGATTCCAAGTGCTTGCTCCAGTGGTTCGGGGGCGCAAGGGAACATATGACACTCTTCTTTCGGAGTTAGCGCAACAAGGTTTTAGCCGTGCGATAGTCGACGGAAACGAGTACACCTTTGGAGACGAAATTGATTTAGCGCGCTATGAAATGCACACTATTGAAGTGGTGGTAGATCGCCTCAAAATAAGAAAAGGTATAGAACAGAGGCTGACTGAATCCATGGAAACTGCGTTGTCTTTATCGGACGGTGTTGCAGAAATAGAAATAGTGTCAGCTGGAGAGAAGGAAGACAGTTCAGAAGATTTTCAGAAAAGAATCGTGTTCAGTCAGCATCTGTCACGTCCTAGTGACGGAAAATCTTTCGAAGAGTTGGCACCGAGAAATTTTTCTTTCAATAGTCCATACGGAGCTTGTGATCATTGTGATGGCCTAGGTTCTGTATTTGAAGTCGATAAGGATTTAGTGGTTCCAAATCCTGATCTAAGTCTTGCAGAAGGAGCAATCGCTCCTTGGTCAAGTGGGCGTAATCGTTATTTCTCAAGACTGATTGAAGCAGTCGCAGAAAATCAAGGGATTGATTTTGATAAGCCATGGAAGAGTTTGCCTGCCAAAACACAAAAGCTGCTGTTAGATGGTGGAGTAAAAGACAGAGTAGAAGTTCGTTATAAGAATCGATTTGGACGAAATCGCGTCTATTCAGCTCGCTTTGAAGGAGCGATGCCTTATCTTCGGCGTCGACATCGTGACGCTGAAACTGATAGCCAACGAGATCAAATCGAAGGGTACATGCGTCAAGTTCATTGTCCAGAGTGTTTCGGGGCACGCTTAAACCCACTATCACTGGCGGTTCAAGTAAGTGGAAAAAATATTCATGATATTTGTTCTTTGCCCATTGGCGAAGCAAACAAGATATTGACAGAGTTAGAGCTCTCTGATCGAGATTTGATAGTGGCGGAACCGATACTCAAAGAAGTTAACAGTCGAATTGGATTCCTAATGGATGTAGGTCTTGATTATCTGTCTTTATCAAGGTCCGCGGCCACTCTTGCTGGAGGAGAGGCACAACGTATTCGGTTGGCCTCTCAAATAGGCAGCGGGCTAGTCGGCGTTCTCTATGTACTAGATGAACCCTCAATAGGGCTACATCAAAGAGACAACCAGCGACTGATAGAAACACTCTTACGGCTACGAGATCTTGGAAACACCGTAGTTGTAGTAGAGCATGATGAAGAAACTATACGAGCTGCTGATCATGTAGTTGATATAGGGCCCGGGGCAGGAGAGCATGGAGGCGCAGTTGTTTACGAAGGAAAAGTTGACGGTCTTCTGAAATCAAGGAAGTCCCTTACTGGCCAATACCTTTCGGGAAGAAAAGAGATTGCAATTCCGGGTACGCGACGTGAACCGAATGGCTCAGTTGTAACAATACGTGGAGCTCGAGAAAACAATCTAAAAGAGATTCAAGTAGATTTTCCACTGGGTTGCTTCATCGCCGTGACAGGAGTATCTGGATCGGGTAAGTCCACTTTAGTTAACGAAATTTTGCACAAATCTCTGATGCAAAAAGTGTATAAATCGAAAGTTCCGCCAGGTCTCCATACGGCTCTTGAGGGGGTTGAAGAGGTAGACAAGGTAATCAATATTGATCAGGCGCCAATTGGTCGAACTCCAAGATCAAATGCAGCAACTTATACCAGCGTATTTGATCATATTCGTAAACTTTTTGCACAAACTGAAGAGTCAAGAGTTCGCGGTTACCAGCCTGGACGATTTAGTTTCAATGTAAAAGGTGGAAGATGCGAGGCATGTTCTGGTGATGGAACACTAAAAATTGAAATGCATTTCTTGCCAGATGTTTATGTGCCATGCGAGATTTGTAAAGGTAAGCGCTATAACCGTGACACTCTTGATATTGAATTTAAGGGTTTAAACATTGCAGATGTGTTGAACCTTTCTTGTGAAGAAGCACTGACTTTCTTTAATAAACAACCAACAATCGTTCGCCATATGCAGACTTTGGTGGATGTAGGTCTTGGATATATAAGACTGGGGCAACCCGCACCAACTCTCTCAGGGGGAGAAGCTCAGAGAGTAAAGTTAGCAAGCGAACTTGCTAAGAGATCTACAGGTCACACGGTGTACATCTTGGACGAGCCAACGACAGGTCTTCACTTTGAGGATGTACGAAAGCTACTTGGTGTCTTGAGTCGGCTAGTGGACCAAGGAAACACAGTCATAGTTATTGAACACAACTTAGATGTGGTTAAAACGGCTGACTGGGTAATTGATTTAGGCCCTGAAGGGGGAGTGGGTGGTGGAGAGATTGTTGGGATAGGAACTCCTGAAGATCTTGCAAAGGTTTCGAAGAGTTATACCGGAAAGTTCCTACAGGAAATGCTGTCCTGATAATGGTTGAGCGCCCAGATCCAGGTTCAATTCCAGAAGCTCCCGGCTCTTATCAATTCTTAGATGAAAATAGTCAAGTTTTGTATGTTGGAAAGGCTAAAAACCTTCGACACAGAGTTAATAGTTATTTTGGCAAAAAGAGCCATATTGCTCCGCGAACCATTCAGATGCTCAATGAAGCAACGCACGTGGAATGGATACAAGTCAGCAATGAGCTGGAGTCGCTTCTCCTTGAGTTCAACTTAATTAAACAACACAGGCCAAGATTCAATATTGACCTTAAAGATGATAAAAGTTACCCGTACTTATCGATATCTCTCGATAAAGAATGGCCTCGCGCAGCTGTGGTTCGAGAACGCAAAAGAAAAGGTTCCCGATATTTTGGGCCTTATGCTCAAGCCGGGGCTATCAGAGACACGCTTGATTTACTTATACGTTCCTTTCCTGTTCGGACCTGCAGCGACTCAAAACTTCGAGAACATCAACGAAATGGAAAACCATGCTTGTTGTTTCATATAGAAAAATGCTGTGGACCATGCGTCAATGAAGTAACAAAAGATGAATACATGACAATCGTGAACGACTTAATGAGAGTCGTAGGGGGAGATACAAAAGAAATACAGAGTCGGCTAGGCACGCAAATGTCTGAAGCTTCAAGCAACCTTGAATATGAGGTGGCAGCACGATTTCGAGATCAGTTAAAAAGCGTTCGTCAAGTAGCTGCTAAACAGCAAATAGTCGGAAACGAAGAAGAACAGTTTGATGTAGTTGTTTTCAGCGGAGACGAGTTGCAGGTAGCAGTGCAAGTTTTTTATGTCAGACACGGGAAGGTAGTTGGGCGCAAAGGATCGATCATGGACAGAGTAGAAGAAATGAGCTCCGCAGAGTTACTTAACGAGATTATTTCATCGCATTATCGAAATGAACTGACTTACGGAATACCACGAAACATACTTGTTGAAGAGTTGCCAGCAGAAGCTGAACTCCTATGCAGATGGTTGAGTTCTGAAAAGAATGGAAAAGTTCAGTTCAGAGTTCCCGAGCGCGGTGGAAAAAAAGAATTATTACGGACTGTTTCTTTAAACGCTGAGGAAGAGTTCCTTAGGCATCGGATGAAACGAGCTAGTGACCATAACAGCCGCTCAAAAGCTTTGAATGAGTTGCAATTAGCGCTTGATCTGCCTAATGCTCCACTCCGAATTGAATGTTTTGACATGAGTCATCTACAAGGAACAGATTATGTCGGATCTATGGTGGTGCTTGAAGATGGGATTCCAAACCCAAGTGCGTACCGACGTTTCAAAATCAAAGACGTGCATGGAAATGATGATTACGCGGCAATGGAAGAAGTATTGACAAGGCGCCTTAAGTCATTCTTGAAAGAAGAAGACACACCAGTTGAAGAAAGGTCTTCAAAATTTGCTTATCCGCCGCAATTGCTCCTTGTGGATGGAGGACGAGGACAATTAGGGGTGGCAGTCCGTGTTGTAGAAGAACTGGGACTAAAAGAAAGAATTCCGGTAGCAGCACTAGCGAAACGACTAGAAGAAGTGTTCCTCCCAGATCACGATCAGTCTGTTTTACTTCCACGCACTTCAGAATCGTTGTATCTACTGCAAAGAATAAGAGATGAATCGCATAGATTTGCTATTGAATATCATCGTAAACTGAGATCAAAGCGAATGACTGGCTCCGTGCTTGATGGCATTCCAGGGTTTGGTGCAGAAAGAAGAAAGCGCCTTATTAAAGAGTTAGGTAGCGTCAAGGCAATACAAATAGCCTCTAAAGAAGATTTGAGGAGTATTTCGTGGCTTCCAAACGCAGTTGCTAACTCTCTGTATGAGAAAATCCATACTCAAGTTAACCGCTAGCAATAAGTGCAGTGGCGGTTAATGCTCCAAGCAGTCCAAGAATTTGTATTCGCGTTAAATGCTCTTTAAGTACCCATTTTGCTAAAACAATTGTGGTTGCGGGATAGAGAGAAGTTAGAACCGAAACGATACTTAACATCCCTCGGTTCGTTGCCATAAGAAATGTCAGATTCGCAACTGTGTCTAAGGCGCCTGACCAAAAAATCAACGGAAGAACAGAAGGGTCAACACGCAGTGTTTTGCCACTAAAAATTCCTATTAGTAGGAGGCAGCAAACACTCGTTAAGCGGGCAGCTACGAGCGGCCACGGTTCAGAGGAACTCGAAGTTCCGTCGATCACAATATAAAACCCAGCGAAACAGAGACCGGAAAGTAAAGATTCTGTTATCAGCCATGGGGGAAGAGCTGTAGTTGTTTCTTCTTTTGTATTTTGGTTACGCGCTTGTGAAATCAAATAAATACTTGTCATTCCGATTGAGATACCCACAATGTGTATAGCGGAGAGGTCTTCTCCGTGGGTGGTTCCCCATATGACTGGTATTACAGCAGAAGCTATAGAGGTAATAGGAGCAACGATGGTCATAGGCCCACGTTGTAAGGCGTGAAAGATCAGGGCTATTCCAATAAGGCCTAAGATTCCTGCAAGAGCTCCTCGGAAGAAGTCATCCAGTAGAAATTGGTCTGCCATAAATGGAGCGACCAGCAGGATGACAAATAAACCTATTAAGTGAGCAATGGCGATAACGGAAAAAATTCCAGTTCGACGTGAAGCTAGGCCGCCAAAAAAATCTCCTGCTCCAAATAGGGCAGCGCTAATTATTGCAAGAAAAGCAGCCATGTATGCATGGTAAGGATGGAACTACTTTAAGACACGCATTTTGCCTAGAAACATGACGACGTAATTCACTTCTTTCGGAGAAGATGCAAATCTTCATCGAAAGTGGCTTTTCCATTTTCTAGCTTTAAACCAACCTTCTTAAGAAGTCTCCCGCTAGGCAATGCTCTCGTCAATCCATCTCAAGAAAATACATTCACCAGGCACTCCTCGGCTGATTTTATTGCTGCCTCAATATTCTTTCTGCCTATAGTAATAACGTGGCTGACTTCACTTTAGGAAACATCGAGGGCAATAAATTTGGCTCTGCTGCTAAGGAATACGCTGAACACCGCAAAGGTTTTCCCGACTCCACATTCAATGAGTTGCAGAAGCTAGATGTAGGTAAACCAGGTCAAGCACTCCTCGATCTGGGGTGTGGAACAGGAACGCTTGCCCGTGGCTTTGCGCAACGAGGATGCAAAGTTACAGGAGCCGATATCGACCATCGGATGCTTGAAGAAGCTTCAAAGTTAGCTACCAAGGAAGGAGTTGAAGTCGCATGGATCGAAGCATCGGCAGAGAATACAGGGTTGCCAGATTCTTCATTTAACGCTATAACTGCTGGTCAATGTTGGCATTGGTTTGATCAGGTTTCAACGGTTGCAGAGTGTGCCCGTTTATTGAAACCAGATGGCAAACTAGCGTTGTGCTGGTTTGACTGGATACCTCTTCCAGATTCCGTTCCCGGAGTCACTGAGGCACTGATTGAAAAGCATAATCCTGAGTGGAAGCTAGGGGGAATACGGACAAGGGAGGACTATTACGAACTTTTAGAATCCGTATTCACTGAACATGCATTGAGTATCTCCGGAGAGTTCGATTTTATTGATGAGACAATGTACTCAAGGCTTTCGTGGCGTAAAAGAATTCAAGCAAGCGCAGGAATCGTTGCACTTGATTCAGATAAAGCACAGGTGTTTGATGAAGAATTGGATAAAACGCTCATTGAAGAATTTGGGACCGGAGATCTTCACACACCTCATAGGGTCTTAAGTTTCGTTCTAGGTTTGTGAAACACGTGGACGCACCCAGAAATAGAAGGACCGTTTTCACTTCCTTAGAAATAGTCCGAAATGTTATAGAGTAAGTCAGATGAGCGAAGTGAGAATGGTCGTCTTGCCTAGAAACCTGTCACGCTGTATCAGTGACTAAAGAGAAGATAGAAGACTCCTGGGAGCAACACGCTGAATGGTGGCAAGAGGGCTTCACAGAGGGACAAGATGAAGAGTACGAAGAACAAATAATTCCTTTGGCAAGAGATTTATTGATGGGTTATAAAAAAATTCTCGATGTCGGAACTGGTGAAGGGCAGATAAGTCGAGTTCTTGTTGAATCAGGAGCAGAAATAGTTATCGGGGTAGATCCGACACATAACCAAATACGGGAAGCGAACAAAAGAGGCGGAGGCCCTTTATACCTTCGAGGAAGATCTGAACAGCTTCCCTTTGATGAGTCATCGTTTGATGCGGCAATCGCCTGCTTGGTCTTTGAACATATCGAGGCCATGGATTCAGCAATTGAAGAAATAGCTCGGATCTTGAAACCAAATGCAAAGTTTCTATTCTTCTTAAACCATCCTCTTGTCCAAACACCTGGCAGTGGTTGGATAGATGATCAGATTCTGGATCCTCCAGAGAAATACTGGAGAATTGGACCGTATTTAACAGAGGTAATGGAAATGGAGGAAGTAGACAATGGAGTTTTCTTGCCTTTTGTTCATCGTCCACTAAGCAGGTACGTGAATGCTTTGAGTTCTGCTGGGCTAGTAATTAGTTCAATGCATGAGCCTTCTCCACCGGAAGGATTTCTTAAACGCTCGCTGCAATTCGGTGATGCAGCATTAATCCCACGTCTTTTGGTTATTGAGGCTATACGTGCCGCGTAATAACGGAATACGGTCTACTATTTGGTTATGAGCAATGTTCTGGTCGTTACCGGTCTTTCAGGAGCAGGTCGTTCTGAATTTGCTAAAGACCTAGAAGATCTAGGCTGGTTTGTTATTGACCGTGTTCCGGCGGATCTCATAAGTAAATTAGCGGATTTAGCTGGTGCCCCTGAAACTCCGTGGGAGAGGGTGGCATTTACCCTCCGGTTTGATTCTTATGAAGGCGAAACACTCACTGCATTAGAAGACTTGCGCTCTAAGCAAGAAGATTTACAAGTCGTCTTTCTTGATTGCTCTACTGAAACGCTTCTTCAACGGTATGAAGATACAAGGAGACCTCATCCGTTTGGAGATGAACGAGGATTAGAAGAAGCAATAAGTTCAGAAAGAAGCGCATTAGAGCCGGTACGAAGCGAAGCCAACATCATTATTGACACTTCTGACCTGAACGTTCACGATCTCCGAAGGAAAGTTGAAGGACTTTTTGGGGAAGTTCATGACAGGCCTATGAGAGTTTTACTTACTTCTTTTGGCTTTAAGTATGGGACACCCCGAGATGCTTCAATGGTGTTTGATTGTAGGTTTCTGCCGAATCCACATTGGGAAGAAACCTTACGTCCACTTACTGGGCTTGATCACGCAGTCAGAGAGTATGTTGAGACCCAATCTATGACTGAACCTTTCTTGAAACAGTTAAAAGAAATGTTGGATCTTCTTCTCCCGGTTTACTCAGCTGGTGGCCATTCCTTCTTTTCGCTGGCTTTTGGTTGCACTGGTGGTCGACATCGTTCGGTAGCTATCACTGAAATAATTAGAGAGCATCTCATTCAATCAGGATTTGATCCACTCATCACCCACCGTGACATCAAGCAGTGATACACATTTAGTGTGACAAATATCTCCAATTTGACGGGTGTTTATCCGTTCTTAAGCGGATATCAAGGAAACAACAAATACTGACAACATTGAGTTGCAGGAGGAAACATATTCATGACTGTTCGAGTAGGTATTAATGGCTTTGGCCGAATCGGAAGAAACTTCTTCAGAGCGGCAATGAAAAGTGGAGTTGACTTTGAGTTTGTAGCAGTAAACGATTTAGGAGCCATCGACACCATGGCATTTCTGCTCGCTAACGACTCTGTTCACGGCCCATTGGAAGCGAAAGTGCGGACCACCCGCGACAGCATTTCCATAGACGGTAAAAAGATAAAAGTCCTCTCTGAACGAAACCCGGGTGACTTACCTTGGGGAGACTTAGGAGTGGATGTAGTGGTCGAATCAACTGGTTTTTTCACCGCCAGAGATCAGGCTGGACTGCACCTGGAAGGGGGAGCGCGAAAAGTTATAATTTCCGCACCTTCAGGAGACTGCGACGCAACTTTTGTTGTCGGAGTAAACGATGATGACTACGACCCAAGTAAGCATCATGTGATCTCAAACGCTTCTTGCACGACTAACTGTTTTGTTCCAATGATCAAAGTTCTGGATGACAAATTTGGAGTAGAGCAAGGCTTCATGACCACTACTCATGCATATACCGGTGATCAAAGTCTGGTTGATGGACCACATAGTGATCTGCGTAGAGCCCGAGCGGCGGCTGTTAATATTGTTCCAACCTCAACTGGGGCAGCACGTGCCACCTCTCTGGTTATGCCCAAGATGAAAGGAAAGCTTGACGGCATTTCTTTACGAGTGCCTATACCAGATGGCTCTATTACGGATTTTGTTGGGACGTTAAAGAAAGAAGCGACAGTAGAGCAAATAAATGCGGCTTACGCTGCAGCTGCTCGAAAAGGGCCGTTGTCTAAAGTTCTTGACTACAGCGAAGATCCCCTTGTTTCTGCAGACATAGTAGGTCGGGCAGCTTCATGCACAATAGATGCAGGTTTAACCATGGCAACCGGAAAAATGGTGAAAGTGTGTGGCTGGTATGACAATGAAATGGGCTACTCGACCCGAATGGTTGATTTAACAAAAATTGTAGGAACTCGTCGTACAAAAAAGAAAAGTAAGTAAAACTAGAAGAACACCATGACCATCCCCGCGCTGGAAGACTTAGGCAATTTAGAGGGTAAAAGGGTTTTAGTCCGGTGCGATTTCAATGTTCCACTAGAGGGCGGGTTGATAACTGATGATCTTCGCATCAAATCAGCGTTACCGACTCTCCGATATCTGTTGGAAGCAGGGGCCACGGTTACTACTTGTTCTCATTTAGGCAGACCTAACGGAAAACCTGCGCCTGAATTTACGCTTGATCCGGTGAGGGAGCGCTTGCAGGAACTACTTCCTGAAGTTCAGTTGCTGGAAAACCTTCGATTTAATACAGGGGAAACTGATAATTCATCAGAATTTGTGGCAGAGCTCATTGCAGGTCAAGACATTTATGTGAACGATGCTTTTGGAGCATCGCATCGATCACACGCTTCAATAGTGGGGCCTCCCGCATTTTTACCCTCAGCCGCTGGACGTTTGCTGGAAAAAGAAGTTCACGTTCTAAAGAGTTTGCGAGAAAACCCTAAGAGACCCCTTGTGGGAATAATGGGCGGATCCAAAGTGAGTGACAAGTTGGGAGTAATAGAAGCTCTGCTAGATGTAGTGGACGAATTGATCGTTGGTGGGGGAATGTGCTTCACGTTTCTTGCCGCAAAAGGAAGTTCAGTAGGCGCTTCATTGCTTGAAGAAAACATGATAGAGAAGTGCGGGGAACTCCTTGCAACGTATGACTCAATAAGACTTCCTTTAGACGTGACCGCACTGAGCCCAGAGGGCGTTATCGGTAACCCTTCAGCAGGGGGAGAGGTTCGTCAAATGGGTACGTCGATTCCTGAAGGATGGATGGGTTTAGATATAGGTCCAGGAACAGCAGTTGAATTTTGCGACATCATCTCAGAAGCTCGAACAGTTCTTTGGAATGGGCCGATGGGGGTGTTTGAAGATTCCCGATTCTCTGCAGGTACTCGGACGATTGCAGAAGCGGTAGCAGGGTGTCGAGGTTTCACTGTTGTAGGAGGTGGAGATAGCGCAGCAGCGGCGAAACTATTTGGCGTTGATGGAGAGATGAATCATGTCTCCACTGGTGGAGGGGCTACTTTGGAGTTGATCGAAAAAGGTGATTTACCGGGATTAGCGGCTCTAAGAGATAGTCAAAGGGTTTAAGAGGAGAAAGTATGTCAACAGAAAGAAAACCACTCATAAGTGGAAATTGGAAGATGCATCATAATCATTTTGAAGCGATACAAATGGTGCAAAAACTCTCATACATACTTAACCCACAGGATTATGAAAAGGTTGACGTGTCCGTTCATCCGCCGTTCACTGACCTTCGTTCCATACAGACAGTTTTAGAATCAGATCACATGCCAATACTTCTTGGAGCGCAAAATTGCCATTGGGAAGAAAAAGGTGCGTTCACTGGTGAAGTTGCCGCCACGATGCTGGAGAAGTTGAATGTTTCGTTTGTGATCGTGGGACATTCTGAGAGAAGAGAGCTTTTCGGTGAAACTGACGCAGAAGTTAATAAAAAGGTGAAAGCGGTACTTAAAGCAAATATGACTCCGATCGTTTGTTGTGGCGAAACTTTAGAGGAAAAAGAAGCTGGGAAAACAGAAGAAAAAGTAATAGGGCAAATCATGTCAGGATTAGCAAACTTAAAAAGTGAAGCAGTAGGTGGACTCGTTATTGCTTATGAACCTATTTGGGCTATCGGAACTGGAAAAACAGCTACACCGGAAGACGCTCAATCAGTCTGCTCACTTATTCGCTCTACAGTGAAAGAAAAATGGGGAAGTGCTGGAGAGGCGGTACGTATTCAATATGGTGGTTCGGTCAAATCGGGAAACTGTCCAGATTTGATGCGTCAGCCTGACATTGATGGCGCTCTTGTGGGTGGAGCCGCTTTAGATCCTGATGAATTTGCTCGTATTGTAAATTATCGTTTAGTCGGTTGATCTCTAATCGGACGGTAGTCTTGATACCACTATGTTCGTTTTAACAGCAATTCTTCAAGCCGTTTCAGGCCTTGGTCTTATCTTCTTAGTTCTCCTACATAGCGGTAAAGGTGGAGGCCTTTCTGACATGTTCGGTGGAGGTGTTGGTGCACAAACTGCTGGCTCAACAGTCGTAGAACAAAACCTTGACAGAATTACCATTGTCACAGCTTTAGTATTTGTATTTACCACTGTGGGACTCTCTTTACAGTTCTAAAAGGAATTAGTAAACGATAGTTTGAGTAATCACTAAATAAAGTCACGTCGGAGTGGCGGAATTGGCAGACGCGCAAGGTTAAGGACCTTGTGCCCGATTAGGGCGTGGGGGTTCAAGTCCCCCCTCCGACACCAAATAATTACAAGTAACTAAAACTTATATTAAAGCAAGAATTGAGAGGCTTAAAACGCTAATTGCTGGAGCTGATTTCTTGAGAGCATCACCAACACGTATATGCATGCCAATGGCTCCTACCATTAACAGACCAAGCAAAATTGCTGCTGGTCTAGTTAAGGATTCTACCCAAACACCAACGATTAAAAGAATTGCTAATGTGACTTTTGTTCCGCCTATTAAATACATTAATGGGGGAGAAATGCCGTATATCTGAAATTCTTCTAACATATTTTTTGCATCACCACCGCGAAACTCGGTTTCTTTGTTGTAACGCAATATCCATACATTTAGGATCCATAACCCAGCAGTAATTTGTGCCAGGATTCCAATTATCTCCATATCATCACTTTCTTGTTTAACGAAAAATTTGAGTTTAAAAAATTAAGAGTAAGTCCCTTGAAACCTTTCTACGAAGGTTAAGAGAGTTAACGACTTTTATGGTGCTACGACCCGTCTCTTTCAACCGCATTAGATGTTGCTTTGTAACCTGCCATTAGCAAGCCCCAAATAGTGATCGTAAAAACTAAGGTTCCAATAATAAATAACAGGGTTTCATTCATTGTTTTTTCCCGAATTTGTTAATACAAGAGTTCCTAAGGAATGGATTGAAGGTACCCAAATTCCAACAAAAATTCCTTGCAACTCATTACCACTAAACCAAAGCGAAACTGATAAAAGGAATGACATGAAACCAGCAAGCATAAAGATTAATTTGGGCTTATTTTCTGGCTTCAAAAGAGAGTTTTCACGTAAAATTGAGAATGACATTTAAGCTCCTAACGGTTTTTCCACGTCTGTCAAATCTAGTAAACATTTACTCTGAAGATGTGTTTCTTGAAACGGGCTTCTGTCACAGCGGGTGTAGAAATGCTCGCGTCCGCACGTGTTGGAACGTCGCGCTAAAGTAGAAATATGACATACGCAGGCAACCGACGAATCATTGACGTTGATAGTCATTTGTTTGAACTTGATGACTTTCTTGATTCTGTAGCCACCGAAGAAGAGATGACTTTCATTCAACCCATGCATGCGCAAACTGAATTGCCGGTTTCACTGGAAGCTATCGAACGAGGTCGAGAACATCTTGATCGTCGAAACGCTGATCCAGAATTAATGTCAAAATTTGAATCAGGTATGTTTGATATTGGTCGTAGCCCTTGGTCGCGACTTGGAGCGTTTGACCCATCCGAACGCTCTCATGCACTTGATGTCCTTGGGTTTCAACGACAAATAGTGCTCGGAACGTTTGCGTTTCATCAAATTGCCCACGAGGACAACGCAAAAGCACTTGAAATTGGATCACGGGTTTATAACCGTGCACTGGGACGTTTTTGCGCTCACGATGACCGGCTCTTGGCAGGCGGCTATGTGCCCTTGTCACTCGGACCTGACATAGCTGGAGCACTTCTCGACGAAGCCTTCAGCGATGGCTGCTATACGGTCATGATTGACACAAATGAAGCCAATCCCGAAGCGCAATCATTCACGCACCCAGACTTTGATCCAGTTTGGGAGCGTTTTGGAGAAAAAGACGTGCCAGTAATATTGCATATTGCGGTAAATGGTCACTATGACCCTGTTTCACCTAGCTTTAAGAACAATGGACGCGGGTCCACTGCTTTAGGCGGTGATGCACCGGACTCAAACTTAGGTCTTGTAGCGATGCATAATTCGGCCGAATTATTTCTATCTGCGATGATTTTTGATGAAGTTTTCGAGCGACACGATAGGTTGCGGTGCCTTTCTTTAGAGCATGGGGCATCATGGGTGCCTGGCTGGCTACATAAACTTGATTTTGTGGAGCGTTCCGCCCGTCATATTGCACCAAGGAATCGCCGAGCATCTGATGTTGCTCGCGAACGCGTTCGATTTGCGCCGTTTGCTGGTGAACCAGTTGGCTGGTTAATCGAGCAACTTGGTCCTGAGATGCTTTGCTTCGCTTCTGACTATCCACACCCAGAAGGATCAAGTGACCCAATACGGAAATTTGAATCAACGATGGAAGGTGTGGACCCAACTGCGGTTGAAGCCTTCTATGCCGGCAACGTTGAACGCTTCCTCGGTGACGTTCCGGTAACTATCTAACAGCATTTCTGGTAAAAGTTATTTGTCACATTGCCCTCCTGCCGCTCCAATAACCCGTATCGTTAAGAAGTGCCTACTAAACCCAACCTTAGAAATATTGCTGTCATCGCGCACGTTGACCACGGCAAAACAACTCTTATTGAT
>JUEO01000028.1 GCA_000817115.1 marine actinobacterium MedAcidi-G2B | reverse complement strand
GACCTGGGTCGACAATGCCGCCACCTCACTGCTCGCTGCGCTCGATGCCCTCCCCGGAGTCGGCAGTCGGGCTTTCGTCGTGTCGAATGGCGAGCCTCGAACCGTCAACGAGCTCATCGCCCGGATCACTGCCGCTGCGGGCGTCGACTGGTCGCCTCGTACCGTGCCCGCCCGGGCCGCCATCGCCGGCGGCGCCGCTGCCGAGGCCGTATGGGAGCGCAGCAGGCGCGACGGCGAACCGCCGATGACCGCGTTCGGGGCCGAGCAGCTCTCCACCGCCCACTGGTTCGATCAGCGCGAGACCCGCAGCGCATTGGACTGGGCCCCCGAGGTCAGCCTCGCTAATGGCTGGGTCCGACTCGCCGCCTCGTTCGGCGAGGGCTGAGCCGCCGGATCAACTGCGTCGTTCCTTAGTTGAGAATTTGACGTATTGTTGAGGCTACGCCTTCTCCGTCTAGACCAAAAGAAGCCAGCAAGGCGTCAGCATTTCCATGTTGATGATGGTCTACGGGAACCCCTAAGACTGAAATTCGAGTATCAGGGGACAGTCCTGCAAGCGTGTCACGTACTAATGATCCAAATCCTCCTTGACGGAAACCATCTTCAATAGTTATTACTAAAGAGTGCTCAGCGGCATTCTTGATCATGTCTTGATCTAATGGGCTAATTAGTCTTGGATCCCAAACTGTTGAAGATATTCCTTCCGAGGCGAGCCGTTTTGAAGCATCAATAGCAACTGAAAGCATTTTTCCAGCCCCTAAAATACAGACTTGAGAATCGTTATTCTCTGATGAGCTAACGCAACGAGCAGAGAGGCCGCTTCCAACTTCAGACCAATCAACATGAGGCGCTGCAGTTTTAGCCCACCGAATAGCACAGGGGCCATCATCGTATTCAAAAGCATCCTGAAGCATCTGTTGGAGTTCTTGATAAGAAGAGGGGGCAAATACTTTCATTCCAGGAATTTTTGTCAACAAGACCATGTCCAAAACACCATGGTGGGAAGGCCCGTCATCACCTGTAACTCCAGCTCGATCTAAACAAAAGATTACTGGTAGTCGATGAAGAGCTACATCCAAATTTATTTGATCAATAGCTCTTGTCAAGAAAGTTGCATAAAGAGCGACCACTGGTCGAAGACCACCCATAGCCATACCAGCAGAAGCGGTTACAGCATGCTGTTCGGCAATACCTACGTCAAAACAACGATCAGGAAAACGTTCCATGAAGGGAAGCAGACCAGTGGAGTCGGGCATAGCGGCAGTAAGAGCTACAACATTCTTGCGTGATTCAGCCTCTTTCATGAGAGTTTCTGTAAAGGCCTCCGTGTAACTGCCTGGTTTAATACCCGAGGTATCGTGCATATGTTTCACTGGGTCACTTTCTGCGGGTTCGTATCCGCGCCCCTTTTGAGTCAACACATGTACCAGGACCGGTCCTTCAAACTCAGAAGCATTTTTGAGAGCTTCTTCAACTTCGTTAATGTCGTGCCCATCGAAAGGACCAAGGTAATGGACACCCAAGGTTTCAAAAAAAGCAGCTGGTTCAAATATTTCTCTAATCGCTGCCTTAGTAGCGTTTATTCCCCGCTCAAATATTTCCCCAACCCAAGGCAATTTTTCCGCTAGCTCTTCAAAACGACGTTGCCGTCTCATATATGTTGGATTAGATCGAATACGTATGAGACTTTCAGTCAGTTTTCCTACAGTTGGGGCGTAGGAACGACCGTTATCATTTAAGACAATAGTGACGTCTAACTCGCTATGACCAAGGTTGTTGAGACCTTCGAATGCCATCCCACCAGTCATAGCTCCATCACCGATTACTGCAACCACTCGCCGGTCATCTTGAGAGGCATTAAAGGCGGTGGCAAGACCATGAGCGTAAGAAAGCACAGTTGAGGCATGGGAATTCTCTATCCAATCATGAGGAGACTCTGTTTGGGATGGGTAGCCAGAAATTCCCTCAGGCTGTCTTAAATCAGCAAATTGATCTTTTCTGCCAGTAAGTAGCTTATGGACATAACACTGATGCCCGGTATCCCACAAAATAGTGTCATTAGGACTGTCAAATACTCGATGCAAAGCAATAGTTAATTCCACGACTCCAAGGTTTGAGCCAATATGGCCGCCAGTTCGATCGATAACCGCAATTATTTCAGAGCGAATTTCTTCCGCTAAGGCGCTCAACTCTTCTTCTGTTAAAGAGCGAAGATCATCTGGGTTCTGAATTGATTCAAGATGCACTTTAAAACCTCATAGTTGCTTGAGATCAACCTACCCGAAATGTCGCAAATTCCATTTATGCCAGCCATCTGCAATCAATCTTCCCAACAAGATCCCTACCGCTAATACAATAAGTCCCCCGATTGCATCAATCCAATAATGATTCCCTGTAACAACAACTGCGAAGAGGGTAGCGACAGGATAGATAACGATTAACGTTCGAGCCCAGTGGGATTTCAATGTTGGCCAAAGCGCCAAGGTGCACCAGGAAGCCCAAGCAAAGTGAAGACTCGGCATAGCCGCATATTGGTTTGAAACCTTTTGCATTGTCCCGGAGTCAAAAGACCAGAGGCCACCTACATCAGTAACCGTGTCAATGAATGGCCAAGTTGTAACGCAAGCTCCATATTGTCCACAGTCGGCAAGCAAGCGCGGCGGCATTAAAGGGAAAAGACTAAAACCAATCAAAGCAAGGCCAGTTGTACATAAAAATGAAGTTCTCCAGCGTGGATACAGAACTGGAAACTTTCGGTAAATCCAGATCAAAGCAAATGCAGTCACTGCAAAATGAAATGTTCCATAAAAGAGGTTCCAAAATTGAATGAACCAGCGCCAATCAATGAAAAAATTTTGTACTTCTAACTCAAAGAAGAGGCCCAGAGAGTCTTCTAAGTCAATAATTGACTCTGCGTTGTTGAAAGCTTTACTTGAACTTACGGATGTTGAACCAAATAGGTTACGTATAGCAGAGTAAAAAATATAGAAAATGAGAACAAGAATGATCTCTGCCCACCAACGTAGGCCGGTACCGACTCCTTCTTCAGACAAACGCTGAAACTTTTTCATTGAGTCTGATGAGGAGGACCTAGAGGAAAACATAATTAAAGGAAGTATAAAATCTTAGTCAACTCGTTGAAGGAATCTTTCAGTATCAACTAGAACACGAATAATTATGGCTGACCCTATTACAGTCTCATTTGTGTTGCAATTGTCAATACATTTTGCTTGAGCACGAAAAGTTATACGTCTGCCGTCAACTTCTTGCACCTCTGCTGTGGCAGTAATTGTCGTGCCGACTCCAGAAGGGGCAAAGTGATCAAGGTGAATACGCATTCCCACAGAGGTGTACCCTGATTCAAGATGGTTGCTAATTGCAGCCACACTTGCTTCTTCAAATAAAGAAGCAAGACGAGGCGTTCCTAGCACTGGAACCTCGCCTGAACGTAAGGCGATAGCGGTATCATTTTCAGACACCGTAAGGTCAATTGAGGCTTTAAGTCCGACGGTTATGGTCACAGCGCTACCATACGCATTAGTTCGTAGTATGTCAGCATTGAACGTAAAGAAAAAATAAAGAATTTAGAAAGGTAACAAGTGGATACTAGACAAGAATTGGAACCTCTGTTAAATGCAGATCTTCTTGAGCGATCACTTGAGAAGGCTCTTGATAAGGGAGGAGAGTTTGCCGAAATCTTCGTAGAAGACCGTAAAGGCATGTCGGCAGTTCTGGATGACGGCCGGGTCGAGGAACTTACTAGTGGTCGAAGCCGAGGTGCAGGTATACGAGTTATCGTCGGTGAGACTACAGGTTTTGCTCATACTGCTGATTTGACAGCCCGAGGTATCGAAGCAGCTGTGGACTCTGCAGCCGCTGCGGCACGAAGTGGTAATAGCGAAAACAAATCAGTGAAGCTTGGAACAGAGAATAAAAATTCTTCAACTGTTCAGATATTTCCCTCGATGGTAGAGAAATCTAAAAAAGTTGCTCTTTTGACGCAAGCTAATGAAATAGCAAGAAGCCAAAAAGAAGAAATTGCTCAGGTTTCAGTTGGGTACGGTGACAGTCGTCGACGTATTCAAGTCGCTAATACTGACGGGCTGCTAGCCAGCGACGATCAAATCAGAACTTCTTTCTCTGTTTCTTGTGTTGCTGCTGGGGATACCGGTTTACAAACTGGGCGGGAATCCGTTGGGCATACGATCGGTTTTGAGCTTTTTGATGAAATTGATGTCGAAGAAATAGCGAGGAAAGCTTCCCAGCGCGCAGTTACCAAACTAGGGGCAGTGCCTGCACCGAGTGGGGAGATGACGGTAGTTGTTGGCCCAGGCGGTGGCGGGGTTCTCTTTCATGAAGCTTGTGGACATGGGTTAGAAGCAGACTTAGTTGGAAAATCAGCCTCTGTTTTCGCTGGAAGAAGAGGCGAAATGGTTGCTGATCCAATGGTCACCCTTATTGACGATGGGACCATGTCAGGGGAATGGGGCTGTTACGCAATAGATGATGAAGGGCATCCTGCTCAACGTAATGTTCTCATTGATAAAGGAGAGCTAACGGATTACATGTGGGATTACTTGCGGGCTCGTAAAGAAGGGAGACCAAGCTCGGGGAATGGAAGACGGCAAAGCTATGAGCATCTTCCGATGGTACGCATGACAAACACTTATTTAGAAGCAGGATCTTCTACCCCAGATGAAATAATTTCTTCAACAGAGTATGGGGTTTATGTCGCCCAATTAGGAGGAGGTCAAGTAAATACTGCAACTGGAGATTTTGTTTTTGGTATGACTGAAGCCTATTTGATTGAAAATGGGGAGTTGACCTCGCCGATACGAGATGGAAACCTCATTGGTAATGGACCGCAGGCTTTGCTTGACATAGACGCGATTGCTAATGATTTTGCAATGGGGTCACCAGGTACATGTGGGAAAGATGGCCAGGGTGTTCCAGTAGGTGATGGCACTCCAACGTTACGAGTGGGCCGACTCACTGTTGGTGGAACGGCTGCTTGAGATGAGCGAACTTCTAGAAATTTGTGAACAGATAGTCAGTAAGGCTGCTGATAATGAACAGATTGAAGCCGTTGCCATTTATAGTCGTGAAACAGAAGCCAGAGCCTATGAAGGCGAAATCGAATCTTTAACTGCAGCTGAATCGCACGGAGTAGGTATACGAGTCGTAAAAGATGGACGTCAAGGGTTTGCTCATGCCGGAACGTTTACTTCAGAAGATCTTGTTGAAACTTTGAGTGAAGCTCGAGACAACCTCAAGTTTGCCACTCCAGATGAATTTTGTGGAATAACTGATTCTGATGGGATGAAACCAGCTGTCTTGGATGTATATAACGATGAGTTGGGCAAAGTGCCAACTGAAGAAAAAGTAGCAATGGCTCTTGAGCTAGAACGTTGTACCCGCGAAAAAGATTCTCGAATAATCGGAGTTGAATCTGCAGATTACTCGGATTCAATTTCTGAGAGTGCGGTCGTTACCAACACAGGAATTTACGCGTCATCAAAAGAGACTGGCTGTTCGCTAACTACGTATTCTTTAGCCGAAGAAAATGGTGAAACTCAAACTGGATTTGGATACTCAATAGGTCGCCGTTTGGAAGATTTAAACATAGAGAAAGCCGCTGTAGATGCAGTTGATCGTGCAACACGCATGCTTGGGGCGATTAAGCCCCCGTCAGGACGATTTACTGTTGTTCTTGACCCCTGGGTTAGTGCCCAATTTCTCGGGATAGTTGGAGGAACTCTTAACGCTGAATCAGTTCAGAAAGGAAGATCTCTTTTTGCTGGACGGCAAGGTGAAGAAGTAGCGCATCCTTCTATAAATCTTGTTGATGATCCCACAAACCCTGAGTCATTCACCGCTACTTCCACTGATGGAGAGGGCTTAGCGACTCGAAGAAATGTACTTATAGAAAATGGTCGCCTCAACCAATTTGTGCACAATAGCTATACGGCTCGTAAAGATGGAATTTCTTCTACTGGATCAGCGATTCGTGGGTATTCCTCTACGCCTGGAGTTGGAGTTCAAGCGCTTGCGGTGACACCTGGTGAGTTAAGCCCTGAAGACCTAATATCTCAAGTTTCTGATGGAGTTCTTGTCCAAGGTGTAAGCGGACTGCATTCTGGGGTTAATCCTGTTAGCGGTGATTTCTCCACTGGCGCTGAGGGATTGCGTATTAGGAACGGTCAGTTAGCGGAGCCGGTAAGAGAGTTCACGATTGCCTCAACAATTCAGAAAATGCTTTCTGATGTAAATGGAATTGGAAACGATCTTCAGTGGCTACCGATGAGAGCTGCAGGGGTTACTTTAGTTATCGGTGAATTGACCGTGTCTGGTGCATAGGTTTATTTGATGCCTCTTTTACATGCTCTTATCTTGGGGTTTGTTCAAGGGATGACTGAGTTTCTTCCAGTTTCCTCCAGCGGCCATCTTGCTATTGTTCCTTGGTTATTTGGATGGGATGACTTCGGAGCAAATAATGCTCTCGAAAACGCATTTGATGTGGCCCTGCATTTAGGGACACTGATTGGCGCAATCGTTTATCTCCGTTCCGACATCGCTCGTTATTCAAAGGCTGCGGTTAGTTGGATGAGGTCTAGCGAATCACCAAGCGGAGATTCACGTATTGCCATATTTTTAGCTCTTACTGTCATACCAACAGGGTTGATAGGGGCAGCAGCTCTCTCTTTCACCAAAGATCTAGGTGACCGTATTTGGTTAGTTGGTAGCTGCCTTATTGTGTTTGGGTTCGTCTTATGGATAGCAGATCAAAGAAAAGCCACTCGAGAAATACAAGAGTTAACTTTTGGGCACGCACTTCTCTTGGGTGCAGTCCAAGGGTTGGCTTTCCAACCAGGAGTATCTCGATCAGGGGTGACAATTAGTGCTTTTCGGTTTCTTGGAATAAGCCGTGTCGAAGCAGCCAGACTGACTTTCTTAATGAGTCTTCCAGTCATAGCGGGTGCAGGACTAGTAAAAGCTTTTGAAGTGGAAATACCTTCGGGCTGGTGGCTGCCTTTTTTAATAGGTATGAGTGCAGCTGCTATTAGTGGATGGCTAAGTGTGCATTGGCTGATTCGGCTAGTTAGCAGAACTAGTTTTCAGGGAGTCACGATTTATCGAGTATTGGCTGGAGTCTTTGTTCTACTGTTACTTGCTTCCGGAGTCCGCTGAGGTACTTGGCTTAGAAGAAGATTTAGCATTTGATGAACTTTCTGAAGATGCGTTAGAAGATTTATCGGTTGTATCGGACGACTTCTCCTTGTTAGTTTTTTCAGTTGGCGATGCCCCTGGTTTCTTACTGGACGAACCATGGTCATTTTTGTAGAAACCGTCACCCTTAAAAGAGATGCCTACTCCGCTAAAAACTTTTTTTACTGCCCCTTTGCAAGCACCTATTGGACAATCTGTTAGTGCATCGTCAGCAAATGATTGTTTTTCTTCAAACTCGTGGCTACAAGTTTGGCATCGGTATTGATAAGTCGGCATACAGAATCTCGCACAAAGTAGTTAAGGAAGGTAGTGTTTCTTTACGGGGGTGCATTCTATCTGAGTAATTATCAGTATCTGATGAATATTTCATCTAGTTTTTTTCAGAGAAAATGCTAAGACTATGTATATGGATTTACTGCTCGTAGTGGCGTCTTATTTTCTTGGCACTTTTCCGTCGGCTCACTTGGTGGCGGGGAGAGTAGGGCTTGATCCAACAAAGCGTGGTTCAGGAAATCCAGGTGCAGCCAATGTCTACCGAATCGCTGGGCAAAAATCTGGAGCAGCAGTGTTTTTTGCTGATTTCCTGAAAGGCCTAGTCGCGGCATCAGTTGGATACGCCATAGGTGGAAAGTTCTTAGGAGTGGTTTGCTGGGGAGCAGCAACTTTAGGTCATGTTGCTCCTCTTACTCGCCGACTTCGTGGGGGAAAGGGCGTAGCGACAGCCGGCGGAGGCGCCACTGTTCTATTTCCTGCCGTAGCCGTAATATGTTTCAGTGTCTTTATCTTGGTAGTGAAAACAACACGAAAAGCCTCCTTAGGGTCAATAATTATCGCTTCAATGCTGCCAATATTGATTTTTATCTTTGGAGCTCCAGCAAGAGAAATAATTTTCACGGCCGGACTTAGTGCTTTGATTATCGCTCGGCACTATAAAAATATTCAGCGACTACTTACCGGAACTGAATCTTCTTTTCAGAGTGAGTAGAGGGCTCTTTTGTGTAACCTCAGAGTTTGAAACTTTGACAGGCTAAGAAAATGATTCCTTTAGAACAAGCTCAAGAATACGTTTTGCAGCAATGCGCAACTGGTAGCCCTAAACGCCGGTCTTCACGATCTTCATTAGGGCTGGTTTTAGCTGAAGAAGTTCTAACCGCTGAAGATGTTCCTCCTTTTGATAACACTGCAATGGATGGTTTCGCAATCCGTTCTGAAGACACACTAGAAACACCTAAGACGTTAGAAATTGTTGGCACGATAGCTGCCGGGTCAACTCCAAATTTTACATTACACTCAGGACAAGCAGCGAGAATAATGACAGGCGCTCCACTACCGGTAGGCGCAGATTCAGTGGTGATGGTTGAGCTAACGAGGGTTGAGGGGAACTACGTAACCATTGAGAAAGTCATTCCTGAAGGAAACCATATTAGGAGAGCAGGAGAAGACCTTCAGGCTGGTCAAGTCGTATTTAAAAAGGGAGGGGTATTAACTCCCACTCACTTGGGGGTGCTGGCAAGTATTGGTTGTACACAAGTGAGCATTTTTCCACCACTCAAAGTAGGAGTGGTATCAACCGGTGACGAGTTAGTTGAAGGAGAGGTACCTCTGCAGCCAGGTCAGATCCGGGATTCGAATAGACATTCTTTGTTGGCTTTATTGAATGATTTGGGGCTAGAAGGCGTAGATCTTGGTTTGATTCCTGACGAGGAAGAGGCAATTGAAGAGGTATTTCGTTCTGCGTGTTCAGGTGAAAGCCGGTGCGATGTTGTCATCTCTTCAGGGGGCGTGAGTATGGGCGATTTTGATTTTGTTAAAGTCGTACTTGATCGGTTAGGTGATATGCGTTGGATGCAAGTAGCGATAAAACCAGCAAAGCCTTTAGCTTTTGGCCTTGTAGAGAATGTTCCAGTATTTGGACTACCTGGTAATCCGGTTTCTTCCATTGTTTCTTTTGAACTTTTTGTTCGTCCTGCATTACGAAAAATGATGGGACATACAGACATTTGGTCTTCGAAAATTAAAGCAGTTGCAGAAAGCCCGATTTCTCGTCGCCCGGATGAGAAAACGCATTTTGCTCGAGTGAAAGTTTCTTTAGCAGATGGAGGTTACAAAGTGCAGTCCGCGGGAGGTCAAGGCTCACATCAGCTTTCAGCCATGGCTGAAGCTAACGCTCTTGCGGTTCTTCCGGATGGAAATGGAGTTGAATCTGGGGATGTTGTGGAAATAATTCTTCTCCATCAACTCACACGTGACCTGAATGCCTCTTAGTCCTCTAACCTATTAATTGTGAGAGAAAAGTTAATAGATTCCTTTGGACGGGTTCATAAAGATTTACGTATCTCCGTTACAGATCGATGCAACTTTCGGTGCACGTATTGCATGCCAGCAGAGGGTTTAGATTGGGTTCCTCGCGATGAACTTCTCACTTTTGAAGAAATTGAACGAGTGGCAAGGCTCTCGGTTGAACAATTTGGGATTGAAAGTATCCGTATAACTGGTGGTGAGCCAACAGTCCGTGCCCGTCTCCCAGTTTTGATCAAAAAACTCGCACAACTACCGGTAGATCTTTCAATGACAACAAATGGGGCCACACTCCGTGTCCTTTCTCAAGATTTAGTTTCTGCAGGACTAAAAAGAATCAATATTTCTTTGGACTCTTTGCAGTCAGAACGTTTTACCGAGTTGACTCTTCGCGACAATCTTCCTCAAGTGCTTGATGGTATTGAGGCCGCAGTGGAATCAGGGTTAGATCCGGTCAAAGTAAATGTGGTTGTAATGGCTGGGGTTAATGATGATGAAGTTATTGATTTCGCTCGATTTGGTCGAGAGAGAGGGGTGATTGTTCGTTTTATAGAGTTCATGCCACTTGATGCTTCCGAGGGTTGGACCAAAAATCAAGTCGTTACACAGGCTCAGATTGTTGACAAAATTAATTCTGAGTTTCCTCTGGAGCCAGTTAAACGAACTTCAGCTCCGGCAACTCGTTTTGTCTATAAAGATGGCGGTGGCGAGATAGGTGTTGTCGCAAGTGTGACTCAACAGTTCTGCGATACATGTGATCGGGTTCGATTAACTGCAGATGGGCAGTTCCGAAATTGTTTGTTCTCAGTTGACGAATTTGATCTTAAGGGTTTGCTCCGATCCGGAGCTGAGGATAAAGAAGTTGCAGAAGCTCTCAAAAAAGTAGTTCAGTCTAAGTGGGCTGGACATGGGATTGGAACTGTAGATTTCATTCGTCCGGCTCGCTCTATGTCTCAAATAGGTGGATGAAATGAATGATTTTACCCACTTAGATGAACAGGGGAAAGCCCGTATGGTGGATGTGGGAGATAAACCAAACTCTCGTCGTCGAGCAATAGCGAGAGCTCAGATACATATGTCATTAGAGACATTGCAAGCGTTGTCTCAAGGTAACACCCCAAAAGGAGATGTTCTTGCAGTTGCTCGGGTGGCAGGTATTCAAGCTGCGAAAAAAACGGCGGAATTAATTCCTTTATGTCACCCGCTTCCGATTGCTTCTGCTGCAGTTGATTTCCAGATTGAAGAAGATCATATCGGTATTGAAGCAATCGTGGAGACGGTAGGTCAGACAGGAGTAGAGATGGAGGCGTTAACGGCTTGTTCTGTTGCTGCGTTAACGATTTATGACATGTGTAAGTCTCTTGATCGTTCAATGGTAATTGGTTCGGTTGCTTTGTGGGAGAAAGAAGGCGGCAGATCTGGAAAGTGGAAACGCGAACAGTGAGCAGTCTTCGCGCGAATAGCGCGAAGATTCGCGCTATTCGCGCGAAGTAATCCACCTAAATACAGTGTTTTCATACTAAAGTCCTTTTTTACCGGAGAGACCGGTGAACATAAGGAGGAAACAGTGCTAATTCTTTTGGGGCTCGCAGTTTTATGGGCAGCGGTTCTTCTCCCCCCTATTCTCCGACGAAACACTCAACGACCAGCCCTGAGACCTCCTCTCACAGTTGCTGGAACTCACAACAACATCAGCTGGCAAGCAGTACAGAAAGCAGCTAAAGAGATTCCAAACAGTGCCCGGGCAGCTAAACGCCGTCGAAGAGACGTTCTTATAGCGCTTGTTGGAATTGCAGTGATGACCTTCTTGTTTGCCTTAGCAGTCGGAAGTGCCATGTGGATGATTCATTTTCTAGCCGATGTAGTACTAGTCGGATATGGAACCTTACTTACACTCCGAAATCAAAAAACATTCGATTCTCAAGATGTGGTCGTTCCTTTCAGACCAGCAACATCGTTGGTGCCAGATGCTGGTATAGCGATGAGAGACGAAGCAGTTCTTCGTCGTCAAGCCAACTAGAGACCATTAGGCTACGATCCACCCAATAAACGGGGGTGTAGCTCAGTTGGCTAGAGCGCTACGTTCGCAACGTAGAGGTCGGCGGTTCGATTCCGCTCACCTCCACCAGTTATCTGGCTATCCTCCCGAATCCGTAGTCTTTCTTTAGAACAATCGACTATAAGAGTCTCCGAGTATTTCATCAGTTGGGCCGCCCAGCCAATCAAGTGCAGTTGCATAAGTGGATCGTGTATCAACGGTTATGGGAAGGTCTCCGTTAACTAGATTCCTCAAATCGAAATCTCCATATAATCCTTTTCCAGAGCCAATCAAAAATTGAACAGATGCAGCACCATGGTCAGTTCCACTAGAACCATTTTCTGCAACTCTTCTACCGAATTCGCTCGTAGACATAAGTAGCACGCGGTCCGCGTGACCATTGGATTCAACACGATTCCAGAAGTTCGATACACCGGTGACGAAATCTTCTAGGAGGTTTTGATGCCGGCCGAGTTGATCAGAGTGGGTATCAAACCCGGGGATGCTGACAACAATAACTCGAGTATCTAAATTCATGTTTATAAGTTCTGCTGCAGTTTCAAGAAGAGTCGTGAAAGATTCTTCGGCGTAAGGATCTGGATCAACTCCAGATTTAGCTGAATCAAAGACTCCAATTGCGTCCAAAGAATTTGGAATAGCTGATTGCGCAGCAGCTAAAGCGGGATCACTTGCTAGAGGAGAAGCAGTGTTCAAGAAAGCCAAGACGATACTTTCACTATCGGTGCCAGGGGGAGTTGCTAGTCGAAAATTTGAAGGTGAATTAATTACTGTTGAGATGCTTGTCTTTCCGTTAAGAATTGGTGCTCCACCACCAAGAGCTATCCCGCGGAGTGGATTTGGAGTTGGCCCCTCGGTGGCGTCTAACCACCGCCCAATCCATCCTGTTTCTTCTTTGTCTGTTTGTCCGCTATGCCATGCATCAGTTGCAGCAAAATGTGATCTTCCTTGCTCAGGTATTCCGGAACCAGCAACAATTCTCAGCATATCTTTGTCCCAGAAATCAGATAGTGGGGCTAACGCTGGATGCAGACCAAAGTCGGTTCTTCCAGCCAGTGAGATCAGGTTGGAGTCAGGTAAACCAATCGTAGGACGTGCAGTGTGGTACAAGCCATCAAGGGGAACCAGAGTATTCAACCCGTCGTTCCCGCCATCCATCTGGACAATCACCACGACAGGGTTTTGAGGAGGTGTTGGCGCTGTTGTTGTAGTCGTTGTAGTCGTGGTAGTAGAAGCCGTACCTAAAGTTGTTGACGGGGGAACCAGGATGCCTTTTTCGGATTCCTCACGTAGTAGCGCAGCCCATACACCTACCCCAGTTGCTGTAGCGGCAGCACCACCTGAAAGGTAAAG
>JUEO01000006.1 GCA_000817115.1 marine actinobacterium MedAcidi-G2B | reverse complement strand
CCCTCCTCCGGGTTGGGTGAGTCGCCGCAAAACGTAGTCGATGGTTTCTTCGGCAACATTGCGCCATCTTTGTTCCTTCGTGATTTGCCAGGCATGCAGGTAAACACGAGCTAAAAGGGCGTTGTCGTAGAGCATTTTTTCGAAATGAGGAACGAGCCAATAATTGTCAACCGAATACCGGGAGAAACCCCCATCTAAATGGTCATAGATGCCGCCGGAAGCCATCGCGTCAAGACTGGTAGTTACTGTCTGAAGAATTTCAGAATCATTGGTTTTCTGCAGTTGGCGTAAAAGAATGTCGATGCTCATGGAGTGAGGGAATTTTGGTGCTGATCCAAATCCTCCCCATTCATTGTCATGAGCGGCAAGAAGCTTCCTAGATGCGTCTTCTATAGCGTTTCCTTCTGGACGGCCACCAGGCAGCGCGGAGGCTTGCCTGCCGACGTAAGGAAGCAGTTGGTTTGCGTGTTCTTCTAAATCTCCACGATTATCTCGCCAAACAAGTTGTACTTGTTCTAAAACTTGCGGGAAAGAGGGCATGCCGCCTCTGGGTTTATCGGGCCAGTAGGTCCCGGCGTGGAAAGGTCGCCCGTCGGGGAAACAAAAGACGGTCATTGGCCATCCACCACGTCCAGTGAGTGCGTTAACAGCATCCATATAGATGGTGTCAATGTCCGGGCGTTCTTCACGATCTACTTTGATGTTTATAAACCCAGCGTTCATGACTTCCGCTATTTCTGGATTTTCGAATGATTCGTGAGCCATGACATGGCACCAGTGGCAGGCCGAGTAGCCAACGGATAACAAAATGGGTTTATCGGTTGCTTTTGCTTCGGCGAGTGCTTCTTCGTTCCAGGGCCACCAGTCAACGGGGTTGTCTGCGTGTTGGCGAAGGTAGGGGCTGGTTTCGTTTTGAAGCCGATTCATACCATAAAACTACTGAGCGTTTTAGAGAATTAAGACACTTTGTCTAGCAATTTGCACTTCTTTAATATGGGAAGGTTAAATTTATAAAAAATGTTAAGCAAACTTTACATTTTGTAAAAGTGCTGATATGGTACCTTTCTATGAAATTACGAATATTACTTTTAACACTCATATCAGCACTAATTCTTTCCTCATGTGGAAGCGATACGCGTTCACTTGAAGGGCTAGCTGCAGACATTTATTCCGATGAATGCTCAAGCAAAAACGGACGTTCAGTAACGATTTACTCTGGAAGAAAAGAAAACTTAATTCTTCCAGTGATAGAAGCATTTACCTGTGAAACTGGAACTGAAGTGCAAGTAAGGTGGGGGGCTTCAACCGATCTAGCTCTTCTACTGAATGAGGAAGGCGAAAAAACTCAGGCCGATGTATTTCTTTCTCGATCCCCTGGGCCAGTCGGCTACCTAGAACTAAAGGGGCTACTTGGAACCATAAGTTCAGAAACCCTTGAACTAGTTGATCAACAAAACCGCGCAGCAGACGGTACCTGGGTAGGTTTCTCAGGTAGAAGAAGAGTGCTTGTGTACAACGTTGATGAATACAGTCCCGCAGATCTTCCGGACTCCGTCTTTGACTTAACTAGCGAAGAATTCAAAAATAAAGTAGCTCTGCCGGGAACTAACGGGTCTTTTATCGACTGGTTCACAATTCTTATGGACCAATATGGGGAAGATGCCGCCAATGAGTGGATAGAAAATATGGTTGCTAACGGAGCACGTTACTATCCCAACAATAGATCAATAGTTGAGGCAGTAGGTCGTGGCGAAATTTCTATGGGCCTAGTGAACCACTATTACAACTATCAAGAGAAAGCAGCAAACGGATCAGAACATCGTGCCGAGAATTTTGATTTCAGAAATAATGACATTGGTTCTCTATTAATCATCACCGCTGCAACTATTTTAGAGTCCTCTACGAACGTAGAAGCCGCCGAAGACTTCCTACAATACTTACTCTCAAGTTCTGTTCAGGAATACTTCACCAACCAAACCTACGAATACCCAATAGCGGCTGGAGTTTCACCCAATAGTGCTTTACCTGAATTAGGCACCTTTGGAGTAGGTTCAGTGAGTTTTGATGAATTAGGCGGAGGTTTTGAAGAAGCGTCGCGAATCATCGAAGCAAGTGGCATCCTTAACGAGTGAGTCAAGTCGAAAATAATCAGAAGGGCCCAACTGGACTTCGAATTACTGTCCTCGGACTAACGTTTCTTTTTAGTTTCCCCGCTCTCTACTTAATTTGGAGAAACTTTACTGAAAGTGGGGATCCGTTCGGGCTGCTGGGAACACAACGAATACTCGGGCCTCTATGGCGATCTATTTCATTAGCTTTAGCGGTATCAGTTACCACTGCAGTTCTTGGAACCACTTTGGCTTGGCTCACAAACCGGACAGATCTTTCCGGGAGAAAAATTTGGCGTTTCATCCTTCCTGTTCCCTTAGTTTTTCCTACCTTTATCGGAGCAGCTGCTTTTATTAGGACAATGAACCCAGGGGGCCTTATAAATCGAATGCTTTCTGGAGTTGGTATTGAACCAGCGATAGAGATGCGAGGTTTTTTTGGTGCTTGGCTAGTACTTACACTCTTCTGCTATCCCTATGTTTATTTGCCAGTTGCAGGGAGGCTGCGGCAGTTACCGCGTTCGCTGGAAGAAAATGCGCGCGTATTAGGCCAACGCCCTCATCAAATACTTTCTCGAGTGGTGCTACCACAAATCAGCTCAGTTATTACCGCCGGAACCCTTTTGGTGTTCTTATATACGATCAGTGATTTCGGTGCGGTCCAATTAATGCGCTACGACACCCTAGCTCGAAGCATTTACACCTCACAGTTAGGTAACCAATCAGTTGCTCTCGCTTTGAGCCTAATCCTTCTTGTTTTAGCTGGAATTATCGTGACCACTGAACGATTTTTCTCTCGTATCAATTTCACAACCAACGAAACACTTGTCGGAGAGCCAACTCAATATTCATTAGGTAAATGGCGTTTACCCGCCCTTGGATTTGTCATATTCACCGTTCTTCTCTCTATCGGTGCTCCTCTTCTTGCTTTAGGTAACTGGGCAACTGACGGCCTAATCAGGACTACCCGTGGAGGTTCCCCTCTAACTATCGATGCAGACCAAGTATGGGAATCCACATGGAATACCTTTTCTATCAGTGTCATAGCTGGGCTTGTAACTGTTGCAGCAATACTGCCTATCGCCTACTTAACAGCTAGGTACAAGTCTAGAGTCGGCAACATCGCCCATTCTGTTGTTATCGCTACTTTTGCTCTTCCAGGAATCTTGATCGCTTTAGCGATGCGCTTTTGGACATTACAATCCGATTGGGCTTACGATCTTGTAAACAACACCAAAGTTCTTCTTGTTTTTTCTTACGCAGTTAGATTTGGATCTCTTGCTATCGGAGTCGTCTTATTGGCAGTGAGTTTCGTACCCAAACGGTTACATGATGCAGGAAAAATTTTAGGAGCCAAGCGAGTTTCACGACTTCTTCGTATTGATTTACCCATCATGGCTCCTGGTTTAGGGGCAGCCGCTGGACTAGTAATTCTTTCAACAATGAAAGAACTGCCCATCACTCTCCTAATCTCACCTCTAGGCTTTTCCACTCTTTCAACAAGAATATTCAGCTCTTTCGAAGAAGCCTTCGTAGCAGAGGCAGGAATCATGGCCCTCATCCTTATCGGACTTTCAGCAGTGCTTACTTGGTTTCTTGTCATTAGAAAAGCAGAACATATTTAAGAAACGGAATCGTCTTAAACCTCTCGTAATCCAATTTCAGATGTAATTGAAAGTGAAACTCTCTCGTTACTACGCAGTAACGAGAATACGTTGTGAAGCAAAAGCCCCGACACCTATTTTTGTGTCTTGCACTTCAACGGTTGTGGTTCCATCTGGTGAAACTGCGGTAACTTTTCCGTTTTCTCCAGGAATAAGATTTGATTCTTCAAGGAACTCTAAAAGTCCAGGTTGAAATTCAAGCTCCTCGGGAATCCGCTCAACGACAAAGTTATTCCCCACACCAATATCTGAAAGAGCAGAAGTCCCTTCAGGTGCCTGATAATCAGAACCGGGAATTGGATTTCCGTGCGGACACGTCGTTGGATCCTCAAGAATTCGAAGAAATGCATCTTCGACACTAGGGGAAATGACATGTTCCCATCTACCTGCTTCATGGTGGGCTTCCGCCCAACTAAGGCCGAGAATGTCAGTCAGAAACCTTTCTGCAAGGCGATGACGTCGTACAACTTGTTTAGCGATCATTTTGCCATCATCAGTTAAATGTATTTTCGTTCCGTCGAAATGAATAAGGTTCGCTTCACTCATTTTCTTGATCATCTCAGATACCGCTGGACGTGACACTTGAAGACGTTCAACAATTCGAGCCTGAATGACCTCCACCCCATCTTCATCTAATTCAAATATGGTTTCACAGTACTCTTCAAAAGCTGGATGATATTCGGGGCTCTCATATGCCATATCTAAATCATACATCTAATAGGCATTACGGTAAACAAGTCGGTTCGCTCTGATCTAGATAGATGATGAGAAGTTTACTTCGAAGGGAAGCTCACAGTTGCAACACCAGAGTGTTGAATGCTGACTCGATCCCCAACCTTGAATGCTGGTACTCCTCCGGCACGACATCTTAATTCTTCTTGATTCTCCGGTTTCACTACATAAAGAGTGTCGTGTCCAAAGAAATCAACTCTTTTTACTATCGCATCAGCGCCCGCAATAAGATTCACTTCTTCAGGACGTATTAGAACGTCTACTGGCCCATGTGCTTGATCACAAAGATTTATACTTCCCAACAGCGTGTCTGCACTATCCCCAGAAGCCATTCCTTGAATCGTGTTTGCCTCTCCAACAAAACCCGCTATCCATTGATCAGAAGGATGCCTATAAATTTCAGAAGGCTCATCTTGTTGAACCACTTTTCCTTGATTCATCACCGCAACTTGATCTCCAAGAGCGAAGGCTTCATCTTGATCGTGTGTCACAAACATGCTTGTCACGTTTAAGGAGCGAAGTAGTTCAGAAACTTCAGCTCTGACTTCTATACGTAGATTTGTGTCCAAGCTTGAGAATGGTTCATCTAATAGAAGCACCGAGGGTCGAGGGGCAAGAGCTCGCGCTAGAGCAACTCGCTGTTGTTGTCCGCCTGATAGTGAAGAAGGGAGACGGTCGGCAAGTTCAGGTATGCCAACCATTTCTAATAGTTCATGGATTTGTGTTTTTGGTTTCTTTCGATCTGTTCTCGGTAAACCAAAAACGGTGTTTTCAAGGACGGTGAGGTGCGGGAAGAGGGCCCAGTCTTGGAATACCATCCCTACGTCTCTTTGTTCTGGCGGGGTTTGGAATTGTTCTGTTGCTACGGTTTCGCCTGAAAGAGTGATTTCACCTGAAGTTATTTTTTGTAAGCCGGCTAACGATCTTAAGAGTGTTGTTTTTCCGCAACCGCTTGGCCCTAAAACCGCTAAGCATGAGCCTTTTGGAGCGGTGATATTTACATTTTCTAGAATGTGAGCAGGCCCGATATTGACTGATAGGTCGCGTACATTTATTCCGTGTTCAAAAGTCTTTTCTGCTTTTTGTTTGTTATCACACATACGATCTTCTCTGTCTCTAAAAAAGTGTATAGGTAACCAAACATTTATCGTACAGACTGCTAAACAATTAGAAAAATTTTGCTCTTTTAGTCGCTGATTAGATGGATTTCTAAAACCCTGTTGATTCTAAGATTTGCGACTCTTTAGTAAATCGAGTTGAGTTAAGAGAAGAAATGTCCACAAGATTTCTCTTGGTGGACATAGTCAAGTCAGCAACGATCTCTCCGACTATCGGAGCGTGCATAAGACCAGTACCAGAGAAACCAGCAGCTGTTATAAGTCCCGGCAAGGTCTCATCTATAACGGGCATGTAGTCAACTGTTCCAGGGTAAAGACCACTCCAACCTTTCAAGACTTTGCTTTCAGGATTAGTGATGCAAAAAGAATGAGAAGCTTCTCTGCGTACTTCTTTTGACCATTCTTCAGACAAGTCAGGGTCATAAGTGTTCGGATCGGTTGCTTCGTCATGACCTAAAAATCCACCAATGAGTGCTCGTCCAGAACCATCAGGACGCATATGCACTTGCCTATCCATGTCTATAAGCCATGGGATTTCTTCTGGAACGGCTGCCGACTCTTCCAAAACTAAAAGTTCATGACGGCGCGAAACAAATGGGATCTGGCATCCTACAAGATCAGCTACTTCACCCGCATAAGGCCCGGCTGCATTGACAACCCATTCAGCATGAAATTTGCCTGCAGAAGTAGTAACTCCACTTATTCTTTCATTTACTTTTAATAGTCCATCAACTTGGGTACCAGTCAGAAGTTTTACTCCATTAGATACGACCGTGTCTACATACCCTTTTATTACGCGATGCTGATCTAAATAACCACCCTCCCTGCAATATAAGCCTTTTGAGAAATTCATTGAAGAGAGTTGGGGCCAATATGAACTCATCTGACTTGTTGACAATAGGTCATAATCGACTTTCATTCTCTCCAGCAACGCCGCTTGGGACAAGAGAACGTTTTCACTTTCTGCAGTTAGAAAGAGATGCCCAGTCGTTCGATAAAAAGGGTCAATGTTGAAATACTTTTCAAAATTCAACCAAGTGTCAAAACTGAGCTGAGTGAGTTGAATATTCAACTCAGACCCATGCGCTAAACGAATTCCACCACCGGTTTTCGTTGATTGACCTATCCCAGGTTTTGACCGCTCAATGATTCGAACACTTTTACCAGCACGCAATAACGAATAAGCGATTGCAAGCCCGATAATCCCAGCACCGATAACGACCACATCGCTTGTTTGAGACTTATGCGATGAAGATTTCCCTACAGGCTTCTCTCTGACTTTCATGCTTAGACTTGCCTTAAGACCAAGACAGCTATCCCTCTTTAGGGGTGACTAAAATTCGAACACCCGAAATTTCAAGTTCTTCACTCTGGTCCCCCACGAATTCCACCGCGCTAACTCCTTCGCCGCGTCCATCAGTCACTTCCACAAATCTAATCTCTCCTTCGTCTAGAACGATTGTTGTTCTTTCAGCGGGATAACCAAGAACCTCCGACCAGCGATTCGCCATTGTCTCTGGATCTTCAGCTTGAATCTCAACTGCTGATATAGCCCTCACCACTGAAGTGTCAACATGGTCACGCCAGTTAGGGCCGGCCCAAGGCCAAGACTCCCATTCATCCGTCTGATCTACGGAAACGATCGCGCCGCCAATATCGCTTGGGTGAAGATGTAAGCCCACCACTCCATCAGTAACTGCTTCAAAAACTATTCGAACCCCAGCGCCATCAAGCCGCTGGCGAACAGGACCAAGATCATCAACTTGGAAAATCACCATATAACCACCGTCACCACCACGTTTCTCAAGCAGCCGCCCACCGGCAGTACCTGACTGGATCGGAGACACCACCTCCAATAACTGTTCGCCAACAGGATAAAGAGCGTTTTCAAGGCCAAAAACTTTGACGCCCGGATCTCGAAAACAAATAGACAATCCAAGACTTTCTTCAATCACGGCTTCTACTGATGGCAACTCTTCAGCCACAAAGGCAATCTGGCGTAACCGTACTCCCATCTCAAGGACACTAGTGTCTAAAATACTGATATGAGCAGATACGACGACTTCGTAAAACGACAGGCAAAAAAAGGAAAAAAACGTGACGAGCGAGCAACAGCACGCCGCAAAGAGCGTGAAGAACGTGCCGCAGCGCGCCGCAAAGCACAGGGGAAACCACCTAAGAAAAAACGAAAATCAAAGGACGGTTGGTGGGACGACATGACCGGCTTTGACGGTTCTGAGTAGCCAAAAAGGCGGGCAGTTATGAGCGAATCACTTATAAACGAGCATGGAGTCGAGATCTCCACAAAACGCATCTTTAGCTGGGACGAGCTCGACAAGACATACTGGGACAACGAAGGGCTTACTGGCCAAATCATCTCCGGCGAGCACATGCACCTCATCCGAGCCACTTACGCCCCAGGTTCTACCTACCCGATGCATAGTCATCCCTATGAGCAATTCAGCCTGCTGCTGTCTGGTCAAATACGGCTCACCGTAGGAGAGGAAACTCGTGAGATCGGACCGGGAGATGGCTGGTATGCCCCCGCGAATGTACCTCATGGAGGTGAGATCTTAGGTGAAGAGGAAGCAGTATTCATTGACGTCTACTCCCCAGCAACACTCTGGATCATAGACAATTATTTCAAACCCCCGATCCAGTAAGTGGTGAGGGTAGCGACCTGTAGAAACCATCAGATATAAATATTGATATGAGAAAATTCGTTTCAGGTCTTATTTTTGTGCTTTTTTCAAGTCTTTTATTTGGATGCAGCAACGACCCAGATCAAGCACTCTTAGATCGAACAGAAGAACTTGAACAAACAGTTGACCCAGACCAGCAAGCGGCCACAACCATCAACTACCTTGTCGACGTGCTGTACAAAGAAGGACCTTACGGTCTTATGCATACGGACTCTCTCAACAATCCATCTACAGGTACGCCTAATTTTTATCGCTGCTACACAGAGATCATTGACTTTCACAACGAATTTGTCGACACACAGCGGCTAGTGTCCTCAACCGAAAGTTTTGATGAAATAGGCCAAATATGGACAGAGCATCTAAATAATTTTGACCTCAATGCTGACACGATTTTGGAAGAAATTGGAAGGTACGACCCTCGGAGTTTCTACGGAGATTCAAAGGGTTGGGCAAATGAAACCAGGAGGTACGACCTTGGAAGTTGTGATGATTGGTACCCAGAAGCCACAGGCACGATCGTTGTAGATGGGTTTTCTGCATTTGAAACATGCTCAGAGCTAAGTGATAGCAATTCGGAAGAACAAGAAAATCTATGTCGAGATGCCAGAGATGAATTTGAAAACGAAATGGGCCTATTCCTTGAACGGGCGAAACTGGCTCTCAATCACCATGTTTCAGACATGATCAAGTAAGCCGCAAGTTAGAAAAAATAAATCTGCATCTGGTGGGCCGTGAGGGATTTGAACCCCCGACCCCCTGCGCGTCATGCAGGTGCTCTAGCCAACTGAGCTAACGGCCCCGAATGTCAAATGGTAGCAGGTGGACTTTTAAGAGGACACCTGTTCACGTCGTCGTGATCCCCATTCAAGAAAAGATGCCACGATGAGAGCTCCTCCACCGACGATAATGATTGGCAACCCAACCCCTATCGAATAGCTGTATCCCCTTGTTGGCTCCATGTTTTCAACATCAAAAATTTTGATTATCGCTAGCACTGCATGAATTGCACCGGCGGCAAACAAACAAAGCGTAGTTATGTGACTTTTTACTCCCGACAGGATTACCCCTGCTGCTAATGCTGCGGCAAGTCCACTAAATAAGACAATGAGCGCATCAATTGGTTGATCCCAACCTATTTCTCGAATCACAAACTCTCCACGTAGTTCTGTCCAGGGAAGAAATGTTCCGATTATTGAGAGAATCGCTGCGAAAGAAACTAGTGCGACAACTCCCCAGCCGATTTTTGCTCTTTCTGGTCGGGGTGGCTGTTCAGGTTCTGGTGGCCCAGGAATTTCATCTCCAGGATGAACTGCTTTAATTCCCAGAGGAGGCGTGTGAGGGAATCCAGGTCCGTCTGTTTCTTCTTCAGCCGGATTCTCAGTGGAATCGCTCACAGTTTGTCCTTTCTGGTCAACTCTGTTTTGACTATATATCAAGATTTAGTTTTGGAGCACCGGGCGGGATTTGAACCCGCGACTTTACGGCTTTGCAGGCCGTTCCCTTGGTCCACTCGGGCACCGATGCATATATCTCAATTGGTAATGAGACATGTTCATCGTATCGGGGTAAATCAAACGTCTCCATTACTTTCCAAATATCAATAAATGGACCTATGATCCGTTTATGACAGATGAAAATTATGAACCAAGTACTTGGGGTTGGGTAGCCGACCATGTTGAACGCTACTTAGCTTCAGACGATGAAGGCTTTGATATGCAAGGTGCTCCTTGCATCCTTGTCACTACTACTGGGCGCCGTACGGGCAAAACCCGTATTAGCCCATTAATCAAGGTCCATGACGGCAACAACTATCTACTTGTGGCTTCAAAAGGCGGGGCACCCAAGAATCCGCTTTGGTACGACAACCTGATTGCTGACCCAAACATTATTGTTCAAGATGAGTCAGAAATTCTTGAATGCACGGCACGTGTCGCTACCCCGGAAGAGAAAGTTGAGCTTTGGCCTACAGCTGTTGCGGCTTGGCCTGACTACGCCGAGTACCAAAAAAACACTGATCGAGACATTCCTCTAATTATTTGTGACCCACGTTAATTAAGCGCTAGAGCGCCTGACTTCTTTAGAAAAAGCGGGCGTACTCTATTTTCAGGCATCGATCCATTACGAGTTTCATTCCCGCGCCTAAAACAAGTTTCGCTGCTTCAGGACTCCACAAATCGAATTGTGTCCAAAAGACTTGTGCTCCTACATCAACAGATTCTTGTGCTACACCAGGAACATCTTCTAGTTTTCGGAACACATCTACAAGATCTGGCACTATCGGTAAATCAGACAAAGACGGAAAGCATGGTTGCCCAAGAACCTCTGTTGTAGTCGGGTTAACAAAATAGATTTCATAATTTGTAGCATTTTCGCAGAGATACTGAGCTACCTCGTTTGAAGGGCGCCCAGGGTTTGTAGACACTCCAACAATGGCGACGGATCGGACTGCACGCAGGATTTCTTCACATTCTTCGTTTGTTGGAGGTGACCAGCCCTCAATAGTTTCTTGTTCGCTCATAAGTTTCATTCTATGAGAGAACATGTATTGATCAATTGCCTTATTTTTGGATAATTACCCCACATTTTCTTGATTTCGCTAATAAACCGAACGGTAACTTTGCGCTATTTTAATTACCGATCTATGCTGTGCGTATGCCACGTTCATTACTAGCCCCACCTCTTCCTACCTCTTTTGACATCGGCAGCGAAAGATACAAACAAAACCGATCCGACACGCTTGAACAACTCGAGGTAATCGACGGTCTGCTCACAGAAGCCGAAGCAGGAGGCGGACCAGAAGCCATGAACCGTCTCCGCTCTCGGGGAAAAATGCCTATTAGAGAACGTATCGCCCACGCCTTAGATCCTGATAGCCCATTCCTTGAAATAAGCACACTTGCTGGATACAACTCCGACTATGCAGTCGGCGGAGGAATGGTTCTCGGCATTGGGGTTATCGCCGGAACAGAATGCGTAATACTAGGCAATGACCCTTCAGTGTTAGCTGGGGCCTTAACCCCCTACGCAGGTAAAAAATGGATGCGAGCAATTGAAATTGCTCGAGATAACCACATGCCTTACGTGAGTTTTGTGGAGTCAGCCGGAGCAGACCTGCGAGTACGCACCGGTGGGGGCGAGAAAAAAACAAGAGTACAGACCGACCATTTTGCAGAATCTGGACGATTCTTTTATGAAATGATTGAGTTGTCAAAATTAGGCATACCAACAGTATGTGTAACTTTTGGTTCAGCGACAGCGGGCGGTGCTTATCAACCCGGTATGTCTGACTACAACATATTTATCAAAGAGCAGTCCCAGGTCTTTCTCGGTGGACCACCTTTAGTGAAAATGGCTACTGGAGAAATCGCTGATGCTGAAACCATTGGTGGCGGGCAGATGCATGCTGAAAAATCAGGTTTAGCTGACTATCTCGCAGAAGACGAGATGGATGCCATACGCATGTGTAGAGAAGTGGTTTCTCACCTTGATTGGAATAAAGCAGGCCCTGATCCGAGTTACACCATCGATCCTCCTGTCCATGACCCTGAAGAACTTCTCGGGTTAATAAGTCGAGACCTTCGACAACCTCTAGATATCCGTGCAGTAATCGCTCGAACAGTTGACGGCTCAAGGTTTGAAGAATTCAAACCCCGATATGGAACCACCATGGTTTGTGGCTGGTCAACGATTCATGGCTACCCCGTGGGTGTCTTGGGCAACAATGGAGTGATCCATCCAGAAGCCGCAGAAAAAGCGGCCCACTTCATTCAATTATGCAATCGAGAAGACATTCCCCTTCTTTTCTTGCAAAACATCACTGGGTTTATGATTGGAAGCGAATCAGAACGAGCCGGAATTATCAAAAAAGGTTCCCAAATGATCAACGCCGTAACTAACTCAACCGTGCCGCACATAACCGTCATAGTTGGATCTTCATACGGGGCTGGAACCTACGGGATGTCGGGACGGGCTTACGGCAATAGATTCACTTTTCTTTGGCCCACCGCGAAGATCGCCGTTATGGGCGGTAAACAAATAGCGGGGGTAATGTCTGAAGTCCGTCGAGGACAAGCAGCCCGAAAAGGTGAAGAGTTCGACGAAAAAGCTGACGAAGAAATACGTGATGCCGTTGAAGCGATACAAGAAAAGGGTTCGCTCGCCCTAGTCGCTACTGGAGCCATAAGTGACGATGGAATAATTGATCCGCGCGACACGCGAACGGTTGTAGGACTCTGCCTTTCAGTGGTGAGAAATAAGCCTATTGAAGGAGCCAGAAAGTATGGGGTGTTCAGATTATGAGCATTTCAACGATTCTGGTAGCTAACCGTGGTGAAATCGCAGAACGTGTTTTCGCTACCGCTAAAGATATGGGCTTACGCTGCATCGCCGTTTATTCAGAAGCAGACTCCAATTCTTCTTTTGTGAACACTGCTGATCTCGCCGTACATATTCCCGGATACCTTGACGGCGAAGCCATTATTGCTGCTGCTTTAAAAACAGAAGCAGACGCTATTCACCCTGGATACGGATTCCTTTCAGAAAACGCAGAGTTCGCTAAAGCAGTAACTGATGCAGGACTCATTTGGATAGGTCCTTCACCAAAAGTGATCAAATCAATGGGTGACAAGATAGAAGCCAAAAAAGCCGCCGTGAACGCCAAAGTACCGATACTTCCCTCTTCAGATGACCCAACTGCTGGAGACGATGTGGGATATCCCCTACTTGTGAAAGCAGCTGCGGGCGGCGGTGGCAAAGGAATGCACATAGTTGAATCTTCAAAGAATCTATCCGAAGCCGTTGAATCAGCACAGCGTGAAGCCCTAAAATCTTTCGGAGATGACCGAGTCTTCATTGAACGCTACGTTCCAAGTTCTCATCACATTGAGATTCAAATACTTGGTGACAGCCACGGCACTCTCATCCATTTAGGTGAACGAGAGTGTTCAATCCAACGACGCCATCAAAAAATTATCGAAGAGGCCCCTTCGCCCACAATTGATTCTGAACTGCGGAACTTGATCGCTGAAGCGGCATTGAATCTCGCTAAAAATATTGGATACGAATCAACGGGAACGGTTGAGTTCCTTTTAGACCACGACTCTAAAGAGTTCTTTTTCCTCGAAGTAAACACTCGTTTACAAGTCGAACATCCAGTTACCGAAGAAACCACCGGAATCGATTTAGTGCGCCAACAAATTCTTATCGCCCAGGGGGAAAAGATGGAATGCACTCAGGAAAGTATTTCTTCATCCGGGCACTCTATTGAAGCACGACTCTACGCTGAAGACCCCTCAAACAACTTTCTTCCTGCTATCGGAACTTTGTCGGCCTTTAGAGTTCCTGAGAATCCAAATATTCGCTGGGATGTAGGCGTTTCTAAAGGAACGGAGGTTGGTGTTCAATTTGACCCGATGCTCGCCAAAGTCACATCAAAAGGTTCAACTCGCAAAGAAGCCGCTCTACGGCTCGCAAAAGCCCTTGAAGAACTCCATCTTGGAGGAATAACTACGAATCGTGAATTCCTTATTTCAACTCTGCGACACGAAGCTTTTCTTGCTGGCGATACAACCACTGATTTCATTGAAAGACACAGCCCAAACAACAGCAACTTTTTAACCAGCGATGAGATTTCTCGTGCCGCAGCAATTGCGGCCCTCTGGATCCAAGGAGAAAACAGGTCGGCCGCACTTGTCCTTGATCAAATCCCTACTGGTTGGAGAAACTCTCGTTTCCCCGACCAACAAATTTCCTTTACCTCAGGAGATGAACAGTTCGATGTGGCTTATCACAGCAACAGAGATGGCTCTTTTACATTAAATGGAATTGACCAGACTAGTGTTCATCGCCACTCTCCAATCGATATCGATATCGATATTAATGACGTGCGATCCACACATCTTGTCACCAGAGCAAAAAATGAAATCTTTATTCAAATGGATCGCGGCACCGCTCACCTGTCAATAATCCCTCATTTCATACCGCCCGGAACAAACGAAGTCGCTGATGGGCTTGTATCACCAATGCCAGGGGTCGTGCTTGACATCAGAGTGCAAGTTGGAGACACCGTAGAAGCCGGACAAATACTCCTTGTTCTCGAAGCCATGAAAATGGAGCATCACATCAACGCTCCAGAAGAAGGAACTGTCACTGAGATATTTGTTGCCGTTGGACAACAGATTGAACAAGGCGTTGTCATGATGGTTATAGACGACGGGTTAGAAAAGCAAGATGACTGAACCGATACGTATAGCGAACTGTTCAGGGTTCTATGGTGATCGACTAACCGCAGCAGCAGAAATGGTTGAAGGCGGCCCTATAGATGCGCTCACTGGAGACTGGCTTGCCGAATTAACAATGTTGATCTTGGCCCGCACTCAAGCCAAGCGCCCCGGCGGAGGTTACGCAAGAAGTTTCGTCTCTCAGATGGAACAAGTCATGGGAACCTGTCTTGATAAAAATATTAAAGTGGTTTCAAACGCCGGAGGGTTAGACCCAGATAGTTGCGCTGAAGCAGTTTCTGAAGTAGCAGACAAACTCGGGTTGAACCCATCCATTGCGTACGTCACTGGAGACAACCTTTTGCCTCGCCTAGACGAACTACTCGATGCAGGAATAGACCTTTCACATTTTGAAACAGGCGAACCATTAGGTGATACTTCCCGATTTATCAGTGCGAATGCTTATCTCGGCTGCTGGGGAATAGTTGAAGCTTTGAATCAAGGCGCAGACATAGTCATTACTGGCCGAGTCACCGATGCCGCAGTGGTGTGTGGCCCGGCCGCATGGCATCACAAATGGGAGAAAACTAACTGGAATGAACTTGCTGGCGCTGTCGCTGCTGGCCACGTAATTGAATGCGGAACTCAAGCAACCGGCGGAAACTACTCGTTCTTCACCGAAGTGCCAGGTATGACCCGAACCGGTTTCCCTTGGGCTGATATCGCTTCAGATGGCTCATCAATAATTGGAAAACATGACAACACCGGCGGAGAGGTCTCTGTTGGAACAGTAACCTCTCAACTCCTTTATGAAATTGGCTCACCGTCATACTTAGGTCCTGATGTAACTACCCGCTTTGACACAATAAAACTTGAGCAAGTTGAACCCGACCGTGTGTTAATGAGCAATACTTGCGGAGAGCCTCCTCCAGAAACTCTCAAAGTAGCGATGAACGAACTTGGTGGATACCGCAGCGATCTTTCTATTGCTTTAACCGGCCTCAATATTGAAGAAAAAGCTGAACTTGTTGACGCTGCTTTTTGGGAAGCATGTCCTTACCAGCCCTCAGATTTTTCTGAAGTAACCACTCGCATAATACGCACTGACAAGCCTGATCCACAAAGCAATGAAGAAGCAGTTGCGCTCTGGCGGCTGTCAGTGAAGGACTCTGACGAACGTAAAGTTGGGCGAGCTCTCTCGAACGCGGTAAATGAACTAGCTTTAGCAACAATCCCTGGAATGTTTGGGGTAGGCGGCCGCGGAGCTCATGTCTATGGCGTCTATCGTCCAGCAATTGTTCCTTCGGACTTAGTTCCTCAATACGTGTCAATGCTTGGGGGTAACCAAACCGTAGTTGAATCAACGATTCCAGACGATCAAGTTTCAATTGAACCGCTTGCCGCCCCTCCAGCAGACTCTCCACGCGGAGAGACAGTTGCATTGCCTATTGGTCGCATTATCGGTACAAGATCAGGAGATAAAGGCGGAAATGCGAACCTTGGAGTTTTCGCTCGTGATCCGCACGCGTGGGCTTGGCTTGAAGAATTCCTAACTACAGAAAAACTGCGAAGTCTTTTACCTGAGGCTTCCGAAATGGAAATTGACCGATATAGCCTCCCTAATATTCTTTCCTTGAATTTTGTTATTCATGGAATTCTTGAAGAGGGAGTTGCCGCATCTACTCGCCAAGACGGACAAGCAAAAAGTCTTGGAGAATGGCTTCGAGCCAGAGTTGTTGAAATACCGAAAGACCTTTTGGAGTAATTATGGATTTTGACTTTCCGCCAGATGACGATCCGAGACGCCTGGAAATAAGAGATTGGATCAAAGCCAATCCTTCTCCAAGCCCGGACGAGCTCTTAGACGCTGGGTACATCGTGCCGCATTGGCCAGAGCCATATGGGATTTCTGCAGATCCTATGCACCAACTCATCATTGACGACGAGCTAAGACGTGCAGGTATCAAAAGGCCTGCGAACGCTATAGGTATCGGATGGGCAGGTCCTACTATTTTGCTTGAAGGAACCGAAGAACAAAAAGAACGCTACCTTCGACCAATTCTCACTGGTGAGGAGTTTTGGTGCCAGATGTTTAGTGAACCAGATGCGGGGTCCGATCTGGCAAATCTTGCCACTCGCGCCGTTCGAGATGGAGACGAATACATCATAAACGGATCAAAAATTTGGACGAGCGGCGGGCACTATTCAAAGTTTGGGATACTGATAGCAAGAACCGACCCTGATGTTTCTAAGCACAAAGGAATTTCTTATTTCATCTGTCCCACGGATCTTCCTGGGTTGAGCATGACCCCAATTGTTGATATGACCACAGCTCATTCCTTTAATCAAGTTTTCTTCGACGACGTCCGCCTTCCTGCGGAAATGCTGGTCGGGCAAGAAGGCGATGGCTGGCGGTTAGCCAAAATGACTCTTTCAAATGAAAGGGTCTCGCTCTCTTCTGCTGGGTCTCTCTGGGGTAATGGCCCTTCAGCGAATACTTTGTTTGATCTTGTTCGAAAAAGCGGAGGGGCTGATGATCCGCTGCTTCGTCAAGAACTTGCTGCCCTTTACTGTGAATCAGAAGTTCTTCGACTCAATCGTTTACGAACTCTCAGTGCTCGTCTCGCTGGGCGAACTCCAGGAGCTGAGGCCTCTATTCAAAAGGCAATGGCCGACGATCACGGACAACATGTTTTAGAAATGGCAAAACGGTTAACTGGTGCCAGCGGAATGCTTGAAGGGTCTGGACCTGAAGGTGAAGTTCCTGAAATGGGGCGAAGCGGACCAACTGAAGTTCGTTCAGACTCTTCGCTCTTTCCAAATGTTGACCCTATTTGGCATTACGGATTCATCTTCTCTCCTGCTTTAACTCTTGGCGGTGGTACTTTTGCAGTGCAGCGGAATATTGTTGCGGAAATGGTTCTGGGATTACCTCGTGACATCAACGTAGAAAAAGGAATGACTTGGTCAGAGGCTCGACGGGCATGAATGTCAATGCTCTAGTTGAAGAAACTTCTAGCCTTCTTGTTCGACTGCGTGAAGTTCCTGCTCCCAAACCAATTATCTCTCGACAGCGAGAAGAAGAGTTGACGCAGCGCCAACGCGAAGTTCTAGATCAGTTGAGTGATCTTTTTGATGAAGGATTTGCTGAAATAACGATGTCGGAAATTGCTTCAAAGGTTAATTGCTCGCTCAGAACTTTGTACGAAATCGCTGACAGTAAAGATGAGTTAGTTTTAATTGTCATTGACCGCAATCTCCGTAAAGTTGGACGTAGCGCTATTGAAATAATTGACTCATGGATGGCTCCTTTAGAAGCCATACGTCTTTATCTTGAAGCTGCGACCATAGCTGTAGAGAACACTACTGAAGAATTCGCAAGAGATCTTGAGGTAGTTCCTAGCGCACAGAAATTAAGCAAAAACCATTCAGACTATTTGGTAGCTATCACTCGGAGCCTTTTAGACCTCGCTGTAGAACGTAAAGATATCGCAGATGTTGATACTGCCGCTGTTGCCCGTGTTGTTGCTGGTCTAGGTCACGACTTTGCACATGTTGACGTTATGAAAGAACTACGTAGTTCTCCTAAGGCTGCTGCTGACGATATGTTAGAAATCATTATGAAAGGTCTTGTTCTTACTGGCACGAAAGAGACTCCATGGATATAAGCGATATCGCCTCAGATCTTCGAGACGAACAGCAAGCACTTGATGAAGTTGTAGCTGGGCTTGACGACAGTTCTTGGAGTCTGAACACACCCAGCCCAAGATGGAGTGTCGCTGACCAAATCGGTCATTTAACTTACTTTGATTACACAGCCGCCATTGCTATCTCTAACCCTGACCATTTTCAAGAGTTAGTTCATGACTTGGTTTCTAGTGTAAGTAGAGAACCAGACTCTGTAGACGAATTCACATTAGGGAAGTATCGGAAACTCTCTCCTGGGGAGCTCCTAAAAGAGTGGAGATCTGAGAGGCAACATCTCGCCGAAGCAGCTGAATCTCTTGAAAGTGATACTCGTGTTGCCTGGTACGGCCCTTCAATGGGGGCACGTTCATTTCTTACTGCTCGACTGATGGAAGTTTGGGCACACGGACAGAACATCGTAGATGCCGTCGATGGCTCTCGAGCCCCTACAGAACGGTTACGCCATATCGCTCAACTAGGAGTCATCACAAGACAATGGACCTATATGAACCGGGGCTTAGAAGCCCCAAGCGATGAAGTAACGGTAAATCTCACTTCCCCTAATGGAGATTTGTGGTCATGGGGACCCGGAAACACTGACTCTTCTGTGCAAGGGCCAGCTGAAGATTTCTGTCTAGTGGTAACACAACGAAGGCATCTTGACGACACTTCTCTTGTCGTTCAAGGAGACTCTGCCAGAGATTGGTTGACGAAAGCGCAAGCTTTCGCTGGACCGGCCACCGACGGACCTATTCCGGAGAGTCACTAATGTCACTCATAGAAACAGAAATGAATACGGGTGTTTTAACCGTCACCTTAAATGATCCAGAAAACCGTAACACTCTGAGCTCTGAGTTAACTTTCGAACTGGTCGAAACTCTAGATGCAGCAGATAATGACCCAGAAGTTCGAGTCATAGTGTTGACAAACACCGGAAAAATTTTCTGCGCAGGCGCTGACCTATCGCAACGGTCCAAAGGAAACAAACCTTCAAAGTCAGTGAACCCTCTTGACCTGTTTGGTCGATTCCGTAAATCACCTAAACCTTACATTGGGAGAATCGCCGGCCATTGCGTAGCTGGTGGCATGGGACTCGCTGCAGCGATGGATCTATCGGTAGTAATAGAGGACGCTAAATTTGGTTTCACCGAAGTGAGAATCGGGGTAGCACCAGCCATGATCTCTGTTTTATGTCTACCTAAGATGCGTCCCGCTGAAGCCGCGGAAGCAATGCTTCTCGGGAACCGGATGACTGGAGCTGACGCAGCACGCCTGGGATTAGTGAATCAAGCAGTTCCAGCTGAGAAATTAGATGCCGTAGTACAAAAATATGTGGATGACCTTTTAGCCGGTGGGCCGAATGCTCTTGCAGCAACAAAACAGTTGCTCGTTCACGTTCCAGAGATGGATATTGATTCAGCATTTGAATGGACTTCAAAACTTTCAGCTGACCTCTTCCAAGGAGACGAAGCTAAAGAGGGAATGGAAGCTTTCCTTAGTAAGCGTCCTCCTAATTGGATCAAATGAAGTAAATGACTCACCAGCGACAGTTTTCTTCGCATGAATCAGGTAGGTCGGCTCGTTTAAAGCGAAGATCCATCACTGTTCCTGCAATCCTTCTCTCTTTCCTGATTGGGCTCGGCCTTTACATTCCAACAGTCCTATTAGCAGCCATCGTTGATTTGTGCCGTGGGAAACCTTTACCAACCGTTCGCCTCCTTACTTACGGTCTGTGGTGGCTTGGAATTGAATCCGGAGGCATCTTGAGAGCTACTTTTCTTTGGCTTAGATTTATTCCACGTCAAAAGCTCACTTCTGACGATTCATTAAAAGCCCATAGCAACTTGCAATATTGGTGGACGAGCAACCTTATCCGAGGAGCTAAATCACTTCTTGGAGTCAGATTCAAACTAGATGGGCAAGAATTCCTTGAAGTTGGAGGCCCACTAGTGGTTCTTGCTAGACACGGAAGTCAAGGGGATGCCTTACTGGTAGCAGCTGTTCTCGCTGAAGCTGGATTACGCCCACGATTCATCGTCAAACGTCAACTTCTTTGGGATCCATGCCTCGATATTGTTGGGCATCGCATTCCGAACTATTTCGTGGATCGAGACGCTGCAGATAATCGAATCGAAATTCAAAATATCGGAGCTCTAGCCAGAGGATTAGAGCCCGACGAAGCAATAGTCATATTCCCGGAAGGAACAAGATTTTCACCAAGCAAATTGAAAAGAGCTATTGAAATGCTTTCTGTCACAGCTCCGGAAAGAGTGGAATCAGCTCAACGACTATCTTGTGTTTTACCAGTGCGTGCCCCAGGATTTTTATCAATTCTCGAAAATAACCAAGATGCGGATGTCATTCTCTTAAACCATGTCGGAGTCACCGATTTCAAAAATTTACATGACCTTTGGAATAATATTCCTTTCCCCGCTCCCCTTCATTTCAATACAGAGCGATTGTCGAGATCTGAGTTGCCACCAATATCTCAACCAGAAACTCTGATTGAGAACATTGACCAGCTATGGGAGAAGTTCGATCTATGGGTGCTGTCTAACCAGAAATAATTAACGACGGAATTTCAAGAAAAGCACTGGAGTTTCTTTCTTGTACCTCTGATATTCAGGATTATCTCCCCAGCGTTTATTTGCGCTTGCTTCTAGCATCGGAATTCCACTGACTTTAGAGAGAAGCAAGTAAACAAATAAAGGAGAAACCAAAGTCACAAAAGTCCATCCCGAAAGAACCGGAAGAGCAATGACTGCTATACCAATCCAAAGAGTTATTTCACCGAAATAATTTGGATGCCGAGAATATTTCCAAAGACCAGATCGGATAAACGTTCCCCGATTAACTTGGTGGCCTTGATCATTGACCTCATTACGGAATCGGCGCTTTTGTTCATCTGCGGTGATTTCGATCACGAATCCAATGATCCAAATAAACAAACCTGCTATTCCTAGAACACCAAACTTTTTTTGATCATCAGTCGTAACTGCGGCAAGGGCAGCTGCGGAAGTCAGAAACACCCATAAACCCTGCAAAGTCCATGTCATCAAGAACCAGAAAAAGTCATATTTCATAACATCAAAGCGAGTATCTGCTCCTACTGATTTCACGCGTGTGTACAAGAATGTTCCTAATCGAACTGCCCATAATCCCACCATGAACGTCAGGAGTGTCGCCCTAAGATCCAGAGAAGGGATCGTGAGTGCAGCAAAGATTGTGACAGTCAAATAAGTAAGAGATCCTGTGAGATCAAAGAAATGTTCAGAATGGTTCTTCCAGGCGGGAATGAAAGCTATCCATTGGACACCGAAAGAAATAATTGCGCACCATGCAAAAATCGGTATGCCGCCAAATGATTCACTATTTGACGCCCCTGCTAAAGCAACCAACACCCCCACGATGACTGCTACCACTGTTGAAAAGATTGTTATTTTCCTTGCCATGGTCTCAGTCCTTTACTAATCCAAGCGCATTAAGGGCGCTTTCTAAATCGGGAGAATCAAACTGGAATCCAGATGCTTCAAGTGCCTCTGGGAGAATTCTCTGGCTTGACAGCAAGAGACCATCTGCCATCTCTCCCAGAAGAGTTCTCAGAGCGAATGATGGAGCCGTCAAGAATGCTGGTCTTTTGAGAACTTTGGCAATTTGTTTCGTCAATTCTTGGTTTCTAAGAGGCTGAGGTGAAACGAGATTAACCGGGCCTTCAATCTCATTGTTAATGATGTGTTGGAAAGCTCTAACTTCATCTGTAAGCGTTATCCATGGCCACCATTGGTTTCCTTTGCCGAGTGGCCCTCCGAAACATAAACGGATTGGAATCAATAATTTCTGTAAGGCACCTCCAGAAGGAGTGAAGACTATACCTGTTCTGGCAAATGCGAGCCGTGTTTCAGATGGTACCACTGCAGCGGCTTCCCACTCTTTACAAACTTCTGCAAGGAACCCAGTTCCTGGAGAAGATGATTCTGTGAGAATTTCATCTCCACGGTTCCCATAAAAACCTACGGCTGAAGAAGAAACTAGAACTTTTGGAGGAGTATCGAGACGTTGAAGAGTTTGGGTAAGTAGTTGAGTTCCTTTGACTCGGCTTTCAAGAATCTTTTTCTTTTTTTTCTGCGTCCATCTGCCTTCTATTGTCTCTCCCGCAAGATGTACTACAGCTTCCACACCTTCAATTTCTTCCGGATCAAGAGTTCCCTCTATCGGATTCCAGATAACGTCACCTTCCCGACGTGCCGTTCGACCTATTCGTATAACTTGATCACCGCGTCCTTCAAGTTCTCCAACTAACGCTGAACCGATAAGTCCTGATGCTCCTGTTATTGCTACTTTCACTTTTCTCCTCGTTATCTTTTTATTGTCGTTGAATAAAACCGTATCACCCGTGAAGTAGTGGGCTTTAAAGGGCGTAGGGTAATAAATTGTAGATTCTCCTAAGAAGATAATGATGTCAATGATCACAATCTCTATAAAAATTTCTCTTCCAAAAGAAGAAGTGTGGAAACAAATCGCCGATATTGAATCGCACACGTCCTGGATGGCTGATGCTGAAACTATAACGATTACCTCCGAGAAGAATCAGGGAGTCGGAACTACTTTTGACTGTGAAACAAAGGTAGGACCCTTTCGTTTAACGGATCGTATGGAAATCACTGACTGGCAAGAGAACTTAGTTATGGGTGTTGCTCATAGCGGAGTAGTAACAGGTAGAGGGCACTTCACTCTTGAAAGTATCGGAGATTCTGAAACTCTATTTTCTTGGGAGGAAACTCTTCGTTTCCCGTGGTGGATGGGCGGACCGGTAGGTGCCTTATTTGCAAGACCTGTGTTGAAAGCAATTTGGAAACGAAACCTGAAGCGTCTTAAAAACATTCTTGAGGAGTAGGCCTAATATGGTGCGGTGGCTGGACGAAATTGATTTAGATCCTTCTGACCCGCCAGTTCGAATGGGTGTTCGTACTCTCGGAGATCAATCATGGCTTCTACAAGATGATGAAGAAGAGTCTCAGCTTGCACTAAAGGCGAAGTTGACTAAAGACGAATCGTCTGAAGTTTTTTTAGCCTTACCTGAAAGTGAAGCCGCCGGGTTAGAGGTTTGCTCTTTAATCACTGGTACTGGACGCCAATTAATTCCAGATTCAAAAGATTTACATCCTTTAAAACGAGCTGGACTCTCTGTTCAAGAAGACCTCTGTCTTATGAGGAGAGATGAGGGTTGCTGGGTCTTAGCAGCTGCTTCATTATGTTTCCCTTCGCGATGGCGCCTTTCAGAAAAGATCGGGAGAGAAATAAGTGACGTCCATGGTCCGGTGACGGGTTACCCAGAGTTTTTGAGAAAAAAAGTGAACTCTTTGATGGACCGGTTATCCACGACACCTGTTTGGAGAAGAAATTGGTTTATTCATCCAGATCCCAGTTTGTACCAGCCCGAACGACCGGAGAATGGGGATCCGATAATTGAAGCAGTCCATGTTCATGATGAACTTTTTCTTCGAAGTGAACGCCAGACTTTACGTTCTTTAGATACTGCTGGATGGATTCTTTTCACAATCAAAATCCAACAGGCCTCTTTAGGAGAACTTAATTATGCAAGAAAAAATGACTTTGTTAAGTGGCTGATGAACGTATCTCCCGAAGGAGCTTCACACAAAGGAATTCAGCCTAAACAGAGGGCACAAATATTGAGATCTTTGGGGCTTTCGCTACCTAACCCAGCATTTGGGCATGGATTTGATCAATGAAAGCTAAGGACTCATCAACGTTTTGAACGGGGGCGAGAAGCACGAGTCTGTCTACCCCCATCTCGCCATATGTTTCTAACATCTCTACACCTGGCCTCATGAGTGGAGTAACCGTGATTTCTATCTCACCAAGCCCCTCAGGTCGTTCATGCTGTTCTTCTAGGTCTTTGATGCCTGCAATATTTTTAGCGGTGCCTTCGGGATCTAACATAAATCCATACCATCCTTGACAGTGTGTAACAGTTCTCCTCCAAGCAGGTTTAGAGTGACCTCCCATAACCACTGGTGGCCCTAACGGACGAACAGGTCGAGGATTCGCTTTCACTCCATTAAATGAAACATATTTACCGTCGTAGTTAGGTTCGTTGTCATGCCAGATTGAACGCATAGCTTCTATGTACTCGATGGACCGTGGTCCCCTGTCTTCCATTGGAATACCCAATGCCTCAAATTCTGGAGCAAGATATCCGACACCAACTCCGAACATTAACCGGCCCTTAGATAACACATCAACGGTGGCCAACTCTTTGGCTAAGACAAGAGGGTTGCGCTGCGGAAGAATAATGATCCCTGTTCCTAAATTTATTTCTGTAGTCATAGAAGCCAAATAAGCGAGTGCAACTGCGGGATCAAGGAGAGGAACCTCTGCAGGTAGAGGAGAAGGAGGAACTTGCGGGTCAGGCAAGACAACGTGTTCTGCTGTCCAGAGAGATTCAAATCCGGCTTCTTCGGCTGCTACAGCTACTCTGCCCATGTCATCTGGATTTGCTAGATGACCACCATTTATTGAATACAGTCCTATTTTCATTGGAGCGGACGACGAGATTTGAACTCGCGACATTCACCTTGGCAAGGTGATGCTCTACCAACTGAGCTACGTCCGCGTGCGTCGTCACTTTATCCGACTTAACAACAAATTTACCCTCTTAACACTCTCTTTACCTAAACCAATCCAATGTTTTGTTGGAGTCTTGAAATTTTCCTCAATGTAGTATTCTCTGTTTATTCGTAAATAGGCATTGGAGTTACGTATGTTTTTCGCTGACGGTTTGAATTGCAGCATCTTCGATAGAGAAGTTTTCCAAGAAGTTATAGATGGAGGCCTTAACTGCATAACAGTTAGTCTGGGATTCTGGGAAGACGCTCTTGAATCAATGGACGCCCTAGGCCGTTTTCGTGATGTTGTCCAAGAAAATGAAGATTTAGTTGCAATCGCCCACAACGAAGAGGACATAAATAAAATTGTTGCCTCAGAACGTTGCGCCCTGATTGTCGGTTATCAAAACACCACTGCGTTAAACGGAAACATACGTTTTGTTGAACTCTTTGCCGATATGGGAGTTCGAGTTCTTCAGTTGACATACAACAACCAAAACGAATACGGGGGTAGTTGTTACGAGCCTGCTGATAGTGGAATAAGTCGTGCCGGAGTAGAGCTTGTTTCGGAACTTAATCGCTGCGGCATTTTGATTGATCTTTCGCATGTTGGGCAGAGAACAGGTTTAGATGTGATTGAAGCTTCCGAGATGCCAGTTGCTGTTACCCACGCAAACCCAGATGGATTTGTTCCTCATGTTCGAAACAAGTCTGATGATTTGATTAGGGCTCTTGCCGAAAAAGGCGGTGTGATCGGTTTAGCTACTTATCCAAATATTTGTGATGGTTTTGCTGAAACCCCAGAGAAGTGGTCAGAACTTGTTGCATACACCGTTGATCTCGTCGGAATCAATCATGTTGGAATCGGAACTGATCACAGTCGAAACATAAAAATGTCTCATTTGGAATGGATGCGACAAGGCAGATGGTCAAGAGTCACGAATTACGGTGCTGGTTCTGCTTCTCGGCCGGGAAAAATTGCAGAGCCTGATTGGTTAACAACCATGCGTGGATTTGGATTGATCGCTGACGCTTTACAATCTCGAGGGATGACAGAAGAAGAAACAGCTTCGATAATGGGCGGAAACTGGTTAAGGCTTTATAGCCAAGTATTCAACTAGTCATTCGGCTGAAGGTCAACTTTAAGAGTCAAAATTCCTTCTTCAAGAGTTCCTTCTGCGTCTCCGATGATAGCAAAATCTTGGAAATCGTTTTGGGCTTGCTCTAAGAACATTTTCCTCTCGTCTCCTCCTATTGGCGGTAAATTGCGGTTGCGAACTGCAGCGGCTCTTTCCCGAAATCTTTGAAGCATCGCTTCTATATCAAGTTCGTCAGACATCTTTTGAAGGCTCCTTATCTCCAATTTCATCTACTGATTTGTCATCTAATAATTTAGCTAAAAGTTCATTAGAAGACTGTGAGGATTCCTCGTCAGGAATGTTGAAATGAAAGGAATATTTTGATTTACGAGACTTATGTGAAGCACCGTCAATTTCCCCTCTATCAATAGCGGCCTGAAGACGGCGGCTAGGTCGGGTATGCCAATAGAATCCAATCGTTGCAACAAGAACAACTCCAGCAATAACTCGAAGTGTAAGAACAATACTGTCTACACGATCATCAGTGTTTCCATCAGCTGCCGATGTGTCAGCTTCTATCGTTGTAACTTCAGCAAATGCAGACCCTGAGTAAAGGAATGTCAGAGTAAACAGGATTGCTAATACAGCAAAAAGTTTCTTACTCTTTATATCTTTCACCGTTCCACCCAGTCTCTCTTAGGTCTAGGTTAGTCGGAGTAACCCTTTAACGCTGATGTAAGGGGCACCACCATGTTGTTCTGCCACCTACTTTTGAGCGCCTTAAAGGCTCATGGTCTAAAGGGCAGATCCCTCCTGGGTTCCTGTATTCAAAGAAATCTCCCGTATGCGAACCTCCTCGTTTGTCTAACTGATTAAGCACTTGGCGGATTGTTTTCTTTAAAACTTTGATTTCTTCATCTTCTAATGAGCCTGACGACCGTCTAGGGTCAAGTTGGCTACGCCAACAGATTTCGTCAACGAGAAGATTACCCAATCCTGCTATACGCGACTGATCTAAAAGTCTTGCCTTTAAAGCTGTAGAAGAATTCGACAAGATCTGGCGCAAGTCATTCATGTCTATCGTCCATGCATCAGGACCTAGTTTGTCTTCTTCCGGATCTAGTTCGACTCCTCCGAGACGACGAGGGTCATCCATAACTAAGTCTCCTCCACCTTTAAAGCGGAGAATGAAACGATGCCATGACGGGTTTATGCGACGGCTCCCCCATTCCAATTGCTCTACGGCCGCTTGCCCATCTACAAATAGTCTTCCAGTCATCCCAAACCTTAAACCTAGAGTTGGCCCACCGGAATCTAGGAGCAGAAGTTTCCCTATTCGTCGAGTTCTTGTGAAACGTCGGTTAACTAGACGTTCTTTAAAGTCTTCCGGAGTCGCTCCACCTTTCAAATACCAGTGGTCTGGGGTCAAAACTTCAGTAATAACACGCCCAACAACATGCTCAGCTACTCTGCGGTACGCCTCTATTTCTAATATTTCGGGCATACATCATTTTATTTGAACACCAACAGATATGAGCAAATTGTTAAAACGACGTGTCTTCCAAAAAATTTGCTATGTGGTTGGAAACATCTTCAGTTGCTAGAAGAAATCCATCATGTCCGTTACCGTTTTCTACTATCTGGTGGGTGCATTCCCCACCAATAGCTTTAACCGCCTCAAAGATTTCTATTTGAAGATTCGGTGGGTACAAATAGTCTGAAGTGATACTCAACGTCAATACAGGCACTCGGGCTAAGCGTGACACAGCCTCATTCACGCTGCCTCGGTCTCGAGCAACATCATGTAAGTCCATCGCTCTGTTGAGGACTAAGTAACTGTTCGCATCAAATCTCCGAACTAACTTTTCTCCTTGGTAATCCAAATATGATTCAACTTGATATTGGTCCCATAGGCCATAGATGCTTCTTGGGTCAACTACTTCTCTCCCGAAACGCTCAGAAAAAGAGTTAGGGCTTCGATAATGTATTTGAGCGATTGCTCGAGCAGTGGCAAGACCTGAGTGAGGCCCGTTTCCTGCTTCTGCATCGTAATAGTCGCCGCCTCTAAAAAGTGGGTCCAGTACTAGCGCATTTCTGCCGACAGCGCTCCACCCTATTTGCCATGGGGAAGCTGCTAGGGCGGTGGCTAGTGGTGCTAGCGCTTTAACTCGATCTGGGTACATGATTCCCCATTCGAGCACTTGCATTCCACCCATAGATCCGCCTACTACTAGACGCCATTGTTCTATGCCTAAGTGATCGGCGACGGCAGCTTGCGCCCGCACCATGTCTCGAGTGGTAATCACGGGGAAAGTAGACCCGTACGGTTTATTAGAAGCAGGGTTGATCGATGCTGGCCCTGTGGAACCTTGGCAACCGCCGAGGACATTAATGCAGACTATGAAATGTTCGTTCGGGTCAAGTCCACTGCCCTCGCCAATGACCCCATTCCACCATCCAGGAGTTGGGTGAGCTTCTCCATGCTCACCGAAAGCATGAGAGTCTCCTGTTAACGCATGACACACCAAGATCGCATTGTCTGCTGCGGGAGAAAGGCGACCCCATGTTTCGTATGCCATCGTCACTTCTTCAAGAACACCACCGCCTTGAAGTGCGAAACTTTTGTCTGGATGAACTTTCGCGAACTGGCGGTTTCCTTCCGGATCCCCTTCTTGCCAAGCCCCAGTTGCAGGCAGATTTTCCGTAAGAGGACGCGGGTATACATATGGTTGAGCCGGATCTTGTCCGTATTGTGTTAAGTCTTCAGATTCAGTCATATTGGTGGGGAGATCCACCGGAACCCGGCGACCGGAGGCCGACTCATCGACACCGGACACTTTGTTGCCCTTTCGGACCACATCCTCTTCCTTGCGAAAGAGCGGGCACCTTGGGTGTCCTCCCAGGTTGCCGGATCTAGCTTTAACCAGACCACTCGTAATGCCTTTATAAAGTGTAGACGGAAAGAACCGTTAGACGGTCATTCGTTTTGTTTATTCTTCCTACGAAATGCAGGATGACGACTCCACCACCAAGAAATAAGCTCGTCATCTCGTGTTCCGTATGCCTGATTTATTGTTTCGCCAAATAGCAGCCAAAGCTCTTCGAGATCTTTATTAGTTGAAGAATGAATTGTTTGAGCTATTTCAATTGCTTCTTCCCAAGCTCTTTTATCCGATGGAAGCGGCAATTCTGATAATTGTTTTGATGAAAGAGTAATTCGACTAACTGAACGAGCAGCGCCTAGAGCCTGTCGTGCTGCTAACACACTTATAACCGGAGCTGAAAGTGCTGTGGCGAGAGCCCATAGATCCTCTTCAAATGGCTGCACAATAAGCAACGGGGTCAAAGGAATCCAATCTCCTTTCTCATCCACTACTACTTCAATAACTCGAGTTTGAGTTGAAATAAAAAGTTTTGGATTTTGACGAACACGCATCCACTCACCTACAGCTCTATCAAATTCAGCAACTTTCTCAAGATCAACGACAGGACGTTCCCATTTTCTTCCATCAAATTGGACTACCTTTTCCCCCCACAGGCAATGAAACGGATCAACCATGGCTGTTGTGATCAAAGGATTAACAACCGTTTCTTCTTTTTGCTCACTTACACCAGGCACCAAACCATAAAAATGCTGTCGAAAACCTGATGTAACCAAAGCTTTGTGTTCCACAGTTCCTGAACTGACAATTTTTACATCTGGTAATCCAACGAGATCCGCCACTAGCTCTCCCCAATTACTTGGATCAGATGGATATTCTCCTGAAGTGGCCTCTTCTATTTCTCGGCCAACATACCTCAGTACTTCTTTTTTATCGGAGGTCACATTTTTGATAATTGGTGCACAAACTTCAGTACGCCCTACAAATACGGTGGACTGGTCTACCCAAAGCCCCTCAAGGGAAGCTTCCGTAAGAATCTTTTCCCTTATTTCTAAAGCATCTCTTGCAGCAATTAGAGACAAGGGCTGGATCAGCGCCATTTGACCTCCTGGTTCGAGAAGATCCAAACCTAACGCAAGAAATAGCCATGCTTCATTTGTATAAGCCTTAACTAAATTTCCATATTGAGAACGAAGATCTTCTCTTCGCTCTGTTGTTCTCACAGTCGTTGTGTGCATCTGGCTCAAGAACGGTGGATTACCAATAATAGATCCGAAATGCTTTGGCCAATCTTCAGGTCTTTCAATCAATGGATCTGCAATGACGACTCCTGTAATTTCTTCGGGATCCACTCCTGCCCAATGCGCTAGTTCCCAACGGCAAACAGCAACCGCCCATTCGTCGATGTCCGCACCGAATATTTGATTTCTTACTATGTCTTTTGGATCATCACCGAGTGCTGCAAGTTGTTTTGCCGCAGAAAGTAAAAAAATCCCTCCACCGCATGATGGATCTACAACTGGACCCTTATGTACCACAGTTTCAGCAAATTTTTTGGCAACATCTATCGGCGTATAGAAGGCCCCTGCTGTTTTCCTCGTTCTTGAAGTTAAAAGTTTTTCATATGTTTCTGCTAACAACAGGTGCTTTTCAAATTTGAAGGAATAGTTTCCTGTCTGTACTTCTTCACCATCTATGTTGAGGAAGCGTGGACCGCCTTTTGATTCAGCTACTAGGGCAAGGGCCTTAGGTAAATGCGGCGGAAAAGAGCTCATCAGAGTCTTTCATGTCCTAAGCGGCATCAACAGTAGGATCCCAAGCTGCTAAATCATTTAGACGAGAGTCATTAGAGAAAACTTCTACTATGGGGTGTTTCATTCCGAGTCTTCGCATTAATTTACGAACTTCCATTTCTTCATTCCATAGAATCAGACTTACAACTACACCTGATTCTCCTGCTCGTGCCGTTCTTCCTGAACGATGCACATAAGTTTTTGCATCTGAGGGAGGGTCGTAGTGAATTACTACGTCAACATCGTCTATATGTATTCCTCGTGCTGCAACATCAGTAGCTACTAAAGCCTGGACTTTGCCTTTCGCAAAATCTGCTAAAGATTTTTCTCTTTGAGATTGACGCAAATCTCCGTGAATAGGCGCAGCTTTAACCCCGTTTTCTTGGAGTTTGTTGGCTAATTTATCAGCCCCCCATTTTGTGCGAGAAAACAGAATGGTTCGATGAGACGCTTTGATAATTGTTGCTGCAACTTTTATTCGATCCATTTCATGAACAGTGAGAAACCGATGCTGCATTTCTTTCACCGTTATTTCTTTATGAGCAACTTCATGCATGACTGGGTCTTTTTGATATCGGCTAATAAGACTTGCTGTCATTCCATCTAGCGTCGCAGAAAATAAAAGAGTCTGATGGTCACGTTCAACTCCTCGCAGTATCCACTCAACCTGAGGCATGAAACCCATATCGGCCATACGGTCCGCTTCGTCTACTATGACCACTTCTAAATCTGCAACCGTGATTTCTTCTCTTTCGATCAAATCAATCATGCGGCCTGGTGTAGCTACAACTAATTCAACTCCTTTCTCCAGCAAGGCAATCTGCTTTTCAATAGGAGCCCCGCCATAAATGGCTTCGACTTTCATATTTCGAACTGCTGCGAGTGGTTTTAGTTCTTTGCATACTTGAGTCGCAAGTTCTCTGGTAGGAACAAGAGCTAATGCTGTAGGCCTGCCTGGTTTAGCTTTGCTAATTTTTTGTACACAAGGAATCCCGAAAGCCAACGTTTTACCAGATCCGGTTTTCGCTTTCCCGCATACATCTCGTCCACTTAAACTGTCTTCAATTGATAAAGCTTGGATCTCAAATGGTGCAGTGATTCCACGTTTTGTTAGAACTTCTACGATGTCAGGCTCTACTCCAAGAGCCGCAAATTGATTGGTGGAAGACATGACTACCTGTTCTCGGTTTAAAATACCGGATTGAATGCTCTTATTCCTGAGCAGCGTCTTTTGATTAGCATAAATTTAAGAGACTTATTCATCTTACCTTCTTGTTTCCAATAGGTAAGGACAAGTTATTTATGTAGATACACGACCGTTAGCGACCTTGACTCCTTCGTGCCTAAGAAGAGATGATTGTTCGGCTTCACTGCCTGGAACCAGTCTTCCAGTTGATGTCACTACTCGCCACCATGGATACCCTTGGTGGTTTTTTAGGAACCGTCCTACAGCTCGATGAGCAGAAGGAAATCCGGCCTCTGCAGCTACTTCTCCGTAAGTGACTACTTCCCCTTGACTAAGATCATCAAGCACTCTGCCTACTGACTCTTCAAAAGGAGTCACTACTACCTTCCTAAAGATTCGTCTCGAGAAGTTAGTTGAACCAATTCGAAAGGCTCCGCAAACCCAGGAATAGAGTGTTCTCCAATTTTTCGCACCGCGGTATTTACCATAAGGGCCATAGCCATAGAAGCTGGGGCAAGCACCTGATGAGGTCCTGCCATATCACATAGTCGAGATGCGAGAATGACAGCTCTACCGACATGATCATCTCCATCAATAAGTAGGACTGGTCCAGTAGCGATCCCCGCCCTCATTGGTAACGGGGATTGGGACAAATCAATTAAGCCTTCCATTTCGATAACTGCTTCTACGGTTTGTTCTGGTTCAACTCCGACCAGCATGGCTCCGTCTCCAAGCCATTTTGCTATCCGTACTCCTTTTTGTGCTGCCACGAGACGTACACTGTTGCGAAATCCATTTATTATCTCCATGCCAGCTGCATCTCCGTGCTCATCTGCATACGCCGTGAAGCCGGATAGATCTATGAATGCGAAAGTTCGATCAATTCGTCGAAATGTTTTCTCATGAAAAGACATACCTAGATCTTGTCACGAATTGGCTTGAGACCCTTAATCCACACTATTCCACCGGCGACTATTGCAATAGCACTTATCCAGATATTTACTCGCAATCCGAAAATTAGGGAAGCCTGATCTATACGTAAGGCTTCTATCCAGAGTCTTCCTATTCCATACCCAAAGATCCAGAGCCCTATGAGATGTCCTGGTTTTAAATAATTCTTTCGGTCTACAGCAATCAGTAGCAAAACTAAAGCAACGTTCCAGAGGCTTTCGTAAAGGAATGTTGGGTGAAAGGTGTTGATTTCAGAATATTTTTCTGGGCGATGCGTTGATTTAATTTCTAGTCCCCAAGGTAAGTCAGTGGGGCGTCCAAATAATTCTTGATTAAACCAATTCCCCCATCGACCTATTGCTTGGGCAAGAGGAAGAGAAGGAATCATTGCATCTAGTACTTTGGGGACTGAAATATCATTTCGTTGTGCGTACATTACGCCCACGATCACTCCGGCGGCGAGGCCTCCTGGGATACCGAGGCCTCCTTCCCAAATTTTTATCGCATCTTCCCATCGCCCTTGATAGCTTCGCCAATCAGTTATGACGTGGTAAATGCGTGACCCTATAAGGCCTGCTGGTACCGCCCAAAGAGCAATATTTGAAATATCTTCTGGGTCTTCTCCGTATTGTTTCCACCGTTTTTGACTGAACCAAACAGCAGCTAATACTCCCAGAGCGATCATTAAGCCATAAGCGCGGAGTTCAACAATTCCTAAATCTAAATATGACTTGCTAGGACTCGGTATAGAACCGAGAGATGTCCACATTAGACAGAAAAGCCTTCAGCCTGCATGGCATATAAATCGGAGCTTCCTGCTGTAACCGCATTTAATTGAGATCCGGCAATCGGTAGTAACTGCTCTGCGTAAAAGCGGGCAGTAACGATTTTGCTGTTCAGGTATTCAGCGTCAAATTTTCCATTGCCATTCTTAGTTTGTTCTTTCGCAAAGACTGCTTGGCGAGCCAACAGCCAACCTCCGACCAATTGTCCAAGCATTTTCAAGTACGGAGTGGCTCCAGCCATCACATCATTTGGGTTTTCAGCCCCACGAGCAAAGATCCAATCTGTTGCTTCTTCGGTTACCGTTAATGCTTCTTCAAGATTTTTCTTTATAGAAATAAACTCTTCGCTGTATCCATCAAGTCCTTGGCTGAATTGTTGTATTTCGTCAAGAAGTTCTTTTATGACTGCTCCGTTTTTCATTGGAACTTTTCTCCCAACAAGATCGATGGCTTGAATCCCATTGGTTCCTTCATAAATTGGGGAAATACGGGCATCGCGGAAATGTTGAGCAGCACCAGTCTCTTCGATATATCCGTACCCTCCATGCACCTGAATACCTAGCGAAGTCATCTCGCAACCAATATCTGTGCACCATCCTTTTGAAATTGGGGTAAGTAACTCGGCACGGTCAGATGCGTTTTGCGCAGTATCAGCATCTGAGTGTCGATTTGCTATATCCAAGTAAGCGGCATTCAAATAAAGTACTCCTCGCATGGCGTCTGTATATGCGCGCATTGTTAAAAGCATCCGGCGCACATCTGCATGGTCAATGATTAACGATTGCTCTCCGGCTGGTGATCCTACAGCTCGACCTTGACGGCGTTCCTGAGCGTATTCAGATGCTAGTTGTAAGGCTCGTTCCGCAACGGCAAGCCCTTCCACTCCAACACCGAGCCGAGCGTTGTTCATCATCTTGAACATGCAACGCATCCCTTGATGTTCTTCACCAAGCAAATAACCAATAGCGCCTTCTCCAGATTCCCCATACGACAATACGCATGTAGGGCTCGCATGGAGTCCTAATTTGTGTTCAACAGACAAGCATTTGTAATCATTTCGATCACCTAAACTCCCATCTTCATTCACGATGTATTTAGGGACGATGAAAAGGGAAATCCCCTTTGTCCCCGGAGGGCTATCAGGTGTACGGGCCAAAACAAGTTGAATAATGTTTTCTGCTAATTCATGCTCTCCATAAGTAATAAATATTTTGGTGCCAAAAATACGCCATGTTCCATCTTCTTGAGGAACAGCTTTACTCGTAAGTGCTCCTACATCTGAACCTGCTTGAGGTTCGGTCAGATTCATCGTTCCTGACCATTGATTTGACACCATTTTCGGCAAGTAAGTTTCTTTCAACTCTTCGGTGCCGAAACTATGAATGGCATCTATCGCTCCCACAGTAAGCATGGGCCCCATAGACCATGATCTACTTGCAGCGCCTATCATCTCTGTCATTACGGTTTGGATAGCTCCTGGAAAACCGCCGCCTCCATAGTCAGGGTCTTGGGAGATTGAACTCCAGCCCGCTTCGACAAACTGGTCCCATGCTTCATGGAACTCTTTAGGCATAGTTACTACACCATCTTCAACTGAACATCCTTCTTGATCACCAACTCGATCAACTGGGCCTATCACTTCTGCTACAAAGCGACCTAGTTCATCTAACATGCCGTCTATCGTCTTAGGATCTGCATGTTCGTAGCCTGGTAAATCGCAAATAGAAGGAATATCGGTAATTGCGTCTAATGTCAAACGGATATCGTCTAATGGGGTTCTGTAATCACTCATACGAAATAGGGTATCTCGTTGAAACCCTCAACTTGACTCAGAGAGGGCTTTAACAAGGTAGATTCAATTCTGTAGATATTTACTTTTGTTTAACTTGACGCAAGGACAAGATATGGAACTTTTAGATCTTTTACATGATCCCGATATTTCTTTGCGTTCACCAGAGAAAGTCATGGATCCAACTACTCTCGGATCTGCTCGTCTCACTCGTCTTAGTTTTAGCCGATCAATGATTCGTCGCGCTGCTTCAAAGAACTGGAAATTGAAAAGAACTTCAATTGATCTTGATGAATCCGGACGAGGCCAAATTATTTATCGAGTTGACGCGGAAGGTTATATTTTTCATTTTGTCGCATTTACCACCACTATTGATGAATCGCTCCATACCGATCGAGTCATCGCTGATGCCTGGGAAATTTCTGCTGCGCTCATCGAAGGCGAACTAGATGAAGCTTTTCTTGATCTCCTAAACCGAGAAGTTCCCAAACAAGAGGATGGAAGACTGGATTCAAGAGTATTGGCCCTCACTCGCGGTAACCGGAGTGTCCGCTTCTACGAATACTTAGTAGATCAACTTGCTTCTGGAAGCCAGCCAGAACCTTCTCTGGTCGGAGATGCTGGATACATCATGAGAAGCACCGCTTTTTACGGAAACGGAAAATTTGGTATGAGATCATTTTTAGGTTATGAATCAGAACATCCCCTTTTCGCTCCTTATCGAGCACAATTTCTTGCCGCATGGCTTTTCAGAGAAACAAGTTACGACTCTGTGGAATACTGCGCCCAAATTAGAAACCCAGAGAAAGCCGTTTCTTTTGACAAGGACTGGAATCAATTTTTTGGTTTAGGAAACTCAACTGGTCTGGGACTAGTTCCATGGGCAATGAAGCATCCAGAAGAAGTTAACGCATGGGTAGGTGTTCGTGAGCTGGCTTTAGCGAATGTTAGAAAGTTAGATGGGTCTCCAGAACGTAAAAGACTCTTAGAGAAATGGATTGACCAGGCATACCATCATTTTTCTTCATTCAATGGAGAGGATTGTTGGCCATGGAAAGGCCCTGACTCATTATCTGAAGCAATACTTGAAATTCATCGCACTTTCTCGTCCATGACTGACGAAGACCACCCATTTGATGCTCTTTACTTATGGGCAGAAAATCAAGGACCAGAAGTTAACGAACTAGTGGTTTCCTTATTACTGGAATTAGACGAAACAAGCGATGAGGTCGTAGATGAACTTTTGAGAGTTGATACTTCAGCGGTTTCAGATCTCTCAATAACCATTGAAGATTTAGAAAAGAGACTCACTGAGAATTATTCATGGCTGGAACAACTAGATCTAGAGAGTTCCGCTGCTGACCACTATTGGTGGGTTTACTCTGATCATGCCGAGGAACCGCGTCGGGCTGATCGTTCGATTCTTGACCCTGAACACCGAGATGTTCCTATAGATATAGCTCTCCGGCTAAATCACTTAAAGAAAGACCTTGATAAAGCAGATAAAACTACAAAAGTAAGTATTTTCCTTCAAGACTTTCCGCATCATGGAATAGCAATAAATCGATTAATGAAGGATTCTGGACCTTACGGCGAGCCTAGAGAAAATGTTTGCGACCTAAATCATCTCCCTCTGAACTTACAAAGATTTCAGTTAGCCATGTATGGGATGGATAATTTCAAAGCCCAGTCAACAGATTGGTTGAGGGTAACTTTATTTCAAGGAGCGCCAAGAATTGCTGAGTTGAATGCCGATACGTTTGATGATTGGGTTTGGCCTCAACAACCTAAACGTGAGCAGGAAAAAATTCTTCATGACTAGCAAAGAGATCTTTGTTGCTCCCCGTGAAATACATGACCTTATTCAAAGAGCAAGCCGTGTTAAAGGCTGCGAAGCAAGTGTGGCTGAACGTATTGCATCAAAAATTACTTTCTGTGAAATCAATTACGGTGGGGGCATAAAGGGTTGGTTGCAACTAGTAGCTGATGACAAAAACTGTCTCACCGAAACTTTTAAATCCGTTCAAGTTCTTGATTCACTCCCCTCCAAAGACTCTCTAGATTTCTCTTGGAATCCATCTATTCCTTTTGCGTTTATCGCTCAGTCGTTGAACGCCCTACAGGCATATGGGTTTGCCTGGGAAAGCAGTCCAAAAGTACCAACTGGAGACATGCAAATTCAATGTGTGTGTTTGAACAAATTGAATTCCGAAAAACTTGATTCAAACAACAAAACGAATAAAGCATTTTCTAAAGGCCTTCAGGTAAACAATGACGAATGGAAAAAATTAGTCGGCATTGCTTCAAGGTTTCTTCTTTCAGAAAAAATCCTTGACGACGCGCATTCTGCCGTTTATGAATGAGTAACTATGACACTTATATCTCTCGATGAAATAGAAGAAACTACAAGAAAAGCATTAATTAAGCATGGTGCTTCTGAGAAGATAGCTCCACTAGTAGCGCATGCTGTAAGAGTTGCAGAAGGAAACGGAAATCGAATCTGTGGACTTTATTACGTGGAGAGTTACTGCCTTCAACTAGCCAGTGGTCGTGTTGACGGTGTTGTTGAACCAACAATTCATGTTGACCGTCCCGGAACAGTGAGAGTTGACGGTCATTTTGGATTTGCCCAATCAGCGTTTGCAGCCGGATTTAATACTGCACTCGAAGCCGCTCGTAACAATGGCATTTGTTCCTACTCAATTGAACATTCTCAAACCTGCACTTCATTGGGTTATTTCACTGAACAATTTGCTCAAGCAGGAATGCTTACGATTGGAGCCACAAATGCTTCAGCGGTGGTTGCTCCCCCAGGTGGTACTACTCCTGTTTTGGGGACTAACCCTGTAGCGATGGCTGTTCCCGATGGTCATGGAGGCATCGCTTTCCAATTTGATTTCAGTACCAGTGCTATAGCTATGGGGAAGATCACGATGGCTGCAGCAGCCGGTGAATCCATCCCTCTAGGTTGGGCGGTTGACGCTAATGGCGATCCAACAACTGACCCTAAAGCTGCTTTACAAGGGTCAATGTTGTCTGCTGGTGGTTACAAAGGATACGGCTTCGGCCTTATGGCAGAACTTTTAGCTGGAGCCCTAACGGGTTCAAGGCTAAGTGTTGAAGTGCCACCCCTAAAAGCCCCAGAAGGCCCTCCACATGATCTAGGACAATTTTACTTCGTTATTGATCCTGGCGCCTATGACAAAAATTTTCTTCAAAGACTAGAACAACTGGCAGAAGTTATTGAGAATCAACCTGGAGCTCGTTTACCCGGCGGTAATCGTGAAACACCGAGTGAGGTTGAAGTTGATCCAAAACTATGGTCTTTAATCAAAGACCTGTCTTAGAACTCAAACTAATTTAAAGGTATCTGTGCTGCATGAGCGGTAACACGAACACCATCTGGTCCACTATCCCCTGCTAACCAGTGACGGCGACACCGGAGTTCATAGGTCACTTGATGATTTTCTGGATCATCAACAACTAATAACTGACCGTCATAAACCTGTAAACCATCTACAAGACGAGCATTATGTGTCGCTCGAGATCCACACCAGCATCTGGCCTCTACCTGCACTTCCACAGACTCATCAGAAAGTTCTAATAAGCGTCGCGTTCCGTCAAATAAAAGCCCCTGAAATGAAGTCAAAAGCCCAAATGCATAAACGTCTGTATCTAACTCATCCACCACACGGGCCAGTTGATCTATCTGTTCAGTCTGATAAAACTGGGCCTCATCGCAAATAATGTAATCAAGAGCCCCATGACGTTCTTTCATCGCTAACGCTAAATCGTAAAGATCTAACCGTGGCCCTACTTCAACAGCATCAGCAGAAACTCCTAGCGCGCTGGAGACTTTCCCATCTGCTCGATCTAACTGACTACACAAAATTCCTTTCAACCCCCGGGAAGTCAAGTTGTGATGTATTTGTAAGGCAAGAGTACTTTTACCTGATCCCATAGTTCCAAAAGAAAAACGTAATAAAGCCATTATGAACACCCACTCGTAGCGCCACAATCAGTACATACATAACAAGACCCAGCCCGTTGCATAGACACACCGCACTGCATACACAATGGAGCGTCAGCTGACGAACTCATAGCTAATTGAGCTGCGAACTGTGACGCTGAAGGAACACTCGGTGGGTCGGGTGGAACATCTGACCCTTGCCTCGTATCGGTTGTTGCTTCAATGACTCCTGGAAGAGTGGGTTCCGTCCGTTCACTAACGGTAAGAATATTTAATTCTGCTCGTTCTTCGTTGCTGAGATATTCAACAGCAAGTCGTCTAAATAAATAGTCAATCAGGCTTGAAGCAATACGTAGTTCAGGATCGTCGGTCATTCCCGCGGGTTCAAATCGCATTCCAATGAAAGCTTCTACGTAGGCACGCAGAGGAACCCCGTATTGAAGCCCATGACTTAACGAAATGGCAAATGCATCCATGATCCCTGCCATGGTTGATCCCTGTTTAGATACTCGAAGAAAAACTTCTCCAGGTGTTCCATCTTCAAATTCACCAACGGTGACCCATCCTTTGCAATCGGCAACACGAAACTCGAACGTTCTAGATGCACGACTACGTGGAAGTTTTCTTCTTACTGGCTCCCCTAGCGAAACCCCAACTTTCTCTAATGCCTCAAGAGGAGTAGCAGACTTAGAATCATCCTTCCCAGTGGAAAGAGGTTGGCCTAACTTGCAGTTGTCTCGATAGATCGCCACCGCTTTTAGCCCCAGTTTCCAAGACTCCATGTATAACTCTTCTACATCGTCTACGGACACATCTTCCGGCATGTTACAGGTCTTTGAAATCGCTCCTGATAAGAATGGTTGCACTGCTCCCATCATGCGAACATGGCCAAGGTGATGAATACTGTTATCTCCCATAGAGGTTGCGAACACAGGATAATGATCCTTGTCTAAGCCGGGACTTCCAATAACTGTCTGATTTTCGTTTATGTATTCAACAATTGCTTCTGACTCTTCAGAAGAATGTCCAAAATTCCTAAGGGCGCGTGGGATGGTTTGATTAACGATTGACATCGTTCCACCACCAACAAGACGCTTCATTTTCACGAGACTGAAATCCGGCTCAATACCAGTAGTGTCACAATCCATCAATAAGCCGATAGTTCCAGTAGGCGCTAAAACTGTCGCTTGGCTATTCCTTACTCCCACTCGTTGAGCCAATCCGCAAGCTTCATACCAAGCTTCACGTCCTGCTTCACCAATTTTGTTCGCTGATGAAGTATCAAGCAGCTCTGCCGCTTCCCGATGTTGATCTAAAACTCCGAGCATGGGTTCACGGTTAGTTTCAAATCCTTCAAATGGGCCGAGACGGTCAGCGAGACGGGTTGACGTTCTGTACGCATGTCCGGTCATAAGTGACGTTAAAGCGGCAGAGATTTCTCGCCCTTCATCACTGTCATAGGGAAGGCCTATTGCCATTAGTAAGGCTCCAAGGTTGGCATACCCCATACCGAGTTGACGGAATGCTCGAGTTGTTTCGCCAATGGCTTCAGTTGGGTAGTCGGCGTTTGAAACAAGGATGTCTTGAGCTGTAAGAATGATTTCTATTGCGTGGCAAAAGCCTTCTATATCAAAGGCATCAATTCCAGATTCATCTTTTGAGTCAAGGAAAGTCAATAAGTTGAGACTGGCCAGATTGCATGCAGAGTTATCTAAGTGAACGTACTCGCTGCAAGGATTGCTCGCAGTAATTGGACCAGTATTTGAAGCAGTGTGCCAACGATTAATCGTGGTATCAAACTGCAAGCCTGGGTCAGCACATTCCCATGCGGCTTGAGACATTTGCTGAAAAAGATCACGAGCCTTTACCGTCTTCATGACAGATCCATCTGTCCTCGCGGTCAAATCCCAATCAGCATCTGCAACTACTGCTTCCATGAACTCATCGGTTACCCGTACAGAGTTATTAGCATTTTGGAATTGAACAGAGTGAATATCAGCACCATTTAAGCTCATATCGAATCCAGCATTTTCAAGTGCCTTCATTTTCTTCTCTTCTAATGCCTTGCACCAAATAAACTCTTCTACATCTGGATGTTCTGCATCAAGAATCACCATTTTGGCTGCTCGTCTAGTTTTTCCACCGCTTTTTATTGTTCCTGCTGAAGCATCTGCGCCTCTCATGAAACTCACAGGGCCACTAGCGTCTCCTCCACCTTTCAACTTTTCTAGTGAAGAGCGAATCCGGCTGAGGTTAACCCCTGAGCCAGATCCTCCTTTAAATATGGTTCCCTCTTCTACATACCAATTAAGTATCGAACTCATCTCATCTTCTACAGAAAGAATGAAGCATGCTGAAGCTTGCTGAGGAACTCCTTGTACTCCAATGTTGAACCAGACTGGCGAGTTGAAAGCTGCTCGTTGGTGAATAATGAGGAATTTCAATTCGTCGGAAAAAACATCTGCTTCTGTTTGATCTTCAAAATACCCTTGATCCATACCCCACGCTGTGATTGTGTCAGCGACTCGGTCTGCGACTTGTTTGAGAGAGAATTCTCTTTCTTCTGTATTGAGAGTTCCTCTGAAATATTTCTGGGCCAAAATATTGGTCGCATTTAGTGACCATGATGTTGGGACTTCTATATCAGTTTGTTCGAATGCAATTGATCCATCTCGATGATCAATCAGACGTGCATCTCGACGTTCCCAACTAGTAGTTTCGTATGGGGATTCTCCCTGTTGTGTGAAATATCTTCTAAATCCCAGAACTCCACGGTCTGTTCTCAACTCCATTTTTTAGTCTTCCTTTTCTGATGAGAGATGTTTTATTTTCTGTTGAAGATTGCTCTTTATCTGTCGTGAGTTTTTCATCTTTAATCTTACAAGTCTTCTTTTGTGGGAACCAGAAAATGAATTACAATCAGCGACGAAAGACCCAGGTCAAAGACCGTACGTAAGGCTCCATTTGGGGCCCTGTTCCGCGCCTTAACGCCAACAAACCAAATTTGGTATCTCAACGCGTCATGCCGGAATCTTCCGTCACTGATTGTGAGACTCACTTTACGAGGACTTTCTTGTGGATCGAAATAGGAAAATGTTGTGGAAATCGTAAAGAGTTCTCCACAGGCATTAAGCCTGTACGGTTTGAGTAATGAAACGTATATTTCCATCTGAAATGAACTTGGATCCCATTGACTTTTATGATCAGGTCAGAACTCCTCATGTTGATAGACCTTGGCTTCTGCTCAACATGATCACTTCTATTGATGGCTCTACACATATATCGGGAACCTCTGGTGGCTTAGGAGGACCAGCGGACCAGAGAGTCTTGGGTACCTTACGTTCGTTTGCTGACGTAATCCTGGTAGGAAGCGGCACTGTGCATGCTGAAAATTACAGAACTCCTCATGCGCCTGATGGTGAATCTGGAAAACGTCGGATTGAGCGCAAACAGGATCAACATCCGCGCCTAGCAGTACTTTCTGGATCAGGTAATCTAGATTCAGGAATCCCAATGTTTGATCAAGATGAGTCAAAAGGCGCAAAGCCTTTGATTTACACATCAGAAAACGGAAACGAAAATTTATCAGAGAATTTTCAGGAAAAAGCAGAGGTTGTGACGCTCGGTGTAGGGCCAGTGGACTTGTCTTTTGTCTTAAGAGATTTATTTGACCGTGGAGCAAAAGTAGTGCTTGCAGAAGGAGGGCCTTCGCTAAATCACCAATTAGTTGAAGCGCAGTTAGTTGACGAACTTTGTTTAACAATTTCACCTCTTTTAGTAGGAGGAGAGAGTTCTAGCATCATCAATGGTCCTGTTTTTTCGGATCCTCATCAGTTCCAACTAAATGGTTTAGCAACAGAAGATAGGTTTTTGTTCTGTCGATACCTCTCTAAATAGGATTCAACTAGCTTTTTGACTCTTCTCAATCTAGATTTTCTAGGCCTGACCAATATTCTGTAATTTTTCTATTTCCATGGAATGTCTTCGGTCTCTGCTGCGTAGACGCTTATTTCACTCGTTACTCCTAAAGATGGCGATTCGGACCTACCTGTCATGTCGCTAAGAAATTCTCCTCCTAAGAAAGAAAGAATGAAAACAGTTACAGCAAGAAGAGCTGAAACACCGATTCTGCGTCGTCGATAAACCTGAGCTGGAACTAACAGTGAGGCCGTAGTTGAATTAGTTTGTGAAATGGAAATATGTGTTACTGCTGTCATAGGTACATCTTTTCTTATAGGTGTGACATTTCTTGCTGCGCATAAAAATGTGAGACAAACTTCTCTGAAAACCAAAAAGTTTGAAAGAAATGCTTGACATGAAACATTTGTTCGGCAAACATATGTACGGGGAACAGGTGTTCGTTCATATAATATATGATACCGAACATATGTTCGATTACAACACTTATTTGATTTTGGTGAAAAATATGGAAAAAAACCTTACAAACCGGCAGCAAGAGATTCTCGATTTCATCGATTCGACAATTAGAGATCGGGGTTATCCCCCTTCAGTTCGTGAAATTGGCGAAGCTGTCGGCCTAACTTCTCCTTCTACTGTTCATTCCCACATGTCCACGCTTCAAGACAAGGGATACATCGAACGCGATCCATCAATACCGCGTGGGATAAAAGTTCGGCGCGATCCAGCGACCGGCTTTACTGGAGAACGAGGAGAAGTGAGGTACATACCTTTAGTGGGACAAATTGCAGCTGGTGGGCCCATACTTGCTCAAGAAAATATCGAAGAATCCCTCCCGCTCCCTACCGCTCTAACTGGTAACGGTGAGCTTTTCATGGTGGAGGTAAAAGGTGACTCAATGATTGATGCAGGGATTTTTGATGGAGACTATGTTGTTGTGCAGTCTCAAGCTGATGCCAATTCTGGAGATTTAGTCATTGCAACTCTCACAAACGAATTTGAATATGAAGCCACTGTGAAATACTTCCGGCAAGAAGACAGCGAAATCGTCTTGACTCCCGCTAATTCTTCTTTTTCTGAAATGCGTTATCCCGCTACAGATGTAATCATCCAAGGACGTGTGGTAACAGTGCTCAGGAAAATCTGAGTTCGTATTCCTCACGCTCTAAAATCCAAATACCATGAGGCTCTTTGGGATAATGAGATAAATGTTGAGTTTTTTTCAGTGTGAAACCCAGCCTCTTAGCAACTGCTTGTGATCGATAGTTGTCCATCAATATCGTACTGAATAGTTCCTCCTGTGCAAGTTCTTGAAATCCGTACCTGACTGCTTCTTTCCCTGCTTCAGTCGCATATCCAAACCCCCAGAAATTCGGATGAAGTGTCCACCCGACTTCTACTCCGGGCCAATCATGGCGTTCAGGATTATGCAACCCTGCTCGACCTACGAAATTTTTCGTATCCTTCTCCTCAAGTGCCCATAATCCTGTACCGCGCAACTCCCACTGACCGGTAAAGGCAGCGAGACCAAACCATGCTTCGGCTCTCCCCTCTTCTTCCGAAATCCTCAAAGATTCTCTAACTTCTGGACTATCCATCATGGATAAATAATCTTCAAAATCTGCATCAGTAAAAGGTCGGAGAATCAGTCTCTCCGTCTCAAGAGTTGGGCAAACCGTCACAGTCGTTTTACCTTCATGAAAGCAAGTCTGCTAGCGCCTTAAACGTTTCTTCTATAGGTGCCCTCTGCACATTTTCGTTTTCCGTATGGGCAAGAGTCGGATCACCGGGTCCAAAATTCACGGCAGGGATTCCCCGTTCAGCGAAAAAAGCTACGTCAGTCCAACCAAGTTTCGCTTTGACCGTGAGCTCATTGCTCTCAATCAACGAAGAGATGAGTGGATGGTCTAAACCTGGTGCGGCTGCCGGCGCGTGATCAATTAACGTTATTAGATCCCCATCCTTGAGGTATGGGGCTAAAAACTCCTTAACATGACTCTCTGCCTCTTCACCATTTCTGTCAGGCGCATACCGATGATTGATCAACAAAACTGCTTCATCTGGAACAACGTTTCCTGCTATACCTCCTGAAACGTTTACGACTTGAAGAGCTTCACGATATTTGCAGCCGTTGATTTCTGGTTCTCTATGTTCATATTGACCTATAGCGGAAAGGAGGGGGCCGGTACGGTGAATAGCGTTTACTCCCATCCAAGGTCTTGCTGTATGAGCCCTTGCTCCACTTAGTCGCACTTCAAAACGCATCGTGCCTTGGCAACCTGCTTCAATCATTGCGTTCGTCGGTTCACCAAGTACTGCGGCGTCGGCTTTAAGTAACTCGTCTGCTTCTGCAAAAAGGTGGCGTAAGCCATTACGGTCACTTGCTACTTCTTCGCAGACGTAGAAAACCCAAGTGATGTCCATTTTTGGATTGCTGACGGTTCGAGCTAGTTCCAGCATGACTGCAATCCCACTTTTCATATCAGCACTTCCAAGCCCCCACAAAGTATCTCCATCAATTCGTGATCCCTGGGTTCCTGGGACTGTGTCGGTATGTCCCGCGAGAAGTATCCGTTGAGCGTGACCCAAGTTGGTACGCGCAACAAGATTGTCTCCTATTCGTTCAACTTGAAGCCCAGGGATCTGGCGTAACTCTGACTCGATGTAGTCAGCTATCGCCTTCTCATCTGAACTAACAGAAGGAATATCTACTAATTCTGCAGTAAGAGATAATAAGTCAGACATAACAGTTCAAGTAGTAACACCGTGGGTTCGTAAAACTTCATTTAGTGCTGACTTATCATGACGTTCGCCTTCTGATAAATGTTTGACGATAAGCACACACGGTAAGCCGAACTCTCCTCCAGAAAATTCTCGCGGGCGGGAGGCTTGTACTGCTACACACCATGATGGTATTTCTCCTCGGCTAACTTCTTCTCCGGTTTCAGCGTCTATCACAGGGATAGAAGCTGTTAGAACTGCTCCAGCTCCAAGCACCACTCCATCACCTACGCGTGCCCCTTCAGCGACAATGCACCTACTGCCTATTAAACATTCGTCTCCAACGACAACGGGGGTGGCATTTGGAGGTTCAAGTACACCGCCGATACCCACACCTCCAGAAAGATGAACGTTTCGTCCAATCTGAGCACACGACCCTACAGTGGCCCATGTGTCTACCATTGTGTTCTCCCCCACCCAAGCACCTATATTTACAAAACTCGGCATCATGATCACACCAGGAGCCAAGTAACTTCCCCAACGGGCTAAAGCTCCCGGGACCACACGAACCCCGTCATTTTGATAGTTGCTTTTAAGGGGAATCTTGTCGGCAAACTCAAATGGCTCTGCTTCAATTGTGCTCATTTTTGATTGTTTAAATAAAAGAAGGATGGCGAGCTTTAACCACTCATGCACAATGACTCCATCTGAGTTTGGTTCGGCAACTCGAACCTTTCCTTGATCAAGTAACTCGATCGCTTCGTTGATAACCGCATTGGCATCGGAATCTTCTGGGTTTAAAGTTTCTCTACGTTCCCAGAGTTCTTGAATCTGATTTTGAATATCTGACATAGTGTGAGACTACCTTCCTTAGACCCCAAGAGTGAACACAATTATTTTTGTAAGTCTTCTGCTCGCTTCTCTAATAATGTGAGGTTCTCTTCTGAGACTATGGCAGCCAAACGCACATAACCGGCACCTCTGGGCCCATAGGTCTCTCCAGGTACCGAAATAACTCCAAGTTTTTCTGCTAGAAGAAAAGCGAGTTTAGAAGAATTCTTTTCTGCTGATAGGACCCAAAGATAAAAAGAACCTCCTGGCATGCTTGCTTCAATACCCATATGAGCAAGAATTCCTATAAGACGTTCAAGACGTTTTTTGTATCTTTCCCTTTGGACTTCAACATGTTCTTGATCTTGTAATGCAGTAATACCTGCTACTTGTGCATGCCCGGAAACCATGAGGCCTTGGTGTCTTCTTATTTCTCGGCAATACGAGACTATTTCTGGGTCACCTGCATAGAAGCCGAATCTTAGTCCTGCCAAATTTGAACGCTTAGAAAGAGAATGCACGGCCACCACTCCCTCATTCCCGTATTGGAGAACGGATCGGGCTGGGCCGTCCCAAGTGAATTCGACATAACACTCATCGCTAAAGACAGGCACAGCATGTTTGCGACCCCACTCGACTACCGTGTCTAAATCGTCAAGACCTCCAGCTGGATTTCCGGGCGTATTAATCCAAAGCATCAGTGCCCTTTTCGCATCTTCTGGATCAATACTTGAAACGTCTATCTTCCAGTCGGTGTCCATAGCGACTGGGACAGCTCGGCAACCTGCCAAATCTGCACCCATGGCATAAGACGGATATGCAATCTCTGGATACAAAACGGTGTCTCTCTGAGGGTCACGAAGACTTAAAATCTTTGGTGCCCCAGCGATAAATTCTTTAGTTCCTATACAAATTCCGTAATCAGAAGGGTCAATTGTTGTATTTAACTGCTTCTCTGACCAATCACTAATTACCTCTCCCATGATTACCTGACGTCCACCAAAGTCAGGGTAGGGGCGAGCCAAATCGTGATCTTTCAGAGACTGAATGATTATTTCCGGCACAGGATCTATCGGATTTCCAACAGATAGATCTACAGCACCACCTGGTAAAGAAGCTGCTCTTTCTCGTAACTCCCCTGTTCGACTCAACACAGGCATCGGAGGTGGGATAAAACTTTCTTGAGTAACCATTTATCTATTCTCTCATGAATTCTTCTAAACGGCCCACTGAGGATTTCTCTAAGCGGGCAAAGACTTTCCATCCTTTTTCTTCTGGGACTTCCTCTAACACTTGCCCCTCGCGATGAGTCTTGGCCAAGACATCTCCTCTGTCATATGGGATAAATAACTCAATGACTTGGGATAGTTCTCTTAGATGTTCTCCAATTTTCTTTAACAAGTCTTCGAGGCCCTCACCGGTCACTGCTGATACAGCAACAGCGTCTTGTTCTTGCCTTACTAGTCGTTGAGCTGCGGATTGATCTAAATCTGCCTTATTGAATGCATAGATTTGCGTTATTCCATCTGCTCCGATTTCCCTTAAGACTGAATGGACAGCTTCGATGCTTCCTTTGGGATCCGGATCTGATGAATCAACAACATGGATTAACAGATCAGCATCAATCACTACATCAAGAGTGGAGGTAAAAGCTTCAACTAACTGATGAGGTAATTTGCGAACAAAGCCAACAGTGTCGGTCAAATAGACTTTCTCTCCCCCAGGTAATTGAAGCCGTCGCGTAGTGGCATCAAGAGTGGCGAATAGTCGATCCTCAACTAACACTCCAGCGTTGGTGAGAGAATTAAGTAATGTGGATTTTCCTGCGTTGGTGTACCCGACAATAGTTACCGCATGATTATTTGTACGTTTCCGTGATTTTGATTGAGTAGCACGATTTTTCTTCAACTGCTTTAGGTTAGATTCCAACTTACTTATCCGCCGCATAAGACGACGCCGGTCAACTTCAAGTTGAGTCTCTCCTGGCCCCCTTGTACCTATTCCTCCGCCCTGTTGAGAGAAGGCATGACCGGATCGGCGGAGACGCGGTAGAAGATACCGAAGTTGTGCGAGTTCAACCTGTGTCTTTCCTTCTGGACTTGAAGCATTCTGTGCAAAAATATCTAATATCACCGCTGTCCGATCAAGCGCACTACGTTTGAGAATCTTTTCAAGATTGCCTTGCTGGGCAGGAGTCAATTCATTATCAAATACAACAGTGTCAGCATCTAAAGAGTCTGAGACCTGACGTATTTCTTCTGCTTTACCTCGTCCAACATACGTAGTTCGATCTGGCACTTGCCGATTTTGTACTATTTGAGCCACAGGATCAGCACCTGCAGTGTCGACTAAGAGTGCGAGCTCTTGCAAAGAAGCTTCTGTTTCTTCACTTTCTACTTTTTCTAAAGTTACTGCAGCTAAAACAATCCGTTCTCGGAACGATCGGTCAATTAAACCTTTAGCTGTTCCTCCGTATTCACCAAAGGCACCTCTATGAGATTCATCGGTTTGAGATTGAAATTCCTGATCTGATTCTTCAACCATTCAGACCTCAAATTCTCCCTCATAGATAACTTCACACATGTAGGTTGGTCTCTCCCCCAGCGACACCGATGCTGTGCCTCCAGGCATTCCCACTTGCACATCATTACTAACCACACCCCACTGATGCGCTGCCCAAGCTGATGCTACTGCACCTGATCCACAAGCCTCAGTTAGTCCAACTCCTCGCTCCCAGTGTCGCACTTGAATCGCTTGATCATCTGAAATTGAAACTAAGTGAATATTGCAACCAACAGGCATAAAGAATGCTTCTAATTTTGGTCCAACTTTACCCAAATCAATGCCTTCTATATCTTCAACTTCAATGACCAAATGCGGGTTACCAACATCAACCGATGCAGCCCGAGTGTGCTTCGTTCCTCCAAGATCTATCTTCAAGTCGTCAAAAGCTGGTCCTTTATTTGGAGTATTAAGTGATGCCTCAACAAAAGCAGAATTATTTGAACTTTTCCTAATCCAAATTTTGTGCTCTGTTGTTGCTGTCTCTATCGTGATCAGTTCTTTTGTCATATCGTTTCGATGGATTGCATATCCGAAACAAGCTAAACCATTTCCACTTACTTCTGCTTCACTTCCATCCGAGTTGAAGAGAGTAAAGAAAGCATCTCCTGACGTTGATGGAGTACCGAAAATTAGCCCATCAGCTCCAATAGAATTTTTCCGATCACAAAGATGGCGAGCAATGACGAAAGGATCATTTGGTAGATCCTCTAGGAATGTAATGAGGAAATCATTTCCGAGTCCTTGATAACGACTTATCTGCATGTACTCCATTTTGGCCTATAGATGGTGTGTTAGTGCGGCTAATTAATTTTTGTTTGCTTGATCGAATATTTTTAATACTTCTTCGAGGACTTCGGAGGGGTCCTCTACGACTTCTAACCAGTTGATACGCGGATCTCGACGAAACCAACGCTCTTGTCGTCGCGCAAACCTTCTTGTGGCGATAACTGCTTTTTCAATTGCTTCTTCAAGAGAGCATTCTCCACGGAGATGTGAATGAAACTCCTTGTATCCCAAAGCTGGAGCAGCAGTACGAGAAAGGCCCTTAGCCATAACAATTTCTACTTCCTCTAGAAAACCACTAGCGACTTGTTGTTCATAACGCTCAGAAATACGTTTGTCTATGGTTTCACGCGAAAGCTGAAGCCCGATCTGAGTAAATGGGGTAGATGGATATGAATCCATGCCAGGACCGAATTGGGAAAAAGGTTTCCCTGAACCAAGAGTCACCTCTAACGCTCTCACTACTCTTCTTCGATTTGTAGGCTCCATCTTCTTAGCAGCAACTGGATCCAAGTTCTCTAACTGTTTATAAAGTTTTGTTGTGTCAGTCTCAAATTCAATTTCTCGTTTAACCTCAGGGAATTGTCCTGGGATAGACAAGCTGTCCACGACTGCTCTCACATGAAGCCCTGTCCCACCTACCAAAAGAGCTTTTTGTTTTCTGTCCTCAATTTCCATTAAAGAATTATTTGCAGCTTCTTGAAATTGTGAAACTGAAAATTCTTCAGTGGGTTCAACAATGTTTATTAGATGATGTTGAACTTCACTTTGTTCATCATCCGAAGGTGTGGCAGTTCCGATGTTCATTCCCTGATAGATCGCCATTGAATCCATAGAAATAATTTCAAGAATTGGTCTTTTCTTAGCCACTTCTATGGATAATGAAGATTTTCCAGAAGCAGTAGTCCCTATAAGCACCAAATGGCCGTTGGGAATAATCATAAAATTATCCAGAAACTACTGGAATGCGACGGCGAGACTTTGGTTGAGCCGTGATTTGTACTAACTCGCCCATCAAGTAATAACCACCTGCCTCGGTTATTTCCACATCAGCGTAAGTTCCTGCATTAAGCCCTTTCATGGATTCCACATGCACTATTTTATTCTGGCGAGTTCGACCCGTAACTTGATTTGGTTCGCGTTTTGATGGACCTTCAATAACTATTGATTCAATACGTCCGACTCGGGCCTGATGCTCTAAAGCCGACGAACGAGTAATGACTCTACGTAGTCTTTCGTAGCGATTAACAGAAACATCATGATCAACATACTTGTCAACCATCTCTGCCGCTTCGGTTCCTGGTCTAGGAGAAAAAATAAAAGTGTAAGCCGAGTCAAATCCAACCTCTGCCACAATCTCAAGTGTTTGCACAAAATCTTCTTCAGTTTCCCCCGGGAACCCAACAATGATGTCAGTAGTAACGGCTAGATCTCTAATTTGATTTCGTGCTTGATTGAGCCGCTGTAAATAGCGTTCAGCGGTATACCCACGGTGCATACTTGCGAGTATCCGATCACTTCCTGACTGGAGCGGCAAGTGCAAATGTTCACAAACTTCATCAACATCAGCCATAGCTGCAATTGTTTCGGGGCGTAAATCTTTTGGATGAGGACTGGTGAACCTAACTCGCTCTATTCCCTCCACTTTCCCAACAGCACGAAGTAAGTCAGCGAACAAAGGCCGAAGCCGTCGACTTTCATCTAAAGCCCAAATCTCTCCAGCAGTAATCTGATCAGTGGAACTGCTTTCTTGCTGACGTAATTTCATAGTTAAATCACGCCCATAAGAATTTACATTTTGACCTAACAAAGTAATTTCCGTCACGCCTTCAGAAGCGAGACTTCCAATTTCATCAATAAGCTGACCAAACGGACGACTAATTTCAGGTCCTCGCACCGATGGAACTATGCAGAAAGCGCAAGAATTATCACACCCAATCTGCAAAGTAACCAAAGCACTATGATCTTCTTCTCGACGTGTCGGTAAAGCAGAAGGGAAGAGTTCAGATTCTTCCTGCACGACTTCTTCTAAAACCTCTATAACAGGCCCATTTAGACGAGCTTCAGCAAGTAGATCAATGGCTCTATGAACATTATGTGTACCAAACACTACGTCAACATGCCCAGCTTTTTGCTGGATAATTTCACGATCTTTTTGCGCCAAACATCCAGCCACTGCAATCTGCATATTTGGACGCTCTTCCTTAAGAGTTTTTAAATTCCCCAAGGCGCCATAAAGCTTATTATCAGCGTTCTCGCGGATACAACAGGTATTTAGAACAATGACATCAGCCTCTTCATCCGTGTTAGCAAGCGTCAAACCATCTGCTTCTAAAAGGCCTGCTATACGTTCGCTGTCATGCTCATTCATTTGACAGCCATAAGTACGAACTGTGTATGTACGAGGAGATAAAGATTCTGAGTTTTCGCTCATTCTTTTAGGTTACGCAGGTATAGCTCAGATCACGAACCTAGCCGAGAGTAGTAAAGCAGTTTAGATCTAAATTCACTCGTCAAGGCTTATTGGTAAATCATCTGTTTCAGTAAATTCATCTGTGTCGACAGTTTCTTCTTCGACAGACTCTTCGACTTTCGGGGCTACTTCACGCCAAACCCGGTCCGTAATTTCCATCATTACTTCAGGATTATCGAAAAGGAATTTTTTAGCATTTTCTCGACCCTGACCTAGTTGTTCGCCCTCGTAGGTATACCAAGCACCAGATTTCTTAACAATGTCCAAATCTGCTCCGAGGTCTATGACTGAGCCTTCGCGGCTGATTCCTTGTCCATACATGATGTCAAACTCTGCTTGACGGAAAGGTGGAGCCACTTTATTTTTCACTACTTTGACTCTTGTCCTGTTTCCGACTATGTCTAAACCATCTTTCAAAGCTTCAATGCGGCGAATATCAAGACGCACTGAAGAATAGAACTTGAGCGCTCTACCTCCTGGAGTGGTTTCTGGAGATCCAAACATCACACCAATTTTTTCTCGCAATTGATTTATGAAAATACATATCGTCTGAGAGCGATTTAAATTCGATGCAAGTTTTCTTAAAGCTTGCGACATTAAACGTGCCTGAAGTCCAACATGTGCATCTCCCATGTCTCCTTCTATTTCAGCCCTCGGAGTCAAAGCAGCAACCGAATCTATAACGATTACATCAAGAGCGCCTGACCGAACAAGCATGTCAACTATTTCAAGGGCTTGTTCCCCAGTATCAGGTTGAGATATCAACAATTCGTCAACATCAACCCCAATTGCTCTTGCATAAGTTGGATCCATGGCATGTTCAGCATCGATATAAGCACATACTCCACCGTTTCGTTGCGCTTCTGCAACAACGTGAGTGGCTAAAGTCGTTTTACCTGAACCTTCAGGACCGTAGATTTCAACTACTCTTCCCCGAGGAAGCCCACCTACACCTAAAGCTAAATCAAGAGCCAAGGCACCGGTTGGCACTGTTTCAATGGCCATTGAAGACTTATCGCCCATTTTCATAACGGCTCCAGCGCCAAACTGTTTTTCAATCTGTCCAAGCGCAACGTCAAGAGCTTTACCTCTTTCAGCAGAATCTGCCCCTATTTCAGGAACTATCTTGTTGGTCTTATTATTTTTCTTCGTCATGAGAACTCCGTTCTTATTTGATTCCTAATATTTCTTACATCAAGAATCTAGAAGGTGGGTGTGACATTTCTTTTCTTAATAACAACATTGTAATTGCGAACACGTGTTCGATACAAGTATTTTCGTAAAATTTTTTAAAAACTATATTTTCCACTACATTGAGAGAGTGGAAAACACTGAAAATCAAATCGAAAGTAAAGAATCCTTACGTGAGCGTTTAACTGACCAACAGTATAAATGCACGCAAGAAGCAGATACAGAAGCTCCGTTTACCGGTATCTACTGGGATGAAACTCGCGACGGAACCTACAGATGCATCGTGTGTGATGAACCATTGTTTAGCAGTGGGAGTAAGTTTGATTCCGGATGCGGTTGGCCAAGTTTCGATGCCCCGATTCAAGAAGGAATCATAACTTTTCACTCTGACCAGAGTTTTGGAATGATTCGCACTGAAACTCTTTGCGCAAACTGTGGAGCTCATCTCGGGCACATATTCCCGGACGGCCCCACCCCTACCGGTGATCGTTATTGCATCAACTCTGCTTGCATTAATCTCGAGACCGAGGGCAACTAGTTCTTTCCCGTTCGCCCAATAAGTCTTCGACGCAAAAGGTCTAATGCTGTTATCACAGTAAGTTGGCGCGCCATCGTTCGATCGTAAGGAAATTGAACCTTGACTGCCTCAGTTACTCCATCGACACTGGTTCCAATCCAAACTAATCCTGGCTGATTGCCCTCTTGTGGTTCGGGTCCTGCCACTCCAGTTACTGCTACTGAAACATCAGCCCCTAATACCGCACATACTCCTTTAGCCATCGACAACACTGCCTGTTCGCTAACTACAGGCCCCTCTGGGACATTTAGAATTTCATGTTTAACGGTGTTCGCATAGGACACTATGGAACCTAAGAAGGCTTGACTTGAACCTGGAATGTCAGTTAATCGGGAAGCAATAAGACCACCGGTCATCGATTCTGCAGTAGCTAGTGTCAAGCCTTGAGCTATCAATTCGTTTAGAACTACTGTTTCCATATTTTCTTCATCTACGCCAAATACGAGTGACCCTATAATTGAACGGACTCTTGCCTCTTCATCATTTAAGAGTGCTTCAACTTCATTTTCTGTCGGGGCTTTAGCTGTAATTCGCACCTTGAGCCCTTCCATCCCACTTGCTAAGAAAGCAAGAGTT
>JUEO01000027.1 GCA_000817115.1 marine actinobacterium MedAcidi-G2B | reverse complement strand
GTTTGTGGGCTCCTGATGGTGCAGTTGAGGCTGTTTTGACTGCAAATTCTATAAGTTCCTGTGGCACTGGGTCGGAACTAAACATGCGCACGCTTCTTCTGCTCTCCATCTCTTGAAGGAAGTCTCTACCCCGGTTCGCCATTTCCTCTTCAGTGAGACGCACATGCTCATAAGTGACGAAAGGGTGTTGAGATTCAAGTTCCGGTGATGGATAGGGGTGTTCATATTTCTCTGCCATCTTTCTGTTGTAGCAGAGAAATTGTGAAATCCTGAACCTCTAGGGCGCGTCTTGCCAGGAATTTATTCCGTTGTCTAAATGTCGCGCCGAGGACCGGTAGCAGGCTTTTGAAACATATGGGTCTATTTCTTTTGCGCGAAGTAAACAAAGTTCTGCTTTGAAAGCTTTAGCTTCAATCACTTCTGGAAGGTCTGAGTCTGATAAAGCAAGCAAATCAATGACATGAAGTGCAAGCTGCACATCTCCTTGTTCGGCGATTTCTTTCGCACGAGACAAAACTTGTGCTGGTTCAGCAATGGCGCTTAGAACCGCTTGAGCAGCATCTTGTGGAGCCGAAGGGTGCAAATTAGTTGGATTGCGATCCCACCAACCATTCTCTTCTCTGTAAAGATCGCGAACAATGTATTCAGGGCATCCATAATTCGGTGTCATCCATGGCTGATTAAAGAGTTCTTCTGGATAGGTCATATCGGCGAGTACTTCTCGTTCACCCATTCCTTTATTGAGGCGGTCAACGACTTCATCGCGCAACCATCGAAGAGATTCTGCAGTTTTTTCTAAGCGGTGACGTACTTCTTTCGATCCGTTTATGATCGGCCCGAATTCGGTGACTAGAACTTCTGCTTCGAGAGCAGCGAGACGGTCTAAAGAGTCAGCCCATCGAATAGTGAATCTTTGAGTTCTAAGCGGAGTTCCAATATTTGGGATCGCGTCACCAGGTGTGCACGCCCCTCCGTAGACGATGCCATCATCAGGGAACCAAAGAGCAATAGCGTCATCTGTTTCAGAGGGCACCCATAACAGTTCAATTGTTCGCGAACCTTCAGTAAGTATCATCGAATCTGCGAAGGTCTCTGTCGGTTCTGTCATCCGGAAAGAAGGCAACACCATCTCATAGGAAACGCCCTTCCTTCCCGGGAACTGAATGGAAGCCATACGAGCTTGATGAGTCAGCGTTTCTTTGTATCTGCTGTATCTGCGTAAAATGTTTTCATGAGCGACAAGACGCGGAGGGTTTTCCCCGCGTTCTTCACAGTGAGTAAGCCACATATCAACTTCGCTGTTATATCCCATGTGACCATGGCTGTAACAAATGGCATGTAATGGAGATTCTGTGGCATTGCGGAGATGTTCGATCATTCCTGGGGTAGTGAATTGTGATCCGGCATCAACGAGGACAAGTCCGGCATCTGTTTCTGCAACAAGAGCGTTACCCATTCCGGGTAAAACGTAAAAGCCGTCACCGAGATCAGCTCCTACGGACTGTGCTGCTAAAACTCGATCTGTAGGTTGATTTGTAGCCATTATTCAATATTAGGAGGTGAAACGATGCTTTCGTTGCCAACTGTTTCCATCGTGTTGTCGTATAACTCGCCCAGGGGCTCCCACTACGACAGAGTTATCAGGTATATCTCCAGTCACTACTGAGTTGGCTCCGACGACAACATGTTTCCCTATTGTTGCTCCTGGGAGAATGACTGCTCCTGATCCGATCCAACTTCCTTTGCCGATAGAGACTGCTTCTTCATGTGGTGTTTGTGTTCCTATAGGTTCTTCTAAATTTTCGTATCCATGATTTTGGTCAGTTATATAGACATTCATTCCAGTGAACACATCGTCGCCGATTTCTATAGACCAATGTCCAATAATTGATGACCCTCGACCTATGAGACATCTATCTCCTATTTTTACGACAGGATTGGTGAGCATTTCCTGGTTGGGGCCCATGCCCGCAGAGAGCGTGACGTAGGAGGAAACCATGGTGTCCTCCCCGATCCATATCCACTCTTCACCAAAACCAGAGCCGGTTGGCCAACCAATTGCTGAACCCTGTCCGAAACGCCCAAAGCGGCGACCCTCTCTGCTCGTTGGGCCAATGATAGATATTCGATTCAAAACAACAGAGAGTCGTCTGAACCAGCTTCCTATAAGTGTTTGGATTCTTATCTTTATACCCATCGTTCACGGACCTTATCGGGTGTTCTACGGTAGGTCATGACCGAAAGTGATCAAATTCTCTCTGGTGGACCTAAATGTCAAATCCCGACCTCCGAGGTTTCTTGGAATTTTGGACCATCAGGTGGGCCAGGCGGGCAGCATGCCAACCGCTCTAATACTCGGGTTGAAGCCACTTTAGATCTTGCTTCTGCGCAGGGTATTGAGGAAAACGTTAGAGAAGTTTTAGTTGCCAAATTGGGTTCCGTTATGAGAGTCACTGTGGATCAGCATCGCTCTCAGTTCCGAAACAGAGAATCTGCTTTAAAACGTATTGAGTTGCAGTTACAGGAAGCTTTGATTAAAGAGACGCCTCGTCGCCCAACTAAGCCTAAAAGAAGTTCTGTTGAACGTAGGTTAAAAAATAAACGTAAGCAGAGTGAACGGAAAGCAAACCGGCGCCAAGTTTGGGATGATTGAGTTCTTCAACTGGAGAGATGACTAACTGACAGGTGTAATTTTGAGGTTAATTGGTTCCGTCGCCATGTCGTCCTTCGCCAGAACTAAAGCGTTTAGCACCAGCTATTCCTTCAGCTTCAAGCACTGCACGACTGTTATGCCACTCTTGTATTAATGCTTCTCGGACAGTGAGACCGTGCTGTTCACGGGTAGATCTTCGATCTGCTCGAACACACATTTGAGGGAACGCTGCGATTTGATGCGCTAGTTCTTCAGCTTTTGTTCGTGCTTCACCTTCGGGGACAACATATTCGCACAGACCAATACGTTCACATTCTTCTGCTGTCACTTGCCGCCCAGTAAGAATTAGTTCAAGAGCACGCCCTTCTCCAACGAGTCGCGGCAACCGGACTGTTCCACCATCAATGAATGGGATGCCCCAACGTCGACAAAACACCCCTTGATATGCAGTCTCTTCCATAACTCGAAAATCAGCCCACATAGCTAACTCCATCCCTCCAGCGACAGCGGGCCCTGCTATAGCTGCTATGACCGGTTTGTCCAGTTCAAGACGACTTGGCCCCATCGCTCCCATCGGTATATCGCTGCCATTGCCTTTGCCGCCATCATCTTGAGAAATAGTCAAATCCGACAAGGGTTCTAATTCTTCAAGAACTGCAGCATGTTTTAGATCCCACCCCGCGCAAAAAGCGCCTCCTTCACCCCAAAAAACTGCGACTGCAGCTTTGTGGTCGTCTTCAAATTCTAAAAAAGCTTCGTAGAGCGCTTTAGCGCTCTCAAAATCCATAGCGTTGCGACTTTCTGGTCGCGAATGAATAATCGTCCATACGCTCCCCGACTTTTCAATACGGACAGTCATGAACGTCTACCTAGTTAGCGAGCAGTGATTCGGCGTACCAAGAAGCGAACCTTGCAACGCTCGGCTCTAAATAGGAGTATCTTCCTTGTTGAGCGAAGGGTGACTTCATTCCGGCATGTTGTTGTTCCAGCATGGGTATATCTTCCGCTAACGCAGCTTCGAATCTTTCGTAATAAATTTCAGATTTTTCTTCAAAATCTTTTTCATCAATGGTGCTTTCTGGGAAACAGACAGTCATCGCACAATTACTTCGATCTGGGCTTTCTGGATATATCTCGTACATCCACATGGAATCAGATCCAAAAGCAGTCACAATGTTTGGGAACATCCACGAATAGCGGACGCCTGCACGTAGCCGGCCAGTAAGACTCTCCATAATCGGAAGTTCTTTATTTAAGCCTTGCTCTTCATCTAAAAGACCGCCGGTTCCTTCAGTAGTTCCAAAATGTGTAGCAAAAGCTCCTTTTACTTCTTCACTTTCATCGGGTTCGTTGTAAGTCGTACCAATACTCACTGGGTGTATATAGGGAAGGTGATAATACTCATTAAATACTTCAGCGAATGCTTTCCAGTTGCAATTAACAGTGAACTCTCGACGGCGCGTAGTTACTAGTTCTTCAGCTGGCCAAGGTTTATGAATCTTTGTAAAGTCTCCCAGCCATACATCAAAGGGGGTTGGAGTTTCCGCCAAACTCAATAAAACAAACCCATGACTTTCCTGTAAAGCAAATTCTTTAAGTCCAAAATCTTCTTGATTGAAACCAGGTGTCTTTTGCATACTTGGAGCTCCAACTAGTCTCCCGTCTAATGCGTATGTCCAAAAGTGAAAGGGGCATCGGAAACGCGAACACGTTCCTTCCCCCGTCATTATTTGAGAAGATCGATGACGGCAGGTATTGGCGAAAGCACGGAGTTTGCCATTTTCGTCTCGTGTGATGACGACAGGAACCCCACCGATTTCTAATGCTGAATAATCGCCCTTGTTTGCCCAACGATCTGATCGCCCTAATCCAACCCATCCAGATCGAAAAAGAAGATTTTGCTCCATCTCGAATACCTCAGAGTCGACATAACAAGCAGCAGGAAGAGTGTGTGCTCTCTCAGGCGACGCGATGCATCTACGTAACGCCTCTTGTGTCTCTAAAGAAATCTCAACCATGAGAGAAAACTAAAGGAAACCGAACCGATATACAAATATTCCAGAAAGTAATTCGCTAGTCACTTACCGGCTTTCCCTATCTCGCTTAGCAGAGTTGATATTGTTTCTTAGCGACTATTTTATTTCTAAGGCCTTATTGAAATGAATGAACCTCAAGCATCTTCAGAATCTACGATTCTTAAACCTCGTACATGGTTTGAAGGGTTAGACGGTTTACGAGCTTTTGCCGCTTTATTGATTGTTGTAGACCACTCAGCTGAATTTAGTGGTTTAACTTTTCGTGACAACTGGATGGGTCCTTACTTTGCTCGTTTAGATATTGGTGTATGCATTTTTTTCGTTCTCTCAGGTTTCTTATTATTTCGCCCATTCGTTCATGCCCAATTCACTGGAAAAACTGTTTCCTCCTCTGGGCCTTTCTGGTTTAGACGTATTGTTCGTATTTATCCGGCTTACTGGGTCGCACTTACTATTGCTTTAATTTTTGATCTTTGTGAGCCAGTCAGAGACACCACTGGGCATTTTCTATCCTTCGGTCTCGTACATATTTACAGTCGTGATATAAGTCGGATTTTCTCTGGAATTACTCAGTCATGGAGTCTGGTAACTGAACTTGGGTTCTATTTCATTCTTCCTTTTCTCGCCATGATTGGGCGTCGTCTCGGTAAAGGAAGATCTTTACATCAACAGGCCACTCGACTTCTTCTTTGGTGTTGTGCTTTGGCTGTGGGAAGTCTTGTGTTCCGAATAGTTATGTTCAAGGTTTCCAATTGGGAATTTGCTACTTGGGGAGGTGCTTCTGTGCCCTGGACCCCTTCTTATATGGATACTTTTGCTGCTGGAATGCTACTTGCAGTATTTTCTGCTTGGATTGACTTCCACCCTCAATTAAAAGAGAAAGCATTACAACTGACAAGAAGACCATGGATTTGGTGGACTACCGCACTTTTGTTGTTTTGGTTCATGTGCACTCAACTTGACTTAGCGAGAGGGACTTCTCGCGTTTCCTTCGAAATGGAAGTTGTGCGTCAGAGTTTCTATGGCTTAATAGGTATCTGTCTTGTAGTCCCAATTATTTTTGGGGTACCTCGGTCTGGGTTTGTTCTCCGCTTTCTTTCTTGGAGACCAATGGCCTATCTTGGGAAGATTTCTTATGGGATCTACCTGTGGCATATGGCATTCCTGTATCTCGCTATAAACATTTGGGGTTGGCAACGATGGACTCTTGAACAGCCAGCAATAGGCAACTTTTGGGGCTGGCTGAGTATCAGCGTGATTGGTTCTATCGCCGCAGCTTCTCTCAGCCACCATCTAATTGAAAGCCCGCTCACTCAATCAAGTAAAAACTTCCTATTGCGTTTCAGTAGAAAATGAATACCTCAACTGCTTCGACGAGATGGTTTGATGGACTAGACGGGTTACGTGCATTAGCTGCAACTCTAATAGTTGTGCATCATGCAGGATTTTCCAGTGGTTTAACTTTTAGAAACGACTTTCTCGGTCAATTCTTTAGCCGCATGGATATTGGAGTTTCTATTTTTTTCGTCCTTTCAGGCTTCCTCCTCTATCGCCCTTACGTTGAGAAGCAATTTGATGAGAAAACCGTTAGCGGCACAAAATCATTTTGGCTCAAACGCCTAGTTCGCATCTATCCGGCATACTGGCTCGCTTTAATTGTGATCCTATGGTCAGGAGCCGTTGAAATTTTCGGCACTAATGGGATGACTTTAGCTTTTTCTCTTACTCAGATTTATCATCCAACTCATGCGCTTTCTGGAATAAGTCAATCTTGGAGTCTGGCCACTGAACTTGGTTTCTATCTCATGCTTCCACTTCTGGCTGCGTTTGGTCGCAAGCTAACTAGAGGGAAATCAATTAACCAACAAGCTTCTTATCTGCTTCTCATGTGCGCTGGATTAAGTATTTCGAGTTTTATTTTCCGAGCAATTATGGCAAGTCTCGCAACACCAAATCTCTCTTGGTGGGGTGCCACTGCTAATTTATGGACTCCCTCTTATCTAGATACGTTCGGCGTAGGAATGGCTTTAGCGGTGATATCTGTCTGGGCCGAAAAGGAAAAACGAGTTGCCAACTACATCAAGCCTTTGGTTCGTTGTGCTTGGTGGTGGTGGTTATCAGCAATCATCTTATTTTGGTTTGCTTCTACACAACTTGGACTCCGGAGCCAATGGGAGGTGGGGCTCTGGCATAAGAACTTCGAGAGAGAGACCATACGGCAGGTTCTCTACTGGATCATTGGAACCTGTCTACTTGTTCCTCTGATTTTCAGCAGCCAATCTCGTAGCTTGGGTTTGCGATTCCTTTCCTCTAAAGCCATGGTTTACCTTGGAACGATTTCCTACGGCATCTACTTGTGGCATCAAGGATTCCTGACTTGGGCTCATCAGTGGCTTGACTGGCCAGAGCTGTCCGGTAATTTTTTATCTCTGCTTGCTTTTAGTTTCATTGGTTCTTCTCTTGTCGCCGGATTGAGTTACAAATTTCTAGAGAAACCTCTAAATGCGCAGTTGAGACGGTTGCTACGCAGTTAGGTTGAGTTGTCTAAGCATCAATTCAAGTTCTTTCTGATAGCCTAAAAGGGTTCCAGTAGATCTTTTGCTGGAAGGTTCGCGGACAGGTGTTAGTTCTTAGTCAAGTGAACCACCTAGTTATCTAATCTCAGTTTTTGAGAACACGCGAACCTATACCAACCGCTTAGCGCGGGCAAAGGAAAAACCATGACTTCAACCTTCTTAGAAATAGGCGTACCCGCGTCTATTTGTAACGACTTAAAACAAAAAGGTATTCATAAACCTTTTGAAATTCAATCAGCCACAATGAGCGATCTACTCGCTGGAAAAGACGTTTGTGGCCGTGCTCCTACTGGATCAGGGAAAACTCTCGCATTCGGTATTCCACTCGTTGTTTCTACAAAGCGATCACAACCCAAGCATCCCCATGCACTGGTTTTATCTCCAACTCGTGAACTTGCTGAACAAATTTATTCAGAGTTGCGATCTCTTTCCGGAAATGTACGTGTCGGAGTTGTTTACGGAGGTGTCGGATACGGACCTCAACTGAATGCCTTAAGAAAGGGTGTTGACATACTCGTGGCTTGCCCAGGAAGGCTTGAAGACCTAATACAGCAAAAAGCCGTAAACCTGTCTTCCGTAAAACAAGTCGTCATTGACGAAGCCGACCGAATGGCCGACATGGGCTTTATGCCCTCTGTTAATCGCCTGCTGAACCAAACCAATAAAGACAGACAGACTGTTCTCTTTTCTGCCACTTTGGACGGAGATGTTGCACGACTCATTAAGGAGCATTTAAATAATCCGATTACTCATACAGTTGGCGATGAGACTCCTGACATAACAGCCGCACATCACGTATTTTGGAAGGTAGATAAAACCAACCGTATTGACATAGCAGTTGAAACTCTCAATTCTGCATGGCCATCCATTGTCTTCTGTAGAACTAGACATGGTGCTGATCGTCTTGCTAAACAGATGACTAAAGAGGGAATCAAAACAGCTTCCATTCATGGCGGCCGCAGTCAGAACCAAAGATCTCGTTCACTAAGTGATTTCACTAAAGGCAAAGTGCAGGCTTTAATCGCTACAGATGTTGCTGCCCGAGGAATACATGTTGACAATGTCGCTTCAGTGCTTCACTTTGATCCGCCTGAGGACCATAAGGCTTACATTCATCGATCAGGACGAACAGCGAGAGCTGGAAGGAATGGAGTTGTGATCTCTTTACTGTTGCCCAATCAAGTAAAAGATGCAAAAAAAATGCAAAGAAGAATTGATATTGATGAAGAAGTAACTACTCCTGATCCAATCTCTTTGAGCGATCACCTTCCCCCTGTTAGGCAAGCAAAGACCGCACAGAGAAATTCTGAACCTCAAAGAAACAGCTCTGAACCTCAAAGAAAGAGCTCTGAACCTCGAAGAAACAAGAAGGTCTCTGACAAGTCGCGCACTAAGTCAGAAAAGATTCAACGAGTTCGTGATCTTGAAAAAATTGACTATAAGAAAAAGCAAACAAAGAAAAAATCTCGTCCTAAGGAACGCCACCTTGCTGCAGTAGGACCCAATGGACCAAATAGAAAAGCGCGGCGTGCTCACCTTCAAAATAATCCCACATTCGAAAATGAACGGTTATTGGTTTCTTCTCGCGTAGACTCTTCTAATCGTGCCAACCACGGCTCGGTTAATAAATTAAAGAAAGTGAATACCATGCCACGTGGCACAGTGAAGTTTTTTAATGCTGAAAAAGGATACGGATTTATTTCCGTTGAAGAAGGCGAAGACGTCTTTGTTCATTATTCAAATATTGATGGCTCAGGCTATAAAAGTTTGGACGAAGGACAAGAAGTAGAATTCGAAGTCGGTGAAGGACGTAAAGGCCCTGAAGCCCTCGAGGTTCGCAAAGTCTGACCTGAATACATTTCAGTAAAAAGTTGAAACCCTGGCTTATGTCAGGGTTTCATTATGTATCGGCAACCTCGTTTGTCTCTAAACGCGAAGGCACCCGTCTCCATCTTGAGACGGGCGCTATCCAGAAACCGTAATCCGATCCCTAAGTTGACGATTCCCTACGGGAGACACTTGAGTTTCCGTCAAGTACGTACACCCAATCGTGAACTAAATATATTCTCGCGTTTAAATACGAAAGATGCAAAAAAATTTATTTCGATGTCTTCTTGCTGAAATAAATGAACACTTGTATGTTGCAAGAGCGCTAACAAAGGATTAAAGAATGCCAACTCCATGGATCATTGAAGGAAACATTGACTCAAGATGGCCCATAAATACCCGAGGAAATGTTGGTGAGGTATACCCTGAGGTTGTTACACCTTTAAGTTATAAATTGGGGGTGCTTCCTGGCGAGAAAGCTTGGCGAGAGGCTTACCGAGTTCTCGGTCTCTTAAAGTCAGATGATTTCTCCTCTTCTGAACCTGTCATCATCGGACTTTACGGCGGGTACGTATATTTAAATCTTTCCTATTTGCGAATGATGGGAGTTAGAGCCCCTGGTAGTTCTGCTGAAGCGATTGACGTCTCTTTCTTCGGAGAAGGCGACCCCCCGAAATATGTCCCAAGAAAAGGTGACAAAAGTTTTTTATCTGCTCTGAAAATCTTCAAAGTTGTGCTTAATGCACTAAACGCTAAAAAATTACCGAAAGTAGTTGCAGAAAGTTTTGAAATAGCTTCTCACTATGAGACTCTGCGCCCACCACTAGATGCCTCAGATGAAGAATTGATTGAATTCCTTCATTCCTTCCCAGATGCTTTTTTTCCTGCTTTTAGAAATCACATGCTTTCTTCTGCTCTTGCCGCAGTGGTGTCAGGTACTCTCGCTGATGCCAGCGCCGCTGCAGGGGAACCAGGTCTCGTGACTCATCTTGTTGGAGCTTCAGGAGATGTGCATTCAGCTCAATATTCAAATGATCTTTACCAAATAGCTAAAAAAGTAAAAGAGATGCCTGTAGTGAATAGTGAATTTGATGCTGGAGTAGAAGGGCTACTGGAACGTCTTGAAGGTAGATCTGAAGCAAAAGAATTCTTTGAATTGTTTGAAGATTTCGTTAACGAACACGGTCATCGTGGACCCAATGATTGGGAAATTTCTTCTCGGACCTGGGAGAACTCTCCAGAGTTGGCTTTAATGGCGCTTGATCGCATGAGAATCGCTGAATACGACCTCTCTCCTTCTGTTCGGTTGCAAGACAATGAATCAAAGCGATTAGAGGCCGCTAAAAAAGTCCGATCTCATCTTGGATTAAAGGAACGACTCCAATTTGATAAAGCTCTTAAATCTGCTCCTTTTTGGGCTCAGGCCCGCGAGGCCACCAGAGATCGTGCGGTAAGAGTTAATCTTCCAGCTAAGCAGGTTTATCGTGAGTTGGTTCGTAGAGCCGCTGAGCGTGGTGGGCATCCTGATCCTGTTCGTGTGGCGCTACTAGACCCTTACTCTGAACTTCCCGAGTATCTCAAGAATCCAGATGCCTATATTTCTATTATTGAAGAGAGAGGCAAGCTCTTTGATCGTTTCTCAGAAGTCACTCCCCCGTTCTTTATTAGTTCCCAAGAAGAGGTTCTGACCCTTGAAGAGTTAGAAGAAATTCAGAACTCTCTAGACATTGTTCAACCTGCTCGATCAGGGGATGTTTTGACTGGAAATGCTGGCAGTAGCGGAAAGGCTAAAGGTCGTGCCCGTATTGTTATGGATCCAGCAGATGCCTTGAATTTTGAACCTGGTGATGTACTGATAGCTCCATTTACTGATCCTGCGTGGACTCCTTTATTTCTTCCGGCCGCTGCTGTAGTCGTAAATGTTGGAGCACTGATGTCGCACGCGATTATTGTTTCACGTGAACTTGGGATTCCTTGCGTCGTCGCTGTAGAAGGAGCAACTGAAAAAATTCAAGAAGGATCGATGATAGAAGTAGATGGAACCGCTGGAACCGTCAAACTTCTAGATTAGAACTTAGATCCTTCTACCATTTTTTAGATTTTCTTTTCAGAGAGTTTAGAGTTTCGAAAGCGGTCATATACCCCAAATTCATGAGCTGTGGAGCTTCGCGGAAATCATCATCTATTCCGTGATTGTCAAGAGGGAGACGAAAATGTATAACTTCCACGTCTTGGGGAATGTCTCGCCATTCTTGCCTTGTAACTTCAGCTGTGGCGGCACGAAATCCTGTCATCATGATTGATAAAGCGGTTTGTTTCTCCGGAGGAAGAAAACCTGCTGCTACGTCAAAGACAACTAAACAAGCCGGCCGTAACGAACAAGCGTAACGAAGCGGAATATTAGACACCACTCCTCCATCAAGATGATAGTCGCCGTCGGAAAGCTCAATTGCTGGTAGCGCTCCCGGCATTGCCGCTGATGCGCAAAGGAGATCTACTGCTGGGCCTTCACGCCACCAAACTTGACGACCTGAGGATGCTGCTGTGGTTGCGAGATGAAATGGAATTTTCGTGTGGCTTATATCCTCAACGGGGATGTTCTCAGAAATGAGTTCGCGTAGACGCTCTCCGTTATCGAAACTAGGTTTGCCCCGAATAATTGCAGCTAAATTTCGGACAAGGCTTCCCCGAATTGGAGACTTTTCCGCTGTTTTTTGCCACACTTTCTCTAGAACAGCTATTTGATCAAGTGTGGGGTTTGAAGCTAAAGATAAGCCATTAAGTGCTCCTGCGGAAACTCCAACAATTTGATCCGGGAATATTCCCTCTTCTAATGCTGCTCGAAGCATGCCTACTTGTGCAGCTCCTCTTACTGCACCACCGGAAAGCACAAAAATAGTTCCTTTGCCGCGCCGTTGTAAAAACCCGCGCCTAATACTTCTAAGAGGAAACGTTCTACGCATGATTAGATACTGAAACTGAAGTTAAATCCTTATTCGAAAGATGGACCATCTTCTTCTCTTGATCCATCTAAGTTTTTGCTGCTTTTCCATTGGCGGGCTACAAAGCCAGCGATAAGTAGTCCTACGGCAACAGCGATACCAATAATTAGTCCGTTAGAACTTCCGCTATCACCAGAAGACATGTTTGCTGTAGCACTAAGGCTTCCAGATTCTTGTTCATCCATAAGATCAAGGTTCCAGGTAAGCGTTGATCCTTCTAATGAGTCAGCATTGTGGTTAGTTATTTCTCCTGGCAATGTCACAGCAATAACAAATTCGGGTTCGGGAATATCAAATATCGCCATCAATTGTTGAAACTCCATGTCGTCACTGCCAGAGTCCCCAGCAATTTCACCGAGTCCAAGTTGCCCTATGTCCATTTCCATTGAAAATGTGATTTCATCACCAGTCACAGAAAAGCGAGGAGCATCTCCTTCATCATCTGGGATCTCGAAATCTTCAAATGGGGCAATAAACGAATAGCCGCACCATTCATCATCCTCAATTAGAGTTATCTCTTCTGCGCCTTCTGGAGGGGCGATACCCATTTCACCATCTTCTGTTGTCTGCGCACAAAAGTCGCCGCTATCTTCACCACTCATTTCCGCAATCTCAGCAATCTTTTTACTCAAAAGAAAACTGCCTTCCATTGTCCCTGTGCCGTCTCTGTTCACATCGATTGACATGCTTACCTTCATGCATGCGGTGAGAACCAACAGAGAAGAGAGAATGATTGCGAGTACGCGCATATTTTTCATGGCTTCATCATAGACCATGGAGTAGATTCTTTCTGTGAAGAAATTTTTTCTACTTGCACTCTTCTTGCTTCTCGCTTCAGGATGTACAAATTCTGATGAAAAGGGGGAACAAAATTTTTCAAGTCTTACTACCACTTCGATTATTGAATCTACTCTTTCTTCAACTTCTACAATTACACCGGTTTCAACGACTACCACTTTCGCTCCTACGACTCTTGCCCCTACTACCACGACCACACCTTTAGTTGAGTGCAGTGAGGATGGCCATGGGCCACCTGAGTATGCAGAGCCGTTAAGTGCTCATCAGATTTGGATCGGTCAACTTGAAGACGCGAAAATTTCTGACTCTAAACTTCTTATAGAACAGGCGTCCGTAGCTGATGGGTTGATGATCGGAGACACTATTCATATTTGGTGGGTGGCTGCAGAAGATCATGTGATACATCATGGGACTTTGGAAGAAGATGTATTTACTGATCATGGTCCAATAACTGTTGATGGTGAAGTTTTTTCTGGGATGGTTGATCCTGATGCTGTTCTTATTGATGAATCAACTATCGGCTTGATTGTTCTAGATGGTTTTCTTCGACAAGGTCCCCCAGGTCCAATTTGCTATCTCACTTCTAATGATGGGCAGAATTTTTCTTCACAATACGCTCTGCTTGATATGGAAGACCGGTTTGACCCCTCTGTAGTGATTATTGAAGAGACTTGGTGGCTGGCAGTTGGAATTCTGTCAGAAGAAAATCCATCTAGTGAGTTATTTCGTAAAGAACCGGGTGGTATTTTTGAATTGATCGAGACTGTAACGGGAGGTGTCCCGGATCTCTCTTATGAAGATGGGATGTTCCGTTTACTTACGTGTTCTCTTGACGGAATGAGGCATCAAATCTCTTCCGATGGGATCCTCTGGGAGCAACTAGAAAATATACGTACACCGGGTTGTGACCCATCAACAGTAACTGGAAGCGACTATTTTCTTTTCAAAATGCAGGAAGGAACTCTTCCGCCTTTGGACTAATTAGTGGCAGATATCTATGACTAGCCGTGATGGCTCTGCAAGAGTAAATACATTGAATGTCGCTTCATGATCTACTCCTATTGCCCAGGTTGAGTAACCTTCGAAATCTCCCATGAGTGATGCCTGCATCAAGTTGCTTGTACCTGCATCAGATCCATATA
>JUEO01000005.1 GCA_000817115.1 marine actinobacterium MedAcidi-G2B | reverse complement strand
CATTTGATCTCCTTCAAAAGATAAGTCCAAGCAAACAAACTCTATGTTGCTAATTATTCTACGGGACGAAGGTTGCTCTTATTCTATTCCAAGAGTTACTTCTAAGATATAAGAAACGTTTCCTCTTATTTCTCCCCTCTTGGTCATCCTTACTTCTATGTGGTGCGTTAAGATCCGATAATGCCTAGTAACCCAGTACTGAGATTACTGAACGGAATGCATCGTGGGCTCATAGCTTTGAGCGCTGGTCAAGCTGGTTGGAACGTCGGAGGCATGACTGTCCTGGAAGTTACGACCACTGGACGAAAGTCAGGCAAGGACCGAGTTGTTTTTTTAACTTCACCGATCCAAGAAGGAGACTCGATGCTTGTAGTCGGATCACGAGGTGGCGACGACCGCCATCCTGACTGGTTCCTGAACATGCGAAGAAAACCCGAAGTGAAAGTAAGCGCGAAAGATAACTCTGATCAAAACATGGTGGCCCGCATAGCCACAGATGAAGAACGAGATCGTCTTTGGCCTCTAGTCGTTGAGAAATACTCTGGATACGGAGAATACAGACAGAAAACCGAGAGAGAGATTCCCCTCATCTGGCTTGATCCAATTAGTCAAACCACTCAAGATGAGTCTTCATGAATTAGGAAGTTCAATGTCTAGATCTGTAATTTCTAACCAAAACATTTTTGAGTATGCCGTATCTCATAGCACGCCACCTGACGGCGTCTTACGGGAACTTATTGACGAGACCATAGAATCAACTGGGTTCGCCGCTGGTATGCAAATAGGTGCTGACCAAGGCGCATTCATGGCGATACTCTCTGGTTCTCTTCGTCCTCGGTTCGCGTTAGAGGTTGGAACGTTTACCGGTTATTCATCTATCTGCATAGCTCGCGGTTTAGCTCCAGAGGGAAAGCTATTGTGCTGCGATGTGAGTGAAGAGTGGACTGACATCGCTCAGCGCTACTGGAGTAAAGCTAATTTAAGCGACAAAATTGATTTAGTTCTCGCTCCTGGAGTTGAGACCCTAAAAAGTCTGCCATCAGAGGAAACAATTGATTTAGCTTTTATTGATGCCGATAAAGGGGGTTACATCAGTTACTACGAAGAGATCGTTCCCCGTCTTTCTCCACGGGGTATTCTTTTAGTTGACAACACGCTTTGGTCAGGAAGAGTCATTCCAGATTCTGGCTCTGACGACGAAGATACTGTGGCTTTGCGCGTGTTTAATGACCATGTTGTAAATGATCCTAGAGTCGCTGCCGCTCAACTAACTGTAGGCGACGGCTTGACTGTAATTACTAAAGTTTAAACTGCTTTAGTCTTGTGCTCCGAGGTGGATGAATTCTGGATCCCCGTCTAAAAACGGACCAATCATCTCCATCATTCCAGTTTCCATACGCCAGGCCAGATATGCCTCGTAGTTTTCTCTCGTTCCCCATTTTTCCCAAAGGATGATTCGGTCTGGATTGTCTTGATCCAAATAGGTTTCAATACTTATGTTGCCTTCAAAGGCACGTGTGTCGGCTAATGCCTCTAGAAGAGCAGGTAGCAGGTGTGCGCCCATGCCTTCTTTGCAAGGGAAATAAGCCAAAGATGTATGTGACATTTCAATCTCCTTCTCAATTTACTAGAAATCTACACGAGATTGAGAGTTGCTTATGTATCGGAAGCTTCAACTAACGGGAGTAACTCCATGTCGAGCATTTTCCGATATGTGTTGTGGTAGTGGTGCAACGCGGGTTCATTACGTCCGAATATGGAGTGCTTAATCGCTCCACTTTCCGCGCTTCGTTGTTGACTGGCACTCACCAAATAGTCCTCGTCGCGAATTATTTCTGCAAAGTTTTGGGAAGCCATCTTCACCATTTCTTTTATTTCATGATCCGCAACTAAGTCGGGGCGAACGTAGAAGTGAATTTGACTCACATGTTTTCCAGGGTTCTCTTTATCTGGGTAAGCACGAACGAGAAAGAGTATTCCTGCTCCTGGCATGAGTTGAACGTTTGGGAAAAGCCAATACACAGGTAAAGCAGCGGTAGTAATATCCCATTCGGCTTCCGGTTGATTACGCATCCCATCTATGTCTCGTTTGCAAAGAAGCATCCGGTGATTACGTCCGTAAGTGTCGTAGCACTGTACGTTTCCGTGAAATTGAAGATTTAGACTTTCGGAGTGCAATGCAGAGAAATGATACGTTTCGCCAAAAGTATCCATAGCGAGTTTCCAATTACAATCAACCGCATAGGTGTCTTGAGTTAGATGCTGAAGTTCTCCAAGATTCCATGACCCTAATTCGGCATCTAGGTCTTTCCCGAGTTGTTCTTCAAGATTTATAACACCTTCTGGGTCAGGGTGAACCCATAAAAGCCCATGTCGTTCCTCTGAAGGTAGCTCGATCAAACCAAAGCAATTGGTGTCTAAATCTCCAAAATGCTCACTTTTAGGTATACCAACGAGAGCTCCTTCATTGCTATAAGTCCAACGATGGAATTGGCAAGTAAACCGTCGAGTCTCTCCGCGTTCTTCTTCTTCAAGCACCACTCCCCTGTGTGAACAAGAGTTAACGAAAGCTCGAAAATTTCCGTCTGAATCACGAGTCGCAAGGATAGGTGTTTTTAAGTCGTTGATTGTTAAGAAAGAATTGGACGTTGGGAGATCTCCTGAAAGTCCGACAAGTTGAGGGTGGCCTTGGAAAAAAGTTTTGCTTTCTTTTTCAGCTAACTCTGGATCAACATAGACGCTAGTTGGGTTATAACGGAAGCCTCCTGCATCAACATTGATATCCGAATCTAAGCGAGCCATCAAAGTCTTTATCTGAGCTATTTGTTCAGTTTTTTCCATTAGCGCTTCCAGTTCAAGAATATTATTTGGTCAAGAATACCATCTGAGATACGAAAGCAGAAGATCGGCCCTAGGGGCCGACCTTCAACTATTTTTCTATGGCTCCGGGGGTGGGGATCGAACCCACGACCTGCGGATTAACAGTCCGACGCTCTGCCAGCTGAGCTACCCCGGAATAACGAACGAAGGATACCACGATCAGGTGCCTGACAAGAACCAAATCTCTCTTATTTAATTGTTGAAATTAAGTTCTCTGCCAACAACAGACTAGATTTGTTTTTAATGAGCGCTGAATCATTTATTTATGTTGAAAGAAATTCTTCTAAGAAGATTGGTTCTGGTTCGCGTCCCGATGTCATTCTGAGTCTGGTGATTCCAACTTTTAACGAAGCAGAAAACATCACCCCGCTTATACGTCGACTCTATTCCCAACTTACTGAAGAAGGCATCTCCCATGAACTCATAATCGTTGATGACGACAGTCCTGATAAAACATGGGAAATAGCAAAAGATCTGATTGATGAGATTCCTTCTTTAAAAGTAATCAGACGGGTTGGGAATTCAGGTCTTGCTACTGCCGTGGTTTGCGGTTGGGCTCACGCTGAAGGAAAGTACCTCGGGGTGATCGATGGTGATGGGCAGCATCCAACAGAAATCCTTTCTGACCTTCTCTCTAAATTTGATGAAGGAGTTGATGTAGTTGTTGCAAGCCGCCATCTTCCTGGAGGCGGGGTTCCAAATTGGTCAAAGATGCGCCAACTTCTTTCTAAAGGAGCTCAAGCTCTTGGGGTCCTACTTCTTCCTGGAACCGTCGGTCAAGTAACAGATCCTATGAGTGGCTATTTTCTTGTTGACAGGAAAGCAATCGCCGACTGCGATCTTCAACCTGTCGGGTACAAGATTCTTCTTGAAGTATTGGCGCGTGGGAATGTAACTAACGTTGCTGAATTTCCCTATTACTTCCAATTGCGGGAAAGTGGAAGCTCAAAAGTTCGAGCTATCCATTACCTTGATTATTTAAGGCATTTGCTGAGACTTCGAGTTGATCCGTTGCGCAGCCAAGCATTGGTACGTTACTTCGGTGTTTCTTTCATGGCATTAGTAATTGATGCTGCTTTCTTCTTTTGGATCTTTGATGGGCTGGGATGGAATCTCACTCGGTCTGCGTTGCTATCAGGCGAGGTAGGTATTTTTTTCACTATTCTTTTGCTCGATTTGTGGACTTTTGCTGGCCGGCCGCCTCGCAATTTTGTAGATCGATTTCGCCGTCTCGTTGGAGTTCAGATTGCCTTAGGGATTATTCTCTTCGGACGCTTGATACTCATAAATGCTCTTATAACCTGGTCAAACCTTGAAGCATTCACGGTTTTCCTCATCGTACTTATTGGCACTTCTCCCGTCGGGCATCTTCTAGGTTCACGCTTAACATGGCGTCCAGCGCGGAGATAACCACAGCACGAAACTAGTTCATGAACTCAATTAAGGATTTCAGGTCACTCCGATAACGCAACTTACCGAGGATGCGTATTTCAACCTGACGAATCCTTTCTCGGCTTACTCCAAAATGAACACCTATTTCATCGAGAGTTTTAGGGTGCTCACCATCAAGCCCAAACCGCATTTTGACAATTTCTCTTTCACGTTCCTCGAGACCATCAAGGGTTTCAGATATTGCGCTTTTAAGTAGTTGTTTGATAGCTGCCGACTCAGGGCCTTCATCATTGGAATCCGACAAGACCTCAGAAAGGTTGAAGCCGTTGTCATCACCCATTGGAAGATCTAGGGAGAGCGTTCCTTGGTTCAATTTTAGTTGAATGAGTTCTTCAACTTTTTCTAAATCCATCCCGACCCGTTCTGAAATTTCTGCATTGCTAGGTTTTTTCCCAAGTTCTTTCTCAAGTTCTCGTTGAACTCGAATCACCTTGTTCATTGCTTCAATTGTGTGTATCGGAATCTTTATCGTGTGGGCTTGATTAGATACTGCGCGACTAACGCTCTGTTGGATCCACCAAGTCGCATAAGTGGAGAATCTATACCCTTTACTTCCATCAAATTTTTCAACCGCCCTCATTAGTCCCATGTTTCCCTCTTGGACTAAATCTAAAAGAGGTAATCGATTGTTTGAATATTTCTTTGCTATTGAAACAACCAGTCGGAGGTTTGCTCGAGTTAACTGATCTCGTGCGTACTCTCCTCTACTCTTGAGCTCTTCAAGCGCTGATATCTCTTCGCTTTCAAAACCCACTAACTCTTCAGTTGCATAAAGTTCTGCGAGTTGTGCTTCCGCTTCCATTCCTTCATGAATCTCTCTAGCTAAGACAGCTTCTTCGGAGCCAGTTAGTAGTGGCGCCTCGCCAATTTCGTTCAAGTAAAGAAGAGTGGAATCTGAAGTTCCTGTTTTTCGTGAAAACTGTCTTTTACTGCGTCGACGTTTAACCCTTCGACGAGATGATGCCTCAGAATCGTCATCTAGTTTCAAGTTGTCGCACCCCTAAACCATTCAAGAAGCGGTTTTAAAGATTCAATGTCTTCTGGAACTTCTCTAAGCTCTGCTACTTGGCTGAGCAAATAATTAATGTCGTTTAAAAGATCAGGATCTACATTGTCTTCGCTTTTTGCAATCGCAGAAAATTCTCCTGCTTTCCTTTCCGCAGTTAGCGCTAGCAACCGAGATACCACTCCTAGCGAATCCTCTTCAGTGGCTTCGCTTGCCACAATTTCAACCAATACAGAAGACACATTTTCTTTAGATGCCTCAAGAGCTGCATGAAAGTCTCCATCAGCGCCTTCAACAGCTGCATATGCTTCTCGAGCGACTCCTGTAATAAATAAAACTGGCAACAAATAATCTGCTATTTCTTCACGTCTGTGGAGAAGGATTTCTAAAGCCTGTCTTTCGACTTCTGCGATTTCTATTTCAAGTATCTCTTCTTGAACTATTTCTTCTTCATTATTTCTTTGCCTCGAGGGTGTTCTTGGAGCAAGAGTTTGCATACGACGACGAAGCTCTTCAGGATTGACGCGGCAAGTATCCGCAATTTGAATAACGTACGAGTCTCTCACCATAGGATTTGGATGTTCAGTAACTAGGCGTGCCGCCTCTTCAGCGGTATGCACCTGATGTTCAGGAGTAGAAAGATCTCCACGTTTTAACTCTCGGTCAACAAGAAATTGGAGGAACGGTTTTGCTTCTTCAATGGATCGACGAAGAGCTGCGGGATCATCTTTAGACAACTCACCCGGGTCTAAACCCTCTGGAAGGTTTGCTATGGCGAATTCCAAACCAAATTCTTCCTCCCACCCATACACTCTTTCCGCAGCAGCTTGCCCAGCATTATCTGCATCAAACGCTAAAACAATTCTTGGAGCGAAGCGTCTAAGTTTTCTTGCATGCTTCTCAGTCATCGCTGTACCACAAGTTGCTACTGCTCGTTTCACCCCAGCCAAATGCGCACCAATTACATCTGTATAGCCTTCACACACAACTATTTCGCTTAACTTGCCTGCTTCAGTTTTTGCCCAATTAAGGCCGTAAAGGACCTCGCTCTTGGAATAAACCTTTGCCCCATCAGAAGTATTTTTATATTTTGGACCTTCACCCTCTGGAAGTTGACGTCCTCCAAATCCGAGGGGCTCTCCCCTTTCATTGAATATCGGAAACATTATACGATCCCGAAAAAAGTCGTACTGCTTGCCATAACGGTTCAACCCGCCTAGCCCCGCGTCTTGGAGATCTTCTACAGAAACCTTTAAGTGTTTGGCTAAATCATCCCACTCAGCTGGCGCCCAACCCAGAGAAAACTGCTTGGCAATTTTGCCGTCGTATCCACGCGACTTCAAATATTCGCGAGCTGGACGGGCTTGAGGATGATTAAGGAGACAGTCATGATAAAAATCAACGGCCTTCTGCACAAGATTAAGGAGATCTTTCCGACGACTTCTACTCTCATTCTCGTCTTTATCTGTATATCTAAGCGAGATATTTGCTTTTGCTGCTAAATGTTCAACTGCCCCAGCAAAATCAAGATTTTCTTTTTCTCTGACAAACGTAATTGCGTCTCCACTGGCACGGCATCCAAAGCAGTAGTAGACACCAAGTTCATAATTAACTGAAAAAGAAGGTGTATTTTCATCATGAAAGGGACACAAACCCTGCCAACGAGTACCAACTTTTCTTAGTTGCGTATGCTGATTGATGATTTGGACGATGTCCGTCTGGTCACGAACTCTCCTTATGTCTTCATCAACTATGCCCATTGCCGAAACTTAGCAGTCACGTTAGGGGGTCTGTAATGGCGGGCAATAAGAAGTGCATTGGCGAAATATTGAGAACTTTATGAAATAATAGAAAAAAGTCAATTTTTTGGCTTCAATACCCAATTAAATATAAAAACTTCCTAGATACTTGAAAATATGACAGTAGCTGCATCCACTCCAATAGAACTTATAAATAAAGTTTATTCCTCTCTAGAAACTCGCATCCAAAAAGGAAGAGACACGTTAGGGCGACCTCTTACTCTCGCAGAAAAAGTACTTATAAACCATCTTGATGACCCAGAGAATACCGATTTAGAACGTGGGGTCTCATACGTTGACATGAGACCTGATCGTGTAGCCATGCAAGATGCCACTGCGCAAATGGCTTGGCTTCAATTCATGACCGCAGAATTAAATGAAGTTCAGGTACCAACAACCACTCATTGTGATCATCTGATTCAAGCAAAGATCGATGGCAAAACAGATCTTCTGACTGCAGTAGATGGAAACGAGGAAGTTTATTCATTCCTTGAGTCTGTTTGTGCTCGCTACGGAGCAGGGTTCTGGAAACCTGGGTCCGGAATAATTCATCAAGTTGTTCTTGAACAATACGCCTTTCCTGGTGGAATGATGATAGGAACAGATAGCCATACTCCAAATGCTGGCGGATTAGGAATGATCGCAATCGGAGTTGGCGGTGCTGACGCAGTGGATGTCATGACCGGGTTTCCTTGGAATGCAAAATGGCCTAAATTAATTGGCGTTCACCTAACAGGAGAGCTTGACGGCTGGGCTGCCCCTAAAGATGTGATTCTAAAAGTTGCAGAAATATTGACGGTAAAAGGCGGAACTGGAGCGATTGTTGAATATTTTGGCCCCGGCGCAAGAAGCCTTTCTGCTACTGGTAAAGCCACCATATGTAACATGGGGGCCGAAATCGGAGCTACGACTTCTCTGTTCGCTTACGATGAAGCTATCGCCCGTTATTTGAAAGCAACTGGCAGAGAAGAGACAGCTGATGCAGCCAACAACGTAGCTGAACATTTAAGAGCTGACAGTGAAGTTGAATCCAATCCCTCAGATTTTTTTGATCAAGTTATTGAAATTGACCTCTCAACCTTGTCTCCGCATATCAACGGACCCCACACTCCTGATCTGGCTAGACCAGTGTCAGAATTAGGTGAAGAAGCCAAAGCTAACGGATGGCCAATTGAAGTAAGTGCAGGATTAATTGGGTCTTGTACTAATTCTTCCTATGAGGACATAACCCGAGCAGCTTCAATTGCACGTGACGCAGCCAACAAAGGACTTACCGCAAAGATCCCTCTACTAGTTACACCTGGATCTGAACAAGTTAGAGCCACCATTGAAAGAGACGGGTTACTTGCAGACTTTGAAGCGTTAGGTGCCACTGTTCTTGCTAATGCTTGTGGTCCTTGTATCGGACAATGGGATAGGCAGGATATGGATGATGGTGTACCAAATTCAATTGTTACGAGTTACAACCGAAACTTTCCAAAACGAAACGACGGTTACGCAACCACCCATGCTTTTGTCACCTCTCCAGAAACTGTGATCGCCCTGACTTTGGCAGGGCGTCTTGATTTTGACCCAGCCCAAGACACGCTAATAAACGATCAAGGAGAAGAAGTTCGTCTATTTGTGGGAGACGGCATTGAATTACCTGCAGATGGATTTGATCCAGGAGAGGATACTTTTCAGGCACCTCCAGAAGATGGCTCCAACATTGAGGTGGTTGTATCTCCTTCAAGTGAACGCCTTCAAGTCCTAACTCCTTTCGAAGCTTGGAACGGAGAAGATTTTATTGACATGCCTATCCTGTTAAAAGCACAAGGCAAGTGCACCACTGATCATATTTCGATGGCAGGACCCTGGTTGACTTATCGTGGTCACCTCGAAAACATTTCTGGAAATCTGTATATGGGTGCTGTCAACGCATTTTCTGGTGAGGTGGGAGTCGGACTGGATGTAACTGATGGAGAGCACCGCCCCTACCCTGAAATTGCTAAGCGCTACCACGAAGCAGGCATCGCTTGGGTTGCTATCGGTGATGAAAATATGGGTGAAGGTTCATCAAGGGAACATGCTGCTATGGAGCCTCGTTTCCGTGGAGCGAAAGCAGTATTAGCACGTTCTTTCGCTCGTATCCATGAAACGAATTTGAAAAAACAGGGAGTGCTTGCTTTAACTTTTGTTAATTCATCCGATTACGACTCCATAGGAGAGAATGATCGTATTTCAATTCTTGGATTGTCCGGTTTGGCTCCCGGAATGCCTGTTGAAATCCGAGTTTCTCATTCAGATGGATCCGTGACTGATATTTCAATGAAACACTCTCTTTCTCAAGACCAGATTGAATGGTTTCAAGCAGGAAGTGCCCTGAACCTCATACGAGAGCAGACAGGTAGTTAGTCAGACTACTCGAAGTCGATATCCTCGATTTCGAGCTTCAGCGAGAGTGTCCGGACTGAAACAAAGGAAAGTCTCAGCAGATAGCAACTCATCAAGAATAATTGACATATCTTCTTCGTTTGTAACTTCTTCAAGGTCGTAGACCTGTTGTGTTCTCTTGTCGCCAAGAAATCGGGTGTGAGAAAAAACTGATGGTTTATCCATATCTGCAGAATAGCGGAGAATGACGGTATAACAGAATGGTGCCAAAGAATACAGAAATCCAAAAAGTAGATGGGTTAACAGGGTCCACGCTTCTTCTTGATGGAGAATGCACATTATGTAACCGGGTAGCGATATTTCTTTCTAAACGGCTTCAGCGAAGGAAAGAACTTACTTTCATAGCTATTGAAAGTGAAGAAGGTCAGCGCCTTATTCGATCTTTTCCAAAAAACCTTCAGGAATTAGACACAGTTTATTTCCTTCACGGACCGAAGATTTATTCTCGTTCGACGGCAGTTCTTCATTGTCTCCGTTTTATGCGCTGGCATTATGCAGTACTTTTCCCTTTTCTTTGGATCATCCCTCTTCCTTTGCGAGACCTGCTTTATAGACTGGTTGCTAAATATCGTTATAAAATTTTTGGGAAAAATTCCACTTGTATTTACCCAAATTTGAATAACGCTAGAAAGAGAACCGATGAAACCTCCTAAAGTTTTTCAAGATAAAAGTATGCGACGCGATATTGAAGCTTTCCTCCTTGGAGGCTCGTTTGCGGCCGTTGGTGTTTATCATTTCATTGATCAAGATTTTTTCGAAGCAATCGTTCCGAGATGGTTCCCCAACCCAACTTTCGCAAATCTTATGTCTGGTGCTGCTGAAATCCTTCTCGGTTTAGCGTTGATTCCTAAAAAGAGCAGACGCCAAGCAGCGTGGGGTTTACTTATTCTTTTAGTTGCCGTGTATCCAGCGAATATTGACATGTTTGTAAATGATGTCGGTTTTGAAACTAATGAATTTGGTAAAACTGTTCGCGTTGAGGGCACCCCAGATGTTCGTTTGAGGAACTTCATACGGCTCCCTTTCCAATTTCTTTTTGCGTGGCTGATCTGGCGCCACACCAAGAAGGCTGCTTCCTCTTAGCAGACGCGGGGGAAAATTTCAGAATCTAAGAAATCACCGTTGTTGAGTCCCGAGTCAGAAGTAGGAATAGCAAACTCTCCTGCTCCTTGGAAATAGCGAACATCATCTCCACACCAGCGGGTAGCTAATGCTCGACGTGGGTGCTTGGAGCTGTGGTTGCCGAACGAGCCGTGAACAATCATTCCTTGGAAAACTAGGCAATCCCCTGGTTCAACATCCCAGCTTGCTATTTCGTGGTTCGTTAATAGATCTTCCATCTCTGGTAGTTCTGGTAAACCTGTTCCTTGATATGGAGAATTGTCAGAAAAATGGTGTGGATTATAGGCTTCCCATCGATGACTTCCCTTAATAAAACGCAATCCAGAATTTTTTGATACGGGATCTAGTGAGAGCCATACTGAGCACACCTGAGATCCAGAAATAGCCCAATAAGGTTGGTCCTGATGCCATGGCGTTTCTTCGTCAGTTTCTGGTTCTTTAACGAACATTTGGTCATATAAAAAATTGATTCGAGAAGATTTCATGATCTGAGCGGCAATATTTGCTGCAGGAGATTCAAAAACAAACTTCTTAAATGGCGTCAATCGTTGCCACATGTTCAGGTCAGCAAAGAACCGTCCAGATTTTTCTTCTAGCGTGTACTCCTCGGCAAGGGGCCCAGGACTTATAAGTGCTTCTTTAAAGGCTTCGCTTAAAAAATTGATCCATTGTAAGTCGAAGATATTTGGCAGATAAGCGACTCCGTCTCTTTCATAAGCAGAGCACTCTGAGTCGGTTACCTGTCTTCCTATCACGAGTTACCTCTTCTAATTGTTTGGATCTTTGTCTGTAAAAAATATTCTGGGGATGCACAAAAGTGCATCCCCAGAGTTCAAATTATTAGAACTTTTCTGGATATCTCAGAATGGCTTTTTTGTCAGGTGGGACCAAAACTGACAACCAAATCTGAGGGTGGCTGGCGGAATTTCGCCAGATGGTCCAGAACCGCCTAGCGGCCACCCACCTCCGAAGTCCCATAATGTTTGCTACTAATCTGGACCACCTCCTCTCTTCGGTAATTCTGACTTTAGACGCGAAAGGGAGAAATTGTCACGGTTTAATTGAAATCTAAGTGATCTGCAGGAACTAGAGTGTGACTGTGGAAGTTACAACCGTCTATCCAGCTGCGGCTATTTACACTATGGATCCCTCTCAACCAACTGCTTCTGCAGTTGCAGTAAGAGGAGAACGTTTTTTGACTCTAGGGAGCCTCGACGAAATACGATCGACCACTAAATTTGAAATTGATAATACTTTTGCTGACAAAATACTTTTACCTGGTTTCGTAGAAGCACATAGCCACGGGATGGCTTCTGGACTTTGGTTGCACACGTATTGTGGTTTCTTCGATCGTTCTGACCCTGACGGAAAAAAATGGCCAGGATGCAAGAATATAAGTGATGTTATTGATCGTTTGCGTGTAGCTGATGACGCTATTCAAGACCCAAATGAACCCCTGTTGGCCTGGGGCTTAGATCCAATTTATTTCTCCGGTGAACGTCTGATTGGAAGCCACCTTGATCAAGTTTCCTCAACTCGCCCGATATTTGTCTTACATGCGAGTGCACATCTTGCCACTGTCAACTCTGCACTCATGCGTTTAGAGGGGATTGACGCAGCGACTCCCATGGAAGGAATACCTAAGGACGCTGAGGGAAACCCAGTTGGTGAACTGCAAGAACCTGCTGCTATGTCACTCGCTGGCTCAGCTTTTCGTTCTTTCTTCGGCCGTATGAAAGCCCAAGAGACGAAATGGGCATTAGGGCGATTAGCTAATAAAGCGGGGGTCACCACTCTAACTGATCTTGGAAATCCCTCATCTACTAGTCAGACCACGATCGACGAATGGCGAGAAGTAGTTGACCATAACGACTTTCCTGCTCGAATATTCATCTTTGACTCTCCAGCCATGAGTCAAACGACAGCTACGAACTTGTTAGCAGCGAGAGAGAAATCTAGTGAAAAGTTAAGATTAGGGGCAGTAAAGGTTGTCCTTGATGGTTCCATTCAAGGTTACACTGCGCGGCTTCGACCACCCGGCTACCTCAATGACCGCCCAAATGGAATATGGGTTTTCCCACCTGAACAACTCACCGAACTTCTCCGACCATTTCATGAAGATGGTTTACTTATACACGTACATTGCAATGGGGATGAAGCAGTTGATGTTTTTTTAGAATCTGTTGAGATTCTCCTATCGGAATCTCCTCAAACCGACCACCGATACACCATTCAGCATTGTCAACTTACGAGTCCAGAGCAATACCACAGGATTGCTGATCTCAACATGTGCGTAAATCTCTTCTCTAACCACACTTGGTATTGGGGCGATCAACACATCGCGTCAACCGTAGGCCCTGATAGAGCTGCTCGTATGAATTCTGCCCGAACTGCACTTAATGCGGGTGTGCCTATTTCTATGCATTGTGATGCTCCAGTAACTCCATTAGGTTCTCTTCATGTTGCCTGGGCAGCAATTAATCGAAAAACTGCTTCTGGATTCGTCTTAGGGGCTGAAGAACAAATCTCCGTTGAAGAAGCATTGCATGCAATCACTTTGGGTGCGGCATACCAATTAAAGATGGATAGTGAAATCGGATCTATCACTCCTGGAAAATTTGCTGACCTTGCGGTCCTTGAAGATGATCCTTACAAAGTTGATCCTAATGAATTACGTAATGTTCCTATCTGGGGAACAATGTTAGGTGGAAAAATATTTCCAACTGAAGATACATGATTGAAAAAGTTCTTCCTTTTACCGTGATCGGCGGCTACCTCGGAGCAGGAAAAACCACCCTGATTAATAGCCTCTTATCTGATTCAACAATTGGCCGTTTAGCCATAGTGGTGAACGACTTCGGTGAAATCAATATTGACGAGTCTCTCATTTTGAGTCATGACGGTGACACCATTAGTCTCACAAATGGCTGTATTTGTTGTTCTTTGGCTGATGGTTTCGCTGAAACACTGAGTCGGATCAAGGATAGATCCAACGAAGTTGATCGAGTGGTTGTAGAAGTCTCTGGTGTCGGCGAACCTCGTAAGATCGCTCAATGGGGTCATACCCCTGGTTATTTTTTAGATGGAGTGGTGGTTCTTGTGGACACATCAACAGTTATGGAGCGGAGCGAAGACTCCTACGTTGGAGAAACTATTTGTTCTCAGATAGCTGCTGCAGATCTCCTTTTATTATCACGTTGCGACTTGCTAGAAGACCAAGAGATTCATCGGGTAGAACATTGGTTAAAAGATAAAAGTTCAGCTATGACTCTCCGGAGCCCAATTTCTGCCGCCATGCTTTTCGGACTTGAGGAAATAGGAGTAGACAAGAATGCTTCTTCGACGGATCACGTTTCTGCCACGGTTGAGTTCCCTTTGTCAGTTGACCTTGCAACTATTGGCATATGGGAAAAAAGTCGTCCTTCGGGAGTTGTCCGCGTTAAAGGGTTTTTAAACATTAACGAAAGAGCAGAGAGCCATACGGAAATTCAGATGTGTGGACCTAACCTGACCATGAGAGCTAGTCAATCTGATTCACCAAAGAATGTGTTAGTAGCAATTGCCACTCCAAGGACTCCAAAAGCATCAGTTATTAAGTGGCTGAACCTTCTCAGCCTTCCAGATTGATTTGACGAGTTCCAGCTTCAACTGCAAGACGGTCTGCTTCATCGTTCCAGCGGTCACCAGAATGGCCTTTTACCCATTTGAACTCGATGTCTCCTCGTTGTTGGTAAAGATCAACTAATGGTTTCCACAGATCTTGATTTGCTACAGCTTTTTTCTGACTATTGATCCATCCTCGACGAATCCAACCTTCCCACCAGCGGTCACGGAAGCAATGCACTACATATGTTGAATCGCTTACAACAAGAAGTGGACCGTGAATGCTCTTTATTGCCTCTAATGTTGCTGTTAATTCCATACGTTGGTTCGTGGTCTCCGAATCGAATCCGGCGGCAAATGCGCCATCTGGAATCACCCAAGCCCAACCGCCCGGACCTGGGTTACCGGAGCAGGCGCCATCGGTGTAGACCACTTGATTGGTTTGGTTCATGGATTCAGACCCTAGTTCGTATCAGCAGTAATCTGCGTTTTCTTCTTTGCGGTAATGCAAATTAGATTTTCTCTTTCTCATTTATAGACCTAGGATTAACTTGGCACTAAGCAGCCACATGACATCAATTCGTGAGAAAGTTGTGAGGATATTCATATGACCGTTTTTCCTGAGGGAACTCTTGCAATCACTGGAGACGCAGATTCAGATCTTCTGCTCAATTCCAATCCACTCGCTTTGCTAATTGGGATGTTACTAGACCAACAAGTTCCGATGGAGTGGGCTTTTCGTGGCCCCGCTACGCTTTTTGAGCGCCTCGGAGATCTCGATGCTTCAGAAATAGCGGCATACGATCCAGAATCTTTTATTTCTTTATGTTGTGAGAAACCGGCGATCCATCGTTTTCCCGCCTCGATGGGGAAAAGAATTCAAGAGATGTGTCAGTATCTTGTTGATTCTTACGACGGGGATCCTACTGCACTTTGGGAAACAGGGATTTCTGGAGAAGAATTATCAAAACGGATTCGCGAACTCCCAGGATACGGTGCTGAAAAAACAATGATATTTATCGCATTGTTAGCAAAGCGAATGGGAGTTGCTCCAGAGGGATGGGCTGAGCATGCCGGACCTTTTGCCGATGAAACTCCCCGTTCGGTCGCTGATATAGACGGTCCTGAGGCTTTGTTAAGTGTTAGAGAGTGGAAGAAAGCTCAAAAATCTGCAGGAAAATCGAAACAGGAATAACTTTGTTTCAGAGGCGAGCTTCGCCTTCTTCTAAGGCGTTCAAATACCAGGTGTAAGTAGCCGCTAAACCTTCTGTTAGTGAAATCTGGGGCTCCCACCCTAGATTTTTGATTTTAGAAATGTCGAGAACCTTTCGTGGCATCCCATCTGGCTTAGATGTGTCAAAAGAAATGTTTGCTTGGGGGCACACTAAGTCCCTTATTCTTTCAGCGAGACTGGCAATTGATCCGTCTTCGCCTGTGCCTACATTGATGTGTTCTATGTCTGAATAGTTGTCCATGAGAAATAAGCAGGCGTCCGCTAAGTCATCAACATGTAAAAATTCGCGATGAGCAGATCCTGTGCCCCAAATTTCGACGTTTTCTTGACCAGAAATTTTTGCTTCATGGAATCGCCGTATCAAAGCAGGTAACACGTGACTGTCTTCAAGGTCGAAGTTGTCTCCTGGCCCATAGAGGTTTGTGGGCATGGCAGAAATGAAGTCGCAGCCGTGTTGGCGTCGATAGCTTTCGCATAGCTTTATTCCCGCGATTTTTGCTATTGCATATGCTTCATTAGTGGGCTCTAGTTGCCCACTAAGTAGTTCACTTTCCCCCATGGGTTGGTTAGCTAGTCGAGGATAAATGCATGAACTACCAAGGTAAAGAAGTTTTTCTACGCCTATTTGATGACTGGCATGCACGACAGTCCCGTGGATCATCAAATTATCGTAAATGAAGTCCGCTGGACGACTGCTATTAGCCCCAATGCCACCTACTGTGCCAGCTGCTAAAAAGACGTACTGAGGTTTATTTTCACCAAACCATTCATCAACAGATGACTGTCTCCGAAGGTCAAGTTCGTCTCGAGTGGCAGTAAGGAGATTAGTGAATCCTTCTAATAGTAAGCGTCTAACTATGGCTGAGCCCACTAGACCTTTGTGTCCTGCAATAAAGACTGGAGCGGAACGATTTATCATTTTTATTGTTCCTCCTCAGCCATACCAGTAATAGCACCCATCTCTGTCAGATAGATTCTAAGTAAATCCACGACAACTACTACTGCTACTGAATCTAATGGTTGCTCTTCGTTTAAGGATCGTTCGACAACAAAATCTACGGCGTCATCAATTTCTATGACTTTTTCCATGGTTTCGTCAGAGAGAGCCTGATCACCAAGTTCCAGTCCATGATTTGTGGCTAAACCATTTTGATCAAAGTATTCAAGCCACCATCGAGCAATTATTCCCACTTCGTCATGAGTTAGTTGAGACGCTGCTTCAACTGGTAGTTGTTCCGCTATCCAATCGACTGCATCTTCAAGTTCAAAAACAACGGGAAAAGCGTTTTGTTCTAATCGCCTGGTTGTTAAACCTATGCATGCGAATGCTATGGCTACCACAAGGAAAATTCCGAGAAGAAGAAACAACCAAATCATTTAATCTGAGCCAAATGTGGCTTTATCGGCTTATATGCCGATGCGTTGTGCAAGAAGTTCTCTGTGGTAGGTCGGATCGCCGAACAATAGTTCTGAACTCTTAGCCCTCTTAAAGTAAAGATGCGCTGGATGTTCCCAGGTGAAGCCGATGCCTCCGTGAATCTGAATATTTTCTGCAGTGGTGTTGAAATAAGCTTCTGAGCAGTATGCCTTAGCTAATGAAGCCACTGAAGGTAGTTCGTCGTTCATCTCTGCAGCGCACCATCCTGCGTAATATGCGGCAGATTTAGCGGATTCAACTTCAAGCAACATGTCTGCGCATTTGTGTTTTATTGCTTGGAACGAACCGATTGGGCGACCAAATTGTACGCGGTCTTTTGCATATTGAACTGCGGTGTCTAGGCACATTTGTGCTCCACCTACTTGTTCTGCTGCTAAAGCTACTGCAGCGAGGTTTAGCACTGTTTCAAGAACAGTCCATCCGTCGCCTTCTGTTCCTACCATGGTGGCAGAGACATTGTCGAAATCTAGTCGACTCTGTTTCCGTGTTAAGTCCATGGTGGCTAGTGCAGTGCGAGTAAGGCCAGAGGAGTCACCGTCAACCTTGAAAAGTGATACACCGTTGCTTGTGCGTGCAGCGACGAGTACAACATTGGCAGTGTTTCCATCCAGAACATACATCTTTGTTCCAGAAAGATTCCATGAATCGCCGTCAGCGGTTGCTTCCATGGTGATTCCTTCTTCATCCCACCGTCCACTTTCTTCTGTGAAAGCCAATGTGGCGATAGTTTCTCCACTTGCGATCCCAGGAAGTATTTCTGCAGCTGCAGCCTCGTCTCCGCTATGGATCAAGGTGTTTGCCGCTAAGACGACTGTTGAGAAAAAGGGAGCACAAAGCAATGCTCGTCCCATTTCTTCCATAACGACTACAAGTTCTACATATCCGAACCCTTGACCGCCGTGTTCCTCTGGGATGATGAGACTTTGCAGTCCTAACTGCTCGGCCATCATTGCCCAAGTGTCTGAGTCGTAACCTTGTTCGGTTTCCATTAATTCACGAACTGTTGCTTCGGCGGAATAGTTGTCAAGAAATTGACGAACAAATTCCCGAAGTTGTTCTTGCTCCTCGCTAAAGGCGAAGTTCACGTGACGCGCTCCTGTCTAGATGTTTATTTATATTTGGCTAAATTGCCACCTAGAAGTTCTACCAGCCCTTGGACCTAAACGACTACACCGGCAAGATAAGACAAATTGTTTCTAATCGGTCATGATATAGAGATGAATGATTCTTTAGAACCCTCAATAGCTTCTCATCCTTGTAATCACACCGATCATGTTTCCACTGGAGTTCCAGGAGTTTCTCTTTATTGGTGCGACACTCAGGCAGAAATTCACAGAATCGTGGTTGGTGACCTAGACAACAATGTCTTTGTGCTTCGATGTAGAGAGACAGGAGATTCAGTTCTTATAGATGCAGCCAACGAGCACGACAAACTTCTTGAAATGTGTCGAGTGTTAGACGTTCGTACTGTGCTTGAGACTCATGGTCATTGGGATCATATTGGTGCTGTTCCAGCAGTACGGGATGCCGGGTATGAAGTTGGAGTCACTGCGGAGGACGCTGCACTTTTAGACGGTTACGACTATCTCCTTGAAGATGAATCCGTTATTGAAGTGGGTAAATTGCGACTTCACACAATAACCACTCCCGGTCATACACCTGGATCTATCTGTTTTCTTCTAGATGGGTCACCGATTCTTTTCTCCGGAGATACTCTTTTCCCCGGTGGGCCTGGTACTTGTGAATATGGCGGCAATTTTGATCAAATCATCAACTCTATTGATAGACGTTTATTTGCTTCTCTATCGCCTGAAACGCATGTTTTGCCTGGGCACGGCGATGCCACAACAATTGGTGCTGAACAACCCCTATTGGATACTTGGATAGAACGCGGATGGTAATCATCTAATTTCCCCTATCTGCATAGTGTTAATCCGCTGGACTTAATAGACTTTAAGGGTGGCTGGGAAAAGCAAACCTCTCTTTGAAGTACAAAATCTTCATGCGTCCACGCTTGAAGGTGAACCCATTTTGCGTGGCGTTGATCTCGTTGTTAATCCTGGGGAACTTCATGCTTTGATGGGTCCTAATGGATCGGGAAAATCTACCCTAGCTGCGGTTCTTCTCGGGAGCCCTGAGTACGAAATAACTGAGGGCACTATCAAATTCCGAGGCGATGACATAAACGACTGGTCTTCTGATGAACGTGGTAGATCTGGACTGTTTCTTGCTTTCCAATATCCACAAGAGATCGCAGGGGTGACCGTGATAAATTTCTTACGCCAAGCTCTTTCTGCTCGTAAAGGAATTGACCTATCTGTACTTGAACTACGCCTTGCCATCATGGAATGGATGGAGCGACTAGGAATGGATTCCTCTTTCGCTGACCGCTACCTCAACGAAGGGTTCTCTGGTGGCGAGAAGAAACGGAATGAGATTCTACAGATGGCCATACTTGAACCTGAGATGGCAATCCTTGATGAAACTGATTCAGGTCTGGACATTGACGCCCTTCAAACTGTTGCTGATGGCGTCACTGCTGTTCGAAGAGAGCGTGAAGAGTTAGGAGTTTTGACGATTACTCATTATCAACGCCTTCTTGATTATTTACAGCCAGACATTGTTCACGTTTTAATGGATGGAAAAATTGTTAAAAGTGGTGGCCCAGACTTAGCTGTTCAGTTAGAAGCCGAAGGTTTTGATGCCTTTAAGGCGGAAACAACTTCATGAGTTTTGATGTATCTGCTATAAAAAAAGATTTTCCACTTCTTTCACGTGAGGAAAATAATGATTCGCTAATTTACCTTGATACTGCTGCTACTTCTCAGAAGCCGCAGCAAGTACTTGATGTAGTTGATAGCTACTACCAAGAAATCAATGCGAATGTTCATCGTGGCGCTTATCGTTTAGCAGAGAAAGCCACCACCGCAATGGAGAACGCCAGAGAAAAAGTCTCTGATTTCATAAAATCGGAGCGCTCTGAAGAAATAATTTTTACAAAAAATGCTACGGAGTCCATAAATCTTGTAGCAAGATCTTGGGGCGAAGCTAATCTCAGCGAAGGCGACGTTGTTCTTCTCTCATCGCTTGAACATCACGCCAACATTGTTCCTTGGCATCAACTGGCTGAATCCAAAGGAATTGAGGTTCGTTGGATTCCTCTGACTGAATCAGGCTTATTTGACCTTACCGATCTTGATCGCTTGCTTGAAGGAGTGAAACTTGTCGCGGTGTCTGGTGCTTCCAATGTTTTAGGAACTATTCCCCCAGTGCGAATACTTGCAGACGCTGCTCATGATGTTGGCGCTCTTTGTTTAGTCGACGCGAGCCAGTACGTTCCTCATCGTCCTACAGATATTGAAGAACTTGGCTGTGATTTTCTTGCCTTTACGGGTCACAAAATGTGCGGGCCAACTGGTATCGGTGTGTTGTGGGGACGTTCAGAACTTTTAGATCAAATGCCTCCTTTTCTCGGCGGTGGAGAAATGATTCTTGATGTAACTCAAGAAGGTTTTACCGTAAACACTATTCCTTGGAAGTTTGAAGCTGGAACTCCTCCCATTGCTGAAATTGTGGGACTTGGAGCCGCTATTGACTATTTGGAATCGATCGGTATGAGCAATGTTTTAGAGCATGAAAAAACTCTTACTAGCTATGCTCTGCGAACATTGACGGAGCGTTTAGGTGACGACTTGGTCATTCATGGGCCTGATGATGTGTCAGTACGTGGAGGGGTTTTCTCAATGGCTTATCAAGACATTCATCCACATGATGTCAGTCAGGTTCTTGATGATCGTGGTATTTGTGTACGTGCGGGCCACCATTGCGCTAAACCATTGATGAAGTTACTTGGTGTAGGTGCGACAGTACGAGCGTCACTTTACCTTTACAACGACGAAGCTGATGTTGATGCGCTTGCAGATGCTTTAGACGCTACTGGTGAATTCTTTTCGCAATAAATAGAAACTATATGAAGATTTAATTATGTCTGGATTAGAAGACCTTTATAGAGAAATAATTCTTGATCATTATCGGAATCCGAGGAATCAAGGAGAGTTAGAAACTCCCCCTGCAGTAATGGCAGAAGGCTTTAACCCACTTTGTGGCGATGAAGTCAAAGTGCATGTCCACGTTGAGGACGGACTGATCGTTGATATCAAATTCGATGGAAATGGCTGCTCAATTAGCCAATCTTCCGCTTCCATGATGACCACTGCGATCACTGGAAAATCTTTAAGCGAGGTTGAAGACATTATTTATTCTTTCAAACAAATGATGTCTATTCACGAAAAAAGCCTTGAAGGAGAGTCAGAAACAACTGAATCATCAACAACCGGACTTGGCGACCTACAAGCCCTTCAAGGCGTTGTAAAATTTCCTGTACGTATCAAATGCGCGACCCTAGGCTGGAACACTCTCGAACAATGTTTCGAAGAGTTGGACTAAAAATAAGACCAAAGATTTAGGTGCCTAAAAGACCTTGATAACCCTCTTCTTCTAATCGATTCACGAGTTCTGGGCCTCCAGTTAGTTGAATGCATCCATCATTTAGAATATGTATTTTATCGGGTTCAAGAACTTCCAATAGTCGACTGAAATGAGTAATAGCCAAGACACCTAAGTTTTGTTCATCAGTGAAGCCTTGAATACGTTGTGAAACAGCGGCAAGAGCATCTACGTCTAATCCAGAATCAATTTCATCTAATACGGCATAACGAGCACCCAATACTCCAAGTTGCAACGTTTCATTTCGTTTCTTCTCACCACCAGAAAGATCAACATTAAGTGGACGTTCAAGAAACTTCTCTTCAAAGCCAATACTTTCAGCTTCTTCAATCATTTGTTGTCTGATCATTGACGTTTCACGGCCTGCTGCTCGTGCTGACTCTGTCAAAACAGATTCCAACGTGACTCCAGGTACCTCTATCGGATGCTGAAGACATAAGAACAACCCAGCTTGGGCTCGTTCCCAAGAAGGAAGAGCCAGCATGTCCTTACCATCAAGAGTTACTGTGCCTTCAGTTACTTCATAATCTGGGTGCCCCATCAAGGCGTAAGAAAGTGTTGATTTTCCTGAGCCATTGGGGCCCATCACAACATGAACTTCTCCAGGGAGAATCTCTAAATTGAAGCCTTTCAATATTGACTTTCCAGATACAGAAACATGAAGGTTGCTTATCACCAACGAAGAATTTGTCATAGTTCAATCACCACATTCTCTCCATCTGTTGATGCCACCCATGTTTTCAATGGTTTAGTTGCTGGAAGAGTGAGCGCTTCTCCATTTTTTATGGAAAAGAGGCTGCCATGTTTCGGGCATTCAATGGTGTAGTCACTTTCGTCAACGTCTCCATCTTCCAATGAGACATCAGCGTGACTGCAAATAGATTCAACAGCGAAGTATTCTTCCCCAAGTTGGAGAACCAACACCGATTTTCCTTCTACATCAATAACTTGAGTTTTGCCTCCGGAAAGTTCCTCTAATGAGCAAACAGGAATTTTATTCATGTAGTTGCTCACTTTGATCGAGGGTGCGTCGATCCAATTTCCCCACGATCGCTTCTTGGAGGATTGCAGATACTTCTTCGACTGGAAATGAAGAAATTATTTCATTAAAGAAACCTTCCAATATGAGTCTTTCTGCCACTGGAGTAGGCACGCCGCGACTTTCAATGTAAAACAACTCATTTTCATCTACTGGAGAAACAGTTGATGCGTGACTGCAGACAACATCGTTGTTTTCGATTTCCAAGTTTGGAATGCTTTCTGCCCAAGCTTCTGGATCTAACTTAATATTTCGGTTGGTTTGATTTGCCCGGATTCGGGAGGCTTCGGGACGGATTTTTGTCAAACCGCTATAGATCGAGCGCGAAGAGTCTCCTAGGGCTCCCTTGAACAGCAAGTCGCTGGTTGTATCTGAACTGATGTGATCTTGGAAAGTTCGAAAGTCCATTGTTTGATCATCCTCACCAAAATAGGCGGCGTTAATTCTGCTGAATGCTCCCCGCCCGGTTAAACGGCAATCAGTCCGTGTACGTGCATATTCTCCACCGATACCGGCTATAAAAAATTCGGCGCTCGCGTCTTTGCCAGCGTCTACAGCCTGATGAGCGAATTGCCAAGTTCTCGCCCCAAGGTTTTGCACTACGCAGTGACTGTATCGAGCGGCTTGCCCGACTGTAACTTCTAAGACGGGTGAGATAACTGCTTCTGTATTTGAAGATGTTTGTACCTCTACTACTTTCACTTCGGAGTTGTCCTCACAATGGATGATGATTCGCGGAAATACAGCTTCGCTGGTATCAGTCAGACTGACTATCACGATGGGGCCTTTTACTACTTTTCCTTTTGGGACAACAACTACAAGAGGTTCTGGTCCAAAAGCCCGATTTAAGTATCCGAAGAGGTCTACAGGTTTTTCTAATGCCGCTCCAAAATATTTCACTCCGTCTTCTAAATCTCCTACTGGGCAGATAATGACTCCATCTTCCTCGGCTTCTTTTTCGATGGTGATGTTTGAGATCCATCCATCTTGAAGAACGACAGTTGCACTAGATGATGAGAATCTGTCTATAGGTAAAGCGGTGAAGTTTTCTGGGCGGTTAGAGCTAGGTGTGAGTTCACCTAAATTTAGTTCGTTTACTCGGGAGTAGCGCCAAACTTCTTCTTCAGTGTTAGGGGCTTCTACGTGATCCAGTTGAGAGTACGCTTCGTTTCGGATTTCACTTAACCAGTTAGGTCCCGAGAAGGACTCTGAAATATCTGCTGTGAATCCTTCTAAATTTGAATTAGCCATTGCGAACACTCGTTACTAGACAGGATGAAGTAAAGCGATTTAATTTCCCGAACACTTGATTTATCCTATCGCTGTAGGAGAAATACTCATCCTGTCAAACAACTATCTTTAGGAAGTTCTTTGGAGTCTTTTACCCAACTCGCTTCTTACTTGATTTAGGGGCAGTATGTACGTATCTAGGAAAGGAAATAAATGAAAGTTGGAATCGCATTTGCGAACATTTTGAATTTCGGTACTCCCGACGGAAGTATTCAGTTTGCACAAGCTGCAGAAAAGGCAGGTGTTGAATCTCTCTGGACCGTTGAACACGTTATTTATCCTTCAAGTTACGACTCAAAATACCCCTATGATCCCAGTGGTCAAATGGCGATGGCCCCCGATACGGACTTGACTGATCCACTTATTTGGCTTACCTGGTTGGCTGCTAATACGTCTTCTATACGACTCGGCACTGGAATCATGATTCTTCCGGAACGTAACCCTTTGGTGCTAGCCAAACAAGTGGGAACATTGGATTCTTTCAGCGGCGGCCGCTTTGAGCTCGGTATCGGAGTTGGCTGGCTTAAAGAAGAGTTTGAAGCCCTTGGTGTGCCTTGGGAACGCAGGGGTGCACGCACCGACGAATATGTCGCTGTGATGCGGGAACTTTGGGGAGGTAACGAAGTTTCTTTTGATGGCGAATTTGTTTCTTTCGACAGAGTGTCTTCGAATCCGAAACCGTTGAACGGTTCAGTCCCTATAACCATTGGTGGTCACAGTGACGCTGCGGCAAGACGTGCTGGTCGTATCGGGAATGGATTCTTTCCTGGAAAAGGCGACTTAGAGCACATGCTAGGTCTGGTGCGTGAATCTGCCGAGAAACACGGACGTGACGCTAATGAAATAGAAGTCACTTGGGGAAGTGGTGAGATAATGGGGTCAGACCCGGTTGCTGCCGCAGAGAAACTGAAAGAACAAGGGGTTTCACGTGTCATTGTTCCGTCTTTAATGTTCCTAAATAACACGGAAGAGCAATTAGCTGAATTCGGAGAACGTGTCGTCTCGAAAATTGCAGATATTTAAGAACTAAAGTTTGCTACAGGATGTAAGGAAGTATTTATTCCTGCATTTCAGATTCTTGATACAGGTGTTTGAGGTCTCCGGGTTGTATCCGTGATTCTTCAGCGTATTTGTTTACGTCTTCTTCTTTAAGTCGTATAACCCGACCGAATCTGAATCCGGAAAGAAGACCTTCGTCTATGAGCCGATACAGCGTCCGAGTGGTTATACCTAGTCTCTTCGCTGCTTCATTTGAACTGAGCCACGTCACCCCTTCTAGAGAAGGCGCTGATTCTTGTGATTCCATTCCGTTATCTTCGCACTTCTGTCTTCGTTGAACAAACCTTTCAAAACACTTTTCCAGCGTGGCACTTGATGTTCAAACATGCTCAACTTCTTTAATGAGCCATTTTCAAGTCGAAACCCCGGTCACGGGAACTGTTTGGAAAATCAACTTTCAAGTAGGAGACGAAGTAAGCCAGAGTGACGTCATCATGATCATGGAAGCCATGAAGATGGAAATACCTGTTGAATCACCTACAACAGGGAAACTTTCAGAATTATTTGTTGCCGAAGGTGATCAGGTCTCCGAAGATGATGTAGTCGCAGTAGTTGAAGGCACCTAATCATCAAGGACGATATTTAATATTTGACGGCCCTGCTGTTCTTAGGGGTGCAGCTAAATTAGCGAACTCACAAAGAAGAGGACGGGTTTCTCTCGGGTCAATGATTTCTTCAACATAGAATGCTTCTGCTGTGCGGAATGGAGATCTTACTTTGTTTAAACGTTCAGTAATCTCTTTAAGTAATGCTTCGGGGTCGTCGGAAGCTTCTAAGTCGGAACGGTAAGCCGCCTCGACTCCTCCTTCGACAGGAAGTGAACCCCAGTCCCCTGAAGGCCATGCGTAACGGTACTGGAAACGGTCAGAGGCGGAGTGGGCTGCCCCAGCGACACCAAACACTTTCCGAATCAAAATTGAACACCAAGGAACTGAAGCTTGGAAAACGGCTGCCATCGCTCGGGATCCGTGTCGAATTGTGGCTGCTTTCTCAGCCTCTGTTCCTATCAAAAACCCAGGGTTTTCTACCAGATGAACTACCGGAAGATGGAAGGTTTCTGCAAAGTCCACAAAACGTACAACCTTTTGAGAAGCATCAGCAGTCCAACTGCCGCCGTAATGCATGGGGTCTCCAGCCATTACCGCCACTGGCCATCCATCTAAACGTGCAAGCCCTGTAATAACTGACCGTCCATAGTTTTTACCCATTTCAAAAAAAGAACCTTGATCTAGAACAGATTCCATGATGGTGCGCATTTTGTAAACTTTGCGGCGATCTCGAGGAACAATAGTCAACAAGTTTTCGTCTCTACGTTCCGGATCATCAGTTATTGAACTACGCGCCGGAAGTTCATAAACCGAAGAAGGTAAGTAGGACAAAAATTTTCGGCACTGTTCAAATGCTTCTTCTTCAGAACCAACTTCGTCATCAATAGCTCCACTACGAGTTTGAAGCCGGCTGCCTCCAAGGCTTTCCTTATCTACTTGTTCTCCGCCTAATCGATTCACTACTGGCGGACCAGCAACAAACATTTGAGAAAGTTCTTTCACCATTATCGAATAGTGACTTGTCACCATACGTGCGGCACCAAGACCGGCTACTGGGCCAAGAGCAAGTGAAACTACGGGAACGGTAGAGAGGTTAGTGATGGCGTGTTCCCAACCAACTACGGCTGGCACATAGGTTCGTGAACCTCCTCCATGTCCCCCAGTCGTTTCTTTCTTCTTCTTTGGATCAGAATCTAAAGATTTAACAGAGCCTCCCCCGCCGGTGCCATCGACTAAGCGGATAATTGGAAGTCGCAGCTCTCCTGCCATCCTCTCTGCAGCTACTTGTTTCGCCGGAATAGATGCATCTGCTGCTCCACCGCGAACGGTGAAATCATCACCGGCGACCACCACTGGTCGTTCATCAATAGATCCGCGGCCAAAAATAAAATTTGCAGCCTGAAGGTCTATTAAGTTTCCTTCATCGTCATAGGTCGGTCTACCTGAAATTTTTCCTATTTCATGAAATGAGTCTTTATCTAAGAGTTTGCTGATGCGTTCACGGATATTTAGTTTTCCGCGTTCTCGTTGGCGGTCTACTTTCTCTTCGCCACCCATTCTTTCTGCGAAAGTTTCGCGAGTTCGGAGTTCTTCAAGTTCTGACTCCCATCCCTCTTCTTCCATAACTCTCTCCAAATCAATACTTTGAGTTTTAACCCTTTAACTGATGGGTCACCTAAGAACTATCTTTCCTTCTTCATCTATCACAGAACCGATGATTGACGCACTGTGGCCAGATGAGACAAGCTCATCCAAAGCATCCTGTGCTTTACTATCATCAATCCCGAAGAGTAAACCTCCAGAGGTTTGCGCGTCTGCTAACAATAAAACATCGGTTTCGCTGCAGTTACCTTTTTCCAACCGATCATCTAACCATTCGAGGTTACGGCGGCTCCCACCCGGTACGAATCCCGCTTCAGCCAATTCTTGAGTTTCCGGAAGAAAGAGAACTTCTTTAGTAGTGATCTGCGCTCCGACCTTAGATTCTTCTACCGCCCTACCTAGGTGACCTAATAATCCAAAGCCGGTGACATCGGTAGCCCCTGTCGCTCCAAATTTAAGAGCTATTTGAGAGGCTTTTTCATTCAACAAAACCATAGATTGCATCGCTGCTTGTGTCGCTTCAGTAGATGCTGCGTCATTTTTTATTGCTGTAGTAATGACACCTACTCCTAAAGGTTTGCTGAGAAGTAGTTTTTGCCCAACTTTGAAGTCTGCGTTTGTTAAAAGGTTCCCAGGTTTAGCTTCACCGACAACTGCTAATCCGAATTTTGGTTCAGGATCATCCACTGTATGGCCGCCAGCGATAGCAAATCCTGCTTGTTCAGCAATATCTTGCGCTCCAAGAAGAACCTCTGATAAAAGATCAGTAGATAATTCTGAACTGTTCCATCCGACCAGATTTAACGCAAGAAGGGGTTTACCACCCATTGCATAAACATCTGAAACAGCGTTAACTGCCGCTACCTGTCCCCAGATACGCGGGTCATCAACAACTGGAGTAATGAAATCTGCGGTGACCACCAAAGCGCGATCATCGTCAAGGCGCCAAACAGCAGCGTCATCACCGGTAACCGCTCCGACTAGAAGGTCTGGGTTACTTGTTGGAGTCAGTCGACGCACAACGTGCGCCAGTTCGCTCGGAGCGAACTTGCAGCCTCAACCAGCGCCGTGACTGTACTGAGTAAGTCTTTTAACCACGTTGAACCTCCTCTCTGCTTCTTACCTGCCTTCACCTTATGGTCAGTGAAAGCATGGTTGGTGTTTTCGCTAATTTTAAAGAGACGAAACAGCTTCTAAAAGTCGGTCTACTTCTTCATCATCTATATAAGCAGTGATTCCTGCTCTGACCGCTCCTTGTTCTAGGTGTAAACCCAAAGGCTCCATTGCATCTACGGCATAGTTATGCCCATCCCATACCGCCACTTTCGCCTCAGCCAAATGCTTTGCAACATTTTCTGGAGAGAAACCTTCCACAAGGAACATTAGGGTGGGTGCACGATCAATAACATCGTCGGGACCTGTTACCCCCACAACACGTGCTTTTGGTATCTCGTGAAGACCCGAAAGAAGTCTTTTGAAACGTTCCTGTTCATGTGAACTTACATTTTCCATACCAATATCTAAAAGAAATTTTCCTGCAGCTTCTATACCAGCGAGAGTCTCCCAAGATGGTGTCCCATATTGCCATCGTCCTGCTCCTTGAGATGGAGCGGGACGAATCTTGTAAGCCGGCAAATCAGCAAGAAGGTCCGAGGCCATCCAGAGAACTCCAGCATGTGGCCCATACCATTTGTAAGAAGATGTCGCATAGACATCACATCCAATCTCCCCTATGTCTACTTTGACATGCGGAGTTCGATGCACGCCATCTACCGCCACTCGAGTTCCGTTTGCATGAGCTGCCTCAGCTATTGAGGCGACATCAGGCATTGTTCCTATTGCATTAGAACCACCTGACACTGCAACCCATTTTGTTTTATTAGTTAGAAGATCAGTTACTGCTTCTACGGGCAAACGGCCTGTTTCCCCATTCATTTCCGCCATTAACACCTGCGCCCCTGCCTCTTCAGCAGCGATTTGCCAAGGAGAAACGTTTGCCGAATGGTCAAGAGTGGTACAGATTATTTCGTCCTCTGGCGACAATGTCTTACCGACTGCTCTTGTTACTGCCATTAAATTTGCTGTTGTGCTTGGGCCAAAAATCATGCCTTCTGGATTAGCGCCAAGAAGTTGACCCATGGTGTTACTTACTTGTTCAACCAAAGCATCACATGCATCTGCAGCAGGAAAGAAACCATGACTGTTTGCATTGTTACCGCTACGTTGCCATTCGGACATAGCTTCTATCGCTGTATCGACTACTTGAGTTCCTGCTGGACCATCAAATCGTGCCCATCCATTGGATAATCCTGGAAACCTGTCTTTAAGATCTGTGAGAGTGTTCATATTCGGGCAGGCTAGTGGTGTAAAAAGTGTTATACCTATTTAGAGGGAAAAGAATAGACGGGAAGTTATATGAGTGACGAAAGTTCAAAAAACTTTGATCAGATAGCTGTCGGAATAGCCGACACTATTCATGATGGTTACGTCAGATATATCACGTCTTTTCAAGAAATAACTCGTCGCGCCGGTAAGCACTTTGCTCATCAAGAGTGGACCAGTCAAGACCAGGAAGCAGTTGAACGACTTGGAATCCACACCAAAGAAGTAAATTCAACTGTCGCCTCCGTCGAAGAGACGCTTAAATCATTACCTGACCAAAGAGGACTATGGCGGGCAGCCCGCCTCCATTACCGGCGACGAATATCTGGAAGATCAGACCTTGACCTCTCAGAAACTTTCTTCAATTCAGTGACAAGGCGAATCTTCACAACAATCGGCATTGACAACGACGTCGAACTTCGTTGGTTTGGTGCTTCAACCCTCCCTAGAAGCGAAGGAGAGTCCAACTTATTTTCTACGTGGACTCGAACTCGGGACTCAGCTGCTCTTATCCGTTCAATTCTAGAATCTTACGAATTTGATGTGCCTTGGATAGACCTTGAATCCGATTCTAAAAAAGTGGCAGCGAAAGTTGACGCTTTCTTACTGGATGCTTGGGACAATCTTGATTTAGACAACATAGACATGCTGCGCCCTGTTTTTTATCGAAACAAAGGAGCGTACCTTGTTGGGAGGCTCCGGTACCTGAACCGTCTCACCCCGATCGTCATTCCTATCATCCACAACGAAGGTGGTTTATCTATAGACACTGTTCTTCTAACCGAATCACAAGCCAGTCGTCTCTTCAGCTTCACTCGATCATATTTTTTCGTGGAATGGTCTCGACCTTCTGAACTTGTGGGATTCATCAAATCCATGCTTCCACTTAAATCAATTTCTGAGATCTATACGGCTTTTGGTTTCAACCAGCATGGGAAAACAAGTCTTTATCGGGCCCTTTACCGCAATATGCAAAATTCAAATGACAAATTCATTCGAGCAAGAGGAACCCCAGGGATGGTCATGGCCTGCTTCACTCTGGTGTCTTTCAACGTAGTTTTTAAAGTCATTAAAGATCGATTCGATCCCCCAAAAAACACAACTCACCAAGCTATAAAAGACTGCTACAAACTGGTTTACCATCATGACCGTGTGGGACGAATGGTTGATGCTCAAGAATTCGAGAATCTTTCTTTTGATGCAGATCGTTTCGATCCTGACATGCTTGAAGAATTATTAACCCAAGCAAGCAAAACCGTTCGTCTGGTCGGAGACCAAGTAGTGATATCTCACTTGTACACCGAACGCCAGGTTTACCCTCTAAACCTTTACCTAAATGAAATGTCTACCGATAAGGCTGAAGCTGCTGCTCTTGACTGGGGTGCAGCTATCAAAGACCTTGCTGCTGCAAACATTTGGCCTGGTGACCTTTTCACGAAGAACTTCGGCGTCACGAGACATGGGAGTGTAGTTTTTTACGATTATGACGAGATTTGCCTACTTGAAGACTGTCGTTTCAGAGAAACACCCCAAACAGACAACTACGAAGAAGAAATGAGATCTCAACCTTGGTTCGCTGTAGAACCGGGGGATGTGTTTCCAGAACAATTTCCAACCTTTATGGCTTTTACATCAGGCATAGACAAGAAAATATGGGAAAGATTCAAAACAGTACACGGAGATCTTTTCTCTCCAGATTTTTGGAAAGGTGTTCAAACACAACTTTCCAACAACCAGCTGCCAGATTTTTACCCTTATCCGGAACATCTTAGGTTTCGTCGCCAACCTGCAAGAACTAAGGAGTAAAGTCAATATTATGAGCAGACCCATACTTATCGCCCCATCCATTCTCCCTGCTGATTTCGCACGCTTAGGTGAAGAATGTTTATCCCTCCAAGAAGCTGGAGTTGACCGGATCCATTGGGACATTATGGACGGCGTGTTTGTTCCGAACTTGACGGTAGGCCCCGATGTTGTGGCTTCAATCAGACCACTACTCTCAATAGATTTCGAAGCGCATCTGATGGTAGTTGACCCAGATCTCCTAATTCCCCGATACATCGAAGCAGGCTGTTCAACCATTCTTGTGCATGCTGAAGCCTGTACCCATCTACATCGAACTCTGGCAACTATCGCTGATCTAGGAGCTACTCCTGCAGTCGCACTTAATCCACACACACCTCCAGAAGCGATCAGCCAAGTTCGCGACCTTCTCGGCATGGTTCTAGTCATGACAGTTAATCCCGGCTTCGGTGGACAGTCTTATATCGCTGAAATGGAATCGAAAGTAGCAAGAATCGCTGAAATGCTTGAAGGGTACGATTGCGACATTGAAGTTGACGGAGGAATAGGGCCATCAACTATCGCTGCTGCAGCAAAGGCTGGTGCCAACGTCTTCGTTTCTGGAAGCGCTCTATTTAACGCCCCTGAAGGATTAACACATGCAACCGCTGATCTAAGACAAAGAGCGGAAGAGGCAAGAATTTAAACCTAGAAATACGTATGCGCCCTATGCCTACATTGCGATAGCCTTCTTTACATGACTGAACATTCAATACCTAACTCAACGATCACTTCAAACATTGATGCAGCCATGGATGGCCGCTTTGATGTTTTCAGCCGCCTCCTCAAAGATCGAATCATCGTTCTTGGCACTGACGTGAACGATGAAGTAGCTAACTACATCAGCGCACAAATGCTTTTTCTCGAATCACAAGATTCAGAAAAACCCATTTGGCTATACATCAACTCTCCTGGAGGTTCAGTAACTTCCGGAATGGCCATTTATGACACCATGCAATTTGTCGGACCTGAAGTAGGAACAATTTGCATGGGACTCGGCGCCTCTATGGGGCAATTCTTACTCTGTGCCGGTGCTCCTGGTAAACGCTACGCACTCCCCCATGCACGAATCATGATGCATCAACCCTTAGGTGGTGTTCGCGGACAAGTCTCTGATATCGCTATCCAAGCTGAACAAATGGCCTACACCAAAAAAATGCTTCAGGAACGTATAGCAGAACACACAGGCCAAAAAGTCGAAACTATTGAAGCTGACAGCGACCGCGACCGCTGGTTCACCGCCGAGGAGGCTCGTGATTATGGCATTATTGATCAAGTTATTGTTCGTCGTGGAGAAATGCATTAACCAAACAGCAAAAAGGTTTTAAGTCTTTAGCTCAAAGCCTGCGGACGTGGCGAAATTGGCATACGCACCGGCCTTAGGAGCCGGCGCCGCAAGGCATGGGGGTTCGAGTCCCCCCGTCCGCACGTGAACAAAAAAGATATATCCGTTGATAGCGACCACCAGCTAGCAAATCAGGGAGCCCATCTAAGCGACCTTATTGCTTCTTCTCCTGCTGGAATGTTTCTCCTTGATCCTCTTCTCCACTGTGTAGCTATAAACGATTCTTGGAGTTCTATTACCGGGCAAAAAATTGCTGATGCCTTAGGAACAGGATGGCAAGACCATTTGGACCCAAGTGGAAAAACTGGCTTCTTATCAGAACTTACAAAAACTATTGCTGACCAGAAAGGGCTCCGAGGACGATTGCGACTAAGAGATACTTCTGGTAACCCTTGCTGGATCGATCTTTCGGTTACACCGATTGAAGATGGAGGGCTACTCACATTCACTGACGTCACTGGGCAACTTGATGAAGCATTACGAGCTCAAGAGTTAACACGAGTGTTAGAAGCAAGTCCAGATCTAGTTGCCATCCTCGATCCACTAGGACGTAACGTTAGATGGGCTAATGCCGCTCTTGAAGAGTTAGCTCCGGGGATAGTTGACTCAAGACTCTTAGATCTTTTAGATGGCTGGTCTCAAGCTCAATTCGCGGCAACTGCTCTCCCTTCAATTCGGTCCCGAGATATCTGGCGGGGTGAATTCAGACTAAACATTCGTAAAGCTGGGTCATCTAAAAAAGTTCCTGTGTCTGCCCTTCTCGTGGCCCACCGCACCGAAAAACAACAAATTGATGCTATTTCGTTAGTAGCAAGAGATTTAAGTGATTTGCATGCTGCTCAACGGCGAGTTGAAGCATCCGAAGTGAGGTTGGCTGCCTTAGTTGAACATGCTTCTGATCTCGTGGCTGTGATCGGAAACGACGGAAAGATCATTTACTCCAGTCCCGCGGTTGGTCGTGTACTCGGGCGAGATGTTTTGCAACTTGAAGGAACTCCAGTTATAGAGCTTGTACACCCAGAAGATCGTGCCGATCTAACGGAGCAAGTCCCAGACATGCTCGATACTCCCGGAATGTCGCCTGCTTTTGACGCAAGAATTTCCCACGACGATGGAAGTTGGCTACATATGGAGATAGTAGCCACCAACCTTCTAGAAAATCCTGCAGTGGCCGGCGTAGTAGTTAATGCGCGAGATGTTACCGAAAGAGTAGAAGTAGCCACCCAATTAGAAGAACGCGCCTTTCATGATGAATTAACTGGCCTGCCTAATCGAGCTCTTCTACTAGAACGACTCCGGGATGCTTTACATCGCTCATCACGACATGATCACATGGTCGGAGTTCTCTTCTTAGATCTTGACAACTTCAAAGTAGTGAACGACTCTTTAGGTCATGGCGCTGGAGATGACCTACTAAGAGAAGTTTCTCGAAGACTGGAAAAAACTGTGCGACCAGGAGATACAGTCGCGCGACTCGGCGGCGATGAATTCGTTATCGTAATTAGCGGCATGGTGCGCACCACAGATGCTTTAGTCGCTGCTGAACGAATTCGTCGATCATTATCCACTCCGGTGGAACTCGGCTCAGAGTCAACTGTTGTAACTACCAGTATTGGGATCGCTCTCGCTCATGGACAAGAGACGCCTGCTGATCTTCTCCGTGATGCAGACACTGCCCTTTACCGAGCTAAAGAAAGAGGAAGAGACCAAGCTGCTATCTTTGATGATCACCTTCGAGATCAAGCGGTACGACGCCACAGCGTAGAGCAAGAGTTACGGCAGGCCTTAGAAGAGAACCGCATTGAAGTCTATTTTCAACCTGTTATACGCATATCTGATGGAGCGGTAGTAGGGGCGGAAGCTCTTGCACGAATCAGAGCAGAAAGCGGTGATCTACTGCTGCCTGATCAATTCATTGACGTTGCCGAAGATACAGGTCTTATCGCTGACCTTGGAAGTAAAGTTCTCGGCATAGCGCTAAACCGACTAGGAAAATGGAACAAAACCAGTAAAAGCCCTCTGAATATGGCAGTCAACGTCTCTGCGCGACAACTATCTGATCCTGCTTTTCCAGAAGTCATTAGATCCGCATTACAAACAAATGATCTTGACTCGTCTTTGGTGGCTCTTGAATTCACCGAAAGTGCTCTTATCGCAGCTAATCCTGTGACAGAAAAAGTTTTAGAAGAATTAACTGCTATTGGAGTTCAAATCGGACTTGATGACTTTGGAACAGGTTTCTCTTCACTTGCCTACCTAAAAAGATTTCCAATCAATTTCTTAAAAATAGATCGTTCTTTCATGACTGGACTTGGCACTAACGATGACGACACCGCCATAGTGAATGGCACTATTGCCTTAGCGCACAGTTTGGACCTTGAAGTTGTTGCGGAAGGAGTGGAAACAGAAACTCAGCTGAGCCACTTAAATAAACTGAAATGCAATTTCGCTCAAGGTTTTCATTTCTCCGAACCGGTCAGTGACGCAGAATTTGATCGATTCGTTAATCGCACATTTGACCCTTCAGAAATTTCCCCGAACTAGCTATTGATCATCTCCACCAGATTTCGGAGAGCGCGTCCTCGATGAGAAAAACTATGCTTCTCTTCTCCCATCTCTGCGAACGACGAGCCATCCCCTTCATAGGGGACAAAGACTGGGTCATAACCGAATCCTTCATCACCTTTCCGTGATTCTGAGATCGTTCCTTCTACAACACCTGTAGCAATGATTTCACTTCCATCGGGATAACAGACCATAGCTACAGTTTTGAAACGGGCTGTACGCAGTCTTGGCGGCACCCCAGCAAGATTTTGAAGTAACTTCTCAACGTTTTCTTCATAAGTAGCATTTTCGCCCGAATACCGAGCTGAATGCACACCAGGTTCTCCCCCTAGTGCGTCAACACTTAGGCCGGTATCATCTGACAGTGCTGCTATTCCTGTGGCTTTCAGAATAGCTTGGGCCTTCAGTCTGGCATTGTCTTCTAGAGTGTCTCCATCCTCAACCACGTCTGGTACATGATCAGGTCGAGGAATTAAAGTCACAAGGCCGTCGAGAACAGATGATATTTCTTTTACTTTGTCCGGGTTAGCGCTAGCGACTACTAACTCAGGGAGCATGACGTTCAATCTTTAATTTCTAGGAAGTGGCGGAACCGCTAATAACTTTTTCTGATTCTGAATAATTTCATCAATTCCTGCTGAAGCAAGCCCTATGAGTTCATCTAATTGACCGCGATTAAAGGTTGCGCCTTCGGCTGTTCCTTGGACCTCAACGAATTCTTGAGAGCCGGTCATAACAACATTGAAGTCAACTTCTGCTGCGGCATCTTCAACATAGGGAAGGTCAAGACGAGCTTCACCGTCAATGATTCCTACAGAGATAGCTCCCAACTCGTCTAAAAGAGGATTCATATCAATTTCGTTAGCGGCAATAAGTCTGCTGCATGCATCATGTAAAGCTATATAACCGCCACATATTGATGCTGTACGTGTTCCTCCGTCTGCTTGAAGAACATCACAATCAACTGTGATTTCTCTCTCACCAAGTGCTTTAAGATCAACGATCGCCCGTAATGAGCGTCCGATCAGGCGTTGGATTTCTTGACTTCTTCCAGAAGTTTTCCGCCGCACTCTTTCGCTGCTGGAGCCAGGAAGCATTGCATATTCTGCGGTTACCCATCCTTTACCAGTATTACGTAACCAAGGTGGTACAGAATCATTCATTGAAGCGGTACAAAGGACTCGAGTGCGACCAAATGAAACAAGGCAAGAACCGAGAGCCATTTCTGTAAAGTCTCGCTCGAATGTCATCGGACGTAATTCATTATTTTGTCGGCCATCAGGTCGCACGGGCACTCCTCATGTGTTTTTATTCATTTAATCTTCTAGGCAATCTACCTTGACTCATCTGGATTGATTCAGCAACTCAATGGATCTTAGATCTAATATCCATTGCAATGACAAGAAAGTACTTGGTTTTGGAAGGTACTCTTTAGATGTGTCTGAAAGTAATGATCGTGTAATAGCAACAAATCGTCAAGCAAAACGAAACTACGAGCTATTTGACTCTTGGGAAGCAGGCCTGGTTCTATCAGGTAGTGAAGTGAAGTCCCTCAGAGAGTCAAAAGTTCAAATTTCGGAAGCTTTTGGACGCGAAGAAGACCGCGAGCTTTGGATCATTGGTCTTCACATATCTCCTTATCGCAATAATCCAAATTTTGCTCATGACCCAGATCGACCTAAGAAATTACTCCTTCACCGCAACGAAATTGAGCGAATCCTTCATCGCCTCAATCGAGATGGTCTAACTCTCGTGCCACTTTCTCTTTATTTCTCTAACGGTAAAGCCAAAATAAATGTTGCTTTGGGGCGAGGGAAATCAGACTATGACAAACGCCAAACTATTGCTAAACGAGATGCAGATAAGGAAACGCAAAAAGCTTTAAGTCGCAAGCAGCGAGAGGCTTAAATCAACTCTGTGCATTTAATATCGCTATTAAGAAGATCAGAACTGAGCTTGAGAAGCGTTGAGCTTGAGCTCCTGTCATAGAAGAACCAGCGACACTTTCAAGAGCACTTTGTGTTCCTTCTGAAGCGACATAGAGAGTTGTGACACCTTCAGATCCTCCACAATCTGTACAAATGGGCGACCAGTCACCCGTACCTGATGGGAGTAACGCCCGCAAGAAAGCAAGCAACCCAACAGCGGTTAGTTGAAAGTCTTCTGCATTCATATTGAAAAAGTTTGCTGAATCAGTGAGATTAGTCATTTCTTCTTGCGAATAATTGACGGTCACTTCATATTCTTCAACTTCTTCTGCAGGAAAAGAGTCAGAGGCATCAAATGGTGCTGGATTTATCGTGAAGGAAGAGTCTGAGAAGTCTTCGCTTGCTCCGTTACTGGTAGCTGCTCTAACTAAATAAGACCCGGAGCCGAAAGTCGCAGCGCTGATGCTTAGTGGCGCTGTCTGATCGACTGCTATCTGCACCCCATTACCTGCTACTTCAAGATCCACGCAGAAAACATTCCCTTGATCCATGCCGAACGAATCTTTGATTTCTATATACCAAGTTCCAGCTGTAGCCAGCCCTTCAAATGTTGAGAGTATCTCTTCGGGAATAAAGTTTCCGAGGTAAGGCGCTGATCCATCTATTACTGGCGTTTGAGCATCATCGTCAAAAACTGTCATTTGGCCTAAGCAATCCTTGGAGCCAGTTCCAAAATTATCTCCGCTAGATCCTTCCCGATCCATGAGCACCACAGTGGTTCCATCAGGGTGACGAAGAGAGACCGTCAGGTCAGACATCCACGTATGATCTGCTCTTAACCCAAGAGAGACTTCTTTCACCGTTCCAGAATCGGGGATTTGAATGGGTATTAGAAGAGTTTGGTGGTCTTCTATCGGGCTGCTATTTCCCAATTCTTTTGGTGCTTTATTTACTGAATGAGCGAAAATTGTTAAAGGTTCTTGGCCTGTAACCGTCCATGAGATAGGCACTGAGGCATCGTGTTCATATATTTCTCCCCCGTTTGGTGAGACAACTTCTATCTCTATGGGGGGTTGCGTAGTCGTGGTCGTTGTAGTGGTCGTCGTAGGAGCTGGGCTACCTCCGCCACTAACAGTAAATGCTGAGTTGGATTCATCGAAAGCAAGGCCGCTATCTACTCTGGCAATAAGATTTTTTCCAGCCAATGATGCCGGAACGGTCCAAGATACTGTTCCGTTTGCTACCGGGATATCAGCTGCCACGGCTGTACTTGTCCCATTAAAAGTCAGTTGAGCGCAAAACAGTTCCCCTTGATCATAAGTCCACTGATCATTGATCTTTATTTTCCACTGTCCAGCAGGGTTTTGTCCAGAGAACGCGCTGAGTAACTGCTGAGGTTTGTAAGTGCCAGCAAAAGGAGCGGATCCATAAAGTATCGAAGTTTCTGCCGTGTCGGCGAACACCGTCAATTGCCCGCTGCAACTTTCTGCTCCCGAACCGAAATTATCACCTGAATTTCCCACATGATTTGCAAGCTGAATTGTCTGTCCAGAAGGATTAACAAGTTCTATGAGTAGATCTGCGTCCCAAGTATGGTTGAAACGAAGACCTACCGATAGTGAACTAATTGCGGCAGTAGACGTGACATCTAGTGGAATGGTGAGAACAGTATGGTCAACAATAGGTAACGCTGATTCTCCAAGGAACTCTCCGGAAACTGTTTGTTTTTCAATCACAGTTACATCAACTGGGCCGGTAGGTCCTACATGGTTCCAAGTAATTTGTTTAGTGTCTCCTGGATCGTATATTTCGCCACCATTTGGTGACGTGACGGTAATTGAACGTTCGATTTCGTTGACGGTCAAGTTTATGAATGTGGATGCTGTGCCAGATGAATCAGTTACCTGTGCTCTTACTCGAACTTGACCAGGAGTCGAAGCAGTGTAAGTGAAAGTAGCTCCAGTTGTTTGAACTGCATCTCCAATCTTCCATACAACTTGGCCAGAAAGATTATTATTTGAAGAATCTGTGGCTGTGGCGGAAAAGACTACGGTGTCTCCTTCTGTCACAACTGTCGCGTTTGAAGTAATGCTCAAAGAAGGAATGGAGCCATTAACTGCTGATACTGCCGCAGAAGCACTAACTCTTCCCTCCGAGTCTGAAACGTTTTCAAGCCGGGAATCCCACGTTGAGGTTTCAATGAGAATTCGTTTTATATCAGTTGTTGATACCGTCGGCGCTAAAGACCTCATCAATGCAACAATTCCAGCGACATGGGGGGAAGCCATCGATGTTCCGTTAAAGCTCGCATACCCTCCTCCAGTGATAGTGGATCTAATTCCAGATCCTGGCGCCGCCACATCCACATTTGATGTTCCGTAATTTGAAAAACTTGACTGTGAGCCATCTGATTTAATTGAGGCAACTGAAATTACATTTGAGTTCTGATATGCAGCTGGATACGTCGGATATGAATCAATGTTGGTTGAAGCGTTTCCTGCAGCCGCTACAAACACATGATTCACTGCTTCGGCTTGTGTAAGTAAGGTCTCCATTGCGGAGCTGAAACCGCCGCCACCCCAGGAATTATTTGAGATGAGGGCTCCGTTGTCAATTGCGTATTGCAACGCCTGTAAGGCATGGGACGTCATTCCTGATCCACTTGAATTAAGAAATTTTAATCCCATTACTTGAACTCCGGGAGCTACTCCAACTACCCCTATAGAGTTGGCTGAGGCTGCAATTGTTCCAGCGACATGTGTTCCATGGTTATTGTCATCATCAGGGTTGCCATCGTTATTAACAAAATCCCAGCCGTGAATGTCGTCGATGAACCCGTTGCTGTCATCGTCAATACCATTACCTGGGATTTCATCACTATTAGTCCAAAGATTGTCCACAAGATCAGGATGGTCTAGGTCTATTCCAGTATCGATGACTGCGACAACAACCGAGGAGTCACCGAGTGTCTGAGCCCAGGCTCCGGGAGCATCAATACCGTAGGTTGAGTTCATCCCCCATAGTTGACCAAGGTCTGGATCATTAGGTAGGTCTGAAATTTGGAGAACTTCATCAAACTCAGCGCTCTTTATACGTGAATCTGACTCTAGAACTGTTAAGACTGATTCAAGTTCGTACAGGGTCTCTATAAGGTAGGTTGATCCGTCTGCCACGGCTTTGCCTACCAGAACTCCACCTATCGGTGCCAATACTTCGTTGATTTCTTCATCCGTTAAAGCATGTTCAAATTGAACGATCAATCCAAACGGGTTTCTAGACAAAGAAGGGTCTTCAAGGAGTTCTTCTTTAGCAATTTTAGTTGCAGCCTCACCCGGTGTGTAGCCAGAAGCCAGTAGTTCTTGGCCTTCCGCGGAAATGCTTAACTCTCCTAAGAGCGAGCTATCTTCATTCGTAGTCATCTCAAGTAAAGACGTTTCGTCTGATAAAACCGTCTCTGCCCCAACGACAGATGACGGTATAGCCCATACTGCTGCAAGAACGCCAAGAGTCAGTAATACATAAAGGCCTCTATTCCCTATTTGCATCACTGCCCCACAGACTTGATTATTTACCGAAACTCACTAATACCACCGTAGATCAAGTTTCACCAAAAGTGTCATCGCCCCTTGAAAACGATTGCCTATTTGAAAATAAGTTGCTTTACCTAAGGAAATAAATGTCTAAAGTCCAATCTTCAAACTTGTCATAGAGTTGCGATAGCATGAGAACCCTAGTTATTTGACAATCTAACGAATTGATAAACATTCGTTTACGGGGCTGATCGGTTTCGACGCCGATTGCTGTGAACGTTTCATGCGACCAGAGTTGCTCAGACTCTAAAAACAGGGCATCAATAGAGACGCCAATACGGATGATCTCGCTCTTGCCGCCTAATTTTATTAGGCAGTAAAGAGTCACTGGGACCAGTAATGATTCCCGGGGCCTGATCACTACAGCCCGGCAACAGAAGTAGTGATGGACCGCAGGGAGAGACCGCTGACGGCGAGAAAGACCGCTGACTTCAAGGAAAGTCTTGACGGTAAAGCCTTAGGGCTTATCTGACCCGGCGGAATGACTACCGTAAGTCATATTCTCGGGAATGGTCGTAACGTGTGCGTTGACCTCTCGACGGACGCGGGTTCGATTCCCGCCAGCTCCACCAAACTAGTTTTATATAAGTAAACATTTATGAAAGGCAACAAACATGCCGCAATCCCCTAACCCTTACGACTTTCTTCCAAGCGTTCCGGTCTTTGAAGTTCAAAGCAACGATGTTTCCGATGGAGAAATGTTTTCTCTTCCGCAGGTGTCTGGAATTTTTGGTGCTGGTGGAGAAGACATCTCCCCTCACCTCACTTGGACCGGCGCTCCAGAAGACACCAAAAGTTATGCTGTAACTTGCTTTGATCCAGATGCGCCAACTGGAAGCGGATTCTGGCATTGGGTCGTCTATGACATACCTGCTCAAATAAATGAACTAGTTGCTGATGCAGGGTCTCAAGATGGTGAACTTCTGCCGATGGGGGCGAAACAATTGAAGAACGATGCTGGTCTTTACGGCTATCTAGGTTCAGCTCCGCCTTCCGGTCATGGGATGCATCGTTACATGTTTGCTGTACATGCTTTAAACGTTGATGCTCTACCTATTGACGAGAATGTCTCTGCTGCCATTTGTGGATTCAACATGTTTGGAAACACATTGGCTCGAGCAATGATCACCCCTGTTTATGAGCAGTAGTAATACTTAATTTATTGTTCAAAAGTTTCGTTTAACTTCCAACTGAAGTATTCAGGATTAGGAAATCTTGATACAACCATTACTCGCTTGACTTGCCATAGATGTTCGCAAGTCACACACGAAAAGTAAGGGTTAGTGAGTACCACTGTGCCGTCTTCATTTTTTTCATATTCGAGTGCAAACGTAAGGCCTACCCGGTTTGATTTACATTTTGGACATTCTTTTGTATCCATGCTTTTCTCCTCATAGTTCATGGCATTGCCACCAAATCCAAAATGGGTGGTTGGCGGATCTTCTCAGGGCCATGTCCCTCCAATCCTCTTTATGATTACTCCCCCACTATTACATAGAGGTGTGACAACGCCGCCTATGGTGCGTGTCTAACTATTTGTGTAAGTTGTCATAACTGGTAAATACAGGAGGGGAAATGCCGCATTCAGTTAAAGGTGTTATAGCGAAATCTAAAGGGGAACCTGTTTCTGTCGAAATAATTGAAATACCTGATCCAGGCCCGGGTGAAGTTCTTGTTGATGTAAAAGCCTGTGGGGTTTGCCATACTGACCTACATTTTCGAGAAGGAGCTATAAACGACGAGTTTCCTTTTCTTTTGGGCCATGAAGCTGCTGGAATCGTTGAGGAAGTCGGTGAAGGCGTTGTAAATGTAAGTCCTGGCGATTTCGTTATCTTGAACTGGCGAGCTGTTTGTGGGGAATGTCGTTCTTGTAAACGTGGACGTCCTTGGTATTGCTTTGATACTCATAACGCCACACAGAAAATGGCTCTTGATGGAGCCCCTTTGACCGCAGCGTTGGGAATTGGTGCTTTCGCTGAAAAAACACTTGTTGCAGCGGGACAGGCCACCAAAGTCGATTCGCGAGCAAAGCCAGAGGTTGCAGGGTTAATCGGATGTGGAGTCATGGCGGGTCTTGGAGCAGCGATTAATACTGGGGAAGTCACCCGAGGCGACTCTGTAGCCGTATTTGGATGTGGTGGAGTTGGTGATGCTGCGATAGCTGGATCAAATCTTGCTGGAGCGCACACAATCATTGCTGTAGACATTGATGAACGAAAGTTAGAAATGGCTAAAGAATTTGGAGCTACTCATACTATTGATTCTTCTAAAGAAGACCCAATAGAAGCAATACGTCAAATCACTGATGGTAATGGAGCTGACGTTGTCATAGATGCTGTAGGGATACCTTCAACATATGAGCAATCTTTTTTCGCGAGAGATTTAGCTGGGACGGTCGTACTTGTGGGAGTTCCAAATCCAGAAATGAAAATTGAACTCCCTTTACAAGAAGTTTTTGGGCGAGGCGGATCACTTAAGTCCTCATGGTATGGAGACTGTCTCCCTAGTAGAGACTTCCCGATGCTGATAGATCTCTATCTTCAGGGGCGTTTGAACCTTGAAAAATTTGTTTCAGAAACTATCTCTTTAGAGGACGTTGAAGAAGCCTTCCACGCAATGGAACGAGGAGAAGTCCTTCGGTCTGTTGTGATTCTCTGACTCTCGCTACAACGAGTCAGTAATTAAGAACTAGTGTCTTAAAAGAACCTGTTAGGAGCCACATGTCAACTAAAGCTGTCATAACTGGATGGGGTAAATGCATCCCGCCAGTTGAGTTGACGAACGCAGACCTTGAGAAGCTTTCCGATACAGATGATCAGTGGATCATTGACCGCACTGGTATCAAGAGTCGACGTATCTCACATGTTGATGGAACAGACCTTGCGGAACTAGCTGGACGACGTGCGTTGGCGGCAGCAGGTTTAGATCCAGAAGAGTTGGATTTAATTTTAGTTGCATCAACCACACCAGATTTAATTTGTCCAAGTGTTGCTGCCATGGTTCAGGATCGTTTAGGTGCAATAAATTCTGCTGCCTTTGATTTGAACGCTGCCTGTTCGGGTTTCATTTATGCAACTGCGAATGCTGCTGGAATGATTGAATCTGGTTTTGTTAAAAAAGCTTTAGTGATTGGGGCGGAAAAATTATCAGGAGTAATGGATTACCGTGATCGCTCCACTTCAGTTTTATTCGGAGATGGTGCAGGTGCCGCTGTTTACGAGGCTAGCGAAGGAAACGCTGGAGTTCTCGCAGTTGATATAGGCGCTGATGGAGGCAAGGGTCAAACAATGGTTCTCAAATCAATGGGAACAAACGGTAATGTTTTCAAATCGCTTCTCGCCGAAGAGATGGCTCTCCATTTCGAAGGTCAAGCGGTATTCAAGATTGCTGTTCAAGGAATCGCTGCCTCTGTCACTCGTGTACTGGAGACCGCAGGCTTTGAATCTGAAGAAATTGATGTAGTGATCCCTCATCAAGCAAACGCACGCATAGTTGATGCTGCTACTCGTCTACTCAAACTTGATGAAAATAAAGTCTTCATGAACATTGATACTCTCGGAAATACTGGCGCTGCTTCTATACCTATGGCCATTTCAGATGCCCTTGATGCTGGTAAAATTAACCCTGGCGACTTGATTGTGCTCTCTGCTTTCGGTGGAGGCGTTACTTGGGGTTCCATTGTTATGCGGTGGGGAGAACGCGTAGAGAGGCTAAAGCAACATGACGGAGAGCTCCCTCCAACTGATGCCACCGTCTTTGAACTCTTAGAGCCAAACCTGCGGTTTTTCGCTGAACTTCATGGCTTAGATGCTGAAGATCTACCGAGTTAAGACGACTTATTGCACTTTATTTCATATCCCAGAATCTCTTCTTCACTATCAATCATCTGTTCCGGGAAACCGGGAGCTAAAACTTGAACTCCTGTTTGGTCTTCTAAGCGGCGAATAATATTTGATGACCACTCTCTAGATCCATATTTTTGTTCTCCATCTTTGAATATTTCAACCAGAAGTGGAGATAGTTCTAAAGGTACTTCTAAGTCTTGAGCGATCTTGTCGAATATTCCTATGTCTTTTGACACTAAATCCATAGTGAAATTGATGTCGCGACTGCCGTTAAGTATCACTTGGCTTTCAGTTTCATGAACAAAAGAGTTTCCAGAGGAAATCCGAATTGCTTCATATACGACGTTTAGGTCTAGTCCAGCTTTTGCTGTGGTGGTGAGCGCCTCACATAAACTCACTAAATTAGCTGTTGCCAGAAAATTGGTCATCACTTTAAGAACTGAAGCAGAACCAATTTCACCCGTGTGTAGTATTTCACGCCCCATAGCTCCAAGAACAGGTAAAGCCTGTTCAAACGTTTGGCGGTCTCCTCCCACCAGTATTGCAATATTTCCTGTTGCCGCTCGATGACAGCCTCCAGAAACTGGACAATCCAACGGAAAGGCACCTACTTCTTCAACTAACGCACCAATCCGTCGCACTTCTGCTTCATCAGTAGTTGACATTTCCAACCAAATTTTTCCTGATGAAAGTCCAGCTATAAGCCCGTCTGGGGCCTCCATCACTTCCGCACATATAGATGGTGAGGGAAGGCAAGTAATCACAAGATCGCATTTTTCGGCCATTTCTTTAGGAGATTCAGCCCAACCTGCACCACCATCTAATAAATCTTTAGCAGCTTCTTTGTTTAAATCTCGAACTGTTAGATCTATTCCATTGCGTAAAAGGCTTCCTGCTAACTTCGCTCCTGCATTTCCTAAACCTATGAAACCTACTTTCACCGCTGTATTCCTTTCAAAGCTCTGATTTAAAACTTCCCCGTATGGCTCATAGTTTCATATGAAAGAACAACTTGGGTGTTTTTTCATAAATTTCTTTAATATTTTTTTATTGTGAGCCTTCCTACTTCTAAGTGCTCTAGTCTGTAGACATGGTTGAACCAGAATTTAGACGTTTTGACACTCGTGCTTTGCATGCAGGACAGTATCCTGATCCATCCACTGGGTCCCGCGCTGTACCTATTCATCAAACGACGTCATACGTTTTTGACTCTGTAGACCAGGCTGCTGGTCTTTATAATCTTGAAACTAGCGGTCATATTTATTCACGAATTTCAAATCCTACTGTTGCGGTATTAGAGGAACGGCTCGCTTCGTTAGAAGGTGGAGTTGGTGCAGTTTGTACCGCTAGCGGCATGGCCGCTTTGCATTTAGCAGTCGCGACTCTCCTAAACACAGGTGACCATATTGTGGCGAGTCGAAATATTTATGGTGGGGCTTTCATTTTGATGAATCACACTCTTCCACGGTTTGGCATCACTACTACTTTTGTTGACCCACGGGATCCAGAAGAGTTTGCAAAAGCTATCCGACCAGAAACACGTCTGATTTTCGCTGAGACTTTAGGCAATCCGGGTATAGAGGTTCTAGACATCGGAGCTGTCTCTGATGTAGCTCACGCCGCGGGTCTCCCCCTCTGCGTTGATTCAACTTTTTCTACTCCCTATCTGATAAATCCGATAGAGCATGGCGCAGACATCATCATGCATTCAGTGACAAAGTTCTTAGGCGGTCACGGAGTAGCTATAGGTGGCACCATCGTTGATGGTGGGCGCTTTGATTGGGAAGCTTCTGGAAAATTCCCTACTCTTACAGAGCCTTATGAGGGGTACCACAACATTACTTTCACTGAAGAGTTTGGCCCTGCCGCTCTTTCTATGCGTGCGCGTGCTGAAGGTTTAAAGGATTTTGGAGCTTGTATGAGCCCCGCTAACGCTTTTTACCTGCTGCAGGGAGTCGAAACTTTACCTCTTCGTATGGCACGTCACGTAGAGAACACTCAGCACGTTATTGAGCTCCTTGACGGTCATGACGCAGTGGAATGGATAAAACACCCCAGTCATCCCAGTCATCCTGATCATGATTTAGCCAAACGCCTCTATCCGAAAGGAACAGGAGCAATTCTTAGTTTCGGTGTAAAAGGCGGCAGAGAAGCAGGAAAAAAATTCATTGAAAGCGTAAAGTTGGCTTCACATTTGGCAAATGTAGGTGATGCTAAAACTCTGGTTATCCATCCTGGATCTACCACTCATCAGCAAATGAGCATAGAAGATTTAGAAAATGCTGGAATAAGTGAAGATCTCATTCGTGTGTCTGTAGGACTTGAAGACCCTGAAGATATTTGTGGTGATCTTGATAAAGCACTTAGATCTTCTCAAAGATAGGTAGTTCATGTTTTTTTCTTTAGATGGGAAACAAGTACACGGTGCAACAGGTGCTGTTGGCTTTGAGGGACGTTCCGATCCAATTGTTGTCTTAATTCATGGCGCTGGAATGGACCGCACCGTCTGGTCGCAGCAAACAAGATTTCTTGCACATCACGGATTTAGGGCTTTAGCAATTGACCTTCCAGATCATGGTAAATCTGAGGGTCCCGCTCTAGAAAGTATTGCTGACTTATCAGATTGGATAGCCGAAATATCAAACCACTTCGGGGAAAAGATTCATCTGGTTGGTCATTCCATGGGAGCTTTGACTGCCCTACATGCTGCTGGGAATCATAAAGACTCAATTTCTTCAGTGAGCCTCCTGGGAGTTGGGGCCACTATGCCAGTACATCCGGAGTTACAAGAAGCTGCAGATGCAAATGATGTTAAAGCAGCTCAATTGATTACTTCTTGGGGGCATGGAACAAAGCATCACCTCGGAAATAATCCCACTCCTGGTTTATCAATGACAGGGGGAACTCAGGCTCTAATTGAATCTACGGCTAGAGGCGTTCTTGGCGTAGACCTTTTAGCTTGTTCAAGCTACGAAGAAGCAGTGGAGTCCGCTGAAAACATTGACTGTCCAATTCTTTTCCTTTTGGGGTCTGAAGACAAAATGACTCCCCGTAAAGCAGCACAGCCTTTAATTGACGCCATTTCTTCAGAAAAGACAATCGTGGACTTTCCATCTACCGGTCATATGGTCATGATTGAAGAGCCCGACTTGGTACGCCAAAAACTTTTAGCGCATGTGACTTCTTCCTGATCTAATTTTGCAGAAGGTCCTTAAACGGCGTGTCTTTAGGGTGACCTGGTTCTTTCGAAAGGCCTAAGACTCTTTCTCCGATAATGTTTCGCTGAACCTGATCCGTGCCACCATAGATTGCTGGTGCAGGTGAGAACATTGTTACTTCCTGAACCGATCCCCCAGTGGAACTATCGCTTCCTGTCAACATTCCATCTGCTCCAATGATCTTGTTGCCAACATCGCGACTACGTCGAACAAGTTCGCTCATAGCAAGTTTTGCTAGGTTCCCTTCAGCGCCTGTGCGGCTTCCCCCTGCTTTTGCTCTACGCATATTGAGTTTATTTACTTCCGCCAAGATGTGTAGTTGTACGATTTCTTGACGAACAACTGCGTCATCATTACGGCCGGTCTCTTTAGCTAATCGGACAAGAGAATCGGTACTCATACCTCTTCCCCCATCACCTTCAGGTCCACGATTAACTCGATTGGTAAAGTCACCTACTGACTGTTGTAAGCGTCCGGCGATGCTTCCAGGGGCTACAGAGATCGGCTGTTTACCCCCTCCGCCAAGGCTTGCTCTTTCGAACATGAGTGTGCTGTTAGCTACAGCCCATCCATTACCAAGACCACCAATAACATTGTCATTTGATACTCGGGCTTCATCAAGAAAAACCTCATTAAAAAGTGCTTGTCCAGTCATCTCTCTAAGAGGACGAATTTCAATGCCTGGTTGATCCATCTCAATGGCGAAATAAGTAATTCCTTGATGTTTGGGGGCCTCTGGATCTGTCCGAGCGATAAGCATTCCTTTTTGCGCCATATGGCCACCGGATGTCCAAACTTTCTGCCCGCTAACTACCCATTCATCTCCATCCCGTACTGCTCGAGCTTGCAATCCAGCTAGGTCAGATCCAGCATTTGGTTCCGAGAATAATTGACACCACGCTACGGAGCCATCAAGGATTTCTGGAACTAGACGACCAACTTGTTCTTCTGAGCCGTGAACCGCAATAGTAGGCGCCGCAAGCATATGCCCTAATCCAGTCGGCGGGCCAACAACATTCGCTTCGGCAAGACCAACAGATACCGCTGTAGCTTGCTCACGGTTGTATCCACGGCCACCAGCTTCTTCTGGAAGAGATGGATGACTCCACCGTGCTTCGTTAAGTCGTGCCCACCATTCGGCCACTGTGATGTCTGGATCCCAGTTTTTTTCTAACCAGGCGGAAAGTTCTTCACTTACTTCTACTGCAGTTTGTTCACTCATTATTTCCTTAATGCCATTCTGAACTAGTTATTGTTAGACCTTATCCTGAAGTTATCCATCGCTAATTTTTATTGCAAACTCTATTTTATAAGCAGGATTCATCCTGCGATGATTTCTACTAGGTTAGAGTAACCATAAATCAACTTGACGAAAGTTTTCGTATGCGGTGGTCAAATCTTTTTATTCCAACTTTGCGTGACGCTCCGGCTGAAGCCGAGGCCATAAGTCATCAACTTCTTGTCCGTGGTGGTTTTATTCGTCAACTTCAATCCGGCCACTATTCAATCCTTCCTTTGGGATGGAAAATCCATAAAAAAGTATCTGCCATTATTCGTGAAGAAATGGATGCGATAGGTGGGCAAGAATTTTTACTTCCCGCGATGCATCCTGCTGATTTATGGCAAAAGTCAGGCAGGTGGGAAACTATGGGAGAGGAGATGTTCAGATTTGTTGACCGTAAAGGAGCAGACCAAGCCTTAGGGATGACTCACGAAGAAGTTTTTGCTTCGCTCGGCACTGAAATCACCTCCTACCGTCACCTGCCACAGATTTGGTATCAGATACAAACAAAATTCAGAGACGAACCTCGACCAAAATCCGGACTACTTCGCGTCCGAGAGTTTGCAATGAAAGACTCTTACTCCTTTGATGTGGACGATGAGGGCCTTGATGCTTCTTTCGATCTTCACCACGATGCTTACACCCAAATTTTCAAACGGCTAGGACTTGATGCCTTTCCAGTTGAAGCCTCTTCAGGGGCCATGGGTGGTAGTGCTTCCGTTGAATTTATGGTTGAGTCAGAGGCTGGAGAAGATGATGTTGCACGATGTTCATCTTGTGGGTACAGCGCGAACGTTGAACGCGCTTCAGCCGCCCTTGTTCCAATTGAAAACCGTTCAAGCAGCGAAGAACCAGAATCTTTCCCTACTCCAGATATTCGTACTATTGCTGGACTAGCTGAGTTGGGTCACCCACCGGAACATCAAATAAAGACTCTCGTGTACGTCGTTGATGGTGAGTTGACACTGATCCTGTTACGCGGGGATCATCCTTTTCTTGAGCAAAAATTTATTGATATTACCGGTGCCGCTGATCTTCGCCCCGCAACAGGGGAAGAAATTCGCTCTGCTCTTGGTGCTTCTCCAGGGAGCCTTGGAGCAGTAGGAGTAGAGAATCTTCCTATTTACGCAGACTTAGCCTTGCAGGGTCGTGCTGGCATGGCAACAGGAGCCAATATCGACGATGTTCACTATTTAGGAGTCGATGTTCAAAGAGATATCGTCGTAAACAAGTGGGTGGATGTGAGAGGAATTCTTGAGGGAGAACCCTGTGTTGACTGTGGGGGTCCTATAACTATTACCCGCTGCATCGAAGCTGGCCATATCTTCAAATTAGGTAGACGGTATGCGGAAGCAATGGGGACAACTGTTCTTGATTCTGAAGGCAAGTCTCAAACTTTAACAATGGGGTCGTATGGAATTGGGGTGGAGCGTGCCATGGCAGCAGTGGCGGAAACTCACCATGATGAAAATGGCTTGATATGGCCAATGTCGATCGCTCCCTATGAAGTTGTAATAACCCTCTTAAAAACTGATCACACCGATTCAGTTGATTTAGCCGAAAACATTTACAAAGCGTTAACTGAAGCTGGTATTGATGTTTTACTTGATGACAGAGAAGAACGACCTGGTGTGAAATTCGCTGACTCAGAGTTAATCGGTATACCTCTTCGTGTGACGATCGGACCGCGCGGCTTAGAGAATGGAATCGCGGAAGTAAACGATCGTTCCACTGACCAAAAGACTGAGATCTCTTTAGAGACGGTTGTTGAAGAGGTGACGAATATGGTTAACGAGGAAAAAAATGGATCTTTCTAAAAAGCTATTCCGTCCTTGTGGGAAGTTAGATTCTTCTTCTGTCTGTCCGCTAAAGTGATATTGATATGACTAAAACCCTCGATAGAAAAAAGCCATTTAAGCGCTTCGCTAAAGTCGTAGCAGCGAATCAGCTTCAAGGCGTTCCTGAAGGAACCCCCGGAAAAGTAAAGCTTGCCAATGGAATAACTTGGAATAGATATTGGGTTGACTTTGAGAATGGTATAACTATCGGCTCTATAGACCATGATGATCTCGCTCATGAGAAAGACTGGCCTCAATTCAAAATTGATCGAGAAAACTCGTTAGAGGAAGCTGCCTTAGAATCTGAAGCTGCTGAGGGCGATGAATCATCTGATGAGGGTTCAGGAGGGTCTAGTAATCCGTATGGGGTACCGGAACATTTATTGGAACGAAGTCGGGCTGCTAGAGCCAGTCTTAGCGGATAAGCAAACTCTTGCGTCATAATTTCGCGTTTATCCGGTATCCTCACACCGTCTTTAAAATGTCTCGGAGGCAATCTTGACTTTCAAACCTGGCGACAAAGTTGTTTACCCACATCATGGTGCAGCAATAATCGAAAAAAAAGAAAAGAAAAAAGTGTTCGGCACCAATACCGAATATTTCATTCTTCGCATGGCTCATGGAGAGATGATTCTTTCCGTTCCTGTTGACAAGGTAGAAGAAGTTGGTATGCGTTGGCCCATCAGCAAAGAAGATGTTGTTGACCTCTTTGAAGTTCTTGAAAGAAGAGATATTCGTGAACCATCAAATTGGTCGCGGCGATTCAAGAATCACCAAGAAAAGTTGAAAAGTGGTGACGTATACCAAGTCGCTGAAGTAGTAAGAAATCTTGCTCTTCGTGAAGCAGAAAAGGGTCTTTCCGCTGGTGAAAAAACCTTGTATACAAAGGCTCTGAATGTTCTTGTATCGGAACTCTCTTTCGCTTTGAATGTCGACGAAGAGCAAGCTCTTGAAAAAGTTGAAGGCGCCCTCTCTTAACACCTGAGTGTTTCTGTATTACCATTTGAGACAGAGAATATCGATAGGGGTTTTCTATGGATAAACATCGAATTGTTGTTGGGGTTGAAGGTTCCGGTTACGCTCGTGCTGCTTTGATATGGGCAATAAAAGAAGCTGAAGTAAGAAATTCATTAGTAGAAGTGGTGACTGTTTACGGCCCCACTTTTGTACCCGCCTCACCTGATCTGGGATATGTTCCGCTTGATTCTTTTGACTTGTTGAATGAAGTTGAAAACACACAAAGTGAAGTTATCGAAAGCGCGTTAGCTGCTGCCAATAATCCAGATATAGAGATACGTCGCACCCTGGTCAAAGGTCGTGCTGCTAACGTGCTTTTGAAAGTAGCGAAAGACGCGGATTTGCTGGTTGTCGGCAATAGAGGGCGTGGAGGATTTTCTGGATTGAGACTTGGATCAGTAAGCCAATCGATCTCTCATCACAGTCCTTGTCCACTAGTTATTGTTCGTACGGGATTAAACGAAGAGATTGAAAACTCGGATGAATAAAGTTGCTGAATTTTCTTCACCATTTGGAAACATGTTTATTGCTTTCAACGAATTAGGAATAACTGGAAGTGCTCTTACTCAAACAACATCGTTGGATCAGTTCTGTGAAAAAACTAAAAACTTTACCGGTGCTGGTTGTGAAAAAATTTCTTCTCTTCCGCAAAGATTACTGAAGGCTTTAACACTTTGGGGTAAAAAACATGACGACTCGGGTCTAATTTTTGACTTTGGTAGTAGCACCTCGTTTCAACAAAACGTTTGGAACGCATGTCTAGCTATTCCCTTCGGTTCCACTCTTTCGTACGGTGAGTTGGCGGCTTTGGTAAAGAATCCGAAAGCAGCAAGAGCTGTTGGTTCTGCGTTAGGGGTAAATCCGTTTCTGATACTTATTCCTTGCCATCGAGTAATAGGTAGTGATGGGAATCTAGGTGGCTATGCGGGGGGAATTAATCTGAAGTCGTTTTTGCTGGAAGTCGAAGAGGCTAAATAACTCCCCCGTCGTGGCAAGAACTCCTTTACTGCTGTAGACCTTTTTTATGGATAACGCCGAAGGAAACATCACAACAGAAATACAAGATCGAATTCTCCTTATGGGAATTAATCGTCCAGCAAAACTCAATGGGTTCACTCCTCACATGATGGATCAATTAGTCGATGCCTACACCTTGCTTGATAATGACGACGATCTTTGGGTAGGTGTTTTATTTGCTCATGGAGATCATTTCACTGCAGGATTAGATCTACCAAAGTTTTCTGAGCGTATGAAAAATAATGAGAGGGGTCGCGGCGAAGGTAAAACTGATCCAACCGCTTTGGGTAGACGCTGTAAAAAGCCAGTTATTTCCGCTGTTAAAGGAATAACTTTCACTCTTGGCATTGAACTCATGTTGGCTGGAGACATCGTGATTGCTGCTGACAATTGCCGCTTCTCACAACTCGAACCTCTTCGAGGTATTCACGCTACTGGAGGGGCAACCATACGTTTTGTTGAACGAGGTGGTTGGGGTAATGCGATGTATCACTTGTTGACGTCAGATGAATTTGACTCTGAAGAGGCCTATCGGATTGGACTGGTTCAAGAGATTGTTCCTGCAGGAACTGAAACTGATCGGGCAGTAGAGATCGCTGAAATTATTTGTGAAGGAGCGCCTTTGGCAGTTCAAGCCACAAAAGCTTCTTCGTTAATTTATGCCATGGAAGGTGAAGCTGCTTCTATTGCTGCTTTTGGCCCCAAACAAGCAGAACTGGCTTCTAGCGAGGATGCTGCTGAAGGTATTGCATCATTTATAGAACGCAGAAAGGGCAACTTTACTGGCAAGTAGTTTTAGTTTTTAACTGCTACTTGTCTGGCAACTAGTGTTATCTAGTGAACCGTCTGCCCAGATGGTTGCACATTTAAAAGTTCTTCTATCAATTAGACCTTCAATAAACGATCCAGTTAAGTTAGCCGACCTTAAGTTCGCTTGTAGAAATATTGCTGTGCTTAGATCTGCTTGAGTTAGGTCTACATGAGACAGGTTGGTCTCGAAAAATACTGCTCCAGGAGCGTTGATTTGAGAAAGTGTTGCAGCAGCAAGATTGGTGTGCGCTAAGGAAGCTCCACCTAATTCTGCTCCAGTTAGATCTGCGCCAACCATCAAGGCTCCGTCAAGAATAGCGCCTGTCAGGTTGGCTCCACTTAAGTTGACTCCTGGAGCAATAACTGAAGCGAGGTCTTGTCCGGCAAAGTTCGCTCCACTGCAGTCTGCGTTGACGGCCAAGACACAGGTGGAAATTGGTTCTTCAATTCCTTCTCCATCATCAGCGGAATCTGAGGAGGAAGAAGAAGCAGTATTTGACACGACAGTGTCGGCACTTTCATCTTCACCGCCTCCACCACAAGCCACCAACGACAAAGAAAGCAATACAGAAAAAAGAAAGATTGTCTTATTTTTCATCTCAATCTTCTCTCATTTCTTATCCGAATGCGAATTCATATTCGACTCCGTCCACCACAACCGTATATCCGGTATCACTTTCGGTAGCGGTTGCTTGTGTTCCATTAGCGTCAACGATTTCTATGGAAGTTCCATCTTCTGAGATGCTTGTTGTACCACCGTTACTTCCAATAACTCGCAAGAAGTCGTCGTCATCCAAAGTTATTGTTGTTGCTCCGGTAACCCCAGTCGAAGGGTCGTAAATTCGGTTTCCTCCTTCAGTTTCAACGGTGACAACCCCATCAGAGCTCAACTGTGTTGTAATGGTGCCATTCCCACCTAAATCAAGCTCCAGCATGGCGTTTTCTTTATCCCAGACCGCTTCAGTCACACATGTTGCACATGGATTTGCAATATTAATTGCTAAGAATTCTGCATCTTCTGCAACCTCATTCCCAAAAGCTAATGGAACACCTGAAGCATCAAACTCAATAGTTGTATTGTCTTCCAGAGTTACTTCGTAAGTTCCGTCAGAATTCCTTTGACTGGTTTGCCCATTACCGTCAGCATCTAAAATGTTTGTGGTATTTGTTTTCGGGTTGTATTCATAAGTTGAACCGAAATCATCTGTTGCCACCAAGTTTCCATTTTTATCTACTCTCATATTGAAAGTCTCCCCAGAGACACTGGTGTAACTAACCTGTCCTGTTTCTGGGAAATAACGTCCAGTGGATCCATCTTCAAAAGTTTTTACCACTGAACCATCTTCACCAATAATGGCAGTTTCTACTTCCCCATTTGGTCCAGTAATAACGACAGATTTCCCATCTGCTGAGGTACTTAATGACCAGCCGTCACTAGAAGACTCTACGACTCTTCCGGTTTCATCTGTAATGCCTCTTGTTACCACTCCAAATGGGTCAGTAAAGGTGCTGTCACCCTCCCTAGTGACAACTTCGCTTGATCCATCTGCGTAAGAAATAACAAGATTGCCGTCATTATCACGTGTCGCTACATCTCTGCTTCCATCAGGATAGAGATTGTCAAATGATCCATCCGGGCGTTCCACCATGACGGAACCATCGCTAGCGGTGGTGGTTTTTATACCCTTCCCATCGACAACTGTTTCATAGGTGTAGCCGCTTGCATCTTCAAATACTTCTCGACCATTCTCATAAGAGATGAGGGTGCTCCCGTCTTCAAATTGTGTCTTCCATCCAAGTGTGTCCCCTTCACCTACTTGTACTGTGCTGGAAACTTCTCCGTAGGAATCTGTGTATTGATAACTTCCGTCAGTTTGCTCGATTACCTGTGATCCGTCAGAATATTTCTCGACTCGTGAACCGTCCGCTAAATAACTTTCTTCGTACCAGTCACCGTTTGGCCATGTGATCCTTAGAGATCCATCGTTTCCAACAACTTCAACTGTTCCATCTGAGTAGGTGTAGACAATTGTCCCATCTGCGCGTATCTCTTCTACAGGGGCTTCAAATACTTCGGTGTTGCCGAATTCGTCTGTCCATGAGCTAAAACCGTCTTCGCACCATCTGAAACTTGATCCGTCATCATAAATTTCGGTGGAGCATCGAGTTTCTGGATCATAAATAACTTCAGGAGCTGACCAAGTTTCGATGTTCCCGAATTCATCTGTCCATGAACCACCATATGTTCCATCTGGACACCACCAATCAGTGCTTCCATCCATATAGGTTGTTATTTCACAGCCATCTTCATCTATTGTTGTTTCCCCCTGGTCCCAGTCTTCGTAGTAAGACTCGTCTTCACAATATTCGTATTGAAGGTCCCAGTTACCGCCACGATTTATACAATCCTTCTCAGTCCGTGCCGACCAAACTGAGCCATCATCCTCATAGCAGTAACCCCAATCTTCTTCCTGTTCCCAAATCCCGCCACGAGCTAAACAATCCTCTACAGTCCGTGCCGACCAAGCCGAGCCATCATCCTCAAAGCAGTATTCATATTCGGAATCCCAGGTGCCGCCACGAGCTAAACAGTCTGGTTCATTTCGCGCCGACCAAGCCGACCCATCATCTTCATAGCAGTAACCCCAGTCTTGTTCCTGTTCCCAACTGCCGCCACGATCGAAACAATCCTCTACAGTCCGTGCCGACCAAGCCGAGCCATCATCCTCATAGCAGTAACCCCAGTCTTGTTCCTGATACCAACTGCCACCACGATCTAAACAATCCGTCTCATTTCGGGCCTCCCAAACAGAACCATCATCTTGATAGCAATAGCCCCAATCGCCGTCTTGTTCCCAAATTCCAGCACGATCTAAACAGGTTGTTAGATCACGGGCCGCCCAAGCCGAGCCATCATCCTCATAGCAGTAACCCCAGTCTTTTTCTTGATACCAGCTGCCACCACGATCTAAACAGTCTGGTTCATTTCGAGCCGACCAGATAGAACCATCATCCTCATAGCAGTGTCCCCAGTCTTGTTCCTGTTCCCAAATGCCGCCACGAGCTAAACAGGTTCCTTCATCACGGGCAGACCAAGCCGAGCCATCATCCTCATAGCAGTAAAGCCATTCTCCATCCCAAGTGCCGCCACGAGCCAAACAGTCTGGTTCATTTCGAGCCGACCAGAGAGAACCGTCATCCTCATAGCAGTGTCCCCAGTCTTGTTCCTGTTCCCAAATGCCGCCACGAGCTAAACAAGTTCCTTCATCACGAGCAGACCAAGCCGACCCATCATCCTCATAGCAATAACCGCCCCATTCTTCTTGGAACCAACTGCCGCCACGAGCTAAACAAGTTTCTTCATCACGAGCAGACCAAGCCGACCCATCATCCTCATAGCAGGATCCACCCCACTCTTGCTGATCCCAGACACCGCCACG
>JUEO01000001.1 GCA_000817115.1 marine actinobacterium MedAcidi-G2B | reverse complement strand
TAGCCATCGACAACACTGCCTGTTCGCTAACTACAGGCCCCTCTGGGACATTTAGAATTTCATGTTTAACGGTGTTCGCATAAGACACTATGGAACCTAAGAAGGCTTGACTTGAACCTGGAATGTCAGTTAATCGGGAAGCAATAAGACCACCAGTCATCGATTCTGCAGTAGCTAGTGTCAAGCCTTGAGCAATCAATTCGTTTAGAACTACTGTTTCCATATTTTCTTCATCTACACCAAATACGAGTGACCCTATAATTGAACGCACTCTTGCCTCTTCATCATTTAAGAGTGCTTCAACTTCAGTTTCTGTCGGGGCTTTAGCTGTAATTCGCACCTTCAGCCCTTCCATCCCGCTTGCTAAGAAAGCAAGAGTTACCCCTGAATCGCCATCTAGTCTTTTGATTTCATCAGCCAGCATTTCAGCTAGTCCTGATTCCGACTGTCCCCACGTACGGAGAACACGTGACCTTATTGCTGCTATCTCACCGGAACGAGAAACAAGGTCAGGAATTACAGTTCCCTCAATCATCTGCCTCATCTCTAAAGGAACTCCTGGCACGGCGTAAATAACCTTTTTATCTACTGGGCAAATCAACCCAGGAGCTGTTCCAGGCATCTCTTTCATTGCTGTCGCTCCTCTAGGCAAGTCCGCTTGACGTAAATTGTTTTCAGGCATTGCTCTTCCGCGTCCCAAAAATTTAGATGTGATGAGTTCCACCAACTCAGGGTCTTGGGTCATTTCTACATTCATGACTTCAGCAATAATGTCGCGAGTTATGTCATCTTGTGTGGGTCCCAAGCCGCCAGTGACGATGACGGCGTCAGCCCTATTTAAAGATTCTTCAAGAGCTAGCCGTATCCGTTGCGGGTTGTCCCCCACTGCAGTGTGGCGTAGACAATCTATCCCAGCAAGTGCGAGCTGCTCCCCTATCCAAGCTGAGTTTGTATCAACAATTTGCCCGAGTAAAAGTTCAGTTCCTACTGCGACCACTTCACATCTCATCTAAACACTTCCTTACTCTCCAGTGGTGCTCGTAGCTTTTCCACCATCAAGTAAATATTGAGCCCCAGTTTGAAGTGTGAAAAGAACTGATATCCAGAGAACTACCTGTATCAGCGCATCAACCTCTTCTAAGGGAGGGAACACTGCTAGAAGCAGTGCTGCCCCTTGGATGGTGGTCTTCCATTTTGCAGATTTTCTAGCCGGAACTGATAAACCTTTTCGAGCAAACCATAAGCGATAAAAAGTTATTGCTGTCTCCCTTACTGCCAACAATGCCACAGGAAGCCACCAGTATCTGCCAACAATCACTAGAGATATAGCCGCGCCTATAACAACTACTTTGTCTGCCAAAGGGTCCAAAAAAGCGCCCCACTTACTAACTGTTCCTCGCCGTCTGGCCAAAGTTCCATCAAAATAATCTGTAGAAGCCAAAAGAAGCCCCAGTAGGAAAGCTGACCAAGACACTCCGTTGCGTTCATCTGAAGAAAGTATGCATGCAAAGAGAATTGGTGACAGAACTAATCGTGATAACGTCACCAAATTGGCGGGGCTAACAACTGTTCCAAAGTGTTTAAAAATTCTCATGAGTCTCCAGATCAGGTCCTGTAGCACCACTCACGGTAACACTAGCCAATTCTCCTACCGGAAGATCTTTAGAGATATTCACAACTCCATCTATTTCTGGAGCTTCTCTCCAACTTCTACCTATTCCGACTTCATCTACAAGAACTTCGATCTTCTGGCCAATTAACTTATCTCTATGTTTTGCAGTTATTTGGTCTTGGATTTCTGTCAATTCAGACAATCGCTCTACCACTATTGACTGTTCCACTAACCCTTCAAGCGTTTCAGCATAAGTTCCTTCTTCCGGAGAGTACGGAAAGAACCCACACCAATCAATTTGTGATGTTTCTAGAAAATTCAATAAAGCCTCATGGTCTTCTTCTGTTTCTCCAGGGTATCCAACAATGAAATTTGAACGGAATACCGCATCTGGCTTTCTTTCTCTAATTGCTGATATCTGATCGTTGAATCGCTTGCCGTCTCCCCATCTTCTCATTCGACGCAAAAGCGGACGAGATACATGTTGAAGAGACAAATCGAAATAAGGCACGTTTGTACTCAATATCGCTTCTATTAGTTCGTCATTTAAATCTGAAGGGTACAAGTAGAGCAGCCTTACTCTCTCTGCCATTTCATTTACCCGCCTAATTAAAGGCACTATATTTTTTTCTCCCTGTCCTTGGTCTCGACCAAATGAAGCTAAGTCTTGAGCTACAAGAATGATTTCACGGGCTTCTAGTTGGCTGATCTCTTCTAATATTGAATCAATGGTTCTGCTTCGTTGGGGCCCCCGAAATGATGGAATTGCACAAAATCCGCAAGAGCGGTCGCAGCCTTCAGCAATTTTCACATAGGCCCATGGACGGTCTGATTTTGGCCGAGGGAGATTTAACAAATCAAACGTTGGCAGTTCCAAATTTTTGGTATCGGGTCGAGATTTCAATGTAACGGGTACGCCGAACCCAGACACCTGATCTGCTTCCGGCAGAGCTTCGGAGAGTTCATCTCCATAACGTTCCGCCATACACCCTGTTACTACTAAGCGCGCTCCATCTTGTTTTAGTTCTGCTACTTCTAAAACTGTGTCTATAGATTCTTGTCGAGCCTCCTCGATAAACGCACAGGTATTCACAATAATTAAATCTGCATCTTGTGGTCGTTCGGTCGAAGTCATTCCATCTCTTGTCAATAAACCGACAAGTTTGTCTGAGTCCACTTCATTCTTTGGGCAACCTAAAGTCACCAAATGGTAAGTCGAATCATCCATAATTTTCCTTAATTGTGGATTGTTTGCAGATATCAGTAACTAGGTTAGCGGCCCTTATCGGGCAGTTGTTTTGATTCTAAAGACCTTGTTCCTGCAGATTGCTGAGCTCTTCAGCGGTTATGAGAACTTCTCGAGCCTTTGAACCTGTTGATGGGCCAACAATTCCAGATTCTTCAAGAAGATCCATCAGTCTCCCAGCACGTGCAAAACCTACTCGAAGTTTTCGTTGCAACATCGAGGTCGAACCCAATTGGCTGTCTACAACTAACTGGCGGGCTTGTTCATAGAGTTCATCGTCGCTACCAGAAGCAGGGCTTCGGTCTGCTGTGATTGAGTCTGCTATCTCTCCACCAATAGGAGATAATGAGGAAGCTGATTTTATTTGTTCCGCAGTGACCTCGTCGTTTCCTGCTCCCCCTATTTCCCCTTGGGCTTCTACTTGTTTAACCCAAGTAGTTACGATTTGACGTACTTCTTCTTCATCCACCCAAGCGCCTTGTATCCGCTGTGGAGTGCTTGAGCTAGGACCCAAGAGCAGCATGTCCCCTTTTCCCACTAGTCGCTCTGCTCCCGGTTGATCAAGAATCACTCTGCTATCTGCCAAACTTGAAACAGCGAAAGCAAGACGAGCTGGAATGTTGGCTTTAATCACTCCCGTAATGACATTCACTGAAGGCCGCTGTGTCGCAACCACTAAGTGAATGCCAACTGCACGTGCCATTTGAGCCAGTCGACAAATTGAATCCTCTACGTCTCTGGCTGCAACCATCATCAGATCTGCAAGCTCGTCAACAACTACGAGAATAAAAGGAAGATGCTTGTACTGCAGGGGCTCTTCATTTTCATCCATTACTCCTAACGGTGCTTCCAAATCTCCTCTGGCATGCGCTGCGTTATATCCAGTAACATCTCGGAATCCGCAGCTAGAGAGAAGGTCATAACGTCGTTCCATTTCTTTGACAGCCCAATTCAAAGCATTTGCGGCCTTTCGTGGGTCTGTCACTGGTGCGGTCAGAAGATGCGGAACACCTTCATATTGGCCCATCTCCACTCTCTTTGGGTCTATAAGAATGAGTTTGGCTTGTTCTGGCGTTGTGCGCATTAGCACAGAAGAAACTAACGAATTAATGCATGAGGATTTCCCCGCTCCTGTCGCTCCCGCAATAAGTAAGTGAGGCATTGTTGCAAGATTCAACATCACCGACTTGCCATTAATGTCACGACCAATTCCAACTTCTAAGGGGTGTTTAGCTTTTGTTGCCTCTCCTGATGTGAGGATGTCACCTAGTGCGACGACTTCTCGGTCATCGTTAGGAACTTCTATACCGATGGCTTGTTGCCCAGGGATCGGGGCAAGAATTCGAACATCTGCTGCCGCTAGTGCATAAGCAATATCTTTATGGAGGCTTGTAATTCTTGCTACTTTGACTCCTTCTCCTAATTGCAGTGCGTAACGGGTAACTGTAGGACCTACGGTCATGTCAGAGAGACGCGTTTCAACTCCGTGAGCAGCAAGAGCCTCTTGGAGACGCATACCTCTTGCCTCTACTAATTTCTCATCAATATCGTGAGTTGTGCTTCTTGATAGTATTTTGTTTGAAGGCAGTCTCCATATTGAATTCTCCGCTGCAGGTCCTAATTCGATTTTGAGTTGCTCACTTCCATCTGGAGCAGGCTTTTTCTTTTGCTTTCTTTTTTTAGGCGCAGAAGCAATCTGAGGATTTTGTGGGGGTACGGATTCAGGTTCAGGATCAGGATCAGGATTGATTCTTGGTTCTTGAACTGAGTCATTTGGTGGAGTGAACAGGTCAGTTGCGGCCTGGCGCAATACCCTTCCAACGGGGCGAAGAGCGGCCATCAGCATCTTCAAAGCTTGATTAGCTGTAGTTTGAGTTGTTACGCCCACACCAATGAAACCGATAACGACCAAAATAAGCACAGCTGCCCATACCCCTAACCAAGAATCGAGACTTCCCCCAGTTGTAAGTCCGATCAGTCCACCTGCGGAACCCAATTCTTCTGCCCCATCTCCTATTCCTGGTCTTCCGCATAAAATATGTAAGAGTCCAGTGAAACTAGCTAATGAAAAGGCGACACCGACTGGCATGCGCTTCGAAAGTTCTGAGCTTTCTGGTTTCTCTCGAAACATAAGAAGTCCGAGAAGAATCATAGCTATAGGAAGAATAAATTTTATTAATCCGATGGACCATCCGATCGCATCATCAAGAATCTGTCCCACTACGCCTGCTCGATCAACATAAAGCGATAAGACGCCTAAAAGTCCTCCGAGAACTAGCAGCCAACCAACTATTTCATCGCCCCAACCTTCAAAAGCTGACTGAAAGAGACGACGTAATTTGCTTCCCTTTGAAGAGCTCTCTGAAATAGAACTCTTAACTGAGCGCGAGCTCGACTTAGGAGCAGATCCTTTAGATTCTTCTTGTTTCGATGATTTGTTCACAACAGATTAAAATTACCACTAGACGGAGGTGAAATCAGGCCTATCAGCAATTAACGCATTTCAACGATAGGGATCAACGTGGGTCGTCGCCCAGTTCTTTCTGATACAAGTTGACCAGTTGCCCTCCGTGTTCGCCGACTTATTTGATGAGGATCTCGTTCCCCCTCTGCTAACAAGACTTCAACAGCATTAGCGACTGTTTGAGAAATTTCATTGGCCCATTCTTCCCTCTGCGAAAGATCAACCCATCCACGAGATTCAACCAGAGGCTCTTCAAGCAAAACTCCAGTTTCTTTATCAATAACTACCCTTATTAAGACGAATCCTTCTCCTGAAAGATTTTGCCGTTCTTGGAGGAGTTCTTCGCTAACAGGAGACCCCTGCTCATCTATCATTATCTCTCTACCTGAAACACGCTCAACTTTTTCCAGCCCATAGTCTGTAAGGAGTATTTGATCCCCATCTGTACAAAGAACTATCTTGTCTTCATCCATGCCTCTATTGACTGCAAGTTCATAGTGATCAACTAGATGGGTGTACTCACCATGAACAGGTATGAATAATTCTGGGTCAACAGTTTCATGTAGTTCCATCAGCTCTACTTTTTTTCCATGGCCGCTTGTATGAACCTGAACTTGGCCACTATGCACTAGGCGAGCTCCTAGTAAAGCCAGATTGTTCTGCAACTTCGAAACCGCAGCTTCATTACCTGGAATTGGGTGGGAGGAGAAAATAACGGTGTCATCTTCTCCGATGTCAAAATGCCTATGCTCATTTCGAGCCAGTAATGCTAATGCTGCTCGAGGCTCCCCTTGAGACCCGGTGCAAACTATGCAGGTCTCTTCAGGCTCTAAAGACTTGATGTCTTCAGGGGAGGCGATCATGTGATCAGAAATTTTCAATAGTCCTAGTTCTCGAGCAAGTGTGACATTTCTTTGCATTGACGGTCCTAGTATCACTAAGTTCCGGTTTGTTTTTTTTGCAATGTCAGCGATTTGCTGAATCCGATGTATATGACTCGAGAATGCTGCAACAGTAATTCGTCGATTTTGATGGTTGGTGAAAATTTCTTCTAAGACTGGTCCTATTTCACTTTCACTAGCTGTTTTTCCAGAGGAGCCAGCATTCGTTGAATCCGCGAGGAGGAGACGGATTCCTTGATTTTCTGATATTTCTCTTAATCGAATTAAGTCAGTTACTCGTCCATCGACAGGAGTTGGATCAAGTTTGAAGTCACTTGAGTGAACGATCTTCCCTTGTGGGGTATCAAATACTGTCATCAACCCACTGGGAGTTGAATGGGTAACTGGAAGAAATTCACATTCAAATGGACCGATCTGACGACGGTCATAGTCTTTCAACTCAATTGTTTCTATTCCTCGTATGCCAACATATTCCAACTTTGCTTGGAGCATTCCTAAAGTAAATTTGGAACCATAAATTGGAATATTTATTTCTTTAAGAAGGTGTGGCAAACCACCAATGTGATCTTCATGCGCATGCGTGATGATACATCCTTCAATCTTGTCTGACCTTTCAAAAATCCAAGAAAAGTCTGGAAGTATGGCATCTACTCCTGGTAGTTCTTCTGGAAACATTTGGCCGCAGTCAAGAAGAACTACTCGGCCGTGAGTTTCCAATGCTGCACAGTTCCGACCTATGCGTCCTAAACCACCAAGAAAAGTGAGTGTTACTGGCTCTGTCATTTGTTATTTAATGTCGGCCTAAGCCCGCAAGGATCGATCGCGCTTTATCTTGCAAACCATCTGGCTCTGGCCCCATTGGCAAGCGGCAGTCTCCACCTGGTAGTCCCAGAACTTTCATCATTGCTTTTGTAGGAATTGGATTTGGGTTCAGATCTCCAGATTCAAATTCATAAGAAGGAATGAGTTTTCTATTTATTGCTTCAGCCTCTTCTGTCTTCCCAGAGAAGAAACTCTCCATTAAGGAAACAGTTTCAGGTGTGGTCCAATGACTAGCGACACTGACCGTTCCTACAGCTCCAACGGTCAGAAGTTCTAAGGTCAAAGCATCCTCACCGCTGTAAACTTCAAAACCTTCTGGAGCCTCTTTTATCAACTGTGCAGTAGCTTCTACATCTCCAGCAGCATCCTTTACTGCCACAATATTTTCTGTTTGTTGTGCTAATTGAAGAATTGTTTCTGACTCAAGCTTTCTTCCTGTTCGGATCGGAATGTCGTAAAGCATGATTGGCAGTTCAGTGCTTTCTGAGATCTGAAGGTAATGTTGATACATCCCAGCTTGAGAAGGGCGATTGTAATAGGGCGTAACACTCAGGATTGCTTTAGCACCAGCTTGCTCGCATCTTTGAGTGTTCGTAACCGCAGATTTTGTGTCATTACTTCCTGCTCCTGCGATTATTGGAATTTCAACCGCTTCTACAACAGCTTCTACCAATCTAATTTGCTCATCTTGAGTGATGGTTGGAGACTCTCCCGTTGTTCCCGCAAGTACTAACGCATCATTTCCTTGATGCACCAGCCACTGGGCAAGATCACTTGCTCCTTTTGTGTCTAGAGACCCATCTTCATTGAACGGTGTAATCATTGCCGTAACCACTCGACCAAATCTTGGCGTCATACTGGCCTCTCATTCATCATTATTTCCATCGGTTTCTTTGGTTCGTTCTATGCCGAGAGTAACCAATAAATTCTCATGTAACTCAAACCATATGGTGTGGTAGGAATCAATCATCGGTTTTGTGAACCATTCAGGTTCATTGTTTTGAACTTTATGTAACGCTTCTGAGAATCGACGGCTGTATCCCTCAAATCGATTTAAAGAATCTGCTAATGACTCGCAAACTGGCTGGATCTCACCGTTTATATCTACAAGTCGTGCGATTACTTCTTCATCATAATCTGTATCAGAATGGTCGTTTATTTCTTGTTCACCGTTAACTGTTCGTAGTTGCCAATCAGTACATAACGATAGAAATCTTTGGTTACTTGAGAGAAAACCTTGATAGTTGGAATTTATCTCTTCTCTAAATCCAGAAGACTCTAATTCGGAAGTTACTAATTGCTGGCTTCTTCCTCTCCCTTCTTGTGTCAGCATCCAACCTTCTATCCTTCCTTCACGGTAATTTACAAGATTGTTTTCTTTGAATGAATCGAGGTGACTTTCTACTTCTTCTACTTTAAGTCGAGTCGAAATAACTATCTCAGATAACTGTACAAATCCTCTGATACGCAAGGCATGCAAAATAAGTAGGTTTGATTCGCTTTGATAGCTCATAGGTTCACGTTACCTGAACAGTTTCTTTAGATACTTTTCTGAGCACTAAAGGGTACCCAATAAGAGCAATTGTCATGAATATAAACCATTGAACAGCATAGGAAAGGTGAGGTCCTTCTGTTAGATCAGGAAGTGGAAGCGGAATTGGAATCTCAGCAACAGCATTGAGTTCTTCTCTCTGAAGAAACACTGAAGCTAGTTCTATTTCCCAGTAATCGCTTAGAACCTCTAGATCTATTTCTGCCATTTCATCTCCGTACCCTCTGTCGTCTTTTTTCCCCGCTATCACTAGACCTCTAACGTCGACTTCTCCTATTGGTGGAGATAAATCCCCAGGGTTTGCTTCTAAATAAACTGACCTTGGTATGAACCCGCGATTTACAGCAATGAACAATGAGTTCTCAAGAGTTTTAAGGGCAGTAACCACATGCACTCCAGCAATTCCGTTTTGTGATCTATTTACAACATAAATTTGTTTGGATGGGTCAAATTCCCCAGAAACTTCAGCGACGCGATAAAGGATGTCTGACCCCTCTTCAAAACTCTGGAGAAGGCTAGAAAGTTGTTCTGTTGGTTGTCCAAATTGTGATGTGACTATGGAATTATAAGAACGTCTTTCATCTAGACGGCTTAGCTGCCACATCCCGAGTGCAAAAGTGGAAACAACTAGGGCAAAAACCAGTACATGGGAGATAACCCAACTAGGCCTCAATAGGCGATGCCTACCTGAACGCATGATTATCTTTAAATTCCTAGTAGAGATTCAAGACCCACTGTAAGCCCAGCCCCTTGAACATTTTGTGCCGCCAGTACCACCCCTGGCATAAATGCACCGCGATCCGTGGTGTCATGACGAATAAGTAGAGACTGGCCTGTAGTCCCTAGCAGTACTTCTTGATGTGCCACCATTCCTTCCATGCGGACCGAATGAATTTTTATGTTTGCTTCAGCAGCCCCACCCCTTGTTCCAGCGAGAGTCTCTTTGCTGGTCGGATCTTCTGCCCATTCTTGAGAAGCAGAAGCCATCATTTCAGCAGTAGCAATTGCGGTTCCAGAAGGTGCGTCAACCTTACTATTATGATGAAATTCAATAATCTCTGCTGTCTGAAACCATGGGGAAGCCATTTCTGCAAATTTCATCATTAAAACAGCTCCAATCGCAAAGTTTGGCACGATGAGACAAGCACTTTGATTAAAAACTCCACCTAAAAATTTGCAGTCTTCTTCAGTTAGTCCACTAGTGCCGACAACTGCATGAATTTCTGCTGCTGCTATTTCTGGCAAATTAATGATAGATGCTTCAGCAACAGTGAAATCAATCACTACTTCGGGCCCTGTAGATATGAACTCTTCAAGTGAGGTTAATACTGGAAGATTATCTATGAGATTTTCTTCTTCTTTGACGTCAAAAAGAGCTACTACTTCTAGTCCTTCTGTTTCCGTTAAAGCCTGGTGGGCAGCACGCCCCATCCTTCCAGTTGCTCCTAGTATTCCAATTTTACGATTTTTTGGTTCTATACCCATATGAGGAGATTAGCGCCCAAAGAGCCTTCTGGAGAGTTGTTTATTGCTTTCTGACAATTCTCATCTCCAGGCGCTAGAAAAATTCTCTTGCGCGTTACTCTGGCGAAGTGAAGAGATTAGTTTTTGCTGCTCTATTCTTTGCTTTTATTTTGGGCATAGCTATTTTTTCACTTACCAATCATGATTCGGATACAGCTATTTTTTCACTTACCAATGATGAAGCGTCTGATGATGGAGAGTCTGAAGAAAAAACTTCTCTTAGTGGAGCGATACTAAATATTGAATTAATCCGGGTTGAGCAACTTGATTTAACAGAACTTGTAAGAGAAACCTTCACTTTAAACATCGAAGAAGTTAGAGCAAAACATCTTAAGCGTGTCGAGGCTTTCACGGAGAGAGTTGTATTAGCGCAAGAAGTAAATATTCTCTTAGGGAATTACCCGTGGGGCCCTTCGATAGAAGTTGAAGAACTTCAATCTCTTTTAGGTTTAGTTGTTGACGGCATGTACGGAGAAGAGACTCGCTCTGCTCATTTATCCGAACTTGAAATTAGAAAATTGGCAGTAGATAACGTTCCAAATGGAGCTCAGTTGATAAATGTGTCTTCGTCTACTAATAACCCTTCAAAAAGTGGAGACTGCTTTGAAGAGACGCCTGAACTTCGCTCATGTTGGCCTGGGCACGAAGGAGGGAACGAGAAAATCATTCAAAACGCTTTTGATGCCCTACCTGAAGTTTTACGAAACAGAATTCCATCAGATTTTATTTTAGTTAATGGTTGTCACCCTTTTTCGGATCGATGCGCTTACGGAGTTATGGATAGTCGTGGCTGGGGATCTGATGGTCGCTGTTGCGACATGCCATGGGGTCGATCAATTTGGATTTCAAATCGCGGAATTAATTCTGGCCATCTAAATGACATAATGATCCATGAAGCATTCCATGCCGTTGAATACACAACGCTGAGTTCCGATATGCGTGACCGTATAAGAAACGAATTCGGTGATAGCGAGAGAGCCGCTGATGGAGCTGTTGCCTACTTTGGTGGAAACTGGCAACATTATCGAGGATCAGGCACTGGGATTTCTGACTCTCAAACTGCTCTTTTAAACGAAATTTTCAATTAGTGAAGCGTGCTGTTTAACGCCCTTTACGTTTACGTCCTCGATTACGATTTGATTCCGGCCCCAAGTCTCCATGAACGCTCTCGAGTTCAGCGGCAAAAGCTTCTTCGAAAGAAGCCTCCTTTACCTCTTGGACATCGTCGTCGTCGTCGTCGTAATCGTCACTTCGATTGTAATTTTCGTCTTCGTCCTCGTCTTCATCTACATCTGCATCTGCATCTGCATCTGCATCTACGAAATCTTCACCAGATTCCACTTCTGCGATCTCTTCGGACTCTATTTCGTGAGTTGCCTCTGCTTCTACGCTGCTCTGAGTGCTTTCTTCAGAGTCACCTTCTGCAGGAGTAAGAGAAATTTTTCCATTTGGATCAACGTCTTCAACTACAACTTGAATCTCTTGACCTAATTCAAGCACGTCTTCAACTTTGTCAATCCGCTTGGACCCTCCAATCTTTGAGATGTGGAGAAGGCCATCTCGCCCAGGAAGAATATTCACAAAAGCACCAAACTTAGTGATATTCACTACTTTTCCTGGATAGGTGGCGCCCACTTCTGCTGTGGGAGGGTCAACGATAAGCATGACTTGGCGTACTGCTTCATCTACTTTGGCCCGATCTGATGAAGCAACAGAAACTATTCCAACCATTCCATCATCATCAACGCTTACCTCGGCACCAGTTTCAGCTTGAATAGTATTGATCATCTTTCCTTTTGGTCCGATAACCTCACCAATTTTTTCTACTGGAATTTCAAAACTCTCTATCTTGGGTGCGTGTTCGCCTACATCTTCACGTGGAGCAGGAATCGCTCCAGTCATGACAGACAAGATCTGCTTCCTCGCTTCTTTGGCTTGATCCAAAGCAGATGCTAGAACTTCAGCAGGTATACCATCGATCTTTGTATCTAATTGCAGAGCAGTTACGAAATCTTCTGTTCCCGCAACTTTAAAGTCCATGTCTCCAAAGGCATCCTCTGCGCCAAGAATGTCAGTGAGCGTCACATATTTTCCATCGTGGTATACCAATCCCATGGCTATTCCTGCCACAGGAGCCTTTATTGGTACTCCAGCATCCATCATTGACAGGGCTCCAGAACAAACTGACCCCATTGATGATGAACCATTCGATGCCAAAACTTCTGAGACTAACCGGAGAGTGTAAGGAAACTCTTCGAAACTAGGAACAACTGGGAACAAAGCTCTTTCGGCAAGGGCTCCGTGACCTATCTCTCGTCGTTTCGGTCCCCGCATGAAACCTGTTTCCCCTGTTGAGAACGGTGGGAAATTATAATGATGCATGAAACGTTTGCGATCAATTGGGTCAATACCATCTATCATTTGATCCATTCGCCCTGTGCCAAGCGTCGTGATATTCATTACCTGTGTTTCGCCGCGCTGAAATAAACCAGACCCATGGGCGGTTGGAATGATTCCAACATCAGAGGAAAGGGGTCGTATTTCTGAAGGGTTTCTTCCATCAATACGAACTTCTTCTTCTACTATTCGTTTACGAACAGAGTCTTTTGTTATAGAGCGAATTGCTGCGCTTATTTGATTACTTGCATTTTCGGTCTCTTCAAATTGTTCTGAGAGTTCTTCTTGGATCGCTGCGCTTACTTCAGCTTCTGCTGCGCCTCTTTCACTTTTATCTGCGATTGTCTGTGTCTCTGAGATTCGCTGTCTTCCAATTTTGTCAACAGCATTAAAGATTTCATCTGAATAATCAACAGAAACTTCGTATGCCATGGTTTCTGGTTCACCCACAGCCTTGACTAGTTCTTGTTGAAGTTCAATGACTTCCTTAATGTATTGCTTTGAAAATTCCAATCCTTCTGCAAGAACAGATTCGTCTACTTTTTTGGTTCCTGCTTCGTAAATATCGCTGGTTGCTTCAGTGCCTCCGGCTTCTACCATCATCACTGCAACGTCACCATTATCTAGTGCTCGACCAGCAACTACCATTTCAAAAGCTGAGTCTGTTCCTTCTTCGTAGGTAGGATGCGCTACCCATTCTCCAGCAGAAGACCAAGCGATTCGAACTGCCCCAACCGGTCCGTCAAATGGAATAGGTGAAAGCATCAAAGCTAACGAAGCCCCATTTAAAGCTAAGACATCATGGGGGTTCTCCATATCCGCCCCTGTAACTGTTCCAACAATATGGACCTCATTACGAAATCCTTCTGGGAACATTGGGCGAAGAGGCCGATCTATGAGGCGGCAAGTCAATATAGCGGTTTCCGATGCTCGTCCTTCTCGTCGGAAGAACGATCCAGGGATCTTTCCTGCTGCATACATTCTTTCTTCGATGTCAACGGTAAGTGGAAAGAAGTCTGCTCCTGGTCGAGCTGACTTTGCTCCTGTAGCGGTTACGAGAACAGTTGTATCTCCTAGACGAGCTAATACAGCTCCTCCGGCTTGTCCTGCTAATCGTCCGGTTTCGAATGAAATAGTTTTTTCGGTCCCAGTGAAAGTATGTGAGACACTTTGAATTGTTGTCATGTTTTTCCTTAATTTTTTCTAAGTGGTATTCACCACAGAAGTTTGATGACGTTCAATTTGTTCAGTCTTCAGTTTCCAGTTGGATGTTTCTCAAAGCATTATGTATGAAAATGATTGAGCGACATGCAGCTGGCACTGATGGCTGCTGTAAAATTTCGCGTCTTATTCCTGCTATCTGATTTTGTCGTTTAAAAGATTGACTTTAGAGCCTGATGATTGTTGCAAGAGGCAACTACCGTCGAAGCCCTAACTTAGCAATTATCGCGCGATAGCGCTCAACATCGTTTTTACTAACGTAATCAAGCATCCGTCGGCGACGTCCGACAAGCATTAGGAGCCCTCTTCGACTGTGATGATCTTTCTTATGAACTTTTAGATGTTCAGTTAAATGATTAATCCGATCACTAAGCAAAGCGATCTGCACTTCTGGAGAACCTGTATCGGTCTCGTGCACTCGATTTTCAGTGATTGTTTCAGCCTTTGGGGGCAAATTAGTCGGCATGTATAACCTCTGGGTTTATGACCCGGCCTCATAACGGGTTTATCACCACGTTGGACGCCACGCAGGGTCGGGTTTCTTGCCGACCCTAGATAGTCCACCTTGAACTATCCGCAGTTATCAATCCTACCAGTACCCCCCAGAAGGAACACCTTTACTGAAATACTAACTAAAAACTATCTCTGGCTATTTGAGCCATTTCTATTGCGGCTTCAGCGCAATCGCCGCCTTTATCGCCCGATTCCACCGCAGCTCGCTCTAAAGCTTGAGCGTAATCTTCAGTGGTTAAGATGCCAAAAATTACTGGAATTCCGGTGTCTAAACTTACTCGCATGATTCCTGCTGATGCTTCTCCTGCTACATAATCGAAATGAGGTGTTTCCCCTCTGATAACCGCCCCTAGGCAAATGACTGCATCTACTTTTTTAGAATCTACGAAAAATTTTGCCGCTAAAGGTGCTTCGAAAGCTCCTGCTACCCAAACAAGATCGATATTGTCATCACTCACCCCAAGTTTTTCCAGTCGGGCGAATGTTCCTTCAAGTAGTTGATTTGTGATGGCATCATTAAAACGACAAGCCACGATTCCAATTTGAATGCCTGTCCCGTCCAGTGGAAGATTTAGTTCTTTCATGCTGGCTCCGTCTCTTGAGAATCTTCAGATAAGTGATGGCCGAGTCGCTCTCGCTTAGTTGCGAGATAGCGAATGTTTTCCTCATTAGGGTCTACTTCTAAGGAAACCCGGCCGACAATATTTAGACCGTAGCCCTCAAGTCCTCCATATTTCACCGGGTTATTAGTCATTAGCCGCATTTCAGTTACTCCTAAATCAGCAAGAATCTGTGCCCCTACCCCATACTCTCGAGAGTCAACTGGAAGTCCTTGTTGCAAATTGGCGTCAACGGTGTCTAATCCTTCGTCTTGAAGTTTGTAAGCACGCAACTTATGCCCTATTCCGATACCACGGCCTTCGTGTCCTCGAAGGTAAACGATGACTCCAGTCCCTTCTTCTCCAATAATTTCTAAGGCTGAATCAAGTTGTGAGCCACAGTCGCAACGTATTGAACCGAGAAGATCTCCAGTTAAACATTCAGAATGAACACGGACTAGCGGATCCTTTACCGTGCTGATATCTCCGAGTACGTAAGCGACATGTTCTATTTCATCAAGAACTGACCGATAGGCATGCGCTGAGAATTCTCCATGTCTTGTTGGGATTCTTGCCTCTGCAAAATGTTCGACCAGTTTTTCGTTGCGGCGGCGATACCGAATCAGGTCAGCAATCGTAATGAATAGGAGATTATGTTCGGTTGCGAATTTCTCTAAATCGGGAACTCGTGCCATTGTTCCATCTTCATTGACTATTTCACATAAGACCCCAACTGAAGATCGTCCTGACATTGAACAAAGATCAACAGCGGCCTCTGTGTGGCCTGCTCGTTTTAATACCCCACCTTTTCTTGCTCTTAATGGGAAAATGTGTCCTGGGCGAGCAAAATCTGTACCAATTTGATCAGGGTTAGCTAATGCAGCGACAGTCGCTGAGCGATCTGATGCTGAAATACCAGTGCTGGTACCTTCTATGACGTCTACTGAAACTGTAAAAGCAGTTCGCATGGATTCAGTATTCTCTACGACCATTAGAGATAGATCTAATTGATCTGCTCTTTCATCAGACATCGGCGCACAGATAACTCCACTCGTATGCCGAATCATGAAATTCATTTTCTCTGGAGTCATTGCATCTGCAGCAATAATTAAATCTCCCTCATTTTCTCGATCTTCATCATCGACTACAACGAGAAACTCTCCTCGCGCATAAGCTTCTATGGCTTGTTCAATGCTGGCTAATGGCATTAACTTTCTCCCTTATCGAAGGTGTATAAACTGTTTGCAATAACTCCTGCCACATACCGTGCGAATAGATCGGCTTCTACATTGACTTGATCTCCGGTTGTTTTCTGACCAAGTGTCGTCACTTCAAGAGTGTGTGGAATAAGTGCGATATCAAAGGTCTCTTCGTTTTGGCTAACGCTGGCCACAGTAAGACTTATGCCATCAAGGGCCACTGACCCTTTTCTAACGATTTGACCGGCGATGTCTTTAGGGATCTGGAAAGTCAGCCGCTGCGACCCATCCGGATGGTTAATAATCTCAAGAACCTCTGAAATAGCATCTACATGTCCTTGAACCACATGCCCGCCAAAACGGCCATCAACTGGCATTGAACGTTCGAGGTTGACTGAATCTTTCTCTTTCAAATCTCCTAAAGTGGTCAAACTCAGACTCTCTGGAACCACATCTACAGCGAACCATGAATCAGGATCTTTATTTTCGTAGGCAATAACGGTTAGACAACAACCATTTACAGATATTGAGTCTCCAATTGAGATATCTCCAACAATATCTGTGGCATTAATTTCCATACGGCGCCCATCGCCCTGTTCACGCGACGAACGAATGCTTCCAAGTTCCTCAACGATGCCGGTAAACATTTCTATGTTGCCTCTTACTTTTCTTGATTCTCGAGGCTGCATACCAGCGCAGATCGGGGTACACGATTTGACGCATTATGAACTACGTCAAACGATTTCCAACCTTACGCCCTCTCCCATCCGGACTATTACCGTCGGCTTAGGAATCGCACCTAATCAGCCTTGATCCACAAGTGTTTCACAAGGGTCGCGGGCTGCTGTTTAAAACAAAACAGATCACCGCCGGTAGGGATTTGCACCCAACCCCGAGGACTATGTTTTTTGATTTATCTAAAAAATAAACCAGTGCATTTACCCTACCTGACTCAAAAGAGAAGACATCACTCTTTATTGCTTCTAGAAACACACCTTTAAGAAAGGTAGGTTTTTAGTGGAGAAGTTCCTTTGTTTTTTGAACATCTAACTTGAGTTGATTTATCAGAGATGGAAGGTTGTCAAACTTTTTTTGAGGCCTCAAATACTCAACAAAACGGACTCTGACTTCCTCCTCGTAAAGGTTTTCATCAAAATCCAAAACATGCGCTTCTAATAAGAGATCGCCATCTGTATAGAAGTGTGGTCGAGTTCCAAGCGAAATTGCCGTTCCATGGATAGATCCATCTGCTAGTTCTGTCCAGCCTGCGTAAACTCCATCTGCCGGAAGTAACACAGAACTATTTATTCGAACATTTGCTGTAGGAAATCCTAATTCTTTACCCCTGCCATCTCCAGCAGTAACCACACCAAGAACTTCATAGTCTCTGCCGAGCATATTGTTAGCTCTTCCAAGATTTCCTTCACCTAATGCTTGACGTATGAAAGTTGAAGAGACTTGTTCATGATCTCGTGCTGGTTTCCCTTCTAAACCGACTAAACCCATGCCTGTAACCGTGAAACCTTTTTCTTCACCTACAGTGCGTAAAAGATCAACATTCCCTAAGCGGTGACGACCAAAATGAAAATCTTCCCCCACCACTACATGCTTTACTTTCAAACATTGGACTAAAACATTTTCAATGAAATCTTCTGCAGATTCGGCCGCTCTACTCTCATCAAAAGGCACAACTAAAGTTAGGTCTATTCCCGTAGTAGAAAGTTGTTCGATTTTCTGATCAAGCTCTGTTAATAACAAGGGAGCAGATTCAGGCCTCACTACTGAAGCAGGGTGTCGATCAAACGTGACGACGGCTGATCTTAAATCTCTTTCTTTGGCTAGCCGGCAAACTTCATGAATGACACTTCGATGTCCTCTATGAACACCGTCATAAGCCCCGATTGTCAAAACGGTTCCTAGATCTTCCGGCTTAGCTGGAATTATTTGATGAAAAATTTCCACACAATGGAGGCTAGCGAGCCGCTGGCGTTAGTGGTCAACTTGGACCTACTAACACCACGGCTGGTTTTACCCCAGTCTTATGTGGTTCGTAGACTGCAAGAAGATTTCCTTGGAGATCAAGCACCGGCCAAGGACCTGAACCATCGTCAACCCCTAATCGTTCACGTTTGAGAACTTTTCCATAACCAACCTCTATCGCCACTTCTTCCGTGACTCTCACTTCTTTAAAATCTCGAAGTCCTGCAGCAGCAGAAATCAGAACTGGATCTTCAATTGGATGAGCTTCTTCTACTGAGAATGATCCAACAGAAAGCCTTCTTAGGTTTGTCAGATGTGCTCCTCCTTTTAGCAGTTTTCCAAGATCTGCTGCTAAAGACCGTATGTAAGTTCCGGTTGAACATCTAATATCACATCGAAAAACATGAGAATAATCTGTTTCAATCACATCGAACTGATACACCGTCACTGGTCGGGGTTGACGTTCTATCTCTCGCCCTTCACGAGCGATTTCATGAAGTCGGCGACCCTCAACTTTCAGGGCTGAAACCATTGGAGGAACTTGATTTATATCTCCCGTCAGTTGCGCTGCTGCTGCTTTTACTTCCTTCAAGGTCACAGAACTCATATCGAAAGTTGCTGTCACCTCACCCGATGCATCCAAAGTAGTAGTTTCAGTACCCAAAACTATTTCACCGACGTATCTCTTGGGAAGGCCAGTCAGGTATTGGAGGATTCTGGTACATTTGCCAACACCAAGCACCAGCACTCCAGTCGCATCTGGGTCTAAAGTCCCTGAATGTCCTACTTTTCTCGTTCCAAGAATCCCGCGACACTTAGCCACTACGTCATGGCTCGTCCATCCTGGTGGCTTATCAATAACTAATATTCCATTAGGTTCAGTTTTGCTTTCACTCATTTGAAGGAATCTCAAGATCTCGAAGTATCTTTTCAATACGTTCCGCCGATCTCCCTGTTTCATCAATTATGAAATTCAGTTGTGGCACTCTTCGAAGTCGCGACTGGTTACCAATTGCGTGTTGAAATCGTTGCCTATTCCCGACGAAAGCTTCCAAGAGACTGTCGTCATCAGACATCCCTGTTACATAGACCTTTGCTTTTGTTAGATCTCGGTCCGTGCTGACCCCAGTAATTGTTGCCAGAGTCAAGCGTTCGTCATCAATGAGTTCAATTTCTTCGGCCAATATACGTGTTAATAATTCATTTAACCGATCTGATCGATCAAACCTGCGAGCAGGTTTATTATGGCGTTGAGAATGCCGTGCCATCACTTAGGTTCGGGGGATTTCCCGTTCATCATAAGTCTCAATGACATCTCCCTGTTTCAAGTCTTGAAAATCTGAGAGTCCAATGCCACATTCAAATCCTGTCTGCACCTCTGCTACATCTTCTTTGAATCTACGAAGCGAGCTGACCTCACCTTTCCAGATGATTGAGCCGTCGCGCAAGAAACGCACTTTTGATCCTCGAGAAATTACACCGTTCTGCACATAGCATCCAGCAATGCGACCAATTCTTGGAACAGAGAAAATTTCTCTTACTTCAGCATCTCCAGTAACTATCTCTTCAAACTCTGGAGCGAGCATCCCGACCATGGCAGCTTCAATGTCTTCGATAAGTTTATAAATTATTTCATAAGTTCGAATTTCAACTTGCTCTACTACTGCGAATTCTCTAGCTATTCTCTCAGGCCGTACATTAAATCCAATAATTGTGGCATTTGTTGCTGCTGCGAGTTGAATATCGTTCTTTGTGATTCCACCTACTCCTCGATGAACGAAAGATAAGCGGACTTCTTCTCGTTCTAATTTTCGCAGACTCTCTACTACCGCTTCAAGCGAACCATTTACATCGGCTTTTATAATTAAATTAAGATTTGCTGCTTCACCACGTTGTATCTGTTCAAATATGTCCTCAAGGCGGGCTCCTCCTGCAAGAGCGTGAGAATCTCGACTTATATTTGTTTGTCGCTTCCAATGTTCCCGCCGTTCTGCTACACGGCTTGCAATTCGTTCATTCGGAGCAACTACAAATCCTTCTCCTGCATCGGCTACATCTGATAATCCAAGAACTTGTACAGGAGTTGAAGGTCCAGCTTCATCAATTTGTATTCCTAGATCATTAACCATGGCCCGAACTTTTCCCCAAGCTGCGCCGGCTACCAACGGATCACCAATACGCAACGTCCCTCGCTGGACCAGCACTGTGGCAACTGGGCCTCTTCCGATATCCAGATTGGATTCAAGCACAACCCCTTGGGCTCGTCCCTCAGAATCTGCTCTTAGATCTTCGACTTCAGCTAGCACCTTCAAATTTTCTAAAAGATCATCAATTCCTAAATCTTGAAGTGCAGAAATCTCAATTGTGACCGTGTCTCCACCCCATGCCTCAGGTACGAGTTCATGTTCAGCTATTTGAGTCATAGTTCGTTGAACATCAGCATTTTCACGATCGATCTTGTTTATTGCCACGACAATGGGAACTTCTGCTGCTTTTGCGTGGCTTATTGCCTCTACGGTCTGAGGCATAACCCCATCGTCTGCTGCTACTACAAGTACGACAATGTCAGTTGCATCCGCACCCCTAGCCCTCATCTCTGTAAAGGCTTCGTGGCCAGGGGTATCAATGAAAGTTAGTGGATGTTCCTCTAAGACAACTTGGTAAGCCCCAATATGTTGTGTTATCCCACCAGTTTCTCCATCAGCTACATTTGTTTTTCGTATTTGATCTAGAAGTTTTGTTTTTCCATGATCCACGTGCCCCATGACTGTGATAATGGGTGGCCGGATCGGCGCATTAGGGTCTTCATCTTCTTCCACCACGTCCAGAAGTTTCAGAAGTTCCACTTCTTGTTCTTCTCCTAAATCAACAAGACGTACTTCTGCGCCTATCTCTGCAGCAAACAATTCAATCATGTCGTCTGAAAGAGACTGGGTTGCTGTAACCATTTCACCTTGCTGCATTAAGAATCGAACGACATCTGCTGCCGTTCTATTTAGTTTAGGTCCAAGCTCTTGAGCAGTTGTAGGTCGTTCAATGACAACTTCTCCTTCTGGAACTGCCGCATCTTCCGGTGTGTAACTTGGGGCATCCAATGGTTCAAGTTCTTCTTGAACGCGGCGACGGCGTTTTTTACCACGCGGTGGTCTTCTTCCTCCACCTGGCCCTCCACCTGGTCCTCCACCTGGTCCTCCACCTGGTTTTCCAGTATTTGGCGCTCCTCCTGGTCCGCCACCATCCGGTCGTGCCCCTGCTCCTGGAACTGAATCTCGAGGTCCTCCACTTGGTGCAGGTCGGTGGGTAGTAGTGCTAGTAGGCGGAGGAGTGCTTCTTCTTCCTGAGGGGCCCCCAGGAGCTCCTGGCTGTTTACGTCCCCCTTGACCTGGTGGCGGAGGTATCGGTTTACCTGTTCTTGAGGTTGGAGGCGGAGGTATCGGTTTACCAGTAGAAGACAGAGGTGGGGGCTTTTTATTCTCCGACTCCTGGGGTGCAGTCAGAGATTCAGGACTTGGTGGAACTTTAGAGTTCTCTTCTTTTGCTGGACTTTTAGAAGATGTTTCAGTTTGTTTAACCGCAGGTTTTTCTTCTGCTGGCTTCTTAGCCACTGGCTTTTCTTCTGCTGGCTTTTCTTCTGCTGGCTTCTTAGCCACTGGCTTTTCTTCTGCTGGCTTTTCTTCTGCTGGCTTTTCTTCTGCTGGTTTCTTAGCCGCTGGCTTCTTAGCCGCTGGCTTTTCTTTTTTTACCTCAGTGGCTAGTCCTTCTCTTCTTGCTTTACGGCGTACGCGATCTGCCTGGGGTTCAGGCATCCCAGAGGAGTGACCCTTGACTCCTATGCCTAGGGTCCCGCAAAGATCAATGACCTGCGCATTAGTCATTCCTAGCTCTCGCGCTAGCTCATAAACACGAATATTGTTTGCCACTTGGTATTTAGTTCTTTCTTTTGATGGCTAAATATGCCACGAACTGACACTATCGGAAACCATGGTCTATCCCCCGCTTTATGGGGTCTTCTTAACTCTTTTAATAAGTAAGTTTTACTTCGCGAAAGAAGTACGAAGTAAAACTAAATGAAGGGGGCTAACTCGACTCTTCAGATTCTTCTAATTCTTCTTCTGTTTCGGCTGCAGAGGTTTCTGAGTCCTCAAGAATTGTATCTTCCTCCAAGGACTCTTCTTCTGAAGTAGAGGTTGAGTCTGGTTCTATATTTTCTTGATCCATGCCCTCTTCATCAAGAGTTGAAGCTTCATTCCACTGATCTAAAGAAACCTCTGGGCCACCTTCTGCTGGTTTCCAAACTTGCTCTCCAGTTTCTTCATCAACAACCCATTCACCTTCTGCCCAATCTACTTCGGCATAAGCAGCTTCTTCGGCTACTTGTGTTTCACTCTTAATATCAATTCTCCAGCCAGTCATTCGTGCTGCAAGCCGAGCATTTTGTCCTTCTTTTCCTATAGCTAAAGAAAGTTGATAATCAGGAACTATCACAATCGCAGATCCTGCTTCTTCGTCAACTATGACTTCGTTTACCTTTGCAGGCGAAAGGGCCTTCATCACAAAGTCTTTAGGGTCTTCAGAGAATGGGACTATGTCTATCTTTTCACCCCGGAGTTCATTTACTACCATTCGAACTCGAGCTCCTCTTGCCCCGACACAGGCACCAACGGGGTCGACTTGCGGGTCGTTTGATCCAACAGCAATTTTTGTTCGATGCCCAGGTTCCCGAGCGCAAGATTTAATTTCAACCACTCCATCTGCTATCTCTGGAACCTCTAATTCAAATAGACGTTTGATTAGCCCTGGATGAGTGCGGCTAACTACGATTTGTGGCCCTTTCGCTGTCTTCCTGACTTCCACTATGTACGCTTTTAAGCGGGCATTTGCTTCCGGGCGTTCAAACGGTACTTGTTCCGCTTGGGGTAAAAGCGCCTCCACCCGGCCAAGATCAAGAAGGGTGTACCGAGCATCACTTTGTTGGATAATTCCTGTGACGATGTCTCCTTCACGTCCTGCGTACTCTTCGTATTTTAAGTCTCGCTCAGCTTCTCGTATTCTCTGACTCATCACCTGTCGAGCAGTCTGTGCGGCAATTCTGCCGAAATTTTCAGGCGTGACATCTTTTTCTAGTCCGACTGGTTCTCCCTCTTCGTCTATGTCCTGGGCAAGAACTCGAATATCCATTGTTTCGAAATCTATAGTTACCCACGAAAAATCTTCAGCACCAGGCATCCGACGATAAGCGGACTCTAAAGCGTCAGCTAAAGCCCCTAATAAAGCTTCTATTGAAATACCTCGCTCGTCAGCTAACGCTCGGAAGGCTTCTTTCATATCAATACTCATTGTTTTGTTCTACTTCCACTATGGGGACTGCTACCCACTTGAGTCTCATTATTTTGTCGATCTGCGTTCAAACTGCCTGACCAGTCAAAAACAGTGCGGGCTTTCAATATCTCGCCATAACTCAGAGTTCGAGATTTCTCGCCGTCAACAAGGATTGATATTTCCTTATCATCTGCTTTCTCTAGCTGTCCCGTGACTCGTCTATCGCCCTCTATACCTGGCTGAGTCTTGAGAGTTATATTTGAGCCAAGAGATCTAAAAAAATGTTCAGGTTTCTTTAACGCGCGTTCTAGACCAGGGCTACTGATTTCGATTGTGTATGCACCTGATATTGGGTCCTCATGATCAAACGCTCTCGAGACCTCACGAGTCAAAGGAGTAATGTGATCCATCCCTATGCCTTCTGGACGGTCAACAGTAAGACGGACTACCCCGCCTGCATACTCAACATCAACTAGCTCTACGTCTAAACGCTCACACAGGGGAGACACCAAAGACTCAATTTTGTCAATCAAATTCATGGATTTTCCCAACTTGTAGTTTTACACTCTTTGCAATTCTCGCGCAGTGAAAACGAAAGGCGTGGGCTAAGCCCACGCCTCGTCGCAAATACTGCACGATGCATGCAATATTTAATCATACCGGACTATTAAGTGCTCTGCAGTTTGTATTGATGTCAACTAAACAAAAAGTGCACGCAACCTACAAAATGAACCTTAAAAGCCTTATCCGTCTATATATTTTTTTATCATTTCAATTCGAGTACCAGAATCATTAACATCTTGGCCTTGTTCCTCTAAAAGACGTTCTCGGTCGCGTGCTGCTTCTCGTTCTGCTCTTTGAACATCCACACGGGCCAAAGCTGCCTCAGCTCCATTTTCCATAATAAAATCTGCCCACTCCACCAAAGTGTCAACCATTTCATCCTCAGGAACCACTAATGCATTCTTTCCTTTAATGAACAGGTGCCCTCTCTTATTTCCCGCAGCTATACCGAGATCTGCATCTCGAGCTTCACCCGGCCCATTCACGACGCATCCCATAACTGCTACCTGAAGAGGGATTTCTCGCTCAGCAAATGCTTCCATTGCCTGTTCTGCAACAGATACGACATCAATTTCTGCACGTCCACAACTAGGACATGCTATTAAATCAACATTTTTACGTTCACGTAGTCCAAGTGATTCAAGTAAGAAACGGCCTGCTTTTGCTTCTTCAACTGGGTCCGCCGTTAACGAATACCTAATCGTGTCTCCAATTCCCTCTGCTAACAAGGTAGCTATCCCTGCAGTTGATTTGATTAACCCTCCAGGTAGAGGACCAGCTTCGGTCACTCCAAGATGTAAGGGATATTCAGTTACTTCCGCTAACTGTCGATAAGCATCGATCATTAAAGGAACGCTTGAGGCCTTAACAGATATTTTGATTAAATCGAAACCTACCTCTGCGAAGTACCCGATCTCTTCTAAAGCAGATTCAACCATTGCTTCTGGAGTAACAACATTGCCATACTTCGCATAAAGGTCAGGATGCAATGACCCTCCGTTCACACCTATGCGAATCGGAACACCCCGGTCTCTAGCTTCACTTGCCACCGTTTTTATATGCTCAGGCTTACGAATATTCCCGGGGTTGAGACGCAAACAATCAACTCCAGCTTCTAACGCAGCTAAAGCCATCCGATATTGGTGATGGATATCTGCAACTATCGGTACGGGAGATCGGGGAACAATCTGAGCCAAACCTTCTGCAGCTTCAGGCTCATTGCAAGTGCAACGCACAATGTCTGCACCGGCTAAAGCTAAATCGTAGATTTGCTGCAAGGTGGCTTCATGGTCAGCTGTACGAGTAACCGTCATCGACTGCACGCTGATAGGAGCTCCTCCTCCTACTGGTACGTCCCCTACCATGACCTGTTTAGTTAGGCGTCGGGGAAATGTCGCTTGAACCTCCATATATCGGAGGCTACCCGAAGTAAGTGGCTAGGCCAGACGAAACTTAACCAAAATCAGGAAGATCGACGATATCTCTAAAGAGAGCCACCACGGTCAAAGAGATTAAGAACAATAAAACAAGCCACGTTAGAGGGACCAGTTTTGAAACATCTGCACGATATTCTCGTCCTCGAAATGAGCGCAAACGTTCATAAGTCGCTATTACTACATGCCCGCCATCAAATGGAAGAAGGGGAATAAGGTTGAATACAGCTACAAACACATTTATTAGGACAAGAAACCAGATGAAGTTGTATGCCCCAGATTCGTAGAGGCTGCTTCCTAATCGAGCAACCCCATAAATTGACAGGAGACGATTTTCATCTTCGGATGAGACGCCTGCACTAAACGATGCATTAGAACTTCCACTATCTACTGCGCCTTCAAAAAAGTTGGTTATTCCCCCAGGCGTAAAGAATTGAGCAATCGCTTGAGCCGAAGTTCCTATTAACTGAACAGTTTCAGTTGCTGACTCCTTGATAGAAGAGCCAAAGCCAAGGGTTTCGAGAGAAGAACGAGCAGCAACACCGAAGAACCCTTGGACTGCGATTTGTCTAGGAGGAAGTGGAGTAAAAACTTTGACGCTCTGAACCGTTCTTATATCGCCATCAGGTTTCTGTATTTCTAGAAGAAACGAATCACGGGTAGATACTTCAGATACGACTTCTTGCCATGTTGAAACTTCCTGTCTATTGATAGAAAGTATTTGATCGCCCTCTTGTATGCCAGGAAATGCTGCTGCTCCTACTGACGTCAAACGTTCACCGACTTGAGTTGCAGCTACCTCAGTTGAACCATTCCTACTAATTTCTATTGGCACAACCTGCCCTGTTGATCTACGCACAACTTCTCCGAATTGATCGAAATTACTGACATCCACTCCATTCACTGTCAAAATTTGATCACCTTCTAATACCCCAGTAGCTTCTGCCGCTGAACCTTCCACTACTGAGCCGACTTCCCATGCATCAGGTGATGGGCTCCCAATTGATGAGAAGAGAAAAAAGAGCAAGACAAAAGCAAGCACAAATTGCATACCTGATCCCGCTAAGGAGACTGCAAGGCGTTTTGGAAAACTTTGAGCACGATACGAACGAGATTCATCTTCCAGATCTACTTCTTCGAGATTTGACATGCCAATAATTCGTACATACGCACCGGCGGGAATCGCTTTGATTCCGTACTCAGTTTCTCCTCTTTTAACTGACCAAAGGCGCGGCCCAAACCCTATGAAATACTCAGTCACTTTCATTCCAGACAAACGTGCAACCAATAAATGTCCAAATTCGTGTAGCGCAAGCATCCCAACAAAGGCAAGTACTACTGCAATCATTGACAACCCCCCAGCTTGAACAAGAACTACGCCAAAGAAAAGGAGCGCTATCAGTCTGACTGTTTCTGGTCGTTCAAGTTTTTTCATGTCTTTTTCGAAATCAAATCAGAAGTAACTCTCCGAGATTCTTGATCGACCTCCAAAATATCTTCTATTTTGGTCGCTTTCTCTCCTGGCCAGATATTTAATATTTCTTCTAGAACTTCAGATATCCCAATCCAAGAAAGTTTGTTTTCGAGAAATGACGCGACTGCTACTTCGTTAGCTGCGTTTAACCAAGCCGGCGCTGTTTCCCCCATCTTGCCAGCAGCAAATGCTAGATCTAAACAACGAAATGCTTCCCGGTCCGGTAGTTCAAAGTCAAGACGATTTAATTGAGCCCACTCAATTTCACCAAATGGAACTTCTAGGCGATCAGGATAAGCCAACGCGTAACCAATACAGAGACGCATATCTGGTAAAGAAAGTTGAGCGATAGTTGCTCCATCTGAGAAGGTAACCATGGAGTGAATAATGGACTGTGGGTGTACTACTACCTCTATGTCGTTGTAATCCGTTCCAAATAATTCATGCGCCTCTATTACTTCTAAGCCTTTATTCATGAGCGTTGAAGAATCGACCGTTATTTTTGGGCCCATAGACCAAGTGGGATGGTCTAGAGCCTCTTCAATCCCAATGGTTGAAAGTTGATCTAATTTTCTACCCCGAAAAGGCCCTCCCGAAGCAGTGAGAACAATTTTTTTTACTCTTCTTTCAACCACATTGGCTCTTAAACATTGATGAATAGCACAATGCTCGCTATCTACTGGCAACAACTCGGCTCCAGGGGTATCTCTCACTCGTTGAACCACTGGGCCAGCAGCAATCAATGACTCTTTGTTTGCTAAGCCAAGACGATTTCCTTCCTTCAGAACTGCCATAGTGACAGGTAATCCCGCAAATCCCACTACACCATTAATGGCGATATCACCCATTACTGCTGCTTCTGATAGAGCGCTAGGTCCTGCAAGTATCTCTATATCAGGCGGCAACTGATTTGCTAAATTGGAAGCCAACTCAAGATTTTCTATTGCCACCACCTTTGGACGGAATTTTTTTGCTTGTTCAGCAAGTTTTTCTACCGATTGTGCAGCACCAAGAGAAACAACTTCATAGTCATCAGGACATGCATCAATAATCTCAAGTGTCTGCGTTCCTATTGAACCTGTTGAACCAAGAACTGAAACTTTGGTGGTCATGAAAGGAGAATACCCTGATTTAACTCAAGTTAGTGTTCGAAGATAGCAACTTGAATCTTCAGCGGGTGTCTTCTAGCCAACTGGACGTGTTCTGTGTATGTAGGCTCAACCGCCAAAAAGATTTAAAAGACGAGCAGTGTAATAAGTGGCCGGTAGAACAAAAAGGAGGGCATCAAATCGATCTAGGAGTCCTCCATGCCCTGGAAGAATGCTCCCCATGTCTTTAATGCCTAGATCTCTCTTAATCATGGACTCGCACAAATCTCCCAATGGAGCAACTAAGGCTGCTACTACACCTAGTACAAATGCTGATCCTAGATCTCCGGGACTGTCTCCAAATGGGGTGATTTGTCCTGTGATAAGAACGGTGACAGCAAATGAAACTGCCATTCCGCCAATTAGACCTTCCATGGTCTTATTTGGACTTACTGCTGCAAGTGGCGTTCGACCAGCAATCCGTCCGATCACTAGTCCGCCTACGTCATATCCTACGGTAGCTATCACGGCGGCAAGCATCATGCCCACACCATTTACATCTTTCAGCATCAAGCCCACGAATGAACCCATCATCCCGATATAGAGAACTCCAAACATCGTTACCGAGATGTTTAGCATTGGGGCTTCTCGGTCCACACCAGTGAAATACCACAGGAAAGTAAATAGAAGTGTTAAAAGAAGGACTAGTGGAACTGCTGCTTCAAAGCGCCAATATGCTCCAAGATTCAAAGCGGCAACTGCGACAATCCCTAACAGAGAAGCTGGTTGATATCCAGCTCGTCTAACTGCCATGAAGAATTCTGCAGCAGCAAGAACTAAGAAACAAGTTGCTACAGCTACTGTGACTCCTGAACCCAGATAAAAAGACACTAGGACTAAAGCCCCTAAAGCAAGACCCGTGACAATTGCAATCGGTATATTTCTACCTTCTCCTGATGAACCATCATTTTTTCGACCACGGCGCTTGCCGCCTCGCCCATCTTGAATTGGGTCTTGTGACGGTGAGTCATTAGTCGGAAGTGGAGGCAGCGGTTCATCTGGCGGTAGGAGCGGTGGATTAAAATCGCCTGAAATTTGGGAAGACCCTTGAGTTCCTTCTTCTTCAAAGAACGAAGCCGCAGATGAATCGCTCAAGTCGCCAACGGGTTGCTGAGATTCATGTTCAGCCGGGACATCATCTGCCCAACGAGGTCCATCGTCTTCCCACTCATCATCAATAGAGGTTGAGCTCTCCGGTGGGGCTGTCCAAGGTGGGAGTTCGTTGTTTGGCTCTTCGTTTTCAAACACTGAACGGCCTGGCGTTGCTTCATCTTCGGAAGTTTCAAGTCCGAGTATCCGTATCTCTTCAAATTTGGGTTGATCGTTCATTATTTCTCCTGAATTACCTTAAGCCTAGACCTCAAGTAGTTCACTTTCCTTTGATGCTCTAGCTTGATCAATGACAGCCTCATGTTTGTGTATAAGTTCATCAAGGCGGTCAGACGCATGTTTGATATCGTCTTCTGATACACCTGCACTACCACTAATATCATCGAGATCCTTGCGGCCGTTTCTCCTTTGTCCCCGAAGTCGATTTTTTCCTTCTTCAGCCATACTGTTGACCATTCGGACTAATTCATGTCGCCTTTCTTGTGTTAACTCTGGGAAAGACAACCTTATTGAATGACCATCATTACTGGGGGTCAGACCAAGTTCTGCTTTAGTGATTGCCTTTTCAACAGCTACTACATTTCCTGGATCATGAGGGGTTATCAGTAACTGACGTGCTTCTGGAACGGAGAAACTAGCTAATTCCTGCAACTTCATCTCTACCCCATACGCATCAACAGAAATACGCTCAACTAACGAAGAGGAAGCTCTACCTGTGCGTATGGTTGAAAATTCTTTTTTTGAATGAGCAACTGCTTCTGTCATGCGCTCTTCTGCTTCTTCAAGCACCATTTGAATCATTTCGTCGCTCAACGTCTCTCCTTGTTAAGTAACTAGAGTACCGACAGGTTCACCAGCAAGTATGGATCGCACATTGCCGGAACTCATCAAGTCAAACATAACGATGGGCAAGTGGTTATCCATACAAAGAGTGATAGCGGTTGAGTCCATTGGTTGAAGTCCTTGTTTAATTACTTCAATATGGCTGATTTGATCAATTTTTTGCGCATCTGATTCAATTCTAGGATCTGCGGTATAAATGCCATCTGTTCCCGAATGTGATCCTTTGAGTAATACCTCTGCTTCCATTTCTACGGCCCTTAAAGCAGCTGCGGTATCAGTAGTAAAAAAAGGATTTCCCGTTCCACCAGCAAAAATTACGACTCTCCCTTTTTCTAAGTGCCGAATAGCTCGGCGACGTATATAGGGTTCGGCGATTTGTGCCATATGTATTGCTGTTTGCACTCGAGTAGGTTGGCCCAACTGCTCTAAGGTGTCTTGGAGAGCTAAGGCGTTAATCGATGTTGCGAGCATGCCCATGTAATCAGCTTGTGCTCGATCCATTCCTGATCCAGCGCCAGACATTCCTCGCCAAATATTTCCGCCTCCTACGACTACTGCTAGATCAACATTGAAAGCTTCTCTGACATCAACAATTTCTTTGGCGATTTGAGTGACGATTTCGCCGTCAATGCCATACCCGTTATCCCCGGCAAATGCTTCGCCGGAAACTTTGAGAAGCACTCGACTCCATCGAGCAGAATCTTTGTCAGACAAACTCAACCTCCGAGATAGGCTTGGACGAAACGAACTATTTCTCCGCCACCTAAAGAATCCTTAACTGGAGTCTTGTCGCCATGGAGTCCTTGGTCAAGCAATACTGACTCCCTGAACCATCCAGTAAGTCGTCCTTCAACTATTTTTTCCCATGCTTGTTCTGGCTTTCCTTCGGCTTTAGTTATTTCAAGAAGGGCTGCACGCTCTTTCTCTATAGCTTCTTGTGACACTTCTTCTCGCGTCAGGGCAGCTGGTTTAGCAAATGCCACATGAAGTGCGACCTGATGAAGCGTCTCTTGGTCCACAGCTTTTCCTTCAATGATCACTCCGTTAACGCCTCTTCCGTCCTGCTTATGGACATAGATGTCTAAGAGATTTCCATCTGCTGCTTCCACTACTTCAACTTTTCCGATCTCAACATTTTCCTTTACTGATAAGCGGAGATCATCAAGTTCTTGAGCGTGATTATCTACAGCTGCTGCTCCTTGGGAAAGAACATCCGATGTTAAAGAATTAACAAAATTCAGAAATTGTTCAGATTTTGCAGAAAAGTCCGTTTCGCACTTAACATGCACAAGAACGGCTTTGTTTCCCTCTACAAGGACTGATACTGCACCTTCGGCGTTCTCTCGATCAGTCCGAGTAGCCGCTTTCGCTAGACCTTTCTCTCTTAGTATCTGAGCTGCCGCTTCAGCGTCTCCACCGGCTTCAATTAAAGCCTTTTTTGCATCCATCATTCCAGCACCAGTAGCGTCTCTTAATGATTTGACATCCTGAGCAGTCACATCTGTCATGATTAGGCTCCTTCGTTAGCTTCTTCGTTAACTTCTTCGTTAACTTCTTCGTTAACTTCTTCGTTAACTTCTTCGTTAACTTCTTCGTTAACTTCTTCTAATAAGGCTTCATCCGATTCTGATTGAAGCTTTTCCGCCACACGCATTTCTCGTTCTATGGCTTCAGCTTCTGCCTGTGCCTGTGCCTGTGCCTGTTCAGTGGCTTTGTCCTCTGAGTCAAGAGAAGGCGCGTCGTCTCCCTTGTTTAAAGAGTTGGCAATAAAACGTCCTTCTTCTATCGCGTCTGACATCACCCGGCAAAGCAATCTCCCGGAGCGAATTGCGTCATCATTACCGGGAATTGGATATTGAATTACATCTGGGTCACAGTCAGTGTCTAGAACTGCAATTACTGGTATTCCTAATTTGTTCGCTTCCGTGATCGCTATATGTTCCCGAACAGTATCCATAACAAAAATTGCTTCTGGTAGGGACTTCATATCGCTTATTCCCGATAAGTTTCTTTCCAATTTTTCTAGTTCTCTGGAGAATTGTAAAGCCTCTTTTTTAGGCATCACTTCGAATTCTCCCGAGCTGCGCATGCGTTGATATTCCTGCATCTTCGCCACTCGTTTTGAAATTGTTTGAAAGTTTGTGAGCATCCCACCAAGCCATCTTTGGTTCACATAGGGCATTCCACATTTCTCTGCATACGAACGAATTGGATCTTGTGCTTGTCGTTTTGTTCCAACGAATAGGACTCTTCCTCCGTTCGCTACAAGATCTCGAGTGAAACCATAAGCACTCTCGATACAACTGAGTGTTTGTTGGAGATCAATAATGTATATCCCGGATCGTTCTCCGTGAATAAACCTTTGCATTTTTGGGTTCCATCGACTCGTTTGATGTCCGAAATGGACCCCTGCTTCAAGCAATTGCTTCATACTTACGACTGCCATGTCGTGTTTCCTTTCCCATCGGTTGTTCTTACCTCGATTTGGCGCCTATAGGCGACCGTGGGTTAATCGGGTGAATATTTTTGTAACCAAACGGTTGTCTGGTCTATGTGAGTGTATCGGAATGAAAGTTAGACAGGTACAGAACAAGAGACCTTTAGAGCACCTCTTGAATATATCTGGCGACTGATTTTATTTCTTCTTGATCAAGGGTGTCTTTAAATGATGGCATGCCGTTACGGCCTTCACTGATGATCATGGAGATATCTGGTAAAGATGGGTAGTTGTTTTCTATTTCTTTCAAAGACGGTCCGCGTCCTCCAGAACCTGATGGCCCATGACATGAAGCGCAGAAAGTTGTCCAAACTTCGCGTCCTTTAATTAAAGATTGATCAGAACCTTCAGGGACATCAGGCGCTGAAACTACACACCCAGCAGCAATCAGTGAAGAAAAAAAGAAAGATAAAACCAAAGTTGAAAAGTGTGATCGCATTAGATTACCGACGATACTGATCAATATGGGTTTTAATCCAAATCGTCCTCACCGTCGTCGCCCGAGTGACTTCGCTTTTGTTATTTCAGCGATAGCGGTGGCTTTAATTCTTCTACTCTGGGCTTTCTTAGGATAGTCAGGATGGAGAATCCAGAAATCTTTGGGGAAATTGAAGTTAAATCAATACAGCCTTACCAGGCAGTTAAAAAATATATTTGTCCAGGTTGCAATCGAGATATACCTGAAGGCCTAGGGCACGTAGTTGTTGTTCCGATTGAAGCTCCGGATTTGAGACGCCATTGGCACCGGGGATGTTGGAATAAAAGGATTTAGTTACTTGAGAACTACCAGTCACGCTTTTCTTTGACTTTGGCTCTCTTACCTATCCGGTCTCTCAAATAATAAAGTTTTGCTCGTCGCACATCACCTTGAGTAACCACCTCTATTTTTTCTATAACCGGTGAATGAACTGGAAATGTGCGCTCTACTCCAACACTAAAGCTGAGCTTTCTGACCGTGAAAGTTTCACGGACTCCGCTTCCTTGGCGTCGAAGAACTATACCTTCAAAGACTTGTACTCGTTGCCTGTTGCCCTCAACAACCCGAACGTACACTTTAACAGTGTCACCTGAATTGAAGTCAGGAATATCATCTCGGAGATTTTGTTGATCGACGAGGTCTGTGGGTTGCATTTTGTATCCTCAACGAATTGGTCAGAATTAAAGCGAACCGTGTTCGGTCGCACAATAAGTGTAGAGGCATCTGAGAAGATTCACCCCTATTAATTTTTATGTTTGTCAATCTCCTTCAATTGCTCTAATTCTTCCTGAGTTAATCCACCACGCTTGGTTATAAGATCGGGGCGCCTACGAGAAGTCATCAATAAAGACTGGATTTTGCGCCAACGTCTAATTTCTTCATGGTTTCCAGATAACAAAGTCGGTGGTACTTCATCTCCACGAAATTCTGCAGGCCTTGTGTAGTGCGGGTGTTCCAAGAGGCCATCGGCAAAGGATTCGTCACTCGCTGAATCTACATTCCCAAGCACTCCCTGGCGGAGACGCGCAACCGCTTCAACGATGACCAAAGCCGCGAGCTCACCTCCAGCAAGTACGTAGTCGCCTATAGAAATTTCATCATCACAAAGGCGTGTACGAATACGTTCATCCACTCCTTCATAGCGTCCACAAAGAAGAGAAAACTCTTCTAATTCAGCTAACTCGGTAGCAGCTTCATGATCAAATTTTCTTCCACTCGGACTAAGTAATATCAATGGCCTTGGTGGTTTGACAGTGTCTATAGCGTTAAATACCGGTTCTGGCATCAACACCATCCCGGGGCCTCCACCAAAGGGGCTATCATCAACGGTTCGATGAGGGCCTTCTGCATAATCTCTTAGGTCGTGGCTCTTCACTTCCAATAAGTCTTTGTCCTGCGATCTTCCCAAAATACTTTGAGACGCATAGTTATCTATCATTTCTGGGAAAATGGTAAAGACATCAATTTTAAGTGTCATTGCTTCTCTTCCTCTTCAAAGAGGCCTTTGGGTACTACAACCGATATAAGTTTTTTAGGCTGGATGTCTATTGCGAATGTCAAAGGAACTAAAGATCCATCTTGAAGTTCTAACAGATCACTTGCTGGATTAGAAATTATTGCAGCAACAGGCCCATGAGATATTCCATGTTGGTCTATTACTTCCGCTCCCACTAAATCATGAACCCATAAAGTGTCATCGTCTGGGTCTTCGATTGGTTCAGCATGAAGAGTTACGCCTCTCCATTCCTCCGCAGACTCTCGATTTTCTATTTCTTCAAATACAACGAGATACCGATGCTGATGGGATCGACTATTTTGAACCGTTAGATCCCCTTTTGGAGTCTGAAGTTTTGAGCCCTTTGATAAACGCTCTATTCGGTCTGTGATTAGATTTACTATTACTTCGCCTTTAACACCATGTGCACGATCTATTCGACCAACTTCTAGAAGGTTTGAATCATCGGGGCTCTTCATTGAAACCCGTATTTAAAATCTAGTCAACGAAATCGACATCGATCTCAATTTCATCACGAACTGCCGCTGCGCGAACAATAGTTCTAATAGCATTTGCGACTCGTCCTCTCTTACCGATTACTCGACCCATATCATCATCTGCCACAGTTACTGAAAAAGTGCAACGCTCGTCTTCACTGACTTCTATTTCTACCGCATCTGGGTTTTCTACAATTGACTTGATTAAGTACTCAAGTACGCCCTCTGCGGTTGAAGCTTGTCCACTCATTGATTTTCTTCTTCCTCTTCAGCAGCCTCTTCAACTACCTCTTCAACTACCTCTTCAGCAGCCTCTTCAACTACCTCTTCAACTACCTCTTCAGCAGCCTCTTCTTTTTTCTTTGCTTTTGGCTCGGGTGGAACAAAGGCTTCACCAGAGAAGGATTCCCACGCTCCCGATATTTGAAGCAGTTTCTTAACTCGTTCAGAAGGTTGTGCACCATGCTGGAGCCAGTGCACTGCTCGCTCAGTCTCTATCTCAATTACTGATGGATCCTGACGAGGATCATAAAAACCTACTACTTCAATAAATCTGCCATTTCGCGCTTTGCGCGAATCTGCAGCTACCACTCGATAGGTCGGTTGTTTCTTTTTTCCCATTCGCATAAGGCGAAGTTTTACAGCCACAGTGGCTCTCTCTCTATTTGTTCGTGCCACTCAATCGATGTGGCTTAATTTCTTGGTACTAATGATACGCACCTAGTCGGAGAAACAGTCTGCCCGATTATGAACAGATTTGCAGCCTTTTTGGCACATATCTAGATTTATGAAAAGTCAAAATCACTCAAATCTAAATTTTTTAGTTTTTCTTTTGCCTGATCTTCTCCCAATCCAGGCAAAGAAAGTCCCTTTTTGATTGGTGGATTTGAGGTTCTTCCACTTTTTTGTCGATTTTTTTGTTTCTTTGATTTACGCCCTTTTGGTCCTTTAGGGACTTTCTTCATCATTTTTTTCATTTCGCGAAATTGCTTTACAAGCTGCGAAACTTCAGATGGTTGCGTACCACTTCCCTGTGCAATTCGGCTTCGTCGTGAACCATCAATAATCTCTGGAGTTGCTCTTTCTAAGGAAGTCATCGAATGGATGATGCCCTCTAACCGATTAATTCTTTTTTCTTCGGCTTCTTCATCTAACTGCTGTCCAGTTTGTACCACCCCCGGCACCATCCCCATCACGCTGCTAATTGGGCCCATCTTTCTTATTTGGTGAAGTTGGTCAAGAAAATCATCAAGAGTGAAGGTTCCTTGAAGCATCCTTTCCATAGCTGCTTGAGATTTTTCTTTTTCGAAGGTCTCTTCTGCCTTCTCTATAAGAGTTTCTATATCCCCCATCCCAAGAATGCGACTAGCAAGACGATCAGGATGGAAGATTTCGAAATCTTCAATCTTTTCTCCGTTGGATGCAAAAGTTACAGGCTTGCCTACTACTTCACTAATAGATAAGGCTGCTCCTCCACGTGCATCACCATCAAGTTTCGTGAGAATAATTCCTTCAAACTCAATGACCTCATGGAATGTTTCGGCAATTGATGCTGCTTCTTGTCCAATCATGGCATCAACAACAAGGAACGTATAGTGAGGAGAAATAGCCTCTGAAATCTCACCGATCTCTTTCATCATGGACTCATCAATAGTGAGTCGGCCTGCGGTATCACATATCACGACATCTCGCCCCAGCCGTTGAGCTTCTTCTAGCCCGGATTTTGCTACGGCTACAGGATCTGACATCTCACTGAAGACCGGAACCTCGACTTGGGAACCTAGTGTCCTTAATTGATCAACGGCAGCAGGACGAGCTAAATCAGCAGCTACAAGCAGCGGGTTTCGTCCCTGGCTTTTAAACCATTTTGCGAGTTTGGCGGCCGTCGTAGTTTTTCCTGACCCCTGTAATCCAGCGAGCATTACAATCGTGGGAGGTTTAGAAGCAAAAGTAATCTTGATTGCTTCTCCACCAAGAATATTTGTGAGTTCCTCTGAAACAATCTTAACGATTTGCTGACCAGGGTTCAGTACCCCACTTACCTCTTCCCCAAGAGCTCGAACTCGGATTCTTTCTTGAAATAAACGGACTACTTTCAAGTTGACATCTGCGTCAAGAAGAGCTGCACGTATTTCTTTTAAAACTTCCTCAATCTCTTCTGGGCCCAGGAGTCCTTTACTGCGTATTCTTTTTATTATTCCGTCAAAACGGTTTGTAAGAGTTTCAAACATATTTCATAAATCGTTTCAAAAAGTTACTCAAAAAGGCCGTCTACAAATTCGTCCGGATCAAAGGGAAGGAGATCTTCGATCCCTTCACCCACTCCAATTAGTTTCACAGGGATTCCTAGTTCCTCATGTATGGCAAATATGATTCCTCCACGTGAGGTTCCATCAAGTTTAGTTAGTACGACGCCAGTAACTTCTGCTGCTTCCGTAAATTGTCTTGCTTGCATTAAACCGTTTTGCCCTGTAGTGGCATCTAGTACAAGTAGCGTTTCAGTTACGGTTCCAGCCCCTTTTTCTGCAACTCGACGAATTTTTTGAAGTTCTTCCATGAGGTTACTTTTAGTGTGCACCCTCCCAGCGGTGTCTGCAAGTACGAGATCAGCGCCTTTTGACGCTGCATGTTCAACAGCGTCAAAGACAACAGAACTTGGATCTGCGCCCTCAGAGCCACTTACCACTATTGATTCAGACAATTCAGCCCATTGTTTTAGTTGCTCAACCGCGGCGGCTCTAAAAGTATCTCCGGCTGCTAGAACTACTTTTTCCCCGAAAGACTTTCTCTGATTAGCAATTTTTCCTATTGTCGTCGTTTTACCAACCCCATTTACACCAACAAACAACCAAACGCTTGGAGGAGACGCTTGATTTAGTTCTCTATCTGATGTTTCTAGTGAGTCCTTCATCTCCTTTTGAAGAGTTATCAAAATGTCCTCAGGGTCAGTAATTTTTTCTTCCAGTGATATTTGACGAACCTTATTTATCACCTTCTCAGTTGTACTTACTCCAACATCTGCCAACAAAAGAGTCTCTTCCAGATCTTCCCAAATATTTTCATCTATCTCAGTTCGCGATCGGACTTTTGAAAGATTGGCTGCGAAGGACGACCGAGTTCTTCCTAAACGACGCATAAAGTTCATAGAACTATGATTCTACCTGCAGTATTGATCGAGAATTAGTGGTTTTAGTCTTGCTATGGCTCTGCAAGAAACTTATCTAAGTCACCTAAGGTGACTTCAGTGCTAGAAAGAACACCCTCTCTCTCATAATCAAGAGTGATTGTCATGCTAGGTAATCGAAGTTGGATGTCAGCGCGTAACGATTCCATTGTGATTATTGGCCGACCTTCAGAAGCAATAATTAGATCTCCGACTTGCAACCCTGCTTGGTCAGCTGGTGAGCCCGATGTTAGTTCTATGATGATCGCTCCTCCACGGCCATCATCAGGTGACTCTCCCCGAATGCCTAGCCATGCTGTTCCGACAGGCTCACCAGCTATAAGCCTCTGAGAAACTAAAACAACCGTGTCGCTAGGCAAAGCAAATCCAACTCCTATATTTCCTTCAACAATCCCCCCCGTATAAATCAAGGTGTTCATCCCTATGACTCGCCCGTATCTATCTGCTAGAGGGCCACCTGAATTTCCAGGGTTTATTGGTGCATCTGTTTGAATTGTCGAAATACCAGCACATTCAGCGCTATCAAAGCCTCCTACTTCACATCCATAAGATGAGACAACACGACCAAGTGCACTGACAATTCCTGATGTAACAGTTTGCGTGAGGTCAAATGGGCTTCCAACTGCAACTGCTAATTGTCCTACTTGGATGTCGTCGCTTGGAGCGAATACTGCAGGAGTCAGATCCGGGACTACATCTATGAGTTTCACAACAGCGACATCCCGCCGAATATCTGAACCAATAACGTCAGCCTCAATTTTTCGTCCGTTTGAAAGAGTAACTAAGACCGATTCTGCTTGATCCACTACATGCCCATTTGTTGCGATATGCCCCTCAGAGTCAAGAATAATCCCAGAACCCTGACCTGAACCAGGAATCTCCACTAAAACAACAGATGGGGTAACTGCTTTAGCAACAGCCACCACAGGTTCTTCGCTGGGGCTCTGGACAGGTGCTTCTCCTAGCTGAAAACTAATTTGAGGTACTGATGTCGACACGTCATCTTCATTCAAATAAATAAACAATCCTCCAAGCACAACACCTATAGATAAAAGTAGAAACACCACAAAGGCTTTGAGGATAATTTTTTGCTTATGGCCTAGCCCTAAAGAGCTTCTAGCGGCATCTCTGTTACTAACCTGTGTCTCTTCGAAGGCCAATTCGTCTTCTGTTTTACTTTTATCCCAAGATTCTTCTGTCGTAATTTCTTGCGGTTCCATTTCTTCCATAACTACAACTTAGACAAATAAGATCAAAAATAAGCAGCAACTAAGCAGTAATGTATCGCGGCAGCCAAATAGTAAAGGTTGCGCCACTTCCCAGTTGTGAACGAACCGTGACTTGTCCGCCATGCCCTTCGACTATTTGCCGCACGATAGCTAAACCTAATCCTGAACGACCAGATTCTTTACCCCCAGCTCCCTTCCCTTTCCAAAAACGTTGAAATACATGGTCAAGATCCTCCACTGACAATCCAGGACCATTGTCCTCAACAGAAACCCAAACTTGTTCTGTGTCTTGGCCACCAAGGACTCTGACCTCACCGCCTGAACCTACAACGCGTATTGCATTGCTTAATAAGTTTGCTAAAGCCCGCCGCAATGCTGCTGCGTCTCCTATTACTTTGATTTCTGGAGTCATTTCTACTGTTAAAACAGCATTATTTTTCTTAGCAAATACAGAAAAGTCCTCAACTGTCTCACTGACTACCTGTGAAAGAAGAGTCGGTTCACGGTGGGTGTCACGTTTCTCGTGATATGCCAACAGCAGTAAATCATCTACAAGAGCTGACATTCTTATTGCAGCTCGACTAGCTACTTCACCTGAAAGTCGGAACTCTTCTAGAGTTGTCTTTGGATCCCCTAGCACGACATCAAGATTTGCTCTTATTACAGCTAAAGGGTTTCTAAGTTCATGAGAGGTCTCTTGAATGAACTGTCTTTGCCCTTCAAATGCTTGATCAAGACGATCAAGCATTTGATCAAAAGTGTCTCCAAGATCGCGCAACTCATCAGCAGGACCTCCTAACTCAATTCGTCGTGACAAATCTGTTGCCTGTATTTCTTGAGCCACCGAAGTAATCCTTCCGATTGGGCGAAGAACTAATCCTGATACATACCATCCGATGAGCATGCTTGACGCAAAGAGAGCTAGAAGTGACCACCCAGAATAAGATCTCAATTGGTCGAGAGCTCTTTGGTTCACCGCCTGTTCAAAGCCGACAAGTTGAGTTTGTTGTTGTTCTACTCGATTGTATGAATTTTCTTCTTCGGCGATTGTGTCTGCTGATTCCCCTAGTTCGTCTCCTAAAATTTGAAATGCGGTATCTCGCGACATGGGTTCATCTGATAGCGAGACAGAGAGACTCAAATAAATGATCCCTACACCTAATGATGCGAGACCAAATAAAAGTATTGAATAAAGAAATGCTAAGCGTATACGAAGCCCACTAAGAGGAATAGAGCGTCGAATTTTCACGAATTTGACCCTTCTGTAAGTCGATACCCTCGGCCCACCACTGTTTCTAAAAGCGCTTCTTCGCCTTCTAAATTAACTTTTCGGCGGAGCGTACCCACAGTAACCCGAACAGTACTTGTGAAGGGATCTGCATGTTCGTCCCAAACATGTTCTAAAAGGTCTTCTTGTGAAATAACATTTCCAGGACGAGACATCAAATAATGAAGAACAGCAAACTCTTTTGCGGTTAGATTCAATACTCGATCGTCACGACTGACGGTATGACGTGCTGTATCCATTATGAGTGAGCCAACCTGTAAAACTGCACCGCTACGTCCACCGTCACGACGTAGCAGTGAGCGAATACGCGCTGCCAATTCATCGAACGCAAACGGTTTCACTAAATAATCATCAGCACCCACATCTAATCCGGCAATTCTTTCTTCGATTGTGTCTCGAGCTGTGAGCATCAGTATGCGTGGAATAACTCCTTCTGGAGAGGTTTTACGAAGAGTCTGACATACCTCAAGACCATCAATACCAGGCATAGTTAGGTCTAAACAAACTAAGTCATAAGTCGTATAAGACGATTTTTCTATAGCTTCGTCGCCGTCATTTGCGATATCAACTGCATAACCTTGGCGACGTAAACCTCTCGCAATCGCTTCTGTTAAGTCAATTTCATCATCTACAACAAGAATCCTCATAATGTGACGGTACAACGTGAAACGGACTTGTCATAGTCGCCTTGCGGAAGAATCTAAGTATTTGTCGAAGCTTTTATCGATTGGTCTTGCATAGCTGCTTGATCATTACTAATACGTTCGCTAACAACTCGTGATGAACCACCAGGAGCCATAGAGACTCCGTACAGACAATCTGCTGCCTCCATTGTCCGTTTTTGATGACTGACTATCAAAAGTTGAGCATCGTCTTTAAACTGTGCGACGAGACCGAGGAAACGATGAAGATTTACATCATCAAGTGCGGCTTCAACCTCATCCATCACATAGAAGGGTGAAGGGCGACTTCTAAAGACAGCAAATAGGAATGCAAGAGCAGTCAGTGATCTTTCCCCACCAGACAAAAGTGAAAGTTTTTTTACATTCTTTCCTGAAGGCCGTGCCTCTACTTCAATCCCGGTAGACAACAAGTCAGATGTGTCTGTAAGTCGAAGAGAACCTGTTCCCCCTGGGAAGAGGCTCCCAAAAAGATCGGTGAAGTGTTCTGAAACTTCTGCCCATGCTGATGAAAACACTCGGACAATTTCTTCATCTATTGAACGAATTACTTTTCTTAACTCACGTCTGGTCGTACGTACATCTTCTAACTGTTCTTGCAGAAACTCGTATCGCTCATTCAGCGTTTCAAATTCTTCCAAAGCTAAAGGATTAATTGGCCCCATTATTTTTAAGTCATGTTCTAACTCTGAAATTCGATTTGTGGAAGACACTCCAACTGGAAGTTCTGGTTCAGGGGTATTGAGTATCGTCTCCGGTTCTCTATCAAATTCTGTTCGTATCGTTGATGTTAAATTCTCTAAACGAAGCCTGCTTTCCGCTCTCTCTATTTCGAGTCGCGATTGGCGTTCACGTATTTCAGATAAACGACGCTCGCTTTCTAAACGGTCTCGACGAATCCCGTCTAGTCGAACTACTGCCGCTTGTACACGGTCTGACTGTTTTTTCCGTAATTCTCGGAGAATAGCAAGTTTTGCTTCTATCTTTTCAACCTCTAGATCCAAAGCTTCCACTAAGCCTTGATTTATTGCTTCACGTCTATCAAGTTGATCTTTTTGAGTTGAAGCTTCTTGATGCATTTCTTCTAATGCTGATAGCTGATTTTTTTGTTCAATAAGTCGTGTATTTATTAGGATTCTTCTGGCGGTGGCATCTGCATATCGAACTTCATGGTCCGTGCGTTTTTTTGCAAGTTCCGCCACACGTTTCTCAAGTTGATTACGATCTTGAACCATACGATGAACTACTTCAGTTTGTTTCTCTTCATCCGCCTCAAGACTTGCGAGTCGGATTTCAAGCTCGGATACTCGGCTTTGGTCAGTCTCTAGTTGTCCTGTTATCTCACTAGAGCGATTTTGAAGATTGCTGATTTCTGTAGCTAGTTCGCGACGCTCAGATTGTAACTGTTGCAATGCTTCCACAGCCGCAGTGAATTCATTGTCATGGTCATTAAGGGACTGGTTCAAACGATTAACTTCTTGATTGAAATCATTTGCGCGTTTCTCAGCTTCTTCAAATGCTGATTCAGCATCCGTTCGTTCCATCTCTGCTGCAACTAAACGAATCTCAGCTTCAGCTAAAGCTGCACCTGTAGCGCCAGCTCGATCTCCACCTATCTTCCACCCAGAAGGCCCAAATCGATCCCCATCCGTAGTGACAATTACCGTGGTGGGATTTGCGATAGCCAAATCAATTGCAGTGGAACCACTGGCTGCAATAAGTACAACTTCGGTAAGAAGTTGATCTAACAACTGGTTTACCGCAGGGATACGTGCTCTTACATGCTCTCGAATAGAAGTTCCAATGGTCGGCTTCGTTTGGGTCGAAGTTAGACCTTCAAGATTCAAAACCGCTGCGTTAAACTTTCCACGCTTCAGAGCATCAATAGCTTTCACGGCTTGATCTGTTCCTTGCACAACTACTGCATCAAGAGCCTCACCTGCAGCGGCTTCAAAGGCGGACTCATACCCTTCGTCAACTTCTACTAGATCAAGCAGAGTTCCAAGCACACCATTGATATCTGCAAGATGACTAACTCCTGCTTTTGATCGTGCTTCGTCTAATGCTAATGCAAGAGCCTCAACTCGAGCTCTAACCGTACGTAAATCGGCTTTGGCCGTCACTAGCCTCTCCCATGCCTGATCTCGATCAGTGCCGCTTCGTGCTGCTTGTGACTCCATTTCTACCACTTCAACTATCAGCGGTTCCTCTACTACATCTCCTTCAGAAAGTAATTCTCGAAGCTTTCTTGCTTCAGCATCTAAGCGAGAAGAGGAAGCATCAAGAATAGCCAAGCGATCGGACACACGGCTGTGCTCTGAGTTAAGATTTTGCACTGAAGAACGAAGGGCGCTTAGCTCGCCTCTTACTTCAGATGCCAACCCTTCAGAAACTGGTATCCCAGCCCCCCATTTTTCATCAAAGGCAGTTCGTTCTTTATTTAAATCCTGCTCAAGGACAGAAAGTTCCTCTGACTCTGGGATAAAAGAAGCAACCGCTATTTCCAGTCCAGCAAGTTCTGCCTCTGACCGCGCTAACTCAGACTCTAGGTCAAGAACTATCTGATAAGAACTACTGGACTTTCGATCACTTTCTATGCCTCGCAGTCTTTCAGTAAGGATCCCCCGTAGCCCTTTAGCCCGTTCACGTAATGCTTCATGTCGTACTAGTTGGTCACTTAAATCATCTCCACCTCGGGCAGACAGTTCATTTTCTGCTGCAACAACTTCTTGGTCAAGCCGTGTGAGGTCACCCTTTACTTCAGTTTCTTGATGTACAAGATCTGCTCTTTGTTTAGATTCCACTTGTGTTCGTTCTTTTAATTCGCTTAATTCATTGGCAGCACGATGTAAACGTAAGGCTGTCAATTCTAAAATAAGATCACCATGGCGACGGGCTGCCTCAGCCTGCTGTTCTAAAGGTTTTAGTTGGCGTCTTACCTCACGCTGAAGATCTCCAAGTCGATTTGAATTGGTTTCAGTTGCAGAGAGACGTCTCTCTGCTTTCTCTTTTCGCTTACGATATTTGAGAATCCCTGCTGCATCCTCAATGATCATTCGCCTTTCTTCAGGACGGGCATTAAGGACTGCATCTATTTGACCCTGTGAAACAATTACATGTTGTTGACGGCCAACTCCAGCATCTGACAACAACTCCTGAATGTCAAGAAGTCGGCATGGAGCACCATTCAAAGAATACTCACTATCACCACTTCTAAAAAGTGTTCGCGTAATTGTTATTTCCGAGAATTCAATCGGAAGGAGGCCAGATTCGTTATCTATAGTTAGTGAGACCTCTGCTCGTCCTAGAGCTGGTCTTGAAGCTGTACCTGCAAAAATGATGTCATCCATTTTTTGAGCCCGGACCGCACTAGGGGCTTGTGCACCTAGAACCCAAGCAATGGCATCAACTACATTTGATTTTCCTGATCCATTTGGCCCAACAACTACAGTTACGCCGGGCTCCATTTCAAGCGCCGCAATATCTGCAAAAGACTTAAAACCTTTGATAGTTAATCGTTTTAGAAACACCAGAAACGAGACTAGCGTTTCTAAATCACATGGGTGTTATTTATCTGCCCATAACTGGAAATTTTTTAATTTCAACCTAGACCATCAAACCTGCGTATCACAGAAATATGTCCATCTACCTTTGTATTTTTTCCGTTTTATTGGTGCTCTACTACGCTGGCTAAGGTCCCCATGTCGGCCGTACACGGCAAGATGTTCCTGATATGTACCTGGAACACCAAAAATATCATTAAACGGCCTCTCTTCTAAATGAGTTCCCTTATACCTGAGACCATCATGAATTATTTCTACTAGCGCTCGATGAAGACGTCGAATCTCTTGAGTTGAAAGAGAATCACTAACTCGATCATGCTTGAGCCCGGAAGCAAAAAGAATCTCATCACTGTAGATATCGCCTACTCCTAAAATAACTTCATCATCACAGAGCAATTCTTTCAAATGTACTGAACACCCGAGCACCGCACCTGCGAACGAAGGAAAGGGAATTGGATCGGCAATAGGATCCATGCCTAAACCAGTGAGTTCAGGCATTTCTTCAAAAAGGTCGTCGCTGGGCACCACGCAGATCTCAGAGTTCCCACCCGGATCAACCAATCGTAATTGACCACCTTGAGTAAAGTTAATAGTGAACTGGGTTCCCTTTGTGACCTTTGCCTTAGCTGCCACCCGTTCAAAAAAAGCGCCTTCGCCAATTTTCATCACCAAATAATCGTCTTTCATAATTAAAACCAAAGCTAAGCCGGCACGACGAGCAGAATAAATTTTCTGACCTGATAATGAGTCTGTAAAGGCTTTACGGCTTTTATAACGAGGCAGGAGAGTGAGCGACGCTATTTCTGCATTCTTTATTTTGCGTCCTGCGACGTCACGCTCAAGGTCACGCCGGATTATCTCTATTTCTGGAAGTTCTAATGGAGTACTCACAATAATTCTTTCAACAACTAATCTCTTCGGATTTACTTAGGGCTTGGCAGGCTAACTGGGCTGCTTCCTGTTCTGCGCGTTTTTTTGAAGTTCCTGTTCCAGGTCCAAAAATTTTTTCATCAACTTTCACCATTGCTAAGAACTTACGGTCATGATCTGGACCTCTTGCTTCTATTTCATATATTGGTGCTAAACCAAATTGGCTTGACGAAAGTTCCTGAAGGCGAGTCTTGTAGTCATGGACACCTGGGTCCAATGTGGCTTTTGTTATTGCTTCTTCAAACAGTCCTTCTATTACTTGAGTAGCTGAGAAAATTCCTCCATCAAGATAAACCGCGCCGATAACTGCTTCCAAAGCATCCGCTAAAATTGACGCCTTTCCCCGACCCCCAGAGGACTCTTCTCCCTTACCGAGCATTAAGACTTGTCCAAGACCTATTTGTTCAGCGATTTCTGATAACGCTTGAGCGCTGACAACGGCAGAACGTATTTTTGCCAATTGTCCTTCTGGAATGTCAGGGTTAGAAAGATAAATGCTTTGGGTGACTACAAGCCCTAGTACGGCATCGCCTAAGAACTCAAGTCTTTCGTTGGATTCCCCGTCAAATTCAGCACACCACGACCGATGAGTTAACGCCTGTTGCAAAAGTTCAGAATTAGTAAACTCGTACCCTAAATTCTCAATCTTGTGAGTGACTTCAAGCTTTGAATTTGAAATGCCAGAATCCTCAGCCAAGACGGGAAACGACATAATCCACCGCATCACGTACTGTTCGAAGATCTTCTAGGTCTTCATCTTCAAATCTGAATCCTATTGTGCGTTCGCTTAGTTCTTCTTCAATAGCTTCAACAAGTTCTATCAATGCTAAAGAATCTGCGTCTAAGTCATCTGCAAAGGAATCGCCTTCTCCTATTTCAGAAGCATCAATTTCTAGAATATCTGCGAGTCTTTCCTTTATAAGGGTAAGAATTTCATCGCGGCTCATGGGGTCTCCTTGAGTATGTGTTTCAGCGGGCATGTTTCCTCCGGACTGTAACTATTTGTTTTGACTCATTGCCAAATATTAATGCGTAATTCTATCGGAAGAAGACTACCGCTCAGCAGGCATTGAAATATATTGAAAAGTATTGAAATATTCAATTTACCTAAGCTTCTTCGCTCACAGCCGATGTGATGCTTCCTACGACATCTGATTCGACCATCTCAGAAGCGACTTTGATGGCATTCTCGATTGCTAAGGCGGTGGAGGATCCGTGACTAATGATACAAACTCCCTTTACCCCTAGAAGCATTGCTCCTCCATAGGAATCTGGATGAAAGACATTATAAAGATCTCCAAGTTCCGGGCTAAGTACCTCTGCCGCTTTCGCTGCCTCTGGCCTCTCCCCTAACGCTGTAAAAAGTGCCATCATCAGAGTCTTTAAAGATCCTTCAAGCGTTTTTAATGCAACATTCCCCGTGAAGCCATCTGTTACAACAACATCTACTTCATCAGACATCAAGTCTCGTCCCTCTACATTGCCCAAGAAAACTTCACTTGACCAAGAGGCTTTTGACATTTCTTCGTATGCTTCTTTAACAAATGGGCTTCCCTTTCCTGGCTCTTCGCCAATAGAAAGCAGTCCTATCCGAGGTTCTGAAATGCCTAATCGATGTTGAGCAAAAACAGACCCCATTTTTCCGAACTGGACTAGCCATTCAGGTCGACATTCTGCATTAGCTCCCGCATCAAGAAAAACTGTTGATGTGGAACCTGGAGTCGGCAGCAAAGTCGCTATAGCGGGACGTGCCACTCCTTTGATTCTCCCCATGCGCAAAAGAGCACTAGCCATAGTTGCTCCTGTATTTCCCGCGCTCACCATGGCTGAAGCTTTCCCATCTCTAACAGCTTCCGCAGCACGAACCAGAGAAGAGTCTTTCATTTTCCTAACGCTAGATCCGGGCTCAGCATCCATTGCGATAGATTCCAAGGCAGGAATTACCTCAAGGTCACCATGGTCTTGAATCTTGTCGGGATGCCCAACGAGAACTACTGGTATTCCATGATTTTCAGATGCTTGTCGTGCACCAGCAACAATCTCTTCAGGCGCTTTATCGCCTCCCAATTGGTGACGAAAGCGGCATTAACTACTACTACTCAACGTCAATGGCTTGATGGCCTGCATACCAGCCACAATTACCGCACACTCGATGAGGTCGCTTTATGGCCCCACATCGAGGGCAAGTGCTTCGAGAAGGTGCGTTTAAGGTCCAATTAGAAGCTCTTCGGCTTCTCCCTTTTGCTTTGGAAGTTTTTTTCTTTGGGACGGCCATTTCTTAGTCCTTAATTGAATTCTCTTATAGGTTACGTCAGTTAATTTCAATTCAATGAACTAGCAAGGTTAGCGGAAGTAAAACTATTTAGGCGACTGTGCCTTCCGAGGGAATGCCACTGTCTGTTTTTAGCTGATCAAGCACTGCCCACCGGGGGTCTTTCTTGGGAGGTAAGTCCATATCTTCTTCACCAACGGAATTCTTTGTCGGGAACCTTTCTGGATCAGGACCTAAGCATTCCTCGGAACAAAGAGGAGAGAATGGAAGCGTCAGCAAGACCGAGTCTCGCACAACTTCTTCTAAGTCAACTATCTGCTCTCCATTTATTTCCTTGAAAGGAAAGGCGTCTTCAACTTCAAATTTGACCTGACTTTCTGAACTGCTACCTGCACGAAAAACCTCATCTATTGCAAGATCCAAAACACCTGACACTTCCTCGATGCATCGTCGACACTCTCCGCTCCACTTTGCGGAAACCTTTCCAGAGACTAAGACATCTTCTTGACTTAGCTGTATTTCCAGATCAAGTTGAACCTGTCCATCAACAACATGAGCTGCAGAAATTCTTAAATCCTCAAGAAACGCGTGATTCTTGATCTCATGAGTTTTCTCTGGTCGCTTATGAAGCATTGATAACGGGAAAATAAGATCTTCTCCCGTTGATTGATTAGAAGCCATCATCACCTAAAGCGCTATCCCAATCGAAAAGTGCGGTACTTGAAGTTGACCCGCTATCTGATGAACCGCCCCCATCTAGGTTAGAAACTTCCGAGGCTCCAATTTCTTGGTTGCGTTCGGTTTCTGTTTCCTGCAGTTTCCGACGTCCAGTGGCGATAACATCCCGAGCTTGACCAAGAGTTGATTCAAAATTCTTCAACTTTTGATCACAATAATCTTCTGTTTCTAATCTCATTCGACGACTTTCTTCTCTAGCGGTTTCCACTAAACGTCTTGCTGTTTGTTCTGCAGTTCTAACCACCTCAGTTCGTTGCACCAAACGTTCAGCACGAGATCGAGCCAACTCAAGAATTTCGTCCCCTTCACGAGTTACCTTGGCAAGAAACTCTTCTCGTTCCTTCAATAACCAACGAGCGTTACGTAAGTCATCTGGAAGCCTCCGCATCGCTTCATCAATCATGTCTAGAAGCTCTTCCTTGTTGACCATGGAAGAGGCTGATAACGGCATAGCTCTAGCATTTTCAATGATGTCGCGTGCCTCTCTTAGGATTGCTTCAACCTGAGGAGGCCTGTAGGGATCAGGTGCTGATGATTGAGAAAAATCGTCTGTCACGATGGCAGCTTCTCCTTCAGCCTCCTGTAAACAGGTTCCGGCACCATATCTTCTACATTTCCTCCAAGTCGAGCTACTTCCCGTATCAAGCCCGAAGCCAAAAAGGATCGTCGAGAAGCCGTTGGGAGAAAGAGAGTGTGAACTCCAGAAATAGCCAAATTAGTTTGAGCCATCTGTAATTCAGACTCAAAATCAGACACCGCCCTAAGGCCTTTGATTATGAAATCAACTCCCTCTTCTTTGGCCAATGTGACGACAAGTCCATCAAACATCGTTGTTCTAACGTTTGGCAAATGTTCAAAACATTCGTCCAGTAAACCCATACGTTCTTCAAGGGAGAAAAGCCCCCCTCCTTTAGAAGGATTCATTAGAGTTCCCACGACTACGTCATCAAATAATGAAGCCGCAGTCTCAACCATCTCTACATGTCCGTTATGAATCGGGTCAAACGAACCGGGATATAAAACGCAGGTCATTTGGCCAAACCCCCTTTTCCTATGATCTACTTCTCTTTCTGGTCTCTTATAACCAATAACACCACGGTAGCCCCGTATTGTCTACTTCTTTGAACATGCCAACCAATTCCTGGGTTAATTTCTCGATTTGATTCTATTACAACTACTTGAGCGTCAAGGATCTGAAACAGGTTTTCCCAATCTTCAAAATCATATGGAGGGTCAAGTAGCGCTAAGTCCCATGGCCCTGAATTTTTAGCTAGCCAAGTCATCCCATCTGCAACATGGACCTCCGTCTGGTTCGAAAGTCCACATTTTTCAATGTTTCTCTTTACAAGTTGTGCATTGACCGAGGACTTCTCAACAAATACGGCATGAGTGGAGCCCCGAGATAAAGCTTCTATTCCTAGGGCACCGGATCCTGCAAATAGGTCAAGGACTCGCTCATTTTCTATTGCATTTATGCTGTAAAGAGCATTGAAGGTCGCCTCACGGACACGATCACTGGTCGGGCGGATTCTGGTGTCTTTGGGAGATTCTAGGTTTCGTCCTTTTAGCGTGCCTGCAACTACTCTCATACCAACAGTATGGTGCTTTAAATGAAAGCTCCACAAACAATAATCTGCATTGACTGCGGTGGGCTGTGTCATATGCTCCCTCACCCAGACTCAGATTTTGAGCCGGGTGATTCAGTTGCCTATCGTTGCAGAGACTGCCTTGACCGGTGGGATATGGTTCTTTCAGAATCAGATAATGAAGGGCGAAATGACTACGAATAGATTTCGTCTAGCAATTCTCATGATTTAAGTAAGTATTCCCCATCAGACTCTTGAAGCACTGTGGAAATTTCATTTCTCAAACCTATATGACTGTTTAGGTCAGGATCCTCGCTAACTATGTCCGTTGCGACCTCGCGGGCAATCTCCACCCACTCCCGGTCCCTTCTTAAAGAAGCTAGTCGTAAATCGTTACGCCCCTTCTGGCGGTCTGCCATGATTGTTCCTTCTCCGCGTAACTCAAGATCCACTTCAGCTAATTCGAATCCATCTGTAGTTTGAACCAATGCCTTAAGGCGTTCTTCCCCAACTACTGTTCCAGCTTCACCAACAAGAAAACAAGTGCTAGGACTTGAACCGCGTCCAACTCTTCCTCGTAATTGATGAAGTTGTGCTATTCCGAATCTGTATGCATCTAAAACAACCATCACTGTGGCATTGGGAACGTCTACTCCGACTTCTATAACTGTGGTCGCTATAAGTATGTCTGTTTCACCCCGGCGAAATTTTTCCATTACCTTATTTTTTTCATTCGGCTTAATCCGTCCATGTAATAATTCAACACGCAAGTCAGAAAATACTTCTTCTGATAGTCGGGTAAACGTTTCTTCAGCAGAACGAACATTCAAAGAATCAGACTCATCAATCAACGGGCACACAACATACGCTTGCCTTCCTTCTTTAACTTCTCCACGAATTAAATCCCATGCTGCTTGTTCTTCTTTTATCCAAAACGTTTCAATAGAAGTTCTCCCTAATGGCATCTCGTCAAGAATCGAAACATCAAGATCTCCATAAACAGTCATCGCCGCCGTCCGCGGAATTGGTGTAGCAGTCATAACCAAGACATCAGGAGCCCTGCCATCAGACTGTTTCTCACGTAACGCTGCTCTTTGATCTACGCCGAACCGATGTTGTTCATCAATAACGACAACCCCTAATGAGGAAAATGAGATCTCATCCTGAATTAGTGCATGCGTTCCCACAACTATGTCAACACCTCCGTTTGCAAGTTTTTCAACTATCAATTTCCTTTGATTTGATGATGCACTACTCGTTAAAAGTTCTACTCGTAAAGGACGTTGTCCAAGCAGAGTTGAATCATCTTCAACGTTCATATTTTGCAATAGGTCCGAAATGCCTAAATAATGCTGCTCAGCCAGCACCTCTGTTGGCGCCATGAATGCTCCCTGATGGCCGCCTTGCACTGCAGAAAGTAAAGCAGTCACTGCTACTACTGTTTTGCCCGAACCCACATCTCCCTGTAAGAGACGGTGCATCGGTAAGTCTTTTTTTAGGTCAGTTGAAATTTCATCTATGACTCTTTTTTGAGCATCCGTCAAAATATACGGAAGTTGCTCAAGGAAGGCTGTTGTTAAAAACCCAGAAACATTATGGCTAATCCCCTTAGCTGATCTCTCTAATTGGACTTTTCGTTGCACTAACTCGAGTTGGATGCGTAAAAGCTCATCAAATACAAGTCGTCTTCGAGCTTCAGCCACTTCTTGCATTGATCCAGGTCGGTGGATTTGAAGAAATGCTGTAGACCGATCAACGAGACGATAACTTTTTCTTATTTCTTTTGGGACTGGATCCTCGAAGCCTCTTACTTTCATAACACGACGCAATGCTTCTGCTACCAACGCATCTAGATCCCAACTCTGCACTCCAGCAACTTCTGACTGTGGATAAACAGCGACGATCCTTCCTGTTCGGTCTCCTACAAGATCAACAAGTGGATTCGTCATCTGTTTGTTACCTTGGTATAGATCTAGGCGTCCAAAAATTATTAACTCTTTATCTTCGGTTAGTTGCTTACTTCGCCAGGGTTGATTAAAAAAAACCAGTTTCATCCGACCTGTTTCGTCTTTCACGGTTACTTCAACTAACGAGCGGCGGTTGCGCATTCGCCGAATTGAAACCTTTGAAACTGCTACTAACACCATGCCTTCTTCGCCTACAGTCAGATCGGTGATAGTGGTCTGCTTGCTGCGATCGATATACCTTCTTGGATATACCGTTATCAGATCCAGAACTGACCTGACTTCAATTTTTTCAAGCATTTCAGCTTTTCTCGAACTAACACCATGAAGATCGGTGACAGGTCGCTCTTTTAGTTCCCCGAGAGTGACTCCTTTATCAGTCACTACGTCTCTCTATTCAATTCCCAGAAAATATGGATACAAGGGCTGTCCCCCAAAATGAGTTTCTACTTCAACCATTGGATGCTTTTCTTCGATCCAGGCAACAATCTCTTCGGTAATAGAGTCTTCTGCTTCTGCTCCAGTAATCAATGTAACGAGTTCATGATCATCAATGAGTTGACCAATTAACTGAGTTGCAGCTTTGAAGAGTGAGTCTGTGATGACTTTAACTTTGCCTTCTGAAAGACCCAAGTAGTCACCTTCAGAAATGTCACCTGCATCACTTCCAGAGTCTCTTACAGCGATGGTTATCTCTCCAGCAACAACTTGAGAAGCCGCTGCTGTCATGCCTTCTAGATTTTCTTCTGCTGTTCCTTGCGGGTCATATTCCAGAAGAGAGGCAAATCCTTCAGTTATCCCTTTCGTTCGAATAACCCGAACAGTTTTTGAGGTTTGCTCATTCACTTGCTCTGCCACTGGAATAATATTTCCATTGTTTGGAAGTATCACTACTTCATCGGCAGGTACTGCTTCAACGGCATCAAGCAACTGTTCTGTTGAAGGATTCATTGACTGTCCCCCAACTATTACTTTCTGAACTCCTAGAGATCGAAAGATGTCGACGATTCCAACACCATTTGCCACTGCCACAACTGCGCAAGGCACCGGTGGTCCTGTGGGATCCTCTTGGTCACCAGCAATTTGCTCTCTCACCCATGCCTGTTCCTCAGCTTCTTCGAGAAGGTCTGAAACTCGGATTTTGTAAGGTCGCCCTATTTCAATTCCCGCTTCTATAGCTGCTCCAACATCATCTGTGTGGACATGGCAATTCCACGTTCGGTCTCCCCCGACTACGACAATTGAATCCCCCAACTCGCTCCATGCTTCTTTGAAAGATGGAATTTGATCATCATCGGCTTCTAGGAAATACATCACCTCATATCGAGGTCCCTCAATCAGGGACTCTGAAGCTTCAGAATGGAAATTTGTTGCTGAAGAAGTGTTGACTTCTGGAGCTTCGGGCAAAGGACGGCCATCTAGAACATTCAACAATGCATCCAGCAGAAGTAAAAAACCACTTCCGCCTGCATCCACTACCCCTGCCTCTGCGAGCACTGGAAGCATCTCTGGGGTGCGGGCTAATGCGTCCTTCCCGCGTTCAAGTGCAGCCTCAACCACAGTGAGCAGATCTCCACCTTCTTCATATGCTTTTTCTGCAGCTTCAGAAGATTCTCTGACCACCGTCAAGATCGTCCCTTCTACTGGTGTCATGACAGCGCCATAAGCAGCCTTTGCGGCTTCGCTGAGTCCTCTCGCAGTAGACGAAGCATCAAGAACTCCAGAGATTCCAACCTCTGATGAAAAAGCTCGAAGAACTTGAGAAAGTATTACGCCAGAATTTCCTCTTGCTCCCATTAGCGATCCATGCGCTATAGAAGAGGTGATTTCTGTGATTTCAGCCTCTTCAGGAATTTCTTTCAGAGCGTTGACTACCGACTCTGCTGTCATCGACATGTTCGTACCCGTGTCCCCATCAGGAACGGGATAAACGTTAAGCATGTTCAGCGCCTCTCGGTGAGCCACTAAAGCAGCAAAAAATTGATTCATGAAATAGCGAAGTTCCTTCGCCTCGAGGTGAGAAGTAATAGTCACAAATGTTTAGCGTACTCACCCAGTTCGCTCTGACCATCCATCTATGCAATGAAAGAGTTGGAGTAAGGACCTAAAACCCCCTAGCCTTACTGAGTTCCCCTTATAGTGTTTAACTATATTCGGATGGGGCTATTGAGGTAAAAAAATGGCATCAGTATGTGAAATTTGTGGTAAGAAACCTTGGTTTGGTAAACAAGTGAGTCACTCTCATCGTCGTACTAACCGACGATGGAATCCTAATATTCAACGTGTTCGCGCAGTTGTAGGAAAATCAACAAAACGTATGAATGTTTGTACAGGCTGCTTAAAGGCTGGCAAGGTTCAAAAAGCATCGAGGTAATCCAATATGCAAGGTGTCATAAAGTCCTTTGATCCTGGAACAGGTGATGGAATCGTTATAGAGCAAACCGAGTTTCATGAGTACGATCTTGCCCCAAATGCGCTTGAAGGTTCTATCCTTCGGATGCTTCGCCCGGGCCAACGTGTGATCTTTGAATTAGACGCCAGCAACTGTGCCACGTCTCTCTCTTTCGGTTCAGAAGTAGACATGGGAACACCAGGAATTGAGTAGTTCGACTCGTGAGACATACGCCACACCATAGATTTATGCATTCCGCGCATAATGCGACTATGAATTAGTGATGGCTTCTTCCACCAAAAATAAAAATCTCATTGAATGGGTTAATAGTTGGGCGGAAATCTTAAACCCGAAAGAAATTTACTGGTGCGACGGGTCCGAAGAAGAAGTTGAAACCCTTTCACGGCTTCTCCAACAAACTGGAACTTTTCAAAAATTAAACGAGTCTTTAAGACCGAATAGTTACTTAGCTTTATCTGATCCCGAAGATGTGGCACGTGTTGAAGATCGAACCTATATCGCTTCATTAAACGAAATGGATGCCGGTCCTACAAATAATTGGCGTGAACCTTCTGAATTAAAAGAAGAGATGCTTGCTCTTTACAAGGGCTCGATGACTGGACGGACTCTGTATGTGGTTCCTTTCTCTATGGGCCCTCTTGGGTCTCCTATTGCTCATATTGGCGTGCAGCTCACTGATTCCCCTTATGTCGCTGTAAGCATGCGAATCATGACTCGAATGGGTCAGAGCGTGCTTGATGTATTAGGTGAAGGTGACTTTGTTCCCTGTGTGCACTCAGTCGGAGCCCCTTTGGAAGATGGAGAAATAGACGTTCCTTGGCCTTGTGATGCAGATAATAAATATATTTCTCATTTTCCAGAAACTAGGGAAATCTGGTCTTATGGTTCGGGGTATGGAGGTAACGCTCTACTCGGCAAGAAATGTTTTGCTCTACGTATAGCTTCAACTATGGCTCGCGATGATGGTTGGCTCGCCGAGCACATGCTTATTCTTTCTATCACTTCGCCGGAAGGTGAGAAAAAGTACGTTGCTGCCGCATTTCCTTCTGCTTGTGGTAAAACCAATATGGCGATGCTTGTCCCAACTTTGCCCGGGTGGAAAGTGGAGACTATTGGAGATGACATAGCTTGGATGAAATTTGGAGACGATGGACGCCTCTATGCCATTAATCCAGAAGCCGGATTTTTTGGTGTAGCTCCCGGCACATCAGAGAAAACAAACGCCAACGCTATGGCTTCAGTTAGCAACAATTCCATCTTCACGAACGTCGCTCGTACATCTGACGGGGATGTGTGGTGGAAGGACATGACAGAAGAGCCTCCTCAAAATCTAACCGATTGGCGTGGACAGCCTTGGACACCTGAATCTGATACCCCTGCGGCCCATCCAAATGCAAGATTTACAGCTCCAGCGGCTCAATGTCCATCTATTGCTCCTGAATGGGAGGACCCTGAAGGAGTTCCTATCTCCGCGATTCTATTTGGAGGACGTCGGGCCTCGAATGTTCCTCTTATAACTGAAGCAAGAGACTGGGATCATGGAGTTTTCCTTGGATCTATTATGAGTTCTGAAAAGACTGCCGCTGCCGCAGGAAAAATTGGGGAAGTACGATTTGACCCCTTTGCCATGCTTCCATTCATGGGATACAACGTTGGTGACTACATCAATCATTGGCTAGAGATTGGAGCTAATGCTGATCCAGAAAAATTACCTCGCATGTTCTGGGTTAACTGGTTCAGAAAAGACGAAGATGGAAAATTTCTTTGGCCTGGGTTTGGAGAAAATTGTAGAGTCCTCAAATGGGTTCTTGAGCGTATAGCAGGACAGGGTGAAATTACAGAAACTGCCATAGGAAATGTCCCTAGCATTCATGGACTGGACCTAGAAGGTATTGATATCTCAGAAGATCAACTAAATGAGTTACTTTCGGTAGATAATTCCGAATGGTCTGAAGAAATACCTCTTATTGAAGACCACTTCTCATTTATCGGCGAACGATTACCAGATTCTTTGACTGCTGAACTAGAAGAATTAAAGACCAGACTAAATAGTTAACCGCTCCCAAGAAACATCGCTCGAATACCTAGACCCATGAGGAAGAGTCCTGAACCTCCATACAAAAGGTATTGGTACTGACGCAAGGACTGACGATAGCTGTATGCGATCCCAACTGTTATAAAAGCCACAAAACCATAAAATAAATGGAATTGTGGTGTATCAATATTTTCTTTTACCATCAAACCCACCCCGATAGACACTTCAACAACGATTGCTAGTTGAGCGATTGCTGTAACCCACCAAAGAAGATAGTGTCGAATTTTTGGTAGTTGATGCGCAAGTAGCGCCCAGAGTCCCGCTACGCCGTTACCAATAACTATGACCCATGATAAAAGTTCATGTATGCCGCGTATCGAATTCAATGCAGTTCCAAAAATCATAAATACTTCATGACAGTTCGTTTTACCATCTCTCTAGTCCAAAAGAAGATCACTTCGTAAAGGTTCTTCTATTGTTCGTGGTACATCTGGGTCCACGAACCACTCTCTTCCAAAAGCTTTCTCATATTGGTCCTCTCCTAAGGTGACAAAAAATGAGTCTGGTGCAATTTGGCTGGCATGAACGGCGACAGCTGCTCTTTTACGGTCCAGTACTGTTGTCACGTCAATCGCGTGAGTTATATCTTTCTCTGCCATACCAAACGACTCTTCTGACGATCGCTCTTCCCTTTTAGTGAGATCTTCATCTAATTCCTCACCCGCCCCTATTGCTTCATTTATTGCTTGCTCAACTACTTTCCGGATGGCATCACGATTAAGGGTGACCCAACGTAATCGAACGTTATTCTCTTGTGCCCATTGAGTTCCTACTTGATGCACCTGGATGTGATCTGGGTGTCCATATCCACCATTTGGGTCATAAACAACAATCAGGTCAACCTCTTCACTACTAAGCAACTTTGAAAGCCTATTCACTGCCTCTTCTTTAGACGCTTGCCAAAAACAGTTCGGATGGCTTGTGGTATCTGACTCCACCATTCCGCTGTCTCTATAGCCAAGAAATTCAATTCTGGCAGCACCGAGAATTTCTGCAGATTTTTCTACTTCTGAAGACCGGCGATCTTCCAATTTCTCACCTGTTTCCAAAACTCCTTCAACTGGTTCTCCCTCTTCTCCCCTGGTGGCGACTACAAGAATGACTCTATGTCCCGCTTCCGCCATCAAAGCCATTGTCCCCCCTGTGGCAAGGGCTTCATCATCAGGGTGAGCGTGGAAAAAAACTACCGTTGCCATGTTGTCAAGCCACCACACCTGAAGTTCGAAGAGACTCTATATTCATCCCTGCTTCTGCAAGTATCTCATCAGTATGTTGCCCTGGGTGCGCAGGCGGTCTTTGAATTGTTCCAGGCGTAACACTGAGTCGTGGCGCTGGCATCGGTTGAGTTAGACCAGCAACTTCTGTAAATGTGTTTCTTTCAATATTATGAGGGTGCTGAGTGGCTTCTTCAACAGTGAGGACTGGGGCATAGCACACATCACTCCCAGCCAAAATCTCATCCCATTCATCACGGCTTTTTCCTTTTACTACTTTCGCTATCTCATCTTTCAATTCTGGCCATTTTGTTCGATCCATTTGATGAGCGAATTTTTCCGAATCTAATTCAAGTTTTTGAATCAACTCGCTATAAAACTGTGGCTCAATCGACCCAATTGAAATATATTTTCCATCACTACATTCATAAACGTCATAAAAATGCGCGCCGGTATCAAGAAGATTGCTCCCGCGTTCAGGCACCTGAAACCCTGTTGCCATCATTCCGTGGATAAATCCCATCAAACTAGCCACTCCATCAACCATCGCCGCATCAACAACCTGTCCTGTACCTGTGTTGCGGGCATTCAGTAAAGCACAAACCATTCCAAATGCTAGGTACATCCCTCCTCCGCCAAAATCCCCTACGAGATTGAGCGGAGGAATAGGCCCGGAGTCAGATCTTCCGAAATGCGCTAACGCTCCAGCTAGAGCGATGTAATTAATGTCATGTCCAGCAGCGTGAGCATATGGCCCGCTTTGTCCCCAGCCAGTCATTCGGCCATACACCAAAGATGGGTTTCTTTCCAAACAGACCTCTGGTCCTACTCCTAATCTTTCAGCTACTCCTGGCCGAAATCCTTCAAAAACCATGTCTGCTTTCTCTATCAAACTTAAAGCTACCTCTACTCCTTCGGGAGACTTTAAATCAATTCCTATGCTGCGTCTTCCTCTGTCAATAACCGAAAGAGGTGGATTATCGGGCTGCTCTGACTTGACTGAAGCTGCCCTGTCTATACGAATTACATCCGCACCCATATCCGCCAACATCATTCCGCAAAAAGGACCGGGTCCTATACCAGCCAATTCAACAACTTGAACACCATCAAGTGCGCCCATATTTTCTCCTTTTGAATCTCTATCTTTTTTATTCTTTTTCTAAACTATTAGTGTGCTTGACGATGCTCTTAATGAGATGGGGCCAGCATCCAGGGGGAAGGTCATGCCCCCATCCGTCAATAAGCACGAGCTCTGCATTCGGTATCACTTCTGCTGTTCGCTCTCCACCACTTTGGCTAATTAAAGTGTCAGCCGTTCCATGAATAACGAGAGTTGGAACAGAAATTTTTCTCAATTTATCTTCTCTGTTTCCTTCAGTAAGAGCTGCCCGAGCTTGACGTTCAAAAGCAGCACGCGGTATCGGTGAACGTTTGTCATACTCCCAAAACAGCGCTCGTGCATGTTCTTCATCATGCCATTCAGTGCTCGCCCATAGACGTCGATCGGCTAGTTCTTTCTCAATTCTTTCCTTAGGGTCTTTTGGAGCAGGCGCCATCATTGCTTCAAAGGTTTCATTACTAGGGCGACCAAAATCTGGATTTCCCGTGTTGGAAGCCATCGAGATGAGACTTAGACACCTTTCAGGATGATTAGCCGCAAAAGTTTGGGCAATCATCCCGCCCATAGATAGTCCTCCAATATGGGCTTGTTTAATCTTTAGATAGTCCATAAGCCCTGAAACATCTTGGGCCATGTCAGACAATGTGTATCTGGTTCCGTCAGGTGGTCTGCTAGAAAGCCCAGAATCACGAGAGTCAAAACGTATGACGCTAAATCCTTCTTCTGTTAATCCCGTACAAAACTTTTCATCCCATAACAGCATTTGACTCCCCAACCCATGCATTAAGAAGATGGCAGGGTCGGTAAGGTTTCCGAATTGTTCGTAAAATATATCTATTCCTGAGGGTAGAGAAGCTAATGGCATACACCCATCTTTCAATTTGAAGATGGTTGCCGCAAACCGGGCGATAACGTCGCTTTAATGACCATCATATTTGACCATACTTTTTCTGAGATTGAACCAGAGATTATTTATGATCTACTGCGTCTGAGGTCAGAGATTTTTGTCGTGGAACAGTCTTCTTTGTATCTTGATCTAGATGGGTGCGATACGAATCCTCTGACTCGCCATATCTGGATAAATGGTCCAAATGGACCGATTTCTTACCTTCGTGTTCTAAGCGAACCAGAGGGGGTCCGGATTGGGCGAGTAGCAACGCGAAAAGAATCTCGAGGGCAGGGCTTAGCAACTGAACTTCTTCGTTACGTTGTGGACTCAACCAAAAGAAAGCTCACACTGCATGCCCAAGCACATCTTGCGGACTGGTACACGAGTTTGGGGTATGTGGTAACCGGAGAAGAATTTGATGATGGTGATGGCATTCCTCATGTTCCTATGACTTTTGTTCGCTGAGCACTAGAGCCTGTCTCTTCTCTTGGGTAGGGTGCACTCGTGTCTGAAAATATTTCTCTTCCATCCGGTGCAGACGGTCTCTTGCTTAATCTGAATGAAGAGCAACATCATGCTGTAACTGCTGAATCGACCCCTCTTGCCATTCATGCAGGAGCAGGATCTGGTAAAACTCGCGTTTTGACTCACCGTATCGCTTGGCGGTCTGCTACAGGACTTGATGACTCTCGTAGAGTTTTAGCCCTAACATTCACGAGAAAAGCTGCTGCTGAGTTGAATCATCGGTTGCGAAATCTGGGGCTCCGGGATCAAGTCGCTACTGGAACCTTTCATGCCGTGGCTTATGCTCAACTACGAAATTTTTGGAGAGAGAAATCCCTTCCCGAGCCTGAGCTCCTTACAAGAAAATCTGCATTTATCACAGCCTTATTGCCTCGTGATTATCGTTCCACAAAAGTTTTAGATGTGGTTGGAGAAATTGAATGGGCTAAGGCTCGAAGAATTCATCCGCAGGCTTACGCTGGTATGGCTGAGAATGAGGGGAGAGATATCGGTATAGCTTCCGAGCTAGTTAGTCAGATATATCACGAGTACGAAGACTTAAAAAGCAAACAAAATAAAATTGACTTTGATGATTTGCTTGTGGCCTGTGCCAAGGCAATTCGTTCAGACAGATCTTTTGGTAATGCTCAGCGCTGGCGATTCCGTCATTTATATGTTGATGAATTTCAAGATGTCAATTCACTGCAAATTGAACTTCTTAATGCATGGTTACATGGAAATGAAAACTTGTGTGTCGTAGGAGACCCTAATCAGGCAATCTATGGATGGAATGGTGCAGATGCTGATCATTTAATAAGATTTGATACTCACTTTACTGGTGGAGTGATTGTTGGGCTGAAACAAAACTACAGGAGTACTCCACAGATTTTGCGTACGGCTGCATCTGTTATTGATGTCGAAGACTTTAAAGCAAATAAACCGAGTGGACCCGCCCCAAGTATTTCTCACTACTCTTCTGACAAAGCGGAAGTTACTGGAGTCACTCAAAAAGTGCGTGACAGCCGAGGCCCACACGGAAAATGGGCCGACCAAGCAATTCTCGCTAGAACGAACACTCAAGTTGAAGCGCTTTCACGTGCCTTACGCGATGCCGGGATACCTGTCCGCACTCTCGCTGGTAGTAGCCTTTTTGATCGCTCTGATGTTAAACGGGTTCTAAATATCTTCAAGCAAAACAATCAGCCTTTAAGGGACCTCTTAGGGGATCTACATGCTGGGTCTGACGAAACCGCAGAAACAGATCCAAATATTCAACTTGAAGAAAGGGCCACAGCATTTTCTGAAATACGACTTCTAGCAAATGAATACTTAGCTTTGGATCCATCCGGTACTGGTGGTGGGTTCTTTTCTTGGATAAGAACCCATGTACGCACCTCAAGTGATATTTCTATTGATGCTGTAGAAGTTGCTACTTTTCACTCCTCAAAAGGGCTTGAATGGCCAACAGTTCACATCGTCGGATTGGAACACGGACTTGTTCCAATCTCTCATGCAAGGAATGCTCATTCACTTGCCGAAGAAAAACGTCTTCTATATGTGGCTCTTACTAGAGCAAAAGAGAATCTCTTTCTTTCTTGGGCAAGAGAGCGAATCTTTGGTGATAACAGCCCAATAAAGAGAGAGCCTTCAGATTGGCTTGAACCGATCGATGAAGCTATTCAAAATCTTGATCAGCCTTTAAACCAAATAGGACAAATTGACCAGATCGCTAAGGCTAGAAAAAAAATGACTTCAAAAGTGTCCTTTAGGTCTCCAGTGATGACATCGTTGCGTTCTTGGCGTAGTGATCGCGCTAAATTTTTTGATCTGCAGACATATGAAATTTTGCCAAATGCTACTTTAGATTCTCTTGTCCAAATATGGCCTTCCACCCTCGAAGAACTACTTGAAGTTCATGGAATCGGACCTTTCAAAGCCGAACGTTATGGAGAAGAACTGTTAAGTATTCTGAACCAATTCAGTGAACTTGAACCAAAGACCCCAGTTCTAGAAGGAATAGAAGATGAAACAGAACCAAAAAATGGAGATCAAGAGTTAACTGTAAGCCTTAGAATCTGGAGAGCAGAAATGGCCGCTGGTAAACCTGCATTTACGATTTTTAACGATAAAACGCTGGCAGACCTCACCCAAAAACGCCCAAGGAACATTGATGAACTCCTTGCTGTTCATGGAATTGGGCCAGCAAAAGTTAAAAAATTTGGTCAAGATCTATTGGAATTTTTCAAAGAGTAGCTTCGTCTAGCTCTTTTATCGCTCGCTTTGGTGCTACCAGCCTCCATGCCTCTTCCATCGCTTGAGCGACTTCTGACCAGTCCAAATCAATGTCTAAACGTAAACCCGCCCACCCGGCCGGTCCTAAATATGGGGGTGCGAAAAAACGATCAGGGTCTTGTTCTATTAGTTCTTCTTGAACTTCTCGCAAAGCTTTGAACCAGATAGAAGCGTTTTTTCTTTGTTTTGATTCTTGAACAAAAACAAATGCTGATCTATTTTTCACAGCGAATGCTGGCATTCCATGGTTTAGCCGCTCCTCTGTTTCCGGAAAGTTCAAACAAATCTGTCGTATCTTCAACAAAAAAGAGTCTCTCTGGGATTCAGGATTAGGGCGAGAGGTCATCGCAATTAAGTCATCTCAAAATCTGCAATAACGGGAGCATGATCGGAAGGCTTCTCTCCCTTTCGTTCATTTCTATCTACAACTGTAAATTCCAAACTTTCAGCTAAGACGGAAGAGGCTAAAACTAAGTCGATACGCATTCCTTGCTTCTTGTAGAAGGAACCCCCACGATAGTCCCACCAGGAAAATAGTCCTGGCTGATCAAATTTTTCTCGAAACACGTCGACTAGTCCTATATCCACCAAGTCAGATATCGCTTTTCTCTCCTGTGTTGTCACATGTGTCATACCGGCAAAAGCTTTAGGGTCCCATACGTCTCGGTCATCTGGTGCCACGTTGAAGTCACCGACAACAGCCACTTTGTCTTTCGAGAAATCAATATTGGCCACTAGGTCTTCACGTAAACGATTAAGCCAGTCAAGCTTGTAATGGTAATGATCGTGCCCGACTTCTCGCCCGTTAGGCACATAGCACGAAGCAACTCGTACGTCTCCACAAGTAGCCCAAATGATTCTGGCGTCAGGATCTGGAGCTTCCTGGCCATCAGCAAACCCATGTCTTACGTCTTCCAACCCTACTTTTGAAATTATTGCTACTCCATTCCAGCGACCTTCTCCATGATGAGCTGACTCATACCCAAGGGAAGAAAATACTTCGTGCGGGAAGGCTTCTTCAGTCATTTTTGTTTCTTGGATACAAAGCACATCAGGTTTAACTGCTTGTATCCATGATTCAACACGACCAAGTCGAGCTTTCAATGAGTTCACATTCCAGGTGACAATCCGCATGGAAGTGACGTTAGCGCTCAATTTAAGGAGAAGCCGACAACTGCAGATAATTCGGCTATTGCCTGATCTGGGTCAACTACTTTGATTGTTGTCATCCCCATAGCCCGTGCAGGTTTGAGATTCACTCCAAGGTCATCCAAGAACACACATTTTTCTGGCTCAATACTTAATCTTTCACAAGCAATGTCATAAAACTTTTGATCTGGTTTTCGGCATCCCTCAACGCTTGACTCGATAATCAGATCAAACATTTCAACTACTTCTTGGACATCAGCTGAAAAAGGCTGTGACCCAATTGGAGTTATGTTGTTAGTCAGCATGGCCGTCCTAAGGTTGTTAGAGCAACGACGAAGTGCCTCCACCATGTTGGGTCTTAACGCCCCATGTAAGTTTTCAATTAGTTTTCTAGCATCGACAACGAAACCTTGTTCAGCTGCTTCGACCTGAAAAAGTTCAATAAATTCTTCAGGATTGATCTCTCGACGTTCAAATTTTGCCCAAGCGTTAGTGTCTGGATTTGTAGAGTTCAATGTCCGTATTGTGTCTTGCGGTAGGCCAGTTTCAATTTCATAATCTGCGAATGTTTCAAACGGGCTAGTAAGGATCACTCCCCCAAAATCAAAAAGGACTGCTTCAATCATAAGAATCTATGTTATGTCATTCCCAACAACGGAGCCTAGGTGAACAGGAAGTAACCTCACTTCTGTGAACGCACAATTCATTTACACAATGCAAAAAGTTGGCCGTTTTTATCCTCCTGATCGTGAGGTCCTAAAAGACATCACTTTAGCTTTCTACCCAGGAGCAAAAATTGGCGTGCTCGGTTCTAACGGTGCCGGTAAATCGTCTTTGTTAAAAATTATGGCAGGTATAGATGAAGAATTTTCAGGTGACGCTCGTCTTACCGAGGGCTTTTCGGTTGGTTTACTTGAACAGGAACCACAACTTAATATCGAAAAAGATGTTCTAGGAAATGTAATGGAGGGTCTTGGGGAAGTTTCAAGTTTACTCGCCAGATATGACGATGTCTTAGCTGCTTGGGCGGACCCTGAAGCAGATTACGACAAGTTGGGCGAGGAACAGGAAAGTTTAGAGCGAGAGATTGAAGCTGCCGGGGCTTGGGACCTTCAACGGACAATTGAAATAGCAATGGATGCACTACGTCTTCCTCCAGGAGATAGTGATGTTTCGCATCTTTCTGGCGGCGAACGACGTCGTGTTGCTCTATGTAAATTGCTGCTTTCTCGTCCTGATCTATTGCTTCTGGATGAGCCAACTAATCATCTGGATGCAGAATCTGTGGCTTGGTTAGAACGTACTCTGCGTGATTATTCAGGAACGGTGATAGCGATCACACATGATCGTTATTTTCTCGACAATGTTGCGGGTTGGATTCTTGAGTTAGATCGAGGTAAAGGCATCCCCTATGAGGGTAATTATTCAGGGTGGCTTGAACAGAAACGTAACCGGCTTGCGGCTGAGGATAAAACAGACTCAGCTAGACAACGGACCCTTGATCGTGAACTTGAGTGGGTACGGATGGCTCCTAAGGCTCGGCAAGCTAAAGGAAAAGCCCGCTTAGCCGCCTACGACAAGCTAGTAGCCGAAGCTGCTGAAGTCGCTCAAAGAGGCAACGAGTTACAGATCATTATTCCAGCTAATCAAAGACTCGGTGATCAGGTGATAGAAGTTGAGAACCTCTCAAAGGGATTTGATAAAAATTTGTTAATTGAAGATCTATCTTTTATTTTGCCGCCCGCAGGGATTGTCGGAGTGATTGGTGGCAACGGTGCAGGAAAAACTACTCTATTTCGAATGCTGGTTGCTGCGACTGAACAGAATCCGGATTCCCCATACACCCCTGATTCTGGTGTAATACGAATTGGTTCAACAGTAGAACTGGGTTATGTTGACCAATCGCGCGACTCTCTTAATCCAGAACGTTCAGTTTATGAAGAGATAACAGACAACCAAGATTTTGTTCAAGTCGGAACTCGGGAAGTAAATGGAAGAGCTTATGTAGCTTCTTTTAATTTCAAAGGTTCAGATCAACAGAAAAAAGTTGGAGAGTTATCTGGAGGAGAAAGAAACCGTGTTCATCTAGCGAAAGTTCTTAAAAGCGGTTCTAATTTACTACTTCTTGACGAGCCAACAAATGATTTAGACGTTGATACTCTCCGTGCTCTTGAAGGTGGGTTAGAGGCTTATCCGGGTTGTGCTGTGATCATCAGCCATGACCGCTGGTTTCTTGATCGTGTAGCTACGCATGTGCTGGCTTTTGAAGGAGAATCTCAGGTTCGCTGGTTTGAAGGGAATTTTAATGAGTACGAAAATATGCGCAAGAAAGAACTAGGCGCAGATACAGCACCAACACGTGTTAAATATAAACCACTTACTAGATCCTGACTTCATCTTTGACTCTCAGCAAGCGAGCAATTCAAGCACTTTCGTTGCCGCAGCAAAAGGAGCTCCGTCTTCTGGGCGAATTACCATATCTGGTGATTCTGGTGTTTCATAAGGATCATCTATTCCAGTGAAACCTTTTAATTCTCCAGCTCGTGCTTTTGCATAAAGCCCTTTTGGATCTCGTTCTTCGCACACCTGGATTGTTGCATCAAGAAACACTTCAAAAAATGATATTCCGGATGTTTCGTGCATTTCACGGGCCATCTCCCGGTCTCTGCTGTAAGGGCTTATAAGTGGAACAAGGGAGATAAGTCCAGCATCAGAGAACAACCGAGCTACTTCTGATACACGCCGTACATTTTCATGTCTATCTTCTGCTGAGAAACCGAGATCCTTGTTGAGGCCATAACGTAAATTGTCTCCATCCAGTAGATAGGCGGGCCGGCCTGATGCTATTAAGATGCGCTCACAAGCAGCAGCCACAGTGGATTTACCTGACCCAGAAAGCCCGGTGAACCATATTGTGGCACCTTGAAGCCCAGTTGAAACGACTCTTTCTTCTTGGTTGACTCCTTCTGAATGCCAGACAATATCCGGGTTGTGTTCAGCCATATCAGGTTCCGGAGCCAACAATGATGCCTGCTGCGACAGTTGCATTAGTTACTTCATCGAGAAGAATAAACGATCCGGTATTTCGGTTCCTTCGATATTCATCAAAGAACAACGGCTGTGTGCTTCTCAATGAAACCCGGCCTATCTCATTGAGCGTAAGAGATTCTGGATTTTCTTCTCGATGGAGTGTGTTTACATCAATTCGGTATTGAAGGTCTGTAACCATCACTCTGCTTGACCTAGTCGTGTGCTTTAAAGCTAGTTTCATTCGAGGCGAAAGAGGGGAAGTTTCTGACATCCAGCACACCATGGCTTGTAAATCTTGACTTGAAGTGGGTTGGTTGTTTGGTCGGCAAATCATGTCTCCTCGGGAAACATCAATGTCGTCAGTGAGCCGCATTGTGACAGCCATAGGTCCGAAAGCTTCAGATACTGGGCCATCGAATGAATCTATTGAGGAAATTTTTGAAGTGAAACCGCTTGGAAGCACCATCACTTCATCATCAGGTTTAAAAACTCCTCCGGCTATGGTGCCCGCATATCCACGATAATCATGATGCTCATCACTTTGTGGGCGAATGACATATTGGACCGGGAACCGTGCATCTATATGATTCCGATCGCTAGCTATATGCACTTCTTCTAGGTGATGAAGTAAGGATGACCCTTCATACCAAGGCATATTGATAGATCTTTCCACCACATTGTCTCCATGTAATGCTGAAACTGGGATAAAAGTTAAATCTGAAATATCTAACTTCATTGCAAAACTGCGAAATTCTTCTTTTACTGCTGTAAATGCTTTTTCGTCATAATCAATAAGGTCCATTTTGTTAACGCACACCACTAAATGTGGGATTCGAAGTAGTGAGGCTAAAAAAGCATGTCGTCTTGATTGCTCTACCACCCCATGCCTCGCGTCGACAAGAACAAGCGCTACATCGGCTGTTGACGCTCCCGTAACCATGTTGCGCGTGTACTGAGTGTGTCCAGGTGTATCAGCAATAATGAACTTTCTCTTCGGAGTGGCAAAATATCGATAAGCAACATCAATTGTGATTCCTTGCTCGCGTTCAGCTCGAAGACCATCGGTAAGCAGCGCGAGATTGGTGTAATCATTTCCCATTTGAACCGAAGTCGCTTCAATAGATTCCATCTGATCTTGAAAAATTGACTTTGTGTCATAAAGCAATCTTCCGATCAGTGTTGATTTACCATCATCAACACTTCCAGCAGTAGCGAAACGAAGAAATTCCATTAGAAGTAACCTTCTTTCTTGCGGTCTTCCATCGCTGCTTCTGAAACTCTGTCATCAGCACGCGTAGCTCCACGTTCTGTAATTCGAGTGGCTGATACTTCTTCGATGATTTGCTCGAGAGTTTCTGCTTCAGATTCCACTGCTCCTGTGCAACTCATGTCACCAACCGTTCTATAACGAACTTTTCGAGTGACCACTACTTCGTCTTCAGCCCGAGTCACAAATTCTGAATCAGCTAGCCACATGCCATCGCGAGAAAACACCGGGCGTTCGTGCGCAAAATAGACCTGTGGTATTTCAACATTTTCCCTAGCTATGTACTGCCAAATATCTAATTCCGTCCAATTCGATATTGGAAACACTCGGATATGTTCACCTTGTCGTATGCGACCGTTATACAGATTCCACAGTTCGGGTCGCTGATTTTTTGGATCCCATTGCCCGAAGTCGTCACGGAAGGAGTAAACCCTTTCCTTTGCTCGTGCTTTTTCTTCGTCGCGACGAGCGCCCCCAAATAGTGCGTCAAAGCGATGCTCTTCAATGGCATCTAACAGTGTCGTTGTTTGTAAACGATTCCGACTTGCACGAGGTCCTGTTTCTTCTACAACTTTTCCTTCATCTATTGATTTCTGCACGGAGGCAACCACGAGTCGTGCGTCTAATTCTTGAACCCGTTGGTCACGAAACGCTAACACCTCTGGAAAATTATGACCGGTGTCAACGTGCATGACTGGAAATGGTAATCGAGCAGGCCAGAAAGCTTTTGCAGCAAGATGAAGCATCACGATGGAGTCCTTTCCACCAGAAAACATCAGACATGGATGTTCGAACTCTGCAGCAACCTCTCGAAAGATATGGATTGCTTCAGCTTCCAAATGGTCTAAGTGGTTGAGTTCATATGTTGTGATACTCATGATTTCTTTCCAAAGTCTTATATTTCTATACATCATGCTAACCCTGTCCATCTAAGATGGTCACTCTTGAAGGTAGAACGTAACGACCATTTATTTGCTGTGGATCTAGCTACTCGTGCTGGCCAACTGTTACTTGATCAACGTAAGTCGCATCCAGGCAGTGATTTTTCGACACTGGGTGACATAGGAGACCAACGGTCTCATGAGTTCTTAATGGACGCTTTGTCTAGATTCCGTCCGGACGATGCGGTTCTTTCTGAGGAGGGCACTGCCCATCCGGTACATCCGGATCGTTCAGACACTCAGCGTGTATGGATTATTGACCCAGTTGATGGAACGAGGGAATACAGTGATCCGCCGCGTACCGATTGGGCGGTTCATGTCGCTTTGGCAATAAATGGAGAACCAGTTGTTGGAGCGGTAGCTCTTCCCTCTTTAGATCTAACTTTGTCCACTGCAGAAAATTTGACAAGTAGATCTCTTGACCCTGTTCCAGAATCTCCAAGAATAGTTATCAGTCGTTCTCGGCCACCAAGTGAATCTGAGTTAGTTTGCGAAGTATTGGGTGGAGAAATGATTGAAATGGGTTCTGCCGGTGCAAAAGCTATGGCTGTAGTTCGAGGAGAAGCCGATATCTATCTTCATTCTGGAGGTCAGTATGAGTGGGATAACTGTGCTCCCGCTGCGGTTGCTTTGTCCGCTGGTCTTCACGTTTCACGACTTGATGGATCTTTGTTGGCATACAACAATCTGGATCCGTGGTTACCTGATCTCTTGATTTGTCATCCGGCTTTGTCTGAATTAGTTCTGAGTGTCTTACGTAACAATAAGGGTGCCTGATGCGTTTGGTAATAGCTCGATGCACCGTTGATTACGAGGGTCGTCTTTCCGCACATCTGCCGGAAGCTATTCGGTTAATAATGGTAAAAGCGGACGGATGCGTTGCAATTCATGCTGATGGTGGCGCCTATAAACCTCTGAACTGGATGAATGCCCCCAATCGTCTCGTTGAGGAGGAGAATGAATGGAGAGTCTCGAACCCTAAAGGAGAGTTACTTACAATCTCTTTATTGGAAGTAATAAGTGATAGTTCATTTGAAATGGGTAGCGACCCTGGTCTGCAAAAAGATGGGGTTGAAGCCCATATTCAAGAATTACTTGCTGCAGAACCTTCTGTGCTGGGAGAAGGTTTCCGTCTAATCCGTCGAGAATTTTTTACAGAGATCGGCCCTGTTGATCTTCTTTGTAAAGATGCAGAAGACCGTACTGTGGCTGTTGAAGTAAAACGGCGAGGAGAGATAGATGGAGTTGAGCAACTTACGAGATATCTCGACTTCCTAAATAGAGACTCTGAGTTAAGCCCTGTAAGAGGCCTATACGTGGCTCAAGAGATAAAGCCTCAGGCCAGAGTGTTGGCTGAAGATCGAGGAATTGAATGTCTTGTGGTCAACTACGATGAATTAAGAGGGATTGAATCTAACGTTTTGAAACTGTTCTGACTCTTTCTGATCCAGTTCAAGCACTACGGTAAGTCTTGTGTTAAAACGCCAAGGGCAACGATGGTCTTCTTCGCCAAAGATCCGATGGCGTGGCATCCTGATTACTCTTGCTTCCTTGTTAGCTGTTGCTTTAAGTTTGACTCTGATTTCTACTGGTTCTAGTAGGAAGCCGCATATTTCTTTACTTCCTTTACCTAGCGCTAACTCTGAAACGTTTGATACAACCGAAGACTCAACACCAACAACAACTACCCCCTCCCAGGCTGATCGACTACAAGCAGTAATCAACTTGAACAATCTTTCTTCGGAAGGTTTTCTTACATTGAGTCCTGCTGGACCAATTATTTTTTTTCCTGATGAAGTGAGAACTTGGTTACGTCTAGATGGCGTAACTCCAAAATTCAATGAAGAAACCATCAGATCATCATTAGATCAAGCATATGGAGACATTTTTGTTGAAGGATCAGACGTGTGGCTTACTGCAAATGAAGATGGATTGCTCGAAGTTACGGGATATGCGCCCGATCTGATTTGTTGCAGTCAAGCAGACGTAGATCTTATAACCGCCGCTTTGACCGATGGGAAGAGTCATACAACTATTGAGTTTTTTCCTGTTGAGAGAGACCGTGGTAGAGAGTGGATAGATTCCACTGGTGTCACCCATCTGATTGGAGAGTTCACTACCTATTACCCTTCAGGGAGGCCGCGAGTAACCAACATTCACCGTATAGCTGAACTTACTCGGGGTGTAGTAGTAGAACCCGAAGAGGCATTCTCTCTAAATGGACATGTAGGTGAGCGAACATTAGAAAATGGGTTTGTTGAAGACGGTGCCATTGTTTACGGAGTTCTCATACAAGCGGTAGGTGGAGGCATTTCTCAGTTTGCAACAACGTTGTTCAACGCCGCTTTCTTCGCAGGTTTGGATTTTGAAGAGTACAAAAGCCATTCCATATATTTTCAAAGGTATCCCTATGGGCGCGAGGCAACTATCTCTTGGGGTTGGCCAGATTTGAAGTTCACGAATGTTACTCCGTATCCCATTGTGATTTGGACTTCCGTTACTCCAGATTCGGTTACGGTGCAGTTTTACTCTCAGCCATGGGTGATAGGTGAACAAACAGGTCAAACGACTCGGCAAGTAGGAGAAGAATGCACCGCTGTTGAGACTGAGCGTAGCCGGGCTTGGCTAGATACTGGAGAAATAACGGTTGATTACATCCAAGCACAGTATCGTCCTGAAGGGCTTAACTGTGATGGAACTCTTTCTGATCCTTCAGCTTGTTTGATTGATGAAGAATTAGAAGAACCTATTGAGTTAGATCCAAGGTGTCCGAACTACACAACAACAACAACAACAACAACAACAACAACAACAACAACAACAACAACAACAACAACAACAACAACGACAACAACAACAACAACAACGACAACAACGACGACAACAGAAGCAAATTAAAGAGAAATGGGCACTAACCTTTGCTCTCATGCAAGTTGATATCGCGATTATTGGTGGCGGGCCTGCTGGTTCTGCCGCAGCTATAACCCTTGCTAAATCTGGACGATCTGTTGCTGTTTTTGATAAAGCAAAATTTCCCAGAGATAAATGCTGCGGAGACGGGCTTACTACTCTTGCATTGCGACTGAGTGAAACTCTTGGTCTGATACCTTCGGAAGTAAAAAATTGGAAAGAGGTCAACGAGGCGACTCTTCATTGGGGTGATAGTCGTTCTGTTGTTTGCGCTCTTCCTGACGATCCAGGCATCTACGCTGCTGTAGTTCCTCGCCTTGATTATGATCAAGCTCTTTTGGACATTGCATTAGCTAGCGGTGCTTCCATATATCAAGGACATGAGCTGGAATCGATATCTATCAAATCAGATAAAGCCATTATGTCAATTGGTGGATTAGGAAAGGTAGAAGCCAACTCAGTAATTGCTGCTGATGGCATGTGGTCACCTACCCGGCGTCTTTTGGGTCTTTCACCAACTAGCTATCGGGGAGAATGGCATGCTTTCCGTCAATATTTCAAAAATGTCAGTCCGGCAGCAGACAAGTTGCATGTTTGGTTTGAACCCGACCTCCTCCCTGGCTATGTGTGGAGTTTTCCTCTTAGTGGAAGAAGAGCAAACATAGGTTTTGGGGTCTTAAGGGGTGGTCAGATCTCAATAAGCGAAACAGGAAAAATCTGGAAAGATCTGCTTAGCAGACCGAACATAAGAGAAATAATTGGTGATGAACTTGAGGCCGAAGACCGTCATACTGCATGGCCAATACCGGCTCGTGTGAACTCTATGCCTCTATCACATGGCCCTGTTTTATTTACTGGTGATGCAGCGGCCGCAGCAGACACGCTCACTGGTGAAGGGATCGGACAAGCTTTACTGACAGGCATTCTTGCTGGTGAGGCGCTCCTAGAAGAAAATCAAGTAGCCAAAATCGCTAAAAGATACGAGAAGTCAGTTGCTCAGGAACTATTTTCAGATCATCAAATGTCTCTGGTTCTTCAAAAAATTCTTAGCCACCCAAAAGCAACTCGTTGTGCGCTCAGTATTGCCACTTCTACAAAATGGACGCGTAACAACTTTGTTCGATGGATGTTTGAGGATTACCCTAGAGCGCTTTTATTTACCCCAAAACGCTGGAAAAAAGGGATTTTTCGACGACTAGGGGCATACACAGACCGGGTTGAACACTAATTTCACGTACCCTTATGGAATGGCAGAAGTACACCAAATTTTTCCTACAGAGGGTGACGGGCCCTTTGAAGACAGCAATGACTTCTCTGATAGCCACCCTCTAGGTTCTTTCGGAGGAAAAATTGATGAAACTGTTGAACGTGCTTGGGAGCCATTACGCGAGAACCCTGTATTAAATCGACTGTTTTATACTGCTAGTGAGTTGGGAGACTTTAGCCTTATCTGGCATATTTTAGGGCTCACTCAGGGTCTAACAAGACGTAAAGGCGAAAAGGATGCTGTTCGACTTGCTTTAGCCCTTGGAGTGGAATCAGCTTTAGTCAATGGAATAATCAAATCCGCTTATAGTCGAGAACGCCCTACTCAGGACGAAGAAAGACCCCATAATCTTCGTCAACCTTTAACAAGCAGTTTTCCCTCTGGGCACGCTTCAGCAGCATTTATGGCTGCAAGCCTTCTTAGTGAACGTTCCAAAGTAAAACCTCTTTGGTTTGGTGCAGCAGTTGTAGTTGCTGTATCTCGTATCCACGTCAAAATTCACCACGCTAGTGATGTGATAGTCGGCGCGGGTATCGGATTGATACTTGGAAAAGTAATACGAAAATTGATTCGATTTAAATAAAAATTAGTTCAACGGCGAAGTTTCTAGGTCTACTTCATCCGCTGCGAGCAAGAGTCGTATATCTAATAATAAATCTGCTACTTCAGAAGCAGCCATAAGTTGGCGCTCTTTCGTAGAACCTAGGCCTCGGTCAATGACAGCTTTTAACTCATCTATCTTTATTGTGTCCAATGTTTCAGTCATGTCCACTCCTTACCTTGGGATTTATCTATCAATACTTTCACCATAGACCAGGTAAACGCATTACGCGTTACGGGTTTAGGTTTTTTTTTGAAAATTATTTACTGGGAGCCAAAGAACGAATTGCCTCTATCGGGTCTATTCCACCAAAAGGCATAACTGCGAGAGCTGGAGTCGTGATCCCATTTTCCATGTACTGAGATATTCGAGCCCGACACTGGTCTGGGCTTCCGTGAACTATCAATTCGTCTACGACAGATTCTGGAATCTCACCGAGGGCACCTTGACGGTCACCTGCATCCCATCTTTCCCAATGTGCTCCCAATAAATCACTTCTTCCTAACCACTGATGAAATGCCTTATAAACAGGAACATTTAGATACGCAGCCAACGTGTATCTTCCACCAGCAATCACTGCTTCACGATCTTCGCTTGGGCAAACAAAGATACGTGCGACAACCTCTCTATCATCACCTTGTTCATTAACGATGCCAGCAACTGTTCTGACATCTTCCGGCGATAACCAATTGACTATCGCCCCATCAGCTTCTCGTCCAGCAAGTCGAAGCATGCCCTCACGTAATGCCGCAACCAAGAGTTTTGGAGGCTGCTCCGGAACTATTCCAAGGCGAAAACCTTTAATATTGAACGAGTCATACTCTTGTGTGACTTTTTCTCCTGTAAGCGCATCCTTTAAAAACCGAACAGTATCTCGAACTCTTTTATACGGTTCTTCAAACGGTATTCCGTTCCAATTCTCCACAATGACATTTGAAGATGAACCGATTCCAAAAGCTACCCTTCCTGGCGCCGCATCTGCCATCGTTGCAGCAGTTTGAGCCATTAATGCAGGGCTGCGGGTATATGCGGGAAGAATTGCGGTGCCCAAACGCAGTTCTGGAGCCCAAGCCGCAGCAAGAGCGAGCGGGATCATGCCTTCAGCGCCATTTGACTCTGCCGACCAAACATCGGTGTAGCCAAGATCAACTAACTCTCGATAAAAATTTTGCTGACCATGTAATGGGCCTGGAAGTGGAATTGTTAAACCATATGGAGACATTTGTTTACGTCCTATGTATTGAAAAATTTGTTCCCGTATATCTTCGCATGAAAAGTACTTAAGAGATTAATCAAGCGAACGATACTGACAAGTTTGACTTGCTGTAGCGAGCAATTCACGATTTTCTGACCAAAGGTGGACGGTCCCATGTGCATATCCATGAGTAAGGCTTCCGATATGTACGTCGACAAGGATCCACTCGGTTAGTACTGGGTTTACTACACGAAGAGTGTTATCCAAACTTCGTCCGCCTCCCATTCCTCCTCCGACTGCGTCTCGTGCTCCCCAAGGAACGTAATCTCCTAAAACAGCAAGAAAGGCTGGATCTACTTCAAGATTCTCTGGTACACGCACCCACATCGCTACTCGTCCATCTTCTATTGGTGGGTCATCTGAATTCACCCGACCTCGAACTAAACGGCGTTCAAGATTGTTCGATACGGATCGCACACCATCTCGACTTCGGAATAACGGACAGTCCAAAGGTGGTCGCGCTTCAATAGGTACCGCCCAAATTCCTGATTTATCAACATTTCGTTTACCAAGAGTTGCGAATGCGGAAATTATTTCACGATCATCGACTCTTCCTGTTACACGAGCCTGAGTCGATTTGTGTCCAACCGCTGTTAAGTCGACTTCAAATGCAAGCTTCTCACCGGCTTTTGCATGTGAAACAAATTGCCCCGTGATCCAAACAAGTGGACGTTGAGATTCGAACTCTAGTACACGGATAGCTGCTGCAAGGCCTGTCCCACCAAATAGATTCCCGGTACTTGAGCATTCATCTTGAGTTAAAGGAAGCACCCACCGATGATCAGCAGCCTCTTTACTTAGGCTTTGCGTGAGATATTGCATTCGGGGCATTGATTGAGGATGCCCTATTCAAAAAGAAATCGCACCCAATTCGTAACTAAATAACTTCTGAAGGAAAGATAGGGTTGTTTCCCAAATAAGTATTTACGGTAGGAGTTTGCATGAGTTCTGGATTTGATTTGAACCGATTAAACAGAGTGGTGGATCTTTGTAACCGCTATGTGGAAGAAAGCAAGATTCCTTGCGCTCAAGTTCAAGTAGCCCATGGCGGAAACGTGGTACTGCGTCATACAACTGGAATGGCTGATATTGAATCAGCCGCCCCCCTTATGGATGATGCAATCTTTCGTATTTACTCGATGACTAAACCAATTACTTCAATCGCATTAATGCAACTATACGAACAAGGGAAATTTCTTCTTGAGGACCCAGTTGAAAAATTTCTACCGTCTTATAAAAACCCTGTAGTTCTTTTAGGTGGTTCACTTTTTAAACCAGAACTTCGTCCAGCAGAAACTGTCATGACGATCCGTGACCTTCTTACTCATACCTCAGGTTTGACTTATGGATTTCATTTTCAGAACAATCTTGATCAAATGTACCGTGACAAAAAACTTGGAGGCCCTTTGACTGGTGGAGAAGGAAGGGCAGATGCTTCACTTGAAGAAGCCATTGACATCATGGGCGGATTACCTCTTCTTTTTGATCCGGGAACAGCTTGGAACTACTCCATGTCCACAGATGTTTGTGGTCGCCTCATCGAGGTAATTGGAGATTGCAAATTTGACGACTACCTAGAAGAAAACATCTTTAGTCCGTTAGGAATGATAGATACTGGATTTCTCGTACCTCAAGACAAAATTCACCGGTTTACTTCCACGTACATTCTTAATGAAAGTGGGGCTCTTGAGGTTACTGATCCTGCTCAAAATAGCCCGTATCAGAAAGAACGTCTTTTTTTATCGGGTGGTGGTGGTCTTGTCTCCACCACAGACGATTATCAGAGATTCGTAGACATGCTTTCAAATGAGGGAGCTGCTGACGGAAATCAGATAATCGGACGCCGAACTCTTGAACTGATGACCATGAATCATCTTCCTCAAGGAAAACTGCTTAATGAAGTAGGACGATCAACTTTCTCAGAAACGGCATTAGCGGGAATGGGATTTGGTCTAGGTTTCTCGGTTTTAATGGATCCTGCGGCAAATGCTGGCCTTGGAACTATTGGTGAGTTTGCTTGGGGTGGTGCTGCAAGTACCAGATTCTGGGTTGACCCAGTTGAGAAGATCAGTTGCATCTTTATGACTCAATTCATGCCTTCTGGTTACTACCCTATTCGACGTGAACTAACCACGAGCGTATATCAGGCCATGAAATAAGAAATTGCCTAGACAAACTTCTTGAGCTATTCAAATTGAGTGTTCGATGCCAAATTTTCTAAGTTAGTTGACCACGCATCGCCTGAAAATACTGATCTAAGGTGATACATAAACCGGGTGTAATCTCCTTCGAATTTACACTGACCACTCATATAGGCAAGGTCAGTATCCAGCTCCCCTTTAAACCAAGCGACTGCATCGGGGTACCGGAAAGTAACTGTCACATCGCTATCTTTACTAGCTCCAGAGACCAACTCTTGCACTTTTCCACTAACGATCTTCAAACAAAACTGAATTTTCCCAAGCGGGGTAGAGGTAATAACAAACTTGACCCTTCCATCAACTTCCTTCTGTTCGGGCAAATTAGAATTCGTTTCTGCAAGTTCCTCTAACCACTCTTCTGAAAGAAATACCGCCATTGTTTGATCTCTCTAAGTCATTCTCTAATGTCTTGGAAAAGGTCATCTTCAAATACTCCGTCTTGGATATCTCCTACGAGAGACCGCACTAAGACATAGTCATCAAACGGATGCACTGTACGAGCATGCTCATCTGGTAACCCAAACCAGAAAGGTGAATCTGGATCCACCTGAGTGGCATGAGCCCGCAAGGCTTGTCCGCGAATTTCCCACCAATCCGAGATATCTATTCGAGTAGTAATCCGATGATCTTGGGATCTCCTCTTAAACCAAGATTCATCGTATGGGGATTCAAGGCCCAATTCTAAAAACTTCTTATGCAGCCCTTCAATTCTCGCACGCGACCATACTGTCTCGTAAATTTTTGATGGTTGCCATGGTTCTCCAGAATCTGGATACTTCTCCGGGTCTCCGGCAGCTTCAAAAGCTGGAAGTGAGATGTCATGAACCATCAGATGGTCAGGGTGGTTATATCCTTTTCGTTCATCCGGATAGGTGACAATAACTTGAGGTTTTTCTTCGCGAATAATTGTCACAAGTTTTCCCACCGCATTATCAAACGGGGCGTTCATAAATGCTTCTGGATTATCGTTATGCTCACTTTCTGGCATTCCTGAATCCCGGTAACCCAACATAACCACTCGGTTATACCCAATTATTTTCGCCGAGAGTGCTAATTCTTCTGCCCTGACTTGAGGCAAATTTTCTTCAGTTTCTGAGTTTTGTAATGCGGGGTTCAAAATATCTCCAGCTTCTCCCCCGGTGCAACAAACCAAAACTGAGTGAGCATTCTCTGCGCTATAGCGAGCGATTGTCGATGCCCCTTTAGAGGCTTCATCATCCGGATGAGCATGAACAGTTAGAAGACGTAATGATTTTTCAGGCATGGCTTGAAACAGTAGCGCCCCAGATCACTAAAACACATGACCCGAACGAAAGAATCTTAAAAGCAGTAGTAAGATAGAGATATGGAAGTTGAGATTTGGCGTTGGATATGGCTAGGCGCAGCCGGCGTATTTTTGTTAGGCGAAGTAATTATCGCTGGAGGAGTCTTCATGCTCCCTTTTGCAGGTGGCGCTGTTGTTGCTTCCATACTAGCTTTTGCTGGCTTAGGTGATGCCCCTCAATGGATTGCTTTCATTGTTGTTTCTGCTGCTTTATTCATTGCTCTGAGGCCTGTAGTCAGGAAACTAAACCAGGGAGAAAACCCAATCGGTGTAGGAGCAGCGCGTTTAATTGGAGAAACAGGAACGGTGACAAGTCTCATTGAATCAGGTGCAGAAACCCTCGGAACAGTACGAATTGGTCGCGAAACTTGGACTGCAGAAACCCCAGATGGACAGACACTGCAAATAGGTACAACAATCAAAGTTATAGAGATACAAGGAACTCGGGCAGTTGTCTCCCCAATCGAAAATTAAAAACAAATATTTAAGGAGAAATTCATAATGGATTCAGGAATAATCGTATTAGCTATTCTCGCCGCTCTCTTGTTTGTCTGGATGGCAGTAGGAATAAAAATTATTCGCCCTTACCAAAAAGGTGTTGTTGAACAATTAGGCCGGTACAAAGCAACTTACGACCCAGGGCTGAAATTTGTTGTTCCAATTATTCAATCTGTAACCAAAGTAGATATGAGGGAACGAGTTGTTGATGTTCCTCCCCAAGAAGTAATAACAAAAGATAACGTGACCGTCACAGTGGACGCAGTAATTTACTATGAACCAACTGACCCTCAAAGGCTGATTTACAACGTTGCTAATTTCGTTATGGCAATAACAAAATTAGCGCAAACAAATTTGCGTAACGTGATCGGTGACATGTCTCTTGACGCTGCTTTAACTTCACGTGACACCGTTAATGTTTCTTTACGCGAAGTTCTTGATGATGCCACTGATAAATGGGGTGTACGAGTTGTACGTGTTGAGATTCAACGTATTGACCCACCAGCAGACGTCATGGATGCCATGCATGAACAAATGAAAGCTGAGAGGACTCGTCGAGCAGTAGTGACCGAAGCCGATGGTATTAAACAAGCTGAGATCACTAGAGCTGAGGGAGAAAAGCAATCTGCCATCCTCGATGCAGAGGGAGTCAAGCAAGAATCAATCCTGAGAGCTCAAGGAGAGGCTGAAGCGATTCAAGCTGTTGCTGATGCTGAACGTTACCGACAAGACACGGTTGCTCAAGGTGAGGCCGAAGCTATACGAAGTGTTTATCAGGCCATACATGATGGCAACCCAACATCAGATCTGATTGCTATCAAATACCTTGAAGCGTTAGGAACGATAGCTGATGGTCAAGCTACAAAGATTTTCCTTCCAGCAGAAATGAGTTCAACAATGGGGTCACTTGGAGCGATCGCTGAACTATTCACCGGAGAGGAGCCTACGAAAAAGGAATAAGCCAAAATTAAATTGGCTCTAGTTCATCTTCTCCTTCTTCGTCATTTCTCAGCACCCAACCGCACATGCGTGCCAACATTGTGCATCCTTCATCTGGACCGCTAGCAATAACTTCGTCTCCAGCTAGAAGAGTGTTTCTACCTCTAGGACGGTAGACGTATCTGCCACCGCGTCGAATCGCTAAGACAGTAAAACCTGGCTCAATATTCCAACGTAGTTCTGAAAGTGATGCTTCGTCCGCTGTTGATCCTGATGCAATCGGATAACGAACAACCACTTCATCGGTTTCTCCAAGAGCTATTCCGAGAATTGGATGAAGTTCTTCTTCTTTTTCGATAAGCCACACCATTGACTGGGCTTGATCTCCTAAATCTTCCGCTGCTTCCGCTAAGTGAAGAAGTCCCCTTAATGCTCCCGGGTCTATGTCATCTCCTGCTGACCGAAGAACCCAAAGTTCAAGATTCTCTTTCATCTCGTCTAGACGGTCTTCTAAATGACACACTTCTGCGGCTAGTCCACGATCTGCTAACACGAGTGCACTGTAAGCCAGCCCTACAGCAGTTTCTGAAAGATTTTTCATCTCTACGAGCACATCAACTGCTCTATCTAGGTCTGTAACTGCATGTTGATCCTCTGCTCTAGGTGGCTCCCAGACCGGTGCAGCAGCTAACTCGCGTAGTCGAATGATGCCATCCGGTGATCCTCTAAGAAACAGCACATCATCTGGAACTACGACTGTTTCACCATTCACGTCGGTGATCCACTGTCGGCCTCTACGTATCGCCATCACGCTCATTCCGGCTTGAACTGTTAGTTCAAGAGCTGATAATGGTCGATGCGCCATATGCGAACCCTCGCTTACAAGAACTCGATGGGAGACTTCTTCTGCATCAGAAAGATCAGCTACCAGTTGATGTGGGATTCCTAGTCGCTTTGAAACAATTCGTGCGATATCAACGGCATCATTAGCCATTCTTTCTATTGAAGATACAACTTGTAGAACGGAAGACATTCCTTCAGCTTCGCGTGAACTTCGAGCTGCGAGGACACATACTGCTCGCATATCGTGCACGAGTTCATTCATCTGGGCTTCGAGTTGATCGACTTCTTCTGCCATATCAGGGTCATCAAAATACAGTGCCGCATAAGCTAGGTCCACCATCAGTTCTGATGTGTCCTTTGCTTCTGCCAACATGGCTCTCAAATTTCGTGGTTTATCTTCCATATTTCCTCACTTGAGGTTGTCGATTAATGCTAAACCCAACAACGTGTTGAGTGTAAAAAAACTTTGTGTTTGGGGAAAAATCTAGATTTTTCATGCGACCCCCACTGCAACCATCGCTATGACAAGAGTGAATGCTCCTACTAAATCTAGAGAGGACGTAACCATCGGTATTCCGTAAGTATCGGGGTCTAGTCCGAATCGGAAGGCAGCCATTGTGGAGTAGTAGGCAATGACAGTGACCATAATTATTGCTAAGGAACCGCCCAATAATGCAATTAAAACTAGCTGCCAGAATCCGGGAGCATTTTGATTGGTTATCACTCCGAGGATATGAGCAGCGCTTGCTGCAAAAATAAACACTGGTACTGCTAGTGCTATAAGAGATTGAATATTTCTTGCACTGGTTCGACTCGGTATTGGTGTTGCGTCATCAAGTCCTAGATGAAATTGTGTCGAAAGGCGGCTTGAAAGAATCCCTCCAAGGGCTCCTGCTGTTGCTAAAAATGCCGGCAACATGATGAGGACTGATTTTGATGTTAGTAAATCGGTGATTCTTTTCTCAACAATTACTCCTGCTGCAACATCTATCAGTATCGCAAAAAACAGAACTGGGATTGATTGTCTAGTTATTTGGTGGAGATTACTTTCCCCTAATCTCCACATCAGAAGAGTTCCTACCAAAACTATTATCACTATAAGAGTGGCTAAAAGATTGACTGAAGACGAGTTGGATATGAGATTTGCTGCCAGAAGTAACGCAGGTACTGTAACTAAATCTCCGAATGCTGTGACTAAAGGAGACGTTACGTTATCTAGATCCCATCTATAACGAACTGAGCCAGCAACAAGAATCAAAGTGATTAGGACCACTGCTGCAGATGCTAAAACTCCACCAAGCGTTGAAATTACGATGAAATCCCCAAGGCTCATCGTGGAGGAAATTCCAAAAAGGCTTACTGCTCCTCTTCCTATCACGGCGAGTACCACACTGAGTAACAAAGTTAGAATCGCAGCGGCTAGTAAGTTTTGACCTACAACTCCATCTTTCCGAAGGCTAAGGCGAAACGTTCCAGTATGTACCGCTGTTCCAAGACGACTACCCATGGCACCAAATATGTTTCCGCGTAAAGCGATGGCTCCGGGAATAAGCATTAATAGTCCAGGAAGTTCATCCAGCTTTACTTCTGCTCTTGCTAAGAAGAGCCCCCCTAATGAAGCAGCTATAACTCCTAAAACAAGGGCAAAAAACCGTTGTTGAGCATCAATTGATGGAATCAGGGCTTGTTTGAGGCTAAAGCCTTTCCGTGAATTAATCCCTACTGCCATTTGTCTAGTTTGGTGGATACCAGCATCTAACTGGCGCATTCTTTTTTTACGAGTACTGAACTGAGTCCGTTAGTCTTTATAAGTGTTTAGGTCTGTCTAGGATCGCGAACGAACCTGTACCGTAAGCCACCAATTCAGATCCTGAAGTAGCTCGTGCTTCGAGTTGAACAAATCTTTTACCTGATTTGAGTATTGAAGCTTGTACTTCAACTTCTCCTTCAAATACAGGCTTCAAATATCGAACTTGGATTTCTAAGGTTGTGCAGATTTGATCTGCTTGAATTGCTCGCATTGTAGCTATGCCCATTGCTTGATCAATCAAAGTGAACATGACGCCGCCATGTAAAGCGCCATGTGGATTGAGGTGATTGCCATTGATGACTATTCGGCAGCCGTTCTGACCATCTTCAAAGATATTTTCCAAAGAGAAGAAATCTCCTATGGGATATTCAGAAGTTAGTTCAGTGTTTTTAGCTATCGGCTCTTCACTCATATTGTCTTACTTGCTCATACTCCTAGTAGAGCCAAAATAGCATCAATATTTGCTAAAACACTCGCTGGACAATCTGTCAAAATTCCATCAGATAGACAAGGAGCCCCAAATGCGATAGCTGCTGCTTGCAAAGTTGAACTAGGGAGATAAGAAAGGTCTGGAAGCCCTGAATCAGGAGGCGTTGTTGGCGCTGTCGGTGGCGCTGTCGTCGTAGTCGGCACAGGTGGAACGTTCGTAGTGCTGAGACCTCTTGCTTCAAGTTCAGCTAAGTGAGCATTACGGGTTCCGCCTCCATACCATCCATCAGCAGCTACTCCTAGGACCGTCTGAAGGATCATTGCTTCGTCGCTCGGCCCCCAAGGATATGACGCCAACAAAACCGCTTCTTCATCAATTGGTGGCGCTGTTGTGGTTGTAGTTGTAGAAGCGGGAGCAGCTGTTGTTGTAGTAGTAGTCGAAGTACTTGTTGTACTGGTCGTTGTCGTGGTGTCGGGGATCGCGACTGTAGTCGTTGTTTCAACGGGAATCGCAGTTGTAGTCGCTGATATCACTAGCTGCGTGATCGTTGGATTATCTGAATCTCCAGCTGTCCCTGAGATAAGTAAGCCGATAATCGCCGCCAATAGAAGGCTTGTTATCACTTGTGCAATCCATCTGGCCATTTTTCTAGTCTCTCATTACTTAGACCTTATTTTGTGTCACCCCCCTTACTTTCATCAATATTTGTGAGGAATTCCCACCATCCAACTATGAATTTCAACATTTTGTCAAGAAGCAGGCGCTAGCCTGCGAGTTATGAGTAGCGGTGTTACAAATGTTGGTGTAGGCGCTTTTGAAGTTCCCACCTTTAATTCAGAATCCTTTGATTTATCCCGTTTCGGTCTACATACCGAGATTATTGACGATCAGCGCTATCAACGTAGTGTTGAAAGGTTCAGGGAACGCGGAATAGCTTTACCTACTTTCTCTCAGCTGGCGAACCCAAGTGAAATTCCTGATTCGATCCGGTCAGATCTCAAGGAAATAGATCGAAATGCTGCTGATCCTATGAATCTTTACCGCGTTCATTGGTACAACGATTTCCATGGAGAATTCGTAGATATCCCAGACCATGTTGTCCTGACCAGCGAAATAACAGGTATTGACTCCCCCATCATTGTTGCTTTTGGTAATCGTTTCCCAATGATTGGAGCTCATAAAGTCTTAGCCGCCTACTCCTGTTTAGTCCCAAGAGTGGTAACTGGACAATATGATCCAACTACTCAAAGAGCTATATGGCCCTCAACCGGAAATTACGCTCGCGGAGGCGTGGCTATCTCACGCTTAATGGGTTGCCGAGGTGTAGCTGTTCTTCCAGAAAACATGAGCAGGGAGCGATTTGAGTGGCTTGATGAATGGATTGCTAACCCTGAAGACGTAATAAAAACCACAGGTTCGGAAAGCAATGTGAAAGAAATTTACGACGCTTGTAACGAACTTGAAAAAGATCCTGGCAACTTTATTCTTAATCAGTTCTCTGAGTTCTCTAACCATATCGGGCATCACGAAGTTACTAGTCGCGCTCTTGAACACTTGTACTTGAATCTTGCAGAAAGTCATCCTGGTTTGAATTTGTCGGCATTTGTTGCTGCTTCTGGATCGGCTGGGACTTTAGCTGCCGGTGAGCGCCTCAAATCAGAATATGGCGCCCGAATAGTAGCTGTTGAGGCTTTAGAATGCCCGACCATGCTGTACAACGGTTTTGGGGAACACAACATTCAAGGCATCGGAGATAAGCACATTCCATTGATTCATAATGTGACAAACACTGATGTTGTTGTTGGAATAAGCGATCGGGCTTGTGACGAACTTGGAGTTGTTTTCAATTCTCCTGAAGGGCTCGCTTATCTAAGCGAGTTAGGAATAAATCCTTCAATTATTAGCCAACTCGGCCACTTTGGGTTGTCTGGTATTTGTAATGTTTTGGCAGCTATCAAAACAGCTAAAAAATTGGGCTTTGGTGCCGACGACGCGATCGTTACGGTTGCTACAGATGGCGCAGAATTGTATGCCAGCGAACGTGAAGCAATGGCTGCTAATCGTTATGTGAACGGTTTTAGTTCAGAGGATGCTTCAGCCGCTGTTGAAGAACATCTGCGAGGAGTAGATACCAACGACGTCGAAGTTCTTGACGAAATTGGGAAGAACCGCATATTCAATCTCGGCTATTACACGTGGGTTGAGCAACAAGGGATTGAATTTTCTGATTTTGAAATACGACGGGAACAAGATGTTTGGGAACATTTGCAGACCTTAGCTCCGGCATGGGATGAATTGATTGAAGAATTCAATAACCAAACAGGAGTGCTAGCTGGTAGATGACTCCGTTATCTCAAAACCATGGGTGGCTAGGTTCTCCTACCGGTGTTCTATGGCCTGCTAAGGAACCAGAAACAATATCTGAGCAACAGAATCCTTTCATAAAATTTCGAAGTTTTTTATGGTCGCACAAGAATGCTGTTGAAAAAGGTTTCACCGACAGAGATTTCATCCAGTTGGTTAATCGACTAGACAATTCAATTGGTGAAGTTGATGGGACAGGATTTAGCCAAACACCTTTTGAAAATTGTTCTGACCTAAGTTCTGCTGTTGGTAGAACAGGCGATCTTTGGATTAAGAATGAAACTGAGAATGTTTCAGGAAGTCACAAAGCACGACACTTGTTTGGGTTGGCTCTTCATCTTGAGGTAGATGAAGTTCCATTAACTACCCCTCTATCAATAGCATCATGCGGCAATGCTGCCCTTGGGGCCGCTGTAGTGGCTCGAGCGGTTAATCGGCCTTTAATTGTTCATGTTCCAGTCTGGGCGGAGACTTCAATCCTTGATCACCTTGCCGACTTAGATGCAGATATACGTATTTGTGAGCGCAAAGAAAATGAAGAAGGAGACCCTTGCGTCCTTAGGTCACAAGAAGCAGTAGCCGAAGGCGCTATTTCTTTTGGGTGTCAAGGCACAGAAAATGTTTTCACAATCGATGGTGGGCGTACTTTAGGGTTTGAGCTAGTTGATGCTTGGATAAGTACTCAAAAAATTCCTGAGCATCTTTTTATTCAAGTTGGCGGTGGAGCTCTTGCTTCCAGCGTGATCCAAGCCTTGTATACCGCTTTAAATCTGGGTGTTCTGGAACAACTACCTGTATTGCATAGTGTCCAATCTGAGGGGTGTTCTCCTTTAAGTCGAGCTTTTGACATTGTGTCTTCTTCGGTGGATCCACTTGAAAGCTTGGATGGAGATGAACCAATGTGGGCTTGGGAAAATCCAGCTTCAGTCGCTATCGGAATTCTTGATGATGTTGTATATGACTGGAAACCAATCGTATGGGCACTATTGGAGATGGGAAGTAGGCCTATGAGCGTGAACGAAGAAACTTTACTCAAAGCACATAAACTCGTTCATGGCCATACCAGCATTTCTCCGTGTATCACTGGTACCTCTGGAATTGCCGGCATACTTGCTTCCCATCAAGAAGGTACTTTGAATCCCGATTCGACTGTTGCTGCTCTTGTAACTGGAATTGAGCGATAAAGCCCTTTATCTTTCTTCCCGTCGATAAACCTTTCCAATTTCGGCGGGTGAAGCTGATGGGCGGTGTCGTGCTCTAATGGAGATAATTATGAGAACTCCAATGGTCAGCAGATAAGGAATCATTGAGAGCAAGATTGGTGAGAAATCAACTCCAAATGTTTGCAAGCGTGTCTTAAGCGCTAGTAGGCCACCGAATAAAAGTGCCCCTATTGCCGCTCGCCCTGGTTTCCAAGCTCCAAAGATAACCAGCGCTACAGCAATCCAGCCTCGTCCCGCGGCAGCACCGTCTTGCCATGAGGTAGTAATGCTTAAGGTCAAATACGCACCTGATGCGCCTGCTAAAGCTCCGCCAGTGGCGACTGCTGCGAGCCTTATTTTAACTACAGAGTGGCCTGCTGTATCTACAGTCGAAGCGGATTCTCCTGCTCCTCTAAGAGCTAGGCCGATACTGGTGCGAGTTAGTAAAAACGAAGTTAGAAGTCCAACAAGAAATGCGAAATAGACCATCGGTGACTGCTGGAAAAGAATCGGTCCAACCCAAGGTATGTCTGATAGCGGCCCCCAATCGACATTTGAAAGTATTGCTCCTGGCGGGTTCCCAACTGCGCTCTTGCCAAAAAACGCTGAGAGTCCTAAACCTAAGAAAGTAAGTGATAAGCCTGAGACAACCTGTTCCGCCCCTAGTACGACGGTAAATATTCCGTGGATCGAAGCAAATGCGGCAGTGACAATCATTGCAACGAGTAAAGCCAACCAAGGGTTTTCGGTATTGAGGGCAACTAGAAATCCTGTTACCGCGCCTAGTGCCATCATTCCTTCTACACCTAGATTTAAGACTCCGGCTTTTTCAGAGATGAGTTCTCCAATGCATGCAAGGTATAAAAGGGCGCCGAATGAGATCGTAGTGCTAAGCATTCCAATCATTGATGCTTCATTCATGTCGAACCGCCTTTCTTCTCACGTTTTACACTTTTCAAGCTATACCGATTGAAAACTCCGGCTCCGATTGCTCCAAATAGAATAAGAGCCTGAAGAATAGTGGATACAGAAGATGAGACTCCTAGAGTTTGGATGCTTAAACCCCCGACTTGCACTGCACCAAAGATAAGGGCAACTGCAGCGACTCCTGAGGGTCGCATTAACGCAAGTGCTGCAACAATGATCCCAGCGAATCCATAGCCTCCCGATACTCCTTCAACAATCCTGTCTGAAGTTCCTGATAATTCAATGCCACCTGCTAAGCCTGCTATTCCTCCGCTTAGCACCATAACTGTGATGATTTTTTTATTTAAAGAAATGCCGGCATAGCGGGCGGTTGCTCCTGAGGAGCCTGCAACTTTTAGCTCATATCCCCAGGCTGTGCGGCTAACTATAAATCCAAAAAATGCTATGACTAAAAAAGCAATAATTACGCCCCAATGAGCTCTTCCGAAGAGTTTAGGTAGCCGTGCTTCATCTGCAAGTAATGGAGCTAATGGAAACCCTCGAGATTCAGGATCTTTCCAAGGCCCGTGTATAAGCCACTGTAAAAGCCTTAATGCAACTTCATTGAGCATAAGTGTTGTAATGATTTCATTTACGCCTATCTGAGCTCTGGCGATACCAGGTCCAGATGCAAGTAATGCTCCCCCCAAAATGGAAGCGATGAGCATCAATGGAATCAGTAATGGGCTAGCCCATCCTTCGCCTATTTGAGCTATCCAAGCTGCCATCATTGCTCCAGCAAGAATTTGACCTTCAGCGCCAATATTCCATAGCCCCATGCTTCCAGCGACTGCAACGGCGAGCCCAGCTAGCCCAAGAGGAACTGCACGATTGAGTGTTTTAGCCCATGCATTGGAACTGCCAACGGAAGAGTTAAATAGTCGTTCATAGATTTCAAGTGGATTATGACCAGAAGCAACCAGTAGCAATATTCCTGCCAGTAAGGCAACTACTAGGCCAATTAAGAATGAAAGAGGTTGCCCTCCTCGGAGTGATTGTTCCCGACGAACCAGTACGAGACGTTTCATGATTCGTCTCTTTTTCCTGCCATCGCTGCTCCGATTTCGTGGCGATGGGCATTCGCGGGGTCAAATTCTTTTACTATTTCTCCCTCGTGCATGACTAATAATCGGTCAGAAAGTGTAAGCAATTCATCGAGATCTTCAGAAATCAAAAGTACTGCTACTCCTTCAGCGCGTTCATCTATAAGCAAGTCTTGAATTGCTTTCACACCTTGTACATCTAATCCTCGAGTAGGTTGTGCCGCTAGGACTACTTTTGGGTTCCCGCTTAACTCTCTACCAACTAAAAGCCTTTGAAGATTCCCACCTGATAGACCAGCTATTGGTTCATCTATCGGTCCGGTTCTTACTCCAAATCGATCAATTATTTCTTTGCAATAGTTCACTGCCTGTTCAGAAACAAGAAAAATACTTTTCCTTAAACTTTTGTAGCATCGTAAAATTGCATTTTCAGTGACGGTTAAGCGAGGAGCCAGTCCTACTCCTAGCCGATCTTCAGGAACATAACCAAGCCCTGCAGTGAAGCGTTCTGAGGGTGGAGCATTTGTAAGATCTTTACCGGAGATAGTCACTTTTCCTGATGTGATTGGCCTTAAGCCAGCTATAGCTTGGGCCATTTCTCGTTGACCATTGCCAGAAACTCCTGCAATGCCTACTATTTCCCCGCTTTTTATCGTCAAATTCAGATTTTTTACAGCGGGGAGGAATCTATCGTCTAGCGTTCCAAGCCCTTCTATAGTCAACATCGCCTCACCTGGTTCCTGATAAGGAGGCCTCTCACTAATCATGGGCGATGAACCGACCATGAGACCGGCTAAATCACTTTCATTTACTTCTTCTACTTTTAAAGTGGAAGCAACTGTTTTGCCTCCGCGGAGCACTGTAGCTTCATCGCAGAAAGCAGTAACTTCATGTAATTTATGGCTTATAAATACAACTGTTCGGCCATCTTCAGCTATTTTTCGCAGGACATTTCCAAGTTCGTCTGCCTCTGCTGGAGTTAATACTGCTGTTGGTTCATCCAGAATTAATATCTGCGCTTTCCGCCATAACGTTTTGAGGATCTCTACGCGCTGTCGTTCTCCCATTGAAAGCTGCCATACAGGACGTGTTGGATCTATAACAAGTCCAAATTGTTGGGCAATTTGCTCTACTTCTTTCTCAATCAAACTCCGTCTAATAATCTTCTCTGAGGCACCGAGAACAATATTTTCGGCGACAGTGAATGAAGGAACCAGCCGGAATTCTTGGTGGACCATACCAATACCAGAAGCTAAGGCGTCTGAAGGAGAATGAAACCAATGTTGCTCTCCATTGATGCGAACCTGACCTTCGTCCGGCCTGTAAACCCCAGAAAGAATATTCATTAAGGTTGATTTTCCTGCCCCATTTTCACCGAGTACAGCGTGTATCGTTCCTTTCTTGACACTCAAAGTAGCCCCCGCATTGGCAACCACACCGGGGAAACGTTTCCAAACGTCAACTAACTCGATAGCTAGTGGGGATTCAGAAGTCATAATCAAATTAATTTACCGTGTAGACGCGCCGACGGCGTCAGTGGGCAAGCCCACTGACGCCGTCAATCAAATCAAATACTGACGTCAGCCTGTTGATCCAATTACGCCTTCAACGAAACTCATCATGCCGAGCATGTCGCCGTCACTCATTGTCTCTCCAGCAGCAACCATAACACTGCCGTCTTGAGCATTAATCGGTCCAGCAAATACATGAAGTTCTCCATCAATGATGGCTTGTTGTGAATCTGCTACTGCTGCTTGTACATCACCAGGAACATCATCAGCGATCGGAGCCAAAGCTACAACTCCATCAGCCATTGATCCCCACCAAGAGCCACCGGAATAAGTTCCATCTGCGGCTTGCTCAATAATCTGGGCATAACGGCTTGACCAATCCCAAACAGGAGCAGTCAGATGAGCATTTGGTGCAAAAGCGCTCATGTCAGAGTTGTAGGCAACCCATCGAACACCTGCCGCCTCAGCTCTTTCGCCTGCTGCAGTACTGTCTTGATGCATGGCTATAACGTCTGCACCCTTTTCGATTAGGGCTTGCGCAGAGTCGCCTTCAACTGCTGGATCAAACCAAGTACTGGTCCAAATCACTTCAACCTCGGCATCCGGGTTCATTGACCGTACACCAAGAGTGAAAGCATTGATTCCACGAATAACTTCAGGAATTGGGAACGCTGCAACGTAACCGAGGTGATTACTTTCGGTCATAGCACCGGCAACCATTCCTGATAGATAACGCGGCTCATACATCCGCCCAAAAGTATTACCAAAGTTAGTTTCATTGCTCATGTAACCAGAAACATGGTCAAATACGACGTCTGGGTACTCGTCTGCCAATGCTGCCATTGACTCCATATATCCAAATGACGTACCAATGATTACTGAATACCCATCATCGATGAATTCGCGAGCATAGTTAGCGAAATCTTCTGTTCCTTCAGGAACATTCTCAACAACTGCTGTGGTTGCTCCTGTTGCTTCTTCAGCCGCTATTCGGCCTTGATCGTGTGCATAGGTCCACCCAGCATCTCCAGGTGTACCAATGTAAACAAATGCGGCCTTTACATCACTGCTACCATCATCATCCGAACCACAAGCTGAAGCCACAGCTCCAAAGGTAAGGACAACGGCTAACAGCATCAGTAGTTGACGTCTCATTATTTTCTCCCTCTGCTCAATACGGGCGGAGGCCCTACAATCCTCCGACAACCCGCGTTGACGCATGGCTATCTTTGCATATTCTCAGTAATGATGCACCTATCGGACAAAAAATTCATACTGCCGAAACATTATTTAGAACGTTTTGGTGGTGACCAATAGAGATGCTTGATGAATGGGCTGGATAGAAGTGACGTTTGGTTAGTTACGAAGACTTTAAACCTGATTTACCTGCAAAGAAATTCGTGTGGCTCCATTTTCTACAGCAGCACTAAGCATCAAACTAATCAAAGGGAGAATAACACTTTCATCGCCAGTTATTGAACTACCAAATGGGCCTATTTCTACTGTCAATCCTGCGTTCTCTGCAATCTGTACTGCTGCTTTGACATGTGGCCCCGGGGATCCTTCAATAAAAGGCTCAACCGTAAATTCTGCAGTAATCACCTATACATAATGGCTTATTTTTTAATAAAAGTTGGTGATTAGTGATGTTTCCAAATTCTACGTGAATGGGTGGCTAGGTCTTGATGTGCTTTAGATAAATCGATACCGAGAACTTGGCTATCTTGAACCACCAAGTCACCGCCTACTAAAACATGCTTAGCGCGACGATCAGGCCCCAAAATAAGTCCGTCTATTGGATTTCGGATGTCAGCCAAATCATCGCCAGGCCAAACCACAATGTCAGCGTTTTGACCTATTTCTAAGGTCCCTGAATTCTTGAGACCTAAGCATTGAGATCCTCCTTTTGTAGCAATTGCAAGAACCTCTTCTGGCATAAGAGCATCAGGTTGCATTTCTCTTAATCGAGCCGTGTAAAGTGCTTGACGCATTTCAGGAAATAAGCCTCCCACCTCATTTGAAGCAACTCCATCCACACCAAGTCCTACTGGAACTCCGGCTTTCATCAAATCGGTAACTCTGCACATTCCTGCAGCGATGCGAGCATTTGAAGATGGGCAGTGCGCAACACCGGTTCCTGCTGAGCCTAAAACTTCCATCTCTGTGTCCGCGATATGAATTCCATGAGCCAACCAAACATCGTTTCCTACCCACCCCCACTCATCAAGCATCTCTACTGGCCGACGGCCAAAACGTTCCAAACAATGTTGTTGTTCTTCAACCGTTTCACACAAATGTGTGTGAAGACGCAGGCCGAGTTGTCGAGCCAGCTCAGCAGATTCGACCATTAGTTCTGTCGAAACTGAGAATGGACTACACGGTGCTACTACGACGTGAACCATGTCTCCGTCATGATGGCGCTCCGCTACTGATTTTGTTGAAGAAAGTATTGAATCTTTATCTTCTACAACACGGTCAGGCGGTAGTCCGCCTTTACTTTCTCCTAAGTCCATGGATCCACGCGATAGAAACAGTCGAATCCCTACTTGTTTTGACGCTTCAACAATTGCATCGAAAACTCTGTCATCACCTCCTGGCACTAAGTAATGATGGTCTGAAGCTGTAGTACATCCTGTGGCCGCTAGTTCTCCAAGTCCCACTAAAGCGGCTATATAAACATCTTCTACTGTTAATTCGTTCCAAACAGGGTACAGATGGACTAACCAGTCAAAGAGATTGCAACCAGTCGCTTCGCCACGTGTCATCCACTGGTAAAGATGGTGATGAGTGTTGACTAAACCTGCAGTGACTATATCCCCTTCACAGTCAAGTACAGAATCTCCACTTAGAACCTCGATTGTTCCTAAAGCAGTGATCTTTCCGTCTTCAATCGCTATATCGCCAGGAAATCGAGCACCTCGTAAAATGAGTCGTGACATAGTGATCAAGGAGTCCAGTCAGCAAACACATCTACCATTTTCTTTACATCTGGACCTAATGGATACAGAATGGGGCACGTGCACCCATCAGCCATATATTGACCAACTTTTTCTCGAACCTCGTCAGGAGTTCCAGCTGCACAAATCATTTGAACGATGTCGTCTGGAACAAGCTTGGAGGCTGCCTCAACTTGTTCGTGAGTCGCTGGCCAAGTTAAAACTTTTCCAATCTCATCAAGAAGAGATTCCGGCACCCCTGATGCTTTCATAATGTGGGGTTGCTGTCCTAAATATTGCGTAACCATTAAACGAGCCCCGTCAAGAGCTTCTTCACGAGTATCAGCTACCGAACATACGACAAGTTGAGGACGATCTACGTCATCAAGGCTTCGTCCAGCTCGTGCCGCTCCATCTTCTAGAGACTGCATCGCTTTCTTGTTGTATTCAGGAGAGACTAAATAATTAAGCACAACCCCATCTGCAATTTCTCCAGACAGTTCAAGCATCTTGGGTCCAGTTGCGCCAATGTAAATAGGAACATCTTTTGGTCTACGCTCTTGATAGACGTAATCAAGTTCGACTCCATCTAGGTTCACAAAATCACCTTTAAACGTGACAGTTTCATCTGCTAAGAGAGCCCTTACTGCGGTTATGATTTCTCTCATAACTCCTAGTGGTTTATTTCGTTCAATACCCACTTTGCTGGCAAGCGGATCCCACCAAGCCCCTATACCTAAGATCATGCGGCCAGGAGCTAGATCGTCCAGTGTTGAAAACGTTGAAGCAAGTCGTGCTGGATTACGAGTCCAGCAGTCAACTACTCCAGATCCAATTTTTATAGTTTCGGTGCAAGCCCCGAAAGCTGCCATCGGTACCACTGCATCGCGAACCAGTCTTGAATCTGCTTGCCACACAGCTTCAAATCCTTTTTCTTCTGCGTACTGCACATATTCAATTGCTTCCGTTATCGGATGAGCGTCTTGTAAGTAGATAGCTAACCGCGTCATAAATACTCTCTTCTTTGTTTATTCTAAAATTTTTATAATCTTTGGTGAAGCTTTCTGGCCGCTTCTGCAGATTTGGCCCTTACTTCACTTTCATCCACTCGAGTAGATTTTCCGTCTTTCCAGACTACTTCATCACCTATTTCTATCTCGACTGGCCTTGTTCCAGTTGTGTAGGCAAGATGCCATGGATCTATGTGACCGTAGTTCCATGTCACTTTGTCATCTATTGCCTCTGGGAATAAGTCCCATCCAGCAGATAACCATTCCCACGAAATTTCTGGTGTAGCTGAAACATCATTTTCTCGATGACGAGCGTACGCAAGACGGAACTCTTCCAACATATTTGCACCAATACCGTCTGTCCCTAATGCGATTTTATTTTTGAATCTAACTGGATTGGCATAGCCAACGCCATTATTCATATTTGATCTTGGATTGTGAACAATAGTTCCGCTTAACTCATGATCATCTTCTAAATAAACACCGTGGATAATGAGCCAGTTTTCCTCTGTGAGATGCTTTAATCGTTCTGCTGCTCCAGCATCTACTTTCCCTTCAGCTACATGAATGTGGACACCTACCTCAAATTCAGTGGCAAGTTGAGCAGCAGACTCAAGAGTTTCTTCACTACAAGTAAAAGCAGCGTGAACTCCTACCATGCCATGTCCGCCATTCTTCAAATATCTTTCATTCTCGACTAAACCACGTTTTGCTCCTTCAGGTCCATGTCGATCGGTCACCCCATATGCACAATTAACTCGGACCCCCACTTCAGCGCAAGCTTCAGCAATTACAGACAGTGAACCTTCTATTGCTGTCGGTGATTCATGGTGGTCAATGATGGCAGTCGTTCCTTGCTCGAGTGCCTCTAAAGCTCCAAGCTTTGCTGACCAATGAAGTATTTCTAAATCCAAAGCCTGGTCAAGTCGCCACCAAACTGTCTCCAAAATTTCTGTGAATCCTTTAGCAGTGTAAGGAGGAGAGGGCATTCCACGAGCTAGTGATGAATAAAGATGGTGATGAGCACACACAAGCCCTGGAGTGGTGTTCATCTAACTTCCATCCCAGTCCGACCACTGTTCTTGTTGGTTGGGTTCTGCAAATGGCAGAATGCTGCGCCATTCCCCATCATGTTTTTTTAGTGCTGCAGCCACAGCACCAGCAGTTGGGACCAAACCAATTTCTCCAACACCTTTAATGCCGTATGGAGCGTTTGGCTGAGGGGACTCAACAAGTCGAACATCCACCTTTGGCATACCGCTGGGTCTAATAATTCCTAATTTTCGAAGAGTGTTATTCACTGGGTAAGAATTCTCATCAACTGGAAATCCTTCAGTTAAGGCATAGCCCAGACCCATATGGACTGCTCCTTGGACTTGACCCTCGCATAACACGGGATTAACTGCTCTTCCAACATCATGTGCTGCAATGACTTCCTCAACATCTCCTGTCTCGGGATCAATAACAACGACTTGTGCGGCATATCCGAACGTTGAGTGAATAATAGGATTTTCCACACCATCATTAAGAGAGTTGGTCCAATCAACCCGGTACTCGCCAAGATAATCAACACCAATTCTGCACCCATCTTCAAGAGCTATCTGACATGCATCTGCCACTGCTCCAGCTCCCATTAGCGTTCCTCGGCTTCCGGTGGTCTGACCAGCCCCCATTTCTCTTGTGGTGTCCACAATCACCTCAATGCGCGAAGGGTCTATCTTGAGTTCTTCTACTGCGACTTGTTGTGCCACAGTGTGGATACCTTGACCCATCTCTGTCCAGCAATGTCGGACTTCGACTTGTCCGTCGTCTCGAAAATGAACGACCGCTTGGGCGATTTCTTTAAATCCATTTCCAAGTCCAGAGTTTTTGAGACCTAGTCCAATTCCTACTGCCTTGCCTTTCGCTATTGCCTGTTCATAGGATTCTTTGACTTCGTCTAAGCAAGCTTGAGCACCAAGACACCCATCATCCATTATTTGTCCAGGGCCCCAAACTGCTCCTGGACTGATGACATTCCGGTTACGCATTTCCCAACCACTTATTCCTACTTTTTCCGCTAATCGATCAATAACGCCTTCCATAGCGAATTGTGCTTGATTAGCTCCAAAACCGCGAAAGGCTCCACAGACTGGATTGTTTGTGCGGACTGCGGTTGCTTCAACATCTATATTTGGGACCACGTAGGGGCCACTTGCATGCCCTGCTGCTCGCTCCAATACTTTCATCCCAACCGATGCATACGGTCCTGAGTCACCAATCATCCTGACCCAAAGCGCTTGTAGTTGTCCTTGACTATCGCATCCTGCCTTGTAGGCCATTCTTATGGGGTGACGTTTGGCGTGCATGAGAAAAGATTCTTCACGTGAAAGAGTACATCTGACAGGAGCTTTCAAAATCCATGCCGCCAAGGCTGTTTGCGCCTGATTTGACATATCTTCTTTACCGCCAAATGCTCCTCCGTTTGAGACAAGTTCAACAGTGATATCCGTAGTTTCAATATCTAACACTGAAGCAATTTGATTACGGTCATCCCAAATACCTTGACCACCAGACCAGACATAGAGCTTTCCTTCTCCATCTGGAGCTGCCAAAGTTGACTCTGGCTCTAAGAACGCATGCTCAATGCGTTGCGTCTGGAATATTTCCTCAACTACATGTTCTGATGTTGCGAGTGCTTCTTCAACATCACCTCTTGTATATGTAGAGACTGACAATATATTTCCATCAAGCCCCCAAACAGCGTCTTCGTCAGATTCTGCAGCTATAACCGGGTCATTAAATACTCTTAATGGGGTGTACTCAACTTTTACTAAAGTTGCGGCATGACGTGCTGTTTCTCGATCCGTCGCCACAACAAGAGCAATGACATCTCCTAAGTACGAGGTTCGCCCTCCTTCAGGTATGAAGACCGGCCAATCGGTATGGATGATGCCTACCCTAAGTTCCCCAGGTACATCTGCTGCTGTAAAAACTCGGTAAACCCCGTCTATTTTTTCTGCTTCAGTTGTATCGATTTTCACAACTTCAGCCCTTGCATGACTTGCAAGATGCACTGCTCCGTGTAATAAACCCTCGGGTTTTAAATCATCGATATAAGGGCGGTCTCCTAATGCGAGTTCTTCAGCCTCGTATTTCCGATTACAACTCCCAATACCACCTACTGGAGTTTCTTTCGGTATCTCTTTCGCTGCAATAGATTCAACTGCCTCCAAAATTTTTGTATACCCAGTGCATCGACATAAGTGAGCACCAAGATGACGTTCCAAATCATTTCGGGTAATGGTCTCAGCTTTTTTGTCAACTAAAGCCTTTGCGCGCACCACAATACCTGGAATACAGAATCCGCATTGAAGTGCCCCATGAGCAGCGAATGCCGACGCATATCGTTCTCGTTCTTCATCTTCTATACCTTCTAATGTCAATACAGAGGTATTCTCAATACGCTCCATTGACATTTGACAAGCAACCCTGGCTTTACCATCAATAAGGACTGTGCAGCATCCACATTGCCCCGAGGGAGAACATCCATCTTTAGGAGAAAGAATGTTTAGTTCTTCTCTTAGCGCAGATAAAAGGTGCGGATGCTCCCCTTCAACTGTGACTGAATCTCCATTTAAATTGAATGTGGTCATGTGAAACTAACTTTCCTTAACTGTCTCAGGGATTTCAACCCCAGTTTGGCTAGTAATGCGGGTATAAATCTCTGGACGGCGATACCGAGAAAAGTTGAAAAGGGTTTCTTTGTAGTCAGCACATAGATCAAGATCACAGTCAGCGACAACTAGCTCATCCCCAACCGTGGAACAAAGAGCCTTTATTTCACCAGAGGGTCCAATGATTGCGCTTTCTCCCAACAGGTCACACCCTTCTTCTTCTCCTGCTTTAGCTACGCCTACCACCCACATGCCATTCTGATAGGCACCTGCCTGTAAAACTAAATGGTTATGAAATCCTTGTAAACGATCTTGATTCGGATCTGGCGCATAATGCACGGGCGTGTTGTAACCGATAAGTGCCATTTCACAGCCTTGTAAACTCAGAACCCGATAAGTTTCTGGCCATCGTCGATCATTACAAATCGCCATACCCATTATCCCTCCGAATGCAGCGTGCACTTCAAAGCCTGGTCCCGGGTCAAAGTAATACCGTTCAAGGTGTTGAAATGCTCTCCATGGTTCATGCTCTTCATGTCCGGGCAAATGAACTTTTCGATAGTGAGCGATAATATCCCCCGCTTTATCAACGAGTACAGAGGTATTGAAGTGCTCGCCTTTAGGGGTGAGTTCTGCATAGCCAAGATGAAATCCAACTCCTAGTCTTTTTGCTTCATCAAAAAGAGGTTTCGTCTCTGGACTAGGCATTTCTTTTTCAAAATAATGGTCAAATTCTTTCTTGTCGTCCACATACCATCGTGGGAAAAATGTTGTAAGAGCTAACTCTGGGAAAACCACGAGATCACAACCGGCTTGACTTCCCTCGCGTAGTAAATTAGTAAGCCGCTCAACTACTTCACTGCGAGAATCTGTTTCTTGTATCGGCCCAGTTTGTGCCGCCCCGACGGTTACTATTCGACTCACTGCTCAACTCCTGGTAGGTCTTTGGCATCAAGAGTCAATATTGATTGCAATAATATATTGGCTCCTGCTATCAAGTCCTCACGGTCTGTATGTTCTGATGGATTATGACTAATACCGTTTTGGCTTGGTACAAATATCATTCCAGTTGGACATACTCTTGCGAGCATCTGAGCATCGTGCCCTGCGCCTGAGGGCATCGTCATTGAAGAATGCCCTAATTGAGAACAAGTTTCAGAAATAATATCCACCACTTCCGTATCAAATACGACTGGCTCAAAACGAGCGAGTGAACGTGAATCAATGGTGACACCCTCAGATTCCGCTAGCGAGCTAATGCATGATTTCATTTGGTTTTCTGCATTGGCTAATAAAGACTCGTCTGTATTTCTTAGATCTACTGTCAGTTGTGCTTCGCGTGCTACAACATTGACTAGATCTGGTTGAAATTGCATTCTTCCTACAGTTGCCACTTGTCGGCCACCCATACGTTCAGTGATGTCTCTAGCTTCTGTAGCTATTCGAGCTGCAACGTAACCAGCATCGTGTCTTAAATGCATCGGAGTGGTTCCGGCATGATTCGACTGACCTTTAATGGAATATTCAGTCCATGATATTCCTTGCACTCCCGTGACTGCCCCGATGGTGATGCCTTCATCTTCCAATAGCGGTCCTTGTTCTATGTGTAACTCAATAAAAGCTCGCGGAGGTATCCCTGGGCATGGCGCTGCGCCGCGGTATCCAATCCGATCAAGTTCTTCTCCGAGTATGGCACCATCAATACCTTCTACTTCTAAAGCTTGTTCTAGTGCTAGCCCTCCGACGTACACCAAACTGCCAAGCATGTCTGGCGGGAACCGAGCACCCTCTTCATCAGTAAAAAATGCGACGCCTATGGGGTAACGAGTAGATATATCATTCTCTACAAGCGTTTCAATCATTTCAATTCCTGCGAGAACTCCAAGATTTCCATCGTAACGACCGCCTGTAGCGACTGTATCTATATGGCTGCCAGTGAGAGTTGGTGGTCCATCTAGGATCCCTGGTCGAGTGGCAATGACGTTTCCGATGCCATCAATTGTTATTTCGAGACCAAGATCTTTCATCCAGGTGACAACTAGATCGCGCCCATCTCGATCTTCATCGGTAAGAGCTAGACGGCAGGACCCAGTACCTTCATGTGGTCCAATAGTTGCCAGATCCTCAATGCGTTGCATTAAGCGGTCTCCATTAATTCTTAAAGATTGAAAATCAGTCATGACGGCTCCTCAACCGAAACTATGTCGGTAAGTCGTACAGGAACACGTGGAAGTTCAAGGTTCGTCGCCTCACGTATAGCTGCTACAACCGCAGCAGTTGAAGATATAGAGGGAGGTTCTCCTATGCCTTTTGCTCCAAATGGTGCGCCAGGTTCTGGCTGTTCAATAATCGCTGCGACTTCAACTGGAGGCATATCTAGAGCTGTGGGAATCAGATAGTCAGTAAAAGACGCATTTCGAATATTTCCTTCAGCAACAAGGACTTCTTCCATTACTGCTAGCCCTACACCTTGTGCTGCTCCTCCCTCTAGTTGTCCAATTGCTTGAACAGGATTGAGTAATCGACCCACATCTTGTGAGGTAATTAATTCCACTACTTTCACTAGACCAAGTTCAGGATCAACATCAACCACTGCCCGATGAGCGGCAAATGCAAACGATACATGTGCGTCTCCTTGCCCATTTTCGTCTAACGGGAAGGTTGGAGCATGTCTGTATTCGACTCTGGCCTCTAGAGGATTTTCGGTGGCTACATCAATACTTATGGAAAAGTCTCCATTAAGCGAAAGTACTTGGCCTTCCGCAAGAACTAGATCATCAATACCTATTTCATGTTCCTCAGTGACCCTTTGCAATAACTTTAGGCGTACCTCTTCACAGGCTTTTTGCACGGCTCCACCTGACATCCATGTCTGTCGGCTGGCAGAAGTAGATCCAGCTGAACCTACTGTTTCAGTTGCAGCAGGAGCTAAAATAACTTCTTCTACTCCAAGGATTTCGCGAGTAATCTGTTGAGCTAATGTCACAAACCCTTGACCAACTTCCGCACAAGCACACGTAATGGTTGCCACTCCATCTTCTAAGTGGCACACAGCTGAACTGAAGTCATCAAAACCTTCTGAAAACATTAGGTTCTTGAACCCGACTGCTATAGCTTCTCCGCGAGAAATATGTTCCGGGTCTGCAGTACGCCCTGCTCCACCCGGTAGGGACATAAGATCTGAGGATTTTTGGTAAGAAGGAACATGTTCTGCGCAAGTTCTAATCACCTCTGCTACCGGAGCTGTCCCAGTAATGATCTGACCTGTAAGCAACTGATCTCCTGTTTTTAATGCGTTCTTTAGGCGTATTTCTACTGGATCCACATTCAGGACTGCAGCTAATTTATCCATCTGTGCTTCATGCCCCATACATGTCTGCACTGCCCCAAATCCTCTCATCGCTCCGCAAGGCGGATTGTTTGTTCTGACCACTATTCCTTCAATATTTGCATTAGGAATTCGGTAGGGACCTGCAGCAAAACATGCAGCATTCGCTATTACTGCTCCACTTGAAGATGCATAAGCACCCCCATCAAGTAAAACTCGAGCCTCGACTCTTAAAAGATTTCCCTCTCTGTCTGCATGATGTCGATACCACATCTTGGCCGGATGACGGTGAACATGACCATGAAAGGATTCTTCTCGAGAATAAATCATTTTGACTGGTCTATTTGTTCTCATCGCGAGCATGCACAGATGAACATGGAGGCTAAGGTCTTCACGGGCACCAAAAGCCCCACCCACTCCAGCCAAAGTAATCCGAACATCCTCTTCTTTGAGCCCTAGGCAGGAGGCAACCTGTCTCTGATCTGCATGCAACCATTGAGTTGACACATATAGATCAACTCCCCCGTCTTCCCCTGGCACTGCAAGCCCTGATTCAGGACCAAGAAAGGCTTGGTCCTGCATGCCTACTTCATAGAAACCTTCCACTTGAATATCGCCTTGTATTTCTTGATCTCCATGTCGAATATTGATTTTCCGAAATACATTTCCGTCTGGATGAATGTGCCCTACTGACTCTGCTATCTCCGGGTCAGTTAATGGAACCATTTCCTCATATTCAACTTTGATCGCAGCGAGCGCTCGTCGGACAATCTCAGGGTGGTCCGCAGCAACTATGGCTACAGGTTCTCCTTCATACCGAACCACTTCCGCTGCCATAACTGGCTGATCAGCATGTTCCAGGCCATACACTGCCTCTCCTGGTACATCGCTATGTGTAAGCACTGTATGCACACCATCAATAAGCAGCGCTTCAGTGATATCTAATTTGTTGATACGAGCTGCCGGGTAGGGGGAACGCAGTGTCCCTCCCCAAAGCATTTTCTCATGCCAGAGGTCACTAGAAAAAGCGAAAGTTCCCTTCACTTTTGGTATACCGTCTGGGCGTGGAGCAGAATCTCCTATTCGAGAATTTGAAATAGGTGTTTTCGTTTTTACTTCACTCACGCTTTTCTCCCCTTCGGGAAGCTGCAGCTATTTGTACTGCCTCAAGAATCCGTCCATATCCAGTACATCTACACAAGTTTCCACTTATCGCTTCTCGTACGGTTAAATCATCAGGGTTTTCATTTTTTTCTAAAAGGTCGTCAATAGTGACCAGTAGACCTGGGGTGCAGAACCCACATTGAACTGCACCTGCGTCTATAAAAGCTTGCTGAACATCACTTAACTCTCCTTCAGCAGAAAGACCTTCAATGGTGGTGATTTCTTGTTCTGTAGCTGATCCTGCCAAAACTAGGCAGCTGCATACGACTTCTTCCCCTATTCGAACCGAGCACGATCCACACTCCCCTTCTTCACAAGCGTTCTTTGCCCCAGGGAAACCTAAACGTTCCCGTAGAACCCAGAGCAAACTTTCACCCGCCCAAGAATCAGCTACTTGATGATCTTCTCCATTTACATTAAGAGTGTAAAAATCGTTACTCATGAGTTGTCCTCACTGAAAATTCTGCATGCTGCGCGACGGGATAAGATTTTAATTGCATGACGACGGTATGCCGCTGATCCACGATGATCATCTATAGGTTGTGCTGCATCTGCGCACAATGAAGCAAACGCTTCTAGAACCTCAGAGCTAACTTTATTTTTTTCCCAATTCACACCATTTGATAGAAGATTTTCAGCCTCCGTGGGGCGAATTGGAACCGGACCAACAGTACCTAAACAACTTCGAACTTGACTTTCTTTCACATCTGTTAGAAGAGTGAACGACGCAACTGAAATCACCATTGCATTACGTGGTCCTATTTTGCAAAATTCTTGAGGGCCTTCAAGAACAGGAACACTAATTTTTTCAATCAACTCTCCCGGCTGAAGGGCATTCTGTTTAACTCCAACAATAAATTGGTTTATCGGCAATTTTCGAACTCCAGTTGATGATCGAATCGTCAATACCGCTTCCAAGGCAAAAAGAGTTGGCAAAGTATCTCCTGCTGGTGATGATGTCCCCAAATTTCCACCTATCGTTCCTGCATTTCGTATTTGAGGCGATCCAACAGTTCTTGACGCTTGAGCCAAAGCAGGGACCATTGAAGAAATTTCTTCACCCATCATTTCTGAATAGGTAACGCCAGCACCGAGATGGAGCCAATCACCTTCCCTGCTCCATCCTTGAAGTTCTGGTATGCGGCCGATCGCTACAACTTGGTCTACCGGCATAGACCCTCTATTTACTTGAACCATCACATCTGTTCCGCCAGCCAGAATTATGGCTTCTGGACATTCCTCCAAAGCTGCTAAAGCATGATCAAGCGAGCGCGCGACAGTAACTGGCATAAGTATTAATGCTGCCGGCATTTCAACATTTTGTCAACTTTCACAAATGCGATACTGTAAAAATGTGACTTCTTACAATCACCCGCTTCTAAAAACCCTCGTTCCTTTCGCTGAAGCGATCGGAGCACGATTACTTCTGCCAAATGAGGTAACAGAAACTGACTTTCCTTTATTTTGGAATGATGAGATAGTTGGCGGGCTGAGAAGACCAGATCTGAATCAAGCCCTAGACCATCTCCTTCAAACCGCTGAGCAAGAAATCGGTACTTCTCGTGAAAATATGAGTCGATTAGAGAAGCAGCGGGCCGTAACTCTCTTGAATGAGTGGGGCGCATTTACTCTACGTAAATCCGTTGAAGATGTAGCTGAGGCTCTTAGCGTTAGTCGATTTACTATCTACAACTACTTAGAGCACGCAGAACAAAACTGAATCAAGCATCAAGTGCTTTATGCGAAGCTGAGCCAAGATCTACCACTGGTGGCTCTGTTGACCATGGAAAATTGATCCAAAGATCCGTGTGTTTCCAGACATAATCACAGTCAACCACTGATTGAGGTTTCTGATACAGAACCGCTGAACGAACTTCAGCTACTTGATCTTTGGCCGTGTCGTGAACCAACTTCAAAGTATGACCAGTGTCGGCTACATCATCGGCTATCAATACCTTTGCATCGTCAAGATTAACCCAATCGACATAGGGAGGAAGCACGACAGGTAAATCTAAACGTTCATCTACCGCCGTGTAGTACTCGACATTAATTACATAAAGATTCTTCACCGCAAGAGCGTAACCAAGCGAACCCGCTACAAACATCCCTCCCCTAACTATTGCCAAGATCATGTCCGGTTTGTAACCATCGTCTGCAACAGTCTGAGCAAGTTGCCTCACCGCAGCGCCATACTTAACCCAATCCATTTCTTCACGTTCTTCCACGGTACTGCTCCTTCCTTCTTGATTTATAAAACTAGCCTGTCAAAACTAACCTGTCATGAGTACTAAGCCCATAACCGTGTAGATAACCATAACTAGGAGCATGGGATACTGACTTCGTAGTGCAATCTGCTTTGACCATAGTTCCACAGAACGATCGTGAGCGAACATGACCCCAAGGAGATGCCCACAAACAATTGATCCAATTTGAACCCATCCAACGGCGGTGGCTGAAACCACAGTCCAATTAATTGCATGATCAGCTGTGCCGAATATGTTCCATCCTTGTCCATAAGGGTCGGAAAGTAAGATTTTGAATGCTTGACCTTCAAGAATCAACAAAGAGAAATAATGTGCTACGTCATATCCGATAAGAATCGGGATCAACGAACCTCCAAATATTCGTGCGAAATTTTGATCGCTAGTCAATCGAGAACCGATACGAGAAGCCTGATGATATGCAACACCAATAATTAACGAGACCCAAACCAAACCCAAGGTATTCACCACAGTCAAGCCCCCACCTGACTTACCGACTGCTAGATCCAACCACCATCCAGTTCGCGACACACCATCAAATGCTGTGCCTCCCAATGCAGCCAAAACAATTGCTATTGAAGGACCTGACATGTTTAAAGCCGAGATGCCTACAAATGGAAGCCTTACTTTTAGCCGATTGTCTTCATCTCTAAAAATTGGGGAAATAGCTGCAATAAGCTGAAATAAAATCCCAAACCCTTCAGCTTTTCTGGCTTCATCCCATCCCCATCGCCAAGCCGCTACCAGCAAGAACACCGTATAAGCCAGAATGCTCCAACCAAGAACACGTGGACTCGATCCATCATGATAAGCAAGTTCCAGCCAATGAAAAATGGTGATTGGGATTAGTGCAGCCCATCCGGAAGTAAGCCACTTAGGCGCAGGGCGTGTTACAACGGTGTGACTTTTATCCAGTAATTTTCCTAAAGTTTCCCAAGGGCTAACTGTTTTCCAGAAAGGGCCAAAAATGGCAGAAGAGATAGCCACCCCAACCCAAAAAATAATAAACACAGTCGTCGGAGCAATATTGCCAACCGTATTGTTGGGTCCGATAAAACAAGCGGTGAGTACGACGAAGAAAAGTACCAGCGCCACCGCTTGAACAGTTGCTGTAATGATATGACCGGTCTTCACTAGTTTTGGAGTTAAATTTCCCTCCAGTAGTTTTGGAAATTTTGGTTGATGCCAAAGTAAACCAATTGCCGCAAATGAAAGCAACAGTGCTATTGCTCCACCCCATGCTGCAGTCCATTCTGAAATTGGAAGGTCATTTCGCCCACCCACGCCATGAGCAAATAGCGAATTAATGATAAAGGCCACTAGGAAACTTCAAGTGCGAGAATTTGATAACCGGCTTCATGAAGTTCTCCTTCAAAAACACCTGGAATATCTGCTTGAAATTGTAGTATTTCGGGCTGATCAGCGGTGAGTGAAACCTCAAGGTTGTACGCATGGAGGTGAAACACATCATCTTCATCTGATAACAAAGTAATACTCACTTGCTCTCCAACATCTACGGTTAGCCTTTGGAGGCCATCAACAACTGTTCCATTTTTTACTTCTACAGTTATCCCTTTATCCACTTCAGGGGCTTCTTCGCCTTCTTCGATTTCTATAGAGATTGAGTCAGATATAGCTTTCCCGTCAACGTAATACTCGCGATGATCATTCGTAGATACAGCCACTCGGAAGTCATGTAGACCTTTTGTGAGATCAGTAACGACATAACTTGCTTCATGCAGCATTGCAACCGAAACACCGTCTACGTATAAGTGCAGGTGCCCTTGGCCTGACTCATGTTCAGAAGGTGGATTTATTGGAATCAGTTCAAGATTCTCAACCGAGAAGTTCAAATTGACTTCTCCAGTTTCTATTGCTCTTCCAGAAATGGAAACTGTTGGCGGATCTACTAATTGAGAAACATCGAGATTATTTCCATGGTCATGATCATGGCTGTCATGGCTGTCATGGCTGTCATTATGACTCATAGCCATACTTGTTGGTGAAACATCTTCACCAGTGCTTGAAGAACAAGAAATTAGTGCAGCCACTATTAGTGCAAGAAATACCTTTTTAATTGCCTCAGTCATAAGATTCCTCATATCACTGCATGCTGTCTTATCCAGGTATGCATCGCAATCCCAGAGGCTACACCAGCATTAATTGATCGTGTTGACCCATATTGTGAAATTGAACACACCTTAATTGCTGCTTCCCGTGCTTGATCTGAAAGCCCTGGCCCTTCTTGACCCAGTAATAGCACGCACCTTTCTGGAAGTTCTGTTTTCTCAATAGCAACAGACCCTGGAAGATTGTCGATCCCAATTATTGGAAGTCCTTGATCATCAGCCCAAGAAAGTAAGTCTTCAATTGTGGGATGGTGACTCACATGCTGGTACCTATCAGTCACCATCGCACCTCGGCGATTCCATTTTCTACGTCCTACGATATGAACACCAGCTGCCAAAAAAGCATTAGCGTTACGTACAACCGTCCCAATATTTAAGTCATGAGCCCAATTTTCTATCGCTATATGAAATCCGTGGCGGCTCCGATCAAGTTCTTCAACAATCGCTTCGCGGCGCCAATACCGGAAGCGATCGATTACATTGCGGCGATCTCCATTGGCTAAAAGTTCCGGATCATAACGAGGATCAACAGGCCATGGCTCGGGATGTGGGCCTACACCTACATCAGATTTTTCCTCATCCACCTAAGCAACCTACGATTTACTAATCAAGAGTTCTCTGCAGCAATTTCTTCGTCGGTGGGTACTTCCACGCCTTCGATGTAATAAAGATGAAGATCTGCTATTACATCTGCTACTCCATCGGTTTTACCTTCTCCAATGTCAATGGTGATCACATTCGCATTGACATGCACACCGTTGAAGTTGCTATGTTCAAAAAGACGTCGTGCTAACTCATCCGCAGGTGTAGAGCCGGTGATCTCTTGACCAAGAAGGTACCGTTCATGCCCCATGCCGGTAAGACTCCGATTAATTTCAAATCGAATGATTCCCTCACGAGAAGAAGTTTTTTCCACGACTGTAATTGGTTGACCCATACTGCGAGGCTAGCGGACGACGGATCTATCTCCCTAGTTTAGGAACTTACTTTTTGGATGATCTCCCGCCATGTAAAGAAAAGTTCCTAAAAAAATTGATACAAGCGCAAGACCTGAATGGATGAATTTAAATCCGAGGTCGTGCTCTCCCTCAAAGAGTATTCCTGCTCCACGGATAAGCCAGAAAATCGACGTCCCTAAACCAAAGATTGCTGCAAATCGAGCAGTGGCTGGGCCGTATTTTTTCCAGAGACCCGTTAAAAAAATCAACGCAACCAAGACGAGTAATAAAAAAATTCCTGCAACTATGAACACCCAAATTTTTTCAGATAATTCAACTTCTGGATCATTAATCAAATTTCTTATTCGATTGACCCATATAAAGACTGTCCAAATTATAAGTAGCCATAACCTTCTAATAATTTGCGCCATGACGACAAAGAATAGTGAGTTAAAACATGTGTAAACAACATTGCCTCAATTAAACAACCTGATTTGTGGGCTACTACGAAAACGCCTTGGTTCACCCCCACTAGAAGCATTTTCCATGAAACTCCAGGATCTCCGATGAAATTTCGTGGCTCCAAGATTAGAAAGAGCTTCGCGATGACGCGGACACGGGTACCCCTTGTTGCTAGAAAAAGAATATTCTGGCCATTCATCACTGGCTTCGCGCAATAAACGGTCGCGTGTAACTTTTGCAATAACCGATGCAGATGCTATAGAAAGACTCGTTGTGTCTCCTTTAACTATGGTTTGAGCTATTCCCCCACCCACAAAATCCCAGTTCCCATCAAGCAAAGCCCTGTTCGGCTTTAATCTGAGTTCGGCTAACGCTCGTCTAGCCGCTAGGCGTTGGGCCTCAGACATACCTAGTTCATCACATTCATCATTAGAAGCATGACCCACCGACCAAGCGGTAGCCCAATTTGTGATCCGGTCAAAAAGTACTTCCCTTTCCTTCTCCGTTAACATCTTTGAATCACGAACCCCAGTTATTCGTTTTTTCTGGTTCACGACTACTGCTCCGATGGTAAGTGGTCCTGCCCACGCTCCTTTACCGACTTCATCTAAACCAACGACTACTTCATGGCCTTGGTTCCATAAAACTTTTTCTGCAGAAAGTCCAGGTGCTTTCCCTTGAAGAGCAGCTCTCATTTTAGGACGTCCCATTATTGTCTTTCGGTGGAAGAGGAGAGAGTAAAGTTTCACCTTCTGTTTTTGAAGTGGAAAATTCCTTCTGTAAGCCGGGGATTGTGATCAGTGGTACAAGATCTTTGTGTGGCTCCATCTCCCATAACAGTGCTGCGTTCTCCCCATGCCATCGAACGGCGAAACCTAGTTTTCCCCAGCGTGTAGCCATTCCATGTAATTCAAAATCTTTCCCATACCAAGATCGAGGCAATTGTTTAGAAAGGAGCTGAACTCCTTCGTTGGTTTCAGAAACCAATTCATCAAAGGGGTTTAAAAGAGAATCAGGAAACCCTCTATTTAAATTGGTGAGATCTTGAGCAGCCGTATCTTCTCCTATCGCTCGCAGAAGCGAAGTTAGACCGTCAGTTAAGACTTGCCCTAGGGCATCTTTTTTTCCCAAAGAACGAACTAGTGGTTCGATCTTTACTGCATTGGATGGTAGGAAATCTTCTACCCGTCGATATCGAATCCAAAGTTCAATCGCTGCACTCAACCACTGTGGGTTTGGGTCTGCAGAAGCTATTCTTTCAGATGCATCGTCCACTAACCCCCAAGCTGCAAGTCGGATCGCTCCCTGAGGTGTCGGTCTTAAAATAAGGAGGTCTACTAGATCTCTTGGCTCTAAACCACCAAGATCATTATTCGGTAAATTTGTGGTTGCCCTCGTTTTTAATCGTTGACCCCATCCAGTTTCCACACGAGAGAAATCTGGAAGACTCCCAGGATCTATCTTTTTTTCTATTGTGGGAGCTATCACGAATCTAAGCCCGCTTTTATGTGTCAATGGGACAATCAATGCGCCTGTCGCACTCTTTTTCCTACTTTTTAATGGTGGTGGAACTTCTTTATCTGCTTTTCCATTAAAAATTTGGCTTTCAAGATTTTTAGATCCTTCTTGTAACAAGTAATAGCCTGGTGGCCGGTCGACCGTGACTTGTGAGCGCTCATCCACAATCAAGGAGTTTTTTTCTACTCTTAGCCTTTTTATGTCATCAAATGGAGTAACTACAATTGCCACAGCAACTGGTGTAGATGATTCATTTGATAGTTCTGTTACTACTGAAGGTTTTTGTGCCTCACGGCCAATAGCAGCCCAAGTTTTTGCCACTATTCGTCCTGATGAAATAGTGAGACTTGTCTCAAAGACTGGCGCTGAACCAACACGTTTATGCACAAGAGTTGTTTCAGATTCTGGCCTATACCAATGCTCTTCTTCTCCTACCCACCACTCAACTTGATAGTTCCCAAACATAGGGTGGATAGAACCAGACTCGGTAACTGTCCCTGAGACCCCACTATCTGTGCCTAAGAGGCCATAAGAGGATTCAACTTTAATTGTCATAATGCTGATCCTATTCGCTGAGGCCTCTACACTGCCGATTGTGACCGATTCCACTTTTGTTCTCATCCCCTTGAAATCTTTCGTTCAGGCCAAGCTTCGTCTTGCCACAGTCATGACAGAAGAAGGTCGAGTTGATTTGGCTAAAAAAATGGCTGAAATAGTCCTTGATGCTGCTCAGCCTCTGCCAGTGGCAATAGTCTGTGATGATTCTGAAGTCGCTGCTTGGGCTCGCGAAAAAGGAGCAGAAGTTATCCGGGCCGATAACCCTGGCTTAAACGCTGCAGTTAAAACTGGGGTTTCTGCTTTAGCGGACAAAGGAGTAGAAAAAGTCATTATTGCTCACGGTGACCTGCCAAAAGCTACCCGACTCTCTCATTGTGCAGATTTTGACGGAATAACTTTGGTTCCAGATCGGCACAAAGATGGAACTCCAGTGTTGACAATTCCTACTAATGTGAAGTTTGAATTTTCATATGGGCCAGGATCATATGAACGTCATGTTTCAGCAGCAGAACATTCAGGTGCTCCTTGGAGGAGCCTCATTGATCTCGATCTGAATCATGATGTAGACGAGCCAGGAGATCTTGACGGAATTGATTTTTAAGCTAATCAACTACATTTATTAGTTCCGAAAAGATGTAAGGAAATCCTTATGATAGAAATACTTCTATGAAACACGCCAGTTTTACTCATATGGAAAATGGGACTGCTGAAGATTGGGCACTCATAGACTCTGAATTCAACGCCCATGCCTCAAAGCACCTTCCTGATTATCTAATGGAAACTTTACGTTCAATGCAGGGGCCAACTTTTGGCTATCAAATTGATCGGTACCGACATTCATTACAAAGCGCTACTCGAGCGCTGAAAAATGGAGAGAGTGATGAAATGGTCATCGCAGCTCTCTTCCACGATGTTGCGGATCCTATAGCGCCTGCAAATCACTCTGCTGTTGCATCTGAAATTTTGAAACCGTACGTAGATGAAAGAATTTTCTGGATTGTACGACATCATGGAGTATTTCAGGGCTACTACTACTTTCATCACTTGGGTGGAGACCGTGATGCTAGAGAAATTTTTCGTGAACATGAGTGGTTTGATGATTGTGCGCATTTTTGCCATGAATACGATCAAAACTGCTTTGATCCCGGCTATAAAGAAATGCCACTTGAAGAATTCGCTCCTCTTGTCTACGAGGTGCTTAGCAAACCAAGTCGTTTTAGTGGATTTGAACTGGCTTGATTAGCGACGCTTTCTATCTGCTTGTTCCAAAGTCTCGAAAACACTTGTAAAGCCAGGAATGCCTCTCATCGCCCTATTCAAATAGAAAAGAGCTCCCAAAATAGCGACTGTGGCTGCTGGCCATCCAACGAGAGTTCGGATAATTAAATATCCATCTACAGAAGTCTGTCGAAATAACCAAATGTCCCAAGCCGATGTTATGAATTGCCATACACCAGCGATAACCGTTAAGCGCGAAGTTGCTCGTCGATATATCTCATGGCCACGAACTGCTTGATCAAATGGAATGACGTAATGCATGAAACGTTCAACAAATGAACGTTTCGAGAAAACAGTAGCGATAAGGGCTACCCCAATAAGTGCTTTGGTTCCTATACCAATACCAAAATAGACAGCTTCTGAATCTGTAATTACTCCAATGACTCCACGAACTACCAAATATGCGATCAATACAGGTAGATACCTTCCAATCATTTCGCCTCTTCGGTACCGTCCCACTACAGCTTTAATCCCCCAAAGCGTGGCGCCGATTACTCCCCAAACAAGTCCAAAAAATCTATTTAAAACTATGAAAAGAAGAATCGGTAGTAGCGAATCCCAATTTCTATTGGAGTTTGATTCAATATCCTTACGTGGGTCGTTCATTTCTTTAAACTCTCATCTGAAGCTGGTAACCACATCCACCCGAGGCTATCCACCAATACTGGATTGTCATAATCTTGTTCTCCATGAAAATAGACACGCTCCGACCACTCATCTCCAATACGTACTCTGTGTCGAATATTGGACATTTTTGCTGCAGTAATGACATCTTCGACTGAAGAATACGTTTCCAATCGCTGCAATACAGAACGTGTGGGAGAAATCATTGTCAGAAGTCCATTTCGCCAATTCTCTAATATCTCAGAAGGTCTTCCCCAATTTGACTCAATTGCCTCAAAACCATCAACCTCTGGATTTGTCTCAGGATCCACAGGGGCAATAAAAAAATATGTGTCATATCGACGTGGGCTTGGTTCTGGGGTAATCCACCTACTTATTGGATGAATGTCACTTAGATCTAACCCTTCAGATCCTGATAAGAGATCTATCAAAAATGTCTCATTTCGTTCAAGCTTTTGACGATGTTTGAGGAGTTTTTGATTCTTGGTTCCAACCAAAATTCCTACTTCTTCAATTGTTTCACGTGCCGCTGCAATGAAAAAAGAAAGACCGTTTTCGCTTACCTCCAATTTCTTATCTGCTTCCTCTGAAGTGAGACCAGAGACCATTTTCCCCCAACGGTTGTCGCGATCACTTTCTTCTACTGCCCCGCCTGGGAAAGCTGTGTATCCGGGGGCAAAAGCAAGTTTTTCACTTCGTCGTATTGTAAGCACATGAAGGTCAGGTCTATTGCTGAGCAAGACTACGGTAGATGCAGATCGTGGAGTCACCATTTTTTTATTATGAACTAGGTTCTCTATTTTCCATGCTTGAACACTACCCCTAAGGTTTTCAAAGTTGTAAGTATCCTGGGAACTTCTACTTTACGGAGTTATTAAGTATGAAATTTTTTTGCATGAAATTTGTTTCCCGACACCTACTCAAACTGTTCAACATGCGAATCTTTATGTATGACTGAACTGCGATGGAATTCAGACTTTAAATCAAGCATTGATCTTGATAGGCCGGTCTTAGCGGTGGCTTTTAAAGGTCTCTTTGATGCTTCAGGAGCTGCAACTTCAGCCCTTGAGTGGTTGAGCAGTTACTTCTCTTTTATGAAGCTGGGAGAAATAGATCCAGAAACTTTTTTTGACTTTACGCAAGAGCGACCCACCGTCTTATTTGGCGAAAACGGTGAGCGAGAATTGCGCTGGCCTGCTAATGAAATAAACGCTATTAAAACTCCTGAGGGTCAGAGAGACTTAGTGGTCATTGCCGGAGTTGAACCACACCTTAGGTGGAAAACCTTTTCAACTGCTTTAACCGAAGTGGCTCATGAAGTTCAGGCTGAAACAGTAACAACCTTGGGTTCCATGGTTGGCATGATTCCTCATACCCGACCTCTTACAATAATCGGTAGTTCAACTAACCATGATTTGGCAGCACGTCTTGGCCTTAATCGTCCCTCTTATCAGGGGCCAACCGGTCTCGTTGGGGCTCTGCATGACACCCTCGATAAGGCTGGAATACCCGTCCTCTCTTTAAGAGTGTCAGTTCCTCATTACATCCCTGATGCTCCTAATCCGAAGGCAACTCGTGCGCTTTTAAGGCGTTTTGAAATGGTTACGGGAATTGATACGGGCTATACAGGACTAGATTCGGAAGCTTCTGATTGGGAAAAAAGAGTTGATGAAGCAGTTGCCGGTGACCCTGAAATCACGTCATATGTTCGCCGTCTTGAAATGCAGTCAGATCAGTCAGAAGAAACCATGCCCTCGGGTGATGATCTCGCTGCCGAATTTGAAGCTTTTCTTCGGGATCACAATCGATCTGACGGCGACTAGTAACCTGTTTAGAAAGTGTTGGGAGAGTTTTTTGCTTGTAAAGGAAGATTACACATTTGTCCTTGAAAAAGACATGAATGCTTTAGTTGCTGCTTGTCTTGAGGACCCAGAAGCTCAGGTTTTGGCTTGTCCTGATTGGAATAATGCTGATCTCTTGGATCATGTAATCATGGTCTGGGGTTTCGCTTGTGCTCAAGTTAAAGCGACTAATCCTGAGAAACCGGCTCGGGCGGAGATTATTGAAGGACAGGATGATTTAGATTTAGAAGTCTTAGCTAATACTGTGCTCGGCAATCTTTACGAGGCTCTAGCGCTATGTGACCCTACTCAGCCTGCTTGGAACTGGTCTCCGGATTTGACTTGTGGGTTTTGGATAAGACGTATGACCCATGAAACCGCTATTCATCGGTGGGATGCAGAGAACGCTATAGGAAAACAGGCAGAGATTCATTCAGATATTTCTTTAGACACTCTGGCGGAAGTAATTGAAATGGCCATGCAATTCCATATAGGTGGACCAGTTGCTGAATTTCCAAAAGGCACTCTTCATGTTCACTGCACAGACGCTGACGGAGAATGGCTATTAACCTCTTCGGGCAGCGATTTAGTGGTAACAAGAGAGCATGCTAAAGCTGATGTTGCTGCACGAGGCACCGCTTCAGATCTAGCTTTGTGGCTTTGGCGTCGAGGAGACGCAGGGGTGGAATTCTTCGGTGATCAAAGTCTTCTTAACGCTTGGACTTCTCTTGTTCCTTAGCTAACTACTCCTGTGGGACAAGTGACTCCGGTCCCACCAATACCACAGTAACCAAAGGGGTTGCGAGCGAGGTATTGCTGGTGCCCTCTCTCAGCATAATAAAACGTATCTAGTTCTTTAATCTCTGTTGTGATGGTTCCATAACCTGCAGCGTCCAAAGCTTTACTGAATAAATTCTTAGTGGCTTGTGCTGCATGTAGTTGTTCGGCGTTGTTGAAATAAATTCCTGATCGATATTGGGTACCTATGTCATTTCCTTGGCGCATCCCTTGCGTAGGGTCGTGGTTTTCCCAAAAAGTTATAAGCATCTCTTCAAGAGACACGATGAGTGGATTAAATACGACTAAGACCGCTTCTGTATGTCCAGTTAGTCCAGTACAAACCTCTTCATATGTGGGATTAGGAGTTGTTCCACCTACATAACCAACCGCAGTTACCCAAACTCCTTCTGTTTCCCAAAACTTTCTTTCGGCACCCCAAAAACAGCCCATAGCCACTACAAGAGTTTCGGTTTCTTCTGGAAACGGGCTTTCTAAGTTGCGACCATTTGTGATATGTGGATCTTCAACGGGTATGGAAATATCTCTTCCAGGTAGTGCCTCGTTTGGTTCGGGAATTGTGAGTCGTTTCATTTCAATCTACTTAAATTGTAAAGGCTAAATTTTCCGATATTTGCTTTCCTAAAGCCTGGTTTCCTCCAAGGCTAAGTTTTCCGTTCTTAATGTATTGAACTGGATCATGACGTCCTCCAGTGAGTGCGAGAAAGTCTGTTGATGTAAGTGTTAGCGAAACTGTCGGTTCTTCATCAAAAAGTTCTACAAGTTCAGCTTTTTCTTCAACTGACACTCGCAATGTTTTCACTATCGGTCCTATAAGTGAAATTTCAACGCGACTTCCTTGAGGAGCTTTTCCCCGTTTGCCAACTATGTAACCGATAGCTTGGGTTACTTCCTGAACAGATATTTCCGCCGATTTTCCATCTTCATCGCCTGGTTTATTTAGTGGCTCACGGCAATCTTGAAGGTGAAGCCAGGAGTCATAGATGCGTATCTGCATAAATCTTCCATAAGGAGCTTCACCCGCTGGTGTCCAGCCCACATTGGCAAACTCTTCCTCTGTTAACTGCCGCAGTACCTCTAGTCGTTCCGAAGTGATTTCACGAAAAGCTTTCAGAACTTCAGCGCCAGGAAGGTTTCTAAATGATTCAACCCATTTTTCATTTGCTTCACCTATTGGGTTCCTAATATGTTCACCCTCAGTTGAGTTTTCTGGTGCTGGATTACCTGCCAACATGTTTTCTGTTCCAACAATATGTGCAAGATTGTCTTTAACTGTCCAACCCGGGCATCTACTTGGAGTCATCCATTCGTTTTCAGAAAGATTTGAACCAAAATCTTCCCAAGCTCCCCATACTTCCTCAAGCCCTTCAATAATGTCTTGTTTCCCAATCATTTTTCTATTCCTATCGTGTGGGATTAGCCACAGTGTTCCAGTCGCGTGCTTCGACGTAGGGACGAAAGGCAGAGGCGATGTCTTGCATGTCTTCATCGCTTTTTGGTCGCTGTAATTCAAACAAGTGAGGGAATTCAAGCCAACCTACAACTAAGTCCCAAAGACGATCTGCCGCTTCTTCTTCTGGAGGATTAATTAGTACGGGACCAAATAATTTTTGATCATTCTCGAATACCAGAGTAGGGACTCCCCATCCGCCTAGACCAATCACTCGTTTATGATCTTGATGCACATCTTCGTGCGTGGTTGGATCTTCAAGAGCTTCGTCCACAAAAGATGGATCCAAATCGATTTCAGAAAGAAGTTGTCTTGCGACATCTGGATCATGAGGTTTACGTCCTTCTACATGAAGAGCCGTACCAGCCTTAAGGTACCACGCATTGTTGAGTTCTGGGTCTTGACGCTTCAAGAGTGCTCCTATACGCATCATCGACCACCCATAGGACCAATCTCTTTCCCATGGGTGTTTTTTTCCTTCAGTTAAATTGACTTCTTCTAAGCTGAAAAATCTCCAATCCACCTCAATGTCATGTCTGTTAGATACTTCACGCATCCATAAAGAAGTTTGATATGCCCAAGGGCACATTACATCAAAGTGAAAATCAACTTTTGTAGGGCTGTTTGTTTTATCCATATCTCAATTCTCGCGCAATTCATGTCTTAATACCTTGCCCAAGGCATTTCTTGGCAAGTCATTTACTATGACTAATCTTTGAGGAAGTTTATAAGCAGCTAAATATTGTCGGCAGAACTCCCGTATTTCTTCAAGTGACGGGGTTTTCTCTTGTGAGACAGGAACTATCCAGGCCCCCACTTCTTCACCCCACTCTTCGGAGGGCAACCCAGCGACTGCTACCTGTTCGACAGCTGGATGATTGATTAGAACGTCATCTACTTCTCGTGGGTATATGTTGTATCCGCCGCTGATAATCAGTTCTTTTTTTCGGCCAGTAATCTCTAAATAACCATCTTCATCTAAATTTCCTAGGTCGCCAGTGCGAAACCAGTGCTCAGTTGGGCTATCTACGAATACTTCCTGATTTGTGTCTAACTGATTCCAATAACCTTGAAAAACATTGGGTCCGCTAACCAAAATCTCTCCAGATTGTTCTTCTACTTTCATCTTCACGCCTGGAAGAGGAAAGCCAACTGTCCCAGATCTTCGTTCTCCCAAATATGGGTTAGAGACAAGCATTACTGTTTCAGTCATTCCATAACGTTCTAGAACTTCAATGCCTGCTTCTTGAGTCAGCTTTCTATGAAGTGATGGAGCTAAGGGAGCCGAACCCGAAACGCATAATCTCATCTTGGCCATTTCTTGAACTTGAGGATGTTTAGCAAGTCGGTGATACATAGTTGGCACACCAAAGAACATTGATGTTTGATGATTATTGATTGCTTGAATTACTTCTTCCACTTGGAATCCGTCTTGAAGAATTGCAGACGAACCTACGAGTAATGTTCCATGTAATCCAACCCCCATTCCGTGCATATGAAATAATGGCAAGCACAGCAACAGCCTGTCGTCTTCTTCCCACTGCCATGCCAAGCGAACGGAATGTGCTCCAGCTAATAGATTTCTCTGAGACAAAATAGCGCCTTTAGGTTTTCCGGTAGTCCCAGAGGTATAAACAATGAGAGCAGGGTCATTTGGCTCTACTTGATCAATTTTTGTTATAGGCCCTGTAGGAAAATTTACTTTTGTACTTGAAACATAAATGCCTTGGTCTATCGAATCAATCCATTCTTTCCAGTTCGGGTGATCAATTAAGGCAGCTTGTGGGGAAGCATCTTTTATAACGTGCTCTAACTCTGCTTTCTGATACAACCCGTTTACTGGAACAACAATAAGTCCAAAACGAAGAGCCGCCATGTGCGCTATTGCCAAATCAATTGTTGACGGTCCGGAGATGAGAATCCTGTCGCCTTTTTTGAGGCCAATCTGTTTGAAACTTCCTGCTAATTCTAAAGTTCGCTGCAAGAACTCTTTCCGATTGATCCACCCATGCTTGTCATGAAACAAAGGGCGAGAAGAATCGTGAGAAAGGGTGGCAACGCATGCATTAACTAAAGTTTCTGGCACAGGCAGAACAAAATCATTCTTACCTATATGTTCTGGCCATGCTGAAGCAGATACGGGAGTCATTTCTTTCTCACAAAATTAGCCTCCGCTTTCGGCTTCTTTCTTTCGCTCAAAAATTTCTTTGCAGGTTGGGCATACTGTGTAACGGTCGGGGTCACGGCTTGGAACCCAAACTTTTCCGCAAAGTGCTATGACTGGTTTACCAGAAACTGCAGATTTAAGGATGTCCGATTTTCGGGCATAGTGAGCAAACCGATCATGATCCCCTTCGCTTTCACTCGTTTCAGGTTCAACAACTGTGGGTGTGGTTGTGAGCGGCTTGAGCATAGATGAGATATATCTACTCTCCGCTTAAAGCATTGAGTTTCTCGACCCTTGCCTGATGTCGTCCACCTTCAAATTCTGCGTTTAACCATGCCATTAAAGCAGTTTCTGCCACTTCAAATTCGGTTGATCTTTCACCGAAACAAAGAACATTAGCGTCGTTGTGTTGGCGGCTTAATTCTGCTGATACAGCGTCACTAACGAGCGCTGCTCTTACTCCAGAAATCTTGTTTGCTGCCATAGAAATTCCAACACCAGATCCGCAAACACATACGCCATACTTCGCTTCCCCATTAGCAACAGCGCGACCGACTGCTGCTCCATATTCCGGATAATCAACTCTGTCCGTCGAGTGGGCTCCAAGATCCAAAACTTCGTATCCAAGTCCTTCCAAGTGATCTGCTAAATGTTTTTTTAAGTTATAGCCTGCATGATCGCAGCCAACGGCAATAGTAGTCATACCAAGATTTTAGCCGCCGTTACCTATAAGCCCTGCTTCGGAAAGCTCTTGTTCACTGATCTCTCCTAGCCGCAATATTTTGGAGTCTGATGATGAGAGGTCAACTAAGGTTGAAGGTTGACCTGAACATGAACCGCCATCTATTACTAGCAAATTATTTTCGAGTTGTTCCGCCACTTCGAGTGCAGTTTGAGGTGTAGCCACTCCAGATGGATTTGCTGAGGTAACTGATAAAGGCCCAACTTCCTTGGCTATATCTCGGACAAATTCATATTTTGGACACCGAATACCTACTGTGTGCTTTTCTGAACCGACATAAATAGGTGTTTCAAAACGTCGCGGCACTATTACGGTTAGTGGACCTGGCCAAAATTTCTTCACCTCTTCTGGTATTGAATCTGCAACTGCAATTTCAGCAGCTTGATTAAAATCTGCCACCAATACCGGCAAAGACTGTGTGAATGAACGCCCTTTGATTGCGAATATTTTCTTTACTGATTCTTTATCTGACGATAATGCCCCTATGCCATAGACAGTGTCAGTGGGGAAAACAACCGGGTTCCCCAGTTGCAGTTCTCTAATAGTTTCAGATACTGCTAAATCTCTTTCATTTCTGATGTTAATAATGCGATTAGTCATAACTTTCGAGCCACTAAGGATCGGGGCTTATCTGCAAGATCTGATAATACAAGCACTTCGTTGAAACCTGCGGAAGTAGCTAATTCAGACATTGCTCCTGCTTGTTTAGGCGATATTTCTAAGACTAAAGAGCCTTGTGGCGTTAGCCATGGAATTGACTCTTCGATAATTTTTTCAAGATGATCTGTTCCACCTGCCCCTCCGTATAAAGCTAAAGATGGTTCCCAATCTTTTACTTCCGTTGGGAGCACTTCTGTAGTCGAGATATATGGAGCATTGGAAGCAACTACATGAAGTTTGCCTTTAAGAGACTCAGGTAGAGCGTTAAACCAAGACCCATGGCAGAGAGTGACCCGTCTCGCTGGTTGTCCTAAGCCTGCAAGATTGGCTTTCGCAACCGACAAAGCCTCTTCTGATAAGTCGGTACACCACACTCTGGTCAAAGAGCGTTCAAGAGCAATTGATAATCCGATGGCCCCAGATCCCGTTCCTAAATCTGCAACAAAAACTTCTCCGCCATGGCGGTCTACTTCGTTCAAAACATGGCTTACTACTGTTTCTGTTTCCGGGCGGGGTATCAACACTCTTTGATCAACCATCAAATCCAGATCCCTGAACTGCCAATGCCCTAGAACATACTGCAGGGGTTCTCCACTTAAGCGACGAAGTAAAAGGTTGTCATAGAGCGCCATTTGTCTATTACTAACTAAGTCATTTAGAGAAGCACCAACTAATTCACAACTTGCAACTTCTTCAACTAACCATCGTGCTTCCATTTCTGAAAAACCTGATTGATTAAATCGTTCAGTCGCTTCACGTAGCACGTCTCCCCAGGACACCGTTCCTTCTGGGGAATCACTTTTCATGGGCTATCAGTTCCCGCTCTTTCTATGAGTTGTTGCGAGCGCTCATTTGTCAAAAGTTCATCAATAACTTCATCTAAATCTCCTGTCAAAATTCGCTCCAGTTTGTGAAGAGTTAGTCCAATCCTGTGGTCTGTCACACGATTCTCTTTGAAGTTGTACGTTCTTATTTTTTCTGACCTTCCACCTGTTCCTACTTGGCCTTTACGAGCCGCAGATGCCTCGGCTTGCAACTTGTCTTGTTCGTTTTGCATTAAGCGTGAACGTAAAACTCTTAATGCTTTCGCTTTATTCTGTAATTGGCTTTTCTCGTCTTGCATTGAGACAACTAGCCCTGTAGGCAGGTGTGTGATTCTTACCGCTGAATCTGTCGTATTGACTGACTGACCTCCCGGCCCTGAAGAGCGATAAACATCAACTTGTAATTCATTGTCAGAGATTTCGATATCCACTTCCTGAGCTTCTGGGAGAACACTCACCGTGGCTGACGAAGTATGAACCCTTCCTTGCGATTCTGTCACGGGCACCCTTTGCACTCGATGGACTCCCCCTTCGTGCTTAAGTCTTGTCCAAGCAGAAGAACCGCTGATGAGAATTGAAACAGCGCTGTATCCACCCATACCTCCCTCTTGGGCGCCTAAAGGTTCTACTTTCCATTTATGTAAGCCAGCGAGAGCTACATACATGTCGTGTAAGTCACGGGCGAATAAATTTGCTTCTTCTCCGCCTTCAGCTCCTCTTATTTCAAGAATTACGTTTTTTCCATCATTTGGGTCGCTTGGTAGCAGCCTAAATCGTAGTTGTTCTTCAAAGTCAGGAATTTTTGACTCTAGATCTTCAATTTCTTTTCGCAGTTGCTGCCTGTCATCATCAGAAGCGATGTCAAGAAGTTCTTTGGCAGCTTCCAGATCGTCATACATAGCCTTTAGTGGTTTGCCTACTTCTAAGATTTCTCCGATTTCTTTTAAGCGTTTTCCGGCTTTCTCCAGAAGAGAAGGATCACCAATAACCTCGGGGTCAGATAACTCTTTTTCTGCTTCTTCTTGCTCTTTCTCAAGATTCGAAATCTGTTCCTTCATGAATTCAGAGTATCGCTCTATTGGCTTCTTGTGGGGCAGGCCCACTCTCCATCGACTCCAATAAGAGTAGACGGCGTGTTTAAAAGATGGCTTGCTTCAATGATCAAAGGAAGCATGTCTTGAGGTGGGAGAGCAATAACTATTCGTCCAGGCTTGTGTAAGGCTGCCAGTTCTGCGGTTAATGGGATCAAACCTATATCTATTCCTACGGAACATACACATAGCACTTGCTTGTGATCTTTATCTATTCCGATTGCCGCTGCTGGAAAAAAATCTTTTAAGTTCTTTGACTCGTGAATTGAGTCGAGAGGAGTCATCTCTGATAATCCGATGATTTCTGGTTCGGATAGTAACTTATGTCTAAGCCATCTCTCTCTTGACAACGTGGCAAGTGGATGAGCTCCTGCTGCTGCTGTCCGTTGTGTGCGAACTTGGTTTGCAGCGCTAACTAACTGTTCAACCCGACTTTTACCTTTGTTTAAAAGTTCGCCGGCTTCACGGTCAAAACGCCCCACACCTACTTGAATGTCTCCTTCATCCACTCTCACTACTTCTAGTCCAAGGATTTCCCCTCTCCAGATTCCATTCTCACAGACGATTGATACTCCTGCTTCTCTACACATCGCTTCAAAATCTTCTGAAAGAACTGGTGCAATCGGAGTATCAGGGAAAGGAGCGGAACTTACTTGAGTAAGTTCGCCTTTATGGAAATGCATAATTTTAGTTTCGCCTTTAAGCCCAATTGCTTGTCGTGCGGCGATACCTGCAGTCTCTATATCTTCGAATACCACGTAAAGTTCTAACTCCGGGTTTCGGGCAAGTAAGAAGATGCCTTTACCAAGGACAGATTGTGGATTCTCATCTCCAGCAAGCACCCAACATCGATCTTTGGTGAGAAGCGCCGAATGAGAATTGTTGCTTTCCGTTTTTATCTCTGTGGCGTCGTATCCTGCAGACTTGACTATGCCGATAAGTTTTGCTTTGAGTAACTCAGCGCGGCGTTCTGGTTCAATAGACAAATTGCACCTATAGGAGAAATCGCTCAGGTTTTACCCAAGCTTTGGGAATCTAGCCTTTACGGCGTGAACCGTAGCGACGTTCAAAGCGTTCAACACGTCCAGCAGTATCAATAATCTTCATTGTTCCAGTAAAGAACGGATGACTAGCTGAAGTAATCTCAACTTTTGCTAATGGGTATTCAACACCATCATCAAGAGTGATGGTCTCTGACGTTTCAATAGTTGAACGAATAAGAAAATGGGTGCCATCAGTCAAATCTTGAAACACTACTGGTCTGTAGTTTGGGTGAATATCTGTTTTCATAACTGATCCAGTCTGCGAGCAAGAATGGGTATCACCAACCTGCAAGGTCTTGATTTTCTTTATTTAAGCACCCATGTTTGGGCCTTTAGCCACTTCGGCTAAAAACTCTTCATTGCTATTAAAGGTTTTTAAACGGTCTGTAAGGAGTTCCAGACCTGCAGCTGCTCCTCCAGTGTCTGAAGCTAATCCGTTTAGGACTCGTCGTAATTTCCATACTTGATTGAGTTCTTTACGCTCAAACAACAGTTCTTCGTGTCTAGTTGAAGATGCATCAACATCTATTGCAGGGTAAATTCGACGTTCGGCAATTCGTCTATCTAGACGAAGTTCCATATTTCCTGTTCCTTTAAATTCTTCAAAGATGACTTCATCCATCTTTGATCCGGTTTCAACTAACGCAGTAGCGAGAATAGTAAGAGAACCTCCCTCTTCTACATTTCGTGCTGCTCCAAAAAAACGTTTAGGTGGGTATAAAGCCCCACTATCGACACCACCGGACATGATTCTTCCTGTTGCAGGAGCGGCGAGGTTGTAGGCCCTGGATAGACGAGTGATTCCATCAAGAATAATTACGACATCTTTGCCATTTTCGACCATACGTTTTGCACGCTCAATCGTCAGTTCTGCAATTTGTGTATGTTCTTCACTGGGGCGATCAAACGTGGATGCAGCCACTTCACCATGGGCTAACCATCGTTGCATGTCAGTAACTTCCTCTGGACGCTCATCTACTAGCAATACAATTAGTTTTACTTCAGGATTATTAGTTTCTATTGAACGAGCTATTTGTTTCATAATCGTCGTTTTTCCCGCTTTAGGCGGCGACACGATAAGACCACGTTGACCTTTACCAATCGGGGAAAGGAGATCAATAATTCGAGCTGTCATATTGTTCGGATCATCTGAAAGTTCCATATTGAGCTTTTCATCAGGGAAAAGAGGAGTCAGGTCTTCAAACTTGGGGCGGTTCTTTATTCCTTCTGGATCTTCCCCATTGATAGTGTCGATCCGAAGTAATGCTGGATTTTTTTCGCTCCGGTTTGGAGGACGAGACTCTCCGACGAGATAGTCACCTTTGCGTAAGTTGAGTTGGCGCACCTGCTTCACTGAAATATAGGCATCAGTCTTTGATGGTTTGAAACCAGTCGTACGTAAGAATCCATACCCTTCATCTCGTAGATCTACATATCCTTCAACTGAAACTGGTTCGCCATCCCAAGCTTCATCAGACCCATGGTCACGTCCACCACGCCTACGTCGTCTACGATTTCCAGGGCCCGCTTGATCATTCTGTCTATTTTGCGTACCCTGATTTTTTTGTACTCGAACTTCAGAACTTTCTTTTTTTGTTCCACCTGAATCATCGGCGGTGTCTTCTGTGGATTCTTTCACCGTCGCGCTACTTTCCTCTTCGGCTACTTGGACCTCCCAATCAGCCAATGGTTCTTGCTGATCTGCCTCTTCAACTTTCGGAGTCTCTTTTGCTTGAGATCCATTTGATGATCCCTTAGTTCCTGCTGTCATCTCAAGAATCAAATCAACTATCTCTGCTTTACGCGCTCTAGAACCAGGTTTACCACCCAGTGCTGTAGCCATCGTTACAAGGGCGTCGCGATCTTTGCTTTCTAATGTTTCACGTTCTAATTGGGTGGAGTCCATGCTCATACACCTTGGTTTATCGTGGGCAAATGCCCGGTTGGAAGTTCTCATCAGGGTTGATCAGAACCATTTGGTCCAGATGGATCAATTCGACGAATGTGAACAAGTCTTTAAAGAATTGGCACAGATTTCGTTTCTAACGAATGATTTTTATCAGTCAAGGCGCCGTCCTTATTCTGATACATATTTATTCTACCTAAATATTTTACCTTCAACACAACCTCTAACAAAGATCCACAATACTCAAGAATTAACTTCTGACATTAAGAACTCAATTTCGCACTAATTCCGGCAAAAGACTATGACCTTTTACTAGTGGACAATCCGCTACCCCATTTTCTGTGAATACTCCTCCGGTTCCATCGTTTTGTGAATCAACCATTAGATAGGGAACTGGGTTTGAGTTGTGAGTACGTGTTGTTAAGGGGGTGGCGTGATCTGGAAGCATCAACATACGCCACGGTCCTAAGTCGTCAAGACCTGGTATCAGATCTTTAAGAATTCTTTTATCCCAGTTTTCCAAAGCCTCTACTTTGGCCTCTACATCACCTGCATGTCCAGCTTCATCAGTTGCTTCAACATGAATGATGAATAAATCCATCCCTTCTTGTAGTCGTTGAAGTGCGATATCGCGTTTTCCTTCATAATCGGTATCGCATTGTCCTGTCGCTCCAGGGATATTACAAACTTCAATCCCAGTAAGAGTGGCTATACCTCGTAGTAAGTCAACCGCTGTAACCAAACCAGCTGATTTTTTATATAAGTCAAAGAAACGAGGCATCTGGGGCATAAAGCCTTGCCCCCACAGCCAAATTTGTGTGGCTTCAAGGCTTGATTCTGCTAGAACTCTTTTTGATTCTTCCATGATGTTGATAAGAGTTTCTGAACCGGGACCAGATGGCAAAATCAGAGAATCTCCTGTTAGGTCATGGGGAGGCATACAAGAGGCTTCTACCCAATCGGATGGAGCAACTACAGAATGGCGGAAGCTCACACCAGAGTGAAAGGAGATTTCGTCACTTCCTAATTCACTGTTTAACTGATCTATAACCACTGCCGCCGAATCGGAACTTGGACTACCCCCGGCATAGTCAACCATGACGTTGTTTTCAACAGAAACTAAGTTGCATCGAAACGCTATTTGATTCGCATCTAAAGAAAGTCCCAAAGCGGCTGCTTCAATCGGAGCACGTCCTGTATGGAATTGAGAAGGATCAAACCCAAAGATAGACATATTTCCCACGTCACTACCAGGTGGCATTCCTTCAGGTATTACTTGTGCGCGACCAACTGTACCTCTTGCTGCAAGAGCGTCTAAGTGTGGAGTATTTGCTACTTCCAATGGTGTACGACCGTCAAGTTCTGGAACTGGCAAATCTGCGCAGCCATCAGGGATACATACGACATATTTCATCTGACTACCTCTTCAATATAGTTCTGGACAGTAGCCAAATCATTAGGTTGTTGAGTGTACTCTTCTGATCGTTCTAGAAGGTCGGCCAAATGAATGGGCAGTTCAGGACGTATTCCTGTTGCATCTTCTACAGCGTCAGGAAACTTTGCAGGATGAGCAGTAGCAAGCGTAACCATGGGGACTGATTTATCTTTCCGACATTCTCGGGCTGCTAGTACCCCAATTGCGCTATGTGGATCTAGAACTATTCCCGAATTGTCCACCTCTTCAGATATGCACTTTTTTACTTCATCATCAGTAAAACAAGCACCATCCCATTGATTACTTAGAGCTTCTCGAATATCTGGATCAATACTGATCATTTTCCTTTCTCTGAATTCTTTAAGCATTTCGTCTACTTTTTGCCCATCTCTATTCAATAATTCAAATAGAAGTCTTTCAAGATTTGATGAAATTTGAATATCCATACTTGGAGACGTTGTAGGTGTTACTTCATTAATTTGCATAGTTCCAGTGTTGAAGAATTGAGTAAGTATGTCATTTGTATTTGAACCAACAACTAACTGAGTTATGTTCACTCCGCTCATATGAGCCGCATAACCAGAGAAAACATTTCCAAAGTTTCCTGTTGGAACCGAAAAGGCTATTGGTGATTTACGACCACCTAGCCTTTCTGCAGCTACTACAAAATAAACAATCTGTGCCATAACTCTGGCCCAATTAATTGAGTTGATTGCCGAAAGTTGCATCCGGTTACGAAAATCATGATCGGCAAACATGGCTTTAACTAGATCTTGACAGTCGTCAAAGGTCCCTTGTATGGCCACATTATGAATGTTCTCTGCTCGTACTGTTGTCATTTGTCTGCGCTGTATTTCTGAAACTCTGCCAGCAGGATGAAGAATCACCATTTCAATGTTTTCTTTGTCGCGGCAAGCCTCAATGGCCGCTGAACCTGTATCTCCAGAAGTCGCTCCTACAATCGTTACCCGTTTACCTTGTCTCTTTAACTCATGATCGAAAAGTTTGCCCACTAGTTGAAGAGCGATGTCTTTAAAAGCAAGAGTTGGACCGTGAAATAGTTCGAGTAAATATAAGCCTTGCCCCATATCAACAAGTGGAGTTATCTCTTCGTCCCTGAAGCTCGAATAGGCTTCTTTCACTATTCCTTCAAAGGCTTCAGAAGAGATGCTGGGCCCCAGGAAAAGACTCATTGTTTCGACGGCGGTTTTTAAATAATCTCCGGTGTCTGAATCAGATAATTGTGGCCACACATCTGGGATATAGAGCCCACCGTCATTAGCTAACCCCTCAAGTAAGACGCCACTAAAATCAAGTATTGGAGCCTTGCCTCGGGTGCTGACATAATGCATATTTAATCACCAATTACTCTCAACACACTGTCAACGCTGCTTACAACACTTAGAGAATTGAGACTTTCGATGGTGGAGAACACATCTTTTTCCCGGCTTGAGTGGGTAATAAAAATGAGTCGTGCTTCTGAGCCCATGCCTTCTTGCTCCATGGATTGGATTGAGACTCCATGGCCACCAAAAACTTCCGCTACCTGAGCAAGGACACCTGGTTGGTCTTCAACTTTTAGATTCAGGTAGAAAGGTGATTCTAAATTTTCAGGAGGGATTATATTCGGCTTATCAAGCGCTCCAATTAACGCCCCATGACTGCGCTGTAGGTTCCCGGCAGCATCAATCACGTCACCAAAAACTGCGGAAGCTGTTGGCCGTCCACCTGCCCCTGGTCCATAAAACATGAGCTCACCAACAGCATCACCCTCAACAAAGACAGCGTTGAAACTACCATTTACAGCTGCTAGTGGATGGCTTAAAGGAACTAGAGCCGGATAAACACGCGCTCCGACTTCTGAGTTTCCATTTTCATTTATTTTTTGCTCTGCTACAGCCAATAGCTTTATGCAATGGCCAAGTCGGTTAGCAAATTTTATATCTTCAACTGTGATCTTTGAAATACCTTCATGCTGAACGTCTTGAGAAGTCACTTCAACTCCAAATGCCAAAGTTGCAATGATGGCTACTTTGGCGCCAGCATCGTACCCTTCAACGTCATAAGTTGAATCTAATTCTGCGAATCCGAGCTCCTGGGCTTCTTTTAATGCTTCCTCAAATGAAACCCCGTCTTGAGACATCCGGCTCAGAATAAAGTTTGTTGTGCCATTTATGATCCCGCGGATCTGAGTGATTGGTTCGCCTGCTAAGGACTCTCTTAGCGGTCTAACAATTGGAATTCCACCTGCTACAGCCGCTTCAAATAGAAGATCTACTCCAGAATTTTCTGCTGCGGAATAGAGTTCCGCTCCGTGAGCCGCTAGAAGTTCTTTATTAGCTGTCACTACAGCTTTGCCTGAGTTTAAAGCCTGCAAAATCAGTTCACGGGCCGGTTCAATATTTCCCATTACTTCAATAATTAAATTGATCTCAGGATTATTCACAATTGATTCTGAATCAGTGGTGAATACCTCATCAGGTAGGGGGATAGATCGATCTTTATCTAAATCCTTAACAGCAATAGCTTCAATGCTTAGGTTCAAGCCTGTACGGTGTTCCACAGACTCATGTTGTTCAGTTAATAGCTGGACTAGCGCCGCTCCGACATTGCCGCAACCAAGCAGTCCTATACGTATAGAGGATGATTTCATAGATACAACGCTACTCCTGTAAGTGAGCTGATTGGGTACGATTTAACGTTCTCGTCTAACCAAGTCAGCAAAAGTTTCTCTAGCTACTACTTCAGTGGCTTCTCCATCTTTAACGAAGATTACAGGAGGCCGTAAAACTTGGTTGTAGTTTGATCCCATCGAATGCCCATAAGCACCCGTTACAGGTGTTGCTATAACGTCACCAATTGCCGCATTGGAAGGAATCCATCCCTCCCGTACTAGCAAGTCTCCAGATTCACAATGTTTTCCAACCATACGGATTGAGCGATCCCTCTTCTTGTTCATAGATCGAGGAAGAAAGGTTTCGTAACCGGAACCATAGAGAACAGGTCTTGGGTTATCACTCATTCCTCCATCGACAGCGACATATGTTCTTAAGCCTTCTAATTCTTTAATAGTTCCGATTCGATAAAGAGTTATTGCTGCTGCAGCCGCGATAGCACGTCCTGGCTCAGCTGTAACTTTTGCTTTTATTCCCGTTTGCATGCATGCAGTCTGAACTGCTTCACCCCACTCTGTGATTGAAGGAGCATGATCGTCTTCTAAATAAGAAACACCTAGCCCACCACCTATAGATAGTTCTGGCAATTCAAGCGGGTTAGAGAACTCTGCCATTACTTCCACTGCTCGTATAAAAGAATCCACTTTGAAAACTTGACTTCCTATGTGTGCATGAATGCCCACTAGTTCTACTGCTTCTGTCTTCACGGCTCTTTCTACAGCCTCAAGGGCCATACCAGTTGAGACAGTAAAACCAAATTTAGAGTCGTCCTGACCTGTTGATATAAATTCATGTGTGTGTGCTTCAACACCTGGAGTGATGCGCAGTAAAATTTTTGGAGATATCCCTGTTTCTTTGTGAAGTATTTGTAATCGGTCAAGTTCGTCAAAAGAGTCAACGACGATTCGTGAAACACCGGCCTCTAAAGCCATTCTCAATTCACTTTCACTTTTGTTGTTGCCGTGCATGATTAAACGGCTGCCATCGATGCCGGCATGAAGTGCCATGTAAAGTTCGCCTCCAGTCGCTACATCTATATTCATGCCTTCTTCGACCACCAGCCGGGACATAGCGCCACACAGAAAAGCTTTTCCTGCGTAAGCTACGCCCTCACCAAACGCTTTTACAGCTTCTCGGCAGCGGGCTCTCAAGTGGTTCTCGTCGTAAACAAAAAGTGGGGTACCGTATTCTTCTGCTAATTCAACAAGGTTGCATCCGGCTATAGAACCAGAACCATTTTCATCTATTGAGGTGTTATCGGGTAGCAGTCTTGAAGGAATCGGATTAGCCATTGATTTCTTCTCCTTCTTCATCTCGCCACATCTCTGTTGGTGCGCTGACACCTAAGAGGTCTAGTGAAATCACTAGGCCAATGCGAGCTGCTTCGGCTAACCAAAGTCGCGCTTGAGTAGTAGAAGAATCTATGTCTTCGCCAAATACTCGGCAGTCATGGTAAAAACTATGAAATAAAGATGCGAAGTCTCGTGACCAATTTGTTATGCGATGTGGAGCTACTTCTTGTGTTGAGCGTAGAACTGCAGTAGGTAATTCTTGCAAAGAGCGAAGTAACGCTAATTCGCTTGGGTGGTTAAGAACTGACAAATTAATTTCGCTTAAAGGGCTTCGCGTTATTCCTGCTTCTTGAGATTTTTTCATTATTGAATGGATTCTGGCATGAGCATATTGAACATAAAAAACAGGATTTTCATTTACTTGTTGTGCAACTAATTCCAAATCAAAATTCTGAGAAGAATCTACTGAAAGTAGTAAGTAGGTAAAGCGTGCCGCATCTGAACCAACTTCTTCTATCACCTCAGATAGTTCAACGATGTCGCCCGTACGTTTTGAAAGCTTTACTTCTTGCCCTCCGCGCTGCAGTCGAACCATCTGAGTGATTGCTATTTTTAGATCTTCTGGTTTATGGCCTAAGGCAGACATAGCAGCATGCATACGCGTGATATACCCATGATGATCTGCTCCCCAAACATTTACTAATACTTCAGCTCTCTCGAATTTATTTCGGTGATAAGCCACATCTGGAAGCAGGTAGGTGTATTCGCCATCCGATTTAACGAGAACACGATCTTTATCATCTCCCCAATTTGTGCTTCGAAGCCAAACTGCTCCATCTGAGTCAAACACAGCATCAGCATTGCGTAAATCAGTCAAGGTTTCTTCAATCGCCCCTGAGTTCACCATTGATCGCTCTGAAAACCAGTTGTCGAAGTAGATATTCAACGCCTCTAATGCCTCTCGGTGAGAACGTAATGAACGTTGGTACCCCCATTCAAATGGGTCAGCACCCTGTGGCATCTCTGCTGCCCATTCCTGTATGTACTCGCCTTTATATCCATCAACTGGAATTTCTTTATCGGATGCTTTTGCCGCCAACGACTCGGCATAAAGCTTCATCTGCGTTCCCCGATCATTGATATAAAAATCACGTTGAACCGAATATCCGCATCTTTGGTATAGACGTGCTACTGAGTCTCCGAAGCAAGCTCCTCTTCCATGACCTGCGTGTAGCGGTCCGGTCGGGTTTGCGCTCACAAATTCAATAATAACTTTCTGATTTTCACCAATTTGGTGTCTTGCCCAGTTCTCAGTACCTGCGTCTACTACCTGAGTTAAAACGTCATGAAGCCAAGAATCTTCTAATTTGAAATTGATGAACCCTGGTCCAGCGATTTCAATTTTCTCTACATGAGTGGGCGATTGATGCTCTAAAGTTGTTGCGATTTCAGATGCAAGATCTCGCGGGTTTCGATTAAGGGTTTTAGAAATAGCAAGAGCAATATTAGTTGACCAATCCCCATGGTCAGAGTTCGCAGGGCGCTCCAATTGGATCTCTTCGAGAGAGAGATCTACTGCTGATTCTAATAAAGCTTTTTGTATAGCTTCGATAAGGCTGCCACGTACATCCATCAAAAATCCAAAGTAAAGGAACTATGTAGCTTCCGCTACTACCTTGATGTTACCCCAAGCGCTTCCTATGCCGGGTATGGTTTTCGACTAAAGAAAAAGCAGAGTTTTCCGTACGAATTTAAGCTCTTGTCCCAGTAAATGTTGCTGTACCGAATGCCCCTAATTTGGACTCTCCGGTGATTGTGTCTCCATCTACTGTTGCTGTCGATTCAATTGTTATTGCCATTGGAGAAGTGATATTAACTTTCCATGAGTAAGAACCATCACCAACTTGTCCGTCTTCAATATCCATAGCCCCCTGAGGCCCAGACATAGTTCCTGTCAGAGTGTCTCCGTCAGTCGCCAGAGTAAGAGTGCCTTCTTGTGAGCCCATCGGACTTTGAAGAGTTACATTCCATGTTCCATCAATACTCATATTTTGGATCCTTTCCATAATTCGTAGAAATAATTCTACTTCATTTCCTAACTAATCTCTTATCGTGGCGCTTATCGCAGCTTCGCGTTTCGCTACTAGAAACAAGGTTGAGATAACAACAACCATTCCGATTATTTGTATCTCAGTGACACGCTCATCAAGAAATAGCCATGCACCTACGGAAGAAATGACAGGGATAGAAAGCATTATGACTCCTGCAAATGAGAGAGTTACATGCAAATGAGCCCAATTCATTAGTAGATGACCTGTTCCAGGAACAGCTAAAAGAATAAGAAGTGTGATCCATTCTTTCCAAGTGGGAAATGGAATGGCTAATGTTCCAACTTCTACTGCAACTATGGGAAATACAGTGATTGAAGCAACAAGCATCGATAAGGATTGAAGGGTAAATGTGTCCACTTCACTACGTACATTTTTTACGGCAACAAAATAAAGAGAGAATAGAATCATGGCAGCAAAAGCTAGAGCATCTCCGCGAGGGCTCCATGTCAACTCATCAGAGGATCCTAAGATAACTAAAGCCACCCCGCCGGTAGCTATAAGAGATGCCCCAATCAGCCATCTGGTAACTGACTCTTGGAATCGTCTGGATGCTACCGCCAGGAGAACAATTGTTTGTAAAGCTCCGATCATGGTTGCGTTAGCCACAGTGGTATTGCGAAGCGCCGTAAAGAAGACTGCGAGTTCCAAACCCAAAAGAATGCCCGGTAAAGCCACTAACCTTATATTTCTTAGGCTTATTCGTCTTCCTGTAAGAAAATAAACTGTTGAGTAAAGCACTCCCCCAAGTAAGAGGCGCCAGAACGCAATTTGGAGTCCTGGTAGATCCGTTCCTGCGACTATTACATTTCCAGCTGACCAGCAAATAGCGGCCATTATTGAAGCTAAATGGCCGAAACTTAGTTGAGGAGAATTTCTAATAACCATTAAGCACTTACCCTAGGTGTATCTCTGACTTAATAGAGTCATATCCTGTTCTTAATGATTATTGGTTTTGATATAGGTGGGACGAACATTCGTGCCCTTTTAATTGACTCAGATTCTGGCGAGATTCTTTCTAGGGCTCATAGTCCAAGTGATGGCAATGAAAAACAGCTATTGGAAAATCTCGTTGCACTAGTAGAAGAGCTAAAAACCTACTCAACTGAAGAAGTGACGGGAATCGGTTTAGCTATCGCTGGATTAATCGGTCGTGACGGCATAGTTCATTACTCTCCTAATTTGCCAGATCTTGTTGAGTTTCCAATCGGAGCACGTCTGCAAAAATTAACTGGCCTTCCGGTCTTTGTTGGCAATGACGCAACAGCCGGAGCTTGGGCTGAAGCGCGACTAGGTGCAGGACGAGGAGTTGACAACTTTGCTTTTGTCGCCTTAGGCACAGGGATAGGAACTGGACTAGTTATTAATCAAAACATTGTTTTGGGAGCTCATGGATTTGCAGGTGAAGCGGGTCACGCTACTACGAAATCAGACGGCCCAACTCACATCACTGGCCTTAGCGGATCTTGGGAGTATTTTGCTTCTGGCAATGCTCTAGGACGGCTAGGAAGACAGGCAGCTGAAGAAGGAAAATTTGCTCTCGGACTGAAGTTGGCTGGTTCAAAAGAACAAATTACTGGCCTTCATGTTTCCAAAGGCTTATCCAGTGAAGATGAACAGTCTTTAGTCATTTTTGATGAATTTTGTCGCCAAGTAGCTATTGGAGTCTCAAACCTGATCACCGTCTTGGATGCGGAACAGATAATTATCGGAGGAGGGCTGGTTCAAATTGGAGATCTGTTGACCTCTGGAGTCGAGAAATGGCTTCCAGAATTTATGTTTGGCTGGGAATACCGTCCTGAAGTGCCGATTCGTCTTGCTGAATTAGGAATAGACGCTGGTTCTCTTGGAGCAGGACTTTTAGTTCATGAAATGGGAGAATTGTCTAAATGATCGGTAGTGAAAAGTACGTCTCTTTTACAACGTTCACTCGTTCAGGCACACCAAAGCCATTACCTGTTTGGATTGCAGATTTAGGAGATGGTACTTTTGGATTCACTTCTGACGCAGATGCTTGGAAAGTAAAACGGTTATCAAACAACCCAAACATAACTTTGCAGCCGTGCAATATTCGAGGGATAGTCAAGGAAGGCTCAGAAGTAATTAGTGGAACTGCCGAAGCAGTAGTAGGTAAAGAATTCTTGAGAGTCTTAAAAGCGATAAAAGCCAAATATGGATTTATGGCCTACCTTATTCATTTGGATATTCTGGCATGGTTCAAAAAATCTTCAGAAAAACCTTCAGGTTGTGCGATCATCGTCAGTGTAAATAGTTAGCGTTTATAGTTGTTCTGATTTACCCGCCCCTGTAGCTCAGCGGATAGAGCATCGGCTTCCGGAGCCGTGAGCGCAGGTTCGAGTCCTGCCAGGGGCGCTTAACTCATTTTTTAGGCTAGATTTTGATTATGACTACTACAAAAAAGTGGACATTCCAATGGAAAGAGCTTTACGACGAGGTCATCACCTCGGGTCTTTGCACAGGCTGTGCGGGTTGCGTAATTGCCTGTCCACACGATGTGATTGGATATAAACATGCGCCGGGCGCTTATACGCCTTTTCACCTTGAAGAAGAGTTAGGTCTTTCCGATTGCGGCCATGGACAAAAGGGATGCACTTCTTGTACGAGGGCTTGCCCGAGATTTAGGGATTGGGAAACTGAGGCGGACAACCACTTATTTGCACGCCCTCGCAATGACGATGAAATGTCAGGTATTTACAAAGATGTTCTTTTAACACGTGCTTCAGATAACACGGTTCATCAACTAGGTCAAGATGGAGGACTTGTCTCTGCCATTCTTATCTGGTGTTTAGAAAATAATGTTATTGATGGGGCTCTGACTTCACATCTTGAGGCAAGTGAAAGCGAAGATATAACAAACTGGAAAGCCGTGCCCGCCTTAGCTACTGATCGTAAGTCTGTACTAGCAGGGGCTGGAAGCCGGTACACATATTCCGCTAATACTCTTGCTATAAAAGAGGCTCGCGAAAAGAAACTTGAATCTCTTGCTTTAGTTGGAATGAGTTGTCAAACCTCAATTGGTCCAGTGATGTGGCATCGCCGTGTTGGCAAAGCAGGTAAACCAATAAAACTAAATATTGGACTTCTTTGCTCTAAATCTTTTGATGATTCAATATTTGAAGATCTTTTTTGGGCTAAATACGGGTTAGCCAAAGAGGATATGGTCAAGATGAACATCAAAGGTGTGTTTCAAATTTGGATGCGTAATGGTGACTACCATGAGATCAATTTGAAGGAGTGCCATGCATGGACTAGAGAAGGCTGCAATCATTGTCCTGATTTTGCAGCTGAACATGCTGATATTTCCACAGGAGGTATCGGCGAAAACAACGATTGGACGCTGACAATTGTTCGAACTGAATTAGGTCGCCAAATCATCATGAAAATGCTCGAAGAAGGCGTTATTGAAGGAAAACCTGGTGATAGCGACCCAGGCGCAATAGCTCTGATGCATAAACTTTCCGCCAAAAGTAGGAGCCGTTGGCCGGATTGGGCTAATCCTCAAGCCCGAGCAGGACTTGAAGTCACAGCTGGTTAAACACCGAAACCATTTCTTCAAAAGCTGCGTTAACTTCCAACGATTCATGTTCAAGAAGTGGCTCTAGCGGGAAGGAAATTTTGTTCCACTTTTTCTCGTTGTCTTGTTTTTCTTTAATAGATTTCAATGCAGCGATCGGTGGGTATTTCTCAAGAACTTCACGAAATTTCATCACTACAGAATGTGCCTTAGCCGCTTCTTCATCTTGTTGATTCTGATAGAAAGTAATCACTCTGTTTAATATCGGAGCTGCCACGTTAGCTGTTGCTGTAATGCATCCTCGTGAGTTGTGTGACAAAGCGTCAAGTAACGTCCGTTCTGAACCTGGGTACACGTCCAGACCTTCAATTTCTAAAAGTAATTTAGTGTTCTCCCAATTTCCCGAAGAATCTTTTATCCCTACAACCACTTTAGGGAAATTCTGAAATAGTTTTTCCACTACAGAAATAGGCAAACCGACTCCTGCCACTTGAGGAATGTGGTAGAGAAATACCCGTAGCCGATCATCATCGATCTGGTCTATCAGTGAAGCAAAATACTTGTAGAGACCCTCTCCACTAGGATTCTTGTAATAAAACGGCGGTAATACAAGAACCCCTGCACTATTCATCTCCACCGCGTGCCGGGTGAGAATAAGTGTTTCATCTAAACTAGTTTGGCCGGTTCCAACTAGTAATTTAGATGGATCAATACCACTTTTAATGAGAGCTTCAAGAGAGGTGATTCGCTCCTCTCTCCCCACAGATAATGCTTCTCCAGTGGTTCCAAATGGAACAATTCCAACACAGCCATCGTTCAAAACTTTTTGGGCATGACTGACTAGTAAATCTACGTCTACTTGGTAGTTGCTAGTTAGCGGAGTGAGGATCGGAGAAAGAACCCCGTGTGGGAATAGAAACTCTTGAGGATTCATCTAGCCCTGGACAGTAGAGCCGGCGCAATTTTCATTAACCTCAACGAACCATGGGAAAGCATCTCCAAGTCCACTTGCGGTGATTTCATTGCTGTGTTTTTTGATGTGATCATCTAGCTTTTTAAATTCGCTAAACGTCACCGCTTGTTTTATTCCATCAAGGAGACACCCGCAAAATTCTTCTCTAACCATTTCAGTCAAGTCTTCATTAGCGGCGTGACACGAGTCTAGGAAGTTGCGTTCAGCCAAACCTTGTCCATCAACAGCTTGTTCTTCCCACTCACTCGGAGTTGCTGAATTCGCACATCCAGCAGCGAATAGGAGAAATGTCAAGATGATTGGAAATATGGTGAGACGAGAGCGTTTAATCTTTTTCACAAGAAGATGTTACCAATCTGTTCGCTTTATTAGGCTTTAGCGAGATCTTTAGCTCTCCTCAAAACTGAATCAAACATCGGCTCTGTTAGTTTTCCCGTAAAAGTATTTTGTTGACTCACATGGTAGGAGCAGAGAATAGTTTTTCCGTTTGGGAGAGAAGCTTCTACTCCATGTCCAAATTTTGGTTTGGGATTTAATCCCAGCTCTGTGGCTGTTGATTGATATCCGATCTGACCGAGCACCAAAACTACTTTCACTTGGTCAAGTGCCTGTAATTCTCGTTGAAAGAACGGCCGACAGTTTGCTTTCTCTTCAGGAGTAGGTTTATTTGCTGGAGGAGCACATTTGACAGGGGCTGTCACATAAACATCATTTAGTTCTAAGCCATCTTCACGGTTCGTTGAGTCAGGTTGGTTAGCTAGCCCCGCCCTATGTAAGGCAGCAAATAAAAAATCCCCCGACCTGTCTCCGGTGAATACTCTGCCTGTGCGGTTTGCCCCATGAGCTGCTGGAGCAAGTCCCACTATGAGGATACGCGCCTTCTCATCTCCAAAACCTGGAACTCCTTTACCCCAATATTCTTCTTCGATGAAGGCTGCACGTTTTTCAATTGAAACTTTCTCTCTCCAGTCAACTAAACGTGGGCAGGCGATGCACAGAGTCACTTCTTTGTTTACTTTCCCTAAAGTTCGAATCGGATCCACTCTGGCAGGGTAGATTATTAAGCCATGACCTCCACACTTGTTCTTTATATTCGTCACGGAAGTACTCCAACTACTGGGGCTGTTCTACCTGGACGTGCCCCCAATCTTCATCTTTCTGATTCTGGAAAAAAACAAGCAGAATCTGTGGCTGCCCATATAAGTGCTGGAGAACCATTTTTTCTTGGCAAAGAAGTTTCTGCCATTTACGCTTCCCCGATGGAACGAACAAAAGAAACTGCCGCTCCTATAGCTAAAGCAGTTGGTCGACGCGTTCGTACTGCGAAAGGCTTAATTGAATGCGACTTTGGTAAATGGACTGGAAGAAAATTGAAGGACCTTTTCAAACTCCAAGACTGGCGGACTGTCCAGTCTCAACCATCACAATTTCGTTTTCCTGGAGGCGAGTCATTTATGGAAATGCAAGCTCGAATAACTTCTCAGGTATCTGATCTAGTTTCCAAGCATCCGAATGAAACTATCATCTGTGTTTCGCATGCAGATCCAATCAAAGCCGCTTTAGCTGCAGCATTAGGAACTCCTCTAGACCTCTTTCAGAGAATCGTTGTTGGTCCTTGTTCTGCGAGCGCTGTTCTGTATAACGAAAATCGGCCTATTGTCCTAACAATGAATAACAGCGGACCGCTTAGTAATTTGGTGGCATCATGAGTGGTCTGGAAATCAACTGGGAAGATACTGATTCATTTACCGCAGGTACAACCGGGCCTGAAGGAAGAAGGGTTTTCTACCTGCAAGCAAGACGGATAAATGATCTGATTTCGCTCAAACTAGAAAAACAGCAAGTCGCAGGTCTTGCAGAGTTCCTGAACCGAATGCTTGATGACCTCCCGCCTTCCGACCTAGAAGGCGAAGACTTTCTCTCCTCAGATGATTCATTCATTGAGCCTGGGGAACCTGCTTGGGTAGTTGGAAGTCTTGGTGTCACTTATCAACAAAGTAACGATCGAATAATTCTCTTCGCAGAAGAGCTCTTACGCGATGAGGACGATATTCCCGCCCAAGCTCGATTCCCATTAAACCGTCAGCAAGTTGCGACGTTCATAGCGCAGGCTAGAGATCTTGTTGACGCTGGGAGACCTCCTTGTCCTTGGTGTGAAGCCCCATTGGAGTCAACCAACGAGGGTTGGTGCCCTTGTGCAAACTGATGGGTCTTCAGATGCTTCTAGCCCTTTTAGAGACCGTGGCCCTCTAGAAGATTCTTTAGCTATAAGAATGTTGATGGAAGGCGAACTAGACGTTCTGGGACGTATGCCTTGGTCTTCAAATGCGACTTTTTTAGTTGATATCAGCTTTAATAATTCATTTATTCAAGGTGTGTACAAACCTTCTTCTGGCGAAAGACCTCTTCATGACTTTCCCCCTGGAATTTATATACGTGAAGTAGCTACTTGGGAACTAGCAAAACAACTCGGCTGGGGGATGATCCCCCCAACCGTGACTCGTTCTGGACCGCTTGGTAAAGGATCAATTCAGCTATACATCCCGTGCGATTATGAACAGCATTATTTCTCGCTACGTGACAACCCTTCTCACTTGAAGGAACTAAAAAAACTGGCTGTATTTGATCTGATATCGAATAACACTGACCGGAAAGCAGGCCATGTTCTAGAGGGCAAAGATGGCAAAATTTGGGCGGTTGATAATGCCTTAAATTTTCATCATCAATTCAAAGTTCGGACTGTTATTTGGGACTGGGCTGGTGAACCAATTGATTCAAATTTGATTGACGACTTGAATCAATTCCTTTCTGAAGGGCCTTCAGAACCTCTACTAGATCTCCTGACTGCCATGGAAGTCGATGCTCTAATTTCTAGAGTTCAGGCGGTATGTTCCGGCGGAACTCTTCCTCATGATACGACTGGGCGTCGTGTCCCCTGGCCACTTCTATGAATAGTGATCTTGATCATTTGCTCGAGCTTGGTGATCTAGATGGACTTCTGCGATTGATTGATCAATGTTGTGTAGATAAATCTTGGCCACTTCTTGAAAGCATTGCTATTCGTTCTCGGCAAGCCAGCGACAGAGGTCATCAGCTCTGGCCTGCTGGGGATCATGCGGAACATCGCCTTGCTCTTGAGTCTCCTGGAGAATTTGCTGCACGAGCCGTAGATCGAGATGCACAAGTTTTTGGTTTGGCTCCTCTCACTGAAGTTGCTGCTTCTTCTCATACATGGGAGGAGATTTCCTCATACTTGTCTTCTGATCTTTTTCGAGCATTAATTGCTCATGAAAGAGTTTTTCGAGGTGAAGACTTGTCTGATCTCAAGCTGAAAGAAGACCCTCTTGACCTTCCTCTATTTCTTACAGAATGGGAATGCTCTATCAAAAGTATTCAGATAGAAAAATATGCAGTCGCAGATACAGCTCCAAGTTTTGAGGAGTTAAGTCCTCTTGCTTTACCTAGTCCTAGCGCAATAGAACATGATTCAGCCACCGAGGCCCTACGTAACCTTGTTCAAACATGGACAGATCAGTCAAATGGGAGTTCTACGGCAGTAAGGGTTGATGGGAGTGCGGCGACAGCAATTTCTTCATTAGGGGTCAGAGAAGTTAAAGCTAAGCAGGTTACTCTCTCTGAGATTTGGAAACATATGACTTGGGCTGCTTCTTCAGGAGGAGCGTTTGGTCGTCGACCAGGCAATGCTAAAGGACGTTTTGAAGTCTGGTGGTGTGCTACTGCTTTAGCTGGATTAGATCAAGAAAATATTTGGCCACCAGATACTAACGATTTAAATCAAGCCTTAAACGAGATGAATTGGTGGATATGGGATGATGATCCGCTTTCGAAAGGATGGAAGCTCAAAGTTGCGGTTGAAGATCCCCTTGAAGGACTATCTTGGGCGTTAGCGGCACAAGATCGAAAAGACTAGGCCTATAAGACGCCTGTTAAAAAGTTGTCTTACTTCGTTTTAGCCGCGTTCTTGAAGTGCAGAAATAAGTTGTGGCAGCACTTTATGTACATCTCCTACGATGCCAAGGTCTGCGACTCCAAAGATTGGAGCTTCTTCATCTTTATTGATTGCGATGATGTTCGCAGATCCTTTCATACCAACTAGGTGCTGAGTGGCTCCTGAGATACCGCAAGCCAAGTACACCGTCGGTTTGACCACTTTTCCTGTCTGTCCAACTTGGTAAGAATACGGCACCCATCCCGAGTCAACCACGGCACGTGAAGCACCTGGAGCAGCTTTCAATAATTTTGCGAGATTCTCAATCATCTCGTATTTATCTGGCTCACCTAGGCCACGTCCACCAGAAACAACTATTGCAGCTTCATCTAGTTTGGGGCCAGTTGTCTCTTCAACAAATCTGTCTTTTACGACAGAGGTGTTCGTATTTCCGGTATCACCGATCGAAATATCACTTACGCTTGCAGCACCTCCACCTGATGGATCTGCCTCAAACGATTTAGGTCTTACGAGAAATATTGCAGCACCAGAACCAGTAAATCCAGTTGTGACGTTAGTTGCACCACCGAAAACCGGTTCAACTCCTAGTAGACGATCACCATCTACTTTCAACTCAACAACATTCGTTATAACTGGTGTATCTAATTTCGCTGATAACCGCCCAGCGACATCTCTGCCGTCATAAGTGGTTGCACATAGAACTGCGTCTGGGCCATTACCTTCGTTAATAGCTCCCGCTATTGCCGAAGCGATTTGTGGACCAGCCAGTGAATCCCCTAAATCACCAATGGATCTAACGCCTTTAGCTCCATATTCTCCTAACTGAGAAGCTAAAGCTGAGGCGTCGCCGTGAACTATTACCTCTACCGTGTCTGCTAACTGACGAGCCCCAGTGATCAACTCTAATGTTGTAGTTGAGACTGATCCGTTGGTCGCTTCACCATAAATCCAAATAGTTGAGATGCTCATAATTGCCTCCTAAAGAACCTTGAGTTCGTCTAAAAATGCCATGATGCGTTCGTGAGCATCACCTTCGTCAACAATAATTTCTCCAGCTTCGCGTTCAGGAGCTTGTGCTATTTCTATGATTTCTTGCCTTGCTCCACTCCAGCCAACAGTTCCTTCTTCTATCCCTAAAGCTGCTAAATCAAGTTCTTCAACTGGTTTGTTTTTTGCCGCCATGATTCCCTTGAAGGATGGATAACGTGGTTCAACTACTCCGGCGGTAACTGAAACGACACAAGGGAGAGGGCATTCGACCTCGTCATAGCCCTCTTCGGTTTGTCTCTTTACGGAGACAACTTCACCATCAACTGAGATCTCTTTTGCGAACGTGACTGAAGGAAGGTCAAGAATTTCAGCTATCTGAGCTGGAACAGTTCCCGTATATCCATCACTTGATTCTGTTGCTGTAAGTATCAGTGTTGGTTCGCAGCGATTTATTGCAGCAGCTAAGACTTTGGCAGTTGACAGCGCATCGGAACCTGCTAGAGAATCATCGCTCACAAGTACTGCACTCTCTGCTCCCATCGCAAGAGCAGTACGTAAACCACTCATTTCATTATTTGGAGCCATTGACACTAGACGTACTTCACCTTCACCAGCTTCATCTACAAGCTGTAAGGCCATTTCAACGCCATAAGAATCTGACTCGTCAAGAATAAGCTTCACGTCTCTTTTAAGAGTCTTAGTTTCAGGATCCAATGCCCCTGGGTCAGCGGGATCGGGAATTTGTTTTACACATACAACAATGTTCATGGGAAATATTCTGCCTTATATAAAGTGTTTGACAACAGTTCGCGGGTAATTTTCTTGAATGGTCATCAGTCACTTTAAAAAAATTTGCCTTTATTCCAATAGTTCTTGGCTTTAATTCAGTAAAAATTTCGCTTTCGTTCAGTTTGTAATGACTAATAGCGCCTTCAGCGGTACTCTCGTTAATAGTATGAAATTGCTTTTAGTGGTTAATCCTTCCGCCTCGTCGGTAACTGCCCGTACACGAATAGTTATTCAAAAGGCACTTTCTGCTGACCACCGACTTGAAGTAGCTGCTACTAGCCGGCGCGGTCATGCCACTCGGCTCGCTCAGAGTGCCGCAAATGACAACTTTGATCTTGTAGTTGTTTTAGGAGGCGACGGGACTCTTAACGAAGTTGCCAATGGGTTAGCTGGAACTGAGACCGCGTTAGCTGCTCTTCCTGGAGGGTCTACAAATGTTTTTGCCAGAACTATTGGATTGCCCGATGACCCAGTAGAGGCTACTGGGTCTTTACTTGACGCCCTAGAAGCAGGGTCGGTACGTCGAATTGGCTTGGGAGTAATGAACGATCGCTACTTTTTATTCCACGCTGGGATCGGTTTTGATGCTGCAGTTGTTGAACAGGTAGAGCGGCAAGGAGGTTTCCTGAAAAGGTTTGCTGGGCATCCCTTATTTGTTGCTGCAACAATTAACACCTGGTTACGGCACTACAACCATAAAGAACCTTCATTTCATATTTCCTCATCTGGCGAAGATGCAGATATTGGAATGACTGAGACTAGTGGAATGTTTGCGGTCTGTTTGAACACAGACCCTTATACATATTTGGGTTCACGAGAAATTTCTTTCTCACCTGAAACCAATCTTCATACCCCGCTCGCTGTAGTTACCTTTCAATCTCTATCTCCAAGCCGCCTGCTTCCTGTACTTTCCTCCTCACTTGGATTAGGGAGTGGCCATATCAACGACAGCCCCATTATTGACTATCAGGTTAATATTTCAGGAGGGTCTGCTTCAGGGTATGGCCCTGTTCCATGGCAGGTAGATGGCGACTACTTAGGAAAAGAGAAAGAATTTACTTTTAGGCATGAACCAGAAGCTTTGAACCTTGTTTTGCCTCTGGGCACTAGGGATATTTATTAGTTAAAACGTTCATCAACTATTCGACGCGCTAACGCAGGTCGATTAGTGATGATCGCATCAACAGACCAAGATAAAAGTTCTTCTATTCTCTCCTCTTCGTCTACCGTCCAAACGAATACTTTAAGACCTCGTTTATGTGCTTGAGTCACAAACTTCTCGTCGACTAATTCATCCCATGGATGTACTGCCCCATGACCATGCCGTAATACGCGGTCAAGAATTTGGTTGGAACCGGTACGTTCTAACACCAGCCATCCTGTTGGTAAAGTTTCGTCAGTGCTACGAATGTGATTCACAGCATTTATGTCAAAAGAAGAAACCCTCAGCAGTTCAGGTGGGCGATAAGCCTGCGCAAGACCAACCACTGCTTCACATACCATTGTTACGTCTGCTCTATCAGGTTCACCTGGAAGACTTTTTACTTCAACATTTACACCAAGTCCTTCAATTGATTCGAAAGCCTCCGCAAGGCTTGGAATATATGGTGGAAGATTTTTTGAATCTATTTCTCTAATGAGACGTCCGTCTTCAAGATGTGCGTCATGATGTACCACAAGAACTCCATCTTCTGATCTTCGGACATCTAGCTCGACCCAATCCGCTCCTTGCTCTTTTGCCGCTTGAAAGGCTGCAATTGTATTTTCATAATGGTCGATTGACGCCCCTCTATGAGCAATAACTAAAGGTTTAACAGGCAATTGGAAATTATTCATAACGTATGTAGGCAACTTATCCAGTCTTTAGACTTCTGGCTCCTGAGCATCATCCCAAGGCCCAAGTAATCGACTAGCTGGAACTTGAACCTCTGCGATAGCGCCGCTTGCTTTATTAACTGGTTTCAAAGTCAGTGATCCTCCTAATTCTCCTTCAATAAAAGTGCGGACAATGGTTAAACCTAGACCTTGTGCTTTTTCAATCTCAAATCCCTCTGGCAGCCCTATCCCATCATCTATAACTTGGATATTCAGCCCTTCTGGCCGTCGATCAATCTGAATTATCACATTGCCAGATGTTTCCTTGCTGGAAAGATTCGGTTGGGCATATCCATGGTCTACCGCGTTTTGCAATAGTTCTGTGACTACAACAGCCAATGTGGTAGTGACTTGTGATGGCAAAGTTCCACCTTCTCCTTCAACGCTAAATCGTAAAGGCCGTTCTGGCAGAGAAACCGTTTCTTCAACAAGTCTGACAAGCAATCTCACTATTTCGGTGAACTCGGCGTCATCTTCTGCGCTTTGGGCAAGAGTCTCATGAACCACTGAGATGGCACTAATTCTTCGCACGGATTCTTCCACTGCTGCGCGCGCTTCCTCAGTTTTTAGCCGACGGCTTTGTAGACGTAAAAGTGAGGAGATCGTTTGAAGATTATTTTTAACTCTGTGATGAACTTCGCGAATGGTTGTATCTTTCGACACTAACTCCCGATCACGACGTCTAAGATCAGTTACGTCACGAAGAAGCACTATCGCCCCGGTTGCTGAGCGTTTATCAAGCATGGGCAAACAATGAGACACGACCACGACTTCTGTCCCGTGAGTAGCTTCTTCGATAACTGCTGTACGCCGAGCAAACGCTTGCCTAAGCATTGCTGATCCTAAATTTGTCTCTTCGAGACGTGAACCAACTGCAGCACGATGCATTCCTAGACGATGCAATGCTGATACGGCATTTGGTGAGGCAAATTCAATAAGGCCCTGATCATCAACTAGTAAAAGCCCATCACCTACACGTGGAGTTCGATGACGCAAGCGCTCTTCCTCTCGGTAAGGAAACTCTCCCCTCTCTATCATCTCTACAAATCGATGGAATACTCGCCGATATGTTCTTTCCAGCACACTGCTAGCTTTATCAGTTGAATGCACTCGCTCTCTAGCCAATACAGCTATAACTTGATCGCCTAGGCGAACTGGAATTGCACGCACAGAATTTTCTCGATCGGGGCCAGCTTGAATTAATCCATCAATATCTTTTTCTTCGTTAAAACAATCAGTAATCAGAGGTCGTTGGCGAGACTCAAAAGTCTGACCAATCATGTCTGCACGATAAATTGTGGTTCCAGTTGTGGGTCGAATATGCCCTAATAAGACCAAAGTATTTTCGGAGTGGGAAGAATCCATTCCATAAAGTAAGAGATCAGCAAATGAAAGATCCGCTAGTAAACCCCAGATGGCTGTCAAATTCTGTAAATGCGATACCTGGTCACTGTCTAATTTGGTGTGAGAGTGACAAAGTTCGGTCAACGTAGCCATATAGTCAGCCTAGGTCAGACTTTGACAGGGACTAAGATTTTTGAATCAACTAAAGCCAACAGGGTTACCGGAACCGGCAGCTCCGATGTCTACGTAAGCTATTTTGTTTGTTGGAATCCCTACTTGTCGGCCTTTGGTATCAGTAAACCAGAAAAGGGTAGTTTCTTGAGAGAGTGCTGAGTCAATATCCTTTTTAAGTTTTTTTAGATCTGTCTTATCAGATAACTCAACTGTTATTTCTTTTGGAGTGTCAGATACTCCTATGCGTATATCCACAATTCTTCCTTGCTCTATTTGATTCCTGTTATGAAACTATCCCAACAAATTTAGTTCTGGGTGAGAACGTCGGGTTGGTTTGAGATCTTCATCTACAGCCCTGGCCAACTCTTCAAACACTTTCCCTGATTCAGTTGAAGGATCAGCAGCAACTGGGTTGCCTGTGTCTGCTCCTTCCCTTAAAGCAGGGATAAGAGGGACTCTGCCTAAAAGGGGAACACCTAGTTGCTCTGCAAGCTCTTGCCCACCTCCTTCACCAAATAGTTGGTAACGAGTACCATCTTCTCCCGTGAACCAAGACATGTTCTCAACGACACCATTTACTGAAACGTTGACTTTCTCTGCCATATACGCTGCTCTCTGCGCTACTTTTTGAGCAGCAGGTTGTGGCGTTGTTACAACAATCATCTGAGCGGTAGGAAGAAACCCTGCTAAAGAAATTGAAATGTCTCCAGTGCCTGGAGGAAGGTCAACAAGTAGGAAATCTGGGTCATCCCAATAGACATCTGTTAGAAACTGTTCAAGAGCTTTATGTAGCATTGGTCCGCGCCAGATTACAGGTTGATCCTCTTCTGCAAAAAATCCCATTGATATACAGCGCACTCCATGCGCTACTGGAGGAATAAGCATGTCGTCAATAACGGTTGGTGGTGCTTGTACTCCTAACATCCGCGGTATAGAAAATCCCCATACGTCTGCATCAACTACTGCAACATCTCTACCTCGCAGCGCTAACGCAACGGCTAAGTTTGCTGTCACTGAAGACTTCCCTACCCCTCCTTTGCCAGAAGCAATCAGCAGAACTCTTGTTTTACTTCCAGAACGCCCAAATGGAACTTCCCGTCCCTCTGCATGACCCTGAGCAGGATTTGTTCCAGCTGTAGACTGTGGATCTCCATGAACCATTAACCGAACAGATTCACGCTGCTCATCTGACATAACTGTGAAATCAACATCAACTTCAGTTACCCCTTCAATCGGGTAAAGAACTTGATCTATGGATTCTTTGATTTGGTTCTTTAAAGGACAACCAGGAATAGTGAGCGCTATTAATACCACTACTTTTGATCCATCAACTACAACATTGTGAACCATTCCAAGTTCAACAATGCTTCTACGCAGTTCAGGATCCTGAACTGGTTCTAAGGCATTTACTATCTGGTCTTCAGTTACCGTCACAGGGTCTCCTAACTAGCTACTTTTAATACATCACGGGATCTAACAAGCATTGCCTCTATGTTCGCTAGGATACCTGTGTGGACAAGCCACCACTAACACCTACAGAATTTGTTTCAGCAATACACCGATTGAGACTTTCTCTTAAATGATTTATCTCATACGACATGCTTCATCTGGAGCGAGATACGATTTTGGAAGAAATGACTTCGAACGACCATTGGATGCTCACGGGGTTCTTCAAGCGGAGCAGATAAAAGAAGCCCTGCACTCTCAACCAATACAAAAGGTTTTGTCAAGTCGAGCAGTTCGCTGTCAACAGTCAGTAGCCCCCTTAGCCCGTCATCTAAATTTAGAGATAGAGATTGATCCTGATCTTTTTGAAGGTTCGCATACGGCTGCAACAACCCTAATTAAAAAAATTCTAACTGCCCCATACGACGTTGTCGCTTGCAGCCACGGTGACGTAATTCCTGAAATTTTAGGTGATCTAATAAATGAAGGCCTTCAAATTAGAGGCGGGAGATCTTGTGCTAAAGGTTCAATTTGGGCACTATCTTTTTCTGAGGATCAGTTATTAGGTTCCTACTACTCGTCACCTCCCGCATTTCAGTAATCAACCAAGCAGGCCTTGACTTTGTAGCAATTGAACTAACAGTTCTGGGGGGTCTGGCAACTCCTGAAAAGCTCTGATATCTGAAGCAGATCCTTCTTGATCCTCTAACAACACAGATCTAACTAATGCTCGATAGGCCAAAGCGTTCGGATGCTGTGGGTCATAAATCAGAGCTTCATCAAGAGATTCTATAGCAGCTCCTATGAGGCTAATTTCAAAAGTATTAGCTAGCAGCCACCCTCTTTCTGCAAGTAGTGAAGCATCTTCAGCATTTCTGTCAATTCCAGAATCTAAAAGTTGTAACGCCTCAACTAGGTCTCCTTCAGAAGCTAGTGCGGAAGCAACTCTCTCTCGAAGGTTGCTAGCGGAAACTAAGTCCCAAATAATCGGAGGAGCATCTAAAGAGTCAAGGGCAACTAAGTCTGATGCAGCTCCAACATAATCCCTGTCAGAAAAAAGTTGTGAGGCTCTGAAGACTCTTGCATCTGGGTAATTTGGGTCAATCTCAATTGCTGCAGAAAGGTCTTTTCTGGCTGCTTCAAAATTTCCTGTTCGCCAAAACGTCCAACCTCGGTACGCTAGCGCTTCAACATTAGAAGGCTGAATTATTAACACTTCATCATAGATAAGAACCTTATTTTCATCTGTTGCCGCTTGTGCCTCTATTAAGAGTGTTCGAGTTGAAGAACGAATGTCTCCAGTCGCTGCATCACTGGCTCCTCGACTTCCTGTGAATTGCGATATAGCAATCCAAGCGATGAGCGGCACGCCAATAACGAACATTATTGTCATTGCGCGTTTGTTCTCAAAAAAAGTCGATTTCAATTTCTCTTTACTTTGCCACTTCTTGAAAGTAACTATCAAAAGAACTACTGCTATAGCACCAATCAAAATTGGCAACGTCCAAACGAGTCCTGTTAAGCCTGACTTCTGTGGCGTGTAATCAACACTCTCACCAAATCGAGATACTAAGTCTGCTCTAATTGCACTGTCCGTCTGTCCTTCATCAACCATACGAGCAATTTCAGTTCGTATAGCTTGAGCTATCGGCACATCTGATTCTGCTACTGATTGTCCGTCACAAACAGGACAAGCTAGGTCGTCGGCAATTCGTTGAACTTTGTCTGCATTCGTCAGTACAGGCTGTTCCGTCAATTCAGAGAAAATTAACGCTCCAACAACAATCACAAGTAGCAGAAGCCAGCGATAACGAGTCATTTAGTTTGAACCTCAGCTAATAGATCTTCAAGATAGTTTTGTGTGACTCCCCCTAAGACCTTTGCAGCCACAAATCCAGACGGTGACACAAGGTAAGATTCAGGAACTGCGACTACTCCCCAATCTACAGCGACACGCTCTGTGTCGGAGGCAAGCACTGGCCAGTCTCCTCCATTAAGTTCGAAGAACTCTTTAACGGCTGTTTCCGTGTCAGAGAAAGAAACGGTAACAATTCGGACATCGTCTACTCTTTTATGGTCTTCTGAAAATTTGACAAGTTCAGGATGTTCTTTTATGCACGGCACACAGGTTGTGGAGAAAAAATTGACGATTACCCACCGCCCACGTTGATTGTCTAAATCCCACAACTCTCCTCGAAGTGTTTCGGCTTTGATTTCTGGAGCTGCCTCTCCAACAAGATATGTAGTCATTCGATCATTTCCGGAATCTCGTGTCGCCATTATCCCGATAAGAATCAACATCAAGACTCCTACGATTGCTGAGGTAATACGTAGTGGTGTCATATCGTTACCTCGTTTGCAAATGCTTCCTCGCTATCCCTATTGCGTCGACGAGAAGGAACTGCAGACATCATCGCTCCTAAAGCCATTACTCCACCACCAACCCAAATCCACCACACCAAAGGCTGGACCGTTATGCGCACTACGGTGGAATCGTCTTCATTTTCTGGAATTTTCAGTACAGAAAGTTGGACATCATCTTTCCATGTAGATCGAGTACTTGGAGTACCTATGGGTTGACCACTAAATGGGAAAATATTGATAGAGGGAGTAAATATTTTTCCGTCAATTGCTACTTTTACTTGCGTTTCAATTTTTTCTTCTTTCTCTACAACAGCGTTTCCTTGAAAAACAAGTTGGTGCCCTGCGAAGACAGCTGAATCCCCAACTGCTGAAAAGCGAAATTCGGTTTGCCGGACAAATGCGGAAGAGACAGCCAGAGCTACCGCAATAATTGCCACACCAATGTGCACCACCATCCCGCCACTTGATCTGCCGAAAAGTCCTGCGAATCCACGAGATCTAACTGCGAGAATAAGTGGACGTGCTGCTCCACCTATTGCAAATCCGGCTAGTCCAATTGCAAGAGTTGTGGTCCATCCTCTTGCTCCAAGTAGGACCCCTGCAACAGTTACTAAGGTGCCAAAAACTCCTGGCCACCAAAGTCTTTTAGATAATACTTCGCCCCCTGCTTTCCCCCATGGAAGAGCTGGAGCGATTGCCATTAAGAAGAGAAGTAAGAATCCAATTGGCATTGTCATACTGACAAAATAAGGGTTTCCAACCGATATGCGATTCCCATTAATAGCTTCAACTATCAGTGGGAAAACTGTTCCAAGGAGAACCACAAAAGCGAAACCAGCAAAGAGCAAGTTATTAGTTAAAAATGCTCCTGTTCTAGAAATTGGAGTGTCTATAGAACCTTCAGTGCGAATGTCGTCTCCTCTTAAAATTATTAGCGCAAGAACGCTGACCACCACCAGAGTAAAGAATGCAAGAAACATCGGCCCAATGCCTGATTCAGTGAAGGCATGCACCGAATCTAAGACTCCTGAGCGGGTAATAAATGTTCCTAGAATTGTCAAAGCAAACGTGGAGCAAAGCAGTGACAAGTTCCAGACTCTAAGCATGCCTTTTTGTTCTTGAACCATTACTGAATGAAGATAGGCAGTTCCTGTCAGCCAAGGTAAGAGGGAAGCATTTTCTACTGGATCCCAACCCCAATAGCCTCCCCACCCCAGTACTTCATAAGACCACCAAGCTCCAAGCAAAATGCCAACTGTTAGACAACCCCAAGCAGTGAGTGTCCATCTTCTTGCTTCTGTAAGCCACCCTTCTCCATGGCGTCTTGTCACAAGTAGTGCGATTGCGAATGCAAACGGGACAGAAAATCCTACATACCCGAGATAAAGCACTGGGGGGTGGAAAGCCATCAATACATGATTCTGGAGTAGAGGGTTTGGACCTGGACCGTCATACCCAGGCCACGGATTGAACTCATGAAATGGAAATGCTGGACCTGCAAGAAGCAGAAAGAAAAACAAGCAGATAACAAACAGCGTTAGTAAAGCCCAGGTGACTACTGGGTCAGTTACGCGTTTTCGGAACCTCAAAAATACTAGGACCAAATATCCAACAAGGATCAACACCCAGAGCAGTATGGAGCCCTCTAAGGCTGACCACAGAGTTGCAAAATTAAACAAAGCGGGAGTTCGGTAACTCCCATGTTCGGCAACAAACGCAACAGTAAAATCTCGAGTAATCAATGCGTTTTCCATCACAGCGAACTGTCCAACGGCTGCTATTCCAACAATGAGCACAAACCATTGGATACGAAGTAACGAGCGTTGCGATCCAGTGGCTAATCCATGAATGATTGTTAAAACCCCTAATAGGGATGCGGCGAGGCCCAAAGCTACAAAACCTGAACCTAATGTTGTGTTCACTGACTCTTCATTCCTTCAGCCCACAAGATTCAATCTCTGTTACACGGTCAGGGTCGGTTCGATAATCATTATCGTGTTTAACCACCATATGGTCAGTAGAAAGATACCAACCGTCTCTTCTCGCATTTGGAAGAGTCTGAAGTTCCAGCAAAGACTCGGATACCCATTCGCCTTGAAGCACTACAGGAACTCCAGGTTGAAACAATTCAGCAGGATCTCCAACGTGCACTACATCTGCATAAATTCCCTGAGCGCAAAATGTGAAGACGACCGCTGACTCTCCTCCAATAGTTGTTTCTACGATTCCTGGCAGCGGGGTACCTACAACTCTGAAGCGTTTGTCAACTAGCTCTTCTCTTCGCTCAACTACTTCATCTACCTCATAAAAAACTAAAGTCGCATCTCCAAGAGTCAAAAACAACACTGCAGCAACCGCAGCCAACAAAAGAACTATTACTGCAATAGGTCCGCGTCGATACTTTGACTTCTCAGGTCGAGCCGGTGAAGGAGTAAAGTCTTCAGTCACGGATCTCATTCTCTGAAGAAGTCATCCACCTTTGCCGCCCCGAAGGCACCCGAGAAGCAACGGAACGTGCTCGACGAAACACTGAAACTAAATAAACAAGGATCACAACTAAAGTTATTCCCCAACCTGCAATCAAATACCCTAAATGCGTCATGATGTTTCCTCTTCATTAGTTGCCGCCTCAGCTCTTCTTTCTTCAATTGCTGTCAAGGCTTCCTGTTTTAAAGATTCTTTTTCAAGCCATCCCAATCTAAAGCGGTGCAAAACAAGCCACGTAAAAAGCATTAAGAAAACAACGATTCCCATCATGAGTGTAAAAAAAGTTAGATCTTCAATTTTGAGTTCACTCAAAGTTGATTTTTGATGAAGCGTACGGCTCTCCCACCACTCAACAGAGCGATTAATAATCGGAAGGTTTACTGCTGCAACTAAAGCCACAATTGCTGATCTGCGAGCTTGCTTGTGTTCATCAGCGACTACACGACGAAGAGCCAGATAACTAAGGAGCATCAAGAAGAGAATCAAGGTGGTCATTATCCGAACATCTCCCCATTCCCACCATGTGTTCCATACTGGCCGACCCCAGATAGAGCCCTGTACAAGAACTAATCCGCAGAATATAGCTCCTACTTCAATTGCGGCATGTGCAGTTACGTCCCACCATGGTGTTCGTTTAATTAAATAACCAACCGATGCGACAGCGCCCACTAGAGGAGCCAAATAGGGGCCAATGATTGCCATTGGGACATGTAGGTAAAGTAGCCGAACTGCATCAAATTGGCCTATCTCTTCTCCTGTTGTGGGATGAAGACGCACATCAGGATCTGTGAGAAAGAAAGCAAAGACAAAAAGTGTGATTAAACCCAGCAAAGTGGCGAATCCTAATAGTCGTGATTTAGGAGAGCTGGTGACACCTTGATTTTGCTTAAACATTTTCCTTGAACTCATTTCGCTTCTCTTAACATTTTACTCTTCTACCAACACCCCATAAGCCAGTGAACCCAGTGTCGCGGCTATTAATGCGAATAGTGACAAAAGCCCTGTCCATTGCCAACCATTTGAAACTGTCTCTCCAAGAGCTCCGCTATAAGCCTTTGTAGCCCCTATAAGCACAGGGGCCAACACCGGAAGTAACAAGATTGGTAAAAGTGTTTCTCGAACTTCAAGCCCTGAAGCTAAAGCACCATAGAGGGTACCAGTCACCGATACTGCTAGAGCAGTTACAAGTCCTGCTACTACCCATAATGCTGGGTCTTCAATAACTGATCCATAGAAAATTATTATTCCTCCAGTCAAGAGAAGTTCTAAAAATACTATTTGTGTAAAAATTGCTATTGATTTTCCAAAGAAAATTGCGACTGGTGACAGCCCGGCCAATTTGAGTCCTGTTAAAGAATCATTAACTGTTTCTAGTGAAACCGATCTTTGGATAGCGAGCAATAGTGAAAGCAGCACTGCAATCCAAAACAATCCAGGAGAGAACGTACGGAGGGTTTTTTGGTCAGCATCGAGAGCGAAACCGAATAAAACCAATACAAGTATTGCAAATGGAACTACCTGGTTGATAATAACTCTTGATCTGATTTCAATACGTAGATCTTTTTTCGCTACAAGAAGAAGGTCATGCATAAATTGCTTCATTGATCTTCATTCTCCAAAGCGATTCCGCCGGCAACTGTTATTACTCGTGGAGAAAGAGAACTAACTCTGTCAAGTTCATGTGAAGCAATGATTACCGTTCCTCCTACACCTACAACTTCCTTGATAAATGAGTCAATTGCTTCTCTTCCATCTTGGTCTAGCCCAGAATGCGGTTCATCCAATAACCAAAGTTCAGGTCGTCTTACGGTAAGAGAAGCCAGCGAGGTTCTTCTTTTTTGTCCAGCCGATAAACGAGAGACTGGAAGACTGAGTAGGCGTTCTTCAACTCCCATTCTTCTAATAGCATTCTCGGCTCGTTCATGAGCTGTAGCTTTATCTAATCCGGAGGCCTGAGCCCAGAAGATAACATTTTCTCTTGCAGTTAAATCCTCATAGAGGCCACTTGTGTGCCCCAGCATTGCGACTGATCGGCGAATTGACTGCTGCTCTGTAAATAAATCATGCCCTAACACTTTTCCTGAACCTGAACCTAAAGGCAGAAGCCCAGCACAAAGCTTGAGAAGAGTAGTTTTTCCTGCTCCATTCGCTCCTTGCAAAGCAACTATTTCTCCAGATTCAACAGTTAAATTGACCCCTGCCAAAGCCGGGAATCTTCCAAGAAATACCATTGCTCCACGAAGTTCAATTACATTCACGATGTCACGGTACCTTTCAGTTTCGCTACTCTAATCTTATGCGTGTTTATCGTTTTTTTTATGTGCTAATTTTTTTTGGTTTATTAGCCTCGGCTTGCGGAAGTGGAAATAGGGCAACTTCAGATTCTGTAGGCAACTCTCCAAGCACAACTGTCATAGAAGCCCGCCCTTCACTTGAAGATGAGGACGCACCTGATTGGTATGGGGTGCCCGTAAACCTTCATGATCTAGCTGAAGGTGATTGTTTCAACATGTATGCGTGGGTTAGCAATGACCGACATATTGAAATTAATACTCATGTTCCCTGTGATTCTCCACACCAGTTTGAGATTTATCGACTTGTCCAGCATCCAGCGCGAAATGGTGCGGTGTGGCCTGGAGATGAAGAAATGAATGCTTTTGCAGTGAGCCAATGTTATGAAAGTTTTGAAGATTTCGTGGGAGTCATTTACGAACTTTCTGAGTTAGAAATCAACTACTTGACTCCTAATCGAACAAATTTTGAACACGAAATTGCTCAATTTCGTGGTGTGCATTGCTATTTATTTCATGACGATGAATCAGAACTTCTCGGCTCAGCTGAGCAAACTTTTCGTTGAGACGAGCGAAAGCCCCGCCCAGGATTGAGGAATCGCCCCCAAGCCTTCTCCTGTCTCTGGATGCCAGTATTCAGCACAACCTGAAGCTTGTGCTCCATTGGCTGTTGCCAATGTAAGTTGTTTAGCTGTTTGCAAATCAAATCTAGAAACAGCGAGACTCATCAAGTATGAAAGCTGTGGCCAAACAGGGCCGCGCCAATATTGCTTTGGATTAAATACTTTCTCCTTTAGGTGAACCCCTCTTGGCCCGAATTGTCCTTTGAACGCTTCAACTGAATCAAATTGTTCTACTAGTTTGGGCGGAAGCTGTTTTTCTTCTACTACCAATAATGGCAATAACGCATCGAGTGTTCGACAACTTCCGGATTGATCGGCGTGGGGTCCAGCATCTATCCATGTTGAAGAAGATTCATCCCACCTTTCTGCTATTGCATGCGTTATCTCATTTGCTGAGTCCCTCATGCTTGTATCTCCGGTAACTTCAGCCAATTCTCGGGCATTGAAGGCAACAAGAGCATTAAAACCTATTGAAGCTACTTGGAATTCTGGATTTCTTACCGGAGAGCCATCAGAAGTTTGCTCTATTGTCTCTACTAAAATATTTTTTTGTTTCTTCCAACGCTCTTTATCAAACCCGCCGGGACAAAAATCATCCCACCTTGGACTGTCATCTGCTCCTGACTCCCACGGATGACACAGCAGTAACAGACCTGAATCGTGGCGTGCTCGTTCGTTTATTAGAAAAGATAAACCTGCGGTTGCTGACGATAGTAATGCTTGGTCTATGTGTATCCCAGCACGATCAAGTGCTGCAATTGCGTGTCCGTACATGGGGGGCTGAGTAATTGAAGATCCATGTGAACGTCCCCAGAGATCAGAATGTATATCTGGATCACAAACGTAATTGATATGAGGGACAAAGCCTGAATCTGATTGTGGACGGAATATTTCTGTCAATTCTTGCTCTGCTCGGTCAGGTCTACCCAGTTCAAGCCAAATAAGTGAATGGAAACAAGAGTCCCAAAGCCACTGCCAAGGGTATGTCTTCTTATTTGGGGCAGCGTAACCTTCAGTAACCCAATTCTCTTCCATTATCTGGTTAACTGAATTTTTCAAATTAGTATCAAATAGTCTTGAGTGATCCATGCCTACATGTTCTTTCTTATCATTTAGATTCGGCCCTACCGACGGTGTTTCAGTTGTCGCTCAAAATTGGGCTGTGGTTCTTGCTGAACTTGGTTTTGATATTTCTTGGGTAGCAGGTTCCTTTGAGCCAGGATGGAAAGCTTCTGGTGATACAAGAGTAATAGAAGGACTCGGAATAGGAGAAAGCAAAGTTCCAGATATAAACAAACTTTGTGATGCTCTTGAAGGTCAAGATTTAGTCGTGGTCGAGAATCTTCTCTCAATTCCGCTAAACCTTGCTGCATCAAATTGCGCCGTGGAGGCTTTGAGGGGGCGTCCAGCAATTATTCACCATCATGATCCTCCCTGGCAACGTAAACGATTTGCTCATATAGAAGACCTTCCGGTTGATGATCCGGCTTGGCGTCATGTGACTATAAATGAGTTGACTCGTCGGCAAATGTCCGAGCGAGGTATTGATGCCACCACTATTTATAACGGCTTCGACATAGACGTGGAGCAGGGCGACAGAGATGAGACTCGAGACAGACTTTGTGTCCCTGATGAAATGCTTCTTGTAGCCCATCCGGTACGAGCCATCGAACGCAAAGGTATTCATCAAGCGATACAGGTAACTGAAAGTCTTGGAGGAACATATTGGATCTCTGGACCAGCGGAAGATGGTTATGAATCAAAACTTGCCAAAGAACTTTCTTCAGCGAACTGCCCAGTTATCCATGCTTCGCTTGACAACCGTTCTGATATTTATGCTGCCGCTGACCTTATTGCTTTTCCATCTACTTGGGAAGGTTTTGGCAATCCCCCAATTGAAGCAGCGCTATACCGTCGACCAGTTTTTGTTGGCAACTATCCAGTTGCTGATGAGTTAAGGGGCTTAGGGTTTCACTGGTTTGCCTCTGAAGATACTGGAGCCATGCGTGAGAGATTAAATGATTCAGATGGATTGAATATTCTTCTAGAGCACAACCATAAAGTAGCTTCACGCGAGCTTTCTTTTAAAAAAATGTCTCAACGTTTGGAGAACCTGATCATTGAGGCAGGCTGGACTCATGTCTCTTCCTGATGACCCTGTTCTTCTTCAAAGAAAGCGGTTAGCGCGACTAGCTCAAGTAGGGCAGCGCTGTGGATACTGCTCCTTTCTTATTGCGCTTGTCATTTTTGCTATTGGTTTCATGACAAGTTTTACAAATGCTGTAGCTATTTCGTTAGTTATTTTGCTTATATGCGGTTCATTTTTTCTTGCCCCATCTATTGTTTTGCATCATGCGGTAAAAGCAGCAGATGATTTAGACAAAGAATAATTTCTACCCAATAAGAAATGGGTTCCTCTTCCTGACTACGTTGAAAGTATGGCTAATAGTTCAACGGTTGTGCGGCTTCCTGCTTCTGAACGTCGTCAACAACTATTAGAAACTGCTTTGCATGTTTTTGCTCGTCAGGGGTACCACGAAACATCAATGAATGACTTGGCTGCAAAAGCCGGGGTAACAAAGCCGGTTTTATATCAACATTTTGAATCAAAGCAAGAAATGTATTTCTCAGTTCTGCGTGAAATTTTGGTTCAAGTTCAGGACTCGATTGATTCACACCGCAAATCTTCTAGCGGTCCTTTGGAATGGGCTGAGTTAGGGATATCAGGGTTCTTTAAATTCTTTGAAAATAATCCAGATGCTTTCAACTTTCTTTATGGAAGGGCAGATATCCAAGACGCAGAAGTTAGAGATGAGCTTCGGAAAATACAAGACAACATGACTTTGCGTTTGGCTAAAAACTTTTCAGTAAATTTCGATATTGAAAAATCAGTTGCCGCGGCTTCCGGAGCATTTGGTTTAATTTTGGGGGTTCTCCGTCACTGGATGCAGGACGGGCAGAGAAAACCTGCTGAAGAGATGGCTTATTTGACTTCAAAAATGGTCACGCGTGGCATAGCGGGACTGATCGAAGACCTTAATCAGAGTTCTTAGGAGAAATATCTATAGGCGTGGAGGGGATGTTCCCTTGAGTTAGATCAGGGAAAAATTCTCTTAGACGTTCAGGCAAAACAGGAAAATCTGAAGACAATAAATCTTCCACAGACCACCATTGAGCTTCTATGAACGCCGCTGCCTCCAATGCTTCAAGATGTTTTGGCTGGTACTCTCCTCCGTCACACCATGCAATATGAATTTTTTCATCGTTGTCGAAGAAGTAGGGTCCGAAAGTGAACTGGACTTGCTGTGTCCATATCACCGGTCCCATTTCTGCTTCTATTCCAGTTTCTTCCCATAACTCTCTTGCGGCGGCTGTAGCAGAATCTTCTCCCCACCCGACTCCTCCGCCTGGAATTTCCCACCAAGATGGTTTGAAAGGGTCAATAGGGTCTTCAGAATGAATAAGAAAAATTTCGTTGGATTGGTTTAATAGAACCACTCGTGCAGCTTGACGTTTTTGAGACATGAATTAAACACATTCTAGACATCGTCCGAGTACGTCAAAGCGGTGACTACCAGCTATAAATCCTTGCTGCTCAGTTGCTTTAACTAAATCCTTTATGATTTGTTCGAATTCTTCTGGTACCACGAAATCTTCTAAACGACCACATTCAGTGCATTCAAGGTGATGATGGTGTCCAGTCAAAGATTCATCTAACTCAAACCGACCGTGGTCATCACCAGAGTGCAGATGTCGAACGACTCCTATCTCCGACATTTCGCTGAGATTCCTGTATGCAGAACTTTGTGCCAGTCCGTGAGTCTTTCCTTCTTCAAGTATCTCTGGCAGCGTCATTGGCCGGCCACCTTCCAGAAGAACCTTCACCACGGCATACCGGGATCTGCTGTAACGCATTTTTGCGGCATGCAATCTACGGCCCACGGTGATGTGGATCTCTTCAATCTCTGATTTGGAGTAGCCCATAAATTAGATTCTAGACGCTATTGGGAATGAATGAGAATATCTAGAGTAAAGTTATCCCCTGTTTTTATGGGGAGTCATAATAGCTAAAGCATCATCTATGCCTAGAACCTTTGTCTTTATTGTTGTGATTAGCCGGCCTGGTTGAACTGCGGGTTTGAGTGGAGTCGCAAAGTCTCCAAGAAAATCAACAGTTTTTTCTATTTCTTCAGAAATAAGAGCTAGGCCCCAGATTTTTGTTAATTCATCATCACTCTTGACTTCAGGTCCAACGAGTTCAAGGATTACGTCACCTAGCCAAAAAAATGTTTGCCTCATTCCTGTTGTGCCAAGGCTAAAGTTTCTAACTCGACGAACTTCAATACCTGCCTCTTCGAATGCTTTCGTTGTTCGGTCACAGTCCGAGGTTGTGACTACAAGATGGTCTATTCGACTGACAAAATTTGGGTGCCTTGAATCCAAATGAGTTTCTTTAACTTCAGTTGACTCGATAAAAAAATTCAGCCCATCGATGTCTCCATCAATGCTTTCTGTTCCGATGGCATAAATTCCCTGCTCACTAGGCTCATTATCAAACTCAAGTAGAACGCCATTGAGGACACAAGCAGAAATTTTTGGCTTAACTTCCGTTATGTGAAATCCGGCTGAATTCCAACTCGCTGAACTAGTGCTAATCTTCAAGCTTTTTAAATGCATTTCACTTCGATTAGACATCAGTACCCCCCACCGGCTTTTGAGTTGAAGGTCTTCGATGCATCAAAGCGTTTCTACGGCAACGACAAACCAAATTTCCCATTTGATTGAATACACGGTGTTCAAAAGTAACAATTCCAGTTTCCGGTCGAGAAGAAGATGCTCGAGAATCAACAACTTCTGTCTCAAATGACAAAGTGTCATCTAAAAAGACTGGATTAGGGAAAGTTGTTTCCTCAAATCCGAGATTTGCCACGGTGGTTCCAAGAGTTGTATCTCGAACACTTACCCCGACTGCCAAGCTTAAAGTAAGCAAACTATTGACTATTCGCTGTCCAAAAACCGTTGTAGCCGCAAACTTGGGATCCAGGTGTAAAGGCTGAGGGTTATGCGTTTTCAGACAAAAATCTTCATTCTCGGATTCCAAAACTGTGTGTTTTATATCATGCTGAATCACTAATCCGACTGTTAACTCTTCAAACCATAAGCCTTGAGATTCTATTTTTTTATTCACTCATCTATTGTGGCTCGTTCAACTCTGACTACGCTCGTCGGCGATGGATAATTATTTATGGGCCCCGTCTCATGAGAAATCAGGCTCTAGCCAAATGACTTTATTTTCTGCTGCCGCTGGTATTCCAGAAGAAGATCTGCATGAATGGTCTGTAAAAAATCCATCCGAATTTTGGGATCTGGTTTGGCGACACTTTCAGGTAATCGGAGAACGTGGAGAGAGTCCAGCATTTTCATCTGGGTCTGATCTATTTGAAGCAAGGTTTTTTTCTGGATCTTCTTTGAACTACGCCAGAAATTTATTACGTCGCTCGGACGATGCTCCAGCGATAATTTCTTACTCGGAGGATGGACTCTCAGATCAAGTTTCTTGGGCTGAACTACATGGCCTTGTCTCACAACTCCAACAATCCTTGCGAGCTTTAGGAGTCACAGAAAAAGACCGAGTCGCTGCTTGGTTGCCAAACGGAATAGAGATTTATGCTGTAATGCTTGCTTGTGCATCAATCGGAGCTGTCTTCTCTTCGGTGTCTCCAGACTTCGGATCAAAGGGCGTGCTTGATCGATTTGGCCAAATAAAACCAAAGGTTCTCTTTACTACTACTAGTTATCAGTACGGTGGTCGACAATTTAGTTTGATTGAAAAAATTATTGATGTCACAAAAGAGCTCCCAAGCGTGGAGCAAGTTGTAGTTGTTTCAGATGACGAAAGTGAAGTCTCTCTGTTAGGAGAATGTAAGACTTTTGAAGAGTTTCGTTCTTTATTTGAACCGAAAGAAGTTTCTTTCACAAATCTTCCATTCGATCACCCTCTCTATATTCTGTATTCTTCTGGCACAACTGGGGCTCCGAAGTGCATTGTTCATAGAGCAGGTGGCTTGCTTCTCAAACATCTTGTAGAACATCGTCTACATTGTGATGTTCGTCCAGGAGATCGTGTTTTCTACTTCACTACTGCTGGATGGATGATGTGGAATTGGCTAGCAGCTGGGTTGGCTGCAGAAGCCACACTTATTGTTTTTGATGGGTCCCCTTTTTACCCGGATGGATCACGATTATTTGATTTAGTAGACCAAAACGGCATAACTCTTTTAGGCGTTTCAGCTAAATTCATTGACTCTGTTTCTTCCGCAGGTTTGCGTCCGATAGAAACTCATGACTTAAAGACTCTACGAACGATCTGTTCCACTGGGAGCCCTCTTAGTCCAGAAAGTTTTACCCATGTTTATGAAAGATGGAAAGAAGATGTTCATCTCGCTTCAATTTCTGGGGGAACAGACCTTTGTGGGTGTTTAGTAGGAGGTAACCCTAATAAGCCAGTTTTTGCTGGACAGATACAAGGACCAATTCTTGGTCAAGATATAGAAGTTCTAAATGATGATGGAAGTTCAGTTGATGTTGGTGTTCAAGGTGAATTGGTGTGTAAATCAGCATTTCCTTCTATGCCTATAGGTTTCTGGAATGATCCAGAAGATATTAGTTATAAATCCACTTATTTTGAAAAGTTTCCAGGTCTGTGGCATCAAGGTGATTTTGCTGAGAAAACTGCAGCAGGTGGCTTCATTATTCTTGGGAGGTCTGATGCAACGCTCAACCCTGGTGGAGTCCGTATAGGAACTTCAGAGATATATCGAAGAGTTGATCTTTTTGATGAAATTTCAGAAAGCCTTGCTGTAGGGCAATCCTGGATGAGTGATGTCAGAATTATTCTCTTTGTAGTGGTTGCTGATGGATTTTTATTTGATGACTCCTTAGCGAACCGTCTCCGTCAGTCAATTCGTGACGGCGCTTCTCCCCGGCATGTGCCAGCCATAATTTTGAATGTTCCTGATCTTCCTCGCACAAGATCAGGGAAGCTTGTTGAACTCGCGGTAAAGAACGTTATTGAAGGACTTCCTATTTCTAATGTTGAGTCGCTTGCAAATCCAGAAGCCTTAGATTATTTCAAAAATTTCCCCGAATTAGATTAACTTTTCGGGTGAGAGGAAAGCGGAACATTAGCTACTTGTAGGTGACCAAGTTCGTTCATTGAGACAACGCTTCGTTCACCGGTTGAGGCTCCCATCACTCTATTTATTGAGGTGTAGTGCGCCTCAAAAAATAATGGCTGCCTTACTCCCATGAGATGAGCGAGATAAACCGCTATAACCCCTCCGTGGCAACCAACCACTACCCTGTCGCCAGAGTGGTTTGAAATAATTGATTCAAGCCCATCTATTACCTGTTCTTGGAAAGCTTTGGGGTCGGGTATGCCTGCTGCGATCATTTCATACCATTCGGGCTCTCCTTTGATTTCTTCAATGGGGATGTACGCAGTTTCTCCAGCATCGTATTCGACTACTCGCGGCTCAATAGTTATTTCTTGTCCTAGGCCGTTTGCTAAAGGTTGCACTGTCTCGAATGCTCGTTTTTTGGGACTCGAGTAAATTGCATCAACTTTTTGTGCTCCGGGTCCTTCAATTAACCAGTCAGCGAGTGCCTGAGCTTGACGCTCCCCTAAAGGAGAAAGAGAAGGGTCAGCTTCTTCACCGGTGTCAGAGTTGTCAACTCTTACGGGTAAGCCATGTCGAATCAAAATAAGTTCCATATGTCCGGACCATATCGCCGGTTTCTCTCTGCGCTATGGTTTTGTCATGAAGATTGATAGTGGATTACCAATGGCCTTACCCACCTCTAACAGTGGTGGGTTCTCTGAAATAGCTGCTGCTGCTAAAGAAATTGAAGCGGGTGGGTATGCGGGTGCGTGGACTGCAGAAACAAGCCATGACCCGTTTCTACCGCATATGATCGCAGCTGAGCATACGGAAAGTATTGAACTTGGAACAGGGATTGCAGTGGGTTTCGCTCGTAACCCTATGCTTCTAGCGAATTTGGGATATGACCTACAGAGGTATAGTGGCGGACGATTTATTCTTGGGTTAGGTACTCAGATTAAACCGCATATAACTAAGCGTTTTTCCATGGAATGGTCTCGGCCTGCAGCTCGAATGCGGGAAATGATCCTAGCTACCCGGACTATCTGGGATGCGTGGGAAACCGGGGAACGGCTTAACTTTCGTGGCGAATTTTATCAACACACCCTTATGACCCCTTTCTTCAATCCTGGTCCCAATCCGTCGGGCATACCAAAGATTTTTATTTCTGCTGTTGGACCGATGATGACTGAAGTTGCCGGCGAAGTATGTGACGGCATCGTCTGTCATAGTTTCTCCACAGAGGCGTACTTGCGTGAAGTAACTCTGCCGGCATTAGAAAAAGGCTTAGCTGCTTCGGGACGAACCCTTGCCGACTTTGAAATTTCTGGACCTGGATTTATTGTCACTGGACGAAACGAAGACGAAATGGAAGATGCCGCTAGAGGAATTCGTCAACAAATCGCTTTTTATGCGTCTACTCCGGCTTATAGACCTGTTTTAGATATGCATGGATGGGGTGATCTTCAAACCGAATTGAACACTCTTTCAAAGAAAGGCGAGTGGGTCGCCATGGGGGATCTTATTGATGATGAGATACTTGAAACTTTTGCCATAGTCGGTGAACCCGATCAAATTGCTAGCCGAATTACCGCTCGTTGGGGTGATTGTGTTGACAGAATGACCTTCTATTCTGTTTCTCGACACTTAAATCTTGAGTTCTGGGCTCCTATCGTTTCAGAGTTATCTTCTAATTAACCCCAGTGTTGCTTAACACAGCGCTACCGTTGTGTTTATGAATGAAGCGAAGTTCAACTTCACTGATTTGTTGCCACTTACTAGTGACCCCTATACAACAACGAATTTTCGAAAAATCTCTGACGAAGGAGTCCAACTAGTTGAAGGCCCTCACGGGAAAGAGTTCTTGGAAGTCAGCAACGAAGCAATCCGTTTATTAACCGCTACTGCCATGCGCGACATAGCACATCTTTTGCGTCCCGAGCACTTATCGCAAGTGGCAGCAATCCTTGATGATCCTGAAGCTTCTACCAACGACCGGTTTGTTGCTACTGAATTACTTCAGAATGCTTGTATTGCGGCAGGTGGGGTACTTCCCTCTTGTCAAGATACCGGCACCGCGATTGTGTCCGCCAAGAAAGGACAGCAGGTTCTAACAGAAGGCGACGATCGAGAAGAAATATCACGCGGGATATATGACACCTATCAAAATAGCAATCTCAGATACTCTCAGTTAGCTCCTCTGGATATGTTCACAGAGGAAAACACGAACAATAATTTGCCAGCTCAAATTGAGATTGAGTCCACCCATGGAGAAGAATACAAGTTTCTTTTTATGGCCAAAGGTGGCGGATCAGCAAATAAGAGTTTTCTTTACCAAGAAACAAAGGCTCTACTAAATCCTGAAAGTTTAAGTGTATTTCTTGAAGAGAAGCTTCGGAATCTAGGCACATCTGCTTGCCCTCCTTACCACTTAGCTGTTGTTATTGGTGGCACTTCAGCAGAACATACTTTGAAAGTCGCCAAATACGCGTCGGCACATTACCTCGATAACTTGCCTACATCTGGAACTATTTCCGGGCATGCTTTCCGCGATTTGGATTGGGAAGAACGTGTTTTAGAAATGACACGCAATTTTGGTATTGGAGCGCAATTTGGAGGTAAATACTTTTGTCATGATGTTCGAGTGATTCGTTTACCTCGTCATGGTGCTTCAAATCCTGTTGGTATCGCTGTTTCTTGCTCAGCAGATCGACAGGCATTAGGAAAAATTACTAAAGATGGAGTGTTTCTCGAAGTTCTTGAAGAGGATCCTGCGCGTTTCCTTCCCGAGGTAGTTGGCAACGAACTTACAGATGAAGTAATTCCGATTAATCTTGATCAGCCAATGGCAGCGATACAGAACGAGCTGTCCAAGCATCCAGTGACTACACGTCTTTCACTTACAGGAACTCTTGTAGTAGCTAGAGATATTGCTCATGCAAAAATTGCTGAATTGCTTGATTCTGGTGAAGAAATGCCGGACTATTTAAAAAATCACCCTGTTTACTACGCTGGCCCAGCAAAGACGCCGGAGGGATATGCATCGGGTTCTTTTGGGCCAACGACTGCGGGACGTATGGACCCATACGTTGAACGATTCCAATCTGTTGGTGGAAGTTTAGTGATGCTTGCTAAAGGTAACCGATCAACTCAGGTCTCGGAGTCTTGTTCACGACACGGAGGGTTTTATCTTGGGTCCATTGGGGGTCCGGCAGCGCGCTTAGCAAAAGATTCCATCAAAAAAGTTGAAGTGCTTGAATATTCGGAATTAGGAATGGAAGCTATATGGCGTATTGTTGTTGAAGACTTTCCGGCCTTCATCGTTATTGACGATAAAGGAAATGATTTTTATAACCAAGTCACAACTTCTGTGGAAATTACATAAGAATTTCGGACTTTATAACCTCTCCAGGTTCTCCAATTAAAATTGCCCTTTCAGGGGATTCTCTTTTCTCAAGAAGAATGTCTATTACTTGGTTAGCAAAAACTTCACGTTCTTCAGTGCACTTAGTTAATGCCAGTAGAAACCGAGAAGAGTCTGGGATCTGTCTTTTGCCTCCTAAATCATGAATCACTAAAGACGCGACCATTTCAGGAGTGATTGGAGCATCAATATTTTCCCTTAGTATCTTTGCCATTATCTCTGGCCGGTGAGCTACATCAATAATCGGCTTCCCTATTGCGTCAAGTCCAATGTTTAACACCACTACAGTTGCCTGTGCCGGTATAGATGGTTCATGATCTGCTGGCGCTTTTATCGGTCGACGTCGAGCGCCATCTGATTCAACAAGAAGCCACCCTGAAAAATTTGAGAAAAATACATCTATCTCTTCTTTTCTGCGGCCAAGAACTCTTTTGCCCTCAATTTTCCCTATCCAACGAACCGCTTGGCTTTCCTGCAGCGGATTATCGCCACTAACTGAAATAAGTCCGCTGGATTCATTTAGTCCCATCTTGGTTGTGGTTGTCACTACTACTGGATGATGGGCTGCTAACGCCTCTGAAGCAAGGGTTAGAACCATTGTTGTTTTACCTCCTCCTCCGACGGTGCAAACCATTTCGCGAGGGGATAAACCAAGTGCTTCAGATAACAAAATGCTCATCTATGAATTCTGTACCGAATTTACATGACATCGGTGGATAAATACGCGAAGATCAGTTACATCAAAATATAAATTCTGAATTGGGGGAATGACTTGGTTAAGCCGCATGATATTTGTGATATCGATCTCCTTACTATTGGAGATGTTGAATCTAAAGATAGAGAGAATGCTCTAACAAAAATCCGACACCTATGCGAGTTCGGACACGAACCTGTAATTGCTGCAGTAGTGAAACTCAAGATTCGTTCAAAGTCTAAACTGGAGTTACCAGCAATAGCCGAAGCTTCATTAGATCTGAACGGAACTCCTATTCGCGCCCACGCTACCGGGCGCTCAATGACTGAAGCTGTCGACTTACTGGTTGACAAAATAAGTAGACGCCTCAGGAGAAGACGTAAACGTTTTGAGGATAGACGTAAACAAACTCTCAATCGCTTACGCCGAACAGCAAGACAGGAAACTGACCGCCATGAAACGAGTTCAGAGGAACGCGGGCAAGTCCCTGGGTATTCAACAATCCCCATCGATGAACGTGAAGTAGTTAGACACAAGAGTTTAGCTATGCGGCCTATCAGTTTAGAAGAAGCTGCTGATGAGATGGATCAATTAGATCATGACTTTTATCTCTTTTTTGACTGTGATCAGAATATTGACAGAGTGGTCTATCGAAACGGAGGTGGAAAGTTATACGCAATGCCTGTAACAGCTGGAGAAACTCTTCCTGGAAATACAAGACCTCCTATTCTCCCTAGCCCACTAGTTCTTAACCATCTCCCCCTAGCCGAAGCCAAAGCTTTGCTAGCCGTTGGAGAAGAACCTTTTGTTTTCTTCGCTGACTCACAAAATGGAAGAGGGCAGATTTTATATCGAAGATTTGACGGACATTACGGACTAATTACTCTGGCAAATTAGTTTTTCTCCTTACGGGCGTAACAATGGGGCCAAAACCATCATCGATAACTTTTATTGAAGCTCCATAATGTTGAGTGACCTGTTCTTCAGTCAATACCTCTTGTGGCGTTCCTGAAGCAACCGCTTCGCCACGTTCTAGCAGAATTAGAGAATCTGCATATTGGCCAGCAAGAGTCAGATCATGCATTGTTGCTAAAACCGTCAAGTCACGGCGTTGCCTCAATCCGTCCACTGCTTCCAACATCTCTTGCTGATGACCTATATCTAATGCAGTGGTTGGCTCATCTAGCAATAAGACTGGAGATCCTTGTGTCAAAGCTCTCGCCACAACTACTCTTTGTATCTCTCCTCCGGACAAGGTACCCATCGTTCTTGACTCAGCAAAACCGACGTCAAGCTCATCTAGCGCTGAATGCGCCTTTTCTATGTCAGACTTTTTTTCAGTTTCAAAGAACCCAAGATGCGAAGTTCGTCCTAAAAGCACGTAATCAAGGACTTTCATGCCATGTGGGATAACTGGCTGCTGAGGGACGATTGCTATCTGTTTAGCGACCTCTTTACGACTGTAAGCACCAAGAGCATGTCCGTTAATTTGTATCAAACCCTGGGATTTTTGAAGTCCTGCAATAGCGCGAAGAAGCGTCGTTTTTCCTGAACCGTTTGGACCTACAATTGTTGTCCATCCACCTTTTGGTACCTCTAAGTTAATCCCGCGTAAAACTTCAGTTACACCAAAATTCACGCGAAGAGATCTGCAAGAAATTGTTTCCATCAGAGCCGCCTAGAAGTCCGAAGAACTATGACAAAAAATGGTGCCCCCAAGAAGGCAGTAACAACCCCAATCGGAATTTCTGCAGGCTCAAGAGTCAGCCGGGCTACTAAATCTGCTCCAACTAGAAATGCTCCACCAAATAGAACTGTTAAAGGCAGAATCACTCTATAGCTGAAACCAAAAATGAGCCTAATGGTATGAGGAACGATGATGCCAACAAAGCCAATGAGTCCACTTACTGCAACAACAGCGGCAGTTCCTAATGATGCCGCCAACACTGCCGTCAACCGAACCAGCCGAACATCTACACCCAATGATCCGGCTTCTTCGTCACCAACTCCGAGAACATCTAGCCGTCGTCTTAACAACAATAAGATGAGCAGACAGGGTCCAACATACGGAGAAACGAGTACCACTTCGTCCCATCCAGCAGTCCGAAGTTGGCCGAGTACAAAGAAATAGACTTGACGAATCGTTTCGGAATCACGCTGTTGCACAAATGTCTGAACTGCAGTAAAAAAACTTGCTACTGCTACGCCTGCTAGTACCAAACTTGTCACTGGATCAATACGTCCTGCAGAAAATCCAACTAAGTAAGTGAGTGTTACAGCTATAAGGGCCCCCGCAAAAGCCAGCATTGGAACAGCATCAAAAGTTCCTATACCGTCACCAAGGCCTGAAACAATTGCAACGGTTGCTCCAAATCCTGCTCCAGCTGCAACCCCTAGGAGATAAGGATCGGCTAGAGGATTGCGAAATACTCCTTGATATGAGGCACCAGCCGTAGCCAACATTGATCCCACAAGTAATCCTAAAACCACCCGCGGAAGGCGAATTTCCCACACAATTGCTTGTTCGCGTGCTGATAGCCCTGAATCAGTATCGATATAGGGTAACCGATCTAACATTTCAACTAATACTTCTCTGACTCCAAGAGAAGCCGGGCCTAGTATCAGACCTAGTGCAACAACTGTTCCTGCAGCCAAGATGGCTACAACTAGCCACCAGATTTTTAGTTTTGCTGGACCTTCATGTTTTTCCGAATCGTTGACTTGGATTGAAGGTCTCATATTTTGACTAACTTAATTCATTAAATCTGTTATTGCAGTATGTATTTGAGTTAAGAAGTCAACAACTCGAGGGCCCCAACGCCCAGAAGTCTCATCTAACTCAACAACTCGATTATTTTGTACGGCAGTTAGTTCTGGCCATCCTGGTCGTTCAGCTAAAGTCTCTACCGACTCTCCCCATTCTGCATCAGCGAGAAAGATTAAATCTGGGTTGGCGCTAATTATGTATTCTGGAGATAGTTGCGGGTACCCGAATCCTTGGTCGTCTGCAGGATCTGCAATATTTTCTAACCCTAAAAGTGCATAGAGTTGGCCAATGAAAGTTGAAGAGGTTGCCGTGTAAAGAGTGTTGTCAACCTCATGGAAATAAGTTAGACCTGCTCCTACTGGATCTTCAGCCAGAGAAGCTAGGTCTGAAACAATAGACTCATTTAGTTCTTCTGCAGTTTCAGAATGCCCAGTTTTTTCTCCTAATTCAGATATTTGAGAATAAGTTCCTTCAAGAGATGAAGCTGTTCCCTGTATCAACACCTCTATATCTAGAAGTTCCAAACCTGCAACAAGATCTCCTGGGTCATAAGAAATGACCACTAGATCAGGTCCATATTCTGCTATTGCTTCAACATTAGGAGTGAAGCCTGACAAATCTGTCATTGGTGCTTCTGCGGGGTACGTTGAATATTCATCAACCGCAATTACCTGGTCTCCCGCTCCTATAGCAAAGAGTATCTCTGTCGCTGTTGCCGACAATGAGATGATGGCTTGGGGGTAGTCTGGCGCTGAAGGCTCATCCAAAGATTCAGCCTCTGTTGTGGTCGTAGTCTCAAGAACTACTTCTGTCGTAGTTGTAGTTTCCGAATTTGCCGAAATTGCGATTACTTCAGAACCTTGCTGAGAACTACAAGCAGATCCTAGAACTGTTGTAAATAGCATTGCCATTACAACCACGATTCGCTTTGTATAGAACCGTAAATTAAACATTTTTCTCCTGTCTATACCTCGTCAAAACGGGGTGACAGGGGAAACTGTCAGCAGCCGCTCTTCCGCGAGAATTTTTGCCGAAGCCCTATGAAGGTCGACCTGGCTCACTCAAAATTTGAGTACACAGTTGCGGGACAGCGCTGGATTCACACCAGCTTCGCCTTGCATAAGGTACAGAAAGATTACCTTAAAATTTTAGAAAATTACACCTTTTAATAAATCACCAGCGAAGAGTTTCTTTTACCACTTCTGTGTATTCAGGACGAGAGATCAAAAGCCCTGCCACAACTGGACGGGGTTTATTAAAATGAAGACGTTCACCATCTACTCCACTAACGTCGAACCCGGCTGCCTCTGCTACTGCCGCCGGAGCACAAGTATCCCATTCGTAAAGACCACTGGGGTGCACATAAACATCAACTGCTCCCGATACCACTGCCATGGCTTTAAACCCGGCAGATCCACATGCTTGGGCTGTTCCACCAATAGCTCTCGCTACTTCTTCAGCTTCTCCCCATTGACTTCGGCTAGTGATGACGATCGGTTCTTGTCGGGCTGGGGGAAAATGAAACGGAGTCTGATTTGTTCCAAAAAGATGATTATCTGCTGGAAGAGCTACCGCTGCCGCAACGGGTTGCCCCTCAACTACTAAGGCAACATGTACTGCCCATTCCCTACTGTCGGGATATGCATAATCTCGAGTGCCATCGAGTGGATCCACTATCCATGTACGTTGAGCTTTAAGTCTCTCAAGGTCATCGGTTCCCTCTTCAGACAAAACTGCGTCATCTGGCCGAAATTCAGCAAGCTTCTGAACTAAATATTCATGTGATAAACGATCTCCAAGCATTTGAACTTCTTTTCCAGATCTGCCAGATGCAAAAGCTTTTTCTCTTACCTCTAGTAGCAGAGAACCTGTTTCTTGGGCCAGTAGGCCGGCTAGTTCGTGATCATTCATAACTCAGCAGACCCTACCTTCCTCTTGTCTGAGGTAGCGTGGTGAGAGTAAGAAAACTTCTCCTCAGTAAAGAGCGCACGATATGTCATATGGACGAATAACTGGATGGGCTACTAATTTGCCTGATCGGGTGCTGACCAACGACGAACTTGCTCAGATGGTAGATACTTCTGATGAATGGATTACTGCTCGAACAGGTATAAAAACTAGACATATTGATGGCAAAGTAACTGAAATGTCTGCTGCTGCTGCGCTTGAAGCTATGAAGATGGCTGGAGTTTCTCCTGATCAAATTGACCTTCTTTTATTAGCTACTACTTCTCCAGATCAGCAAATTCCTGCTAGCGCTTCTGTGATTCAAGATAGTCTCGGTTTGAGTTGCGGGGCCTTTGATCTCAATGCTGCGTGTTCTGGTTTCGTTTATGGCCTCGTGACTGCAATGCAATTCATTCAGGGCGGCATGGAACGAATCCTAGTTATTGGCAGCGACTCTCTAAGTTCAATTACTAATTGGGAGGACCGTGGTACTTGTATTCTCTTTGGTGACGGAGCAGGTGCAGTTATTGTTGAAAATTCTGCTGACAAGCCCTCTTTGCTTGGTTGGGATTTGATGTCCAGTGGAGATGCAGCAGATCTTCTTTATTGTGAACATGGCGACAACATAGTGATGGATGGACAAGCAGTTTTTCGTAAAGCTGTTCTTGCTATGGAGGCTGCAGCTATAAATGCTATGGATAAAGCAGGTGTAACTTCTGATCAGATAAAGTTAGTTGTTCCACATCAAGCAAACGTTCGCATAATTGAAGCGGCTTTGAAACGTCTAGATATTTCGATTGAAAAAGCCGCGTTGGTCTTAAATTATACCGGTAACACATCAGCAGCTTCTATCCCACTAGCTCTCGTTGACGCCCTCAATGCTGAAAGGGTCGATTCTGGCGATCTGATACTTTTAGTTGGTTTTGGAGCTGGGATGACTTCTGCTGCTGCTGTGGTTCGCTGGGACCCTCCAACTATCTGAATTTGTTTTATGCTGACCGCTTCAGAATTATCTAGATCTTTCGGCCCACGTACGCTTTTTTCGAATGTTTCGCTTCAACTTGGTCCTGGCAGAAAAGTTGCTCTAGTTGGAGGAAATGGAACTGGGAAAACTACCTTGTTGGAAATTTTGGTGGGAATTCAATCTCCAGACCAAGGAAAAGTTCACCGGCCAAAAGAGCTTCGAGTCGGATATCTCCCTCAAGAGCTTCCCCCGGAAACTGGAAGATCAGTTTTCCAGCAGGTGATGTTGGGAGCTGAACAGGTCACTCACCTAAGTGGCGAAATTGAGAAATTAGGGAATCTGGTTGCTTGTAGTTCAGGTCATGAACAGGCTCGGCATTTAAGGGCCTTAGGCGAAGCCCAGTCACGTTTTGAACAAATCGGTGGTTATTCAACAGAGTCTGATGCGCACCGAATTCTTTCTGGTCTCGGCTTCAGTCCGGAAGACCATGAACGGCCAATGGGTGAAATGTCTGGCGGTTGGAGAATGAGAATTGCTCTCGCCAGACTACTCCTCTCCTCTCCTGATCTTTTAGTAATGGACGAGCCAACAAATCACTTAGACATTGATTCAGTTAACTGGCTTGAAGAACATTTAAAAAACTGGCATAAAGGTCTTTTGTTTGTCAGTCACGATCGAGATTTTATCGATGGCGTAGCGAATCGAATACTAGAACTCTCTGGTACTCATGTCTCTGAATATGTAGGAGGATTCGCAGATTTTGTTGTAGCTCGAGAAGAATTACTTGCCTCGAAACGTGCGGCAGCGGCACAACAAACCCGTCAAATTGAGAAAACAGAGCAATTTATTGAACGGTTTCGCTATAAGGCAACCAAAGCACGACAGGTACAAAGCAGGATTAAAGCATTAGACAAAATGGAAAAAATCGTTGTGGAAGACGTTGGAGATCAAAAAATCCGATTTGGGTTTCCTTCTCCCCGCCGTTCATCGCGTTTAGTTGCTGAACTTAATGAAGTTACGGCTGGTTACGACGAGGACGTCGTTCTGCAGGAAGTTTCCTTTTCTGTTGAGCGCGGCAGCACAGTTGCTTTAGTCGGACCAAACGGTGCCGGGAAAACCACCTTGGTGAAACTACTCACCGGTCAACTAGCACCTCTGAAAGGTGATTTGAAACTTGGCACTAACGTTGACTTATCAAGTTTTAACCAGTTGCAAACAGAAATTCTTGATGAAAAGCGCTCAGTGCTTGAAGAATTACGGACAGTACCAGGGGTTGAAACCGATGGCCGTAATCTTAGAACATACTTAGCTTCTTTTGGATTCCGTGAAGAGGCAGCAGACAGGAAAGTAGGAGACCTCTCCGGAGGAGAACAGACTCGATTAGCTTTGGCTAAAACTTTAGCTATGCCAGTGAATCTTTTAATTCTTGATGAGCCGACTAATCATCTTGATTTACCTAGTTGTGATGTCTTAGAAGATGCCTTGAATGTTTATCCGGGGACTGTCATTTTGATAACTCACGATAGGCACTTGATTCGCTCGGTCGCTGATTCGCTAGTAGAAGTGCGTGACGGTGTGACTTCCTGGCATGACGGAGTCCCAGATCATGTTCTATTTCCTGGACAAGAGAGTTCTTCAAAATCCGTTGAAAATTCTCCACAAAAAGTTGGACCCTCCACAAAGAAGAAAAAGCCAAGCGACGATGCTTTAAAAATAAAACGTCGCCTCCAGAAGGTTGAGCAGGAATGGGAGTTGGCGGAAGCTGAAGTCTTAGCGGCTCAAGAAGCGCTCGCTAGTTCTGATCTTTATCAAGATCCAGAAAATGTTGATAGAGCAGTTACAGCGCATAATAATGCGAAAGATGAAGCGGCTCGTCTAATGGCTTTGTGGGAGAAGTTGAGTAGCTCGCTCCATATAAGCGATTAATGAATTAATGATCTATATACCAGTTGTTCATTTCTTCGGGCTACTGTCGTCTCTATGCGTATTTTGGTAACTAACGATGATGGCATTGACTCTTTAGGGCTCCATGAGTTAGCTCGTTCTTTAACAGGGCTTGGTGATGTGACCGTAGTTGCTCCTGATAGAGAGTACTCAGGTGCTGGTGCAGCTCTGGGCTCTGTGCATCTCATTCGTCCAGAAGTTCATGATGCTCATATAGACGGTATTGAAACTTCGTGGTCCGTAAGTGGACCTCCGGGTCTTTGCATCATCTATGCGCGACTTGGCTTATTCGGAGAGCCGTTTGACTTAGTGGTGTCCGGAATAAACCCGGGGATTAACGTCGGCAGGTCTGTTTATCATTCAGGAACTATTGGGGCTGCTCTTACAGCACGCAATGGGGGTGTAACCGGAATTGCAATTAGTCAAGCTGTCACTGATTGGGGCGTTGAAGGTCAAGCTGCTAGCGAGGTTCTTGATAAACAAATATGGAGCTCAGCTGCAGAAGTTGCAAGAATTGTTACTTCTGCAGTTATAGAAAATCCCCCTCAAGAAGCTTCTGTTCTCAATGTTAATGTTCCAAACTTGCCATTGAATGAAATGGCGGGATGGCGTAACACTAAAATTGGATTTGAACCGATGCGCTCGTTGTCAAAAGCAGAACTTATAGCTAAACCAGGTCATTCAGGCAGCTACAAAGTAGATATGAACTGGGGTGATCCTTCACCTTTGCCCGAAGACACTGATGGTGGTGCTGTCATGAAGGATTATGTCAGTCTTACTTGGTTGGGTTATATTCCCGCTGAAGACCCACCAGAAAACGACCCAGCAGCTCGGGCTTTGGACAAACTTTTTACACAGTGAACGACCAAATAGTTTCTAACCCTGATGAGGAAGTCTGGTATGTCGCTTACGGGTCCAATCTTCTCACGGCACGGATGTTGGCGTACTTAGAAGGGTCTACAAAAGAGTCTCTGTGGGGAGAACATAGAGGCGCAAAAGATCCAACTTTTCCACGAGATGATCGAAGAGTGGAAATCTCTCTTCCGATTCGATTTGGGGGATACAGCCAACGGTGGGACGGAGGGGTGGCTTGGTGTCCACATAAAGCACTTTTAGAAGAAAAGGTCACAGCAGTTGGACGTGCTTGGCGGGTAACCCGTGGGCAACTCGCAGATATTGTTGCTCAAGAAAACCGTAAAGAAACAAGAGAAGTCTCTTTCCCGGATAGGTTTCCGGAACCAGGCGAAGCTTTTAAAACGAATAATGGATTGATTGATCTATTGATTTCTCTAGATCCAATTATTGGAATTCCAGCACTCACGCTTGGGTCTAGTCATCCACCTCCACCTGGTCCACCAAGTCTGTCTTATCGTGCAGTATTAGCGGCAGGTATGAGTGAAATGGGTTTAACTAGTGCAGAAATTATGAAATACCTTTCTGCTCTTGAAGTTAAAGCGTGAAAACCCTCTTTGCTGCGGGCAGACTCTAAGCATGAAGATTGTTGTGCTCCACCAGAGTCGTACTGGAAACACTAAAAGAGCTGCCGAACTAATTGGAGGCGCTGTTCAGTCTTCAGGAGCTGAAGTAACAGTTCGACCGATTAGCAATATTGATTACAAAGAGTTAGCCGACGCTGATTTGATTTTTGTCGGAACCTGGGTTGATGGCCTGATACTTCTAGGTCACCGTCCAGGAGATTCTGGGAAAATAAAAAAGGTTCCTAAACTTTGGAATAAGAAAGTTGTGGCTTTCATGACTCATGCTTTGAACCCAGGAAATGCTGCAGAAAAGATGACTTCTTTACTTGAAGAACATGGCGCTACGGTTATTGCAGCTCGTTCCCTCAACCGTCACAAGCTTGAATTAGAAGCGCCTGCTTTTGCTAGTGAGGTTCTCTCACTAGTCTACGTTTGAAAGATTCTTCTCGCTGTTGTGACGCAAAGCAACTAGACCATCTATGGCAAATAAAGCGACCGCCGCCCAAATGATGGAATAGCCCACGAGTTCTCCTTGGGCAATTACTTCATTGTAAACAATCACCCCAAGGATCAGTTGTGTCGTGGGTGCTACATACTGCATCATCCCTAGTACTCCAAGAGGAACTCTTTGAACTGCAACTGAGAAAAACAAGAGAGGTATGGATGTTGCTATACCTGTTGAGATAAGCCATAAATTATCCGCATATACCGTCAAACCCATTGCTCCGTAACCATCAACTCCTCTGAGGATGAGGTAAATGAGAGCTGGGACGGACATGAACATGACCTCAACAGTCAGAGTGTTCAGTGCAGGACGGTCGACTTTTGATTTCACTAATCCGTAGAACCCAAAACTTGTAGCAAGATATAGAGCTACGACGGGGATTGAGCCAACTGCGATAGTCAAGACAAGAACACCTGCTAGCGCTAAACCAATTGACATTTTTTGAGATGATCGGAATTTCTCTCCGAGGAATAAATACCCCAATAAGACATTGATTAGTGGGTTCATGAAATAACCGAGGCTGGCCTCTACTACTTGGCCATCTCCTATTGCCCAAACAAACACAAGCCAGTTCGTAGATAAAAGACCCGCTGCGGTGATTTGTAAGTATCTTTGCCTTCGGTCTCTCAAAAGGTCTGCAATCTCTTGCCACGAGTGTCTGGCTAGGTGAACTCCTGATAAAAGAACGAACGTCCATATCATGCGGAAGCAAGTCACATCTAAAGAAGGGATGTGATTGAGTTGCTTCCAATAAACCGGAGTGAACCCCCACCAGATATAGGCACCTAAACCAAAAGCGATCCCCCGTTGCACTAGTTAAGTCTCTTTAATTGAAAATAGGAACTAGCCGTTCGTCTATTTTGATTTTTGTTAAACATTAACTAGACGATTCAATAGGTTTGGTCACGACTTGGGAGAGAGCAATCAAAACGACTGCCATACCAAGTGCTTGTGCTCCTCCAAGTTTCTCTTCAACCAGTATCCAAGCATAAATTGGAGCAACAACAGTGAATAGAAGATTCACGAGACTCATTGTTACAAGTGGAACATGAGCATGAGCGTAGTTAGTGAGCCAGTGCCCTGCGCCAGGAAGCAGAGCCATGAGAATTACTGGCCACCACTCGCCTCCCGTTGGTGGGCTTATTCCATGTCCGAAAGCAAACGCGAACGGAATAATGGTTACAGCCGCTGCAATGGTGAGTCCTAATTGATAGACCATTGAGTCAAGTTCTTCACGAGTTTGCTTAGATATGACGTAATAAGCACTAAATAAGAGCATTCCTATCAGGGCTAATAGATCTCCTTGACGTGTCGCCACACCGGTAGTGTCCGATGCATAAGTAAAGAAAGCGACGCCACCCATTGCTATTAGCGACCAGAAATAAACCACTTTTGGTGGTTTCTCTCCGAAAAGTCGACCCGCTACGCCGAGAAGAACAACAGGTTGGAGCGCTCCGATCATTACCGCGTTCGCTGCGCTCGTTCTTCGCATAGCCATAACAAAAAAAACTAAATTTACGCCGAAAACTATTCCGCCTTTTAGGGAACTTCGAAGCGCCTTTTTCCCAAGTTTTCCACCAGTTAGGCTCATAGCTATCCAGTAACCGAAGCCAGCTGCTAATAGTCTCCAGAAAATAAAGGTCATTTCTGGTAGATCTGAAATCTTGACGATGCTTGGGCCAGATGCAAGTAAAAAAACAGAAAGTAGTGCAGCTACCCTGCCTATTATTGCTTTTTGCTGCATCGTCTTAGCCTCTCATGACTTATGGTCAAAGCCCGAACCCGCCGTAAAGGTTTTAGAACTTCTAAAGTTATTTCATGGGTTCTAAAGCTTTAGGTCTTTTATTAAACGACGAAATTCAAGACTCTTTGTACAAAAACTATGGCGGGTATCAAAAATTTTTTTCTGACCTTCTTACAACGAGTGAAGAGACCGTCAGCATTTCTGTGTATGACGTGGTGAAAGGCCAGTTACCAGAAGATCCTTTTGAACAACAAGGCTGGATAGTTGGAGGGTCTCGTTCTTCAATCACTGCTTTAGAGCCGTGGATGTTCAATCTTTTTGATTTTCTTCGTGAGTTAGACATCAACAAAGCCCCAACAGTAGGAATTTGTTTCGGACATCAAGCATTAGCTCACGCCTTAGGTGGTGAAGTGAGACGTCGAGAAGTTTGGGGAATAGGCGCTCAACCAACGGACATTCTTTGTTTGGAACCATGGATGACTCCAAGTGAAGCTTCTCCTCTTGTCTCTTTCTGCCACGAAGATGAGGTCACAAAACTACCTGAAGGCGGCAAGCTGGTGGGGGGTAATAAGAGTTGTGGAATAGCGATGTTCACCAAGGGTGACCATATTTTCTCTATGCAACCTCATCCCGAATTTTCAAACGAATTTACTCGAGATCTCTATTATGAGTGGAGTCACCTCTTTGATGATTCTTCTTTAGAGACCGCTAACAATTCTCTTGACTCCCCATCAGATCGTCACATTATTGCTTCTTGGATCAGAGAATTCTTCTCTTATTCAAGGGCCTGATTCTGCGCTTTCTGAAGCGCCATTGATAATTGATTGGTCCACGCAGCAAGTTCACTTCTTTTTGCTTTTAATCCAGGCGGCTGGATCGCTTCGCCTACAACCACTTGAACTTTTTTAGGTCGAGGAAACTTAGCCCCTGAAGGTAGCGCCTCTTCTGTTCCGCTTATGCCTACTGGAACGACTATTGATCCAGTCTTAGCTGCTAAATAGGCGGTTCCATCAAATAACTCTGCGATTTGAGATCCTTCATGTCGAGTGCCTTCAGGGAAAACAAGAACAATGTTTCCTTCTGATAAAAGATTCCGAGCTATACGTATTGATTCTCGATCAGCCGCTCCACGTCGAACCGGAAACCCTCCTAAAGATGCTAAAGCCCATGCCAAGGGGCGAGATTTAAATAAACTCTCTTTAGCCAAAGAACGCATTCGACGTCGCATTAGAGGTGCCATAAAGAGCCCATCTAGATTTGATCGGTGAACGGGAGCGAGAATAGTCGGTCCGTCTTTAGGAATATTTTTCCGTCCAGTGGTTTTAACTCGAAAATAGGGCCACATGATTCCCAAAATCGCTGTTCGGATTAGCGCATAAAAAGGTAGAGCAGTCCAAGCTTCGCTAACTCGTGTAGCCCGTTCTTGGTATTCCGTGGCCATGATTACTTAAGATGCAGGGGTGAGGAATAGTTGGACTTCGATTAGACCGTTATCTTCAACAGATACGACTATGGGTGCGGTGGGGACTTCCACTCCAAAATCGCTGAAGATCATTGGGAACTGGCCAGTAACAGTAATAATTTGACCGATTCTCTGTGCAATAAGTTCAACAGAAACTTCTTGAGTGATGCCCTTGATTGTGAGTTCTCCCATTGCCGAAATCGGGTGCTCTATTCCTTCTGTTTCTGGGTCATCAAGTGTTAGAGGCCCGACCAAGGAGAATACGGCATTTGGATGATTCCCTGCGTCCAAGGCGTCATATACATTGTCATCTCGCCAACTACGATCTGTAGTGATTTGAGAAAGATCTGCAATGATCTCCGCACTTAAAAGTCCAGAACTAGAGAATTCTAGAGTTCCACTTACTACTGGAGTTCTACCCACTGCAGTAGTTTTTCCTATTCCTTGGGCTAATTCTTCCTCTATGCGAAATCCGACATAGGAGCTTGAGAAGTCTTCAAACGACCCGATTGTGGTATCCACGACCCAAGATCCTTCAATACTTGTGTCTGCTTCAGTAGTTGTAGTTACAACTTGAGTTGTGGTTGTTGAATCTCCACTTGTAGTAGAGGGAATAGTTGTCGTGGTTTGGGCTGCTTCAGCAATTGCTGCCGCTGACTGTGCATCGGGAGGAGGTGGTGCATCATCTCGAAATAGAAAGAACCAAATAGCAACGAACACAAGAATGATGAGAAGTGGGATACCGATAAGAAGTTTTTTTCGCATGTTTATAAGGCTAAACCTAAATTCATTCAATATCCCAACAGTCAGAAATTTGCTCTAAACTAATAGTTATGTCTAAAAAAAGGTTTTTTCTGATTTGCGCTCTTGTTCTCTCTTCTTTTGGAGCTTCTTGCACTACGTCAACAAGTGGAGACCCCGAAAGTCTTGCACCCGCAACAACCCAAGCACCCGCAACACAACAACCCAAGCACCCGCAACAACCCAAGCACCCGCAACAACCCAAGCACCCGCAACAACCCAAGCACCCGCAACAACTACCACAATTAACCCGGATGCAGTAAAGAACGCCCAGCAGCTTGAGGAATATATTGCTCAAGCCGCTGCATTTAGCCAAGTTGACTCTGCTTATCTTATTCCTTCAGATTTGAACCCTAAAGCTGGTGGGGCTCCTGGTTATACCCGTTACGTGTTTCGTGAAACTTCTAGTGGAGTTGTTCCCACCCTTATAGAAGGACCAGTTGGTACACAAACCCGTTGTGATGAGCCGTCTCTTCCCTGCTCTTATCTTGACTTAGTCGAACTGCATGACAGTGGCGCAACAGTCCCTCAAGAATTAAACATGTCAGAAGAAGAGTTAGCAGATCTGGTGACACAACTGAACACTTTGTCAGAGTTCGCGTTGCGTCATATAGACGTGAATACTGCGTGTAGTAGTGGTTTTGTTTCAGACCAGATTCAAACCCCAAATATGGGTTCACATTTTTATAGCCCGCGATTTGTTTCTGATGGAATTTTTGATCCCGCTAAGCCTGAAATTCTCATTTATGCTCCTGCCGATGGTTCTTTGCATCAAGGTGCGTTAGGTCGCTGCAGAAATGGAGTGTGGGAAGGACCTCCACTAAGACTTACCGGTACTGCTTTCATCCTTCCGCCTTCTGAGTTTGGTGTGAGCCACCCAGAAGCATTTGCATCTGACTTAGACAACTGGCACGCCCATTTCAATATCTGCCGAGGAAACAATGCTGGGAGTGATTCGTTCGTAACGAAACAGGAGTGTATAAATTCTGGGGGAAATTGGAATGATGCCATCGGCTGGATGCTTCACGCATGGGTTGTGCCTGAACATGACAGTCAATTAGGCGTCTTTTCAATGTGGAATCCATCAATCGCTCCACTGGGCAACAAAGACAGCATTGCGGAAGATCGACTTATAAAAGGCTCAGATTTTCCAGAAGGGGCACAACAATCTTTGATTACAAACTTTGCTTTTGACCCAATTATTGAAGTAGAGATCGGGCAGAGCGTCTTCTTTAATAACAGCGATTCAGTACCTCATACAGTCAGCGCTGGCACTCCTGACGCTCCAAATTTAAATGCTTTTGACTCAGGGCTACTTAGTCCCGGAGATAACTACCAGTTAGACACCAGTGAAGCAGGGTCATTTACTTTCTTTTGTTTTCTTCATCCTGATATGACTGCAACTGTAGTAGTGGGCTAACCAAGACTTCTTAAATAATGCCAATGAAAAGATTGTTCCTTACCCAAATTCTTTTTTTGGCAATTCTTAACTCCTGTAGTAACGGTGAGGAGTCCACGTCACCACGAGCACTACAACCACCACGAGCACTACAACCACCACGAGCACTACAACCACCACGAGCACTACAACCACCACGAGCACTACAACCACAACAACGCTTGCCCCTGAACCACCCTCTATCTCAGATTTACTGAATGCCTCATTCCCATTGAATATTGCGCACGCAGGAGGAGACCAGGATTATCCACACTCAACCATGTATGCCTTTCAGCAAGCAGTAGTAGAGGGCGCTGACATATTAGAGATGGATGTTCGCATTACTGCCGATGGGGTTCTAGTTGTGCATCATGATGAAACTGTTGATGGAAACACTGGGGTCTCGGGGACGGTCTCTGAAATGACTGTTGCTGAATTGCAGCTCTTAGATAACGCATGGTGGTGGTCCCCTACTTGCTGGCCTTGTCGTGATCTTGGTGAAGGAGACTACCCGTTGCGAGGTGCACGTACTGGGGACACATCTCCTCCAGATGGTTTTACTTCAGAAGATTTTCGTATTGAAACTTTTTTTGACATCGCTTCAGCATTTCCAGAAATGCCGTTGGATGTTGAGATAAAAGATGAAGGTGCACTTGCTTCAGAAGCTATCGCTGCTTTGATCTCGGATATTGATGCACTTAATCGCCATGATTCTGTAATTGTGGCTTCTTTTTCTTCGGATGTTATTGCAGAATTCAAACAGGCTGCTGGGCCTGATATTGCCACTAGTCCTGGAACAGATGAAATGGTTGCCTGGGTTCTCAACGGAGAACCCCTCGGAGATCATGCGGTGGTTCAAGTTCCTCCGTTTTATGGTGATGTTGAAGTTCTAGTTCCTAGCTTTTTTGAAGCTGCAAAAACCGCAGGTGTTGATGTGTGGGTTTGGATGAGCGACACCTTGCAAGAAAATTATGATTATTATCTTGAGCTTGTATCTATGGGGGCAGATGGAATAATTAATGGGCGACCAGAAGCTATGGAACGAATCTCTCAGTAACCCAAATTCCCTAATCTCATTTCAGTGATTGCTGAGTCATCTCCTGAAATTTCCACTAAAGATTTTTCACGTCGCCCAGTCATGAACATCGCAAGTTCTATAGGTTCTCCAACCAAAGTGACTTGCCGACCAGTTTCGCCTATACGGGCTATTTCTCCTGATGGCCTACTTAAAGTAAGATCAATATCCTCAAGTTTGCGTGCCATTAGCTGAGCGGATCGCTTTTGGATTTTCCAAATAATCTCTTGAAGTTCATCAAGATCTTTTCGCTCTTCCCATTCTCCTACAGCCCGTCGAACGTCTTCATGATGAATGGTGTATTCAAGAACATTCATTTGCCCGTCAATTCTTTTCAGAAGTAATGGCGGGCCTTTTCTCAATTTTTTAATTAAACCTTCGAAAGGTTTCGCTGCTAATCGCTCTGTGGTTCTTTTTGTGTGGCGAGCGAACGCACCCCCAAATATTATTCCAAGGGCCGCTAGCGGTTTACGTTCTCTTAGAACTAGGTGAGCAGCCAAATGTGCGGCAGACCATCCTTCACATAATGTTGGTGCTTCAGGACCTATTGCTTCCAATAAGTCACACAACTTTTGTCTTTCTATTTGTGCCCAATGCTGTGCATTCATCTGTTTATCCTGTTGGTGTTCCTATCAAAGTTTCACGCAACTCTCGCTTAAGAAATTTTCCATTTGCGTTGCGCGGCAATGCTTGTTCACTAAACCAAATGTGTTCCGGGACTTTAAACGACGCTATTAACGTACGGACATGGTCTTGAATCTCTTTGGCAGTTAATTCGGCACCGGGCAGTCGAACAATTGCTACTCCAACGGCTTCGCCAAGTCGTTCATCAGGTACAGCAAATACTGCTGCTTCTGCTACAGAGGGGTGCTCGTAAATTGCTGCTTCTACTTCAGCTGAATAAACGTTCTCTCCGCCTCGTAAAACCATGTCCTTCGCTCTATCTACAAGAAAAAGGAAACCGTCTTCATCGAGATATCCAATATCACCGGTATGGAACCAACCGTCAGTAAGGATTTCTTCATTTGCTTCGGGTCGGTTTAGGTAGCCGCGGAACACATTTCCTCCTCTGACCCACAATTCTCCTAATTGACCTACCCCCTGATCCTTTCCGTCTTCACCCACTATTCGTGATTCAAGAATAGGAACAACAGGTCCAGTAGATTCAGGTTTGGCAGTAAAGAAATGAGCTGAGTTCATCGCTATCACACCATTAACTTCGGTAAGTCCATATCCAGTTGAAGGACGACCCTCAATCTTTTTTTCAATCTTATGCACGAGGTCGGGTTGCACTGCAGCTCCTCCACCCCCTAGATGACTAAGGCTTGAGGTGTCTCTTTTTTCGAAGTCCGGATGATTAATCAACTCTCTGGCCATAGTAGGAACGCCAGTAAACGTTGATGGTCTTTCTCTCTCTATAAGTTCAAGAGCTACTCCGGCATCCCATCGGTACATGAGAATCAACTGACCTCCCTGAGCTGTAACTGGATGCAGGCAACAGTTACAGCCAGTCACATGAAACAGAGGAACGGCGAGAACAGAGCCTGGATTAGATTCTCCGGGTTGTTTATCTGACCCTGAGGGGTTTTCTCCTGCAGCGACTGCTTTGGCCCCAGCTGTAAGGCTTACTGCATTCCAGAATCCCAGATTTAAAAGATTGGAGACTGCTCCACGATGAGTTAAGACCGCACCCTTTGGTCGACCAGTCGTCCCAGAGGTGTAAAAAATACAAACATCATCTTCGGGGCTAATGTCAATTTCAGGAAGTGGAGGCAGTTCAGCTGCTTTCTGTATCGCGTTTTCCCAATGAATTGCATCATCCGGAAGATCCCCTTCTACCCGTACACCGATAATGTGAAACTGATTATTTTCTCTTAGTCCTTCTAACTCTGAGTGCACTCTCTCAAGACGCTCTTGATCAGCTATCAAAACTTTCGGGGTGCTATCTGAAAGCCCAAATTCCATTTCTGATCCGGTCCACCAAGCATTCATGCCCACTACAGCGGCACCAATCTTTAAAGTAGCCCAGTAAGCCAACGCCCATTCCGGGTAGTTCCTCATAGATAGGGCGACTCGATCTCCATGCCCCACTCCTACAGATACAAGATACGCAGCTAATGCATCTACTTCTTGATGTGCCTCTCCGTAGGTCATGCGTTCATCACCATAAATGAGGTAATCGTTTTCTGCGTAAGCGAGAGAAGCCGCCCACACTAAAGTCATATTTGGTGGAGCAGCATCGTAAACCCGTGTAGGTACACCTCTTACTTCGTTAACTGACCAGGCAAAAGGGGCGCCAGGCCCAGTCAACTCATCCCAAGCGGCTTCATAGTGCTCGTCAACTGGTGATTCTTTCACGCTTATTTTTCCCTTCACTATTTCTCTTCATCAAACTCTAGAGGCGGATATGCTCGCCCGCCTTGACGGGCGAGCAGTTTTACGGCCACGGTAGAGGAATAAAAATATAACTGGAGTGTGAGCAACATGATTGAAATAGCCTTTGATGACATTGAAGGCCTACTAGCTGCGGCTACTGAAGAGTGGAGTGGCTGGGGTCCAGAGTTTGAAATGACTCAAGAAAAAATCAACGCTTTTGCAGAATTAACGGGTGATCATCAATGGATCCATGTTGACGTTGAAAGAGCAAAGACAGAAAGCCCATTTGGTGGCCCTATTGCTCATGGGTTCTTTACCTTGAGTTTGGTGGCTTCTATAAGTTGGAATGACAAAGTCCGTATAACTGGATTCCGGAATGCAGTGAACTACGGGGCTGACGGTCTGCGGTTTCTAGCTCCTGTACCCTCTGGATCAGTGCTTCAAGCGAGAAGCCGCTTGAAAGAAGCTCGTGAACATAAGAAAGGAACTCTTGTAGCCTCGCAAGTCGCTATCCATGTTCAAGGAGTGGAAGTCCCTTCAGTCCTCTATGACTCGCTTACTCTCTACCAAGGCTAAATAGATAATAGCCAGTAATGCTTTTCTATAAACAAGAAGCCTGAACGGCAGTTAGAGTAATCAAAGTACTTACTAGACCATAATTATTTTAAATTTCAGGAGTTTCTGTGTCCCCGATTGTGATCCTTAGTGGTGCTCGAACACCGATTGGACGCTTACAAGGTGCTCTTTCGAGCCAAACTGCAACAAGCCTTGGGTCGATCGCTATTGATGCTGCCTTAGATAGGGCTGGACTAAGTGGCGAACAAGTAGACTTTACCTACTTGGGAAATGTGATTAGTGCCGGAATTGGTCAGGTGCCCGCAAGACGTGCAGCTGTGGATGCTGGAATTCCGTTAACTGCTCCTTCTACCCTTCTCAACCGTGCCTGTCTTTCAGGAATGCACGCCATTCACTTAGCTACCCAAATGATTCGTCTCGGGGAAGCAAAAGTAGTGGTAGCTGGAGGTATGGAATCGATGAGTAAAGCTCCTCATTTATTGATGAAATCACGTTCGGGGTATCGTATTGGAGATGGGGCCATCGTGGATTCAATGATGTTTGATGGTTTAACTTGCACTATTGAGCATTGTGCAATGGGAGAAGCAACCGAACGTTATGCACAAGAACTCAACTTAAGTAGAGAAGCCCAAGATACATTCTCTGCCCAATCACATGAGCGTGCTGCTAAAGCACAAAAAGATGGCTTATTTGTAGATGAGATCACACCAGTTTCAATTCCTTCAAGAAATGGAGATGACTTCGTAATTGCAGAAGATGAAGGTATCCGCCCAGATATAGATGTGGCTTCTCTCGGACGGCTCGCCCCTGCTTTTGAAGCCAATGGGAGTATCACCGCAGGTAACGCTTCACAGATATCTGATGGTGCTGCGGCGGTCATCGTCACTACTTTGGATCATGCAGATTCTTTAGGAGTTGAGCCTTTGGCTGAAATCGTTTCACACGGACAAGTAGCAGGACCGGATACAAGTTTGCTTTTCCAGCCTTCTAACGCCATCAAAAAATCTCTACAAAATACTGATCTCAACCTTTCTAATCTTGAACTTTTTGAGATTAATGAGGCTTTCGCTGCAGTCGCACTTGCTTCAACTCAAGATTTAGGAGTCCCAGAGGACGTCGTGAACGTGAACGGAGGCGCTATTGCTTTGGGACATCCAATTGGCATGTCTGGTACACGGGTTGCTTTAACACTTGCGCTTGAATTGAAGCGACAAGGTGGCGGGCTTGGTGCTGCTGCTCTATGTGGTGGAGGAGGCCAAGGCGAAGCTTTGGTACTTAAAGTCTGATGTCACTTACCTCTCAAGAAGATCCAATAGTAGAGATCCATTCAGGTGTGCTTAAAGGGCGTAATAGGCATGGAGTTCAATCTTTTTTTGATATTCCCTATGCAGCACCCCCGACCGGAGAGTTAAGGTTTGCTCCTCCAGAATCGCCTATTCCCTGGGACGGAATACGTGACGCTCAACGACCAGGGAAAGCTGCACCTCAACTTCCTGGAGAAGGACTTACGAATCGTATTCCTGTTCCTTGGGATGAAGATTGTTTAATGCTTAACGTGACAACCCCAAATGCTGACAATAAAAAGCGTCCAGTTTACGTATGGATCCATGGTGGAGGATACCTTTCTGGTCAAGGAGCTATTCCTTGGTATGACGGAACTTCTTTCGCCGCCAACCACGACATCGTCACTGTCTCGATCAACTACCGCTTAGGAGCTTTAGGTTTCTGTAATCTCGCTTCAAGTTTTCCTCAAGAAAATACTCTTGCTTCTTCAGGCCTGCATGGGACCATGGACCAAATAGCGGCGCTGGAATGGGTTCAAGAAAATATTTCCCTCTTTGGAGGAGATCCGGAAAAAGTAACTATTGGAGGTGAATCAGCCGGAGCTTTTAGTGTCTGTAATCTATTAGCTTCTCCTGCCACTGATGGCCTATTTCATCAAGCGATTGCCCAAAGTGGGGCTGCACACCATATACATAGTCCGGAAAACTCTTCAGCTATAGCTGACAATTTTCTTACTGAACTTGGCAACCCAAGCTTAGATGAGCTTCGATCGCTCCCTGTTTCTAAAATTCTTGAAGCGCAACACCGCGTAATTGACAATGATGGCAACAGAGACTTCGGTGTTGATGCTTTCTACCCTTCTTGGGGAGGTGAAGTTCTTCCACGTCCTCCATCTGAACTAATTAGTGAAAGTGCTGACTCTCATATTCCTCTTTTAATCGGCACTAATGAAGATGAAATGTCTCTTTGGGGAATAACAAGTTTCGATGACGAAACTACTGAAAGATATATACAACGAATCACTAAAAATTCAGAGAACTTCAAAAATGTTTACAAAAAACGTCTCGGTGAAGTTCAACCAGGTTGGCTTGGGTGCGCCATTTCTTCCGATTGGGTTTTTCGAATACCCGCAGTGAGAGTTGCAGAATCTAGAGAAGCTTTTGATTCCAAGACCTTCATGTACAAATTCTCTTGGGATTCCACAGCATTTGATGGACAGCTGGGAGCAGCACACGCGCTAGAAATACCTTTCACCTTCAATGTGTTAGATAGGCCTGGAGTAACTCTCTTTATTGGTGACGGGCCACGGCCCGATGCTCTTGCCCGTACCATGCACGATGCATGGGCAACTTTCATAAAAGTTGGTAATCCGTCAACTGAAAAACTTGGAGAATGGCCAATTTACGATTCTGAAACCAGAACCGTAATGAACTTTGATGATGAATGTTCTCTTTTGTTTGATCCAGAAGCTGAAGAAAGAATGCTCTGGCACCAACTCCGATGACAAAAGAAACCCTTCGAGTTGACACTCGCGGTTTATTAATTCGAGAAGACCCTCTACCTGCCCCAGAGGGTCCTTGGAGCACAGCAGACATTCTTGATTACGGTGTTTCTGTACACCCAGAAAAAATTGCTTTGCAACATCAAGAAGAAGTAGTTAGTTGGTTTGAACTTGAATCCCGTGTTTCTTTAGCTGCGGGATGGCTCTTAAGCCAAGGGTGTTCCACCGGCTGCCGTGTAGTCGTACAACTCTCAAACAGCACGATTCCAGTTGAGATCTTCTTAGCTACTCAACGACTCGGAGCTATCTGGGTCGGGGCTAATTCGAATCTTAGTCAAGATGAAACCGAGTGGATCCTCCAAGATTGTGATGCGTCTCTCTTTATTACTGAACAAAACTATGTATCAAAAAGTTGCAAGACTATTGGCATTAAATCAAATGAAACAGATTGGATTGATCTCTTTAATTTCTCTGATGAAGAGCCAAAGAGAGAAGTAGATCCGCACTCTCCTGCAGCTATCGCATATACGAGTGGAACCAGTGGACGCCCCAAAGGAGCAGTTCACAGCCAACATAATCTTCTCTGGCCTGGAGTTTCAAGCAGATCTCTCTATCCGCCAATCAAGAATGAAAGAACTGGAACTGCGTTGTCTTTAACGGTCTTAAATATCCTGGTCATTGGTCCTCTCTTTTCTCTTATCCGTGGAACAACATCAGTTATTTTGGACCCATCGCCTGCCGGAGAAATGGCAGAACAAATTCGTAATGCTGAGGTAAATAATCTGCTGCTCGTTCCTACACAGGCATACGACCTTGTGCATTCAGCAGCCGTCAAACCTGAAGATCTTTCCTCCCTTAATCGTGTGGTCATCGGAGCTAGCCACACCCCACAAGAACTTAGAGATGAGTGGCAAAAGAAGTTTGGCTTCCCATGCACTGTTGGTTATGGCCTTTCAGAAGCACCTTCCGGGGTAACACGCTCAAGACATGAACGAAAAGGTGTTCCAAACGGAGCGGGACATGCACTTGATCCTGTGGAAATAGGGATATTTGACGAAGATGGAAAAGAGGTTTCAACCGGCGAAGTAGGAGAAATTTGTATCTCTGCACGCAAAGAAGGAAAGTGGCAAGAAGTGTGGTCACCAATGCTTGGATATTGGGAAAAACCTGAAGAAACAGTGAAAGCGTTAAAGGGAAACATGCTTCATACAGGAGATATTGGTTCAAAAGATGAAGATGACCACCTAACTATCATAGGAAGACTTAGCGATCTAGTCGTTCGAGGCGGAGCAAATATCTATCCTGCAGAAGTTGAAAGAGTACTTCTCTCCATCTCGTCGATTACTGAAGCTGCTGTAATCGGTGTGTCTGATGAACGGCTGGGAGAACGCGTTTGTGCCGCCATTATTGTGCAGGAAGACTTAGATATCCCTGAATTGTTCGCACAATTAAATGAACAATTAGCGCACTATAAAGTTCCTGAAGAGATAAAAACAGTTACTTCGTTACCACGGAATGCGATGGGGAAAGTAGATAGAGAAAAGCTTAAGCAACTATTTCTTTAACGTAACGGGACTACTGCAGTTTTTAGAATTTCCAAATTTATCTGGTCCGATATTTTCACTGGCATTGCCGTAGAAGTTGAAAGTTCAAGATCTCCAACTTGAACCTTAATAAAAGTTGAGCCGGCATGAAATGCAGCCGACTTAACTTCACCTACTATTTCTGTACTTTCTGAAACTACAGAAATCCCATCTTCGCGAATCAGAACTGTACCAGGTCCGGACCCAAGCTTCCCTAATGCACAATTTCCAGAACTATCGAGAATGACGAAATTTTCATGGCCAATACACTGGGCTGCAGTTTCAGAGCCAGGGTCTAACCAAACTTCATTTGGGGTACCTATTCTCTCAATTCTTCCTTCATGCATAATTGCAATCCGGTCAGCTATAGAAAAGGCTTCGTCATGATCATGAGTTACGTAAATTGCTGCTTGATTCAAACCCCTTAGAAGATTTGATATGTCAATTAATAACCGATCGCGAAGTGCACGATCAAGCGAAGCCATGGGTTCATCCAGCATGAGAAGTCGTGGTTTAGGAGCGAGCGATCTAGCAAGAGCAACTCTTTGAGCTTCGCCCCCAGACAAGCCTCCAATTTCTCTTTTTTCAAATCCTTCTAAACCAACCATGTTCAACAAATCTTTGACTCTTTGCTGGCGCTCGGTTCTATTCAATTGAAGAATTTGTAAACCAAAGTCAATATTCTCCTCAACATTCCGATGCGGGAAAAGAGCATGGTTTTGAAACATCAGCCCAAAACCTCGCTTATGCGGAGGAACCATTGTCATATCTGCTTCGTTCCACAAAATTTTCCCAGTTTCTAGATTCTCCAAACCAGCTACTGCCCTCAATAACGTACTTTTCCCACATCCAGAGGGACCAAGCAGCACCACGATCTCTCCTTCTCCAACTTCAAGGGCGCACTCATCTAGGACTTGGATTCCATCAAAAGAGACTTTTATGTTCTCAACTTTCAACACTAGAAATCACTCCTAATTGTTTCCTTTTTGAAAAACGAACCTTCAACGAGTATGACCGCCAAAGCCGTAATTGTCATTAACACCACTGCTAAAGCCATAGCTTGACCACGTAAAGTTTCTCCAGGGGCTCCAAGTAAACGAAAGAGAACTAAAGGGGCAGTCAGACGGTCCGGGTTCCGAGGAAGAAAAGAAGTGGCCCCGAACTCCCCAATAGAAATAGCAAACGCAAATGCTGCTCCCACACTAAGTGCTCTAAGCCCTATGGGAAAATCTATATGTCTACTTACTTGTCGTGGTGAGGCTCCCAACAAAGTTGCAGACTCCCGTAATGAGGGGTCAATGCGCCGTAAAGTAGGAATCACTGTACGCATCACAAACGGGATTCCTAAAAGCGAATGAGCTATTGGCACCAAAACCCAAGAAGATCGAAGGTCTAAAGGTGGAGTGTCCAAGGCAATAAGCATTCCGAATCCTAGGACAACAGCTGATATTCCCAGGGGAAACATCATGCTTACATCAAACAAATTAGAAACCCATCGGCGACCATGGACGACAACAAATGAAGCTATACAACCAAGAAGCGAAGCGAAGATAGTCGCAACAGCAGCAAAAAGTAATGAGTTTTTCAAAGCTGTTAATGCAGACACTGGGACCAACGTGACACGATCCGCTAATGATGCAAAATTCTGAAATGAATAACTGCCTCCCACTTTTAGAGAGCTCTCAAAAAGAACGACGATTGGTAGGCCTATCATTATGAACAGGAAAAAAATGTTTCCTACTAAAAGTTTTCTTGGTGCTTTCTCGTAGACAAAATCCATTCTGTTTTCAACAACAGCTTGACGTCTCTGTAGATAATTCATTAGAAGAACCATGACTACAACAGCAACCAATTGGATGACTGCTAGAGAAGAAGCAGTTGCTATGTCACCTCTCCAAATCGCTTGTCTCCAAATTTCTGTCTCTATTGTGGCTCGTGTCGGCCCAGCCAAAAGAAGAATTACTCCGAATGAAGTCAAGCAGAATAAAAACACAATTGAAGATGCAGCTGTCAGAGCAGGAACAAGTCGAGGAAACGTAATTTTTCTAAAGATAAGCCATGGAGTGGCCCCTAAAAGTTTCGCTTGTTCTTCGATTCTTGGGTCTAGACCTGACCAAAATGTACTCACTGTCCTTATAGCTATAGCCAAGTTAAAGAACACATGAGCGGCAAGTAACGCCCAAACCGTATGACGAAGCCGGAATGCTCCTTCGTCTAATCCAAATCTTTCAAACAAAGCAGTGAACGCTCCAGCTACTACTACTGTTGGCAACACAAAAGGAACAGTCGTAGCAACCTGAAATATTCTCCTGCCTCGAAATGAATACCTTGCTATCAAATATGCAGCTGGAAGCGCTAAGACCATCGTTAATACAGTTGATAAGAAGGCTTGCCAGACAGTAAACCAAGCAATCTGGTGAAACGAACCGCTAAAAAACAGAGATTTGAAATCACCTATTTCTTCACTACCTAGGGCATGGCTGAAAATTTTGATTAGTGGCCAGTAAAAGAAAGCCCCGATGAATAGAACAGGTATAGCAGCTAAAGCTACCCACCTAAGTTTTTTTACAAGAGTCATCGAAGTACTATCTCAGTCCACCGTTCAGTCCAATCGTTTCGATTCTCTTCTATAAACTCTGGAGCGAGCATGTAAGGAGTCTCAATGACTTCAGCAAACTCACTAAATACTTGCGGCAACTCTGCATTAACTGAAGCGGGAAACATCAACATTGAATTCGGTATATCTTCTTGGAACCTTTCTGAAAGCATAAAATCAACTAATGCTTCAGCACTTTCTTGATTATTTGTTCCATTTACGATTCCAGCAAATTCAATTTGTCGATAGCAAGTGTCAGTTAGCACGCCGGTAGGAGGACTACTAATGGGAGCTTCAGAATAAATCACTTCTGCGGGTGGACTTGAAGCATACGAAACCACGAGCGGACGATCTCCACCACCAGCAACAAACTCTCCTTCATAGGCATCTTCCCAACCCGAAGTAACTGTCACTCCATTATTTCTTAGAGCTGCCCACCAAGCTTCCCAATCCTCTCCGTATTCTGCAATCGTAGCCAATAAGAATGCCAGCCCTGGAGAGGAGGTCTCAGGATTTTGTACCACTAATTGCCCGTAATATTTTGAATCAATCAGATCATCTAGATTTTCTGGAACTGGAAGGTCTGCGTCAAAGCTGTCAATCCAATAGTTGATACAAACATCTCCAAAATCTACGGGAGTTACTCTGTGCTGAGGGTCAAGTTGAATTTCGCCGGGAATATGGGCTAATGCTGGGGATTCATATGCGGAAAATATCTCTGCGTCTAGAGCTCGTTGAAGAAACGTGTTGTCGATACCGAATATGACATCGGCTGCTGGGTTACCAGCAGTAAGAATCGCTGAAGCTAAAAGTTGGCCGGTGTCTCCTGCCATCTGCAGTTCTACTGTTACCCCTGTCTGCTCAGTAAAATCTTGAAGCACCCCTTCTGATATCCAAAAAGAATCGTGAGTTAAGAGAGTGACTGTTCTCTCTTCTTCTTCTCCACATGCTGAAATCATTACTACGGCTAATAAAAGAATGATAAAGAGTGATTTTTTTTTCATTTTTTCTCCCTCCGCTGGCATTATCCAGTTCAGGTTCAGGCGGGTCGGTAGAACCTTCATCAAAGTGTATGACGACAGCTACCCTCTCAGCCCGGCATGGTGGTCCGAGCTCCCCGGTGTTTTTCTTTGAGACTAGTACGTTTATAAAGACAGGTCTAGGGGAATAACTTTCAAAATTCCTTCAGAAGAAGTTCCTATCTTTAGTTCAAATCTTCCTGGATCAATGAACCACCCTGATTCCGAACGATGACCGATGTGGTGCCCGCCTGCAGCAACTGGAATACGGTGATTTCGAGATTCATAACCAGGATCTCCTGGGTCAAATACTGCAAAAGATCGGTAATCCAACTCAATAAGAGCTTCAACTGTTTCCCCTGGTTGAAGTTTTACCTTGACGAATCCTTTTAATTCTTGAGGAGGTCTTAGTGATACAGGGCCAAGTGGAGATACATAGCACTGGGCGGTTTCGCTACCTAAGCGATTACCCACATTAGTAATGGGAAACGAGATAAAAATTTTCTCTCCATCTTCCAATTCTTCAATGGTCTTAGCACCACTTACAGTTACTTCTCCCCACTCAAAAGTGGTGTATCCCAAGCCATGCCCAAACGGGTACGCAACTTCTATATCTCTAGCTTGGTACCAGCGATAACCCACAAATATTCCTTCTCCATAATTTACGATCCCAGCCTCGCCTGGGTAATTAAGAAATGCAGGAGTATCTTCTAATCGATGCGGCCAAGAATTTGGAAGTCTTCCTCCTGGTTCTTCTTTTCCAGAAAGAACATCCACTAAGGCATGACTCATTTCTTGCCCACCGAACCATGTCTGAAGAATCGCCGGAGCAACATCAGACCAGTCAGTGGTCACCGCTGAACCAGAATTAACAACTACAACAGTATTTGGATTTGCTGCACACACTTGACGAATTAGTTCAGGTTGCTTCCCAGGAAGTTCCATGAATTCCCGATCACGACCTTCTGTCTCCCAATCATCGTTAGTTCCAACAATGACAATTGCTGCATCACACTTAGCAGCAGTACTTACTGCCTGTTCAATTAAATCTCCAGTCACAGGGAACCGAAGACCAAGCTGAACTCCATGCAGAAATACGCTTTTCTCACTTGAGAACTCAACAACAACCTCTACCGATTCACCAGCGGATAAAGAGACTAGAGTTTCAATTTCAATACTTCCCATTCCAAAAAAGGCTTCTCCTTGCGGAGGAGGTTCAGTAATTCCATCAAGAACTATTTCTCCGTTGATCAAAACTCGAGACCGTCCTGCTTGGATAAGAGTCAACGTATGGTCCCCATCTATTTCAGTATGAAGTTGTGCTGTGGCCCGGAAAGAAAAAGATCCAAGCTCATCAGCCCCCGATTGGTCTTCTGGGGTAAGTAGTCGACCGCTTTTCCCTGTGTGAACAGCAAAAGGTTCCCCTTCCCAAGCCACTCCATTGAAATATTCAACCTTGAATCCATTACTTCCATCAGTATTAGTTAGTAATCGCTGTGGCACAGGACGAGATGACCTATCGGTAATCGCGCCAATTTCATAATGGATTTCGCACTGATCTGCTAAACGTGCTTCCAATGCTTCAAGGGGCGTGACTTCATACTGTGGAACTAGAGATGCTGATCCCCCACCCATAAGCATCGCACCAGCAGCATTCGGTCCAATCACTGCTAAAGAAGAAATATCTTCTATTTTGAATGGGAGAATATTGTCATTTTTTAAAAGAACCATCGCTTCAGTAGACGCTGTTCGTGCTAGTTCTCTATGTTCCTCTACATCTAGCATTTGTTCATCTCGATTTAGTGGCTCATTAAATGCATTAGTTCGTTCAAGAAGAAGGAGAAGGCGCTTAACTGCTTCATTGATGATCTCTTCTGATACTTCTCCTTTTTGTACCGCTTCGACTAAACGAGAGCCATAGAAACGCCCAGGCCCAGGCATCTCTAGATCTAAGCCTGCTTGTGCCATCTCAATCGTGGTCTTTGCGGCATACCAATCTGTAACCACTATTCCAGTGAAACCCCATTCTTCACGAAGAATTTCTGTTAATAATCTGGGGTTTTCACAGGCGTAAGTTCCGTTAACTCGGTTGTAGGAACCCATAATTCCCCAAGGTTCAGCTTCCTTAACTGCCATTTCAAAAGGACGCAAATATATCTCTCTTAATGCCCGCTCAGGGACTTGTGAGTCGATGCTGTGTCTTTCAAACTCGGAATCATTAGCCACAAAATGTTTAATCGTTGTTCCTACTTTTTCGCTTTGGACTCCCTTGATGAAACTCACTGCAATGCGGCCGGTCAAATATGGGTCCTCTGAATAGCATTCAAAGTTCCTTCCTCCCAGAGGAGTTCGATGAATGTTCACCGTTGGGGCTAGTAAAACATGGCAAGCACGAGCGCGTGTTTCTATAGCCAATGCTTGGCCTAATTTCTCGATAAGAGAAGGATTCCATGTCGCTCCCAATGCTGACCCACATGGGATGCAAAGCGCAGGGATTCCCGTTCCTAATAGTCCTGCTCCGCGTGCTCCATTGGGGCCATCTGTTACTTTCAAAGCAGGTATCTCAAGACGATCCACTGGATTCGCATCCCAAATGCCTCTACCTGTCATTAGAGAAACTTTTTCTTCCAGAGTCATTTTTTCTAGAAGTAGCTCGTGGTCAGTGTTCATAATTCCTCTTATTTCCTTTTTCTAAGATGATCAATGTTCGTCGGATTCCTTATTTCGTAACTTCCACCATGCATCAAGTCGAATTTGGAGTTCTTTCAGATCAAGGTCTCCTTCGTTTCGTTTTATCTCCAATAAGTGTGCGAGTGCCTCAGCTACCGCTGGCCCAGGTCCAATATCAAGATACTCCATTACTTCTAGTCCGTTAAGTCCTGGTCGTTCAGCAGCTTGGCGATCTTCCTCTGCCAAGGCAGCAATTCGACGTTCAAGATCATCCATAGCTTCTTGAACTCCTCGCGCCTTATTTTCATTTCGTGTTGTGCAATCACATCGGATCAAATGATTTAATTTTCCTAATAACGGGCCAGCATCTCTTGCGTATCTGCGTACTGCAGAGTCAGACCATCCATCGGCATATCCCTTAAATCGTCCAGAAAGCCGTACAAGTTCGACAACTTCATCTATGACTTGTTCTGAATATCCGAGTTTTCCAAGCCTTTTTCTTGCCATTCTTGAACCCACGACTTCGTGGTGTCGGAAAGTAACTCCCCCATGTTCAAATGAGCGAGTTTTAGGTTTTCCTATGTCATGGAAGAGCGCACCTAACCGAACGGTTATTTCTTGCTCAGTCTTAGATACAACTGCGATGGTGTGGGCGAGAACATCTTTATGCTTATGGATCGGATCTTGTTCCATACTCAACAACGTGAGTTCCGGGACTAACAAATCCATTTCCCCTGATTCAACAGCTTGTAATATTGATTCTTCACAGTCGGAAGCTAACAAAATTTCAGAAAGCTGTTCACTAGACATAATGAAAGTCTAGAGAGATCTGACGTAACAACATGTGCGACCTAGGCTTATAGCTATGTAACGTTTGCGTTATAAGAAGATTGAATTTAAATGACTAATTGGATGAGAGATCCACGTAATAGTGGAAATAAGGGTTTTGGGCCAGCTTTCGGTGGTCCGCGACGTTCTGCCCCTAATCGAAGATCAAGTGGGTTAAGAGAACTCATCCAAGAGAGAAGAGGAATTTTAATTATTGCTGTCATCGTCATCTTCTTTATTATTGCTGCGATTGGGGCAAGCAACAGACCTGATTCAGAAGAAGGACAACAAAGTCTTCTATCTGAAGTTCAGAGCGCCATGGTTCAAGCCGGTCTTCCTACCGTTGAAGTAAGAGTTATTGACTGGAATGTCATTCTTGAAGGCCAAGTACCCAGTAGCGATCTGAAAGAAGCTGCTGGCAGAGTGGCACAAGCCCAATCAGGAGTTGTCAATGTTGATAACCGCCTAGTTGTTCCAGCTTCCGCCATCATTGAAATAGAAACGGAAACTGTTCCTGAACTACCCGCCGCATTAAGTGATCTTTTACTACAAGCGCGTTTAAGCGAAGCTGCTGCGAGAGCCCCAATTGAATTTGAAAGTGGTGGAGATCGGATCACTGAAGATTCTGCAACCACTCTTGATCAAATCGCAAGTTTCTTATCAGCTAACGTCACTGTTCGTGTACAGATAGTTGGACATACCGATAGCGATGGTGATGAAGTGGCAAATTTAAATCTTTCTACTCTTAGAGCAGAAGCAGTCCGGTCGCAATTGGTAGCTCGTGGTATTGACCCTGAAAGACTTCTAACACTCGGTTACGGGGAATACGATCCTGTCGCAGACAACATCACCCAAGAAGGAAAGAAAAGGAATCGCCGTATTGAATTTCTTGTACTTCCTGAAGGCAACGAAGGCATAGAGCCTCCTACAACGACAACAGAACCACCGGCGACAACTACAGAAGCGCCTTCATCTACGACAGAACCAGCCGTAACTTCAACGACTGAATCTCAGTAGATAACATTTGTATAATTATGAGTAATACATGGCGCGATCGAATCACTGAAAATGCTGTTGGGCTTTTTAGTCACGCCCCCGATCCATTAGAGAACACTTTCGACTATCCGAAAGACCCTGGCCTTTTTGGCCCAGAATCTATTACTTGGTTAGTAATGAGTGATGTTGCCTCCTTTATTGGTGGAATTAGAGCTTTAGTTGTACAGGCTGCGCATCCTGAAGTAGCGGCAGGAGTTAGCGATCACTCAAGCTATGAGCAAGATCCATTAGGGAGGCTTTCGCGAACAGCGTCTTATGTAACAGCAACAGCGTACGGTTCTATGGCTGAAGTCGACCAAGCTATTAGAGCTGTTCGATTTGCTCATCGCCCTGTATCGGGAATTTCTCATCGTGGGAAAGAATATTCTGCAGACAAATCCGACCTTGCCGCTTGGGTACACAACGCCCTTATTGACTCTTTTCTAACTTCTTACCGAGTCTATGGGCCTCGACCAATGACTGAAGAAGAAGCTGATGCTTACGTTCTGGAGCAAACCCGTCTTGGCTCTCTACTTGGAGCAGAACCACTACCTTCTACAGCCAAATCATTATCTTCATGGCTGGCCATTCACCCTTCGGTTGATAGTTCTCCTCCTGGAAGCGAAGCACGTAAATTTTTAGCTCGACCACCCCTTCCTTTCTTTATCTTGGCTGCTTACAAAATTCTTTTTTACGCTGCTGTCGCAACTGTTCCACGGGAACTAAGAAAAGCCGTAGGAGTCAGGAACATTCCAGGTTCTCGCATTGGTGGACACCTTCTGATCAAAGTTTTACGCTTTGCTCTTGGTTTTTCTCCTGCGTGGGGGGCTGCCCTAGACCGCTGTGAACAACCTCGTCCAATAAAAGACAGGATAAGAGACACTTCGGGTACAACAAGGTAACAAAATGTCTTCTAACCTCTTGTCTAATGAATATGCAATCTAATTCTGAAACAGAAGTAGTAATTATCGGAGCAGGTGTGGTGGGGGCTTCAATTGCTCTAGAGATCCAACGCTCAGGACGAACGGTTCTTGTTGTTGATAAGGGCGAGTCAGTTGGCGGAGGCTCCACAAGTGCCAGTTCTGCTCTCATTCGATTCAACTATTCAACCCGTTCTGGAGTAGTTGCAGCTTGGGAGTCATTTCACAGATGGAACGCTTGGGAAGAACACCTTGGATACGTAGATGGACCGGTAGCTAAATTTCATCCTCTAAGCATGCTTCTCTTAGAACCACCAGATTTTGATCGGTCTTCTTACTTAGAACACTTCAATGAATTAGGCATACCTTTTGAAGAACTGACCGAAAGCGATTTGTCCGAAAAATATCCAATGTTTGATACCGGTCGTTTTTGGCCCCCTAGCCTTCCAGATGATGAACACTTTTTTGAGGGCGGAAAAGGAAAACTTGGCGGTTTTTTTGTACCGAACGGAGGTTTCATTGACGATCCTCAATTAGCCACACAAAATCTCATGGACGCTGCACGCCATTTTGGCGCAAAAGTCTCTCTTCGTACCTCTGTGGTTGCTATCGAAAAATCCCAGAACAAAGTCCTAGGAGTGCAGCTAAATAATGGGGAAATTATCAAATCTTCAATTGTTATCAATGCTGCCGGACCTTGGAGTTCATATATAAATGATTTAGCCGGTGTAAGTGAAACAATGGAGATGTCAACGAGAGCAATGCGTCAAGAAGTTCATGCCGTACCCGCTTCTGAAGAATTTAATATCATTGATAATCCAGTAATGGTTGGTGATCTGGATTTAGGTTTCTATAGCCGTCCTCAGCCTGGCGGCACTCTAATCGTCGGAGGAGTGGAAGCAGACTGTGATCCTGCTGTTTGGATTGATGACCCAGATAGTGATTCTCCCACTCCATCAATTGAAAGTTGGGAATCACTTGTTTGGCGACTGGCGAAACGTGTTCCCGAAGTTTCTGTACCAAATCGCCCAACAGGACTAGCTAGCCTTTATGACGTGACTCCGGATTGGACTCCCATTTATGACCGAACAGACCTAGGGGGTTTTTATGTCGCCTGTGGAACTAGTGGCAATCAATTCAAAAATGCTCCTCTTATAGGTCACCTCATGAAAGAGTTGATATATGCCTGCGAATCAGGACACGATCATGACACCGACCCTGTTCAAGTTCACTGTTCTATGGTTAACGAAACAGTTGATCTTGGAACTTTCTCACGCAACAGAAAACCAGTAGCCGGCACCGGAACTGTGTTGGGTTAGAAAATTGTTCACGAAGAAGTTGCAAACAGGACTAGCCACTTTACTTTTGCTAGCCACTGGGGCCTGTAGCTCTAGTTCAATTAGCCTCCCCCCAGACGTAACAACTTCAGCAGAAGGATTAGCCGTTTTTTGCACTTTATATCGCAATATGGAACTTATTGATCACAACACCAGTGAACCTCAGTTGAACAGCCGCTCCTGGAATAAACACCTAGGATTAGCCCGCAATCTTGTCAGCTTGGCCCCCCGCCAAATTGAAGGTGCGGTTTGGGATTACTTACATATTTTGGAGGTCCGATCTGTGCAGATGGAACGACTTGGGTGGATAGATGTTTCTGAAGTCCCTGTTTCCGCTCAACGCGTCCTCAATACTCAACTCCGACCGCTTTTAAGTGGGGCGGCTGCTCTGAATTCATTTACGAATGCACAGTGCTGAAAGTTTGGCTTCACCAGACCGCTTTAGGGTCAAGTAAGAAGACCTCTCGTATTCTCCCATACAAGGGGGCAAAATCTAAATGCCTTTTAGTTCGAGCCTGATGGTCACTAGTAGCGAATAACTTTTGGTCTAAAACTCCAAACCGGTTTTCGACTCGTGACCGCCAAGTTGGGAGTTTGTCACAATACTTTCCTGAAACTAGTCCAGAAGATATTGCTTCTGTTTCGCCTGGGATTGAAGAGAATAATTCCAGAACTTCAGGGACTATTCCTTCTAAGGCTTTCATCAACCGAGATTTACTAGTCGAAACTTTAAGCAAGTTTTCAACTAATGCATCTGCGTGCTGCCGATGGTACTTCTCTTCTTTAAGCGCACGTTCTGAAATCAAAACTAGTTCGGGAAGCGAAGACTCTCTAAAAAGTTCCCAGCGCAAATCTTCTGCCATGTCGTAACACCAATGTCGCATTAAGGCTTCTTCCCAATTCTGATGGTTTGATTCGACTAGTTGACAAGAACGCCATTCTTCCGGTTTACGATTAAAAATAAAGGCATCGACTTCAGAGGAACCCTCTAATATCAAGGCATACAACATTGATGCATGCCCTAATTCGTCTTGACCAATACTGGCAAATGCCATATCTTCTTCCAAAAATGGGGCAATACCTATCCATTCCGTATGTTGTTGCCCCATTAAATGTTCATCGTCAGCAAAGGCTAATAAATACTCTTTTATTGCAGAGGATAAAACTGACTTAACCATTACTTTTTTTATTTCGTTGTGATTTTCTCCACTCTGCTACTCTTTCTCCATCGTTATGACGGTGAGACTTATTTAAATTTGCGTCAATGAAACCTTCTTCACTAACACAAATGTTCTCACGATCAACTACCCACATATGCGTACCTTCCGCTCGTCTTGTGTAATTCTCTCGAGCCAGAACTAAGGCGAGTTCATCTGTTGGTGCTTCGATACTTCCAGCATGACGAAATTCTTCTTTTCCATCTGCTTTAAGAAAAACTTCGTAAATGCGCATATTTAATCCCGGAGTGTTTCGATGACTTCATTACATCCGGAACATACATGTATAGATCTACACCTACTAGGTCCAAAATGTGACTTTATAGTCGTTTCAGATTGACATCTTGGACATTTGACTTTTCGACCTTGTATTTGCACCGCAACAGTAAATTTTTCCGCTAAATCTTTTTCTGCTTTTGCGGTAACTCGATTGACACTCCATACAGGGCTATTTAACCAAACCACGTCAACTTTTTTCACTCCCGGTAATTTTTCTATAATTTCACGAACATCTTGAGCGATCATTTGTAATGCCGGACAACCAGAAAAAGTTGGGATGAGTTGGATAACTACTTCGCCTATTTCATTTAGTTTTATATTCTCAAGGAGTCCTAAATCAACTATTGAAATTCCTGGATATTCAGGATCATTTACCTTCTCTATAGCTAAATGAATGTCTTGAACTGAAGCCAAAATCTCTAGATTCATGCAGAGACCTTCTCTAAAGCCTCGCGCACCCAACCTGTTTTCTCCCAACTATCTGATGCTTCAGAAATACGCCGAGCAGAATCTGGCCCCCCCATAATCATCGTTTGTTTTAATGGCTTCCAGTCAATAGGACCTATTTCCCATCGGTCTTTTTCTTCATTTCTTCTTAACCCTGAGTCTGGGATAGTAAATCCATACCCTTGAAGAAGTGGAACGAATTTTTGTATCCATCTATCTCGTAATATTTCATTTCGTTCGGACTTTATGTGCCACCGCAGTAATAAATCATTGGGTTTTGAATCTGGTCCAAATAGTTGAAGGGCGGGCCACCACCAGTCGTTAATTGAATCTTGAAACATGTTTCTTTGAACCTCTGTTCCTTCAGCAATACGCAGTACAGACTCTTCACCAAAACGAAGATGAAAGCCTTCTTCTGCAATGATCCGTTTAAGAATTCTTTTGTAAGGCCCGTATGAACAGTTCTTAAATACTGCCTGTTGGCTGACAAGAGCAGCTGCATCTACAAGAAAAGCGATTGCTACTTGATCTCCCCAGGTTTTAGCTCGGTAATGAAATACGTTATGGAATTTACTTTTTCCAGCGAATAAGTCTTGCATCATTTCTTCACGTGTTTTTATTTTCAAGTCTGCAGCAACCATATATAAGAGGTGTGCGTGCCCTATTTCATCTTGTGTTTTGGCTATTACCGACATTTTGTGCCGTAACCCCGGTGCTTTGGGTATCCAATCTCGTTCTGTTAGGCCACCCATAAGTTCACTGTTCGCGTGCATCTCTATGAAATCAAAAACAGTTTGACGATATTCTCTGGGCATATCATCAACTGGTTCAACTATTCCGCCGTGATCCAAGAACTTTTGAAATTCTTCTAAAGAGGCCCACGAGCGTTTCATAATCTAAAGAGTTTAGATTTGATTAAAGTTTTAATCAATTTTTATGGCATTGATTTCTGGAAATCCTCATCGAAGACTAAACTATTGAGATGACTAAACTCGGCTATCAAATTCCAAATTTTAATTATCCAAACGGTTCCAGAGAAACACTCTTTGAGGACATTGTTGCTCAAACTCTTGCTGCTGAATCAAGTGGCTTTGACACTGTCTTCGTGATGGATCACTTCTACCAGCTACCTGGGCTCGGGAAACCTGATGACTACATGCTTGAGTGTTATGCACTATTGGCAGCTCTAGCAGCTCGGACTTCAAAGATTAATCTCGGATCACTAGTTACAGGGAATACCTATCGAAACCCTACGTTCTTAGCGAAAACAATTACCACCCTTGATGTGATTTCAGGTGGCCGCGCTTTGCTTGGCATTGGTGCTGGATGGTTTGAACTAGAACACAATGCTCTCGGTTTTGAATTTGGAACTTTCACTGATCGATTTGAAAAGCTTGAAGAGGCCCTACAAATCATTCTCCCCATGTTAAATGGTGAACGACCAACCTTTTCTGGTAAGCATTACTCGACTAATGAAGCCATAAACGAACCGCAGCCACTTCATGACATTCCGGTAATGATCGGCGGCGGCGGAGAAAAGAAGACTCTACGTATGGTTGCTCAATACGCTGACGAATCAAATCTGATTTGTAACCGCGATGAGATACCTAGAAAACTTGAAGTCTTGAATGAACATTGCGACCGGATGGGTCGAGACGTAAATGAGATCTGTGTTTCTTGGCTTGGATTTATGGGCATTGCTCCTACTGCTGAAGAAGCCGAGCTAGGTAGAAAAGAATTTTTCCAATCAAAAGGTGTTGATTGGGACAATGCTGATGATGACTTTAAAGCCATGTTGACTTCAAGAATGATTTTTGGTGACCCAGACCAAGTCAAAGAACAGATCCAAGGTTTAATTGACCTTGGCTTAGATGGTGTGACACTGAATATGCCTGCCAATGGACATGATCCAGAAATGGTAGCTTTGGCCGGTGAGACATTAGCTCCCTTGTTTAATCAGTGACGTAAAGTCGATGTCTTGTATTCTTGAAGTGCTAGTTTTTCCAAGAGCCAGCAAGAACGACGTTCGTTATGATCACGGGGTCATAAAAATCAGAGTAAATGAAGCTCCAGTAAACGGTCGCGCTAATGAAGCTGCACGCAAAGAACTAGCTAAAGCGCTTGGTTTAAAGCGAGCAAGAGTATCAGTCTTAACCGGAACAACAGCTCGTACAAAAAGGTTTCACATAGAAGGACTTAACGAGCTTGAAGCCCTATCTCGTCTCGGTAGATAGAAGGACTCAATTTCTTTGGTAACCCTATTCGTACTGGCACACCAGGTGAATACATCACATGGGGTTCCCCAACGGGTTTGGGCAGACCAGCAGCTTCAATGAACTCATCTTTAAGATGATGCAATTTGGCTTTATACAAAGACCAAGGCGGGTGGTCAATAGGCGCCCATATAAAATTCTTTGTTGGGGATTGTGCAATCAAACCCCAACGTGCTGTTAAAAACCGTTCTAAATTGCCATCGGTTTTTTCTTGTTTTTCAATAACGATGTTTGATTGAAGATCTCGAGTGGGCCATCTTCGCATCGCTTTAGTTGTGACGTAATTTCCAACGCTGGTATGGCTAACTTTTCCATAGCAATACGGAATTTTATAAACAGTTCTTGCGGTTAAGGTTGGAATGATCTTGTTTATATCCAGGGAGAAAAACCATACTCCTGACTTTTCACCGCATTTAACGTATGTCCGAACATTAACCTCGGGAAAAGACCCAACATGGGGCAATGGATGCATCATTGGAAATCCTAAATCGTCCATTTGAAAAGGAATTAAGCCAACCCATGCATCACCATCAAACGTTTCAACTTCAATTCCTTCAGGAAGTAGCTTCGCAACAGTATCTACTGGGTACCGCCAGTGAAGAAAAACAAGATCTATCCAATTTTGAACCATTACTGCCCTTTTAATTTTTACTGGACAAGAATTTGAAAGAAGTTGACTCATTGTTACAAAATAATCATTAGTGCAATAACTGATCGCGAAGACCAGCCGATTGTTCGAATCCAATTAGTTTTGATTAATGCGTTAATAACATCAAATGTGTGGCTGTTAATTAGTAGTGAATGTTTTGGAACTTGAAGAAAAACTGTCGACAAATGAACTTTTAGCAGGATTAAACCCCCAATGATAGGGAGAAGTCGACCATTCACAGGGTCAAAGAAAAGCCATAATGTAGTTACTCCCTCTGCCAGCATCGGAAACCCAACTACCCAGGAAGTTCTTTTCTGATGCTCAGAGGCATAAGATCTTGATTCGTTTTCACCTACCCTGTGGAAGAGGGGGTAGTGCACAATTTGCACGAACCAAATGATTCCTGCCATAAAAACTGTTGATATGAAATGAATATATGCGATGGTCACGTTCTGTAATGTACCGAGATGATTATTTAGGTCAGCAGCATGTGACAGATTTAACGATTGGTAACAGCATAATTTCTGACGGGCTGTCTTACATTTAAATTCATCAGGTTAGAACACAATGACACTTAAAACGCACGCAAAAAAACCAACCATTCTTGTTATGGGAGATCAGATCAATAGGAATATTTCTTCTCTTGTTGGCCAATCCCCTTCTACCGCTCGAATTCTTATGGTTGAAATTGAGAAAAAATTTGATTCTAATCAATGGCATATTCAGAAAGCTCATTTGATTCTTTCTGCAATGCGACATTTTGCTGACGAACTTCGGCAAGAGGGTTTTGAAGTCGATTATCGGGTTTCAAAGGATTTAGTTACCGGCATCACTGAGCACTCGAAAGAATTTATGCCAGAAGAAATTGTTGTGATGGAGCCAATGAATTGGAATGGTCAAAAGATTGCTGAGAAATGTGGCCTCAAAATCATAAGAAACAATCAGTTCCTCTGCCATTATGAAGATTTTGCAGGATGGGTAGGCTCTCGTAAGTCATTTAAAATGGAAGATTTTTACCGTTGGCAGCGTAAACGGCTAAAGGTTCTAATGGACGGAGATTCTCCAATTGGTGGAAAATGGAATTTTGATCATGAAAACCGTGAACGGCCTCCTCGAGATGGTCGCAAATGGCCAGAGGTTAAATTATTCACTCATGATCAAATTGATAAAGAGATTTTAAGTAGTTTGGGTAATGCTTGGGGGGCAGTTCCAAAAGGAATCTGGCCCGTAACAAGAGAACAGGCTCTAATTCGATTAGATGAGTTTATCCATGGCGCTTTACCAATATTTGGACCATATGAAGATGCAATGCTCAGCCAAGAATGGAAATTAGCACACTCAGTTCTTAGCTCCTCATTAAATATTGGACTATTACATCCCAGTGAGTTGGTCGCAGCAGCCGAATTTTCTTATCATGATGGTAATGCTCCAATTAACAGCGTCGAAGGTTTTATTAGACAAATAATTGGATGGCGGGAATACGTCTGGGGCTTGTACTGGCTTTGGATGCCGGAATATAGGAACTCAAATTATTTAGAAGTCAATCGAGAAGTGCCTCCTGCTTTTTTAGAAAAAGATGCTACAGAAATGGCATGCATTAGTGGAGCTATGGACCACTTGTATGAGTATGCGTATACGCACCACATTGAAAGACTTATGGTTTTTGGAAATCTCTCTTTAACTAGTGGGTTAAATCCGCAGGGTGTAATTAATTGGATGTGGTCTCGTTTTATTGATGGCGCAGAATGGGTCATGCTGCCAAATGTTTTAGGAATGGCTGTTCACGCTGATGGCGGGAAAATGGCAACAAAACCCTATGCCTCTGGTGGAGCTTACATAAATAGAATGAGCAACTACTGTTCGGATTGCATTTATGATCCTAAAAAACGTAGTGGAGAATTAGCCTGCCCTTTTACTACTTTGTATTGGGATTTTCTTGCCAGGAACGAAAATAAACTTTCTAACAATCCGCGGATGGGTCAACAATATGCTGGATTAAGAAGGCTTTCGAATCTTGATGAGGTCCGCAATAGAGCTTCAGAAGTACTGTTTCACCTTGACGACGGAACCCTCTGAAACAAGGTTTAATCATTAGCAAAGAGTGGCAATGTGTTTTGAAGGTAAGAAAACTAATGGAGAACTTGGTCGAGCATCCACTCACTGATGCTTCTCCCTTGAAATCTCATCTCCCTTCGGCAGATAGAAGGATTACCAGTTACAGCATTAATTTTTTACTGAAATTTCAGAAACTTCTCCACCAGATGCAGTGACTAAATCCCCCGGACCTATGGGAAAGACAGCATGAGGAGTTCCCGCTGCGGCCCATACTTCGTTGTAATCAAGAAGATCTTTGTCTATAAACACTCGAAGGTTTTCTAGAAGTCCAAAGGGCGGAACTCCTCCAATAGAAAATCCTGTGACTTCTCTTACGGTCTTAGCATCTACTCGCTGACACTTCTCCCCACCCGCGACTGAAGCAAGGATTACTTCATTGAGTTGGTTCTTTCCACTTACATAGGCAAGAACAAGTTCTTGGTCAACCTGAAAAATGAGGCTCTTCACGATTTGACCGACATCAACACCAATAGCATCTGCAGCTTCTTGTGCTGTTCTTGTGCTCTCTGGAAAAGTTCTCGGCTCAACTCTCACACCAAGAACCACTCCAGTCTCTACAACACGTTCCACCGCTTCAGGTAACTCTTGATCAGGCATCTATAAATCACTTAAGCACTTACAAGTACCAAAATGCAATTCATCAAACTTTATAGAGTCACTATTCACTTATTTCTGAAGTTTTCTCACCATCTAGAATATGGGCCCGAATGCTTGAATTCGGAGGCAGTAGACGGCTGGCCATCGCATCTCTACGTTCTGTGAGATCACGCCAAGTAAGTTCTTCAACGTCATCTTTTATTCCAGCAGCACGCCTAAATGATGCCTGGGAGACCTGAAGGTCGTTTACCCCAAGTCCAAGCTCAGCGGAGACTCTGAATCCATGCTTTGTTAAGAACCCTGAGCTTATTGTTGAGAACTCTTCTAGTAAATCCATATCTGGATCTATTTTCTGAACGAAAGAAGCGAGATAAGCAAAATTTTTGACGAAAAGCATAAGTTCTTTGGGTATTCGAGCACCACTAGCGAGAAGTTCTTTTAAAAGTCCCTGAAATTCTGAAATAAATTGTTCTTCTGTAAGTTGGAGTGGATCGAAGTCAACTCGGTCTAACTGGAGTTTTTCTATGAGATCACTTACATCAGTTTCAGGCGGGAACGCCCCTAAATCTCGCACAGCAAGAACTTGGGCTTGCACATCTCCCGACATAAGACTTGTTATGTAGCGCAGAAATGAAAGTCTCCGATCATGGTCCAGTCGCCCAACCATGCCGTAGTCAACAAGTCCGATTATTCCATCTTCGCGAATGAATAGGTTTCCTGCGTGAAAGTCGCCGTGGAATATGCCATGAAGGGCTGCTCCTTCTAATAGGCCATCAACCATATTTCTGAAGAGATTACGCACCGCTGTTTCTGTGAGTTGTTCTGAATCAAGTCGTGTTAAAGGAATTCCTGATACCCGAGACATGACAATTACTCGATTCGTTGTCATATCCAGAACCGGATCGGGAACAACCCATTGGCTCTTATTCCCTGTGGCTAATGCTCTGCGGATTTCAAACAAGTTTGCCACTTCTAAACGAAAATTCAGTTCCTCAGAAATTGTTTCTGCGAAGAGTTGCACTAACGCAGGAGGATTAGCTAGTGCTGCTATTGGGATTCGTCCGACTAGCCGAGGCGCAACCCATGCGAGCACTTGCAGGTCACGGACGACTTTCTTTTGGATTGCTGGTCTCTGAATTTTAACTACAACATCTGATCCGTCATTAAGAATTGCATTGTGAACCTGAGCAATAGATGCGGCTGCGAACGGCTCTTTCTCAAATTTTTGAAACTCTTCAGCAATTTTTCCAAGATCATTTTTAATTATGCGATTCACTCTCCACCATTTAGCAGGTTTAGCTTGATCGCGACATCGCGAGCATTCATCAACTAAAGCTTGAGGAAACACTCCTTCAGCAGCAGAAATTAGTTGCGCTAATTTCACATAAGTAGGCCCAAGACGTTCCGCCGCAATGCGAAGTCGGCGATAAAGCGACTCTGTTCGTTTCTCTGAAGAAAGTTTACGGTCTAATATTTTCCAACTCAAAAGAGCCCAGCCGAATCGAATCGTCGTATGTATTAAACGAGTAACAGGTGGAATTGAAGGAGCATTAACGAGACGTGGTATCCCGGAAGAGATTTTCTTACGAACCTCGTCAGCTTCTTGGATCCACTCATTTTCATAATCAGGAGCTGCTGTACCTTTACTTAAAAATCTTTTTTGCTTGCTTGGTTGAAATGCAAATTGATCAGGTGGTTTTTCAATATTTGGCTTGTCTAATATTCGAAACTCAAGTTGATCTGGACCCCAGATGCCCATAGAAAGAGGCTTCCATGAAACTGGAGAAGACAGTTCGAAAGCGGGGACAATGTCTAAAAATGCATTTAACGCTTCTTGAAGTTCAGCACGCGCAAGAGCTGCTCCTAAGCAGTGATGTGCGCCTAAACCGAATGCTAAATGGGGAGCACGATCCGCACGATTAAGGTCAAACTGAAAGCCGCTATCAGGCTGCCCTAATCCCGCAGCATGAAGCCCTAGAAAAACCGTTGTGCCGGCTCTAAAAAATAGTCCATCAACTACAGAATCTTCAGTAGCGACACGCGCCGTTGTTCGTACTGCCCCGATAAAACGAAGTGATTCTTCTACTGCGGCTGGAACTAATGATCGGTCTTGTCTTAATTGTTGGTACTGATCAGGTTGTGTAGCGAGTACTGCAAGGAGAGATCCGAGTTGATTCCTAGTCGTGTCAGTTCCAGCAAGAAGGATTGCTTCGATCATTGCCACAAGCTCATCGGCGCTTAAACGGTCTTCTTCGTAGCTTGCTTGAACTAAGTCACTTACGAGGTCAGCGTGTGGGCAACCTTTTCGATCTGCTACAAGTTCTGTTGCATAGTGGTCAAGTTCTTGTTGTGCAACTGAGATGTCTTCTAGTCGCCCTAAAACAGCGCTTGCATCTGCATCTAAGGCTGAGAAAATCGTGTCAGCCCACATTCCAAACTGTTCTTGGTCAGTATCATCTATGCCAAGTAATCGACAAATAATTGGTATTGGGTAAGGTCGGCAAAATTCTTCTACCAAGTCTCCCCCACCCTTTTGTTTTAAAGCTTCAAGTAAATTCGTTGCATGCTGATGCATGAACGGTCGTAGTGATTCGCTGCTAGCGGGAGTGAATGAAGAATTCACTAATCTTCGTAAACGACGGTGATCTTCTCCTTCTACAGAGAGAACATTGGGCCTCATTTGTAACTGCTGACTAGAACCAGGTAATAACTCTCGTGCTCGTTCAACCAAAACTTCAAGGTCAAGGTCCATTGTCGCTTCTGTTTGAAAAGTATTTAAACCAGAAAGAACAGTAATCCAAGAAGAATCGCGTAATATTTCTCGAGTTTGGTCATATCCAACAATCAAAGGTCCGGCAGGTGTTCTAACAGCCCAGTGCCCTGATTCGTGAAGGCTTTCGGTGGCTTGAATCAATTCAGAGAATTCTGAAATCTCAAAATCAACAAACGGAAGGGAACCTGGGGCGTTTACATCAATTATTTGTGATGTTTCTTCTTTGCCATTCAAGTCTCTCAGCCTCCACTCTTGAGACTAATTTTATCTTCCAGTAGTTACGTCTATAGCTAGATGTGTTCTTTATCACATACAAATTTCGCACCATCAGAAATAGCTTTGATTCTCTTTACCACACCCACCTGTAGCCTTTAATCACGAATAGCGACCTTTGCAGTCTTTGTATTCTGGCCCTCGTAGCTCAGTCGGATAGAGCGACCGCCTCCTAAGCGGTAGGCCGCAGGTTCAATTCCTGCCGAGGGCGCCATAATGCATTTTCACCTACTACCTTGTCTTAGATGGCAAAAGGTGATAACTCGGTTGGATTTATGAAACTGTACGACACGGCATCTCAATCTGTAAAAGAATTCAAACCAGAATCTTCAGCGAGCATTTACGTCTGTGGAATTACCCCTTATGATGCCACTCATCTTGGTCACGCCTTCACTTACTTAACTTTTGACATAGTTATAAGACGACTTGAAGATCTTGGCCATGAGGTACGAATGGTTCGTAATGTCACAGACGTCGATGACTCCATTCTTCCTAAAGCTAGAGAACTAGGTATCCACTATCAGGATCTTGCGGCCCAAGAAATGGCTCAATTCGAAAAAGATATGGCTGATTTGAATATGCGACCGGCAGCCGCTGAGCCGAAAGCCACAGAATCTATCGATGCAATAGTTGAGCTCGTTAGCCAACTTGAGAGAGCAGGGCATACCTACTTGGTAGATGGCATCACTTTCTTTGATATTTCCACTTTCGATTCCTTTGGTTCTGTTTCTGGTTACGACCAGGACACTATGAAAAACTATGCAGCTGAGCGCGGTGGTCGCCCTGATGACCCGAGACAACGCAATCCCCTTGATTTCGTGCTGTGGCAGCCTTCAGCCTCCGATGAACCTTCATGGGATTCTCCTTTTGGAGTGGGTCGTCCTGGCTGGCATATTGAATGCTCAGCAATGGTGATGAACGACCTAGGTGAAACCATTGATCTTCACGGAGGTGGAGATGATCTAATTTTCCCTCACCACGAGTGCGAAGAAGCTCAGAGTAGGGCAATAACTGGTAAGCCTTTGGCTAGACATTGGATGCATGTGGGCATGGTCGCCTACGAAGGAACAAAGATGTCTAAATCTCTTGGCAATCTTGTTTTTGTGAGAGATTTATGCAGTGAATACGACCCGCGGGCAGTAAGGCTCTCCCTGTTGGGGCATCACTATCGTGGAGGTTTCGAATGGTTCGATGACGATATCCACGATGGGGTTGAACGGCTTGATCGCCTAATAAAAGCTTCCCTGTGTTCTAAAGGTCCGAACTCTTCTTCACTTCTAACTTCTATTCGGAACGCGCTTGATAACGATCTGGATACTTGGGGAGCAAGAGAATCACTTGATTTATTCGCTCGAAAAATGCTTGATGGAGCTGAAGAAGATCCCAATGCTGCTTCAAACCTTATTGAAGCAGCCGCGCTACTTGGGATTCTTATTTAATGGCTCACTTCTCCCCCTCTAAGCCTGCTGTATCCTGATTTAGTGCTTTGCTTTACAGATAGTCTGACCGGAAACAAGAATGAATTCGTACCTCGCGATTCAGGGAAAGTTTCAATCTATTGGTGTGGCCCTACTGTCTACGATATTCCGCATCTTGGCCATGCTCGTTCATCTTTAGCATTTGATATTTTAGTTCGATATCTGAGGTGGTCTAGATATGAAGTAACAGCAGTATCAAATATCACGGACATTGATGACAAAATCATTGAACGTGCGGCAAAAGAAGGAACTACCGAGTCTGAATTAGCTCAACTTTACGAACAAAAATATGTTGATGAAATGGATCGTCTGAATATAGTCTCTCCGGATCACCGGCCAAGAGCCACGGAATATATTGCTGAAATGATCACTGTTATTCAGAATCTTGTTGATAGAGGCATGGCCTATACGACGTCTTCTGGTGTTTACTTCTCAGTCGACAAACTCAATGGTTACGGGGCTTTAGCCCATCAATCGCTAGACCAGTTACGTGAAGGATCTGGAGTTCGGGTAGAAGTCGACACAGAGAAAAAAGACCCACTTGATTTCGCCCTTTGGAAAGCAGCTAAACCTGGAGAACCAACCTGGGAATCACCATGGGGTTCTGGTCGTCCAGGATGGCATATTGAATGTGTTGCAATGTCTTTAGATTTACTGGGTGACGATTTTGATATCCATGGCGGCGGCGACGATCTTGTGTTCCCTCACCATGAAAACGAACGTGCAGAATGCGTTGGATGCGACCGGCTGTTTGCTCGAACATGGGTTCACAACGGAATGGTTCTTGTTGGTGATGAGAAAATGTCCAAATCTCTTGGCAATTTTCGAACTCTTGCAGAATTATTAGATGCTTGGGATCCTCGAGCTCTGCGCTTACTAGTTCTTCAGACCCACTATCGGAGAACTATGGAAATAAACGAAGATGGTATGACAGCAGCAAGCGCCGCTCTTGATCGACTTGACAGTTTTGAAAGAAGAGTTACTGGGGTTGACCTGCTTCAAACAACTCCTGATGAGAATGTTGTTGAAAAGTTTAAAGCCGCAATGGATGATGACCTAGGAACTGCAAGCGCCTTGGCAGTAATATTTGATGCAGTGAGGGAAGCCAATCGTGCCCTAGACACAGAAGACATTGAAAGTGCATCTGCCTTGGTTGCCGCGGTACACGAACTTTTATTAGTTCTTGGAGTTGAACTTTCTGCTACCTCCGATAATTCCTCTGATGCTGAAGAAATTGATTCTTTGGTTGCTGCGCGAACTGAAGCCAAACTATCCAAAGACTTTACAGAAGCAGACCGTATACGCGAAGAACTATCTGGTCGCGGTGTCGTTCTTGAAGACGGTCCATCTGGAACAATCTGGTATCGGCCCTAGGGATTAGTTCCTTGGGACATCAACCCAGTTCACTTCTTTATCAACTCGAACGTCGCCAGGTAATCCAAGGACTCGCTCTCCGAGGATATTTCGCATAACCTCAGAAGTCCCGCCTTCGATAGTGTTTGCTCTTGACCGTAAAAAACTGTATTTGAGGCTTGATCCTCGAGCAAAAGATGACCCTTCCGCTCGGTTTCTTTCATATCCGGCCTCAAACGTTAAAGCTTCAGGACCGATTATTTCCATACACAGTTCGTAAATTTTTTGATTCATTTCTGCAGACATCAATTTGCCAACAGAACCTTCAGGCCCAGGATTGCCAGATTTACTGCCTTCCCTAGCTCGCCAATTTGTAAGCCTTAATGCTTCAGCTTGTATCCATAGCTCAGTGATTCGATCTCTCATCACTGAGCTTGAAATTTCATCCATAGAGTCTTTACGCTCTTTCCAAATTTCTACCAAATCACCGATAGCGCCTGATCCTTGTTTTGGAACTCCACCGCCGAGAGCAACTCTTTCATTCATCAAGGTGGTGACTGCAGCAGCCCAGCCACCGCCTACGTCTCCAAAAACATTTTCTTGTGGGATTCGGACATCGGTAAGAAATATCTCGTTGAATTCAGCGTCTCCAGTGATTTGATAGAGAGGCCTTACTTCTACACCTTCTGATTCCATGTCGAGAAGGAAGTAGGTCAGTCCTTTATGTTTAGGCTGATCTGGGTCTGTACGCGCTACCAGCATCCCCCATCGGGATACGTGAGCAAGCGTTGTCCATACTTTCTGACCATTGACTATCCATTCGTCTCCATCACGGATAGCGCGAGATGCTAAACCAGCAACATCAGAACCTGCTCCCGGTTCTGAAAACATTTGGCACCAAATTTCCTCACCGGTGAACATGGGTCGCAATAAACGCTTCTTTTGTTCTTCAGAAGCATATGTGAGGACAACTGGTCCTCCCATACCAATACCGATGGGATTAATAAGGAGATCATGGTATGGGACTCCTGCAGAACGAAGTTCTGAATCAACAACTGTTTGCATTTTTCGACTTGAGAGTCCGAGCCCTCCTAAACCTTCAGGAAACTGGACGAAGGCTAGACCGCGATCAAATTGCTCCCCTCGAAAGGTGTACTGATCTACTTTTGTATGGTCTACTTCGTCCAACAACTGACGAGTTAGATCTCGAATTTCTGCTTCGGTGTGCTCAGCCATGTAATGCGTCCTCTTTTAAAACCGGAACCTTTTGCTCCGTCATTTACTCTAAATCTATCCCAACTAGTTTCACTGTATAAAGTCGCGGAAAGCATACAAGTAGCCGTCACGAGAACCTGCATAAACTGTGCCTTCCCAGATCACTGCTGTGGCTTCAATACAGCCCTCTGTTCTAACTCTCCAAAGTTGCGGCGGAACAATAGAAGTATCCGATAGGTCAAAGGCTCTTAATTGACCTGAACAGTCACCTAAAACCATGACCCCGTCCACAATGGCCGGCGAGGACCATGCTTTCCCAGAAAGTTCTAAAGTCCAGCGAATATCACCCGTAATTCGATTAATGCCATGAACTTTTCCTTGATCCGTTGGAAAAATCACTATGTCTTCATAGATAGCAGGAGTAGCCCATATTCCAGAGTTCAGGTAAGGGCGATCTTCCACTGACCAGACCAAAGGATCTTCAGGATTAGAAGGATCTAGTTTAATAATCTGACCTATTTCTTTTGACCTTTGTGTTGCGCGTTCATATTCAACACCGACATATAAATAACCTTCATCATCGGGAATAATTGTGGCATCAACATCATCTCCAGCCCAAAATCTAAACACGCGATTTGGTTCAATTCCCTCAGACAAACCAGCGATATCCCATCCTTGCACCAGGCCGCCTGAATTCGCGAAATACAATGTGTCTCCAAGTATTAACGGAGAGGTTTCGATAGAAACATTAGATCCAACATCTGATATCAGTTCGTCATCCCAGCCCGGAAAATCAGTTACTAACTCTGGGGAGACCGCTACACGATCTTCTGAGTCGTAGCTGCGATTTAAATGGAAAATATGAAACCTTCCGTTTTCTCCGGCTGCAAATAAATAATCGTCAATAACTAATGGAGATGAATCCCAATCATTGTTCCATTTTGTTGGCGAAAAATCATATGCGTGAACTTTCCATAGTTCTCGGGGTTCTTCGCCATCAAAACTGAGAATTCGAAGGTAGTTATCTCTTGATCCGACATAGACAAGTGGAAACCCATCAGGGTCTACTGTCACTGACCCTTTAATAATGTCTCCAGTTGGAAAGTCTGGTAATAAGCGTTCTCCAGTTTGAGCATTTACAAAGTGAACTTTGCTGTCATAGGCTCCGAATATCAACCAGGTTTCTTCTTTATATTCGAAGATTGCTGGCTGCCCAGTCCAGCCCATTCCACACCACTGCTCAGATACCCCACCGATACTGGTCATTGAGCACATCCGATTGTTTTCCGGAAAACTCCAAACCGATATCGGATTTTCTGGAACTGGACCTTTCCCATACCAACTCCGAGTAGGTGAGCCTCTAAAAGTAAGAACTCCTTCTACAACGTCTCCCCATGGCTGTCCAACTGATTCCGGATCTACCCACCCGTCATATGGAATAGTTGTTGTAGAAGTCGTTGTCGTAGAAGTCGTTGTCGTAGAAGTCGTTGTCGTAGAAGTCGTTGTCGTAGAAGTCGTTGTTATAGAAGTCGAGGCACTAACTGCTCTTTCAAATACCTCTTCTGAGTCGCCATCAAAAAAAACAGCAAGAAAAACTACTAACCCAATAAAAATTCCGAGAAGAGCCAGTAACCAATATTTCATTTCCTACCTCCAAGCCCACTAATTGGCTTGAATCATGCAGGGTCTGGCTCGTATGGCTCCATATCGTCAAGTGACATCTGCTCGTCATGTTCGTCCTGTAGATCTCGTTGATCCCAATCGATGTCGTTGTCCTCATCTATTGATGACGAACCAGTGGTTGATGCCGGATGACGGTCAACACCCAGAAAAGCTCTTGCTAAGAGTGGTGTTTTTGATGGTTTCATTTCTTTTACAGCTGAATCATCTTCTGCTGATTCAGTAGAAGGAGTTCTTAATGGATGAATAGCTTCAGTTATTGTCTCTGGCATGGCTTCTGGTTCTCTGACTTTATTCAAGGGCCTTTCGAAGGCGACAACATCTCCTCCAACTCTTTCGTCAATGATTGTCCACCCGATCGGGGCTTTCATGCGGTCAAGGTGAGTTTCACAAAGAACAACTCTTCCGGGACCATCAATTTCCCCCGGATCTCGCACGGTAAATGTAAGTTCAGACTGGTTCATCATCACTAGTACAACAGCAGGGCCGTTGCAGGCTGTTCGCATACAAAGTTGGCGCATAACCTGTAACGCTAGTCCGAAGAGAAAGTGAAATCGGGGATTCCCAAACTTATTTAACTGAAACTCCCCTAGTATCTCTATTCATGGTCTCCCCACTAACACTTGGTTTAGATGCAGATGACACTCTCTGGGAAAACCAAGCACGCTTTGATGCAGCTCAAGCCAAACTTCGAGACTTACTGTCACCATGGGTTGATGGAGAAGTCGTTGATGAGACCTTGCTAAATATAGAGAGAAACAATGTAAAACTTTATGGGTACGGAGTAAAGAGTTTTACTCTTTCTTCAATCCAAGCAGCGGTGGAACTCACTAACGGAGAAATAACTGCCAATTTAACAACAGCAATTATTGAATCAGGTTGGTGGATCATTGAGCACCACGTAGAGATTCTTCCAGAAGTCGCCGAAACATTGAAGATTCTTTCACACAATTACCATCTGCTACTTATAACTAAGGGTGACCCCGCCGATCAGTATAAAAAAATCAATGCAAGTGGCCTTAGCCACTATTTCAGAGGCATCGAAGTAGTGCAGGAGAAAGATCCAGATACTTACCTAGAACTTCTAGCGCGCCATAATGTTGAAGTCAAAGATTTCGTTATGGTAGGGAATTCTGTTCCTTCAGATATTTTACCAATCTTGTCTATACAAGGACGTGCTATTCATATTCCTCACCATTCCACTTGGGGTCACGAGCAGGTGGATGAATCAGTTGTAGCGAGTTTCAATTTCCCTGTAATCGAATCCTTCAGTCAGCTTCCAGACATTTTGGCAACTTTTTCTCAGAACTAGTTTCTGTTCTTTACTGACAAATAAGTTCCATTGCGTGTAGCCCACTTCATTACTTTCGCCACATCTATCAACCACGGGCCGTCTCGCTTGACTTGAATGATGGCCTGTGCACCTTCAACTAGGCGCCGCTTGCGTTCACCGTCAAATGCCAGAAGCACAGGGCCGTCAACTTTTACCTCTTCGCCTATCTTTATTTTTTTTGCCTCCAACAACCCAAGATCGGCATAATGCCCAGGAGCTGTAGGGCCTCGAATTATCCAATTGCTGTCTGTTGGGGATTCAAAGCGGATGAAAAAAGCATCATCGTCCACTGAAGTAACTTCTTCTATTAGTCCACCAACCCCAGAAAATCCGACAGAAGAGGGGTCTGCTTGGGTTAAGACTGCTAAGCAAAGAGTTTCCGGATCAAACAATTCAAGTGAACCCACATAGCGGTCTCGGGCAGCAACTGCATCTACTAAAGCTAAGTCGGATTCCTCTTGTACTCCATTTTGATCTTTTACTTCGAGTCGAACGACTTTAGATCTTTGCGCTACTTCCTCTAAGGAAACCGCTCCTAACGCAAGGTGTCCTGCAGCAGCGCCAGCCACAGTCGCTTCAACAAAGACTGGAAAAGCATTGTTGGTTCCAGTTGATATTGGTATCACTGGAATATCTGGCCATTCAAGTGCCGCTACTCGATTTGTCCCATCACCACCTAATACAACTACGACTGAGCACCCCTGCTGACGCATGTAGCGAACAGCGTTAGATGTGTCCATTTCTGAAAATGTTAGTGGTTCTTTAACCCAGTCTAATTCCAACCCACGAATCGTTTCCGTTGCTCTACTGACTATTCGATGAGGGTCGCCGTGCACTACAAATCGGGTAGCTCCAACTTCACGTGCCCCTAAAACTACCCTTCTAACAATGTTGGCTTTATCCGCTACTGTGACGCTGCCCGCCGCGGCTATAGCTCTTCTTACATCGGTTCCAGAGCGCGGGTTAACCACTAAACCTATTGGTGAACATTTTGTTTGCTCAGTAAGTGTCATAGCCCCTGACGCTTATCTCTAATACGAGTAGAAACCTTGACCTGATTTTCTACCGAGTTGACCTGCTGCCACCATTCGCTTCAACAACGGAGGAGGCAGATAAAAAGCATCTCCGTACTCTTCAAATAATGTCTCTCCAACAAGAAGCATGGTGTCAAGTCCGATCATGTCACTTAGCTCTAATGGTCCCATAGGGTGAGCAGCTCCAAGTTTCATTCCTGCATCTATATCTTCTGCTGTTGCATGTCCAGCTTCATACATTTTCATCGCAGCCAATAAATAAGGGACTAGAAGCATATTGACAACAAAGCCTGCACGATCTTTAGCTGCGACCACAGTTTTATTTATTACTTCTGTAGTGAATCCAGTGATATTTTCAATGACTGACTCTGCGGTTCGTACAGATGGTATAACTTCAACCAACTTCATTACAGGTGCTGGGTTAAAGAAATGTAAGCCAACTACCTGTTCCGGCCGCTTTGTATTCATTGCGATATCAATAATTGGGATTGAAGATGTGTTAGTTGCCAAAACTGCTTCTGCTGAAGTCACTATTTCATCAATTTCAGAAAAAATCTGTGCTTTGAGTTCATACGATTCAACTACTGCTTCAACGACAAGGTCACTAGATGCAAGATCTCCAAGTTCGGTTGTAAAGGAAAGATTAGAGAGAGCTGCTACGTGAGCTTCTTCATCTAATTTGCCACGCTCTAAAGCCCGATTTAATGATTTTTCAATGCCTGCCTGACTTTTTTCAGCTAATTCTGGGGTTATTTCTCGCACAACAGTTTGAAGACCAGCTTTAGCCATAACCTCAGCAACCCCACCGCCCATCTGACCGCCACCAATAATTCCTACTTGTTTAATACCAAAATCTGATGCTGACATTTTTACGCCTCCGCTTGTTCTGTAACTATCACTGACTCAATAACGATGTCATCTAATGGTCGATCATTGTGATTTGTAGAGACTTGTTGCATTGCATCTGCTACCTCTAAGCCCTTAACTACTTGTCCAAATAGTGCATATTGAGGAGGCAAACCTTGGCCGCTAGGTCCAGTAATAATGAAGAATTGACTTCCATTAGTATTTGGTCCTGCATTTGCCATCGCTAATGATCCAAGTTCATAACGTCCTGGCGCAGGAAGTTCATCCTCAAATTTGTATCCGGGACCACCCATCCCGGTCCCCTGGGGATCTCCACCTTGAACAACAAAACCATTGATAACTCGATGGAATATGATGCCGTCGTAATAATGCCAGCGGGCAAGAAAAACAAAATTATTGACTGTTTTAGGTGCTAAAGCTGGATTCAGATGAATAACCATGGTTCCCATTGAAGTCACCATTTCAGCGGTGTAACTTTTTTCTACATCTATCACCATGGGAGGTGGTCCAGAAAATTCTGTACGCCTTGGACTGGATCCATCTACAGCTGGGATGTCTTGATTTTCTTCTGTCACTTTGCCTCCTAGGCGATAATTCTTAATTTCGTATAAAACCGTATTTCTTGGTCATAACAAAGGCTAGAGGGCAATATGAGAAGCGAAACCTTAGGAGTATCACCCATTCCGCTTCAAACCTTGATTAGGGTGCCGCGCATGGCCCTTCAACCATTTTTTCAGCAATCTACCCCGCTTGATCAAAGCATTTCAGGGTCAACTGAACCTCTTGGATGGGTAAGTCTGACTTGCACTCTCTGTGAAGTTACTTGGCGAGGTCATCTTGAAGAACTCTGCTGGTCTTGTGGGTCTCTTGGGCATCAACCATCTAGCACTCGAATCATTCCTGGTTGAAATTTAAGATAATTCGTACTCAAACATCTGGACTGTTTTTTTTCCGCCATCTGTATCTTGCTCTCCTACCGAAGTAAACCCAAATTTCTCATGAAATCTTAGTGAGCGATCATTTCGCGGGTGAAGATTTACTTCAGCGCACAAGAACTGGTAACCAGCCGATTGTTCAACAAATTCACGATAAAAATTCTGCCCTAAACCTTGGCTGAAAACCGCCGGGTCTACCACAACTCGGTCAACATACAGAAATCTCTCATATCGTTTTGAAAACCATTTATAGTTTTCGCTTTCATACGGTAGTCCTGGTCCGTCAAGCCCAACAAGAAAACCAAGGAGTTTGCCTTCAAGTTCGGCAACAAAAAAAGCTTTTGCGACTTCGGTATACCATTCAAGATCTTCAGCGTTTAACTCATTTACTGCAGGCACAGCTGAGTTATTCATTTCTAAAACGGTCTTAAGATCTTTCTTCTCGATAGATCGAATTTGTACTTGAGATTTTTTTTCCATATTTCTAAATAATTTACTGATCTTCCTCTAAGACTCCTAACATACCTGTATGAACACTTCTTCAAATGCAGCTGCGCGCGTCGTTAATGGAACCAAAATTTACGGAGAAGGTGAGACACAAGTAAGAGCTCTTGATGGAGTGGATGTTGAATTCCAAACAGGAGAATTTACAGCGATTATGGGTCCTTCCGGTTCTGGTAAATCAACTCTTATGCACTGTGTCGCTGGACTTGACGTTCTTACCACTGGGCAATCTTTCATCAATGACGTATCGCTTAACGACCTATCTGATCGAGAATTGACCCTGCTACGACGAGACAAAATTGGATTTGTCTTTCAAGCTTTCAATTTAATCCCCACTTTGAACGCTAAAGAAAATCTCACTCTGCCTATGGATCTTGCTGGACAGAAAGTGGACCCTATTTGGATGAATCAGGTAGTCGCCTCAGTAGGCATTGGAGATCGTTTAGACCATCGGCCTGACGAACTATCTGGTGGGCAGCAGCAAAGAGTAGCTGTAGCCAGAGCTCTGGTTTCTCAACCAGCAATCGTTTTCGCAGATGAACCGACTGGGAATCTTGACTCAATCACCGGAAACGAAGTACTTGAATTTTTGAGATCTGCTGTAGACGATCTAAATCAAACTCTTGTAATGGTGACCCACGATGCCGCTGCAGCTAGTCGAGCCGACCGAGTTCTTTTCCTTGCAGACGGGAAGATAGTGGAGGAGCTAAGTGCTCCTTCCTCTGAGGAAATCTTTGACACTCTGAAACGCCTTGATGGTTAATGTTTAGACTCACTCTTCGTAATATAAGTCGTAGGAAACTGCGGTATGCGCTAACTGCTTTTGCTGTTGTGCTCGGTGTGGCGTTTCTCTCAACATCTTTCTTCCTCACTGATCAACTTCGGGATTCATTTGACGAACTGTCTGCTGATATTGGCAGCGACCAAGACCTAATAGTGAGAGCAGCTGTGCCGCAGGACGCTGATCGTTCGATTCGCGTTCCGGTCCCAGAACAAATTCTTGAAATAGTCAATACCGAAGTGCCTGGTATTAAAACAGTGGCACCTTTTATAAGAGCATTCAACGTACAACCAATATTTATTAATAGTGACGGTGAATCAGAAGCCGTAACCACTTTCGGTGCGCCCCAATTTGGTGTCAATTACTACGAAGCAGGGAAATTGACACAATATTTCATCGTTGAAGGCCGTAGTCCAGTGTGGACTGGTCCCATTGAAGACGAATCTGTAATCGGTGAATTCGCTCTTGATGTAGATACTGCTTCTGATAACGGTTTTGTTATTGGCAACACATATCAAATTAGCAGCCCATCTGGAAATAAGACTTTTGAGTTAGTGGGAACAGCGAACTGGCGGTCTCCCGATGAAAACAAAGCTACCGGCGCCACAATATCTATCTTTGAAACTGAAACAGCGCAAACATTTCTTAATAGAAATATTCCCTTAGGGGATTTCGGGGAAATAGGAACCTTTGATGAAATATTGATTGAAGTTGAAGAAGGGGTTGATATCCCGACAGTACAGAATTCTCTTCAAACTTTACTTGACGGATTTACTGATCAATTTGCCTCAAACTTCTTCGCTCTGCCTGAAAAACAACAAGACGCTCTTACTTCTTATATTGACATACAGATAGAAGTGGTTGACTCTGAGACCATTACCCAAGAGAACCAAGATGACTTTTCTCAGTTCATTGATATTCTTTCGAACGTTTTATTAGCTTTTGCCATTATTGCTGTAATAGTTAGTGCCTTCATTATCAATAACACATTCTCTATCGTTCTTGGGCAACGCGTAAAAGAGCTCGCACTTCTACGAGCATTGGGCGCTACTTCACGTCAGGTCGTTCAATCTGTGATTTTAGAAGCGGTCTTAATCGGTATATTTGCGAGTGCTTTAGGGCTAGTCGCTGGTTACGGATTGGCTTTAGGCGGGCAAGAATTACTTGAATCTGTTGGACTAGGCAGTGATTCCGGATCTTTACCTATCCGTTCGCGAACAATCATTGTGGCTGCTGTGATAGGTATTGGATCTACTGTTGTATCTTCTATCGGTCCCGCTAACCGAGTGCGTTCTATAGCTCCAGTTGAAGCTCTTCGTGATCAACCCGGACTTACGCCAACGAGTCTTTCACGGCGTTTAATCGGCGGGGTTAGCATCGCTTGCATAGGTGTAATCATGTTATTGACAAGCATCTTTAAAGACAGTTTGAGCACTGCTCCTCAATTAACACTTCTAGCTGCTGGGGCTTTAGCTACTTTTGGGGGCGTTTACCTTCTAAGTCCGGTAGCCACACGGCCAATCGCCAACTTCCTTGGTTTGCCAATCCAGAAAGTATTCAGAATGCCCGGAAGGCTTGCAAAAGAGAATGCTGGCCGTCGACCACGCCGTACTGCGGCAACTGCTGCTGCTCTCACTATCGGGTTAGCACTTGTAAGTATGGCTGCGGTAGTTAGCGATTCCCTTAAAGCAACTATTGGGAAAACACTTGATACAAGTATCTCCGCTGATCTATTTATCAGTTCACAAGGAAGTTTCGGTCCCCCTACGGGATTTTCCTCTGATCTTGTAACTGATTTACGCATCGCCGCAGAAGAAAATCCAGAGTTAATTGATTCAACGATCAACTACAGATTTGCTTTCTCCGGAATGACAGTTGCCGATGACTACAAGGATGTTGTTAGCACGGATTTATCCTTACTGTCTCAACACATGGATATTGACGTTGCAGAAGGCTCAATAAACGCTCAAGTCCCTGACGGTTCAGATGGAGTATTACTCCTTCATTCTGATCCCGCAGAAACAAACAATTTTGCTATTGGGGATCAAGTTTCGGTCAAATTTGGTGGTACTCGTGAAGCAAATCTAACCATCGTCGGCATTTACAATAACGCCACGCTGCTTGGCAATTGGGTTGTCGACAACTCAACATTTGAAAAATATCTACCACAGACGCAAGACTTTTTTCTCAGTGTCCTTTACAGTCCGTTAGCTAACACTGATGAAGCCCTTGGATTAGTAACTACTTTCACTGAGGAGTATCCACAACTTGCGGTAGAAAGCCAAACAGAATACCGGGAGTCTGTCGAAGCGCAACTTGATCAAGTGTTGAGGATCATCACAGTATTTCTTGGCTTGTCTCTCTTAATCGCTGTTTTAGGTATCACCAACACCTTGGCTCTCTCGGTATATGAACAAACTCGTGAACTAGGGCTTCTACGAGCAATTGGCATGACTAGACGTCAAGTGCGCCGTATGGTCCGCTGGGAAGCTGTAATTATTGCTCTCTTTGGTGGAATTTTGGGAGTTGCTATGGGGATACTCTTTGGCTTAGCCGCTACAGCAGCAATTGACACATCTATTGTCAGTGAACTTTCAATACCTGTTAGATCTGTAATTCAATATCTTGCAATTTCAGCAATTTTTGGAATTGTTGCAGCGATCCTGCCGGCTTATAGAGCCTCAAGGCTAAAAGTATTAGATGCAATCTCTCACAATTAATTCAAGATTCTTAGAACTAACGAAGCACTTCTGGTAGAGGGAGAGAGTGGACAATTGCTACTCTTTTCGTTGCACGAGTAAGAGCTACATAAAGCGCTCGTAGCCCTTGTTCCTGTTCGCCTACGATGCGTTCGGGTTCAACAACTACTGCGGCGTCTACTTCTAGCCCTTTTACTAGCCCTACTGGAACGACTGTTATTGAAGAATCTAAGCCAGTGCGAGTAGGCCGGCCAAAATCTACTTGATTTGCTGTAAGTAGTTCCTCAATTTCCTCTACTTGCGACATTGCTGAAATAACTGCAAGGTTGCCAGATTCAACCGCTTGTAATTCTTCTTTTACCACTTGAACTAAACCAATTAGAGGGTCATCAATTTTTGTTGCTACAAAACGCGGTGCGGCACCTTCACTTCTCACTGAACGTGGAGGAGTGAGATCTGGTGCTACTTTAACTAGAACTTTCGTTGCCATATCCATAAGTGGAGCTGGAATCCGATACCCGACAGTAAGTTCGTATTGGTTCACTGGGCGTCGATCAGGCAGATGTTCAAGGATGCTTTCCCAACCATTGTGAGCCCACGCTCCTGTTGCCTGAGCAATGTCTCCTACGACAGTCATTGATCCATTCAACGATCTTCTTTCAAGCATTCTTAAATCCATCGGTGATAAATCTTGAATTTCATCAACAACAATGTGCCCATAGGTTCGAACAGTTTCTATGTCGCGCCGGCCTGGTCGTGCTCCTAGAGCCGCGCGTGCTTCGTCTAGTAGAGCAGCATCAGACGCAGTCCAACGAACATCTTCTGCAATTTTTAAACGGGGACGATAAAGAGCATCTACTTCTAGATCAGTCAGCTTTGGGTCCGCTGCATGTATCAATGCATGCGAGCCTAAACAATCATTTAGTAGCTGTGCTGGGGTCAATACTGGCCACATCCATTCAAGCGCTTCACGAACCCTGAGATCTCCTCGTAATCGCTCAGCTAGCCCTTCAGGATCGAGAGATTCTCGTCCACTTAATGCCAATGCTTGAAAAAATTCAGTTTCAACAAATTTTCTTCCAGCATTATGGGTCCGAAACCTTCGACGAGCTTCTGTAACTATTTCGACACTTTTTTCAACCGTTACATGCAGCCACTGGAGGCCATGGCCTATTCTCAAATCTTCTCTTAATGGCCGTTGTCTGGTTCGTATCGCTCGAGCAATAAATCGAACCATCCTTAAATCGCCTTTCAATCTTGCTATTTCTTCTGAACCTCGCCGATCATCAACCCATGTACGATCAATGAGGTCGGCAAGAGAAGCCATCTCAACGCCTGCTTCTCCTAATGAAGGCAGGACTTGTTCTATATAAGCGAGAAAGAGCCGGTTTGGCCCTACCACTAACACTCCTTGTCCTTCAAGAGGGAATCGGTGTGTGTAAAGAAGATATGCGGCACGATGAAGAGCAACGACTGTTTTACCTGTACCTGGTCCTCCTTGTACAGCCAACACCCCCGCAAGTGGCGCTCTAATGATCGCGTCTTGTTCTGCTTGTATTGTTCCAACAATGTCACCGAGGCGACCTGTCCGTTCTGTTTCTAAAGCTGCGATTAAAGCTCCTTCGCCGCGAAGTTTCTGACTTCCATCACGAAATCTTTCAATGTCTCCAAATAATTCATCTTCAATTGCAAGTAATTCTCGGCGGCGGCTAACAAAATGGCGACGACGTTCAAGTCCCATTGGGTCTGGCCCAGTGGCGCGGTAAAAAGCCTCGGCAACTGGGGCTCGCCAATCAACAACTATTGGGTCTTGAGTTTCATTCCATACGCCTACCCGGCCTATGTAGTATCGGTTATTTCCAAGTTCCTCTTCTTGGTCAATTCGCCCAAAAATAAGTGCTGCTTCACCAAGGTCTAACTCTTCTAATCGACCTGCTACTGAGTCCCATATCGCTTCTCGCTCAAAGCGAGCCTGGTTAGTTCCCCCACGTCCTACTTCAACCATGCCTGTGAGGTCAAGAGCGCGAAGGCGTGCGGATTCAAGACAAGCATACGCCTTGTCTATATAGGCTTGCTCTGTTTCAATCTCAGGATGCATAGACACCCTCCAAAAGTATGGACATAATTAATTCATGGTTATTAGAGAGAATCCACTCTTAACTACGAGCGATTTCCCCATATTTGGCCAAAGATTTATTCTAGCGGAGGAAATATCTTCATCAATCTGCTCTAAAGTGTCGGATTCTTTCTTTAATCTGCGACGATAGGAATCATGATTACTGTTGGACTTGTTTTGAGTGCGGGGGGAACGTCAGGAGCGGCTTATCATGCTGGCGTTCTTGCAGGACTTTTTGAAGCCACTGGCTGGGATCCGAGATCAGCAGACCTCATCGTTGGGACTTCTGCAGGTGCAAGCACTGCGGTAGGAATTCGCGCTGGCTTATCTGCGTCTGACCATGCAGCCTATTACTCTGGCCAAGAACTGACTTCAGAAGGACAAATTATTCGAAACCGGGTAACCACTCCACTCGATCTTCCCAAGAATCCTCCACCCCATGAATCATTTAGGCCAGCAAATCCCTATCTAATGCTTCAAGGAATTCTTGGACGTGGGAGACCTCGCCCTGTTGTATCTTTAGCGGGGATGCTTCCGGAAGGGCAAGCAGATGGTTCTTCACTTGCTAAGCGCATAAACGAGTCTCATCCTGCACCTTGGCCAGAACTGCCAACTTGGATATGTAGCGTCAATTTACAGACAGGCAAAAGGGCGGTCTTTGGTCGAGACGACATCCAATGTGATATTGGAACTGCGGTTCAAGCTTCTTCTGCTATCCCAGGATATTTTCAACCTCTAGATCTTGAAGGTAAAAGATACGTAGATGGAGGCATTCATTCTTCCACCAATGCCGATTTGACCGCCCCATTAGGTCTTGATGTTGTTGTTATATCTTCTGCGATGACCGCTACTCCAAGTGAATCTACATGGCCAGGTGGACCAATCGGTCGAGCATGGCACAGTCGTACATTACGGCGAGAGGTAGAAAGGATTCGATCATTCGGCTCTTCCGTCTTAGTCTTTCAACCAACAGCAGAAGATCTAGGCATTCGCGGAGAAGACAACATGTCTACCGACAATTCAGAAGAGATCTGTCAGATGGCTAAAACCTCTACTCTGGCTCATCTTTCTCATCCACATACTTCAAATTCGCGTCGAGTTCTAGAGGGATCACTAAAACCATGATCTCTTTGTATGACTCCCCCTTTTTGGCGGCTTGCCGTTCTGAGCCGCACGACCACACACCAGTGTGGTTTATGCGTCAAGCAGGACGATCCCTTCCCGAATACAGAAAAATTCGTGGGGAGGGAAGTATTTTGGATGCGATTAAGGATGCTGAACTATCAGCAGAAATCACTTTGCAACCTGTTCATAGGTACAACACAGATGCCGCTATTTTGTATTCAGACATAGTGGTTCCTCTTCATGCTCTCGGGTTTGGCGTAGAAATTCAACCAGGGATCGGCCCCGTAGTTGAAAATCCTTTCCGTTCGATTGAAGATCTAAAGCGATTGCGCCCGCTGGACCCAGATAGCGACACCCCTTATGTCTTAGAAACAATCCAATTGCTAGTAGAAGAACTAGCTGTTCCTCTAATCGGATTTGCAGGAGCTCCTTTTACTTTGGCTTCTTATTTGATTGAAGGAGCACCATCTAGGACTTACACCAAAACCAAGGCATTAATGATGAACGACCCAGAGTTATGGGACTCTTTGATGAGTCGCCTCGTTGAAATAGTCATTTCTTCCTTGCGTTCCCAAATCTCTGCTGGAGTTTCTGCTATTCAATTATTTGATAGTTGGGCTGGAGCCCTTAGCCCCTCTGCATATGAACGCTTTGTTCTGCCATACACCAAAGAAATATTTTCTTCTATACAAAATGAGGAAGTTCCGACTGTTCACTTTGGTGTAGGAACAGGAGAGATTCTTCATTTGATGGCATCAGCGGGTTCATCAGTAATGGGTGTGGATTGGAGAACCCCACTAGATGTGGCGCGTGATCGACTTGGCTCAGAAGTAGCTCTTCAAGGAAATCTTGACCCTGCAATTTGTTTCGCTTCTGAGAATGCGATCTCAACAGAAGTCCGGAATATTCTTGAAAAAAATGCTGGCCATCCAGGGCATATTTTTAATCTAGGTCATGGAGTTTTACCTGAAACTGATCCAAAAGTTCTTGAAAGAATTGTTGAACAGGTTCATTCATACCCGCTGAATTCGGCCGAAATGAAATGACTCATAAGAAGGTTGCAATTATCGGTGCAGGTATCGCCGGGCTTGCCTCTGCGTATTATCTTCAAAAAAATTCGCCAGAAACGCAAATACTAATTTTTGAATCTGAGAGCAAAACTGGTGGAAAGTTGCTCACTTCAGCTTTCGCTGGGGTTTCAGTTGATGAGGGAGCTGATTCTTTTCTTGCTCGTGTGCCATGGGCAGTTGAACTCTGTCGTGATCTTGGCTTGGAATCAGAATTAGTTTCTCCTTCAGCTCGAACAGCTTCACTTTGGATCGATGGCAAACTCCAGCAGATACCATCTCCTAACGTCCTCGGCGTGCCCTTGGAAACAGAATCTATAAGTGAAGGTCTTTTGACACCTGATGCGCTATCTCGTCTTGATAGCAACGGGGTCCCAAGTCTTGATTTACCTGACAGTGATGCAAGCATTGGGCAAGTAATTCAATCTTGTGTTGGATTAGAAGTTCTAGAACGTCTTGTTGATCCACTTATAGGCGGCATCAATGCTGGTCGTTCAGATGAGATGAGTTGTGCCGTGATGGCGCCACAGTTACTTGAAGCCGCACATCATCCTGATGGGATGTTGAGTCGACTAAAAGATTTAGCAAAAAATGCAGATCCAACTGCACCTGTTTTTCACACTCACCCTGAGGGCATGAACCGGCTTGTTGATGCTCTGACTAAATCTCTCGAGAACTCTTTCAAAATGGTGAGCCCTGTTTTGAATATTTCACGTTTGAGCAACAAGTGGTTAGTCGAAACAGAGAAAGGGCCTGAGAGTGTAGATGGAGTGGTTATAGCTACCCCTGCTTCTGTTTCTTCGAATATTTTAGAGAAAACACTTCCTGGCCCAGCGCAAGTATTTGATTCAATAGAATTTGCTTCAGTAGTTCTCGTGACTTTTGGGTATTCAAGAACAGACTTTGAGGCCGACTCTTCACAAAGTGGATTTTTAGTGCCGCGATCTTCACAACTTTTTATGACTGCTTGTTCTTATTCTGGAAGCAAATGGGCTCATCTTCGTCATCCAGAATTAGAAATTCTTCGTGTTTCTACTGGCCGTATTGACGACGACCGGCATTTAAACATGACTGATGACGAGATCGTCAACGAATTGCGTCTTGACCTGAACAGCACTTTAGGAATTGAGTCCGCGCCAGTTGATGTAAGAGTGACACGGTGGCCAAATTCTTTGCCTCAATTTCCGGTAGGGCATGCCGATCAGATGAACGCTCTTGATGTTGAGTTGGGTCATTCTGCGCCGGGAATGTTTTTTGCTGGAGCTATTCGTCATGGAGTTGGCATTCCTGCTTGTATACGCTCCGGTAAAGAGGCAGCACAACAACTTTCGGAATTTCTTTACGGGTGAATCTGATGAGATTGCGGCCTCTATTCTGGTGTTTTTTATCCGGAATTTTAATTGTTGCGTCAGTTCCACCTTGGGGTTGGTGGCCTGTTGCTTTCATTGGGATCGCAGTATTGGACCGTTTGTTAAGCGGACAAGTAGCGCTGAGAAGACTTCGTCGAGGTTTCTTAGTGGGGTTAGTGTGGGCACTAGTTGGCACTATTTGGATGGTTGACCTGACTCCTGCAGGCTGGGTAATAAATGCTGTATTGCACGCGTCATTTATGGGAGTGGCTTCTTTGCTTGTCCCGGCTAATAATGGCCGCCGGTTAGCTCTAGTTGGAGCAGTCACCTTGGCAGAATTTGGTCGATGGTCTTGGCCTTTTGGCGGCATCCCTTTGGCTACTTTGGCACAAGGCCAGGCGGCAGGTCCGTTAGCTCCCGTTGTTCGAGTTGCTGGTCCACTTCTCCTCGTTGCTTTAGTCGTAGCAATCGGTGTTGCGTTAAGCGCTCTTTTTGATGGGCGTCGAGCAAACAAATGGTCTGCTCTCACAATAGGAGTTACTTCTTTGGCTCTTGTTATCTCCGGGGTGCTGGCTGCACTTGCTCCAGAAGGACACCTTATTGATGAGATGAAAGTAGCAATTGTTCAAGGAGGCGGCCCCCAACGCACAAGAGCCACTCCTTCCGGAGCATCTACGGTGTTTTCAAATCAAATAGAAGCAAATCAACTAGTTGAAAGAGGTGTTGATTTAGTCCTATGGCCGGAGAATGTAGTCAATCCAGATCCACCTACAAATTCTCCTCTCCCAAATCGTCTTTACCCTGATCAGGCCTCTGAAACTCTTTCTATGGAAGCGAAACGTCTTAACGCTGTTCTTATTCCTGGCTGGTTCCTTCAAGACAATTCAGACCCAAAAGCGAATCTAAATTATTCCACAGCTATTGACTCAAACGGTATGGTCATTGACCGTTACGACAAAGTACGAATTGTTCCTTTTGGTGAATTTGTTCCTCTGCGTTCTCTTATTGAAGTTTTTGCTGCTGATCTTCTCCCGGCACGTGACGTTCGAGCAGGAAATGGCCCTGCCGTTTTAAAAACCCCTGTTGGGAATCTTGGCATATCTATCTCGTGGGAAATTTTCTTTGAGCACAGAGTTAGGGATGCTATTAACAATGGTGGCGAGATTCTTATTAATCCGACAAATGGAGCAAGTTATTGGTTGACAGTTGTTCAAACCCAGCAAGTAGCTTCTAGCCGTCTTCGAGCGCTTGAGACCGGCCGATGGGTTCTACAAGCAGCCCCTACAGGTTTCAGCGCAGTGATTAATCCAAATGGCAAAGTAATCCAACGGACATCGATCTCAGAGCAAACCGTCCTGCACGCAACTGTTGAAAGGCGTAGTGGACTCACATGGGCTACTCAAGTAGGGGTTTGGCCAATGATTATTTTGTCATTTCTTTTAATTCTTATAGGACACAAAGAACCTGAAGAGAAATTAGAACCTGCTTAAACCTCAATCATTACTGTAGATGGCCCATCATTGACTAGTTCAACCTTCATGTAAGCTCTGAATTTTCCTGTTGCAACTTTGAAGCCTTCTTCACGTAAAGTTTTGATAATTTCTTCAATAAGGGGTTCAGCCTGTTCTGGTTGAGCGGCAGCAATCCATGACGGCCGATTGCCACGAGAAGTATTGCCATAGAGTGTGAACTGGCTAATAACTAATACCTCTGACTTTGTATCAAGTAGCGAAAGATTCATCACACCTTCCGAGTCATCAAAAATTCTTAGTTTTGTGATTTTCTTTGCAATTCTTCTTGATTCTTCCACTCCATCTGTGTGGGTAACTCCTACAAGTACGCATAATCCTGAGCCGATAGAACCAATAATTTCGTCTTCTACCGTCACTTTTGCGTGTTCAACTCGCTGTATCAAAGCTCTCATGTGACAAAAGGTACAAGTTACCAGCGAGTAATCATCAAAAAGTGCCGCCACAATTGATAGATGGGGAATAATGAAAAGTCTTCAGTGGGTATTGACGATCCATTGCGTATTGCTTTTTTGGCTTATCGTGGTAAGCCTCATTGTGGCGGTCAAGGTGTATATACCCGACATCTAACTAAAGCCCTTACAGGTTTGGGGCATCATGTTGAAGTATTTGCCGGACAGCCTTATCCGGTTCTTGACGAAAGTGTTCCGTTGACTCCTTTGAAAAGTCTTGACCTTTACAACGACCACTTTCCAATGAGGAAAGCGCGAATTTGGGAGCTGAAGACCAAATGGGATTTTTTAGAATCCGTTTCTTTCAATACTGGTAATTTTTCCGAGCCAATGGCTTTTAGTATGCGTGCTTGGAGCCATCTTGCTAAACGGAGAGATGACTTTGATTTAGTGCATGACAACCAATGTCTAGGTTGGGGTTTGCTTCTTATGCAGAATCGTTTGGATCTTCCTGTGCTTTCGACTATCCACCACCCAATCACCGTAGACCGCCGTCTTGAAATTGAGCATGCTCGGGGGTTGATTGAAAGAATCGGAAAACGTCGCTGGTATGCATTTACGAAGATGCAGACACAAGTGGCAAAAAGAATGGAACGAGTAATGACGGTTTCAGAATCTTCTAAAACTGACATAGTGGCTGACCATAAAGTTGATCCTGGCCGTGTTCATGTTGTGCCAGTTGGCGTTGACCCTGATTTGTTCTTACCTATGAAGAATGTCGAAAGAATTCCAGGAAAAATTATCACTACTGCTAGCGCTGATGTAGCCATGAAAGGACTGAAGTATCTTCTTGAAGCAATAGCGAAACTGCGCACAGAACGCCATATAGAGCTGGTAATTATTGGTCGCCAAAAAGAAGATAGCGCCAGCTCAGATGTTTTTAAAGAATTGGGCTTAACGGATTGTGTTTCTTGGGTACATGGAGTGCCTGACGAGCGTATTGTGGAGTTATATAGCGAATCTGAATTAGCAATTGTCCCTTCCCTTTACGAAGGGTTCTCCCTACCAGCCATTGAAGCCATGTCGTGTGGAATTCCTCTAGTTACTACGACAGGAGGGGCTCTTCCGGAAGTAACAGGCACTCATAATGAAACCTGTTTTCAAGTCCCACCTGGTGATAGCGAAGCTCTTGCTGTCATGATCCGCGATGCACTTGATAACCCAGAAGCTCGAAAACGTGTTGGCATGCAGGGACGTCAACGAGTGATTGATCATTGGAGTTGGCGCCATACTGCACTTCGAACCGTTGAGCAGTATCACGAGCTTCTAGGGCAAAGGTAACTAGTAATGCTTACTGTCCGCTACGAGCGCTTACGCCTGCAACCAAATGAAAAAATTCTTGATCTGGGTTGCGGATTTGGACGACATGCCTACGAAGCTTTGCGCCGCGGAGCCAACGTGGTGGCATGTGATCTCGGCTACGAAGAATTGGTTCAGGTTCGCAGTGTTGCCGCTGTCATGTGGGAGGACGGCGAAATAGATGAAGGAATCATGTTAGAGACCACGAACGGGAATGCTACTCAACTACCTTTTGCTGACGAATCATTTGATCGAATTATTGCATCTGAAGTTATGGAACACATTGAACAAGATCAAGAAGTATTAGAAGAGCTAGCTCGTGTTCTCCGACCTGGAGGCACTTTAGCAATAACGATTCCATCTAAATTCCCCGAAAGAGTGTGTTGGGCGCTTTCAGAGGACTATCACGCACCTAATGCTGTGGGTGGCCACGTTCGTATCTACGGGCGCACAGAACTAGAGGAGAAAATATCATCCGCCGGACTGTTTCCACTCGGCAGCCACAAAGCGCATGCTCTGCATAGCCCGTATTGGTGGTTGAGATGCGCTATAGGCCCAAACAAAGCAATTGAAGAAAACCGACTCGTTAAGGCGTACCACAGATTGCTGACTTGGGACATTGTAAAAGCCCCTAAACTAACCCGGTGGACTGAATCGCTTTTGAACCCTCTTTTGGGTAAAAGCAAAATTGTTTACGCAGCAAAACCTGACCTGGAGAATAACCATGCCACTACCTGAAGTTCCAGGAGTGATTACTGCTGAAGATTTACAGTTGACAGCTTCAACGATCGCTGAATGGCAGCTTCCAAATGGAATGATCCCCTGGTTTCCAGGTGGTCACTGTGATCCATGGAACCATATAGAAGCAGCAATGGCTCTCGCATGCACTGGGCACCTAGACGAAGCAGAATCTGCTTACGAATGGCTATTACATACACAACATGAAAGTGGAGCTGGGGCTGGAGGCTGGCATCAATACTATTTATCTGACGGAATTGAAGATACGAAATTTGATGCCAACGTTATTGCTTATATAGCTACCGGAGTTTGGCACCATTGGCTAATGACAAGAGATCGAGGATTTCTTGAACGGATGTGGTCTTCAGTTGATCAAGCCATCGAATTTGTTCTTTGCCTACAAACTTCTAGCGGGCCGATATTGTGGGCCCGCCATGAGGATGGAACGCCTTGGTCGTATGCATTACTAACGGGCTCTTCGAGCATCTGCCATAGTCTGAGATGCGCAATCGCTATTGGTGAAGAACTCGGGCATGACCGTCCCGATTGGGAGCTTTCTTTAGCGCATCTTGCTCATGCGATCCGAACTAAACCGGAAGGGGCATTTGCTCCAAAAGAACGCTGGGCGATGGATTGGTATTACCCAGTTTTATCTGGAGCACTTGATAAAAAAGACACTCTGAGCCACTTAGAAGCGCAACGGGAAAAATTTATCATTGAAGGCTACGGCGTTCGCTGTGTAAGTGACCAGGACTGGGTTACGGCTGCAGAAACATGTGAATGCGCTATGGCATATTTAATCGCAGGTGACCGGACAAGCGCACTAGAACTCTTTCAAGGAGCATTAGAAATGCGCCAAGAGGACGGAAGATGTCTTACGGGACTTGTTCAACCCGATCACATTAGCTTTCCTGAAAATGAATGCACGACCTATACTGCAGCAGCCATAATCTTGGCTGCAGATGCTATTTCTGGTTCAAGCCCTGCTTCCTCTTTATTTGTTGATCATTCAAGTCTTCCGGACATCATTGATACGGAATCTGTTGTGAAAGAAAAAGATTAGATCCCTGGTCCTATTCTTCTCAACGCTCGTAAAGAGCCTGTCGCTCCAATTTCAATAAATACGCCAGATTCAATAGCCCGTGTCCATATCTCAAATGGTGGCTGGCCTCCATCAGCAGGATCAGGAAATACATCATGGATTAATAACGTTCCCCCCTCAGCAAGATGTGGAACCCACCCTTCATAGTCCTGATGTGCGGGGTCGTGGCCATGTCCACCATCAATAAATAGAAGCGCTAGAGGGGTGTGCCAAAGAGCAGAAATTGTTGAAGATTTTCCAACTAGAGCTACAACTGTGTCTTCAAGATCGGCTTTCTGAATTGTTTGTCGAAAAGACGGCAGAGTGTCTATTTTTCCTGTTGAAGAGTCAACCAAACTAGTGTCGTGCCATTCCCAGCCCTCTTGATTCTCTTCTGATCCGCGGTGATGGTCTAAGGCAAACAATGTGCGTTGAGACTCTTGAGCTGCTGCACCAAGATAAATAGTAGATTTGCCGCAATAACTCCCTATCTCGAGATAGGAGCCATCAACCAAGACATCCAAGGCATGTTGATAAAGCGATTTGCCTTCATCTTCCGGCATAAATCCTTTTGTAGATTCAGCTAATCTCTGCAGATATTCTTCCATCTTCAAGTAGATGTTTTAGTTAATTGGCCTTCTGCCCGGTCACCCCAAAGTAAGTGCTCCAAAACGGCAAATCGAACGATCCAAAGTAAGGCGAATGCTGCAGCATTTCCTGCCTGCATAACGAAGACATGGTCGTAGAAATTGTCTGCAATGGCTACAAACACTGTCGAAAGAATGAGACCAGCAAAATTTAAACCCCAAAAGGGGACGATCTCACTTACAACTTTGTGGCTGCCTCTGTCTCTTTCCCAAACATAATGTCGGCTAAGGAAATATGAAGGAATACTGCCTGCTATTACCGCCACTCCGTTAGCTGCTATACCGGGAAGAGTGAGGTGTTCAAAGCAGATGTATAGAAGCGTTTGTCCTGTGACAACATTAACCATTGACACTCCGGCAAATCGAAGCAATTTAGTTCCGTAGTTGTGGCGGAGACGCGCTAAACGAGCAAGGAGTGCTGAGGACATGAAATGCAATCTTAATAGCGGATAAAGGAAAGATCGGGTCAAATAGCCATAAATCTAATGATTTACGGCCAAACTACTGGGAATAAGGGGTGATTTAGCTCTTCTCCATCCTGTAACCCTGTTACTGGATCTTCTAGTTCTGGAAATGGCGGCGATGTTTTCCATGAACGTTGAGTTCGACGAACATTATCCCCTATGTAGCGCAGAGAAACTGTTCTTCTTCCTTTTCTTGACCCTGGAGCAGCGTGTAAAGAGAGAAATGAAAAGCAGATGGCGTCTCCTGGTTCAAGCGCCCAAGACCTAATTGAAAACGAATCTCTATCGTTATCAATATCTGGGACTTCTTGAAGAGTGCCCTCTGGAAACCATCGGGCTTCTTTATCTATAAATGTGCGGGGCATCATCCAAGAACCAGTATGGGTGCCAGCTACAACCTCCATACATTCTTCTACCGGAACTGAGTCAAGCGGTATCCAGAAGGAAACTGTTTGAGTGCCATTAAGGTCATAATACGGCTGGTCCTGATGCCACGGTGTTCGTTGCTGATTTCCATTTGAGCGAATCAAAGTATGGTCATGATGAAATCTTATGGTTGTAGATTTAGTTAATAGAGATGCGATATGCGGCAAAGAACTATTTCGTGCAATGGTCTCGATGGGTTGTTGATCCTGCCATCGCCGAAAATCTTCGATAAAGCCTCTTGACCTGTCTTCGCTAGATTGAGGAATTGAAAAAGGCCCGGGGTTGTCTTCGATAGAGGTAACAGCAGTTTTTAAAGATTCAATTTCTTGTGAGCTAAGAATCTGACGAATTGCAACAACGCCTTCATGCTCAAACTGCTGAACTTCATGGTTTGTAATCATTTGTTTAGTAAACCAGCGTTCGTAGTAATTCACCCTCTAGGGTCTATACATGCTTGTTGTCACGCTATTTGGGCTTACCTCATTAATTATTGGTCTCATAATTGGATGGCCAATTCTTGTGGCTCTTTCAATTATTTTCGTATTTGTTCAGGTAATCATGACGATTGCGAAATATGCCGTTAAATATAATGATGACCGTCTAATAGAACGAACAAAAGACGCCTGACCAAATCCTTATTTCCTTACAAATCTTTTCGATAAACATTTGTTGACCGTTCTACAAAACCGATTCTTTTATAGAGGCGGTTTGCGGCTTCTCGAGAAGGCCGAGACGTCAGATCCACTGTTTTAGCCCCCGCTGATTGTGCATGATTTATGGCTGCTTGGTTAAGCGCTTCACCGACACCTTGACCGCGAGCACTTTCATCTACCACCACGTCTTCTATCCATGCACGTAAACCCGTAGGTATAAGGAAAAGAGCCAGAGTTAAACTTCCAACAATCTTTCCTTCTGATTCAGCTATAAATAATGTTGACGCTTCGCTTTGTACGATTTTTGACAACACTTCAAAATTAGGCGGCGGATTTGAACTTGATAATTGCGGGATAAGGCTTTCCATAGCCTCTATAAGTTCAGGAGTTACTTCTTTTGCTTCAATGATTTCTAACACAGCATTAATTGTACGGTACGTCTCACTTATCTGTATACCAGCGCGTATTTTTGAAGTTCGACGGTAGCATCGCTTTTAATGTCATCACTTACCCCGCATCTACGTTGGACCGATGAAGTCGAGTTGCAATCTCCCATTTTGCTAGCTGCGTTTGAAGGTTGGAATGATGCCGGTGAAGCTTCAACCACAGCTGCTCGTTATTTGCGTGATCATTTCAAAGCAAACCCTGTAGCAACTATTGATGCCGAAGATTTTTTTGATTTCACTGTTGCTCGGCCTTTCGTGCGATTACAAAGCAACGCTCAAAGAACTATTCAATGGCCATCAACAAAGCTTTCTGCAGCATCTATTCCGAACTCTGAATACGATCTGGTCACTCTGATAGGACATGAACCACAGCTTCGGTGGAGAACCTTCGCTGATCAAATTGCTGCAGTAGCCGAAGCCATCGGAGCTTGCCAAGTAATTACACTTGGCGCACTGCTAGTAGACATGCCGCACACTCGTCCGGTGCAAGTCTATGGAAGTAGCGATGATGCTGATTTGGCTGAACGACTCGCTATCTCCCCATCAACATATGAAGGACCAACAGGAATAGTTGGAGTACTCTCATCACATTTACGAAAATTAGGAATGCCGACCGCTTCTTTTTGGGCTGGTGTGCCTGCTTACGTCTCTAACGCCCCATCACCTAAAGCAGCACTTGCTCTTGTTAATCGGGTATGCGGCGTTTTTGATATATCTATTACCTGTACTGATTTAGAAATTGCTGCTGCTGATTACGAACGTCAGGTCAGTGACATTGTCGCTGAAGATGACTCAACTGCTGAATATGTAGAACAACTTGAGAGTGACTTTGATAGAGAAGCTTCGGAATCAGATTTCTCTGATGACCCTGACCGCCTTGTCTCCGAAGTTGAAGATTTTCTTCGCAACCATCCCGGTCGGAACTAGTTCTCCACATCCTCTACTAAAGAACTTAGATTTTCTGAACCGATAGTCTCTGTTAAAGGGCTATCTTCTTCCCCAATCCAAATAGGGTCGCGCGGGCGATCAAACCGTACGGCAAGTTCTTCTCCACGAATAGCAGCAAAAGCTTCGTCTGCCCATTGTTCAGGAACAGCAGTCTTTTTTGGAAGTTCTCCCTCTGCGAAGAATCCCACATCAGCACACTCAAGTGGATGCGGCTTTAATTCTCCTCCAGTCATTTGACAATGAAATACAAGCGAATAAAGCGGTATGCCTGTGAAACCAAGCCTCATTCCATCCAATATTGCTATGGGGCGAATGACTTCACAGTCAATTCCTGTTTCTTCTTTGACTTCTTTCACCACAACTTCTGAAGCAGAGTAACCAACGTCAGCCCATCCTGTGGGATAAAGCCAAACAAGTGAATCTGCTCGTTGCACTAACAGCAATTCATTTTTGTCATTTCCAACAACAGCGCCAACTGTGATTTTTGGAGTCACATACCCAGGGACTCCTTTCCCCACAGATTTCAACCATTCGTCCGCTAATACTTCTGCGTCTATATTTTTTCCTCCAAGGGCATCTGCCTGACTTCTGATCTCTGCTGCTACTTTCAATATTTCTTCGTAACGTTCTTGCTCGTAAAGGTTTTCAGTGAATCCCAAACCGGTTCGAGCTGATCCTGCTAGTGCTTCTGCCCATCGAAGCAAGTCCAGTTGAGTTGGAAGATTACTCATAGCCCCAACCGTAGTATGTTCACCCACGCTCATCACTATTAAAACAACAACGAAAGATCTTTTATTCTTTTATTGCTTTTCTTTAGGTTGGAATCAGTTCTATTTCAATTTGGGAACGGATCAGGCTCTGACGGGTTTGTAGCAAGCCATACTGACTTAGTTTGCATAAAGCAGCGCATACCCTCAACCCCGTTTTCTCGTCCGTATCCGGATTGTTTAAACCCACCTACTGGGGATTGAGTTGTAGCGTTGAAATAATTGTTGATATAGATAGTTCCTGCTTCAAGTCTTTCTCCAACACGAATTGCTTGATTCATGTCTTCTGTCCATATCCCAGCGGCAAGACCATAAATTGAATCATTAGCTATTCGAATTGCTTCTTCTTCATCATCAAATGGAATAATTCCAACAACTGGTCCAAAAATCTCATGTTGAGCTAAATTCATGTCATTATTTACTTCACTAAAAATTGTTGGTCCAATGTAATACCCCGTATCGGGTCCCGCATTTCTCCCATCCAAAAGCAGAGTGGCTCCTGATACTTCCGCAGCCGCAATATCTATGAGTATTTTCTCGTAATGGGGTCGATTAGCTATCGGACCTATCTGTGTTGAAGGATCAAGTGGGTTACCAATTCTTGCCTTGTCTACAACGGCAACTAATCGTTCCGTAAACTCGTCAATGAGGCCACTGTGAACCACAGCACGAGAACCAGACACACAACTTTGGCCTGAAACAGGAAAAATACCAGCGGCAACTCCGTTAACAGCTAATTCAAGATCAGCATCTTCAAAAACAAGTTGTGGTGACTTCCCACCTAGTTCCATTACTAGTGGTTTGATTTGTTGGGCTGCTGTTGATGCCACCGCTCTTCCACCCGGGATTCCTCCAGTCATACTGACCATTCGTACATCTGGATGCGCCACTAATGCTTCACCAGTTGGTTGTCCGTACCCAGTAACAACATTCACCACACCTTTGGGCAAATCTGTTTGTCGGAGCACGTTCATGAATTCAAGCGTTGATGCTGAAGCATGTTCTGAAGGTTTAATAACCACGGTGTTACCGGCGGCAAGAGCTGGGGCTAATTTACAAATAAGAACTCCGAGTGGTGAGTTCCACGCGGTGATTAGACCACACACCCCAAATGGTTCCCATTGAAGGTAATTCATCATGTCTGGTACATCCAAAGGGATGAAAGAACCTTCAAATTTATCTGTTAGCCCTGCGTAGTAATAAAAACTATCTGTTTGCCATGAACGTAACCCTGGGGTGATGTGTTGTGGAAGTTTGCCGTTGTCGCGAGTCTCAACTTCTCCGAGTCGCTCAGCGTTTGCTACCACTGCGTCGCCAATACTCCGAAGAATCTTGCCTCGCTCAGTGCCATTCATTTGGGCCCACGGACCATCATAAAAAGCCGATTTAGCTGCTTGTACCGCACGATCTACGTCAACCTCATTACAATCCGGTATGCGTGCCCAAACTTCACAAGTCGCTGGATTTTCGCTTTCAATCCATTTTCCTGAAGCCGGCTCGTGCCACTCTCCATCAGCAAAATACTGATAAGTAGTTAGCGATTCCATATTGGCTGTCCTTTCTCTTTAAAAGAGATCAGTCAAAAGTGATGACTATTCGTCCTTCTTTACCGGTCAACATCCAATTAAGAGCTTCTTGAATCTCGTTGATTCGGACACGTCTGGAAATTAATCGATCTATCGGTAAGAGGCCTTCAAGGTAAACTTCACATAAGTCTCTAATCGCTTTCCCAGTATCTGTCGCAGAAAAGTAACTCCCGGTTATTGTCTTTTGCATTCGAATCAAATTCGCTGACCCAAACGTTGAATCGTCTTCAACACTTGGCACTCCAACAAGCACTAGGTTGCCTCCTGGTCGCACACCGTCCAGCCATATCTGTTGAAGCCGAGGAACCCCAATCGCTTCAATCACCACATCGGCGCCTCGGCCTTCAGTCATTTCTAGAACTTTTTCCACGTCTCTATCGCTAGAAAGGATAAAGTCAGTCGCTCCAAGTTCTCTTGCCATTAACTCTTTTTCTAGAGCCTGATCAACTGCAATAATCTGTTTAGCCCCTGCCATAGAAGCACCCATGATCGCACTAAGACCAACCCCGCCAGCTCCAACAACTACAACTCTATGATCAGGACTAACTTGGCCTCGATATATTGCGGCTCCTACACCTGTTGCTACAGCACACCCAATAATGGCTGCCACTTCATAAGGCACTTCATCGGGAATCACTTCACAACAAGCCTGATCAACCACCATATGGTCAGCCCACGTTGACACACCTGAATAATGGAGAAGCGGTTTACCATCGCGTGAGATACGACTTGTTCCATCAGCCATATACCCGCTCCACACCCTATTAGTCACTTCTCTACACAATGCGTGTTCTGAACGATCACAATAAAAACAATTGCCGCAATTAGGTTGCCAATTGAGTGCTACATGGTCGCCTACTTTTACACTGCTGACACCCGATCCAACAGCTACAACCTCTCCAGCCCCTTCATGGCCTACTACGCAAGGAAGATCAGCAGGATGTTGTCCCGTGATGGAATGCTGATCACTGTGGCAAACCCCAGAGGCCCCCATCTTCACTAGCACCTCACCTTCATGCGGCTGTTCAAGATCAACTTCTTCTACTTGAACAGGGCCACCAACTACATCTAATGTCACCGCGTTAATTTTCACTGTTCCTCCATTCAGAAGTTGACTGGATTTTAAAAAAATTAGATATCGCGAAGAGTAGCAAATGCTTTTTCTCTCAGCAAAACCTATGCTTTTTGACTTTTATAAGTCCATGCCAATCCAGCGCAAAACTGCCAGTTCAATCTCCGCTAAGTGTTCCGGATCTTCAACTTTATTTCCGGATTGATCACGAATATAGAAAGCATCTATTACTTCAGACCCGAGAGTCTGAACTCTCGCACTAACAATATCTAAATCTAGTTCTGTGAACGCTCGTGTGATTCGGTAAAGAATGCCTGGTTCATCAAGACAACTGATTTCTAAAACTGTCGCAACTTCTGAAGTTTCGTTATCTACGGTTAATCGTGGTTGTACTGGGCGAGCAGTAGCTTTTGTCTTCTGATCAAAGCGTGAACGCTCACCTAGACGTGCTGCGACTGCTAGTCGCCCTGCTAAAGCTTTCTCTGCTTGATCTTCAATCAATTCCCACTTAATTTCTTGACTTTTTTTACGTTCAACTCGGAATACAGTTAGAAGCCGACCATTTTCTGTATGTGCAGCAGCTCCAAACACTCCAAGACCGTTTAGTGCTAAAACACCAGCAACTTTTGAAATGATTCCGGATCGATTATTTGTTACAACAGTAAATGTTGAGTCCTCACCTTTAATGATTTGCTCAGTAGAGAAAAGCATTTCTTTTTGTTCTTTATTTGGGAAAGAGCCTCCAATTACATCAAGAACATCACCACCTTCAAGGACGTGAGTTGCTCGCGCCACTAATTCAGTCACAAGTCCATCTTTCCAATGGCTCCAAGCTGATGGTCCAGTAGCAATAGAGTCCGCTTCAGTTAAAGCACCTAGCAGCTGTAGTAAGCGAATGTTTCCAACTGTTGCAGCTACGGATCTAATTGTTCCGTCATCGTCTAAGTCTCGCCTTGTTGCGATGTCTGGAAGAAGAAGATGTTGTTCCACCATTGCAGATAAAAGACCCACATCTTCAACGGAATACCCCATTCGGCCCGCAATAGTTACAACTAGATCAACTCCGACCTCTGAGTGGTCACCTGGGTAACCTTTTCCAATGTCATGTAGAAGGGCCCCAACCACTAGTAAGTCCGGACGATCTACCCGATTTTTTAAAAGAGATGCTTGAGCTGCAGTTTCTAGCAAATGTCGATCAACCGTGAAACGGTGGTAAGCATTTCTTTGCGGCAGAGACTGGCAAGGACCCCATTCTGGTATCAAAGTCACAAAAAGCCCACTTTGATCCAGATCCTCAATGACTTGGATTGCTGGCCAACCAGCAAGTAGCAGTCTTTCAAAAAGTTTACGAGCTTCTTTAGGCCACGGGTCTGGAAGAACGGTTGCTCCTTCTGAAAGAGTTTCTAACGAGACACGATCAAGATATGCATCATTTTCTGCCGCTACGACTGCACTGCGAAGAACCACCAAAGGGTCATTTAAAGCTTCTTTATTAACTTGGATTCGCCCGTCATCAAGCACTAACCCTGGTGAAATTTCTCGTCTTAATACTTTCTGGATCATTCTTCTGGGCCCACGTTGCCCTAATACACGACTAATCCTTCGATGGGCTCCATCTCCTGTCCAAGCGACAACTCGAGCAGCGGAGGCGACAACAGACATCATTTGGTCTGCGTCTTCATAATTAAGCCGCGCGGCTATGTCATCTTGGAGTTCCAACAAGAGCCGATCTGACCGACGACCAGTCTCGCGATGAAGTTCAACTCGAACTTCAAGGAGAGTTTCAAATGCTTCCTCTAAATTTTTATTCTCTTGTTCTCTTAATACTTTTTCTGATTCTTCAACCCACTTCAAAACATGTGCGTCTCGTAGACCGCCTCTCGCTTCTTTTAGATCTGGTTCTAGTAAAAATGCGACTTCGCCAAACTTTTGGTGTCGGGTAATAACTGATTTATTTAGTTCAGATAAGTACTGAAAGGATTTTTTCACCCATTGATCTCGTGCTTTAAGTGAAAGTTCTTCAGCCAGCTCACCATTTCCAGCAACTAAACGAGCAGCAAGCAAACTGGTGGCCATGTCTAAGTTCTCGTAAGCAACTTCGGCTATTTGGTCGATAGTCCCTACCTGATGACCAAGTTTTAAACCTGCATCCCATAAGGGATACCAAATTTTTTCTGCTAGTTCGCTGACTTCTAGTTCTGAGTTATGGACTAGGAGTACGTCAATATCACTCCCAGGGCATAATTCTCTTCTTCCGTATCCGCCAATAGCAACAAGAGCTGTGCTCTGAGGCGCCATTGCATCTTCGTAGATTGCTTTAAGAAATGCGTCTGTTCGTTTAGTGAGCGCATCACAAAATGCTGAACCAGTTAAAGAATGATCTTTTAAAACATCTTCAGCATGTGTGATCATTTGTTAATCGTACGCTCCAAGTTCCTGATTCAAATTTCCAGATCGCAGACCTTCAAGATCCAAAGTCACATAGAGGTACCCAGCAGACTGGACTGCAGCTACGATTTCTTCCCGCTTTAAGAGAACTTCATTAATTTCTGATATTGGGATTTCCAGACGCGCTGTTTTATCGTAATGGCGAACACGAAGATCGCTAAATCCTAATTGTTTTAATGTTTTTTCAGCTTTTTCAACTGCAGAGAGTCTCGCTAACGTCACTGGGGTTCCATAGGGAAGCCGAGAAGAAAGACATGGAGCTGCCGGTTTATTCCAGGTCCGTAGTCCAAGTTCTTGGGAAGTCATTCTGACTGCATTCTTTGTAAAGCCGGCATCTACTAGAGGAAAGTGAGCACCGTGAGAAGATGCGACCGTCTGTCCGGGTCGATGATCTCCAAGGTCATCTAAGTTCACTCCAAGTAAGACAGTAGCTGATTCTTGTTCCGCTATCGGAATCAGAGAATCCATCAATGCCTCTTTGCAATAACCACAACGGTCTGAATCATTACTCAAATATTTCTCAGATTTCATCTCACTTGTCTCTACTGTGCTCCATCGGAAGCCCCATTCTGAGGCCAAATCTGCTGCATCTTGATATTCAGACTTAGGCAATGAAGGAGAGACTGCTGTTACTACATGACAGTGGTTGGATCCCAATGTGTTGTGTGCGACATGAGCCAGAAAAGAAGAATCTGCTCCTCCTGAAAAAGCCACAATAACATTTTCCATCCTCTCCAGATTGGTTTGAAGATTCTCTAATTGCTGAGAGTGACTCATATAAAATATGCCTAATTAACACTGAGGTGTTCTAAAACTACTTCTGGTTCGTTAACCACACCGGTATAGAAAGGACCGAAATCAGCATAAATAGCGGATGCTTTGTCATAACGCATTGTGTAAACGACTTCTTTCAGATCATCGGGGTGTTCAGCGAACAAAGTTACTCCCCATTCAAAATCGTCCACCCCAGTTGATCCAGTAATGACTTGTAAAACTCGTCCAGAAAATGCTCTTCCGGATGCTCCATGTTCATGCATAAGTTCAAGTCTCTCTTCAAAAGGGAGAGTGAACCAATTCACTTGTTCGTCTCGACGCTTAGACATCGGATAAAAGCAAAAAGCAGGTTTGTTAGGTGGAGGCAACTCAGGGTAAAGGCGGGAGTTGCGCATCTGTTCAGGAAGCCCAGCTGCATATTCTGAAATTTCAGTCAATGAAACATAGCTATCTACTATCTCTAGCCCACTCTGGGCAAGAGATGTTTGAGCATCTCGTAGGCGCCACCAGTCGTTACCTAAAAGCATAAAAGATATGTCTGCTTTGTGCCCCAATATTGCAGCAGTGACGACTTGGTCGCCCTGTTCTTTAATTTTTTTTACTGCTTGAATTACAGCCTGCCTATCAGTGCCACGATCGGGCTGCTCATCGTTTTCTTGTTTGGTCTTACAAAAGAGATGTAGGACCGCTAGACCTGTAGTTGGAGAAATTAATTCACTCATGACTTAGAAGTCTACGGACCTCTTTACCTTTCGTGGACAGATAACTAAGTTCAATCTTCATTGTAAATATTGAGCCGTGAACCTCGAGCAAACCCTGCTAGCTGCAAACCTGCCCTATTTGCTGTTTCTACCGCCAAAGCAGACGGCCCACTAACTGCTACTAATGCCGTGAAGCCTGCTGCCCAAGCTTTCTGAACCATTTCAAATGATGCTCTGCTGCTCACCCATAGGCCTAAATCTTCTGCAGGAAGTTTTTTATCGAGAAGTAGATTACCTACAACTTTGTCTACTGCATTATGTCTTCCAATATCTTCACGTAAGAGTATTAGGTCTCCTGTTCTATTAAATACAGCGGCTGCATGAACTGTACCGGTAGCAGTAAATAAGGTTTGTTCTTCGGTAATTTCAGTTGCAGCTATTGATATAACGCTCAGGTCAAAAGGGATGTTTTCTAATTTGCTGAGCCGTTTGCAAAGTTGATCTATTGCTTCTGTTCCACATATCCCACACGAAGAGGAAGAAGGGCCCAGCCGAGGCGTAGGTGGCTCAGCATTACCGTCTGTGTCAACGGTGACATCGTTATATTCAGATTCAATAGCAGTTCCCTGTCCGCAGTAACGTACTGACTTGATTTCAGCTTCACCAAGAAGGCCTTCAGTGAAACAAAAACCTGCAGCTAATTCAAAATCATCCCCAGGGGTCCGCATAGTTGTTGCTACGAGTTCTCCGTCAAGCCGAATTGACATTGGCTCTTCCACAATGAGTTCATCTGGAATTCGACGCGATCCGTCAGGATCTATGCGTTGAGTGAAAACGCGCTTTGTTCGACCTCGTGCCATTGAAACAATCCCTAGTTTCTAACTTACTTCACCTGAACTTAAAGGAAAATTTTACCAAAGAGTAATTTCAGCATCAGAAGATACCTGGTTAGTTCTCTTTAGAACCCCATGTCAGGCATGCCAGGCTCACCATTTTCTTCTGGTGCGTCAGCGATGACCGCTTCTGTAGTGAGGAATAATGCAGCAATTGATCCAGCGTTTTGCAAAGCAGAACGTGTCACTTTCGCTGCATCTATAACTCCTGCTTTTACTAAGTCTTCGTATTCTCCAGTAGAAGCATTCAAACCATTAGCTCCTTTAAGATTTCTTACTTTCTCAACTACTACTCCACCTTCTAAACCAGCATTGACTGCAATTTGGTGTAATGGGCCTTCTAGTGCCTTTGCTACGATGCGTGCTCCTGTTGCCTCATCGTGGTGACTAAGTTCACTTTCAGCTTGTTGTGCGGCGCTCTGGGCGCGGACGAGGGTTACTCCTCCACCAGCTACTACGCCTTCTTCGATTGCTGCCTTTGTAGTACTTACTGCATCCTCAATGCGATGCTTTTTTTCTTTAAGTTCTACTTCAGTTGCTGCCCCAACTTTAAGAACCGCTACTCCTCCAGAAAGTTTCGCTAGGCGTTCTTGAAGTTTTTCACGATCATAATCAGAGTCAGTATTTTCTACCTCTGCTTTGATTTGATTTATTCGACCAACAATATCTTCATCGTTTCCAGAGCCTTCAACGATTAATGTCTCGTCTTTGGTGATAAGTATTTTTCTCGCTTCTCCCAACATCTCTAGAGAGACTCCATCAACTTTCAAGCCGACTTCTTCAGAAATTACTTGGCCGCCGGTAAGAATGGCCATATCTTGCAACATAGCTTTGCGGCGATCACCGAATCCAGGGGCTTTCACTGCTATTGAAGTAAAAGTTCCTCGGATTTTATTCACAACTAATGTTGAAAGAGCTTCACCTTCAACATCTTCGGCAATTATTACGAGCGGTCTAGATGTTTGCATTACTTTTTCAAGCACAGGAACTAAATCACGAATTGCCGAAATCTTTGATCCAACAAGCAGTATGTATGGATTGTCTAGAACCGCTTCCATTCTTTCTGGGTCTGTAACAAAGTATGGAGAAATGTAGCCTTTATCAAAACGCATGCCTTCTACTAAGTCCATTTCCATCCCGAAGGTTTGACCCTCTTCAACGGTTATCACACCATCTTTGCCAACTTTTTCAATAGCTTCAGAAATCATTTCTCCAATTTCTGTGTCTGCTGAAGATATTGCTGCGACGTTAGCGATTTGTTCTTTGTTACTTGAAACGTCAATTGCTTCACTTCTGATTGACTCAACGCATGCTTCTATAGCTGCTTCTATCCCTTTTTTAAGAGACATCGGGTTTGCCCCAGCTGCTACATTCCTCAAACCTTCGCTCACCATTGCCCAAGCTAAAACAGTTGCTGTTGTTGTTCCATCTCCTGCAACATCATCTGTTTTTTTAGCGACTTCTTTGACGAGTTCGGCTCCGATTCGTTCGTACGGATCTTCAAGTTCTATTTCTTTAGCAATAGAAACTCCATCATTTGTGATTGTAGGAGCGCCCCATTTTTTATCAAGAACAACGTTCCGTCCCTTCGGTCCTAGGGTAACGCGTACTGCGTCTGCCAGTTGATTCATCCCACGTTCAAGTGATCTACGTGCTTCTTCATCAAAACTTATGATTTTAGCCATTGAAATAACTGCCTTTCTTGGGACAGGTAGTAGTAATTAACATTTTCGACTTTTGGCACTCTTTTAGAGCGAGTGCTAATCCAACCAGCATTCTACTGAAATTACAACCCAAAACAGGCGTAACTTTTTCTAGAAAATTTTGTTATCGGAGTTAAAACCTTCTAGAAATCTAGCAACTGACTGCTCTACACAGTTTGCGGCCTCTGTTTGCGATAGATACTCACCGAACTCTTCAGTAAGTGAAATATTTTGGATTCTGCCTTTAACTTCTATTTCAACTTGACCAGCAACAGCCAAGATAGGTTTCCTCATCGCTGACGCATATGCAAAAACTCCACCTACAACTTTTCCATCGAAAGAAGATCGATCTATGCGGCCTTCTCCGGTGACCACAAGATCTGTCTTTTCAATAAATTCATCAAGTCTCAACTCGTCCGCTACAAGATCAAATCCGTCAACTAACCGTGCCCCTAAAGCCGCCAGTCCGCCAGCAAGCCCTCCCGCTGCGCCTCCATGGTTTAACGAAGAGACATCTATTCCAAATTTTTCTTCATATATCTGAACAAGCCGTTTAAGCCGACGCTCTAACATTTCTACTTCGGCTTTTGTTGCTCCTTTTTGTGGAGAAAATATTTTTGCTGAATCAACAAAACGTGTATTCACATCACAAGCAACCAGTATTTCTATCCCGCGGTACCTAGCTGGAGAACCCATAGCTTCAATCGCTCCAAGTCCTCCATCTGTACTAGCTGAGCCTCCCAACCCAACGATGATTCTCGTTGCACCATGTTCAACAGCACTCAAAATAAGCTCCCCAGTGCCTGCCGATGTTGCATTTAGAACTTCATTGAATTCTGGGCCGCCTATTGTTATCAGACCTGAAGCTTTAGCCATCTCTATAATCGCTGTAGTTCCAGTTAGCTGCCAAGGAGCTTCAATTAAACCGCCTAAAGGCCCAGTTACTAGAGACGTTTGATTTGGCCCACCGAGAGCCTCAAGAGTGCCTTCACCACCATCAGCCATAGGAAGAACTGCTGTGGTTCCTCCATGCTCTGCCACTGCTCTCTCAACAGCAGTGGCTACTTCTAGAGCAGATGCTGTTCCGCGGAACTTATCTGGTGCGGCTACTACGTGCAAAATGGATTACTCAGCGAGGATGACCCCGTCACTACCAAGAATAATCACCACGTCTGCCTGCTCTACTCGATCAGCTGTTGAATCAGGAACTTCTAATCCGTCATCAGGTATTTGCATGAGCACATTGGGGTAATCCGGAGCTAAGTACTCTTGGATAACTCGGGCTTCCTGGGACATTCCAGTTCGGAAATATATGCCAGAGACGCTAGTTAGTATTGCGTTAGCTGCTGGCAAAGTCGTATAGCCCTGAGGGATGAGCATGTCGGTTACCGTTCCGGCACCACCTGAAATACCAGAACCGTTTGCCACTAAAACTTGAACTTCGGCCGGTGGAGTTGGTGGAAAGAGTGTTGTCGTTGTAGTTGTTGTCGGGTCTCCAGTTATGTCCAAAAGGTCAGATTCGCCACCTTCTCCTTCACCACCCTCTCCGTTATCAGAACCGGCTTCCACTACGGTCGTTGTTGGCGAACTGCTTGAGGATTCGGCAATATCTGAAGTTGGCCCATCGATGCCTTTCCATAAAAGCAAAATACCTAGAACTGAAGCAACAACAATAAGTATTATTCCTCTTGGCGCTGCCGAACCATTGCTAGGGCCAAGCCCCACTCCAGATTTTTTACCTCTTTTACCGTTGCTCATATCTCTTCTCCTGTGGATCCAGTCGAGGATGGCCGTTCCTCTGAAACTGCATCCAATCTTGCTTGTCTGCGGCGATCTCGCTGCCGTTGAAGACGACGAATTACAAGGGGATCATAAATGGCCGCAGCCGGCATATCCAATAGCTCTACTAGAATTTGATGATACCGAGTGGCAGATAACTGAAACTTTTCTTGAATCTGTTGATCTTTTGGTACATCAACTGTCCACCATGATCTTTCAAACTCTAATATTTCTCGGTCTCTTTCGGTAAGTTCCATCTCTTGATCTTCATCTTTTTAGAGGCAATACGCAAGTACCCCCTCTGTTTATGTTTAAAAGGCCTACGCTTATTATCTCAAGCCCGAGTAGCTCAGTTGGCCAGAGCAGTCGCCTTGTAAGCGTCAGGTCGTCGGTTCGAATCCGACCTCGGGCTCATTTCATACTTTTTGTCTTCGTCCCGCCACATTAAATAGCGCTACTGCCGCCGCTGCAGAAACATTCATCGAAGATAAAACGCCTTGCATTGGTATGAATGCCAAACTATCGCAGCGTTCAGAAACCAGTCTTGAAAGCCCAGAACCCTCTGCTCCAAGAACCAAAGCAACTCCACCATCTTCAACTCGGACTTTCTCAATTGGAGAATCGCCAGAAGCATCGAAACCAATTGACCATACCCCTGCTTTTGCTAACCGAGTTAGTGCCTTAGGAAGCCCTGAAACCGAACACAGCCTCAAATGCTCGATTGCTCCAGCTGCTGATTTAGCGGCAGTAGCGGTAACTCGAGCAGCTCGATGTTGCGGCAAAATAACTCCCGTAACGCCAGCGCACTCAGCTGAACGCAAGATCGCTCCAAGGTTTCCTGGATCAGTAACACCATCTAAAACCAGTAAAAAAGGAAGCTGCCCTTGCGGGCCAAGAAGGAGAAGGTCTTCAAGGTCATAATCACGAACAGGAGCTGCATTCGCAATCACTCCTTGAGAGGATTCTGTTTTTGCCATTGACTCAAACTTTCCCCTTGTTAATTCTCTAATCGTGACTTTCGCTTCGTCTGCTAGGTCAATAATGTCGTCAAGAATTGGTGAAGGATCTAAATCTCCTGCTAAAACCACTTCCATAACTCTGCGATTTCCCGCGAGTAAGAGCTCACGTACAGCCTGTCTTCCTTCTACTCTGTCTCCGCCTAAGCCTTTCTTAGAATCGTTATGACGGTGGCGAACTGGAGTGGAGCCTCTTTGCCCCCGCTGCATATTCTTTGAATTTTTAGTACCTTTTTTCTTCTGATTGCGTCCTGGACCACTATTACGGGAATTCTGATTCATTTACCTACTCACTAACGCTATTGCAAAGCAGACTATGCCTTCTTCACGGCCAAGAGCTCCAAGTCCTTCTGGGCGACGGCCTTTAACAGTCACTGGAGCGCCCACAGCCTCACTTAAAAGGTTTTCCATTTCTTCACGGTGAGGAGATAGTTTCGGATTTTCTAAAACAACTGTGCAATCTACATTCGCTATTTTCCATAAAGCTTCATTTACTGCCTTTGCTGTGTCAGCGAGTAAAGCAAGGCTGTCTGCTCCCAAAAATTTCTCATCTGTGTCAGGGTAGCGCTCACCTATGTTTCCTAATCCCGCTGCCCCAAGAAGAGCATCAATACAGGCATGGGACACTGCATCTGCGTCGCTGTGCCCCTCTAAACCTGAACCTTCAAAAACTACTCCTCCTAGAACCAGAGAACGATCAGGATCTTCGCTAAAGGGATGGATATCAAATCCATGCCCCACTCGTATCTCAGTCATTCTCTTCTACCTCTTTATATATTTGTCTTGCCACTAATAAGTCCACGGGATGCGTAATTTTTAAGTTATTTGACTCACCTTCAATTATCTCTACTTTCACACCCGTCGCCTCTACTTTTGAGGCATCGTCTGTGAATTCATCCTGATTCAAGTAAGCAGTCCGCAATGTTGAAGCTTTAAAGCCTTGCGGAGTTTGGACTGCAACAACTTCTGACCGATTGACTTCATGGCCTCTCACACTGCGAAGAGAATCGTTGACTTCTATTCCAGGAACTACAGCGTCAGCTCCTCCATTAACTGCATCTATTACTCGATTAAATAAGACCTGTGTCGCTAGAGGGCGAGCCCCATCATGAATAAGTATTATCTCTGCTGTGTTCGGAACTGCTAATAATCCTGCCGAAACAGAAGCTGTCCGTGTTGAACCCCCTGCAACAACTGCCTCAACGCTCTGATTTGAAGAAAAAGTTTTTTCTATCTCTGCTACAAATTCTGCTTTTCCAACGACAACGACGGGACCAACATCTCCGGCCGTGGAGACGGCGCACTCAAGAACAGTTTTCTGGCCAATTTTTACTTTCTGCTTATCTGCACCAAAACGGCTAGACCCTCCCGCGGCTACGATAACCGTCCACACATTTGGAATTCTATATTCAGCCGATGAGGCATTTAAGTGTGTCATGTAACTAGCATGGTCTATTGAAATGCCAGACACTACTTTCTTTCGTGAAACATTACTTTTTGGGGAGCTACCCGAAGACGTCCTTGAACGCATTGTGGATGAAGTAGATGACCGGGATCTTCAGCGCGGCGACATCATTTTTCGCGAAGATGACCCGCCAGATGAGTTATACATTGTGTTATCCGGAAGAATCGCAATTGTTAACAAATCTATAGATGGTCGAGAATCAATGGTTGCTTTGATGGAACCAGGTGATTTATTTGGGGAGATGGGTCTTTTCGATGGGAAAGGACGTTCTGCACAAGCAAGAGCTCTAGAAGATTCTGTCGTCACTTGTATTCCCTACCTGCCGGTTCGTTCTCTCTACGAAGAAACTCCTATTTACTTATGGCAAGTTATTCAAATGTTGGCTGGGCGGCTGAGAAATATGGACGAAGCTCTTGCTGACTCAGTTTTCCTTGACGTCACTGGACGTACAGCAAAGAAACTACTCGAACTTGCTGGAGAAAGCGAAGAGTTCTCACTTCCTATCACCCAGGAAGAGTTAGCAGGAATGGTTGGGGCTTCTCGTGAGCGAGTCAACAAAGCTATTGCCGCCTTTGTTCGACTCGGATGGATAGAACAGATGGATCGTTCTTACCGAATCACTAACCGTGAACAACTAACGATTCGCTCAAAATAGCCCTGAACAGTAACTACAACTGGAACCATTGTGTTGCTTGCCGCCAAGCATCAGCTGCTTCAACTGGGCGATGAGCAGGACGTGATGCGTCATGAACAAAACCATGGTTTGCTTCTTCGTAGCAAATCACTTTCGCTCCTGTCTCAATAAGAAGCTCTACATGATCTGAAGGTGTCCAGTCATCCTGGCTGCCAATAATGGCTAAAACTGACGATGGATCCCCAGATTTCAGTAACTCTAATGGCTCGCCTTGACCGGATCCTTGCCACTGGTTAGGAACTCGAATCATTCCATAAAAGGAACAATGGCGGTCGAATCGTTGAGTAGCCGCTGCTTTCAAGGTATACATGCCTCCCATACAAAACCCCAGAACACCCGTGGTGTCACAGTTCGTTGCTTCGGCTGCAGCGATCGCATCTCCTAGAACATCTTCATCCTTTAACAATCCAGCTGCCGCTAGTCTCTCCCCCACTTCTAGATCTTCTTGGCCTGGGTAAAGATCAAATACACATACCGACCACTGATTTTTTTCAGCTAGTTCATTTGCTAAATCAATAAATAGAGGCCTCAAACCCATGACATCGGGAATAATCACCATGCCTCTTTCCGGATTGCCATTGGGTGGATGCACAACTTCAGCTTTGGTACCAGAAGGAAGATTTATTTTCATATCCAATTATTACTTATCCGAGATTGATTCGCTAACAGGTAGAAGTGAAAATTTACTCACTCTTGGGATCCAATATTTCTGATTCGGTTTTTGGGTCAGGTTGAGAATCACTTGGTCTAAAAAGTTCAGCGAAACTATTTATTACTGGATGTGGGAATCCTTCGGGAATCAGGGCGGATCCTTTTAGAAGCACTGTGGAAATACCTAAACCTTTGGCTGCTTCAAGAGTTGACACTTCTGAGTCAATTAAGAGCATATTTGTGAAAGAGACTCCAGATGTTCGACGTAGTGCTTCAAACATGGCTTGGCTAGGTTTACGTGCTCCTACTTCTCCACTTATCACCCAGTGAGATATGAATTCATCAAGACCGAAGCGCTGCCTAAGTTGTAATGCCCACGGCAATACAGCATTAGTAAGGCAAGCTACTTCAAATTCGCGTTCTTTCATGCGGTCCAAGAAAGGGATCACATCTGTTCGGACAATTACACGATCTAAATATTCCTCTTCGATTTCTGAAACAAGTCCATTAACTCCAAGTGAAGACCAGAAATCTTCTTGGGATACGTGACCTAAACTGGCAGAGCGGTAACGATCTGCGATCTCTTGCGTATCAGCAATACCACCTTTGTCATGAACGTAAGAAACTAATAGTCCTTCCGGATTATTGCCACCTTCCCAAATAACTCCCACTCCACCTAAGACAAGTAGTTCAAGACTGCGTGAAGCTTCTTCCTGGGGTTCACTTGGAGATTCTTGAATAATTTCTCTAGAACGATGCGTTAATTTTTTAGGCTTGGGGAAAGACGGGCCAGCTTGAGGGCCTTGGTGTCGTCTCATGATTTGAAGTCCGAGAACTAAGATAAATAAAACAGCTGCGATTACCGATCCTATTCTCCACAATCTTGGAGCTTGATCCTCAACCGTCCAGCGCAAATCAAATGATTCACCTTGGGTTTCTCCTAAAAGAAAACTCCAAGAAGCAACGTTGCTTTCGATAATTCCATTTCCTTTACCACCATCGCGTAGCGGAACTTCAAGATTGAAAAGAAACATATCGGTAGGTTTACATTCTGGTGTAGTGCAACCAGCAAATTCTCTAATTTCTTCTTCAGTTCGTCCAAGCACTAATCCAGATAAAGCATCTTCTAAATCTGGGTCACTAAACAGAGCTAATCCAGACGACAAGTCTATTTGACCGTTTAAATCCCATGATGTCCTCGCAAAAGATCTTTGACGTGCCAGTGAAACGTTCATGAAGACTTCTGGCCCTGCTATGTCATTTAAGACCCCGGGAAGACGTTCTGGTACTGAGAAAGATTTTGTGGCTGTAATTCGAGTTAATCCATCGCTTACTGAAAGTTCTGGTTCACTTGCTTCCCACCCAGCATCCACTAAATCGGCAATACGTAATTGTTCTGAAAGAGATTCAATATTTTCAACCGCCGCAACTGCTTTTTCATCTAAAGCTACAATTACTGCTACTTCTCCCGATCCATCAGGCTCAACATCAATGACGACTGTGGTTTCTACCCGGCAAGCAGACAATAAACCAAAGAGAATTATTAGTGATAGAGATGCCGGCACCAAACGTTTCATAATTACTTACGCTAGGCGACAAAAGAGTTCTTGTGTTGACACGATTTAATACTGACCCGACGGAAGGAGCAGTGAGTTATTCCGCGCCTTCTGTCACCATCTCCACTGTTGGAGGCTCAAATCCTTCGATTGCTCGGAAAGCAATTCTTTGCTGACCTGAGGCCTCTTCATCTTCTTCAACATCAACTATTACTATCTCCCCAGCACGGAATTCTTTATGTAATAGACGTTCAGATAGTGGGTCTTCCACCATGCGTTGAATAGCTCGTCGTAATGGTCTTGCCCCAAGAGTTGGATCGTACCCTTGTGTCGCTAAGTAAGTTTTAGCGGCATCAGTTAATTCAAGCCCTAAGCCTTGTCCAGATAGTTGTTTAGCAACTCTGCGGATCATTAGATCAACAATCCGTGTGACTTCTTCGACACTAAGTTCATGGAAAACAATTGTGTCATCAATACGATTTAGGAATTCTGGCCGGAAGTGGTCTTTCAACGCATCTTGAACCTTAGCTTTCATGCGTTCGTAACTTACTGTCTCATCGTTTTTCGTGAAGCCAAGATTTGCTTTTCTAAGATCTCCCGTGCCTAAGTTTGAAGTCATGATAAGCACTGTGTTTCGGAAATCTACTGAACGTCCTTGAGCATCTGTTAATCGTCCTTCTTCAAGAATTTGAAGCAAGGTGTTGAAAACATCGGGGTGGGCTTTTTCAACTTCATCGAATAGTACAACTGAGAATGGTCGCCGTCGAACAGCTTCGGTTAACTGACCACCTTCGTCATAACCTACGTATCCAGGAGGAGATCCTACAAGTCGACTGACTGTATGTTTTTCCATGTACTCAGACATATCTAAAGCGATAAGTGCTTCTTCGTCACCAAATAGGAACTCAGCCAATGTTTTTGACAACTCTGTCTTGCCGACACCAGATGGTCCAAGAAAAATAAAAGAACCTGATGGCCTCTTAGGATCTTTTAGTCCAGCTCTAGTACGTCGGATTGCTTGACTCACTGCTTTAATGGCATCTTGTTGTCCAATTACTCTCTTATGGAGTTCATCTTCCATTTTTAAGAGTTTTTGAGTTTCTTCTTCTGTGAGTTTGTAGACCGGAATACCTGTCCAGACTGAGAGAACTTCAGCTATTCCTTCTTCATCTACTTCATCAAAAAGGTCTACGCCGCTGCCTTTAATCTCTCCTTCACGTGTTTCTTTTTCAGTCAAAAGTTCTTTTTCTCTATCGCGAAGACGACCCGCTTCTTCAAAGTCTTGAGATTCAACCGCAGCTTTTTTCTGTTGAGTAACTTCAGTGAGCGAAGTTTCTAACTCACGAAGATCTTCTGGTGTGGCCATACGTTTAATCCGCATCCGAGATCCAGCCTCATCAATCAGGTCAATCGCTTTATCAGGTAAATGGCGGTCAGAAATGTATCGATCTGCAAGATTTGCTGCTGCTACTAAAGCTTGGTCGGTAATAGTCACGCGGTGGTGTTCTTCGTAACGTTCTCTTAATCCCTTCAATATTTCTATTGTGTGAGCAACGGAAGGTTCGTCCACTTTCACCGGTTGGAACCTGCGTTCCAAAGCTGCATCCTTTTCAAAATGCTTGCGATATTCTTCAATCGTTGTAGCTCCAATAGTTTGCAATTCGCCGCGTGCAAGCATTGGTTTTAAAATTGAGGCAGCATCAATTGCTCCTTCAGCCGCTCCAGCTCCTACGAGAGTATGGATTTCATCTATGAATAAAATGATGTCTCCGCGAGTGTTGATTTCTTTGAGAACTTTCTTTAGCCGCTCTTCAAAGTCTCCCCGATAGCGACTTCCGGCTACCAGCGCTCCAAGATCCAGTGTGTACACCTGTTTATTATGAATAGTTTCAGGAACTTCATCATTTGCGATCATCTGTGCAAGACCTTCTACGATCGCTGTTTTTCCTACCCCTGGTTCCCCAATTAGTACCGGGTTATTTTTTGTCCGTCTGGACAGTATTTGCATTATTCGTTCAGATTCTCTTGATCGCCCTATCACAGGATCAAGTTGCTTGTCCCGTGCAAGTTGGGTCAAATTTCGTCCGAATTGATCAAGAACTACTGATCCGGCAGAAGCATCGTTCCCTCTGCCACCTGAAGTGGCTCCAGCTTTATCTCGTGAACTAGATGAAGAGCCAGTGCCGGCACCACCACCCGGATACCCAGATAATAATTGAATCACTTGCTGGCGAACACGGGAGAGCTCTGCTCCTAGTTTCACTAATACTTGAGCGGCTACTCCTTCACCTTCTCTGATAAGGCCCAACAAAATATGCTCTGTGCCAATGTAGTTATGGCCTAATTGCAGGGCTTCTCGTAAAGAAAGTTCAAGCACTTTTTTCGCTCTTGGAGTAAAGGGAATATGACCACTTGGTGATTGACTACCTTGTCCGATTATTTCTTCTACTTGATCTCGAACAGCTTCAAGAGAGATTCCAAGCGACTCCAAAGCTTGTGAAGCTATGCCTTCACCTTCGTGGATAAGCCCTAAAAGGATATGTTCTGTACCGATGTAATTATGGTTGAGTAGACGCGCTTCTTCTTGGGCTAGCACCACTACTCTTCGTGCCCGATCAGTGAACCTTTCAAACAACTCAGTTACCTCCTGAAACCTATTTATATAAGTGTACCGTCCGTCTACACTTCCCACAGCCGTAGAAATATCAATGGTTTCAACAAGAGCACTGATTGCCGGTATCCTCTCCTAGTGACCTCGTCAATATCAATCTCGGGAAAAGAGCCAATTATTACTAGTTCGTCTTCTTCGCCTCTGCTTACTTTGCCTGCTATGGCAAACGATATAGAGCGGGTGAATGAAGAGTTGAGGAATTCTGTTCAGTCGGATGACTCTTTTCTCACTGAAGTGGCTATTCACTTAATAAATGCTGGCGGGAAAAGAGTGCGGCCAGCTTTATCTATCACCACTTCCTTGATTTCAGAAAATGAGCCAGCATCAGTTGATCATGATGTAATCCGAGGTGGTGTTGCGGTAGAACTAGTTCATCAGGGTTCGCTTTACCATGATGACGTGATGGACGGGGCAAAGACGCGAAGAAACGTTGAAAGTGTAAATTCCAAATGGGGAAACCGTGAAGCAATCCTCGCAGGAGATTTCCTTCTCGCTCGCGCATCCGGAATCGCAGCAGATTTGGGGACTGAAGTCGCTGGACTTTTAGCAAGTACGATTGCTTCACTATGCGAAGGTCAAGTACTTGAACTTCAAAACACTTTCAACATTGATCGAACAGAGGATTCCTACTTTCAGTCAATTTCTGGGAAAACCGCTATATTGCTCGCCACAGCTGCCCGGGTTGGAGCTTTAGTAGCAGAACATCCACGAGACCTCATTGAAGCCATGACTGATTTTGGGCACAATTACGGGATGGCTTTTCAAATCATCGACGACGTTCTTGACTTAATTGCAACTGATGAACAGCTCGGTAAGCCTGCTGGAAACGACCTTTTGGAAGGGGTTTATACTCTTCCTGTTATACGTGCGCTTGCTGGATCCAATGGCGAGGAACTCCGTAATCTATTAAATAGTCAATTAGATAAAGGCTCTCGGGATCAAGCCATAAGTATTCTCCGTGGTGACGACGCTCTTTTTTCTGCTGTAGAGACAGCTATTACTTACACCAATCGGGCGCGAAATGCTTTAAGTGGCTTAACACCTACTCCTGCAGCAAGCACTCTTCAGATGACTTGTGATCTTCTTTTAGAACAAACAAATCTTGCTTCTAGATAATTACTCAGAAAGGCCTTGTTCGGGTCGAAGAGTTGGGAAAAGAATCACATCGCGGATTGCAGTATCTCCTGTAAGCAACATGACGAGTCGGTCAATGCCGATCCCTATTCCTGCTGTTGGCGGTAATCCATATTCGAGAGAGCGGAGATAATCTTCATCAACAACCATTGCTTCATCATCCCCTGCGGCTTTTTCTTCTTCTTGGCCAAGGAATCTTAATCTTTGTTCATCTGGGTCTATTAATTCAGTAAACGCATTACATAATTCTCTACCTGCAACTATGGCTTCGAAGCGTTCAACCCATCCTGGGTTTTCTCGATGGTCGCGAGATAACGGTGAGACCTCTTTAGGGTAATCAACTACAAAAATGGGGTCCCATAATTCATGTTCAACGGTCTTTTCGTAGAGTTCAAGAATTAATTTTCCGGGTCCATAATGATCTTTTACCAGAACTGAATGTTTGCTACATAAGTCAACAAGGTCAGAGTGTGGTGTATCTAAGGTCACTTTGATGTCGGCGTATTCTTCGAGAAGTTCCAACATAGTTGCTCTCCTCCAAGGTGCTTTCAGATCCAAAGAACGCTCCCCGTAAGTTAGGACAGTGGTTCCTAGGACTTCTAATGCAAGGTGTTCCATCAAGTTCTCTACCATTTCCATAATGTCGGTGTAGTCGGCATATGCCTGATAAAGCTCAAGCATTGTAAATTCAGGATTATGTCTTGTAGATAATCCCTCATTTCGGAAAACTCGAGCAATTTCGTATACCTTTTCGAAACCTCCGACGACTAAACGCTTCAAGTAAAGTTCAGGGGCAATGCGAAGATAGAGATCTATGTCTAATGCATTGTGATGAGTGGTAAAAGGACGCGCTAACGCTCCGCCTGGTATTGGATGGAAAACAGGTGTTTCGACTTCAACAAAACCCGTTTTTTCGAGCCACCGACGTATCAAAGAGATGATCTGGCTTCGCACTAAAAATGTTTGACGAGTCTCTTCAGTAACCCAAAGATCTACGTACCTTTGGCGATACCTCATATCTGTATCAGAAATTCCATGCCACTTATCTGGAAACGGTCTGCGTGCTTCGGCTAAACGAACCCACTCTGAGATTTTTACCGAAAGCTCGCCTCTTCGAGTTTTTATAACTTCACCGGTGACTCCTAGCCAGTCTCCTAAATGCAAGTCTGTAAATTTGTTGAAATCTGGGGTGGTCTTCTCAGGAGCAAAAAGTTGAACACGACCTGTGGAATCTTGAAGTGTTCCAAAAACAATTTTTCCTTGATCGCGTTTAAGCATTAGTCGCCCAGCAACTGTTACTTGAGTACCAGTTTCTGATCCATCTTCTATTTCAGAATACGCATCTTGAATTTGTTGAACTGTGTGAGATGGTTCATATCGATAAGGAATAGGCATCCCAGTCATAAAGTTGTCTCCTGATTTCTATGATAAACGATGCGGAGACCATGCAAAGTAAGGAAGGGTTCAACGTGTTGAATCGTTTCAGATACCGGAGATATGAGATGTGCCAATCCTCCTGTTGCTACCACGGTGCATGAATCAAGTTCCTTTCGAAATCTTTCAACCATGCCATCAACCTGAGCTGTAAACCCGTACACCGCTCCAGACTGCAAGGACTCAACAGTGCTTTTCCCAATAACGTTACGAGGCTCTAATAGTTCAATAGCCCCAAGAGCAGCAGCTTTCCCGAAAAGTGCCTCAAGACTAATTTCAATTCCTGGAGCAATCGCTCCACCTAAGAACTCACCCTTTTCAGAAATAACATCAAAATTATTTCCAGTTCCAAAATCAACTACAACCGTTGGCCCTCCATATAGGTCAAAAGCAGCCACTGCATTCGCTATCCGGTCTGCACCTACTTCTTTTGGATTGTCATAAAGAATTGGCATCCCAGTACGCACTCCAGGTTCGATCACGACAGGCTCTATATCGCTATGGCGTTGAATCATTTGACGAAGACTGGCCAAAACTCTCGGAACTCCTGCACATACCGCAACCCTGTCAACACTAAAAGCAAATCCAGCAGACTCAAGAAGATCACGAACAATGACCGCATGTTCATCTGCTGTGCGATCTGCATCAGTAGCTATACGCCAATGATCTAGAAGGCCTTCTCCTGCGCCATTACCTGATCCAAATTCATCCTCATATAAACCAATTACAGTCTGAGTATTTCCTACATCGATAGTCAACAACATTGACGTTCCTTACTGTTGTTCAAAATGCTGCTCTTCTTGATCTCTCATAATCGTACATCACTTACTCTGACTCCTAATCAAGATTTACCAAATCGAGCCCTATGTCTAAAGCAGGTGCGGAGTTCGTGAGAGACCCACTTGAAATATAATCAACTCCGGTATGGGAATAACTTGAAACCATATCAAGTGTGATTCCTCCAGATGCTTCAAGCAACGGCCTTTTAGCGCCGTTCTTTACATGTTTGTCAACTACAGAAACGCAGTGCTTCACTTCTTCTGGTGTCATGTTGTCCAAAAGTAAAATATCAGCTCCTGCATCTAAGGCTTCTTGAACTTGATCAAATGAGTCGCATTCCACGTGCACAGTGCGTCCAGGCCATTTCTGTCTTGACGACATCACCGCATCTGTGATTGTCGTCCCCGTTAAGTGATTATCTTTTAGCATCACCCAGTCACTGAGATTATGTCGATGATTTGCTCCTCCACCAGCGAGCACAGCTGCTTTTTCGACAGACCTTAATCCTGGAATAGTTTTCCGAGTATCCCAGATGGTTGCTCCACCATCAGTATTGTTAACCCATTGTGCAACTGATGTTGCAATTCCAGAAAGATGGCTTAAAAAGTTGAGGGCTGTTCTTTCCGCTGTGAGAACTTTTGCCAGCGGGCCTTCAAGAGTAGCTAGAGCTTCACCTGCGTTAAATCGGTCTCCATCACTGCAGTGCCAAGATATTTTTATAGTGGGATCTACTTGTCGGAAGGTTTCAGTTGCACAGCCAACACCTGCCAATATGCCATCTTGACGTGCTGTGAATGTTCCTGAAGTAAGAAGTTCCGGTGACACTAGTGCGGCAGTCAAGTCTCCGTCTGGAACTAAATCTTCTTCTAAAGCGCGCTGAACAGAACTTCTGATTGCTGACTCTAGAGATTCAGGAGATTGCGACATTATTAGTAGCCTGCCTAATTCATTGGTTACTAACAACTTCTCTTTTTGCTGAGAAATTATCTATTAGTCGAGTTTGCCCAAAGTTGCATGCCACTAAAAGACGTACCTCATTCGTTATATTGTCTGGAGTTCCAAATGTAAGAGGATCCACAATCCCTACATAATCAATATTTGCAAGAGGAGAAGTTTCAATTACTTCCCTTATTAATAGTTCAATATTTTGTATTGAGGTCTCTCCATTAGATATTGCTTCAGAACCAGCCATTAAAGATTGATAAATAACTACAGATTGCTCTCGTTCGTTTTGATTCAAATATACGTTTCGACTCGACTTAGCTAAGCCATCAGTTTCTCTAACAGTCGGACAACCGACCACTTTGATTGATAGTGAATGATCTTTGACAAGCTGCTTGACGATCACTAACTGTTGAAAGTCTTTTTCCCCAAAAAATGCATAGTTGCCTTCTACTATCTCAAATAGTGCTTTAACTACTGTCGCTACCCCTTGAAAATGGGTGGGGCGACTCTCACCTTCATAGATTTCTACTATTTCTCCTAGGTTGGGCGGTTTTTCAGAAAGAAATGGTCTCATTTCATCTTCTGAGGGCATGAAAACTATGTTTACTCCGTGATCTTTACATAGAGTTAAGTCTGAAGAAACGTCCCTCGGGTATACGTCAAAATCCTCATTGAGGTTGAACTGCAACGGGTTTACGTAAATTGAAACCACGGTTAGGTCACTCTGCTGAGTTGAAGCATTAATTAATGATGCGTGTCCTTCGTGCAAGAACCCCATTGTTGGAACAAGTCCAATAGTCAGGTTATCGGCACGAGCTTTCCCCAGATATGACTGGAGTTCTTCAACAGTTTCCGCTATTTGAACTGAAGTCATTTTTCTCTTTCACTAATCTGCGAATCTCATTGGAAAGCGTCTCATAAAGATGGTGTTCCTCTTCAGATAGAGCATCAAGGTGCCGCATAATTGTCTGATTATCACCTCGGGCTGCTGGTCCAGTAAGTGCGTCGATCGGCCCAATGCTTTCAATATTTTTTATGGTTCCTGATGCAAGATTTAAAAAGGCTTCTAGTGGGATGTCTAAGGAGAGAGCTATTCTTGCGACTTGCCCTAATACCGCTGTGAGATGGTTAGACGCAACTGCTGCTGCTGCGTGATAAAGCGGTCGTTCAGGATCAGAAACTACGAAGTAATTGCCACCTAATTCTATTGCTATTTCTTTTGCTAACTCATGCTCGCTGATTCCGAACCAAATCCCTGATCCCAATAAATCTGCGCCAAGATCAGAATCAGGAAGAGAAGCAAGTGGATGGAGGCTCATACAAGATTCATGCGGACTTAATGCGTCCAAACCTAAAGCTCCTGAGAGATGTGTAATCACCGTTTCTGGATTCGGTAATACTTTTTTGGCCGTCTCAGAAATTATTTCATCAGGAGTAGCGATGACCAACAAATCAACTAGTTGTGCCGCGTTTTGAAGGTTGTCGCCTCTCCCTAAATAATCTTCAAGAACCCAACCTTTTCGTTCCAATGCTGTTCCAAGGGAACAACCTGCTTTGCCTGGTCCGATAATTCGAACTGTTTTTTTCTTATTTCCCATCAAATTTCTCATCTGAGAGAAGCCCAACCTTGGTCACTGAATTGATTGAAGAGGCTATAACTTCTTCAGAGTCTTTAAATGAATCAACAAGTGTTGAATCTAAGTCTCTTAACGGTATTAAAACGAAGCCTCGATCTTTCATACGAGGGTGGGGAACGATCAGATCTGGATCTTCAATTTCCTCTCCTACGATCCACAGTAAATCAACGTCAAGAGTGCGTGGACCCCATCGCTCTTCTCTTACCCGAGCAGCGAACCGTTCTTGCTTTTGGCACTCTTCTAATAAACGACGTCCTGTGAGGTCGGTGTTTAGTTGGACCACGCAATTTAGATAAGAGTCTTGATCGGGGCCTCCTACTGGAGCTGTCTCATAAACGGGTGAAACTTCTTGAACGTCTGGAAGATTACAGACTGCCTGTTTCAAGTAAGCCCACTTATTTCCCAAGTTTGAACCAAGACCGAGATATACGGTTCGTTTCATCGGGTTCGATAGATACGCACCCCACAGGAAGCTACATCCTGTGGCACGGGTGGTCTTAATTTCTTTACAGAAACCATCACTTTGTCTACACGATTAAATCCAAAAATACTTTCAGCTACCCTTTCTGCACATTTTTCAAGAAGATCAAACTGTTCTTCTGCAATAATGTCCGCAACCATTTCACATATCAGTCCATAATGAACTGTGTCTTGAATATCGTCAGTACTTGCCGCTGCCGCTAAATCAGCTTGTATATCAAGATCAAACGAAAGAGGCTGGCGCCGATCTCTTTCTTCTGGGAGTAAGCCACAAAGCGCCAATAGACGAAGTTCTCGAATCTCTATAAAGTCACCGCTCACGAATCTTCCTCTTGTTCTTCTTCCTCTGCTACTTCTTCTTGAACTTGGATCATTTGATCTACGATCTGACGGCCGGGGGAACCTAAGGGTCGGCTAACCAGTTGCTCAAGTATCGAAATAGCTTGTGGACCTGTTCCTACTAATCCATTGAAGAGTAAATATGCTGCCATCAAACCACACACAACATCATTTAATTCTTCTCGATGAACGATTATGCGACCTCCATCAGCTGTAAGAGTTGTGAGTTTTTCTACAACTTGCAGCAATCTTCTAGGTCCTTCTCCTGCTCCCCCGTATGGTTCATGAACCCAAGGGACCACAAGTTCTTCGTAGTTGTGCAGATTATGTTCACTCGCTAAAAGAGAAACCACTACATCAAAATCGTTTTGACGAATCCATATTATTTCTTCTTGTCGGCGTACTCTTCGGTGATTAGTCCCATATCCGCCAGGGCGTTCACAGATGGCCATTTGGTCTTTAATGATCCAAAAAAAGCTTCGCGGCACGATGCCTTGTGCCCATTTACCTCTCATTGACTCCACCTATGCATTTGTCAGGATTTTCGCTTTATTTAAGTTCTTAATTTTGGTTATTACTTATCATGCACTGTTGGTGCCTTTTCAGCAAACCTTAGTGACTTTTATGGCCTGAACAGTGGCAGCCACATCATGAACTCGAACCATTGCGGCGCCTTTGTAGCAAGCCATAGTCGCCATTGCGATAGATCCTTCAAGACGGTTATCTGTATTATCACTATCTTCGTTCACACCATTTCTCTTCAAAATTTCACCCAGAAAACGTTTACGGCTGGCACCTATTAAAACTGGATATCCAGTTTCAACGAGTTTGTCTATGTTGGCTAACAACTGGAGGTTGTGATCGGTGGTCTTACCGAATCCGATACCTGGATCTATCCAAATCTCCGGAACTCCTTCTTTTTCTGCTTCTCCGGCTTTGTAAGTTAAATAGGAACAGATCTCGTTTACGACGTCTCCGTATTCCGGTTTATTTTGCATAGTTTGCGGGCTACCTTGCATGTGCATCGCTACCCAGCCGACTTGAAGTTCTGCTGCTACTTTGCTTAACGAGGCACTTACGTCATTTATAATTGTGGCTCCTGCTTGAACTGCCGCTCGAGCTACTTCCGCGTGTCGTGTGTCTATTGAAATTCGAACTTCATCTGTGAGAGCCAAAATCACTGGAAGAACTCTTGAAATTTCCTCTTCAATAGTTATTGGGGTCGCTTCTGGGCGTGTTGATTCTCCACCGATATCAATAACATCTGCACCCTCGTTTACAAGTTTCCGGGCATGGTAAATTGCATCATCTTTCTCTAGATAAAGACCTCCATCAGAAAAAGAGTCTGGTGTGACATTTACTATTCCCATTACTAAAGACATAAGTAAGCCTCAAAACGATAAAACTGCTTCAAGTGATTTCTCGCTTTACTTGCGTGATGCTTCTAGGAACCTCATGGCTTCAAGGCGAGTTGAAAGATCGTCTCTGAAAATTCCTTGAACAGAAGATGTGATTGTCCTAGTTCCTGGTTTCTGTACTCCACGCATAGACATGCAGAAGTGTTCTGCTTCTACTACTACTAATGTCCCTTGTGGTTTTAAAGTTTCTTGAATTGCGGTCGCGATTTGGGATGTAAGTCTTTCTTGGACTTGTAGGCGTCGGGAATACCCATCAACTAGACGGGCAAGCTTTGATAAACCAGTGATCATTCCACCTTCATGCGGGATGTAAGCCAAATGAGCAATTCCTACGAACGGCAGCATGTGATGTTCACATAATGAGTAGAGAGGAATATCACGAACCATAACCATTTCATCATGGCTCACATCAAAGGTTTTAGTGAGATGCATGTCTGGACTTTCAGCCATTCCGCTGCAAATCTCTTTATACATTCGCGCGACTCGTGCAGGGGTTTCCTGGAGTCCATTTCGGTTTGGGTCTTCGCCTATGGCTTCTAGTATTTCTCGAACTGCTGACTCAATACGATCTGAATCAAATACTTCATTCATGTTGTTTCTCTAACTCTCTAATTTTCTACTACACGTATGTCTGAAAGGTTTCTGTACTTTTGGGCAACATCTAGTCCGTAGCCGACTACAAATTTTGGTGGGATACGAAATCCTTCATATTTGAGGATTTTTTCATCGAGTTTGTGGTCTTCGTGCACTAACAAGGCACAAACCTCAAGGCTGGCTGGGTTGCGTCCAAGTAAATTTTTTCTCAAATAATTTAGTGTCAATCCACTATCGACGATGTCTTCAACAACGATTACGTCTCGATCGGCTAAATCTAGATCTAGATCTTTTACTATTCGGACTACTCCGGAGGATCGAGTTGAGTGACCGTACGACGACACTGCCATAAAATCAAGTTCAACAGGTAAGTCAATTGCCCTAGCTAGGTCACTCATAAACATGAACGCCCCTTTGAGTACTCCAACTAAAAGCGGGGACTTACCTTCGTAATCTTCTGTGATTCTCACCCCGAGTTCTACTACGCGATTGGCAAGATCTTCGGCACTAACTAGGACAGGGCCAGGAATTGGAATCCCAGGTTCTGTTGAATGATCGGCGCCCATCAGCCCGACTTTATCGGATTAGAGGCAGAAGAAAACCGTAGTTGTCCGTTTGTTCGTTCCACACGATCTCCGTCACCAACATCTGTTGCTCGGGCTTCATGGTCAACTACCTCTAAAACACGTTCAACAGCGGCATATTCTGGTGCTATTCCATTTCGTTGATCGGTCAACCATCGGTGAATAACGAGGCGAACTATTGGCTCAGGAAATTTTGACAGAGATCTTGTATCTATCGGATCTATGTCTTTAATTTGATCATTTAAAAGTTCTACGGCTTCTCGAGCTCGATCACTATGACGTGTAAGGAGAGGAACTGGGTCTCTTTCAAAGACTTCAGAAAGTAATGGTATGACTTCATTTCGAACACGGGTTCTGGTGAATCTTGGATCATCGTTCATTGGATCCTTTATGGGGTTTAGATCTAAATGATTACATACCCAAAGTGTTTCTTCTTTCCGTATACGAAGTAAGGGCCGTCGATGAGGATCACCGATTCCGGCAGTCCCGGGTAGACCTGCTCCACGCAATAGATTTAATAGAACTGTTTCAGCTTGATCGTCTGCAGTATGCCCAGTCAGGACTTCTGCCGGCAAAGCGTCACGTCGAGCATCACGAGCTCTTGCTTCCAAATTTGATCCAAGAGAAATCGATACGGTCACTAGCCGCGATTTAGCTCCTAGCAGGGCAGCCGCTTCAGCCACTCGATGACCTTCCGCTGCCGACTCTTCTCTTAGCCCATGATCTACATGCCAAGCGGTGACATCAAGTCCGTGATGTACTGCCAAAGCGAGAAGAGCGAGGGAATCTGGTCCTCCTGATACTGCGCAGTCCACAACTGTATTTGTTGGCGGGAAGGTACATCGTTCAAGGAGTGAAGCAATACTTAAGTCACCCACTGGTTTTTACCTGCATTCGGTTAATCCAAAGAGAGGGTTGTTTGATTTCTTCAGAGTTAGGTAGATGTGAGGGCTCTATCCACACTTGGTTAAATAGTTCCTCTCCTCCTGCTTTTTCAACTGCGGCAATAAATTCTTCACCTTGGGCGTATTGCGCAAGTTTTGCTTCAAGACCAATAATTTTTTGAACCATTCGGGTTAGCCCCGTAGCGGATTGCCTTCTATCTCTCATCACTTTTGCGTAACGGTTAGCGTATTGAACAACTCCAATACCTGCTCTGTCCATAGTCACGTCTCCATGGCCTTCTAAGAGGCTCATGAGGCCGGCTATGTTGTCGAGAGCGGCTTTTTGCTGTGGAGTAGCAACCGCCGGAATGAGTCCTTCTTCGCTAGGGCTTTCGTTCTGGCTTTTCATTGCCCGTAAGCGTTCAATTATTTGATTTGATTCCGGTTCTGCTTCATCAAGTAGTGCTTCAACTAAACCTAGGTAGTGTTTTCTTAGCCATGGGACTCCAGTGAATTGAGCGCGGTGTGTTACTTCATGGAGAGCTAACCATTGACGAAAATCTGAAGAGGGGAAAGCGTAACGTTGCTCTAAAGCAACAACATTTGGTCCTACGTAGTAAACCAAGTCTTGCTCATCGGCTTCTTCATCTTCTATGACGAGTAAGTCGTATTGCCCTAACACTCTGGTTGACATCCAACCGAGAACTGCTCCCATCTCTACCGCCGTGATTCGAGCCGTCACAGGAGATTCTGACCCTTTCGAGGTTTCACCTTCTAACAGCGGTCTAAGGAGCCGTTGTAAAGATTTTAGATTAGTTTTAATCCATCCTGGACGGTCCACTACTCTGGCTCGTGCTACACCTTGCGTGGAAGTTAGCCCAGTTGTGGCAGCAACTAATCCTTCAGCTTTTTCTGTATGTGCAGTGAACTCTTCTAAAAGACCTTGCTGGTGACGTTCTCCCGAAAAAGGCGCATATTCGGAAACTCGAACCGCGACTTTTTCAGCCAATTCCCAGTCAACACTTATTGATTGCCCCATTGGGCTGCGATCAGCGCTTACGGTAGCGGGTAGAAGAAACTTTCTGGAAGTAACCCACCAACGTGGCTATGCAAAAAATGACACCACCGCCAGCAAGAGGTACAGCTAACCAGTAATGCCATATAACGCCTGAGAACAAGTTCATAGTAAGAATCTTAGAGGGTTAACTGTGAACTTCTACGCTTTACGCATTGTTCTTTGACAAGTTTGAGATTCTGGGAGCAACTCTTTGAGCCCGCGCGGGGAGTCGAACCCCGGACCTGCTCATTACGAGTGAGCCGCTCTTCCTACTGAGCTACACGGGCATAGATCGTTAGCGTAGCGTCCTGATCGTATTTAGACTTACGGTCGCTCTATAGGAGCCCATGCTAGGAGTAGCCGTTTCTCACCTACGCGTTCAAACTCAACGACTGCTTCTGCCCTGTCTCCTTCTCCGCTTACTTTGATTACTTCACCTTCGCCCCATGCTTTATGCAGGACTTCTTCGCCGGGTTGAAGATCCAGTAAATGTGCTCCAGTGGTTTTAGATGAACCAGATTTTTTTGTTCTTTGCCCATAAACGGTTCCTGCTGGTTCGTCATCAGTGACATGATCTGTATGTAGCCAGCTTTCATCGTCGTAACTATCTCCGCTGCTGCTACCCCAGCCAGAATCTTGTTGTGATAAACGTTTTTGACTTGTTTTTGCTTCAACAATGAGTTTGTCTGGAATCTCTTTCAAGAACCGGCTTGGTGGGTTGTATTGGGTGACGCCATGAAGCATGCGACTCCATGCATGGCTCATATAAAGATGCTTTCGGGCTCGAGTGATCCCAACATAAGCGAGGCGTCGCTCTTCTTCTTCTTGCCGTTCATCTCCTAAAGAACGAATATGCGGAAATACTCCATCTTCCATACCGGGAAGAAAAACCACTGGGTATTCCAGGCCTTTAGCAGAGTGCAAAGTCATTAAAGTAACTTCACCAGATTGATCTTTGTTCGTGTCCGGCAAGTTGTCTGTATCTGAAACTAAAGCTACTTGTTCGAGAAATTCATCTACATTGTTGAATTCAGAAGCGACTCCAACTAATTCAGCGAGATTTTCTATTCTGCCTTCTGCTTCAATAGACCCCTCTGCTCGAAGCTCTTCTAAATACCCTGAAGTATCTAATGCTGTTTCCAATACTGGGCTTGGCCCATTGTCGATTTCTTTAACGAGGGTTTCGTGTAATTCGATGAAACTCTTGATCCCGGTTAAAGCTCGACCTGTGACTCCAGCTTCTTCAGCATGCGTTAACGCATTTAAGAATCCGGTGCCATTGAAAGTCGCCCATTGATCTATTCGATCTACTGAGGTGTTTCCGATCCCTCTTTTTGGAACGTTTAAGATACGCTTCGCTGCTATCTCATCTGTTGGGTTTGCCGCTAAACGTAAATAGGCCATTGCATCTTTTACTTCTCTTCTGTCATAAAAGCGAGTGCCACCTACAACTCTGTAAGGGACTCCATGGCGAACGAGTTGTTCTTCAATTGCTCTACTTTGCACATTGGTTCGATACAGAACTGCAAGGTCAGACCATGGATGATCATGATCTCTACTTAAATTTTGTATTTGTCGGGTAATCCATTTGGCTTCTTCTGTTTCATCGTTTGCGGTGTATTTAGTGATTGGAGTTCCGCTACCTTCTTCTGTCCAAAGCTCTTTTGGTTCTCTTCCAACATTTTGTGAAATGACGGCGTTTGCAGCATCAAGAATGTTCTGTGTTGATCGATAGTTTTGATCTAGAACCACGACGGTGGTATTTGGAAATGCTTTTTCGAAGTCAAGAATGTTTCGTACATCAGCACCACGGAATTGATAAATCGATTGATCACTATCTCCTACTACACATATGTTGCTGTGGCTTTCGGCAAGAAGAATTGTGAGTGCGTTTTGTGTCAGATTTGTGTCTTGGTATTCGTCTACCAGAACATGTTTGAATCGTTCTTGATAAGAATTAAGCACTTCGGGGTGTTGACGCAGCAACTGAACGGTGTTGCCTAATAAGTCATCAAAGTCCATAGCTCCAGCATCCATTAACCTTTTTTGATATTCGGTAAAGACTTTTCCTATGCGTTCTTCGAAGGGCCCTGTGGCTGCTTCTACGTAATGACTTGCGGTTCTGCCTTCATTTTTTGCAGCAGAGATTGAAGCGTAAATACCGCGTGGCGGGAAACGTTTCACGTCAAGGTTGAGGTCTTTAAGTACATAGCTGACTAGTCGAACTGCATCGTCTTGGTCATAGATGCTGAAGCGAGTTGGGTACCCGATTTTTTCAGCGTCTCGACGAAGTATGCGAACGCATGCGGAATGAAATGTTGATACCCACATTTTTTCTGCAACTGACCCTACTAAATCTGCTACTCGGGTTTTCATTTCTCCGGCTGCTTTGTTTGTGAAAGTGATTGCAAGTATTTCAAAGGGGGAAATGCCTTTATTTTCAATCAAATAAGCGATGCGGTGAGTAAGTACTCTGGTTTTACCCGAGCCGGCACCTGCGACGACAAGTAAGGGTCCTTCTGAGTGAGTTACAGCCTCTCTCTGCGCCGGATTGAGTTCATTTAGATCTAGCGAGGTTTCATTGTTGGGCATCAAAGTCACCTTACAGGGGTCCTGTGACTGATTAAGTGAAAGAGTTTCATTTTGCTTTCTTATTGTCTTGAATCAATAAGAATTGTTGCTAATCCTCGCCCTACTCTTCCATCACGGTCGTAGAGAACTGCATCAGAAAGCCCGATTCCGTCTTTTGAGTTTTTATGCACGCCGCGTAAACCGATCCATTCTCCGGCGGGGTCTTTGAAGGAGGAGATTGTTAAATCTACGTTTGGTGTCATCCATTCTTTTGGGTCTAGATATTGAGCCACCATGCTTAACATGTCGCTGACGGTCGCCATGCTTACGAAGGGAGATGTTTGAACTCCTTCTACTAGTGGTTTTGTTAGACGTATCCACATGAGTCCTGGTGTTCCCGCCCAAGATGCTTCACGAGGTAAACGGATCTCGACTGCCCGAAGGAATGCCGGGATTCCAACTCCAGGAGTGGTTAGTTGGGTGGCGATGTTAGGAAACGGAGGTATTTCATCTTCTTCGTGGGACATTCTTTCTTCATCTACGGGATTTGATTCTTCGGTAACTCTTAACCTCACTGAAGTAGAGCGAACCACTTCTTTACCTTGATCATGAAGCGAAGTTTGGATTACTTGTAGTCGTCGTCCTTCTCTTATTACTTCAGTTGTCCACTGGAGAGGGCGTATGGGCACACCACGCATGAGTTCCACTGTGTGTCGGCATGTTCGCATCGGGGAAGGTGTTTTTATTGTTTCTACGAGATGAGCAAGGATCCCTGAAATTGGGCCTCCGTGTTGTATCTCCGGGTCCCACGGTCCACCGGTCAGTGGAGTCGGAATTACTAAATCTCCGTCAACCTGATATAAGAACTCCGGTGATTCAGTCATGGGAGAAAGTTTATTTCTCTTCCCATGAGACACAACAATCTGATTCCAGGTGATGCGTCTTCTGGAGGCATTACCGGATCACCAATCATGTCACTTGCTGAAAGCGCGTCAGTTAAGGGTGCCCAAAAATCAAGGCATCGATCAGCAAGTTCGTTGGGTAGTTCTATTCGACGACCACAAGCTTGAGCTATGTCCGAAGCGTGCACAAGATTCTCCGTGACTCGTAAACCAATAATGGTGGTTCCATCAATATTTCCTAATGGGTGTTCATATTTTTTTGTTTCCACTTCTTGTTGTGATGCCACATCTATAGCAGCTACCGCTGTTCCCCTCCAAGTAGCAATCGGGTTAGGGCCCAGAATTGAGACATCTATGTCAGTGAATGATTCGATTACCCCACCTTTGAGTAAATCAACAAACATTGCTTCTCCGAGAATTACGTGAGCGACAATGGTGCGTACATCCCATTCCGGACATGGTGTTGAGAAGAACCACTCATCGTCAGCTAACTCCATGAGTTGCTGCCCAAAGATAATGCTCGCCGCTACATAATCATCCTGAGAAGTCATCTCGGTTCTTCACTCCCACTCAATAGTTCCAGGGGGTTTAGAAGTAATGTCATAAGCCACCCTGTTGACCCCAGAGACTTCATTGATTATGCGTGAAGAAAGAGTCTCTAATAACTCATATGGAAGACGAGCCCAGTCTGCTGTCATTGCGTCTTCGCTAGTTACTGCTCGAATGATTATGGGGTATCCGTATGTGCGTTCATCTCCCATGACTCCTACTGAACGTATGTCTGGCAGCACAGCGAAGGCTTGCCAAATTTCACGCTCGAGCCCTGCATTGCGTAACTCTTCGCGAACGATTTTGTCAGCTGCTTGGAGGGTCGCTACTTTTTCTGGCGTTACTTCTCCAATTATTCGAACTCCGAGCCCTGGTCCGGGAAAAGGTTGTCTCCAAACGATTTCATCAGGCAGACCTAATTCTTTTCCTAAAGATCGGACTTCATCTTTAAACAGGTCTCTAAGGGGTTCAACTAGTTCAAATTCCATGTCGTCGGGAAGCCCTCCAACATTGTGGTGGCTTTTAATTTTTGCGGCATCTTTGGTTCCAGATTCAATGACGTCTGGGTAAAGCGTTCCTTGTACAAGAAAAGCAGCGTCTTGAACTTGCTTTTCAGCATCTTCGAATATTCGAATAAATAGCTCTCCAATAGTTTTACGTTTTTCTTCAGGTTCAGTTATTCCCTCTAATGCTTCAAAAAAACGATCTTCAGCCTTGACATGCATGAGCTCAATCCCTTGATGACGGTCGAAGGTTTCAACTACTTGGGTGCCTTCGTCTGCTCGCATAAGTCCTGTGTCTACAAATACGCATGTCAACTGGTCCCCTATTGCTTTGTGAACCAAAGCAGCAGCGACAGCAGAATCCACTCCTCCTGAAAGCCCGCAAATAGCTTTACCATCTCCAACTTGTTGCTTAATACTTTCTACCGACGATTCGATGACTGACGTCATAGTCCAATCGCCACTACATGAACAAACATCGAAGAGGAATCGGGTTAATAACTTTTCTCCACATGGGGTGTGTTGAACTTCAGGATGAAATTGAACTCCATAGAGTTTTCGTTCCGGAGATTCAAAAGCCGCGATGGGGGCGTTCGTTGAAGAGGCTGTCGCTAAAGACCCTTCAGGTCCTTCAACTATTGCATCAAAATGACTCATCCATACCGGATGCGTCCCAGTCTCTAGATCAGCGAGTAACGAACCGGGGGAAGAAACTGTCATTTCGGTTCGTCCATATTCTCCTTGTTCGTTGCGACCCACTTTTCCACCGCATTGCACCGCTATGAGTTGCGCCCCATAGCAAATACCCAAAATCGGAATTCCAAGTTCATAAATCCCTGGATCTATCTGGGGGGCGCCTTCTGCATTAACTGAAGTGGGGCCTCCGCTGAAAATAATTCCTGTTGGTTGATAATTCGAAATCTCTTTAGCTGAGAGATTGTGCGGAATGATTTCGCTGTAAACATTGTTTTCGCGGACACGTCGAGCGATTAGTTGAGCGTATTGTGCGCCAAAATCAACAACGAGAATACGGTCTTTGAATCGGTCAATTTTGTCTTGGAATTTAGTAGCCATTTTGGTTCCAGCATGTCAGTGGCCCATTCCTACACCTATGACTGCTGATGATTCTAGTTGTCAAGGTATTCACTGATTAGTTGCATTAATGACTCAACGTGTTCAAGTGTCGTGTACGTGCCTCCAACTGCGACTCTTAGTACGTATTTGTTGTTGAGGCGAGTGTGGGTTAATAAAACTTTTTGTGTGGCATTAAGTGCTGTAAGGAGTTGTTCTGACGCCGTATCTCCTTCAACGTGCTGGAAACAAACCAGACTAAGTGAAGGGGTAACTGAAAGCTTTAACTTTGGATGTTCATTGATCTGTTCCGCGAACCAGTTAGCTGCTTTAACATGGCGTCGTATGTATGTTCTGATGTTTTCTGCGCCATAGCTGCGTAGTACAAACCAAAGTTTAAGAGCGCGAAAGCGGCGACCTAGTGGAACTTGCCAATCTCGGTAATCGATTACTTCTCCAGCTTCGCTAGCTGAGTTTCGGAGATATTCAGGAACTATTGAGAGCGCTTCAGTTAACGGTTTTGCATCTGCGACGAAGAATGCTGAACAATCAAAATTAGTAAGCATCCATTTATGAGGATTAAATGCATAACTATCAGCTAGATCTAATCCATTTAATATTCCTCGGAACTCTGGGCATATGGTTGCAGATCCGGCCCACGCTGCATCAACATGTATCCAAGCTCCCACTTGTGTAGCTAATTTAGCGATCTCTTCAACATTGTCTACCGCTCCAGAAGAGGTTGTACCGACAGTGGTCATCACGAAGAATGGTAAATACCCGGCTTCAATATCTTCCGAGATAGCTTTCTCTAAGCTTTCTAAACACATGGAAAGATTTTCATCTGTTTCGATGAGACGTATGTTTTGATGATGTATTCCTGCTACGAGTAGCCCTTTTTCTGCTGAGGAATGAGCTTGGTTAGATACGTAAGCACGTAATTTCATAATTTCTTCAGGTCTATTTATTCTGTGCCGAGCTGCCAAGATGGCGCATAAAGTCGCTGATGACGCTGAATCTTGGATGACTCCTCCACCTGCCCCGCTTGAATGGAACCGTTTAGGTATCCCGCATAGATCTATAAGCCAGTCCAGAACATGTGTTTCTAGTTCTGTGGCTGCTGGGCTTGTAGCCCATAGCATCCCGTTGACTCCTAAACCTGTGGAAAGTAGATCCCCTAAAACTGCTGGAGGTGAAGAATTAGCGGGGAAATAACCGTAGAAGCCTGGATGCTGCCATTGAGTGACCCCTGGGGCGATAATACGATCCATATCATCTAGTAAGTCTTGAAATGGTTCACCAGTTTCTGGTGCATGCTCTGGTAAGGAGGAACGAACTTCTCCCGGTTCTACTTCCGAAGTGACTGGTCTTTCCTCAATCTCTTTCAGGTAGTCAACAAGCCAGTCGATAGCGGCATATCCGGCGGAGCGAAACTCTTCGGGGGTCATGTGAACAGGTTTTTCTTCAGAATTGTTCATAAAGAAATTCTAGGGGAAGAAAGTTCAGACAATTCCTAATCCTAAAGTTAGTAACTGGCGAAGAATGTTTGCTGTTGCCCCCCAAATGGTTTCATTAGGGATTTCAAAGAAAGTTACTGCATGTGACCGTTCTTCTCGTTCCCAATACTCTTCACGCCATGTTTCTTCTTTTAAGAGTTCTGCTAGATCTACATGGCGTATTGTTTCTACTTCAGCTGAGTTCGCTTTTAGCTCTGGACGGTGTGGAAGCAAAGCGACAAAAGGGTAGATAAGAGTTCCACTTCCTACGGTGACAATTGGGTCTAACTCTCCGATCTTTTTAGGGAGAGAGGGATCGAGTCCTGTTTCCTCATGAGCTTCTCTTAACGCTGTACTCCAAAGATCTTTGTCTACTTTTTCTTGATGCCCGCCTGGGAAACTCACTTGATGTGCGTGACTGGATAAGTGAGGCGATCTTCGAGTGAGGATTACTTGAAGTGAATTTTGTTCCTCGTAAAGCGCTACTAAGACCCCTGCTTCTTGTGTGTATTCCTCAAGGAGGTCTTTTTGGACAACAACCGGTTCATATTTTTCTACTGCTTGCTTTATTTTTTCAATAGTTAATGTTTTGTTGCTGAGGTGAGACCATGGTGAAGGCTCACCGAGGTGCCATTTTGTTGGGCGTGGAATTATTTGGGGGCCACCGCGGTTGTTTAGCGCTTCTTCTTTATTCATTTCATAAATCTTTCATAGTGAAAACTACAGGAGCCGAGCCCGAAGGCTCGGCTCCTAATAGTTGTTCCCTTGATTTAGGGTTACATCATGCCGCCCATGCCGCCCATAGGATCCATTCCGCCTGGAGGCATTGGTGGTGCAGCTTCAGGTTTGTCTGCGACTACTGATTCGGTTGTTAGCAAGAGTGCTGCTATGGAAGCAGCATTTTGCAAACCGGCTCGAGTGACCTTGGCTGGGTCTATGACTCCCTCTTTAATGAGGTCAACCATTTCTCCAGTTGCTGCATTTAAGCCTGTCGATCCGGAAGCTGATTCGATTTCACGAACCATAACCGCTCCTTCAAGTCCTGCGTTGTCAGCTATTAGCCTTGCGGGAGCTTCAAGAGCAGCATGAACAATACGTGATCCAGTTGCTTCATCACCAGAGAGTGAATCTACAACCTTTCCGACTGCTTCTCGAGAGCGAAGTAGTGCGGTTCCACCGCCAGCTACAACACCTTCTTCGATAGCTGCACGAGTTGCTGAAAGAGCGTCTTCAATACGATGTTTTTTCTCTTTGAGCTCAACTTCCGTTGCAGCTCCTACTTGAACTACTGCAACACCACCAGCAAGTTTGGCGAGTCGTTCTTGAAGTTTTTCTCGATCCCAATCGGAATCTGTTTCTTCAATTTCACGCTTAATCTGTGAAATACGTCCCTCAACTTCAGCTCCTTCTCCGGCGCCTTCAACAATTGTGGTCTCGTCTTTAGTTACAACTACTTTGCGGGCTGTACCCATCATGTCGATGGTTACACCATCGAGTTTTAGGCCTACCTCTTCAGCTATAACTTGTCCATTTGTCAAAATAGCCATGTCTTGAAGCATTGCTTTGCGACGTTCACCAAATCCAGGAGCTTTGACTGCGACTGAATTGAAGGTTCCGCGAATCTTATTAACTACCAAAGTTGCGAGAGCTTCACCCTCAACATCTTCAGAGATAATCAATAACGGGCGGCCTGATTGCATCACTTTTTCTAGAACTGGGAGAAGATCCTGAACAGAGGTAATTTTCCCTTGATTGAAAAGTATGTATGGCTCTTCAAGAATTGCTTCTTGACGTTCTGGATCGGTTACGAAATAAGGTGAAAGGTAGCCCTTATCGAATTGCATACCCTCAACGAAGTCGAGATCCATTCCAAACGTGTTGGATTCTTCTACGGTCACTACTCCGTCTTTTCCTACTTTGTCTATTGCATCTGCAATGACTTGACCAATAGTTGAGTCAGCAGCAGAAATTGAAGCAACGTTTGCAATTTGTTCTTTTGAGTCATCAACTTGCACAGCTTGTCCCGCTATTGACTCAACAGCTGCTTTGGTTGCTTTTTCTATACCTCTTTTGAGGTCCATTGGGTTTGCGCCTGCTGCAACATTCCGCAGTCCCTCGTGAACGAGAGCTTGTGCGAGAACTGTTGCGGTTGTGGTTCCATCACCGGCAATGTCGTTTGTTTTCGTTGCGACTTCTTTTACTAGTTGTGCTCCCATATTTTCGAAAGGATCTTCTAGTTCTATTTCTCGTGCAATTGAAACACCATCATTGGTGATTGTAGGTGCACCGAATTTTTTGTCGATTACAACGTTACGTCCACGAGGTCCAAGTGTTACTTTGACGGCATCCGCCAATTTATTTACACCTGCTTCTAATCCTCGTCGCGCTTCTTCGTCGAATTTTAAAATCTTTGTCATTTAGGCCTACTTTATTGTGGCGAGCACATCGCGAGCGTTGAGGATTAATAGATCTTCTCCTGCGCTACTAATTTCTGTGCCACCGTATTTGCTGTAAACAACGGTGTCTCCAACAGAGACATCCATTGGGACTAGTTCACCGGTTTGTTCTGATCGGCGTCCTGGTCCTATTGCAAGTACTTCGCCTTGTTGAGGCTTTTCTTTTGCAGTATCAGGGATAACTAAGCCGCTGGCTGTAGTTTCCTCGGATTCACTTGGTCGGACCACAATGCGGTCCTCTAGAGGTTGAATGTTCATTCAATGTTCCTTTTCAAACTGTGTTTTCCAATTCAAGGTGAACTGAAAAACGATTGGCAGTCGTAATGGGCGACTGCTAACTCTACGTACTTTTGCCCTTAAGTTACAACTCTTAGGACGGTGTTTTCTTATGAATTTAGACGTTCTGGGAGTCCCCAGTTGGGCTCAGCCCCAGTATTTAATGGGCTTGACCCGTCCATCTGAAGGCACCACCATCCGGCTGCCGCTACCATTGCTGCATTATCAGTGCACATTGATCTAGATGGTATGAATGGTTGAACACCAGTTTCTATGCAAGCATCAAGAAATTTTTCACGCAAACGTGAATTAGCGGCGACTCCTCCGCCTAAACATAAACCTTTTGCTCCGGTCGCTGCAGCTGCCCATTTAGCCTTTGTTACCAATACGTCAACAACGGCTTCTTGGAATGAAGCAACTACATCAGCAGTAGAAACATCTGGATTATTACGGACATGATTGATAACTGCAGTTTTTAGGCCAGAAAAAGAAAACGCAAGTTTGCGGTCTTCAGCCATAGTGTCAGGGTTTTCTTGGACTAAGGCTCTTGGATAGTCAAAGGCTGTAGGGTCACCCTCAACTGCCAGAGCATCAATAGCCGGCCCACCAGGATATTCCAAACCTAAATATCGGGCGACCTTATCGAAAGCTTCACCTGCGGCATCATCAAGAGTTGAACCTAAGAGTCTGTAGCGGCCGTGTCCTTCCATTAAGACCAGCATCGTATGGCCACCAGAGACAAGCAGAACCACCAACGGAAAATCTAGATCTGGTTCTTCTAAAAAAGATGCGTAAAGGTGGGCCTCAAGATGATTCACTGACACGAAGGGAACGTCCCATACTAGGGAGAGAGATTTTGCTGCCGTTACGCCAACAAGGAGCGAACCTACAAGGCCAGGACCTGTAGTGGCAGCTACCGCATCAACTTCATTTCCTTCTACTCCAGCAGACACTAGTGACTCTGCAACAACTGGGATCATTAAATCAAGATGAGCTCGGCTAGCTACCTCAGGAACGACACCACCAAATCGTGCATGTAAATCGATTTGGCTACTAACAACTGAGGATCGGACGGTTCTTGCAGAATCAACTACAGCCGCTGCCGTTTCATCACATGAGGTTTCAATTCCTAAAATTAGACCGCTCATAAGTCACCTTTTATGCGTTGTTTGCTTTTTACTTTCATCAAGAATTCTGGGTCATCTATATCGTGAATCCACATGATAAGTGCATCTTCTCCTGTGTCACTGTAATAGTTGGTGCGAAATCCAACCGGAGAGAAGCCAAATTTTTTGTACAAACTAATTGCAGATTCATTACTTTTTCTTACTTCTAAGGTCATTGACTTCAGTCCCATGTCCACGGCGTGATGACATAAAACACTCAACATCGATACACCTATTCCTTTTTTCTGATGTAAAGGGTGCACGACAAGAGAAATAATATGAGCTTCATCAGCGACTTTCATTAGCGCTCCATGCCCCACAATCTTCTTTTCAAGTTCAAAAACAATATTGACTCTTGAGTCTGTTTGACGGAGTTGCTGTTTAAAGAAACTCACCGACCAAACAGTTGGATAGACCAACTCGTTGATTTCCATCACTTCGATTAAGTCATTTTCCTTCATTAACCGAAAGGCTGGAGCAGTTTCTTTTAGTTTCAAGAGTCTTCTTTCCTAGTTTTCCAATTTATTTCAGCATCTGGCTGCCGGAGATAAATTGGTTTTATATCCCGTGAAGGCACAAACTCTTCCCGAAGAGCCTGTGCGTGAGCGAGTTGCACCAACGATCGTGCGCTTGGGTTAGCTAGACCTTGTTCTGCCATCTCGACTCTACGAATTGAGGAAAAGATTTCTTGATAACGCAAAGCCCCATCTCCTACTAAAAGGGCGGGTTCTTCAATTGTCATTAACTCCGCTAGCAATTCTTGAGGGGTATTGACCTGTGGATCGCGAATACGTTGTATCCCACCAGGGACCTTACGAAAAAGTGCGGTGAATAGCTCTCCTCTCCTAGCATCAAGAGCGGTAACAATTAGCCTGCTTGTCCATCGCGCTGGGAAGGCAAGTAAATCTAAGCTAGAAATACCGATCATCGGTATACCCAGTGCATGAGCAATGGTTGTTGCTGAAGAAATACCCACTCTTAATCCGGTGTATAACCCAGGACCGATATCTACTGCCACTACTCCAAGTTCAGAAAACTCTATGCCGGCTTGTCGACGAACAAAATCTATTTGAGGTGCCAGAGACTCAGCGTGTTGACGTCCTTTCCCCGTATGGGCAGAAGCCAAGACACCTTCATGCCCTCCAATAGCGCAACCAACTTGTGATCCAGCACTTTCTATCCCAAGGATTAGCACAATCTCTCCTTAATCGCTTCTATTGCGTCAAGTCGATCATTCCAATCAGATCCAGAAAATTGAATATTAATATCTCGATCATCACTAGTTTCACCTAAGTTAAAGCGAATTTCTATATAGCCGCCGGGTAACGCTCCAATAATCACATCACCCCATTCAATTAACGTAACTGAATGGTCATCCACTAGTTCATGCAAACCCAGGTCGCGAGTCTCTTCAATGTGTGTTAAACGGTAGACATCTAAATGATTAATTATCAAGTTCCCTTCATAACAATTTGCGAGAGTAAAAGTGGGAGATGTGATCGGACTAGTGACACCTAGAGCTAATCCAAAGCCCTGAGTGAAAGATGTTTTACCTGCTCCCAGATCCCCGCATAAAAGAATAAGGTCACCGGCACGCGCTATTCCTGCTAATTCGGCTCCAAACTTTTTTGTTTCTTCGACTGATTTTGTTGATATTTGTATCATTTTGAAATTCCAGAAACTATTGAATGCGCGAGTTGAAAATCTAGCCTCATGTTCTTCATTGCGTCCGGATTCCCTCTCAAAGCGGCTGCTGGATGAAATGTAGGAACCAAGTCATGATCTTTATAAGAGTAGCTTTTACCTCGCAATGTAGTGATCCCATCTTTTGTGTTTAAAAGCAGCCTTGAGGCGAAATTACCAAGTGTGATAATTACTGCTGGATTAACAAGTTTAATTTGTTCATTTAAGTATGGTTGACAAGCTGATATTTCAGCAGATTTTGGATTTCTATTGTCCGGTGGCCGGCATTTGACAACATTTGCGATGTAACACAATGATCTGTCAATACACAATTCTTCTTCGATGAGTCGATTCAATAATTTTCCGGAGCGACCGATAAAAGGCTCACCTTCGATATCTTCTTTAGCCCCCGGTCCTTCACCTATAAAAAAATAGTCTGCTCGCGGGTGGCCTGTTCCGAAAACTACTTGAGTTCTGCTAGCTGACAATTCACAGTTAACACAATTAGCAACTTGACGCGAAAGGTCATTTAAAGTCCTCATCGTTAATGAGACTATCTTGGAGGTTCAGCAAGACTGTTGAATAGCTTGTTCAACAGCAGCCACAGTAAGGGCCCGGACAATGTCCAAAGACGGAGCAGAAACTTGACCCGTGGCCGCCGCTACTACTGCATCCCCGTCTGAAGAGAGATGAGGAGGAAATAATGCACGCGCCAAACCATCGTGTCCTGATTGCGATAATAAGAAACAGTCCATTTTTGAGAGTTTGGCGTTGGTTATTACAGAGATCAAAGTGGTATTGGTTTCTGAAGAAAAGGGGGATCTAGATGGATGCTCTGGCCAATTCATGAACGTTCCGTTCAGAACCGACTTGCTTGCTGTTCCGTCATCAGGTTCCCCTAAAGCGTTTACCGCAGCTATTGCTACCACTTTAATTTCTTCTTTTTCAGCAACTCCTAATCCGATTCCACCTGAGCGACGGTGTTCACGACTTCGCCATTTACCGACTGTGGCTCCTGTTCCTGCACCAACTTGACCAACCTGTATTTCTGAACTGGCTTCACGAACTGCCATTCTTCCATGTTCTGAATTGGGTCGAACTGTCGCATCGCCTTCCATTAAGTCATACAAACTCATAGCTACCACAATGGGTACAGGTCCGGCCGGAGTTGGAAACCCTATTCCATCTTCTTCTAGGCAACTAACAACTCCGTCAGCTGCTGCCAAACCGAATGCTGAACCACCAGTTAGTAATAACCCATGAATATTTTCTACCGTTCTTTCTGGAGAAAGAAGAGCGAACTCTCTTGTCGCTGGTGCGCCTCCTCGTACTTCTCCTGAGGCAACTGTTTTTGGTGGGAACAGAATAACGGTACAACCGGTTTTACCCACAGGATCTGTCCAATGGCCTACACGCACCCCATCTATATGTGGACTCATAAGTTATGACCGTACTCGTTTATTACTGATTCAATTAATGAGTCGTAAGTATCAATCATTACTGACCAATCATATTTCTGCATTTCTTGTACTAACCCTTCGGTAGTGGAACTCCATGTATCTAAGTTAAGTAAAACATCTCTCAGTCGGTCAACTAATTCTCCTGGTGTATACAAAGCTGACGTATGCCATGGCTCTGGAATTATTTCAGGGTAACTCTGATGATTTGGTAAAACCGGAATTGCTCCTGCTGCTAAAGCCTCTACAACGGAAATACCGAAGAATTCGTGCTTAGCTGCACTAATCACTACATCAGCCTTGTTTAATAGCCTCAGATAGTCGTCGCGGGGAAGAAATCCAAACTCAACAACTCTCTCCCCTAGTTGATCCCGCACTTCGAGTAATTCGTGAGGATTATTTCTTACGTTTTCACCAACTAAGGCAATATTGAAGTCAATTTTTTCATCCGCGAGTTGAAGAATTGAAGAAGCAATTTCTTCGGGATTTTTATCATAATCCCATCTTTGATTCCAGAGGATTAGTGGAATTTCTTCCTTTCGTTTGCTTCCCTGCAGATCTTGAAGCTCAACTCCTACTGGAACTACACGAGTTCGTTTTTTAACCTCGGTGATGAGATACTCATGGGAAAAGTCTGGAGCTTTATGAAGTAAAGACGGCAAGGCTTGAAATAGGGCTTGTCTCTGAAAATCGGAATTAAACCAAATTTCATCTGCCGCTAACAAGCTTCGCCAGTTTGTTATAGCAAACTCATCATTTATTTTCTCACCTGGCTTAACCGGGTAATTAAGCTGATTTTCATGTAAGTAAAGAACTGTCGGAATATCTTTCAATGTTTTTCGGGTTAGACCTAACCATGCGGACAGATCAACCATGCTCGACACTAAAGCTAAATCAATTTTCCCAACAGTTGTTACCGCTGCTTTGGTTTCCTCCGCTAACGTGACTGCTCCCCCACGAAGCCTCCAACGCCAATAAGAATCTGGATGAGTAACACAAGTTATTTTGTGTTTTGAATGCTTCTTTATGCCGTCAACCCAAGAAGCGTGAGAGCCGCCATAGTATGGCTCTACCAAAAGCACTGATCTCAAAGTGCTTCACCTTTCTTCCTTTGACGTCTGAATCTTTCAGATACTTGGGCCACAATTACATCGGCTGCTATTAATAGAACTATAAGTAGTCCCAAGTGATGAACTGAGCGTCCCCAACTTGGCCATGAGAACGCAGGTTCATACTCCCACTTGATTTGTAAGAAAATTATGTATGCCACCCCAACGCAATAACCCAACACAGGCAACAAAGTAAGGAGAATTCTTTTTCTAAAGTTACGAGCAGAAATCCAAGTTAAGCAAGCGACTAAAGCTCCGACCAGTGGGTTAGATACGAAAGCGCCAAAAAGTCCAAGAAGAAGCGAGGTCATAAGAGCTTCTTTGTGAGATAGTTCATACAAAGACGCTCTTGGATTGTAGAGAGTTGGGGTGTCTAAACAAAGTTTTAAAGATTTTTGTCGACGTTCTCTGTAAATCAAATAGAGGCATATCAAAATTCCAACTAATGAGATCGATAAAGCGACCCAGATATTTTTCTGTGGTTCCCATTTAAAGGAGACTTCTAGAGTTCCAGTTTCCAAAGAATCGACAAACCATCCATTGGCAAACCCATCAACGAGTTGTGGAGAACCCATATCTCTTCCATTAATGGACACTACCCAACCTTCATTAAAACTCTGCCCAAGTACCAGCCAAAAAGGTGATTCCTGACCAGAGATTTCTGCTTCTAAAGATGTTCGGCCACTAGAGATCACTTCTACTTTTGCCCCTATAGGATCTGCAATTTCTGACCAACTCTCAGCCGCTTCACCTCCTTTGGCAGAGACCATGACTACTCGATCAATATTGAAGCCAGTGAAACGGCCGTCTGTAGTTTCTACTAGATGCTGGCCTTCTGAAAGGCTTACGGATTCCTCACATAAGCTGCCTATTAGACCACGCCCATCTAGAGCGTCATCAGTTAGACCTTGAATACGTATTGGTATTGGGTTCCCATCAACCTGAATTAAATCATCTCGACACCCTGAATCCAGCATCTCAGGAATTGGTGGAGCTTCAAGCCCTCTGATTCCTAATTCAACTAACGCGATGGGTGTAACAATGTCTTGGCCTGTGTACCAATTGTTTGTTTGTACCTCTTCTACCTCTGACACAATGAGTGTTATCTCGCTTCCTTCAAGCACGTCAGGTAAGTCGATAGATACAGTCTGGGAATACCCAATTTCGGAACGTTGTCCGATTTCAGGAACATTGAGGTATACCTCTTCCTCATCAACAATAAGAATTAATTCAGTTGGGATACTGTGCCTTGTGTCAGCCATGATTTGAAGTTCGAGTTTGTCAACTTTGATATTGGCGGGAAGAGTATAGGAAATCCATTGCCCTTCTTGTTCAAGAAACTCTGGACTCCAATGAGTTGACGGATCTCCATCAATTGCAGCAAGTGCTCTTGACCTGAGATCTCCAGACAATCTGTCACTAGATCTTGCAGTAATTTGACCCTCATTGGCGGTCGTGATTCCCAACACATTGTCTAAAATTTCATCAGAAGCCCAGTCCGCTAGACGTACCGTAGTTTCTAAGGACCAATTACGTTCAGAGGGTGTGTTGAACTCGCGAATAATTGTGCGTTCAGGGTCTGGACGGACTCGCTCAGCTGGATTAGTTCGATGCCGATTTAGAAGAACCGCTACGTCGTGATTTAAGTCATTGGTTTGTTCAAGAAGCTCAGTTGGGACTTGTAATACTTCTTTAATGGTTATTCCTAAATCAATCTCAGCGAATCCTGCAAGATCAGGTGGCCCAAGCCCATCAACAAAAGAAAAAGAGACCTGTTGAAATTCTTGTTCTTCTATTGCAAACGTTTGACCTCCTTCAACATAGGACTCGGCGTCCAAAGTAAAGAGAATTTCTGGTTCTTGGTCGAAACTTACTGCGAGTGTTCTTACTCGACGATTTTGTGGCCCAACTAGCGGTTGAGTAAAAGTTATTTCACTAGTTGAAACAGGCGTCTCAAGCACTAGCTCTAAACGTGGCGAGACTGGTTCTCCGTACTCATAAATTCTCCATGAGGTAAGTGGGTCTCCATCAAATGCATTAACGGGTCTGAATTCTGGGTTTAAAAAAATCCGATTTCCATATCCTGTGGCTTGGACTTTAGCTGAACCTAGATTTTCACCTGACTGGTTAAATACGTAATATTCTGCGATCGTCGCGGGAGCATCAGCAACAGGGCGAATTCTTGTATCACTCGCATCTGGGTAAAGAGAAACATGGTTCGCTGTCTCGGTTAGACCTACATTTGCATGCATTCCATACCAGCGTTCGGCTCGTTCTCTATTCGTGTCGGTAACTACCAGTCGATCAGTGGCTTCTACACTTTCTATAGATCCGGCATAACGAATAAGGCCGTCTTGAACGTCAAGTAAGCCAGTTGCGGCGAGTGAGACTACCCCTTCTCCATCTCCAGAAATGATTAAGGATGAGTCGCTTGGGCGAACTCTTATCATATTGAGAGGTGATTCAACGGAGAACACTGAAACTGGTGGTGGATGCGCTGAATCAAGTGGTATGCCTAACTCTATTTCATCAACCATTGAGTTCGCTTCTGGAGGAATATTAGGAACTGGATCTCCAAATTGTTTGGGCGCTGATAAACCATTGGGAGGGTCGTCCAAAAGCCCCCAAAGTGGCTGAGGTCGAGCAGTTCGGTAACGCTCATATTCAAGATCGCTTCTTAGTATCACATCCCCTGCACCAAATATTCGAGCAATCTCTGGCAGAGATTCGGGTTCAAACCATCCTTCTTGCAGGCTTCGGTCAAACGCTACAAGTAAATTGGCTCCCGATTCATCTCCGTGCGGTAATAACTCTCTTGCTATAAAAGGACGTGCAATAAGTCCGGGGGTGATTGGGTCTAACGTATGACCCCACCTATATGAAGCAAAATCTATACCAGGTATTTCCATGACTCGAGTATTTGATGAATCATTGTTAAGCATTTCTGCCGCTTCAGTCCAATAATTTGGAATTTCTTCACGATGGAAACGCTCAGCAATTAGTGATCCAGACCATAGAGGGTAAAGGTTAATGATGATGGCAAGGACAACTAGAACATTGGCTGTGATTGCAATATTTTTTTGTTTTGTCCAAGCCGCTTGAATCGCCGCAGCTACTAAAGCAGCTAGTCCCAGTACAACAAGAGGAGTTGCTCTCTGAGTATTACGAAGACTGAAAATTAAGTCAGAAGAATCTGCTGCTTTTTTGAAAAGAGAACCATATAAAGATCTTCCGGCATAGTGAAAAGATCCTATTGAAATCACTAATCCGACCAAAGTGATTACAACGAAATACATTCGATGACGCCAACGCACCACCGTCATTGCCAATAAACCAACACCAGTCACCCCAAAGGAAATCAGTAATAGCCATATTTTTTCCATGTAAGGGTCTGCAAGTCCTGCGAGCCACAGACCCCCAGTGTCTCGGCCGTAAAAGAACCAGTATCCGAGTGATCTTAAAATCTCAAAAGAGCTCGTCGTGCTATTCGTAGAAAACAATGTTTCTGTTAATGAGAGAATCGGAAGCCCATGCCATCCGCCGACTGCTAAAGCAATCATCCACCAGAGTTGTGTCAAAATAGTGAGCAGTCCGGTTCGTGTGACCGCTTTAAACGCATCTTTCCATGAGATTTCCTCTTCACAGATAACTGCTATAGGGGCCCACAGGACTGCTCCAATAATCACGAAGAAAATTGAGCTGCCATTTATAGAACCGGCGATTGTTACGAGTAATGCAAAGATGGCGGGCCATCGCCACCCTTGTTTAGTGACTGCGGCAGCTATTGAAAGAACGAGCCAAGGAAAAATAGCAAATGGAAGCAATAGGGCTGACTGTCCTGTTATATGTCCAAGCACAAAAGGACTGAGCATATAAAAGAGAACCCCTGTCAAATGGCTTGGGTGTTCAGGAGCAATTCGTCGTAATAACGAAAGGACGCCCAAACCTGCTAATGCAAAGATTGATCCGTACCAAAGTCTTTGAATAACCCAATCCTCTAATCCGAGAGTTTGACCAAACCAGAAAAATGGACCTGAAGGAAATAAGTACCCAATGTTTTGATGAGTTACTGTCCCTAAACCAAAATCAGGATTCCAAAGTTGTGGTGCGCTAGCTAAGAGGGATCCTGCATCTAGGTGAAGATACTGCTTAATATCAGCATTTAATAGACCAGGCCGTATTACTAATATTGGAATGTATGCCGTCAATAGCGTGACGATTTCTTTCCATCGTTTCTTCAACAAATTCATTTACGACTTTCTGCGTCATCGCATAGTGCATTCAAAATAATTGCCGCCGTATGGTCCCATTGAAAATTTTTCGCATGCTTAACTGCGTTTATTTCCATTTCGGATCTCTGATTATCGTCTAAAAGGGTGGCAATGACTGCTTCTCCCATTTCAATGTCATCTTCTACTAATAATCCAGTTTCTTGATCTATAACTGCATCTAAATGTCCTGGGATTTTGGTAGCAACAGAGGACGTCCCACAAGCAGCCGCCTCGGTAATGGTCATATTCCATCCTTCTCGCCGTGAAGGAGCTACAAGCAAATTGGCATGTTGATAAAGCTGAATCTGATCTTTTCTTTCAATAAATCCGGGTAAATCAATCCAATCTTCGGCTGCATATTTCCGAATCTCCGATTCAATAGTCGATCTTTCAGGCCCATCCCCAAAAATGACGACTTTAAGTGAAGGAATCTTCTCTTTCACGAGAGAAAGGATTGCTGGAAGTCGATCAAACCCTTTCGGTGGCATGAACCGCCCGCCAGCAACTACTAAAGGTATGAAATTTTTTTTGGTGGAAATAGATGTAGTGAAATCTGAAGAAATACCTACTGGTCCAACTCTTAATTGTTGTGGACTTACTTTCATACATTTAACGATCTCAGCTGCAGAAGAAGAAGAAAGTGTAACTAATGGAGTTGATTGATAAACCTTCCGGATTACAAACCTTTCAATGAGATAACCAAATTGAGCTAACCCTATAGGAGCTAAATCACTCCAAGTTCCCATGTGGCAATGATGTATCAAACCAACACGTGGACGACGTGTCCAAAGTGGTGACAAAAAAGGCATCCCTTGAAATACGTCTACGATCCCGTCGGCTGCTCCTAAACCACCGCGCAATGTCTGAAAAGCAGCTCCCGGAAATATAGACACCCTTCCCCCACGTCTTGTGATTTTTGATCCGTTACGTTCTACCTCTGAGGGTAAACCTTTAACCGCTGCTGTTCTAATATTCGTTGACAAACCAACCTGAGCCCAACAACGTGCAACCTGGGTCAGATGCTCTTCTGAACCACCTGAATCAGGTGCTTCAAGATCTCTCCAAGCAATAATCGCCAAATCTTTGAGGCCTAAACGTTCCGCTCTAGAAGCCGTTTCGTTGAGGTCTATATGTCCATCATTGAATCCTATTTTTGAATCCATTAATAATAAGTTACTCAGTCCACAGCCTTATGTTTGGTGTCCTCCATGGTAAGTCTCAATAAATATGAATAAGGAGAGTATTGTTAAGCATTGATGACCACAAAGAATGCCCCAAATGGAACTGGAATCAAGCGAATTCGCCTCTTGTGGTCTCTTTTTTTAAAAGAACGTTCAGAGCCTGAACCCTTCTACCAAGCTCTGGGGGCCGAAGCAGCTTTTGATCTTGAAAAACGTTACGGGATTCAAGGACATCGTATTCTTGATGTCGGATGCGGTCCGGGCTGGTACGCAGAAGCAATGCGCAAATATGGAGCAACCGTATTAGGGATCGATGGCGACATGGGAGTTCTTACCCGCGCTCGATTCCCTATCTCAGGATTAATGTTAGGAGATGCCACTCTGATGGCTTTCCCAGACAACTCCTTTGATGGCGTATTCTGTTCAAACATGCTGGAACATACCAGTAATCCTTCAATGGTTATTGACGAAATAATACGAGTTCTAAAACCTGGTGGATGGGGTTACCTGTCATGGACAAATTGGTACTCTCCGAACGGGGGGCACAACATGAATCCTTATCAATATCTCGGACCAAAATGGGGCCCAAGGCTTTATGAAAAACGCCACGGCCCTCCACCAGACAATCGATATGGAGAGGGACTATTTGCCGTTCATATTGGGCCTACTCTGCGTATGATTCGTCAACGAACTGATATTTCCATAACTCGTATTGAACCTAGATACTGGCCTTGGGCTCGCTTTATCATCGCTATACCGGGCCTACGAGAGTTTTTTACTTGGAACTGTGTAATACGTTTTAATCGAGGGAATTAATTTTCGTAGATTCTAGGAACTCTTTTACCTACGCTGGCAAGAATCTCATAACTAATTGTCTCGGTTGCCTGCGCTATTTCTCCAGCAGTAATCACTTCTCCATCTTGCTCTCCGAACAAAATAGCTTTGTCTCCTACCGCAACTTTGGCACCAACTTCCACCATTAGTTGATCCATGGTGATAACGCCCCGAATAGGACATCTCTGTCCATTAATTATTACACACCCTTTCTCCCACCAACTTCTTGGCATTCCGTCTCCATAACCGACAGGCAAAGTTGCGAGAAGTGTGTCATGAGGAGCAGTCCATCGACGCCCATAAGAAACAGTTTCACCTGATTTAATTTCATGAATATGCCTAACTTCAGTTTCAAACTGGGCTGTGGGCTTCAAACCGATTTGGTCACATCTGTCCCTTAGGTCAACAGATGGTTCTGCTCCATAAATTGCTATCCCTGGTCTGACCATAGACCGATGACTCGCTGGAAAGTTAATAGCAGCAGCAGAGTTCGCCATATGAATAATTGTGGGCTGATACCCATTATCATCTAGCTCTTTGATGACTTGATCAAAAAGAACTGACTGTTCTACAGGAAAAGAACTTTCAGGCTCATCTGCTGAAGCGAAGTGAGTGAAAACTCCTTCCAAAATCAATCCAGAGTTAGTTATTTGGTTTGCTAAAAGAACAGAATTTTTTTCAGAAGCACCAACACGGTTCATACCAGTTTCTATTTTCAGATGGACGGGTATTTTAGGTGCAATAGAAGCAACCTCCTCAATGCCTTCGGATGTATAGACAGTTGGACGAACACCTTCTAGATTTTTAAGCTCTTTTATTTCATTTGGGTGTGGCTGTGATAAAACCAAGATGGGTGCTGTTAGCCCTGCCTCGCGCAGTTCTTTAGCCTCCTGCATTAAGGCGACAGCCAACCAGTCGGCCCCTGCTTCAATCGCTGCTTCACCAACTCTTACTGCTCCCTGACCATAAGCATCAGCTTTAATGACTGCACAAAAAAGAGAGTTTGGAGCAAGGGAACGGAGCACAGAAACATTATTCCTTACCGCCTGTAATGATATTTTTAGTTGAGTAGGCCTACTCATTAATTTCCCTCTGACTATCTAAGCCAAATCTTTCTAACAGCCTAGGTAGAGGTTCATCGAGGTCACCTGCCACTACTCCTGTCATAGGAAGTTTAGAAAGTAACTTTCCATGTATAAGAGCTCCTGCACATGCAGCATTAAAGCCTGTTGCGCCTCTTGCTAGAAAAGCTCCGATAATCCCGGAGAGAACGTCACCACTTCCTGCGGTTGCTAAGCGTTGATCGCCTGCTTTTATTTTCTCTATTTGACCTTGAGGACTCGCCACCACTGTGGTTGGCCCCTTAAGTAGAACCACAGCTCTTGTTTCTTTAGATAACTGCACCGCCGATCGCTCTCGATCTTTAGTTACTTTAATTCCAGTAATTGATTCGAATTCACCGTCATGTGGCGTCAATACAGTAGAAACGGATACTTCTTCCTTGAAAGAAAAATTTCTCAGTGCTTTCAGACCATCTCCATCAACGACAACAGGCTTTCTTATTTTCTGAAGTAACCCTCGAACTCCTTCCATAATCGCAGAATCGGTTCCGATTCCAGGCCCAACGACTAAGGAGGCAAATCGATCTATATCTTCTAGTTCTAAATTCTTTTCAATTTTAGTAACAACAACTTCTAAAGGTGCTTCAACAGATTCAGCATTAGGCACACTTAGCCGGACATATCCTGCTCCAGAACGTTGAGCTGCTCGAGCAGCCAAGATTGCGGCTCCTTCCATTCCAGGGCTACCCGCAATTACCCAGCAAGCACTCTGCCACTTATGCGCATCCAGTGGCCGTGACGGTATGAATTGAAGTAATTCTGATTGATCTAGCATCACAAAGCCACAGCAACTGCTGCCGCTGTTCTCTGTGTATGAGTAAGAGTCAACAGCCATTTTTCCACACCTGCTTCAGAAGCAATCTCTATTGCTTTGTGGTGAAGCCGCAGCGAAGGCTCTCCCGAAACGCCATGAACTACTTCAATATCATGAAAAGAAATTGAGCCCAAACCTAATCCGAGTGCCTTAAGGACTGCTTCTTTAGCCGCAAAGCGTGCCGCATAACGTTCAGTTGGATCTGATTGAAGTTCAGCATACTTCTGCTCTTCAGGGCAAAATAATCTTTCTTTAAGTTTAGGAGTTCGCAATAACGAGTTTCTGAACCTATCTACGTCAACCAAATCTATGCCTATTCCAATCATGACTTGGAACGCAACCTATCTGCAATAAGTCCAACAGGATCAACTAAGAGATCAACTACCCGGATTTTAGATAACGAAGTTTCATCTAATTCTGGCTCCGTTTCACAAACTGCATCACGAATAAAGTCATAACGGTTGTGGTAGCCACCCAATACCCCCCGTAATCCATCAACATCCAAATTTTCAACTAGTTCAACATGGAGCAAAGAAAGACCGATTGTTTCTGCTTCTTTCACCTCTGGAATAATAATTAGTGTCCTATCATCTCTAGCCCCACGAGTAACTAAGACCTCTCGTTCACTCGCTACTCTATGTTTTGTTCCGCGAAGAACAGGATCGTCTTCAGTTCGCGATTGAATTTCAGTTGAAACCCCTCCACGATCGACAATGGCTATTGTTGGATTCTCAGTATCTAATCCCTGAACTTCGTACCTAGTGAAACCTTGCAAAGTAGAAACTGCAGGGTCAAGAGAAGAAAGAAGTCTTAGAGTCCGATAACTAAGTTGTCCTCGGGGAGAACCAGAGTCAAGAACAAACTTTGTTAAACGCGTCTCAAGAAGTGTTTCATCAGTTCTAGAAATTCCAACGGTAACTGTTTTAGCTTGATGCTTAATCGCATCTATGGGGCGTGTAAGTTGTTCAATCGCTTGAACAAGTGATTCAGCTAATCGATCAAGCACAAGTCCTGGGGTTCCAACTTGACCATATTCACGCTGATAAGACTCAAGAGGTACTTCACCGAGAGCGTAACGGAAAAGTCCCGCTAAGCGAGAAGCGGTGGATGCCTCTAAATGTCCATCAAGGGCGTTGGATCTAAGATCATGCGTAAATCTACTTTCAGCTCTTGAGAGATTTTCACGAAGATCTTCCATCAAATCTTCACGAGATTGGCCTTCAGATAAACTAATAGCCATCCCTTCAATCGCAGCATGGGCTTCTCGTAATGGATCTGCTTGAGCGTCAATAGCTTTCGCTGCTTCATAGCCAAATAAGTGACCCGCCATTGTTGAAAGAATGAATGCAAGTCTTGGGTGCACTACTGGGATTCTTATTTGATCAGGATTTTCTCCGTATTGATGATCATCAACACCACAAACGACAATTGGCACTGCCTTATGAGCTTTATATATGGCTATTTCTTTCGCTACATCATCTGCAGTGGATCCAACTAAACCAGTGGCACAAACAAGAATTAGTGGCTCCGAAGAAAGGTCTATATGTTTCTTATCTTCAGTTGAGTCACAAGAAATAGATTTATAGCAAAGTTCAGACAATTTAATCCGAATTTCTCGAGCAGCAATAAGGTTCAAACCATTTCCAACTATTGCCCAATAACGACGAGAAGGGGCATGACGCTTTGCAATCTCTGAAATGTGAGTCTTGTTAAGAAGCATCTGGTCCATAACCTGTGGCAATTCTTGTAGCCCCTCAAGAAGATCTAGATAACCGGAACTTTTCTTATTTGAAAGAGCCTTCGATAGAGAAACCGCAAGAAGGAACCCTGCTGTTACCTGTGCATAAAACGCTTTAGTTGACGCAACACTCATCTCTATGTCTCGTCCGTCTGAAGTATAAAAAACTCCATCCGCTCTGTCGGCAAGATCACTGTTCCTACGATTTACGATCGCTACAACATGTGCTCCTCGAGCTTGAACTAAGTCCACTGTGCGGTTCGTGTCAGTCGTAGTTCCAGACTGACTAATTGCGATAACGCAGGTATCTGACATATCTGAGCGAAGACCAAATCCCGACAGTTCTGTCGCTAATTGTGAATCAACTCTTATTTCACTGCTCAAAATCTGCTCATCTATTGCTGCTGCGACAGCTTGAGCGGCTATAGCTGCAGTTCCTTGACCCATAACAGTGATTCTGCAAACTTTTCCTGACGAAACTTTCTTTATTAACTCTTCACTTAAGACCGAGGTTCCTAATTTGACATCCAAATCACCATTAGTGTCTTTAACTAAGTATCCGCGCAGAGTTGAACGAACTGAATCAGAGGATTCGCTAATCTCTTTGAGAAGGTAGTGCGGGTAGCCGTCTCGATCTATATCTCGTGTAGTAATTTCAGCTCTTTTTATTTCTTGGTCATCAATTGGCAGAACCCGTCCATCAAATGAATACCTTGTGATCCCCTCTGAAAGACCAGACTTATCGCTATCTACTTCAACGATTTGACCCCGACTTGTTACTGCGTTGTTTAAGTCCGCTGGAATCTCTCCATCCATGCGTAAATAATTAGGAGTCACCTCTACAACTCCATAAAGCTCACTTGCAACAACTGTAACGTCTTCCCCTAAGCCGATATATAGTCCCTGCCCGCTTCCTCTCAAGGACAAGTAAAGATTGCTAGGTTTATCTGCTATTGATGTCGCTATCGCTAAAGATCCTTCAAAGGATTGAACTGCCTTGCGAAAAGCATCACTTGGCGCATCACCATATCTCAGGTAAGAAGAGCAAAGAGCAGGCATTACTTTTGCATCACTAGTGATGTCTGATGATATAGATAAAGATTTATCTTGAATAACTTCTAAATAGTTGTCTATGTCACCATTTTGAACTGACGTAACAAGTGGTGTTTGTTCTCCATCTGCTCTAATTGAGTCCAATGGATGCGCATTTGCTTCAGATACAACGCCGATACTTGCCCATCGGGTGTGTCCCAATATCGAACCTCTAACTTTTTCTTGAGTAAGAATTTCAGCGAGGTTGGTGTCTTCTGAAATTCTCTTTCTTAGAACTGCCGTGTTGTCTCCAAGTTCTCCAATTTCCGCGGCAGTTTTGACTACAAACTGTAATAATCTCCCTTTGACATGATGCGTGGCTCCAGAACGGTACAAAGGGTCTTCGCTGTGACCTATATTTTTTTCTTTGTCAGGCGCATAGCCCCAAAGAGTGATTTGGATACCGGCTGAGTCTCTTCCTCTTACCTCCATCCGATCGATCGCATTTAAAGCTTGTTGGATAGAAAGGAGAACTGCATATCCGGCACGACTAGGAGTATGAGACTTGGATGCTAAATTCATTACTCCTTTAAATGTTTCAATTCGGTCATGCAAAATTGCCCAAATTGAATCACGCAAGCCAACAATCAATTCATTTGCTTCTTCAGGATCTATATCCACCTCATGAAGTGTTTGTTCTATACTTGGAACAACTTTTGTATATAAAGTCTCTAACTTTTCTTTTAAGTCTCTGCTCAAATTTGCGTTGTCAATGAGGGCATACAACCCGGATGTGCCTTGAAGAAGTTGATTTACTTGCTCTAAGTAATTTTTTGCCTCTGATACTGCAGCAATTTTTTCTCCCGCTAAAAGTCCTACTGCCTTTTCAATAAGGTCAAGAAGGTCTACTGGATTAGGGGCGACTCGTGATTCTGGTTTTCGTACAATTGCAATAATTCCACACATATCACGCCTCCTTATCAGTAGTTGAATTTAAAAGTTGTAAAAGAATTCTATGTGATTGAACTCAAGGGGTGTTGTCGAGAGCGCTAATGCTTGCCTCTAGTGAATTTGCGACTTGCTGAGCAGCAAGTTCATCTAAAGCTTCTACCATAATTCTAACCAAAGGTTCCGTTCCTGAAGGACGCACCACTATGCGTCCATTGTCACCCAGCTCTTGTTTCATTTCTTCTATTAAGTCAGATGCTTGCTCAACCAAGCCAGCTCCTGATTTAGTAACAGGCAAGTTAACTAAAACTTGAGGAGATTTCTCAACTAGCTCTTTTGCCCATAGTCCAATCTCTCTCTCCCGTTTTCGCGCAGCAGCAAGTGTCTGGACTGCAGTTAAAAGACCATCCCCTGTTGTCGCAAATTCTGATATCACTATGTGGCCAGACTGTTCTCCACCCACATCCCAATTGTTGCTTTCTAAAGCTTCTAGGACATACCGATCACCTACAGGCGTTTCAAAGGTTTTGATACCTTTCGCACTCAAAACTCTCCGAAGACCGAGGTTCGCCATTACCGTAATGGCAACTGTGTCATCAGTTAATTTTCCATCTTCAAATCGGTCTACAGAAATGAGCGCTAATAAGTGATCACCATCTAAAATCTGTCCTTCCGAAGAAACTGCGATGACACGATCCCCATCCCCATCAAACGCAAATCCGACTTCGGCTGCGTTGTCTATTACCGCCTTCTGCAAAGAAGTTAGATGAGTAGCACCACATTCTTGGTTAATATTTTTCCCATCGGGATTGTTATGGATAACAACAACTTCAGCCCCTAGGTTGCGCATAACTTCTGGGGCGAATTCTGACATAGCCCCATTTGCGCAATCAAGAACCATTTTGATCCCATCGAAAATCAAATGTGTAGTTGAATCCAATACGGAATTAGTCCATGAGTCTAAAGAAATCGAAGTAAACGATTCTATTCTTGGAACGCTCGTTGAAAGGTTCTCATGCCAACTGGTTTCTATTTGTAGCTGTGTAGCATCGTCCAACTTATGCCCGCCTGATGAAAATAATTTTATTCCGTTATCCCACCATGGATTATGAGAGGCAGAAACCATGGCTCCAGCTACTTCACTAATATTTGCAAGATGAGCAACTGCTGGTGTAGGAGCTACTCCGAGTAAGAGGGGCTCGATACCTCCAGCTTTAAAACCTTGTGCAAGTGCTTTTTCAAAAGAAGGGCTTGATTCGCGTGTATCTCGCCCAATTATTACCTGGTCTGAACCCAAATATGACGCAGCAGATAACCCAAGCGTTTTTACCATTTCCTCAGTGAGTTCTGATCCTGCTCTGCCTCTTACTCCGTCGGTTCCAAAAGTTAGAGATAAATTCGTCATAGTTAATAATATGAGTGCTACTTGATTTAACTCAAGTAGTAAGAACTAGCGTTTGCTGTACTGAGGAGCTTTGCGAGCTTTCTTGAGGCCATATTTTTTAGATTCTTTCTTCCGGTCATCTCGAGTCAATAGCCCAGCTTTTTTCAGTGCTGATCGCCGCTCCGGATCAAGTTCCTCTAATGCTCGAGCAATACCGAGTCTCAAAGCTCCAGCCTGACCAGAAATACCGCCTCCATGCAAAGTTGCATCAATGTCATACGAACCTTCGGTACCCGTTATTCGTAATGGTTCTAAAAACAAAAGACGGTGACTTTCAGAAGGAAAGTAGTCTTCCATATCTCTTCCATTTACAGTAACGGATGGTTCCCCTGCTACTTCTCTAAGACGAACACGCGCTACCGCATCTTTTCGTCTTCCGGTTGTTTGGATTAGGGGCTTAACCATAATTACTCCTCGCTCAGACCGTTTTTGCCCGAGCATGTTCAATAATTAGTTCTTCAGGTCGTTGTGCCTCATGTGGATGCTTTGAACCTTTATAAACTTTGAGTTTTTTCAACATTTGGCGTCCAAGACGATTCTTTGGCAACATGCCCTGAATTGTTCGTCTCACTGCCTCTTCTGGCTTTTCAACCAGCATGTCACCATAGTTTCTAGTAGTCAGTCCACCTGGGAAACCTGAATGATCATAAACTTTTTTATCTTCATTTTTCGCTCCAGTTAAAACAACTTTGTCTGCATTAATAACTACAACATGGTCACCTGTATCAAGGTGAGGTGTGAAAATTGGTTTATGTTTTCCTCGAAGGATAGAGGCTACTTCTGTTGCTAACCGTCCAAGAACTAGGCCGTCCGCGTCAACGACATGCCATTTACGTTCAATTTCATTAGCTTTTGGAGTGTAAGTAGACACCTAATTACCTTTTCATTTTTGGAGCTGTAACGAAATAATCGCTTAGCATTCAAACAGCGAACTTAGAGCCTGTTTCAAGCTCAGAGCCACCACATAAGGCTACGGCGCTGACTCACCCTCAGCAACCCGGTTAAGATCTTCAGCCACACTTGGATATCGGACTGACCATAAAATAAGTCCATGAGGAGGCGCTGGTGAACCCACGCCCTGTCGGTCCTGCGCTTCAAGTATCACCGGAATTTTCTTCTCAGAAATCTGACCTTTACCAACTCGAACTAAGACTCCTACGATTGAACGGACCATTTGATGACAGAAAGAAGAAGCAACGATTTCGAACTCAAGAATATTGTTATCTTTTTCTGACCATGTAGCAGACTCAACAGTTCGAATAAGACTGCGCTCTCGGTAACCGTCTTGCGGTGGAGTACGCTTACAAAACGAAGAGAAGTCAAGTGTTCCAATAAAATGACTACTTGCTTTTTTCATTTTCTCTACGTTCAAATCAACTGGGATATGCCACGTTGTTGAAGTGAGAAATGGATTTGGGGTCTTTTGGTTTAATATGCGGTACCGGTAAGTACGTCCATTTGCTGAAAATCTTGCATCAAATTCTGACGAAGTTTCATTGAATTCAGTTACTACAATCCAGGGACGACAAATTCGATTTACTGAATGTTGCAACTTTGAAAGATCTGTTCCTTCTGGAACATCAAAACTAATTACCTGTCCCTGTGCATGAACTCCACGATCTGTCCGCCCTGCACAAGTTGTAATAATTTCAGTTCCTAGGATCTGACTAAAAGCAGAATCCAGTTCCCCAGCTACTGTTTTGACATCCTGATTGACTGCATATCCATGGAATGAAGATCCGTCATAACTTACGGTTCCCTTGACCCGCATAACGGGATTTTTCAGACTAACTCGATGCGAGCCATTGGAGCGTTGTCTCCACTTCGAGGTCCGATTTTGAGTATGCGTGTGTAGCCACCTGAGCGATCAGCATATCGAGGACCAATATCTTCAAAAAGTTTTGCCGCCATTTCTTTGTCACGCAGGAAAGCCACGACTTGGCGGTGGTTATGTAGCCCGCCTTTCTTTGCTTTTGTAATCATTTTCTCGGCAATTGGGCGTAAAGCTTTTGCTTTAGCTTCTGTTGTGGTGATTGCTTCAGCCGCAATCAAAGACGCTACGAGATTAGCCATCATTGATTTATGATGGGCTGAACTTCCACCAAAACGGCGTCCTTTTTTAGGGGTAGCTGGCATGACTAAACCTTTACTATTCCACTATCGCCGAAGCGCTAAAGAGAGACCTCGTTCGTCGAGTTTCTCAATCACTTCGTCCAATGACTTCTGTCCGAAATTCGTAATGGCTAGCAAGTCATCATAGGTCTTTTCCAGCAACTGTCCGATAGTGTCAACCTGCCCACGTTTGAGACAGTTTCTCGGTCTCTCAGATAAATCAAGGTCTTCGATTGGAAGATCCATGTCTGGAGAGGCTCCTCCGACTGGTCCTGATTCACCTAATTCTAGACCTTGCGGCTCATCGCTCATTTCTTCCACAAGTTGTACAAGTGCTCGTAGTGTTCCACCTGCAGAAGCAAGAGCTTCACGTGGAGATAATGAGCCATCTGTCTCAATTTCAAGGACGAGGCGATCATGATCTATAGCTTGATCTACTTGCATAGGGTCAACAACAAAGCTGACACGGCGAACTGGTGAGAAGAGAGCGTCTACAGGGATAATCCCAATAACTCCACTTTCTAAGGTTCTTTTTGATGTGAGGAAACCTCTTCCTCTCTCAATTGTCACTTCAAGAGCAAGTCGGCCATTTTTATTCAAAGTAGCTAACTCTAAATCAGGATTAAGGATTTCAATATCTGCATGCTTGTCCTGAAGAGTAGCTGCTGTTACTACACCGGGCCCTCGTTCTTCTATCCGCAAAGTAACAGGTTCATCACTATGGCTGACTACAACTACGTCTTTCAAATTCAGAACAATGTCAGCCACATCTTCGACAATGCCTTCAATAGTGCTGAACTCGTGTTCTGCGTCGTCACACTTAATCTGTGTGATCGCTGCTCCCGGAATAGAAGATAGGAGCGTACGTCGAAGCGAATTGCCTAAAGTATGCCCAAAGCCTGGCTCTAGGGGACCTATTGCAAACTCCTGCTGATTTCCTTCAGCTTCTTCTATAGCTTCAACACTGGGTCTTTGGATGACCAACATGTCTTAATACCTCACTCTTTAAAATTCTGCGATATTTACAATTACTTGCTATACAACTCAACAATGAGCTGCTCTCTTACAGGAATATCAATTTGCCCACGAGTTGGAAGCTCCTTAACTTCTACTTCGTGTCCTCCATCAGAGACACCAAGCCATGCTGGAGCCTCACGGTCGAGCACATCAATATTCCATTGAACTACTACCATGTTACGGGCCTTTGACCGTAAGGTGACCACGTCTCCCTTACGAACTCTGTAACTAGGAATATTAACTCTTTTCCCATTTACATCAATATGGCCATGATTTACTAACTGTCGAGCTTGGGGGCGTGTAGCTGCGATACCTGAACGATAAACAACGTTGTCTAATCTCAACTCAAGAAATTGAAGTAGGCTTTCCCCGGTAACTCCGTCTCTGCGGTTTGCTTCCTCATATAAGTTACGGAATTGACGTTCATTAAGTCCATAAGTGAAACGTGCTTTTTGTTTTTCTTGCAACTGAATCAAGAATTCAGACTGGTTACCGCGTCTCCGAGAACGACCATGCTCTCCTGGTGGGTATGGTCGCTTATCTAATGCAACTGTTTCAGATTTTGTACCAAATATGTTGGTCCCCAGCCGTCGAGAAATACGTGCCTTAGGTCCTGTGTAGCGTGACATCAGACCCTCCGTCTCTTTGGAGGACGACACCCATTGTGCGGAACTGGGGTTACATCTTTAATGCCAGTTACTTCAATCCCTGTGCTTTGGATTGTCCGAATTGCTGTCTCTCGGCCAGATCCTGGACCTTTTACGATCACATCTACTTTTCGAACTCCTTGTTCCATAGCTTCGAGAGCACATTTTTCCGCCGCCATTTGTGCAGCAAACGGAGTAGATTTTCTAGACCCTTTGAAGCCAACATTTCCAGCAGAAGCCCAAGCCAAAGTATTTCCGGCTTTGTCTGTGATGTTAACGATTGTGTTATTGAATGAACTCTTTATGTGAGCCACTCCATGCGGAATATTCTTTCGTTCCTTTTTACGAGGACGACGGCCACCTGCTGACGTTTTCGCCATTACTTCAACACCTGCTTCTTATTCGCTACTGTCTTGCGTTTTCCTTTTCGAGTACGAGCATTAGTATGCGTCCGTTGTCCACGAACAGGTAAGCCGCGTCGATGACGCAATCCTTGATAACAGCCAATGTCCATTTTTCTCTTTATGTTTTGAGAAATCTCACGCCGTAAATCTCCCTCAACTTTAAGATTCCCATCAATAAACGCTCGGATACTCGTAACTTCTTCGTCGGTTAGATCACGAACACGAGAAAAGGGATCAATTCCTGCGCCCTCACAAACTTCCAAAGCACGCGTTCTACCCACCCCATGGATGTATGTAAGAGAAATCTGTACTTGTTTATCCCGTGGAATATCTACTCCAGAAATACGTGCCATTCTGTATTTTCCTAACCTTGCCGTTGCTTATGACGCGGATTTGTGCAAATAACTTGCACGCGTCCATTCCGCCGAATAACTCGGCATCTATCACAAATTCTTTTTACGCTTGCACGAACCTTCATATTTCGTTTCTCTTGCCTTACTTATACCGGTATGTAATACGACCTCTTTTTAGGTCATATGGAGTCATTTCTACTTGTACTCGATCACCTGGAAGAATACGTATGTAGTGCATACGCATTTTCCCTGAAATATGTGCAAGTACCTCGTGGCCATTTTCTAACTCGACTTTGAACATGGCGTTAGGTAACGGTTCAAGAACCGTTCCTTCCATCACAATCGCGTCTTCTTTAGCTTTCGTCAGAACTGACCTCCCAGGTCCAATAAGTCTTCTATGCCACCAGTTTTATGACTACAGAAGCCGACAGGTAACGCTACCGTCCCCCTGTGCCTTGACCAACCCCGAGAGGTAACCACATGTAAAGTTATTCGTTTCATTGCTTCTTATCCGATAAAACTCGTGTAATTACAACACTCAAACGATCAAATACCTCTGTTTCTGAGCCAAGTCCATCAACGATTTCGAACACACCTTTTTTCGAAAAAAATTCAAATAATGGAGCAGTTTCTTGTTCGTATAGGCCTAACCGCCGTGCTATTGCTTCTTCAGTATCATCTGCCCTGCCACGTGACAGCATTCGCGATGTAACTTCATCAATAGGTACTTCTAGATTCAAAACTAAATCAATTGAGAAATCTAGTTTTTCCGATACCTCCATAATTGATTCCACTTGGCCCAGCGTGCGCGGAACCCCATCAAGTAAACACCCATTTTGTATCACATCACTCTGACTTAGTCTTTCAGCGACAATGCCAGATATAACTTCGTCTGAAACCAGTTCACCTCGATCCATGATTGCCTTTGCCTGCAAGCCAAATTCTGTTCCTTTTTCAACAGCAGCTCTCAACATGTCTCCGGTAGAGATGTGAACTGGGCCAAACTCTTTAGTGATCAGTAAGCTCTGAGTTCCTTTTCCTGATCCTTGGCGGCCAAAAATAATGATGTTGATAGGTTTCATTGCTTAACTCTCTACAGCCAACGGGCTACTTCAAGAAGCCTTCATAGTTGCGCATTGTCAATTGAGAATCAATTTGTTTCATTGTCTCAAGCGATACGCCTGCCGCTATAAGAATTGATATCCCTATAAACCCAAACCCAGCTGCTCCAGCTCCAGCTGATCCTCCTACTCCTTGGCTTGTATCAAGAAATACATTGATCAGAATAGATGGGATAAGCGCTACCGCTGCAAGAAATAATGCGCCTGGCAAAGTTATTCGTGAAAGAATTTTTGAGAGATAACGTTCTGTTTGATATCCGGGCCTGATGCCTGGAACAAAACCACCTTGTTTACGTATAGTGTCAGCTTGCTTCGCAGGGTCAAATGTGATGGCAGTATAGAAATAAGCAAACCCCACGACCATGAATCCTGTCACAACGAAGTAAAAAACATTATTTGATTGAGCAAGATTGTTATTTACCCAAGATCGGAATCCGTCCCAAGGTAAAGCAGCTGCAAGAAGAACAGGAAGATAAAGCACTGATGTAGCGAAGATAATTGGAATAACTCCTGCTTGATTCACTTTTAGAGGAATGTATGTATTTTGACCTCCATACATCCGACGTCCTTGCACTCGTTTCGCAAACTGGACAGGAATTCTTCGCTGGCCTTGTTCTACAAAGGTAATTGCCGTAATAAGAGCAGCGAGAACGGCGAGAACAACCATTAATACCCAAATACCATTTTCAGCATGGATCAAAGATCCTTGAGCTGGAAAGGCGCTGATAACCGAAATCATGATTAATAGCGACATCCCATTTCCAATTCCCTTTTGGGTAATCAGTTCTCCCATCCACATAAGTAAAGCAGTACCTGCAGCGAGTGTAAGGACCACGACACTAACAGTACCGATATGGAAGTTCGGTAATAAATTCGCACCCGATTGTCCACTAATTGAGTTACCGCCATCATTAAACAGGAAAGCAAAACTGGTTGCCTGAATAACAGCAATGGCCACGGTCAAATAACGAGTCCATTGAGTTATCTTTCTTTGACCAACTGCTCCTTGTTGTTGCCATTGTTCAATTTTTGGAACAACTACACCTAAAACTTGCATAATGATCGAAGCAGTAATGTACGGAGTCACTCCAAGAGCAAAAACAGCAAATGTAGTTAGTGAGCCTCCTGAGAAAAGTTGCAGGAACGCTAGAACGCCACCTTGGTTCGCTCGATCACGAAGAAGCTGAACCTGCTCTACGTCGATACCAGGCGCAGGTATAAAAGCTCCTACTCGGTAAAGCACAATCATCAACAGGGTGAACAGAATCCGCTTTCGCAGATCAGCCACTCTGAACATGTTGAGCATGCTGGCAAGCATGGTGTCTCCTTATGCCTTTTCTAACGATTCATATGTGCATTACCACTTGAAGGTGGGCGTACAGCAAATGGTAGTGGCAACTTTTCAAGCGATCCACCGGCAGCATTAATTGCTTTTTCAGCAGAAGCAGACCAAGCATGCGCTTGAACAGATACAGCACGGGTTACTTCTCCTCGGCCGAGGACCTTAATCAAAGAGTTTTTACGAACTAGCCCCTGAGAAAGGAGCGTTTCAGGGTTGACTTCGGTAAGTCCTGAGTCTTCAATAGCGTCAAGATTAACCGCTTGATATTCAACCCTAAATGGGTTCTTGAATCCGCGCAGTTTTGGTATACGCATATGCAACGGCATCTGTCCACCTTCAAAGCCAACTCGTACTGTGTTACGAGCGCGCTGACCTTTAGAACCACGGCCAGCAGTTTTCCCGCCCTTTCCACCAATACCGCGAGCTACACGCTTCGCCCGTGTCTTTGATCCAGGTGCGGGAGTTAAATCATGAACTTTCATGTCAGTTGACCTCCTCAACTTCAACTAAATGAGGAACTCTTGCAATCATCCCGCGAATCTCTCCTCGATCAGGAAGAGTATTGCTTTTGCCTATACGTCCAAGACCTAGAGCCCGTAGAGTTCCACGTTGTTTCGGTTTTGATCCGATCGCTGAACGAATTTGGGTGACTTTAATTTCAGACATCAGAATCATCTTCTTCCATTGAAGGATTTGAATCTATGCCTGCTTCAGAACGACGATAAGCGTCCAATAAAGCACCTGGGACAAAGGTTTCTGGGTCAAGGCCACGGAGTCGAGCCACCTCATCAGGTCTCCGAACTGCTGCTAAACCTGCAATTGTGGCACGTGCAACATTTATATGATTTGGAGAACCTAACGATTTACACAGCACGTCATGTATCCCTGCTTCTTCAAGAATGATGCGAGCAGCACCACCGGCAATTACTCCAGTACCAGGTGCAGCTGGCTGAAGCAAAACTCGACCAGCACCAGCAACGCCAAGCACTTTGTGAACGATGGTTGACCCAGCCATTGCTACAGGAGCCAAGTTTCGTTTAGCTTCTTCAGTTCCTTTTTGAATTGCTAGAGGAACTTCTTTTGCTTTGCCGTAACCAAGACCTACATGACCAGAACCATCACCAATAACCACAAGTGCAGTGAAAGAGAACCTCCGGCCTCCTTTTACAACTTTTGCAACTCGATTAATATGAATGACTCGGGATTCACGTAATCCGGACTCGTCAACCTTTACTGATTGTGTATCCACTAAAACTCCAGTCCTTTTTCACGAGCAGCATCTGCAAGTGCAGCAACTCTCCCGTGATATATATACCCACCGCGATCAAACACAACAGTCGTGATTCCCGCCGCTTTTGCACGCTCTGCTATAACAGCGCCAACTTCTTTAGCAGCCGCAATTCCACGTAAACCATCTGCTACTCCAGCTTGTTGACTAGAAGCAGAAACAACTGTGTTGCCTGAATCATCATCAATAACCTGAGCAGAAATATTGTTTGCTGATCTAAATACTGACAACCGAGGTCTTTCGCTAGAGCCTGAAACTGTCTTTCGTACTCGACGATGACGACGTAATCTTGCCGCTCTTCGATCAATAGTCTGTGCGCTCACTACTTAGCCGCCTTTCCAGCCTTGCGGACTACATGTTCTCCTAGATAACGGACTCCCTTGCCTTTATAAGGCTCTGGTTTCCTATAAGAACGAATATCTGCTGCTACTTGTCCAACGATCTGTTTATCAATACCAGAAACAATGATGCGTGTTGGCTCTGGCACATCAAACGAAATGCCTTCTGGCGCATCAACTGAAATTGGATGACTAAATCCGAGTTGCAATTCTAAAGATGACTGACCTTTTACTTGAGCCCGATAGCCAACACCAATTATTTCTAATTCTTTGCTGAATCCTTCTGATACGCCAATAACCATATTGTTTATTAACGACCTCGTTAGTCCGTGTAACGCTCGGTTTGTGCGCTCATCATCCGGACGCTCAACATAAATTTGGTCGCCGTCTTGACGAACGCTAATTGAACCAGGAACTTCAAAGTCAAGCGATCCTTTAGGACCTTTTACTTCAATACTTTTATCTGATATTCCAACTTCGACACCGTTAGGCACGAGAATGGGAGCTTTTCCAATGCGTGACATATTTATCTCCTACCACACATAACAGAGAACTTCGCCGCCAATGCGTCGGCGACGAGCCTCTCGGTCACTCATCAAACCCTTACTTGTACTAATCACGGCTACACCTAGCCCGCCTAGTACTCTGGGGATTTCATCGGCATTTGAATAAACACGTAAACCTGGCGAAGAAACTCTCTTTACCCCACTAATAACTCTCTCTCTGCTCGGAGAGTATTTCATGGTGATACTTAAGTCTTTACCCGGTCCCTTCACGTTTTCAGTTACTGAATAGTCGACAATATAACCCTCTTCTTTGAGCATTTCTGCCAAGGCCACTTTTTGCCTTGATGATGGCATTTTTACACCATCATGCATAGCAGTATTGGCATTGCGGATACGGGTAAGCATGTCAGCTACTGGATCAGTCATAGTCATTTCAGATCAATCTCCTTTACCAGCTCGACTTTGTAAGGCCTGGGATTTCTCCCTTATGTGCCATTTCTCTGAGACATATGCGACAGAGATTAAAGTCGCGATATACAGAACGCGAACGGCCACACCGTCGACATCTGGTGTATGCCCGAACTTTAAATTTTGGAGTTTTTTGTTGTTTATTTACAAGCGCTTTTTTTGCCATTATCGCACCTCTTGTCGGAATGGGAAATTGAATGCTTCAAGTAAGGCTCGACCTTCTTCGTCGGTAAGAGCAGACGTCACAATCGTGATATCCATTCCCCTTACTTTGTCTATTTTGTCGTAATTGATTTCAGGAAAAATCAACTGTTCAGTTATTCCTAAGGTGTAATTTCCATGGCCATCAAATGACTTTGGATTTAAACCTCGGAAATCACGAATTCTCGGTATAGCAAGTGTCATAAGGCGATCAAAAAATTCATACATTCTTTGACCTCTAAGTGTCACCTTTGCTCCAATCGCTTGGCCTTCACGAAGACGGAAATTAGAAATAGATTGTTTAGCTCTGGTCAACAAAGGTTTTTGCCCGGAAATTAGTTCTAAGTCTGCAGTTGCACCTTCAATTTGTTTAGCTTGTTGCGCTGCTTCACCAACTCCCATATTTATAACTATCTTTACTAATTTTGGAACCTGCATAATGTTGCTTAGTTCTAAATCTTCCTGAAGTTTTTGACGAAGTTCGTTCTGATATAAGTCGCTTAGACGCTCAGAGGTGGATAATGCTTCAACCATCAAGATCAACTCCTGTTCGCTTACAGATGCGTAATTTTTCTCCTGATTCAGTAAGCCGATACCCAATTCGAGTTGGCTTTCCATCACTGGGGCTTAATATCGCAACATTTGAAGCGTCAATCGGCATCGCTTTATCAATAATTCCACCCTGCATTGTTGCAGAAGTCGCTTTTTGATGACGCTTAACCATGTTTACGCCTTCAATAATTACTTTGTTCTCAGAAGGCAAGGCGCGGCTTACAGAACCTTCTCGACCGCGGTCTTTACCTGCTAGAACCACTACGTTGTCACCTTTACGTATTTTCATTTATAAGACCTCCGGTGCTAAAGAAACTATTCTCATAAATTTCTTGTCGCGAAGTTCTCGACCAACTGGTCCAAAGATTCGAGTGCCTCTTGGTTGAAGCTGGTCATTGATTAAAACGGCAGCATTTTCATCAAACCGAATGTAAGAACCGTCGGGCCGACGTCGTTCTTTCTTCGTCCTGACTACAACGCACTTAACTACTTCACCTTTTTTCACTGCAGCTCCTGGATTCGCATCTTTAACAGTTGCTACAAATACGTCTCCTATCGATGCATATCTCCGCTTTGATCCCCCAAGTACTTTGATACACAAAACTTCTCTGGCTCCAGAGTTGTCGGCTACGCGAAGACGTGTTTCTTGCTGAATCATTACTTTGCCCTTTCAAGAATCTCAACAAGCCGCCAGCGCTTTAATCTCGATATTGGGCGCGTTTCTTGAATTCTTACACGATCACCGATTTGCATTTCATTTGTCTCATCATGCACGTGAAGTTTCTTTGAGCGTTGCACTGTCTTTGAGTACTTTCGATGACGTACACGGTCATTAACTTGAACAACAGCCGTTTTATTTTGGATATCTGAAACCACTAATCCTTCTCGAACTTTACGAGGGTTTGGGCGCTCAGTTTTTTGTAGATCATCAGTCATTATTCAACGACCTCCTCATTGATCTCGATTTCTTCAGCAGAATCTATTTCTCTTGTCCGCAACTCAGTTTGAATGCGTGCTACATCTTTTTTGACTTGACCAAGACGGGAATGATTTTCAAGTTGACCGGTTAATAGTTGAAAACGGAGGTTGAAAAGTTCTTCCTTTGCTTCATTAAGTCGCTCATAAAGATCTATGTCTCCTAAGTCAGCCAATGTTTTATTGCGAGCCATAATTAGAACCTTTCATCGCGTTCTACAAAGCGAGCTTTGATTGGCAATTTTTGGATTGCTCTATTTATCGCTTGCTTGGCAACTTCTACGTCATGGTAAGAGAGTTCAAATAGAATTCTTCCTGGTTTGACGACAGCTACCCATCCTTCAACGTTTCCTTTTCCAGAACCCATACGAGTTTCCGCAGGTTTTTGTGTAACAGGTTTGTCAGGGAACACGTTGATCCAAACTTTTCCTCCACGTTTAATGTGTCGAGTCATTGCAATACGTGCAGCCTCGATTTGACGTGCTGTTATCCATCCTGGCTCAAGGGCTTGTATCCCAAATTCACCGAAGGTTACTTCTGTTTGTCCCTTGCTATTTCCTCGCATGCGTCCTCTATGGTGCTTGCGATGTGCAACTTTTTTCGGCATTAACATCTCAGTCGCCACCTCCAAGTCGGAAATGTGGTGTTTCTCGTGAATCTTGAGTTGATCGTTCTATTTCTTCTTCTTCAGCAAGTAACTTCTCAAATGCTTCATCTCCTTCTTTAACCAAAGGAGCTATTTCAACTTCTTCCTCTTCGGATGTAGAACTCTCATGTTCTTGTTCTGGTGCTGTTGTTTCTTCTGATCCAGAATCACTAGACCGGCGACGGGCTGCTGCCGAAGAGACCACTGTTTTAGGTTCGGCTGCGGGTCCAGAAGTTTCACCGGCCGCCATTGCAGCTTCACGAGTCGCTTTATCTTCCATTTGACTCTTGTAAGGCAGAATGTCACCTTTATAGATCCAAACTTTTACACCAATTCTTCCATATGTTGTGTGTGCTTCGCGAAAGCCATAATCAACATCTGCTCGAAGCGTATGTAGAGGCACTCTTCCTTCTCGATACCACTCAGTGCGAGCCATTTCTGAACCTCCGAGACGCCCAGAACATTGCACACGAATACCAAGAGCTCCAGCCTTCTGAGCATTCTGTACAGCTCTTTTCATAGCTCGGCGAAAAGCTATACGGCCCATCAATTGGTCTGCTACACCTTGAGCTATGAGGGCGGCGTCAACTTCTGGTTCTTTTATCTCTTGGATATTCAAAGCGACACGATTATTCCCAGTTATTTTCCCTAACCCAGTTCGTAGACGATCAGCTTCAGCGCCTTTTCGTCCAATAACTATGCCCGGTCGCGCAGTGTGTACATCTACTCGAACTTTGTCACGTGTTCTCTCAACTTCAACTCGGCTTATCGCTGCATGCGGCAATTCAGTGAGTAAATAATCTCGAATTTCCCAATCTTCAATTAGATTGTCGGCATATTCTTGACGGGTGGCGAACCAACGTGATTTCCAATCGGTAGTTACCCCTAGCCGGAAACCATAAGGATTGACTTTTTGGCCCATTAATTACTCTCTTCTTTTGTGGTTGAAGATTCATCTTCGTTCTCTTCAGACTCATCAACAGCCTCTTCAGACTCATCAACAGCCTCTTACTCATCAACAGCCTCTTCAGACTCATCAACAGCCTCTTCAGACTCATCAACAGCCTCTTCAGACTCATCAACAGCCTCTTCAGACTCAAGTGCTTCTGCTGCTGCTCTACTTTTTTCTACCCTTTGACGACGAGCTTCAGCAGCCTGTTGGCTAGGTCCAGAACGTCCCCGCTCTTCATCACGCGTTTGCTGTGCTGCAATTTGCTCAGGAGAATACCTACTTACAATGACAGTTATATGGCATGTACGTTTACGAATAGGAGTGGCTCTTCCTCTTGCTCTAGGACGCCATCTCTTTAAAGTTGGTCCTTCATCTGCATAACAAGCAGAAACAAAAAGTTCTTCGGCCGGGATTCCATCATTATTCTCAGCATTTGCAACTGCTGAATCTAAGCATTTTGCAATCACTTCTGAAACACTTCGTTCTGAGAATGCAAGAATCTCGGAGGCTCTTCCATAAGACTCACCGCGAATTAGATTCAATACTGCACGTGTTTTCGAAGCAGAAACCCGTACATATCGAACAACAGCACGAGTTCCAGGCCGCTCATTGGTCTTAGTAAGGGCCATTAGCGCTGCGCTCCCTTTTCCTGACCAGCATGATGGCGGAAAGTACGAGTTGGAGCAAATTCTCCTAATTTATGACCAATCATTGATTCTGTAATGAAGACTGGAACATGCTTTCTTCCATCATGAACTGCCAATGTATGGCCAATCATGTCTGGAATTATCGTGGAACGACGAGACCAAGTTCTAATAACTTTTTTATCACCTGACTCATTCATCGCATCAACTTTTTTGAGCAGATGTCCATCTACAAATGGACCTTTTTTGAGACTCCGAGGCATATCTCCTACCTTCGCGATCCGCGACGTCGTCGACGACGTACGATCATTTTGTCCGACTGTTTACTCCGAGGACGAGTGCGTCCTTCCGGTTTGCCCCAAGGAGAAACTGGATGACGTCCACCAGAAGATTTTCCTTCGCCGCCACCAAGTGGATGGTCAACAGGGTTCATTGCCACACCTCTAGTTTGAGGACGTACACCTTTCCAGCGATTTCGACCAGCTTTACCTATTTTGGTTAATTCATGCTCCTGATTGCCAACTTCTCCAACTGTGGCACGACAGTCAATCGGTACCCTTCGCATCTCAGTACTTGGAAGGCGTAAAGTCGCATGATTTCCCTCTTTAGCTACTAACTGAACGCTAGATCCGGCACTTCGAGCTAATTTACCTCCACCTTCGGGGTACAACTCAACGTTATGAATTGTAGTTCCAACTGGTATGTATCTAAGTGGTAGTGCATTACCAGGTCTAATTTCAGAACCTTGCCCTGAGTGCAGTGTCTCACCAACCTCTACACCTTTCGGTGCGAGAACGTATCGTTTTTCACCATCGTGATAGTGAAGAAGTAAAATCCTGCAACTCCGATTTGGATCGTATTCAACTGCAGCTACTTTTGCTGGAACTCCATCTTTATTGCGTCGGAAGTCAACAATTCGGTATTGCTGTTTATGCCCACCTCCGCGATGCCGAGCGGTTTTACGGCCATAATTATTTCGCCCTCCAGTTGAGTTCTGTTTTTCAATAAGAGAACGCTCCGGTTTTGTCTTCGTTATCTCAGCAAAGTCAGAAACCGTTTGGAAGCGGCGTCCTGGACTCGTTGGTTTGCGTCTACGTTGCGGCATGTCTACTAAACCTCGAACAATTCAATAGAGTCACCCTCAACAAGAGTGACATAGGCTCGTTTTATATCTGGACGTTTGCCAAAAGTTCCTGTACGTCGATTTCTTTTTCTTTTCCCATCGCGATTCAGAGTATTTACTTTGGAAACAGTCACGTCAAACACTGTCTCAACAGCATCACGGATTTCTGGTTTCGTAGCAGATTTATGAACTACGAAAGTATAGACATTGTCTTCAAGGAGGCTGTAAGACTTCTCAGAAACAACAGGTTCAATTATTACATCCCGTGGATCTTTCATTTCTGTCCCTCCTTCTGTATTGAAGAAGGCAGTGTTTCTTTTGTAAAGACCACCCAGTCGCTTACTAAAATGTCATAAGCATTTAACTCGCCCACACTAAGTGTGTGCACAAAAGGCAAATTCGCGAAACTTTTCCATGCATTTGTTTCTTCTCGATTTACTACCACTAGAACTCGGCCTTCTGTGCCCAAATTATTCAGTGCTACACGAGCTTCTTTTGTCGAAGGAGTTTCAAATCCCCAAGAATCGATCACTATCACTTTACCTTCAGCAGCACGATCAGAAAGTGCTGATTTGAGAGCTAAAGCAATCATCTTTTTTGGAGTCTTCTGCGCATAGCTTCGAGGCTTAGGCCCTAAAGCAACACCTCCGCCACGCCACATTGGTGATCTAATCGAACCATGGCGTGCCCGTCCTGTTCCTTTTTGTCTCCACGGTTTAGCTCCACCACCACGAACTTCAGCGCGTGTCTTTGTGCTTTGTGTTCCGCTTCTACGTGCTGCTAATTGAGCCGTTACTACTTGATGCATAACAGGAACATTCGGTTCAATGCCAAATATATTTTGATCTAGATCCACTGATCCAGTTGATTCACCATTGCGATTACGTAAAGTCACGTTGCTCATATTCACGCCCCTTTAACCGCATCACGAATTAGTACAACAGAACCATTTGGACCAGGAACAGAACCTCGCACTAAAAGCACTTGGCGCTCTTCATCAGCTTCTACAACCATCAAATTAAGAATGGTAGTTTTTTGATTTCCCATACGCCCAGGCATGCGTTTCCCTTTGAAAATTCGAGACGGTGTAGCACACTGCCCCACAGCTCCAGGCTTACGATGTACTTTATGAGCACCGTGTGAAGCGGGTAGGCCGCCAAATCCGTGACGCTTCATAGCGCCTGCAAAGCCTTTTCCTTTACTTACAGAGGTAACGTCAACTCGACCAGTTTCAGCTATTTCTGTAACAGTTAATTCTTGTCCAACTTGGTATTCAGCTACATCGTCAAGCCGGAGTTCTACAAGACGACCACCAGGAGCAACACCAGAATTAGCAAAATGACCGGCTTCAGGTTGTGTCATTTTTTCAATATCTTTTTGCCCAAAAGTCACTTGAAGAGCGCTATATCCATCGCGTTCCTGTGTTTTTACTTGAACAACCCGATTTGGCCGCACGCGTAGAACAGTTACAGGAATAACTTGATTTTCTTCATCCCATACCTGTGTCATGCCGACTTTTTCGCCGACTATTGCTTTGTTAGCCATAATTGTTCCTAAATTTTTGGCTTAATTTTTGATGCCTGCCAAAATTAAGTGGTTATTCAAATGGAAACTCCGCATGAGCCTATGCCCAGCGGAGCCGATAATTCGGTTGTGTCGTGTGGTTCCCGTCTTAAAAACTAAGGCCTTTACGAACATCGGTTTGTCACGCCCAGGTATTTCCCGAAAGACGCCAAGAGTTAAGGCTAAAGGCAAAGTAGCGCTAATACAACAGTTCATCGAGAGTATCCCTCTTAATTCAACCGTTAAGCGCTACTTTCATGTTTGATGGCTAAGGCATTAGAAACTGATTTATCTACAAAGCCACCTGTCTGGCTGACAAGAGCCATTCTTTTAGGGCTTATTGGATACGCAATACTCGGCTATCTGTTAAGTATTCTTTCGGATCTTCGATCACTATCAATAATAGTTTTGGTTTCTCTTTTTCTTTCGTTCGCTATTGAGCCAGCAGTCAACAGAATGGAGAGATGGAATATACGTCGTGGATTAGCAACTGGGTTGATGTTCTTAACTGTTCTAGGAGCTTTGGGTGGATTTGGAATAGCTGTTGGTTCTCTGTTAGCAGATCAATTAACTGAGTTTTCGGACAATATTCCGAGTTATTTGTCTGATATTGACGAATTTCTTGATGATAACTTTGGGATTGAAGGTGCCACTGCTGACATTCAAGAAGACTATGAAAATGGTGCTCTTGCTAAACAGCTCGGCTCATTTGCTGATGACCTAGCTCAATTTGGCTCAACTGTTGTAAACATTCTCTTTCAACTATTTACAATTGGTTTATTTTCTTTCTATCTTGTTGCTGAGGGACCCAAATTAAGGCGCTCGGTATGCTCTCTTCTCCCAGCACATCGACAGAAACGAGTCCTAGAAATTTGGGACATAGCTATTGCAAAAACAGGTGGATATATAGCTTCACGAGCAATTCTGGCACTAATTGCGGCTCTAGTTCATTGGGCAGCATTTGCGATTATTGGAATGCCCTCCTCTCTTGCATTAGCAATATGGGTTGGAGTAATTTCACAATTTATCCCTGTAGTCGGTACCTACATAGCCGGCGTTCTTCCTCTCCTAGTAGGACTATTAGATGAACCAAGAACTGGTATTTGGGCTCTTATTGTGATCATCGTCTACCAACAACTTGAAAATTACATATTTGCTCCACGAATAACTGCACAAACTATGCAGATTCATGTTGCAGTCGCCTTTGGAGCAGTTATTGCTGGTAACGCAATTCTTGGAATAGTCGGAGCGCTTCTTGCTCTCCCTTTTGCGGCTACTTTACAGTCCATCGTTTCTGCAGCAGCGGAACGCCACGACATTGATGAAGAAATCCTCTTCGAAAGTCGAATAAGACGAGGGCATACTAAGAACGAGAAAATTAAGCCAGAAGAAAATAAAGAAGAGAGTTGATTAAATTTTAGTTTTAATCATTACTTCGTATTTTGGCAAGAAGCCGAAGAATTTCTAGATAAACCCAGACCGTCGTTAGCAGCAATCCAAATCCTGCCAACCATTCAACTTCTTTAGGTGCTTTAGAATTTACAGCCTTTTCAATAAGGTCAAAATCCAGTAGATAATGCATGGACGCGATTACTACCACTACCAAACTAATCACAATACCTACAGGTCCAGAGTCGTGAAGAAAAGGAGTTTGGAAGTTGACACCAAGAAGATTCATAAGCAACTGGAATAAATAGACTCCCATGATCGCTACTGTCGATCCGATAATAAACCGACGCATCTTCCCAGTAACCTTAACGATTCGTGCACTGTAGAGCCATAACATGGTTCCAAACACACCAATAGTTAATAGTGCAGCTTGGAGGGCAATTCCTTCAAAACTGTACTCATACACTTTTGTGATAGAGCCAAGAAGTAGCCCTTCAACCACTGCATAGATCGGAGCAACAACGCGTGCTATCGAAGGCTTCATATAAGCTACAAAAGTTAAAGCAACCCCAGCCAGCGCTGCTGGAAGAATCCACCCTGGTATAGAAATGAATGCTGGTGATACCTCAGTTGCTTTCCAACCGATGACACCTCCGATTAGTAGAAGCACAAATAGTAACCGGGTTACCCGAACCACACCTCTAATTGTAAAAAATTCTTCCGAAGGTTCAATTCTCTGTCGCCTTGCAGAGATACCTTTTCGTCCCTCAATAGGACTATCCATTTGAAGAGTTTCTTCACTCAGTAAGGCGTTGCTCAATCTTTCTCCTTGAAAGAATATTTGTAGATGTATGAAACGAAATTAGTTTTGCTGAAGCTTAATTTCAATGTCAACACCAGCCGGCAAGTCAAGACGTTGCAGTGAGTCAACTGTTTTTGCCCCAGGATTCAAAATATCAAGTAGACGTTTGTGTATTCGCATCTCAAAATGTTCACGCGAATCCTTGTCCTTAAATGGACCTTTTATAACTGTGTATCGATGCTTCTCTGTTGGAAGAGGTATTGGTCCACGAATATCTGCTTTTGTTCGACGAACTGTTTCCACAATTTTCTTTGTTGATTGATCAATCACTTCGTGATCATAAGCCTTAAGCCGTATCCGGATTTTTTGCCCAGCAGCCATTACTGTTACTTAATTACTTTTGTTACAGCGCCAGCACCCACAGTTCGGCCACCCTCACGGATAGCAAAACGGAGGCCTTCATCCATAGCTATTGGTGCAATTAACTCAACAGTCATTGGCGTATTGTCTCCAGGCATACACATTTCCGTTCCATCCGGAAGGGCGATGGTACCTGTCACATCAGTAGTCCTGAAATAGAACTGCGGACGGTAGTTAGAGAAGAAAGGCTTGTGTCGCCCTCCTTCTTTCTGATCCAAGACATATACCTCTGCTTCAAAGTGAGTATGAGGAGTGATAGATCCAGGTTTAGCTAAAACCTGACCCCGCTGTACATCCTCTTTATCAATTCCACGTAGAAGTACACCTACATTGTCGCCAGCTTGACCTTCGTCAAGAATCTTTCGGAACATTTCAACACCTGTACATGTTGATGTTGCGGTCTCTTTAAGCCCAATAATTTCAATGTTGTCACTAGTGTTGATAATTCCTTGTTCAATTCTCCCCGTTACTACAGTTCCTCGCCCAGTAATGGAGAAGACATCTTCAATTGGCATTAAGAAGTCTTTGTCAACATCGCGGTCAGGAGTAGGAACATATTCATCTACTTGTGACATTAACTCAACTATCTGATCTCCAGCATCGCTGTCTCCTTCAAGAGCTTTGAGTGCAGAAACTCGACAAACAGGTGTGTCGTCACCAGGGAAATCATATTCGTCAAGAAGTTCTCTTACTTCCATCTCAACTAACTCAAGAAGTTCTTCATCATCTACCATGTCGCATTTATTTAGCGCCACCACTATTTTTGGGACACCAACTTGTCGAGCCAGCAAAACGTGTTCTCTCGTCTGAGGCATAGGACCATCTGCTGCAGAAACAACCAAGATTGCTCCGTCTACCTGAGCAGCACCGGTAATCATGTTCTTGATGTAGTCAGCGTGCCCCGGCATATCAACGTGGGCATAGTGCCTATTATCGGTCTCATACTCAACATGAGAAACATTAATTGTGATTCCACGCTCACGTTCCTCTGGTGCCTTATCAATGTCCCCAAACTCCGTAAAAGAGGTGGACTCTGGATTACGGTCTGAGAGGACCTTTGTTATAGCTGCAGTAAGTGTCGTCTTACCATGATCAATGTGTCCCATAGTGCCGACATTTACGTGTGGCTTGTTGCGTTCGAACTGCTCCTTGGCCATTACTTTTTCCTTAATATCTTTCTGTTTTTATCATTCGCCGCGTATACGGCTGACGATCTCTTCTTGCACTGACCCGGGTGTTTGCTGATACGAGTCAAACTGCATGGTATAAGTCGCACGCCCTTGAGTGCGCGACCGTAGATCTGTAGCGTATCCAAACATTTCCGATAACGGTACCTGTGCGGAAACAACTTGGTTTGGACCACGAGCTTCCATTTGTCCAACTCGCCCTCGTCGAGAGTTCAAATCACCCACAACATCGCCCATATAGTCTTCTGGGGTTACCACTTCTACTGCCATGATTGGTTCTAATAGCACGGGCTTAGCGCGTGGCATAACTTCCCTAAACCATGCTTGAGCAGCAATTTTAAAGGCCATTTCTGAGGAGTCAACATCATGGTGTTTTCCATCTTCAAGAGTAACTTTTAAGCCCAATACTGGGAATCCAGCTAGAACACCATTGGTTAGAGAAGATTCAATTCCTTGATTTACTGCTGGAATATATTCTTTTGGTATACGACCACCAGTTACTGTGTCTTCGAAAGAATAAGTTATCCCTTCTTCACCCGTCCATGGTTCAACTGAAGCAACAATTTCAGCAAACTGACCTGAACCACCGCTTTGTTTTTTATGGGTATATCTGTGACTATCAATCGTTTTCGTAATTGTCTCTCGATACGCCACCTGAGGGCGCCCTACATTAGCGTCTACTCTGAATTCTCGAAGCATTCTGTCTACAAGAACTTCAAGGTGTAACTCGCCCATGCCACCAATAATGGTTTGACCGGTTTCATCATCACTGTGAACTGTAAATGTTGGGTCTTCTTCGGATAAAGAAAATAGTGCCTTACCCATTTTGTCTTGGTCTGCTTTTGAGCGAGGCTCAACAGCAACATGAATCACTGGATCAGGAAAATCTAATTTTTCCAACATAATTGGATGATCCACTGCGGACAGAGTATCTCCGGTCCTAGTGTTTTTCATTCCTATTCCAGCAACAATGTCCCCAGTTCTAACGTCATCGCGATCTTCACGGTCATTTGCATGCATTTCTAGGATGCGGCCGATTCTTTCCTTAGCCCCTGTTCGAGTGTTAAGTACGGTTCCACCTTTTTCGAGAACGCCACTATAAACACGGAAGTAAGTCAATTTTCCCACGTGGGGATCAGTCATAATTTTGAAAGCTAATGCGGAAAACGATTCGTCATCATCTACGGATCTAGTAACACTTTCTTCGCTGCGGGGATGTAAACCTTCTACTGGAGGAAGATCTATTGGAGAAGGTAGGTACTCAACCACTGCATCAAGTAGTGGTTGCACTCCCTTGTTCTTAAAAGCGCTACCAGTCAAAATTGGAACACAATCTCCAGAGAGAGTTCCTGTTCTGATTGCGTTACGGAGATCATCTTCAGTTATTTCTTCCTCGCCAACAAACTTTTCAAGAATGTTTTCGTCAAATTCAGCCAATACATCAATTAGTCCAGTTCTATATTCTGCTGCTTTTTCCGTTAAATCTTCAGGTATATCTACTACGTCCCAAGATGCTCCAAGATCCTCACTTTGCCAGACAAGGGCTTTCATCGAAACCAAGTCAACAATTCCTGCAAAATCTGACTCTGCCCCAATTGGAAGTTGGATTACCGCAGATTTACAGCCCAACCTCTCATTGATCGTGTCCAAAACGAAATAGAAGTCAGCTCCGATGCGATCCATCTTGTTTATAAAGCACATCCGCGGGACGTTGTAGCGATCTGCTTGCCTCCAAACAGTTTCTGTTTGTGGTTCAACACCTGCTACTCCATCAAATACTGCAACTGCCCCATCAAGGACTCTTAAAGATCGTTCTACTTCTACCGTGAAGTCAACGTGACCAGGCGTATCAATAATGTTGATTCTATGATCGTCCCAAAAACAGCTAGTAGCTGCAGAAGTGATGGTAATTCCACGTTCTTGCTCTTGTTCCATCCAGTCCATGGTTGCTGCGCCATCATGGACCTCACCAATTTTGTAATTAACTCCGGTGTAATACAAAATTCGTTCTGTCGTCGTAGTCTTACCTGCATCAATATGGGCCATAATGCCGATATTCCGGGTTTTTTCTAAAGGATGTCGATCAGCCATTTTTTACTCGCGTCGTATTGGTTTATTTATAGGGATATTAAATAGTTGCTGGAAATATGTTAGAGCACTCTCTTGTTATTTCGTGGAATGTCCTACCAGCGGTAATGAGCGAAAGCTTTATTGGCTTCAGCCATCTTGTGTGTGTCTTCTCTGCGTTTAACCGAGGCACCAGTGCCATTAGATGCATCCAGTATCTCATTTGCAAGGCGTTCAGCCATCGTGTTCTCACGTCGTGATCTAGCAAAGGTGACCATCCAGCGAATTGCAAGTGTTGTTGCTCTCCGGGGACGAACCTCAACTGGCACCTGATAGGTCGCTCCTCCTACTCGGCGGCTTTTAACTTCTAACTGCGGCTTAACATTTTCTAATGCGTTTTTCAAAGCACTTACTGGGTCGGATCCTGTTTTTGTTTCAACTGTTGCGAGAGCTTCATAAACAATTCCTTCTGCAGTTGAACGTTTACCTCTTTGTAAAATTTTGTTAATTAACTGAGTGACTAAAACAGATCGGTAGACCGGATCTGGTACTAACTCCCGGCGTAATGCAGGTCCTTTTCTTGGCATGATTAGCCTTCTTTCTTTGCGCCGTAACGGCTACGCGCCTGCTGTCTTTGGCTTACTCCTGAAGTATCGAGAGTTCCCCGAATTACTTTATATCGAACTCCTGGAAGATCTTTTACTCTTCCACCTCTCACAAGTACAATTGAGTGCTCTTGAAGATTGTGGCCTTCACCAGGTATGTATGCAGTGACTTCTATACCTGTAGTTAAACGAACACGTGCTACTTTTCTTAAAGCAGAGTTTGGTTTTTTCGGTGTAGTCGTGAAAACACGCGTGCAGACTCCTCGTCTTTGCGGTGCTCCATTAAGAGCAGGCGTGGATTCCTTAGCCTTTTTTGATTTTCGTCCTTTTCGGACTAATTGTTGAATTGTGGGCACAGAACTACCTCAAAAAATTTTCCTAATAATCGTCGTCTGGAAAGGATGCGAATATTTAACTTCCGAACCTCGGTTGGTTTTTACGTCCAGACATGATTTCCAACCGATAGATGAGTCTACGAGAAACACTTCTACTTACAAACCAATTATGACTTAAGCAGTTGGATCAATATTTTCAATTTCCGTTGCTAAATCAATTACATCTGCCTCGTACGCTCCTGAAAACTCGTCTTCGCTTGAATCAGCTTGTCCGGCAAGCCATTCTGCTAAGTCTTGCTCTTCATCAACAGAGCTGTAATAGTCCATTGGTTTATAGTCTGGTGCATGAGGTGCCACATTTCGATGCTGCGGCATTCCTGTGCCTGCTGGCACAAGTTTTCCAATAATAATATTTTCCTTAAGACCTATTAGCCCATCGCTCTTTGATTCAATAGCGGCCTCTGTCAAAACACGTGTTGTTTCTTGGAAAGATGCAGCTGAAAGCCAGGATTGAGTAGCAAGAGATGCTTTAGTGATACCCATCAGTTCAGGACGTCCTTCTGCAGGTTTTTGTCCTTCGTCAACCAGAACACGGTTTGTTTCAGCGAATGCTCTTTGGTCCACTTGTTCTTCTGGTAGGAACTCTGAGTCACCCGGATCGATGATCTTTACTCTTCTTGTCATTTGTCGAACGATGAGTTCTATGTGCTTGTCATGTATTGACACACCTTGATCTCGATAAACCTTTTGCACCTCTTCAACGAGGTACTGCTGAGTTTCTCTAACACCCTTTATTTCGAGAAGTTCTTTAGGGTCGCGAGGTCCTTCAACTATCGCGTCTCCTGCTTTCACTTCTTGGCCGTGTGATACTTCAAGTCTCGGCTGACCAGGGATGAGATAAGTTTCCTCGGTTCCATCATCAGCAACTACTGTTACTTCGCGTCCTCGGCCCTCATCCTCACCTATACGGACTACCCCAGAGATACGTGCAAGTGTTGCTTTTCCTTTAGGAGTTCTCGCTTCAAAAAGTTCAACAACTCTCGGAAGACCGCCAGCGAGGTCTTTTCCAGCCACACCTCCGGTGTGGAATGTACGCATAGTAAGCTGTGTTCCAGGTTCACCAATTGATTGAGCTGCAATAACTCCAACAGCTTCACCAACTTCAATTGGCTTACTGGTTGCTAAAGACATTCCATAACAGGCTGGAGAAATACCCACAGCCGAGTCATCTGTAAGTGGTGAAAGAACTCTTACTCGTGTAACTTCTGGGTCCTCTCTAAGCGCAATCATTTCGCTTTCACCCACGATAGTTCCAGCCTCTAGTACAGAGCCGTCAGAAAGTTTTACTTCATCAGCAATCGTTCGACTAAGTAAACGCGTATCAAGGTAAGTTCTTTTATCCTCTTGATCAGGTTCAACATCGTCAATCCAAATTCCGAAAACTGGACCGTCTCCTTCAAAAGGGTTGTGTTCATTGATAATAAGTTCCTGTGAAACATCAACAAGTCGTCGAGTGAGGTATCCAGAGTCAGCTGTTCTAAGTGCTGTATCAACTAATCCTTTTCTCGCTCCCGGAGTAGCAATGAAATACTCAAGCATCGCTAGACCTTCGCGGAAATTCGATTTGATAGGTCGTGGGATCATGTCACCGCGTGGATTAGCAACCAAACCACGCATACCAGCAATTTGACGGACCTGCATCATATTTCCGCGCGCACCTGAATCAACCATTACATCTATCGGGTTGAACCGTTCAGCTTGTAACGCTTCAATCATTTTCTCTGTTACTTCTGCTGTGGCAGCGTTCCAGATCTCTACTTCTTTTTGTCGTCGCTCACCGTCTGTAATGATTCCTCTTCGGAACTGAGTTTCTACTTTCTCAGCATCTTTTTCATGCCGATCAAGAATGTCTCTTTTCTCGATAGGAGTTTTCACATCATCAATTGAGACTGTTAAACCAGATTGTGTAGCAAATTTGAAACAAAGATCCTTCAATTTGTCGAGACTCTCTGCAACAACTTTCTTAGGGTAATGTCGAGCAAGATCATCAACTAAATCGGTCATTCCCTTCTTATCAACACAAGTATTTATGTATCCAAACCCTTCGGGAAGCGCTTCGTTAAACAAAACGCGTCCAGGCGTGGTTGAAATCCATGTAGCTGGACTTCCATTAGCTTCTGTTGCCTTAAGGCCTGGGTAGTCACTTGATCGATATTCAATTGATGAATGAAGGTTTATATTATTTTGGTCTAGGGCATGTTCAAGATCATGGACATGTCTGAAGACTCCTGCTTTGTTTTCTAAGTCCTCTGGCTCCATTGTTAAGTAGTAGCCACCAATAATCATGTCCTGTGTAGGAGTAACTAAAGGCCGTCCGTGAGCAGGGCTAAGGACGTTGTTCGCTGAAAGCATGAGTATTCTTGCTTCTGCTTGAGCTTCTGCGGATAGCGGAAGATGAACTGCCATTTGGTCACCATCAAAGTCAGCGTTAAAAGCAGTACAGACAAGTGGGTGAATCTGGATAGCTTTACCATCGACTAATACGGGTTCAAATGCCTGGATTCCTAGTCGATGCAAAGTTGGAGCTCGGTTAAGAAGAACAGGGTGTTCCCTTATTACATCTCCAAGAACACCCCAAACGTGATCTTTTCGACGCTCCACCATACGTTTTGCAGATTTAATATTAGGAGCTAGTTCATCATCAACTAGGCGTTTCATCACAAATGGTTTAAAGAGTTCAAGTGCCATGATCTTAGGCAATCCACATTGGTGGAATTTTAGAGTAGGTCCGGCAACAATGACTGAACGTCCTGAGTAGTCAACACGTTTACCTAAAAGATTCTGCCTAAACCGTCCTTGCTTACCTTTAAGCATGTCTGAAAGAGATTTGAGTGGTCGGTTACCTGGACCTGTCACTGGTCGTCCACGTCGTCCATTATCAAATAAAGCATCTACAGCTTCTTGGAGCATTCTTTTTTCATTATTAATAATGATCCCAGGTGCTCCAAGATCTAATAATCTCTTCAACCGGTTGTTTCGGTTTATAACTCTGCGATAAAGATCATTTAGATCTGAGGTCGCAAAACGGCCACCGTCAAGTTGGACCATCGGACGTAATTCCGGTGGAATCACTGGAACAGCATCAAGGATCATCGCCCTCGGATCGTTGATTCTTCGTCCATACTTATCACGACGATTGAATGCTGCAACAATCTTCAATCTTTTAATTGCTTTTGCTTTTCTTTGAGCCGATAATCCCTTTTCTCCAGCTGGGGGATCTATCTGTCCGCGTAATTTCTGCTCTTCTTCATCAAAGTCTGTTCGGTCAATAAGACGAGCAAGAACATCTGCTCCCATTCCGCCTTCAAAATATTCTCCCCACCTATCGGCTAACTCGGTCCATAAGCGTTCATCTTCAACTATCTGCCGAGAGTAAAGTCCCTGGAATTCATCCCAAGCACGATTTAGTACTTCTATTTCTGATTCGTACTGCTCTCGAAGGTAAGCGAGATCTTTATCTGCGGCTTTTTGTAAAGCCTTCAAATCTGCTTCTTTTCCGCCTTCTTTTTCTAACTCAGCTAATTCTGACTCAAGAGTTTCTTGGCGGCGATTAAGTTCTTCGTCACGTTCTTCTTCAATCGCTTTTCTTTCTTCAACAAGGTCTTCTTCCAGCACAGAAAGGTCTTCGTGACGTTTTTCTTCATCAACCCAAATCACCATGTTTGCCGCGAAATAAATCACTTTTTCAAGCTGTTTTGCTTTTAGCTCTTCTCTTGGTTCTGTTCCCATAAGAAGATAGGCAAGCCATGACCGGGTGCCGCGTAAATACCAAATATGAACTGCGGGGGCTGCTAATTCAATATGCCCCATTCGTTCACGTCGTACTTTTGATCGAGTTACCTCAACCCCGCAGCGTTCACAAATTATTCCCTTAAATCTGACTCTCTTGTATTTCCCGCAGTAGCACTCCCAGTCCTTTGTAGGACCAAAGATTTTCTCACAGAAAAGACCGTCTTTTTCTGGTTTAAGAGTTCGGTAATTGATGGTTTCAGGCTTTTTTACTTCACCGTTTGACCACATACGGATACCATCCGGTGTGGCTAAACCAATCTGGATTTGATCGAAATCATTAACGTCAAGCACTTGTTTTTTTCCTAAATTTTATCTGATTTGGGCTAATACTTATCTGAGAACACCGACATTTCGGCGTTCATCTTCATCGTCCGAACCTCGTTCTGGGCGAGATAGATCAATGCCAAGTTCCTCTGTTGCTCTATAGACATCTTCGTCTAGTTCTCTTATTTCAACTTGTTGACCATCTTGGTCTAATACTTCAACATCTAAGCAAAGTGACTGCATCTCTTTAATTAGAACTTTGAAACTTTCAGGGATACCTGGTTCTGGGATATTGTCGCCTTTAACTATTGATTCATAAACGCGAACTCGACCCAAGACATCATCTGATTTGATTGTCAGTAATTCTTGAAGACAATAGGCAGCACCATAGGCCTCAAGCGCCCATACTTCCATTTCTCCAAACCGCTGACCACCGAACTGCGCTTTACCGCCAAGTGGTTGTTGGGTGATCATGGAGTATGGACCGGTAGAACGTGCATGCACCTTATCGTCAATCAAGTGAGCCAATTTGAGGATATAGACATACCCAAGTGTCACTTCATTATCGTAAGGCTCTCCAGTTCGACCGTTGTATAGGGTCGCTTTACCATCTATTCCAATCAACCTGTCACCTGAAGATGCTTCAGGATTAATATTGGTCAGTATTTTCTGAATCGTAGGGTGCTTTCCTGCTTGGTCTTCTTCATCCCAGTGCGCTCCATCAAAGACTGGAGTAGCGACGTGAACAGCAGGGGCGGTAGAGGGGCGAGTCTTTTTTTCCGTTCCTCTAATTGGATCGTTACCTTCTTGCTGGCCATTTACTTCCCATCCCCAACGAGCACAGTATCCGAGATGAGCTTCTAAGACTTGACCTACATTCATTCTCGATGGGACTCCAAGAGGATTTAGAATAATATCTACCGGCGTCCCGTCTGCCATGTAAGGCATGTCTTCAATTGGCAGAACTTTCGAAATAACTCCCTTATTCCCATGACGTCCCGCCAACTTGTCTCCAACACTGATCTTGCGTTTTTGAGCAACATAAACACGGACGAGTTGGTTAACTCCAGGTGGCAATTCGTCGCCTTCATCTCGGTTGAAGACTTTTACGTCAATTACCTTTCCTGTTTCTCCATGGGGAACCTTCATTGAGGTATCACGGACTTCTCTAGCTTTTTCACCAAAGATTGCGCGTAATAGACGCTCTTCTGGTGTCAGTTCTGTTTCTCCTTTTGGAGTAACTTTGCCGACCAATACATCCCCTGGACCGACCTCGGCTCCAACTCTGACGATTCCCAAATCGTCAAGATCTGCCATGATTTCATCTGAGAGATTTGGAATATCTCTCGTAATTTCTTCTGGCCCTAGTTTTGTGTCACGTGCATCAACTTCATGTTCGTGAATGTGTACAGAAGTAAGCACATCGTCTTTTACTAAACGCTCAGAAATAATTATCGCATCTTCAAAGTTGTAACCTTCCCAGCACATAAAGGCGACTAGAAGGTTCTTTCCTAATGCAATTTCTCCTCCATCAGTAGAAGGCCCATCAGCTAAAACCTGACCTTTCTTTACCTTGTCGCCAGGAGAAACAAGTGCTTTCTGGTTTATACATGTGTTTTGATTTGAGCGCTGGAACTTCAATAGTTCATGTCTCACGGTTGACGAATCATGGCCTTCGGGCGCTTTCCGGTATTCAACAGTTATAGCTATACCATCAACTTCTGTTACGGTTCCTCCTTCAAGAGCCAAGATCATGTCCGCTGCGTCATGCGCTGCTTTAGCTTCAATTCCGGTTCCAATATATGGAGCTTCACTTCGTAGCAACGGAACAGCTTGTCGCTGCATATTCGCACCCATCAATGCTCTATTGGCGTCATCATGTTCAAGGAATGGGATCAGTGCAGTAGCAACCGAAACAATTTGTTTCGGTGAAATATCCATTAACTGAACTTCATCACCTGGAACGTAAGAAATTTCTGTCGTAGCCCCGAAGAAAACATCTCTTTCAAGTTGAAGTTTTAAGTCGGTCAAGGACGCTGCTTGTGGTGACTGACGTACTAATACCCTGTCGTTTATGAACTTTCCATTCTTGTCAAGAGGAGCATTTGCTTGAGCTACTACATACTCTTCTTCTTCATCTGCTGCAAGATAACGAACTTCGTCGGTTACTTTACCGTTCCTAACGACACGATAAGGAGATTCGATGAATCCGAAGTCGTTTACTTGTCCGTAAGTTGCTAAACCTCCGATAAGTCCAATATTTGGACCCTCTGGTGTCTCAATCGGGCACATACGTCCATAGTGAGAGAAGTGAACATCTCTTACTTCAAAGCCTGCTCTTTCCCGAGATAAACCACCGGGTCCAAGTGCTGATAAGCGACGACGATGGTTCAAACCGGATAAAGGATTTACTTGATCCATGAACTGAGAAAGTTGGCTGGCTCCAAAGAACTCTTTGATTGCAGCTACTACTGGTCGAATATTTATCAAGGTTGTAGGGGTGATTGATTCCACATCTTGTGTGGTCATTCTTTCCCTAACGACTCGTTCTAAACGAGACAAGCCAATTCGAACCTGATTTTGTATGAGCTCTCCTACTGAACGAACCCTCCGGTTTGCAAAATGGTCTTGATCATCAAGACGGTAGCCCGGTTCACCTTTTGCTAGGTGCAATAAATAGGTACAAGTTGCGAGAACTTCTGAGCGAGTTAGAACTGTTTGATCTTCTTCAGGTTTCTCAAGTTCAATATTAAAGAGTTCTTCAAGTTTCTGTATCTCTGGACCGAGTTTTCGATTTAGTTTGTAACGGCCAACGCGTGAAAGGTCATAGCGGCGAGATTCAAAGAATGCGTTTCGTAAATATGCGCGTGCTGCTTCAACTGAAGCTGGTTCACCGGGGCGAACACGCTTGTATATTTCAAGTAATGCCTCTTCCTCGGTTACATGGTTGTCTTTATCTTTTTCCCATTGCCCTTCTAGGAAATCAAAATAATTTACAAGTTTTGGTAAGAACCCAGGATAATTTTCTTCGCCGTACCCAAGAGCACGTAGAAGAGTGAACATTGATAAGCGACGTTTTCTTGCTACCTTGGTTCCGGCAGTAACGTCTTTTCCTGGCTTTTGCTCAACATCAAATTCAATCCACTCTCCCCGATAAGGATGAATGGTTCCCTTTACTAGTTGATGCTTTGAAAGGTTGCGTAACCGATATCGCTCTCCAGGTTCAAATATGACTCCTGGTGACCGAACTAATTGGGAAACAATAACTCTCTCGGTGCCATTTATTATAAATGTTCCCTTTTCTGTCATTCGCGGGAAATCACCTATAAAGACAGTTTGTTCTTTGATCTCTCCAGTGTCTCTGTTCATGAAGGTAGCGCGAACAAAAATTGAAGATGAATATGTCATATCCCGTTCTCGGCATTCTTCTACCGTGAACTTGGGTGGTGGGCATAGATCTTCGTCTTTGGGATCAAAGACGAACTCAAGTGAAAGGGTTTCACTAAAATCGGTTATAGGGCTGATATCTCGGAACGTATCCGTTATACCTTGATTGAGAAACCATTGAAATGACTCTCTTTGGATCGCAATCAGGTCTGGAAGATCAAGAGTATCCTCAAGATTTCCGAACGAATACCGTTCCCGGTCAAAAGGGCGAACAGACACTAGCAAAACTCCTGGGCCAGGAAAAACGGATGGTGGGCAGTGCTGGTCTTTCTTTAAAAAGTAAGGCCAGCAAAGGGATCATAGTCAGAGCATTGGTGTCTCTGCAACCCCTAAGTAAAAGCTTCTTAAATAAGCCTTGTGGCTGGTTTGCCAAAAATTTCTCAATATTTTCTCTTTTTGAATAAATATTTTGCTTAAACGACTGTTTTTTCAAAACAAATCATTCTTTTTCTTTCCAAATTTAAATGGTTAGAGAGAAAATTTTTGGCAACCTTTTTACTACTTAAGTTCTACTGAACCACCAGCAGCTTCAAGTGCTTCTTTGGCTTTTTCTGCATCCTCTTTTGAGGCACCTTCGAGCACAGTGCTAGGAGCACCATCAACAAGGTCTTTGGCGTCTTTAAGTCCAAGATTAGTAAGTCCTCTTACTTCTTTAATGACTTGGATCTTTTTGTCACCTGCATCAGCAAGAACCACGTCAAATGAATCTTGCTCCTCTGAACCGCCAGCAGCATCTCCATCTGAAGCGGCTGGGGCTGCAGCTACTGCTGCAACCGGAGCTGCTGCAGTAACTCCAAATTTTTCTTCAAACTCACTTAATAACTCACTTAGTTCTAAAACACTCATCTCTGCGATGGCATCTAGAACCTCTTCTTTGGTAGCCATAATTAACTTTCCTCACTTTCTTCGGCCGTAGCCTCATCGATTTCTATTTCTTCGATCTCTTCTGTTGAAGCTTCTTCCACTTCTTCCACTTCTTCCACTGGAGCATCTTCTGTTGAAGCTTCTTCCACTTCTTCCACTGGAGCATCTTCTGTTGAAGCTTCTTCCACTGAAACTTCTTCCGCTGGAACCTCTTCTACTGGAGCCTCTTCCGCTGGAGCTCCTGCTGCTCTCTCATCCAATAATGCTTTTAATGCATACGCCATATTCTGCGGCAAAGCATTGAGTAATCCAGCAAATTTTTGAAGTGGTGCGGCCAGTGCGCCAGCAATTTGGGCAAGTAATACTTCTCGTGGCGGAAGTTTGGCTAGTGATTCAATCTGTGCTGGGGAAAGAAGTTCCCCATCTAATAATCCGCCTTTTACAACAAGAGAATCGTTGTCTTCCGCAAAATCTTTTAATGCTTTTGCAACAGCAGCTGCATCTCCTTTTGTTCCGTCTGGTTTTTCGGCGACAAACGCAAGAGCTGTTGGTCCTACTAATAATTCCTCAAGGTCTAGATCTAGTTCATGAACTGCTAACCGAACCAAAGTATTTTTGTATACCTTGTATTCACCACCGGCTGCTCTCAAAGCTGCACGCAACTCGGCAAGAGCGGGAACGTCTAATCCACGATATTCGGTAAGTACTAGTGCTTCTGTACTAGCAATTCGATCACGAACTTCTTCAACTATTGCGGCTTTTTGGTTTCGGATTTCTCCCATGCTCAGTTGCCTCCTTTTCGTTTCTTTAGTTCTTCCGGTTATTGTCACTCACCGAAGATCACACTTGACTACTAGTCAAGTTAGAAACCTGAGGCTCTCCTGCTCGGGCAGAAGCACTCGTAAATGCTTCAGTTATGTTGTTCAACAACCCGGAGGTCTTTGGTGAGCAATTTAATTGTCAAGAAAGGTTAGCCGAACCTTGGCTTATCGCCACCCTCTAGTGAGAAACTATGCACTCAGATTCTGTGGATCGATCAAAACACTTGGCCCCATCGTTGAAGAAATAGATACTTTTTTAAAGTATCTACCCTTTGACGAGGAGGGCTTAAGCCTCTCTAATTCTTCTACAACAGCGTTTAAGTTTGCAACCAAACTTGAAATTTCAAACGAAGCCTTGCCGATTGGAACCTGTACGTTTCCATAACGGTCAGTTCGAAACTCAACTTTTCCACCTTTAAAATCTTGAACTGCTTTTGCCGGGTCGTCAGTTACTGTCCCTGATTTTGGATTTGGCATCAACCCTCGTGGACCAAGAGCTCTACCAAGTTTTCCGACAGTCGGCATCATGTCTGGGGTGGAAATTGCTACATCAAAATCAAGCATTCCGCCTTCTACCTCTGTAGCTAAATCGTCAGCGCCGACATAATCTGCACCTGCTTCTTTAGCAGCTGTTGCAGCCTCACCTTGTGCGAAGACAGCAACTTTCACATTTTTTCCTGTTCCGGAAGGCAGAGCTACTGTACCTCTTACCATTTCTTCAGATTTGCGAGGATCAACTCCAAGACGAACAACTAAATCTATAGTTTCATCAAATTTCGCTTGAGCTAAAGAACGCACAATTTCAATTGATTCTTGACCCCCATGATGATGTTGGGAATCATATTTGGTTAGCGCGTCGTTATAACGCTTTCCTTTTTTACTCATTTCGCCATTCCTCCTGGCTTCCTCAAGTGTCGTTAACTTGGATAAGACGAGGTATTTCTTATCTCAAACCGTCAAGTAAGACGGCGACTTCACATTAAATTAAGAAACTGAAATTCCCATAGAGCGGGCTGTTCCTGCAACCTGCTGCTTCGCTCCCTCAATATCTAAAGCATTAAGATCAGGCATTTTAACTTCTGCGATTTCTTCAACTTGTGCCCAAGTAATAGTCCCCGCTTCTTCCCGACCAGGGTTCTCAGACGCTTTTTCTAATCCAGCAGCTTGTCTCACTAGATAGGAAGTTGGTGGAGTCTTTGTAATGAAAGTAAAAGAACGATCTTCATAAATAGTTATCTCTACAGGGATTATTTGACCCCGCTTATCTTCAGTCTTTGCGTTGTACTCCTTGCAAAAATCCATGATTGCTACTCCATGAGGTCCAAGAGCTGTACCCACAGGAGGAGCAGGAGATGCTGATCCAGCTGGAATCTGAATTTTCACGGTTGTTAATATTTGTTTTTGGGCCATTGTTATAACTCATCTTTCGAGTTGAAAGATTTCTTTCAACTTTCATGAACGTTCAAGTCTGCGAGCAGGATGTCATTTTGGCAACCTTCTTATTTAATCAAAGTTGCGCTACTTGAGAGAATTCAAGTTCTACGGGTGTCTCGCGACCAAAAATGTCAACTACTACCTTTACTTTTAACTGTTCTTCATTAATTTCTATGATCTCGCCTGAGAAGTCTGCAAAAGGCCCCCCCTTGACTCGAACAGTCTCTCCAACGTCATAGCCAAGTTTTGCTTTAGCCTTCTTTGGAGTTTCTGGAGAAGATTCGTCTTCGACCATTAAGAAATCTTCTACTTCTCGTCTTTTGAGTGGAGAAGGTTTACCAGCAGCACCTACGAAATTAACTATTCCTGGTGTTTCTCTAATCGCATTCCAAGCTCTGTCGTCGAGTCGGCATCGAATTAAGAGATACCCAGGAAATACTTTTTTAGAAACATTTACTCTCTTGCCACTTCGGAATTCAACTACATCTTCCATTGGGACTACGATTTCAAGAATGCTCTGCTCTAGATGCATATTTGCAATACGAGCTTCAAGGTTTTTCCTAACTTTATTCTCATAGCCAGACTGTGTATGGACGACATACCATTTTCCTGGACGGTCATAGGGACTGTTTGCGCGTTTTCTGGATTGTTCAGCCGCTTCGTCTGCTACCTCGTCTAACAGATCTTCAACATCTATCGTCTCCGGTTCATCTTGATCTGAATTCCAAAGATTTTCTTCTGTTTCCGAAGCAGTGTCTAACATCTCTACTGCATCTTGAGATTCAGTGCCTTCCGTTTCTTCGCTAACTTCAGCTGTACCAATAGGCAACAGGTCAGCAGCCTCTGCGACTGCATCGGTTTGCTCTTCTTCGGTTGTAGTGGTTTCAATTTCTTGTGGTGTATTCATTAGACATCAAACAATTCAAGTATGGAGTTAGAAAAAAGCCAATCAAGGCCAGCAATTATCGCGGTCAAAGCCACGATAGTTATGATTACGACCAAAGCGTAATTTGTAGTTTCCGAACGCGTCGGCCAAGCAACTTTACGTAACTCTGAACGTATTTCCCTCAGGAACTGACGAAAACCAGTACGTTCTTCATTTCGCTGTTGCTTTGTCTCTCGTCGCTGACGAATAGGTTCGCCATCCGCGTCTACTTCGCCTTGCCGTTGAAGCATTCGCTTTTGTTCTCGGTTCATTGACATTGTCAAGCCTCTGATCGGTATGAAAGGTACAAACTAGGATAAGGGGGATTATGCGTACTGCATCGCAGGGCAGGAGGGACTCGAACCCCCAACCGTCGGTTTTGGAGACCGATGCTCTACCAGTTGAGCCACTGCCCTATTTTTACTACCGATTCAAAATTGAATTCGGAGTACTAATCAGTGACAGGATAGCAGCGAGGTTGCCTCATAGTGCCTAGAAACAGCATGCTATTAAATCAGCGTGTCTCCTTATGGCTAATATGCGTTCTACACCAACGACAAAACTTTTTAAGTTCTATGCGCTCACGTGAGTTCACTTTAGATTTAGTTGTTATGTAGTTCCGTCGCTTACATTCCTGACATTCCAGGGTGACCTGAACTCTTTTATCGGATGCCATTTGATCCCCTTATTCTCTCTCTATTTACTTTACTGGTAGCGACGGACAGATTTGAACTGTCGACCTCTCGATTATGAGTCGAGCGCTCTTACCTACTGAGCTACGTCGCCAGTGAGCTCCCTGACAGAATTGAACTGTCGACCTTCTCCTTACCATGGAGACGCTCTACCGACTGAGCTAAGGGAGCATAACCAATAATTGATCGTTTAAAAGGATGCCACGACAAAGAGGCATTCGCCAACATGATTAGTGATGTATGTCAGTTATCTCGCTACGATGCGCGCTATGGAAACTTCCATAAATATTCGCATTGCATCCATGGATGATTCTGAATCTATTCGTTCTATCTTCAATCACGCAGTTTTAAACTCTACTGCCTCTTTTGATTTAGTAGAGCGAACAACTGAAGAACAAAGAGTTTGGTTAAGTGAAAGGTCCGGTGCTTTCAGTGTTTTAGTAGCTGAAGTTGAAGGACAAGTGCTGGGTTTTGCATCGCTATCTCCGTTTAATAAAAAAGACGGTTACCGAACTACAGTTGAAAATTCAATTTATGTTGACCCTGATGCTCAACAATTAGGAATTGGTAGTCGGCTGTTAGAGGAATTGCTTGTAGTTGCAACTCTTAGTGGTTTTCATACCGTAATAGCGCGTATAGGGGGAGGGAATGATGTGAGTATCGCTCTTCACGAAAAACATGGTTTTACCACAGCTGGCATTGAACGAGAGGTTGGAAGAAAGTTTGGGCGGTGGCAAGACGTCGTAGTTATGCAAACCATCTTGTCCGGAGACTCTCCGGACTAAGACGGTTTCACAATTTATTTGTGGGCCGGGGAGGATTTGAACCTCCGAAGGCAATGCCGACGGGTTTACAGCCCGTTCCCTTTGGCCGCTCGGGCACCGACCCAGAACTGAGAAGACTAGCACCACTGAATGCAGCGGCCACCAGTAAAGTGTTCATATGCCTTCATTTGACATAGTTTCAGAAATTAACTTACAAGAAATACGTAATGCAGTTGATCAAGCTGACCGTGAAATACGTAATCGATTTGACTTCAAAGGAACAGAATCGTCTGTTGAACTTGGAGATGGTTTTATCAAATTAGAATCGTCTTCAGAGGACCGACTTGCTGCTCTAGTAATTGTGTTGGAGGAAAAACTAGTCCGAAGAAAAGTTTCCCTAAAGTCTCTTGACTGGGGCTCTATTGAAGAAGCTAGTGGAGGAAGAGCGCGCCAGAATGCAGGGCTGAAAGCAGGAATCAACACCGATAACGCACGCGTCCTAAACAAAATAGTCAAAGATATGGGGCTGAAAGGCGTACAGTCCCAGACACAAGGTGATCAATTGCGGGTTACAGGGAAGAAAAGAGATGTCTTACAAGAAGTAATCAGCGCTCTCAAAGAATCAGACATTGATCTTCCTTTGAATTTTGTCAACTTCAGAGACTGAGAACCCTTTCATCCAAATCCATACCGAAACAATCAGGAAAAGAGGTCTCCTCCGTCTAAAGTCTCTCCACCTTTATTCCAGGACCTATCTCGGAGCCTCTTAACTCTTTCTTCAGTAGCTGGGTGGGTAGAAAACCATCTGGGTCCTCGAGCACCACGTGCTTCTGCACGTAAGGGATTAACAATATAAGAAGTCGCTTGGTTCAAATTAACTCCAGAGGGAACACGTTGAGAAGCGTATTCAAGCTTTTCTAATGCCTGCGCAAGAGGCTCTCCATCACCCATTAAACGAGCTGCTGATGCATCGGCCTGGAATTCTCGACTACGACTTACAGCCATTTGAATTAACATCACTGCTATTGGAGCAAGAAGAGCGAGAGCTATATCTCCAACTGGATTACGGTCACGGCCACCACGGCCAGCAAACATAGCGCCCCACATCACCATGCGTGCTACGAAAGTAATTCCTGTACCTACGGCCGCCGCAACTGAACCAATGAGAATATCTCTATTCTTTATGTGCATCAGCTCGTGAGCTAATACCCCACGTATCTCATACCAAGTCATGTGATCAACAAGCCCTTGAGTAATAGCCACTGCTGACTTTTTGGGATTTCTCCCTGTGGCGAAAGCATTGGGTTGAGGAGACGGGGAAATGTATAAACGAGGAATTGGTAAACCAGCGTCTGAAGTTAATTCCATCATTGTGCGATGGTATTCAGGATATTCCTCTGGGGTGGCAAGAACAGCACGAGCAGATGAAATCGCAATTTTGTCACTGAACCAATACGACCCACCTACAAGTACTAGCCCTATGCCTAAACCAATAGGAGCTCCTCCAAATGCTCCCCCGACAACTACGCAGAGGCCTCCAAGTAAAGCTAAAAGAATAAAGGTTTTGAAATTATTGAACATTGATTCGCCTTGATAGATCTTTACTTAATCCTAGAGGATTTGAGCGATCCTAAAAAGTCAGCAGGGCCAGAGAATCTATTTAAGTAATACCAGTTTATTCGTAGTAGCCAGAGTGAATATAAACCGTAGGTATTCCTTCAGTCTGATACATAACTAAATTTCGTGGATCATCATCAATAGCTAATGTTGGTTTATACCCATGTGATTGAAGTGAGTGAAGAATCTCTCTTTTTACATCGGGAGAGCTGGTGTAGATATCGTCGTCTTGTCGCATTTCTAAAGCATCCCAGTGAATGTTGTTGCGGCTCATCCAATTTACTGTGATTTCTGTAAGCCTTTTTGGCCGTGCTGTTAACAGAATTACTGTGTGGTTTTGAGTCAGGCAATTAACAAGTCGGATGCTTTCAACGATTGGCGGATCTTCGATAGCGGCTTCGAAAAAATTCCACCATTCTTTATTCTTACCTAAAAGATAGTGTTGGCGTCCCGACGCATCTGAAAGAACGCCATCTATATCAACTAAGACCACTGGTCCGGGAGCAGGGAGGGTGTCTTTATAGATTTGTGAATTTACTAACACTTAATCTTCCTGAGGGTCTGACGAGGCTCTTTCGCGTATCTCATCTACAACATTGGCATCAGCAAGCGTTGTTGTGTCTCCTAAATCTCTTCCTTCTGCCACGTCTCTAAGTAATCGTCTCATTATTTTCCCACTTCTCGTCTTAGGAAGGTCTGGCACGAGGAAAACAGCTTTGGGTCGAGCCATTGGGCCAAGTTTCGTCGCTACATGAACACGAATTTCTTCTCCTAAACTTTCTGAAGCTTCGTTCCCTCCTCGTAAGATGACGTAACCGATGATTGCTTGGCCTGTAATTTCATCTGTAGCTCCAACAACCGCTGCTTCTGCGACCGCAAAATGATCCACGAGAGCTGACTCAACTTCTGCTGTTGCGATTCGATGTCCAGAAACATTCATGACGTCGTCGACTCTTCCGAGCAGCCACAGATACCCGTCTTCGTCAATTTTGGCTCCATCTCCTGCGAAATAACGATTTTCATAGGTCGACCAATACGTTTCTCGATATCTTTCATCGTCGCCCCAGATACCTCGAAGCATTGATGGCCAAGGATGCGTGATTGTTAAATAACCTCCACCTTGTTCAACAGGGTTTCCGGCGTCATCTACTAATTCAGCGAACACTCCTGGAATGGGATGACAGGCTGACCCAGGCTTAGTTGTTGTTACCCCCGGCAGTGGGGTGATCATGTGACCACCTGTTTCGGTTTGCCACCACGTGTCTACAACAGGGCAATTACTTCCTCCGATGTGTTCGTGATACCACATCCATGCTTCAGGGTTGATTGGTTCTCCCACTGTTCCGAGGACCCTTAAGGAAGTGAGATTGTGTGCTTTTGGCTCTGTTTCTCCCCATTTCATAAAGGTTCGTATTGCAGTAGGGGCCGTGTAGAGCTGTGTCACTCCGTAGCGTTCAATAATGTCCCATAGTCTGTCTTTAGGCCATTCAGCCCGATCTTCTCCGTTACGGAATTCTGGGCGAGGTGTGTCTGGAGTTCCTTCGTACATCACTGATGTGCAGCCGTTTGTTAGAGGGCCATAAACGATGTAACTATGACCGGTCACCCATCCAATATCAGCCGCACACCAGTAGACATCTTCTTCACGTCTGATATCGAAAATAGTTTTGTGTGTATATGCAACCTGAGTGAGATAACCGCCAGTGGTGTGCATTATTCCTTTGGGTTTGGCTGTTGTGCCTGAGGTATAAAGGAGATACAACAACTGCTCGCTGTCCATTGGTTCAACGGGGCAGTCGGGAGAGGCTTCTGCCATGAGTTCATGCCACCATAAATCTCTTCCATCGGTCATTGTGACTTCTGTTGCGCATCGATTTACAACAACAACATTTTGCACTGAAGAAGCGCCTTGTTCTAAGGCTGCGTCTACATTGATTTTTAATGCTGATGGAACTCCCCTTCTGTATCCTGCATCTGCAGTGATGATGAGTTTTGCTTCTGCGTCTTCACAACGGTCAATAATTGCATCAGGAGAAAATCCTCCGAAGATGACACTATGAGCCACTCCAATACGGGTACAGGCCAGCATGGCAACTGGTAATTCCGGGATCATTGGCATATAGATGGCTATTCGATCGCCCTTTTTGAGACCTAGCTCTTTGAGTACATTGGCAAAACGGCTGACTTCTTCCAATAATTCTGAGTAACTAATCTCTCGAGTGTCTCCGGGTTCGCCTTCCCAGAAATAAGCTATGCGATCTCCGTACCCAGCTTCTACGTGACGATCTAAACAGTTGTAAGAGACGTTTAGTTTTCCGCCGAGAAACCATTTTGCGTATGGAAGGTTCCATTCAAGTGTGGTGTGAAAATCTTCATCCCATGAGATCAGTTCTCGTGCTTGACGAGCCCAAAATCCTTCATAGTCTTTCGTAGCTTCGTCATAGTGTGTTTGATCTGATACCACAGCATCTTTTACGAAATCTGCTGATGGAGGAAAAGTACGGTCCTCAACGTAATAATCTTCGATCGTCGGTTCACTCACAACTTATTCTTTCTGCTTGGTTACTTGTAATTGAAACTTTAGCGAAGGGAAATCTTTCTTCAGTGACTGATCAGCCACTCTAGGGTTGTGAAGCCGCCTAGTCCATTTGGGTCAAGGAGTGCTTCAGATTCAGTTATTCGACTTCGTGCTTTAATTGCTTCTAATCCTCCGAGGTGAGCTTGCTTTTCCCAAATTATTCGACCTTCCTTGACAAGCTCTTCGATCCCATGGGAGGTTAAAAATTCTGCTTGAGAAATAGCTGAGAATTCACCAGGAAGTTGATCAAGCGCAACATTTACTGTTATGTCTTGACTTCCTGGGTCAGCAATGGGGTTAGTTCCTTTTTCGTGACCTCTGTAGGTGCGCAACCACTCACTTTGAGGTTCATTAGCCATTTGAGAAGTGGTTGAACAGTAGTCAAAAACTAGTACTGCGCCTTGGTCCACAATGTCTAAAGCATCTTGTACCCAGTCGTTGGCTTTTGTTTGAATAGGGATTTTCGCTCCTTCAATTGGCGGTAAAGATACAGGTAATTCAACTTCGTTTCCTGTGGTTTCTTTGAACCCTTCTGTGATCAGAATTTCTCGCCACTTCTCTCCGTCTCCTAGGCATAAACGAAAAGGCAAGTTATCAAGAAGTTCGTTTGCTATGACTACTCCAGTTATTGATTCTTCTGGAAAACTCGACAACGACTCTGCTTCCGCTGGATGAAGTTTTCGTTGAATTTCTGAACGCTCAATTGTGATATAGCGACCGTTAATAAGCGATTTAGGTTTAGCTTTAAGAATAGAACGAGCCAGCGTTCCTGGCCCTGCACCGGTTTCCAACACAACGAAGTCTTTTGGGCTTCCTAGGTTGGTCCAAACTTTGTCAATCCAATTGGCAAGCACAGTTCCAAAAAGTGGTCCTACTTCCGGGCTTGTTATGAAATCTCCTCGTCGTCCTGCAGAGCCACCAGAAGAGTAGAAACCTTCTTGTGGGTCATAGAGGCATGCTTCAACCCACTGGTCAAAGGTAAGAGGCCCTTCTGCTCTTATACGAGCGGCCAACCGTTCTGGAAGGCCGTTAATCTCAGCCCCCTAGGGTCAAGAGAGTTACGTCGGCAAATCTTCCTACGATTTGTGGAACAACTCCGAAAGCTAGAGTAACTATTGCACATATGGCTAATGCTGATACCAATGATGAAGTTGTGGAGACGGGGGTTAAATCATTTTCTGGAGCTTCATCAGCCCACATGCGGCGAGCAACACTGGCATAGTAATAGAGAGCTATTACTGAGTTGATTGCCGCTATGACCGCTAGTGCATAACCCCAGACATCATCTGAAGAGGCAAGAACACTAAAGACTTCGAACTTGGCAAACCATCCTCCTAAAGGTGGAATTCCCGCTAGAGAAAATAAGAAAAATGCCATAGATACGGTCATTGCGGGCGCATATCGGAATGCGCCGTTAAAGGATTCGATTTCCGCTGAGCCTGTTTTTCGTGAAAGGGTAATTATTACTGCGAACGCACCAAGGTTCATTGCTGCATATATTGCGAGATAAGTCAAAACCGCAGATAATGCTTGGTCTTCTAATCCTGCATGTCCTGCGACTGCTAGCGGTGCAAGAATGAACCCGGTTTGGGCAACTCCGGAATATGCCATCATACGGACAATGTTGGTTTGCTTTAGTGCCACTAAGTTTCCGAAAGTCATGGAAGCTGCAGCAAGAATCCAAATCAAGGGCTCATAAACATCTGATTGGTTATGGAAACCTACGTAAATTAACTGCAGTAAAGCTATAAATCCTGCAGTCTTAGAGGCGACTGATAAAAATGCTGTAACAGGAGTTGGGGCACCTTCATAGACGTCTGGAGCCCAAGTGTGAAATGGGGCTGCTGAGACTTTAAATGCAAATCCTGCAACCACAAAAACTATGGCAAGAGTAATTGCAGAAACTGAAGAAACGGTACCGTTCGTAAGGAAGTTGGAAATTTCTGATAGTTGTGTAGAACCTGAAACTCCAAAAAGTAGCGACATTCCATAAAGCATTACTGCCGATGCAAATACCCCCATGAGGTAGTACTTCAGGCCAGCTTCGTTTGATCGAGCATCTCTCTTTCTCCATGCAACCATTAAGTAAGCGGGGATAGAAAGAAGTTCGAGAGCTACAAAGATAGAGATGAGATCCCGTGATGAAGACATCATGACCATACCCATCAAAGAGGCAAGTAGCAGGCCGTAGTACTCGTTTTCCCAGTAATCGCCTTCAGCGACGTAGTTTGTTGACAAAAGAATGACCACATATCCAGAGATCAAGAAGATTGCTTTGGTGAATAGAGCAAAATCGTCAACTACATAAGCTCCATCAAAAAGTACTCGGTCGACGCCATCCATAGCCAAAGTGATAATTGGAATAGCAGTAGCGAGAACACCTAATCCTGCAAGTGTTGCGGTGTACGGGCGGGCTTTCTCTAAAAAGATTATGTCGATAAGAGTTATCAGGCATCCAACGGCGAGAAGAGTGAGTTCAGGGGCTACCGCATGCCAGTCAATTGCTGGACGTTCAAAAGCAAGAGTCAGGAGTTGAGTCGTCACTAACTACTCTCCTGCTGCATGGTCTTCATGGTCTTCATGGAGGTTATAGATTGAGGCGCATCCAAGAGCTTCTGCTTGTTCTGCTGTTAGTTCGGATGCGTTTACTTGCAAACAGTCATTTAAAGATGCATCCACGGCTCCGTCTGTTACTCGGAAGATTAAGTTTGGATAAATACCTATTGCGACAATAAGAGCGAGGAAAGGTGCCCAAGAAATCCATTCATGCTTAGTGACGTCTGTTATTGATGGATCTTCAGCGAATTCGTCTTTGGGTGTTCCAAACGCTGCTCGTTGTAAGAGCCAGAGAAGATATCCCGCTGCAAGAACTGTTCCGAGTGCTGATATCACCATAAATACACGGAAAGTTGTTACAGGTAGTCCGTTACCTGGGTTGTAAGCAGAAAGAATGGCTGGGAACTCTCCCCAGAATCCTGCTAATCCAGGAAGACCCAAAGAAGCCATTACGCATAGTCCGAAGATCCATCCCATTCGTGGTGCTTGGATCAGAAGTCCGCCGAGGCGATTGATGTCGAGTGTGTGATAGCGCTCTTTGACTGATCCAGCAATGAAGAACAACATTCCGGTGATTAATCCATGAGCGACCATTCCCATAATTGCCGCATTGATTCCGAAATCAGTAAGTGTTGAAATTCCCAACATGACGAATCCCATATGGGCAACAGAGGAGAAGGCGATAAGTCTCTTCATGTCGGTTTGCGCTAAGCAACCCAGTGCTCCGTAGATGATTCCTATGACAGCTAGTAGCCCTATCCATGGTGCCCATTCGACCGCCGCTTCTGGAAGAACAGGGATAGCTATTCTGATAAATCCGTAGGTTCCTAGTTTTAGAAGAACAGCGGCCAGGATTACTGATCCAACAGTTGGGGCTTGTGTATGAGCGTCTGGTAGCCACGTATGAAAAGGGAACATGGGGACTTTGATGCCGAAGCCTAAGAACATGCCTGCGAATATCCAGAGTCCGGCAGTTCTTGAAATTCCGTTTGAAGAAACTGCAGCTATGAGATCTGAGAGTACGAACGATTCTGATCCTGATAAGAAATAGAGAGCCAGAAAGCTAACCAACATGAGGGCAGAACCAAAAAGAGTGTAAAGGAAGAACTTAAGCGATGCATAGCGACGGTCGTCGCCTCCCCATACAGCAATCATGAAGAACATTGGTAGTAATACAACTTCAAAGAAGACGAAGAAAAGGACTAGGTCTTGAGCCATAAAGGTTCCAATCATTCCGGTCTCTAAGACCAGTATGAGGATGAGAAAAGCTTTGGGGTTCTGTGGTTCCGGGAAATGATTCCATGAATAAATAATGCAAAGAGGTACTACCAGCATCGTAAGTAGGACTAACGGCAGTGACATACCGTCAAGACCCATTGCATAATGACTGTTGATTACATCTATCCATATGTGATCAACAGCAAATTGAAGTTGACCTGTGGCATCAAAGTCGAACTGTGTCAAGATCAGAATGCCCATAACCGCGACTAAAAGTGACGTCGCTAAAGCAGCCTTCTTATGAAGCTCTTCTTGTGCCTTTGGTATAAGCAGCATTACTGCTACTCCTACCATTGGGAGAAATGTGGTGACTGTTAGTCCCCAATCGTTGATGAAATTTTCCATGCTGGCCGTCTCCTAAACGATGACGATCAATATTCCGGCAAGAACCGTGGCTGCTGCAAATAAAATTGCTGCATAGCTTTGGACCTTTCCGGACTGAATTTTACGTAGTTCTCCGCCCGCCTCTGAAGAGAGACGTCCGGAGGTATTGACTGCTCCATCGACCACAAGTTGATCGATTTTGTCATAGACAAATTGTCCAGACTTAACCGCTGTTTCTCCAACGCGATCAACTGTTCCGTCGATCACTTGTTGGTTGAAGCGGTAGGCCATGCGAGCGAGCGGGCCCTTTGTTCCACCAGCAATTATGCCAGTGTAAAGATGGTCTAAGTAGTATTTCTTATCAAGAATATTGTGAATAATTTTTGCTAATGGATATGTAGTAGTCGGTCCATTCGGTAACTCAGTAAGGCTCTTGCCACTTGCTTTTGAAGCAGCCTCTACTTTGACAAAGTAGTACCACCAAGCAGCGGAGGCACCTCCTATCACTACGAGTGTAGAGATGATAGCTAGAGACCATGATGGTGTGGCGTGGCTTATTGTGGGGAAGTAACCAGCGACGGGTTCAACGTAATGACCAAAACGTTCCTGGAAGGAATCTGGAACAAGTTGGAAGCCTTTTGGAAGGTTGAAAAGTCCGGCGACTATTGCAAGTCCAGCCAGAATCCAGAGGGGTGCCACAATGCGGGGTCCGGATTCATGTACGTCTCCGTGACCTCGGAATTCTCCAAAGAATGTGAGATACACGCATCGAGTCATGTAGGCGGCGGTCAAAGCGGCAGTAATCATGCCCATAACAAGCATTAAGGTATAGGAGCCATTGCCGCCAGTGCCGCCAAATAAGCCCCAGCCTCCAGTTCCGGCGAGTATTTCATCCTTAGACCAGAAGCCTGCTAGCGGGGGAAGTCCCGCTAAGGCAATGGATCCAATAATGAACGTGCGGTAGGTGTGTGGCATGGCTTTTCTCATGCCTCCCATATCCGACTTCATATCAAAGCTATGCACCGCATGTGCAACAGATCCTGACCCTAAGAAGAGGCAGGCTTTAAAGAACGCGTGGGTGAACAAGTGAAATACTGCAGCAGTCCAAGCGCCTACTCCTAAGGCAAGCACCATGTAGCCAAGTTGGGAAATTGTTGAATAGGCCAAAACCTTCTTTATGTCGCGTTGAACAAAGGCTAAAGAAGCTCCAACAAGCGTGGTTATGCCTCCAACTAACGCCATGAGGTTTATTGATGAGCCTCCTATTGAAAGTCCTTCAAAGAACACTCCGTAAAGTCGAGCGATCATGAATACGCCAGCAACGACCATTGTTGCTGCGTGAATAAGGGCTGAGACTGGTGTGGGTCCGGCCATGGCATCCGGTAGCCATGTATGGAGAAAGAACTGCCCGGATTTCGACATTACTGCTGCCATCAAACAGGTGGCAGCGACTAGTAGCGCTGTGTGAGAAAGTAGCCCATTGTTTGCAACAGCGTTTGTGGCTGCGATTGAAAATGATCCGAATGTGTCTGGTAAAACAGAACCGACAGAGAAGAACAGAATCGTTACTCCGACTAAAAGGCCCATGTCGCCTACTCGGTTGGTAAGAAATGCTTTGAGTGCTGCATCGCTGTTTGGTTTTTCTTCCCACCAGTGGCCGATTAGAGCGAAAGAACAGACGCCTACCAATTCCCATGCGACCAGCAATTGTAAAGTGTTTTCTGAAATTACAAGTGTGAGCATTGATGCGCTAAACAGAGACAGGAATGCGAAGTAGTGGGTGTAACGCCGGTCTCCGCCTACATAATCGGTCGAATATATGTGGACAAGTAGAGATACCAAAGTGACTACGAAAAGCATCATCACGGAGAGTCCGTCCACTAGAACTCCTACTGAGATATCTACTCCATTTGTCTGGAACCATGTGACAGTGTTTGAGACGGCTAGTGAGGAATGGGTCGCGTGGTGCCCTGATTCGGAGTGCCCTGATGCCGCGTGCTCATCGTGCGAATCGTCATGATGTTCATCATGAGAAATTTCTCCATGGTGTTCAACTGCTGCGACTGCTAGATGTGTTTCTTCACCGTGGTAGTTGTCCCGATGATCCAGCCATGCCAATCCAGTAAGGACTGCTAAAACAAAAGCTATACCCACGGCTGCTATGCCAAGTTCTGCTCCTTTTCGGGGCATGCGTTTCCCAAAAAATAGAATTCCGAGAAATGAAAGAGCAGGTAATAACGGAATCAGCCATGCGTTACGAAGTAGCCATGCTCCTCCTGAAGTAATTCCAAGAGGCAGCCCACTTTGTGATGCTGATTCTGCAAAGATGAAGAGTTCTGTCACCATTTAACCCTTCATCAAGTCGATCTCTGTGAGATCAATGTTTCTGCGATTACGGTATAGAAGAAGAATCATGGCTAGACCTACGCCTACTTCTGCTGCTGCTACGGCTATTACAAAAAGAGCAAATACTTCTCCTGAAATAGAATCTTGAAAGGCTGCGAAAGAGACCAGATTTATATTCACTGCATTGAGTATCAACTCAATTGACATGAGTACTAAAACTCCATTGCGGCGGGCTAATACGCCGTAAACGCCTATGGCGAATAACGCTGCAGAAAGTAAGAGGAATTGATTTAAATACATATCAATCTTTCCTCGCTACTACGATTGCGCCGATAAGTGCTGCGAGGAGAAGCACAGATATAGCCTCAAACGGGATAATGAATTGACTGAAAATGCTGTCTCCAACAGTGGCAGTAGTACTTGGAGAACTACGTGTTAATTCAGCATCAGAGAAAGTATTAATCAATGCTCCAGCAGTAACAATCGCGAGAAGACCAGCGACTAAACAGGACATTAGGCGCTGCTCTCCTTTTTCCTCTTCATCTACGCCCAAAGCTCCTCGAGTAAGCATGATCCCAAAAAGAAACAGAACAACTATCGCTCCGATATAAACCAAAACTTGTGTAACTCCAACAAATTCTGCACCAAGCAAGATGAAAATTGCGGCTGAACCAGCAAGCACAATAACGAGATATAAGGCAGCATGTACCACGTTCCGAGTTGTAACCATGCGAAGAGCGCTAAAGAGCATAATGACAGCGATCAAGCCAAACGCAATGTTTTGCGCAACTACAACTTCACCGCTGGTCAAAGGGTCAAGACCCACCATCTCGGCATATACGCTCATTGGGGAACCGTCAATTTCTTTGCCTCGCTGCCTGCTTCATAATCTTCAAAATCAGGTACTGTTTCCATCCATTGGCTGAGCAAAGTTTTGTCATGAAGAAGGTCGGCGATTTTTAGTTCTGAATATTCATATTCAGGGGTCCAGAACAATGCCTCAAATGGGCAAACGTCAACGCATATTCCACAGAACATACAAAGAGAAAAGTCAATATCGAAGCGGTCGAGTGCGTTTTTCTTTCTTGGCTTTCCTCCAGGACGACGCGGAGGAGCTTTATATTTATGGCCTTCAATATAAATACACCAGTCTGGACATTCTCGTGCGCAAAGCATGCATGCGGTGCAGTTTTCTTCATGAAGAGCAATTACTCCTCTTGCCCGTGGGGGTGGAGATTCTTTCACATGTGGATACTGGACCGTGTGTGACCCCTTAGTAAGTGTTCTGACAAGAGTTTTGAAAGTAACCCCTAATCCTTTGATTAGACCGGGTAATTTGATTTTTCTCATTGTTAAAAGACCACCTTAAGAACACCTGTAATTACGATATTGACCAATGAAAGTGGAATGAGAACTTTCCATGCCAATTGTTGAAGTTGATCTTCTCTAAATCTTGGATAAGTAAATCGAAACCAAAAAATAAAGAAAGCAACTAGAAGCATTTTCCCAAGCAAAATAATTGGGCCAATAACATTAAAGAGGTTATCTGTTGCTTCAAGTCCCGGGACGTACCATCCTCCAAGGAAGAGCGTGGCTGCTAACGCAGAGAAGATAGCAGCGGTTGCGAACTCTCCAATAAAGAACATTAAGAATCGTAAGCCGGAGTACTCGGTGAGATAACCGGTCACGAGTTCTGATTCGGCAACCGGCATATCAAATGGAGGCTGTGTGAGTTCTGCCTGAACAGCAATCAAGAAAATTAAGAATCCAACAAATTGTGTAATAACATATGGATTGCCGATCCCTCCGAAACCGAAAATTTCTCCTGTGGCTTGCGCCATCACTATCTCTTGCACATTCAACGTTCCAGCCTGAATAATGACTCCGACTACTGCTAAAACCATTGGGAGTTCATAGGCAATGAGCTGACCAGTAGCTCGTAGGGCCCCAAGCAAAGAATATTTTGAAGATGAAGCCCATCCTGCCATGAGAATTCCTATGACAGAGATTGATGAAACAGCGAGACCAAGAAATATTCCGGTATCCACATCTATGAACCAAAGATCCGGTCCAGCTGGGATAACTAAGATTAAAAGGAAAGTGGATATGAGTACCACAAATGGTGCCAGTTTAAAAATAAGCCGGTCTGCGGCTTGTGGCACAATGTCTTCTTTCTGTAGAAATTTGCCTACTTCGGCTAGAAGTTGCAGTGAGCCATACGGTCCAGCTTCCATTGGCCCAAGTCTGCTCTGCATAAAACTCATCATTTTAAATAGGAAAAGGTACACCAATGTTCCAGCTGGGAGGAGTACCGCTATTAGCCCAACAACAAGTCTGATGGTGGTTTCCTGCCAATACGCGAGGTCTGCTAATACAACACTCATCGGTCTATGTCGCCCAATATGAAATACAAACTTGCCAAGATTGAGATTACGTCTGGGACGTAAACTCCTTTAAGCAACCAAGGGGTAATTGACACGTTGTTGAAAGAGGCAGATCGAATTTTCACACGGAAAGGAGTTAAGTCTCCTTTTGAAATAACGTAGTATCCCATAACTCCAAGTGGATTCTCAGTCTCTACATAAGCTTCGCCTGCTGGGACTTTTATTATTCTTGGCACTTTGGCCATAACTGGACCAGATGGTATTCCATCAAGAATTTGTTCAATCATGGTGCAAGATTCACGTACTTCCTGCAGACGTACCCAGAATCGTGCGAATGAATCACCATCAGGGTGCGTCCATACTTTCCAATCTAATTCGTTGTGGACTAGTCCTACCCCACCGTCTCGTCGTATATCCCAATCAACTCCACTAGAACGAATATTTGCTCCTGATAACCCGTAGGAAAGACCAATGTCAGCAGGTATGACCCCAATGTTTCTTGTCCGTGATTGGAAAATTTCATTCCCGACAACCAGAGTTTCAATTTCATCACAGAAGTTCCGAATTCTTTTGAGTACTCCTCGTGTTTCATCTATCCAGCCCTTTGGGAGATCATCTTTTAAACCACCGATCCGATCAAAGTTCGGATGGAATCTTCCACCCGTTACTGCCTCAATCTGGTTCAAAATAAATTCCCGGTCGCGAAAAGCGAAAAACACAGGAGTAACGGCTCCTAGTTGCACTCCCATGTCTCCAAGGAAAAGGACTACATTTGCGATACGTGACATTTCAAAGAGAGCCGTGCGTATCCATTGAGCTCGCGGCGGGGCTTCTACTTCCATCAACTGCTCTGCTGCAAGAATAAATGGGACTTCGTTAGCAAAACTTCCTAACCAGTCAATTCGGTTAACCAGAGTTGTGACTTGTGGGTAGGTCCGTACCTCAGTTAATTTTTCGTAGCCCCGATGCATATACCCCATAAGTGGTTCAGCTGAAATGACTTGTTCTCCATCAAGCCTGACCACGATACGCAAGGTCCCATGTGTAGCTGGGTGTTGTGGTCCAATATTGAGAGTCATTCCTTCTGTTTCAATTTCAAGATTGACTCTGGCATCTGCTGCCTGTGCAGCTATGTAAGCCATTTGTTTGGTGTCAGCGGTGTCGCTCATGCATCCACCTCATCTTCTTCGGACTCTTCTCCAGGCATATCTTCAACATCGACTATGCCCGGCCATGGTTTTATCCGGCGAGCAAGTAAAGCGAAATCTTTTCTCATCGGATAACCCTCAAAATCTCCTGGGAGATACAGCTTCACTGGGTTAGGGTGATTTAAGAAAGTGATTCCGAACATTTCAGAAACTTCTCGTTCGTGCCAGTCTGCTCCAGGATAAATAGAAGACCATGATTCAATAGAGAGATCGTTGTCCTCTAAATCAACTTTTAAAGAAATCCCCAAATGGTTTTCTGGGTCATGCACTCTTGCTAATAGTTGGAATCTTGTTTCTCCTCCTGTTGTTCCCCAAGTCATTTCTTCTGGTGTAACTGGTTCTGGTTGATCTACTTGAGCATCCATATCACGGCCGAAAGGTGACGGTAGCCAATCAATAGCTGAAAGGAAATTGAAATACTTCATGTTGTAGCGTTTCAAAAGGACTTGTGCAGTTTCTAACCATGCTTCTTTTGAAACACGTGCCCAAACATCAATTTCCGCAATTATTTCTGTAGCGACAAGTGATTCTCCTAGATCATCTTTTAATTTTGCTATCAAATCTTCTCGAGCATCATCTCGTTTTGGAATTTCAATTTCTTCTTCGTTTGTTTCTTCAGGAGACGACAATTGGATCACCGTTCCAGCGCTCAGTCATATCCTCTGATGCAATTCGTTCTTGGAGCAGCACTATCCCCTCTAATAGGGCTTCAGGTCTTGGGGGGCAACCAGGAACATAAACATCAACTGGGATTATTTGATCAACACCTTTAGTAACTGAATAACTATCCCAATATGGTCCGCCACTATTTGAGCATGACCCCATAGAAATTACATATTTTGGTTCTGGCATCTGCTCATAAAGTCTGCGTACCACGGGAGCCATTTTGTCTGTCACGGTACCCGCTATAACAACCATGTCTGCTTGACGAGGGCTTGCAGGAAACGGAATTACTCCAAGACGCATCACGTCATAACGAGGCGAAGCAAATGCGGCTCCCATTTCAATAGCGCAGCAAGCTAATCCCCACTGATACACCCAAAGAGAATATTTCCGGCTGACATTAAGTAGCGCTGTTAATGGTTTTGGAAGCTTGCCGTTTTCTACTAAACCCATCGAAGAAGACCTTTCCGCCAAGCATAAAATAACCCGAGAGCAAGAATGAAAATGAAAATAGCCATCTCTACTAAGCCGAAAACACCATAGATTTCGAGTCGTGCCGCCCATGGAAAGATAAAGACAGCTTCAACATCAAACAATACAAACATCAGTGCAAAAACGTAATATCTAATGTTTGATTGGCTCCACATGTCCCCTTGTGGATCTACTCCGCTCTCATAGTTGATGATCTTTTCAGGTGTGGCTTTACGCGGACGAATAAGACTTCCCAATCCGAGAAAAGTGCCCACAAGAACAACGGCTAAGCCGCCAAAAAGAACTAGGGTCAACCAACTACGAAGGAACTCAGACACGGAACTAAAACCTAACTATTTCAATGGGCAAAGACCAACACCAACCCTGAATAATTGGCATTAAATACAGATTATCTGCCGGAATGGCTGCCTTTGGGGAACCAAATGAATATTTAAACATTTACCCTCCTACCAAAATTGGGATTGCATCTTTTGCAAGATCTACTAACAGTGAAGGAAAGATTCCTACGACAATAGTTAAGGCCACTGATACTGCTATAACTACACGGCCTCCATTATCGATAAATAGTTCTTTTTCTTCGGAAGGCTCAGATAGATACATGCTCACAATGATGCGTAAATAAACAAAAGCGGCGATCGCTGTAGCTAGCATCGCGACTATAGCGGGTGTCCAAGATCTAGCTTCAACTGCTGCTGCTATAACTCCAAACTTTGCTATGAACCCAGCAGTAAAGGGCACTCCGGCTTGTGCAAGTAAAAGAATCGTGAACGCTCCTGCTAGAACTGGTTTGCGTATTCCTAAACCTTTATAGGCCTCTAGATCGTGTTGGTTATCGCCTTGATCTCCAACTAGTGAAATAACTGCAAAACTTCCAGTCGCAAGAAATGCATATATTGCGAGGTAAGTAAACGTTGCCGCTGTACCCCGTTCAGTTGCTGCTTCTACTCCAATTAATAAAAATCCAGCATGAGTTATCGAAGAATAAGCCAACATCCTTTTAACATCTGTTTGGACAACAGCTCCTATAGATCCAACTAGAACTGAAGCAATAGCTAAAGCTGCTATTGCTGGGCTCCAGTCAGACACATACGAGCCAAATGTGGCTACAAATACCCGCAAGAGCGCTGCAAATCCAGCTGCTTTTACCCCTGCTGCCATCCATCCGACAACAGGACTTGGTGCACCTTGATATACATCTGGAGTCCAAGCATGAAACGGGACTGCAGCAACTTTAAAACCTAATCCTGCAAGCAACATCGCGAATCCAGCTAAAAGAAGACCATCATCAAAAAGAATATTTGCAGAAAGCCACTCTTTAATTTCAATAAGATTTGTGGAGCCAGTTGCGCCATAAATTAAAGCAATTCCATAAAGCAAAAAGGCTGATGCAAATGCGCCAAGTATGAAATATTTGAGAGCTGCTTCTTGAGATTGAATTTTTCGCAAGTGATACGCCGCTAGTACATAAGTGGCTAAGGAGAGTATTTCTATTCCAAGGAACATCACTATGAGCCCATTGGCGGAGGCCATCACTATTCCTCCTGCAGCTGCAAGAAGCAACAAGACGTAAAATTCCACTTCTGGTAGATCTTCTCGTTTTAAATAAGGATGCGCTAGAGCGATTGTCGCAATAACTACGAGAATGAGGATTCCTGTAATGAAAACTGAGCTGTGATCCACTCCTACAGATCCTGCAAGAAATGTTTTTGGGCCTTCTTCCGCAATGCGATTCCATATTGGGAACAAAGAAATAAAGCCTGCTGTGGAAATTCCAGCCACCCACAAAGCCGAAAACCATGATGGAAGATTACTTTTTATCGAAGCAAAAGTGAGAAGGACTACTGCACCTCCCCCGGTTAAGAGAAGCGGAACTAAAGCCCACCACAATACTTCTGGACTTGGAATAGTTTGTAATTCAGCAAACATCATTCGTCCACTCCATGATCAGAGGAATTACTCTCCCCGATACTTGATCCCTTTTGAGTAATTGGCTCACGGAACTCATCGACGTGAGTCTCAATGTGTTCAATGAGTGCATCCACTGCAGGTTCCATACGTTCTATAACTGGACGAGGGTAAACGCCCATAAAAATAATTAGAGCAACAAGAGGCCCAAGAACTAGTTTTTCTTTTAGAGATAAATCTCGTATATCTTCTTTATCTTCTTTTGTTGGACCATGGAATACTCGTTGATAAGCCCAAAGTAAATATAAGGCAGCGAGAACGACTCCAATTGTTGCAACTACTGCCCACCAACGGTGAGCATTGAAAACTCCGAGGAGAATAAGGAACTCTCCGACAAAACCATTTAACCCTGGTAGTCCTATTGAAGAAAGCATGACCAGTGTGAAAATTCCTGCCATAAGTGGAGCCGACCGTTGAAGGCCCCCTAATTCTTGTATTTGTCGTGTGTGTGTCCGTTCGTAAATCATTCCCACTAGTAAGAAAAGGGCGCTAGTTGATATGCCATGGTTGATCATTTGTAAAAGTCCACCTGTAATACCCTCTGTATTGAGAGCAAAAGTTCCAAGGACTATGAAACCAAGATGTGCAACAGATGAATAAGCAACAAGACGCTTAAGGTCTTTCTGCATGGTTGCTACCACTGCGCCATAAAGAATCCCTATTACTCCCAGAGTTAGAAATACTGGTGCGAAATAATGCGATGCTTCAGGAAATAGATACAAACCAAATCTTAAAAAGCCATATGTTCCGAGCTTGAGTAAAACACCAGCAAGAATAACTGATCCTGCAGTAGGAGCTTCGGTATGCGCATCTGGCAACCAAGTGTGTAACGGAAAGATTGGGACTTTTACCGCAAAACCAAGTGCGAAAGATAAGAACACCCATCTTGCAGTCGTGGTTGCCAAACTTTGAGCCTCTGCGATCTCTACGAGGTCAAATGTAATTGATCCACCTGTTGCCTCAGCATGGAGAAATGCTAAAGCAAGAATTCCGACCAGCATAAGTGCAGAACCAGCCATGGTGTAGAGAAAAAACTTTGTGGCTGCATAAGTTCGATTGTCATGACCCCACCGCCCAATGAGGAAATACATTGGGACCAGAACTGCTTCGAAACACAAGAAAAACATGACTAAATCAAGACTGACAAATACTCCCATGACGCCTGCCTCTAGAACTAAAAGCCAGCCATACCATGCTCTATTGCTGTGTTCTGGGTTGGTAGCAAGAAGGGCTAGTGGGAAAAGCACCCCAGTTAGGACAACTAAGAATAAAGAGATTCCATCGATTCCAAAAGTCCATGAAATACCGAGGTCTGATAACCATTGTTGCTGGCTGCCGAATTGAAATTCGGCAGACCCAGGGGTTGAATCGAATGCTGATAAAAGCCAAATTGAGATAGCCCCTGTAGTCACAGATGTTATGACAGCAATAAGTTTCAATAGTTCTGGTCTCTGGCGAGAAGTTACCGCAACTAATAACGCCCCAATAAGGGGAATTATTATTAGTGACGGTAAAACAGGAAAACTGCTTGAGGTCGACGAAGCAAGAAGTGCGGTGCTCATAAAATATTTGACCTCACTAAAAACCAGCAGAGCAAAGCAACAACTCCGACTCCTATCAAAGCTGCATAAGTCCTTATGAAACCGTTTTGGATTTTTTGAACGGATTTAGATTTCCATTTGATGAGTCTTGCGACTCCATTAACAGCACCGTCAATCACTCGACTATCAAATGAAGAAACCGCTTTGAATCCTTTAATTCCTGGCCCTCCCATAAAATCAGACACTTTCTTATCAACGGTCCAAGCATCAGCTAATAGAGGCTGCTCGAAAATTGCATAGCGAATACGTTTCTTTTGATACGTCATGATTGCGATTGAGATCCCAATAAGTCCACCAATGATGGCTACTACTGCCAATATCCACATCGTGCTAGTTTCAACATGCAAGTGAACTTCGTTACCAAATAAAGTTGGTTCTAACCAATGTTCAAGTCGTTTGAGCGTTCCTGAGAATGGAAGCTGGATCAAACCAGCCACTGTGGCTAGTCCAGCAAGGATTACTAAAGGGAGGGTCATTGTCCACGGAGACTCATGAGGGTGATGTTCAATTCGTTCTTTGACTTCTGTTGGTAAGTACTCTTGGATTTTGCTGGTGTCTGGAGCATCATCAAGAATGGAATTCGATACTGAAGAATCGGTTTCCGATTCATCCTTTATTTCTTCCAGTTCTTTTTGTGCTAATTCACAATTTTCTTCTGAAAGTTGCAAGGAGTTTTCGAGTTCATGAAGCTTCTGATCAGCAGCGAGGACCTGGTCTTCTGCTTCAATTACAGCAGCGGCTAAAGCTTCGGGGTCTGATTCAGTGTCATCATTAGGGACTAGTTCATTTACAGCTTTTTGTGCTTCACTTAATTTTGTTCTAGCAGTCTCAGCTTGTGAACGTGCCTCTTCTATTTCCTTCTGAACTTTTTCAATTTCATTAGCAAGATCTGCAATTACTTCTGTGGCTTTTTCTATACGTGCTTGCCAAGCCGCTGTTATCTCTTCTGGTTGTGCATCAGTGAATCTATAGCGACCAAAGAAAGTGAGAACGACCTGTCTAGTCATGTAGAAAGCTGTTAAAACGGCGGTTAGTAATCCGAACGCCCAGAGAGCTGGGGATTCATTCCAAGCAAAAGCAAGTATTTCATCTTTTGACCAAAAGCCAGAAAAGGGAGGCACTCCGGCTATAGCTAGCCATCCGACAATAAATGTAGCGCTTGTGATCGGCATGAATCGACGTAGGCCGCCATAATGCCGCATATCTTGATCACCATTCATGCCATGTATCACTGACCCAGACCCAAGAAAGAGAAGCGCTTTAAAGAACGCATGAGTCACCATGTGAAATATTGCAGCTACATATGCGCCGGTCCCAACTGCCAGAAACATGTAACCAAGTTGACTGACTGTGGAGTATGCCAAAACTTTTTTAATGTCATTTTGTGCTACTGCAATCGTGGCAGCAAATAAAGCAGTCCCCACTCCAACCCATGCAATCATTGTTGGGACCCATGACGCAGCGTCAGCAAGTATTGGATTCACTCTGGTCAGTAGGTATATGCCGGAGGTGACCATGGTTGCGGCGTGAATAAGAGCTGAAACTGGTGTTGGACCAGCCATAGCATCAGGTAACCATAGGTATAAGGGGAACTGGGCGGATTTCCCAATCGCTCCGATAAATAACATCACGGCTATTAATGTTGCTGTGGATTCAAGAATCTGCCCTGAGGCTGCTGTATCAAGCACTTCTGTGTAATTAATGCTGCCAAAAGTAAAAAAGGTTAAGAAGATCGCGATCATGAATCCCCAGTCACCGATGCGATTTGTAATGAATGCTTTTTTACCTGCTGAGGCATTTTTCTCTTCTGTGAACCAGAAAGAAATTAATAGATATGAACAAGCGCCGACGCCTTCCCAACCTAAGAATGTCAGTAAGAGGTTGTCTCCAAGGACCAACATCAGCATGGAGAATGTGAATAAATTTAAGTAAGCGAAAAATCGACTGAAGTTGTGGTCTCCGTGCATGTATCCGATGGAGTAAAGATGTATTAGTGCTCCAACCCCTGTAATGAATAAGCACATTGTCAGTGATAATGGATCAATAAGAAAACCGACATCTACGGAAAAATCTCCCGCTGGAACCCACGTAAATAGAGAAGAAGTAATTCGGCGATGATGTTCGTCGCGTGAAAGAAGATCGATATAAATGCCTAATGTTGCTGCAAACGAGGTGAGTACGGTTGCGGTAGCAAGCCATCCTGATCTGGGTTCTCCTATGCGACGACCAAAGAGTAACAAAGTTATTGAACCTACTAGCGGGAGCATTGGGATTAACCAAACTAAATCAGACATCAGTTATCCCTTCAACCCTGAAAAGTCGTCAATAGCAGTAGTTGGTTGTCTGCGAGCTATAGCGACGATGATCGCTAATCCGATTACTACCTCGGCAGCGGCTACGACAAGTGCAAAAAAAACTGCCATCTGGCCACCTAGTCCCCCAAGAGCTGAATTAAATGCAACAAAAGTTAATGTCACGGCATTAAGCATTAATTCCACACACATGAAAAGAACAAGTGGATTTCTGCGTATGAGGACGCCAACCGCTCCTATGGTAAAAAGAACTGCTGCAAGAACGAGATACCAAGTTGTGGTTACTTCCATTACTCCACATCCCCGTTATCTTCAGGTGACGGTCTTTCATCATTAGTTGTTTCAAGAATTGGTATTGGTTGAAGTGGACCTTTGAGCCGTCGAGCTAGTGCTATTGCACCAACAATGGCAACTGTTAGCAGAAGAGCAGTAAGTTCGACTGCAAATAAGTGGTCATGGAAAAGAGTTCCCCCAAGATTTTTGGTGTTAGTTCCTCCTAATGAGACTTCTGATACCGATGTGGAAGTTCCTGTAGGCCCACTTACAGAAATTAAGAGTGTGGTGAGCATCAATCCCAAAATTGAAGATCCAATAACTATCGTCAATGGCCGTTGTCCAGATATTGGTTCAATTCCAAGATCATCTGCTCTATCAACACCCAAAAGCATTATTACAAAGAGGAAGAGTATGACAATTGCTCCTGCGTAAACAACAACTTGGACGGCTGCTAAAAAAGTTGCGTCTAACAAAATAAAGAGCACGGCTATTCCAAATAAAGTCTCTACGAGAAAGAGCGCTGCATGCACAGGATTATTTGCTATCAAAACTCCCAATGCACCTGAGAGAACTATTGCACTGCAGATGATGAAGACAGCTAATTCCATTATCAGCTTTCTTCAATCTGGTTGTCTTCGGGTGCACGTATTCCATAGCCAAGTTCGCTATCCCAAGCGACTTTTCCAACATATTCGCTAGAACCGCTTGGGGAGGTAGCTCTCATCCACGCTGAGGTTTGTAAATCTTCTCCTGGTCGCCAGTCTTCCCAAGGAAGATGTTGAGGCAGCCCTGTTGACTCATCTACGATTAATTCATCTTTGGTATAGACCGCATCTTCACGATTAGTGAATGAAAATTCAAATAGTTTCGTTTCAGTTATTGCTTGTGTAGGACAGGCTTCAACACATAAGTCACAGTGAATACAGCGAAGGTAGTTAATTTCATATACAAATCCATATCTCTCACCAGGTGAAACTGGTTCATTTTCTGGATTGTCTGCCCCGCGAACATAAATACAATCTGCTGGGCAGACTCCGGCGCAGAGTTCGCATCCAATGCATTTCTCCATACCGTTTTCATATCTATTCAGTACATGTCTTCCATGAAGTCGTGCAGGTTTGTCTCTCTTACTCTCTGGATAAGGAACGGTTACTCTTTTTTCCCATAATTTTCGAAAAGTAACTGCAAATCCTTGCAAATATCCCATTAGTTTGCCTCCTCAAATGCTTGAGAAGCTCTTTGCATTTTTGCTTTACGAATAGCTGCCATTAAAGCTAAGGCTCCAACACTGATAGCTGTTAATCCAACCAAAATGACTATCCAAGATTGCCAGCCTTGATCATTTGCAATATTGAGTGCTGCAATAAGCAAGAACCAGCCAAGAGATGCAGGTATAAGTACCTTCCACCCTAAATCCATGAGTTGGTCATAACGAAGCCTTGGAAGGGTGGCTCGAAGCCAAACGAAGACGAAAAGGAATACTCCTACTTTCAAGAAGAACCAGATTGGTGGCCAAATCCATGGAATAGCTTCGATCAGGATTGGACCGTTAGGGCCACCAAGAAAAAGTGTTACGGCTATTGCAGACATAGTTATGACGTTCATGAATTCCGCTAGAAAAAATAGGGCGAAACGCAAAGCACTGTATTCAGTATGGAATCCACCGACTAATTCTTGTTCTGCTTCTACGAGATCAAATGGTGGTCGGTTTAGTTCAGCAGTTCCAGCAATAACAAAGATTATGAATGGAACCACTCCGGTAGTAACTAGGTTCCAATTCCATGTTGACTGTCCTGAAACTATTCCATTTGTTGACAGAGTTCCGCTCATTAAGAACACTGTTGCTATTGAGAGCCCAAGGGCAGCTTCGTAACTAATCATTTGAGCAGAAGATCGAACTGCACCTAATAGTGGGTACTTAGATCCTGAAGACCATCCAGCAAGCATGACTCCATATACAGCTATTGAAGACATGGCGAGGAAAAATAAAACACCGATAGGTGGATCAGCGACTTGAACTAAGGTTTCACGACCAAACCAGGTAACAACACCACCATTATCATTACGAAAATCTCCACCGATTGGGACAATAGCAAAAACTAAAAATGCAGGAATAAGAGATAAATATGGAGCAAGTTTGAATACAAACCGGTCTGAGCGCTCGGGTATTAGATCTTCTTTGAAAAATAGTTTGATGCCGTCTGCAAGTGTTTGAAGTATTCCCCAAGGCCCAGCTACTGATGGTCCAATTCGATTTTGCATATCGCTGATCAGTTTTCTCTCAAACCAGATCATTAACATGACTGCTACGAGTAAGAATACAAAAGCGATTCCGACTTTCATGAGAACAATTAATACAACTGTGAGATCAACGTTCCCGCTTAAAAGCGGATCTGTTCCAAGAATCATCATTTTGAAACCACCGTTAAGTCAGTTACGGGAACAGATGCATCAATTAGTTCTGTTGCAGAAAATCCTATGTGGTTATGCCCAACGTGAACAGTTCCCTTAGCTACTTTTGAGTCTGGTTTTGCTGGTAATACAACTGGTCCCTTTGGACCCACCACTTCCACTTCTTCTCCAACCTCTACTCCTAAAGCAGAAAAATCAGTTGGCTCGAAACCTAGAGAGGCTTTTGGGGCTAATCCAACAAGAGACTGACTATATGCGTTAAAGGTTCCTTGGTCATACATTGTTCTCGTAACCACCAGACGGAATGAATAGGCATCACGACTTTGAACCTTTGTTTCTTCTGGTCGTGATAGCTCAAACTCTCCTTTGACGAGAACCCCTTCTCGTGATTGCTCAGATAGAGAATGAATTATGTCTTGATGGATAGGGGAGATTTTTTCTATTTCTTCCCATATCTCCTCAACTGAGCTAAAGCCCAGATCTTTGTCAAGATATCTAGCGAGATCAACTGCGATCATCCAATCAGGGCGGGCGGTACCTGGAGGAGAAACTTTTCTTGAAATTAGACTTATGCGTCCTTCTAAGTTGGTGAAAGTTCCGTCTATTTCTGTTGGCCCAGCAGCCGGAAACACAATATCTGCTTTACGGGTCGTATCGGTTGGGAATAAATCTACTGAAATAATGGTTTTTGTTTTTTCAATAGCTTCTGCGACAAGACTTTTATCAGGAAAATCGTTAAGTGGGTCTGCTCCTAATAGCACTAGAACATCAATTTTTCCCTCGGCTGCTGATTCAATAATTTGAACGGCATCATGGCCTCTTGTTGTGGGTAATGTTGGCCAGATTTCTTTAATAGACGCTTGATGGCTGATAAGAGTCGTTCTGCCAGGTAATAAATTGGGGGCCATCCCCATGTCAAATGCTCCATGAATATTTCCCCGGCGTATCAAAGAAAGGAACTGGACATCAGCGAGACGATCGTGTAATGCCAAAGCAGCATCTATTACTGGCCCCTCGGTTTCCGCTAACGAAGAACGTCCAAGTAGAACAGTGACACTGTCTGCAGCCTGTAATAGTGACCCAGCTTTTTTCGCATCTTCTGGGTCTACTCCTCCAATTGGGGCTACTCCTCCTTCGCCAAACATGGACCGCACCACTTCAGTAGTTTCTCCTGGCCGGACTCGAAGACTGTGGGCAGCATATGGAGTTAATCCAGTTGATGTTGGAGTTAGTTCAATAAGGGTTGCTCCGTCATGCACTACGGCATGCCGGAGACGAAGGTAGAGCGATCCGAGTTCTTCTTTTGGATCAGGTCCTAAAAGGACAATTGTTCCACCTGGTTTACAGGCGTCATTTATTGTCGCACGGGGTAACCCTAATAAAAATTCTGGGGAAAGACCGTCTCCCATCTGAGCATCTATATTGTCTGTTCCTAAAATCCCTTTAGCGACTTTCGTCCATGCATACTGTGACTCATTAGTTAAACGAGAACCTCCCAATATGGCGATTCGGTCTGAGGAAGTTTCCCTGAGTGCACTAGCAGCAGCTTTTAGAGATTCAGGCCAAGATGACTTGTCTTGTTGCGAATTTTCAGTTTCTTTTTTGTTTATTAACGGGGTATCAAGACGGTCTACATTACTAAAAGCCTCAAATATGAATCGTTCTTTATCAGAGATCCATCCCCAATTAACGCTGTCTGAGTCCACTCCTTGGATTCGTAAAACTTGATTTCTTGAAGCATGTATGGAGATGCGACTTCCGACAGAGTCAAACGCGCTCGTTGATTCTGCTTCTTCTAAATCCCATGGCCTGGCTTTGAATCGGTATGGTCGAGCGGTGAGTGCTCCAACGGGACATATCTGTACTGTGTTACCACTGAAATAAGAGCTAAATGGTTCATCAGGGAAGGTGTTGACTTCAGTCTGAGATCCGCGTCCTTGGAAGTGTATAAGTTTGTCTCCCGCTACTTCATCTGCAAATCGAGTGCACCGGTCACAAAGGATGCATCTTTCACGATCGAGATAGACATTTTCACTGATTGGTATTGGTTTTTCAAAGTTACGTTTCTGCTCTATGTAACGACTTTCACCAGGTCCATATGCGAGTGTCTGATCTTGTAATGGACACTCTCCACCCTTGTCGCATATTGGACAATCAAGAGGATGATTGATGAGAAGAAATTCTAAAACCCCATCTTGGGCTTTTAATGTCTTTTCTGATTCAGTATCAACTGTCATTCCTGGTTGACAAGTCAGCATGCAAGATGGCTGCAAACTCGGACCTCTCCCTGTGTCGACTTCTACAAGACACATACGGCACATACCTACTGGCTTAAGACGAGAGTGATGGCAAAATCTTGGAATTTCGGTTCCCATCCTCTCGGCCGCATCAATTAAGAGCTCTCCAGGTTTTGCTATAAATTTTTCACCGTTAAGAGTGACTTCTATTTCGCCTGTGTTCTCTTCACTCATTGCTCTACCTCAATCGGGGCAGCAGAGACCGGAATACTGTCACGCTGAGTTATGAGAGTTTCAAATTCAGTCCTGAACCGGCGAATTGCTGAAGTAATAGGTGCAACAGACGATGGACCTAATGGGCATATTGTGGTTTGACGAGGAGGAAATGGAACAGCTTCAAGATCTTGTTCGCTAAAAGCTGCGACCGGATAGGGACCTGGACTTATGTTATCTCCGATGTCTAGAAGGAGTTCGATATCTGATGGCCGGCCATCTCCCTCATAGATCCGACGTAAGATTTTTTCTTCCCAAGTGGTTCCTTCTCGGCAAGGTGAACATTTTCCACAAGATTCTCTAGCAAAAAACCGCACCACTCTCAGACATGCTTTAACCGCATCTGTGGTTTCATCCATTACCACTATTGCACCGGACCCAAGCATTGAACCTGCGTCTCCGATCGGGCGAGCTTCTAAAGGTAAATCTAAGTGTTCTTCAAAGAACCAAGGAGCGGATCCACCTCCGGGGATGAACATTTTTAGTTCTTTTCCGTTTCGAATTCCTTGGCAAAAATTCTCTCCGTAAAATAAATCACGAAATGTGGTGACTCCTTGTTCGACTTCATAGACCCCTGGTCTATTTACATGACCGGATATAGCGAATAGGCGTGTTCCGGGAGACGTTTCAGATCCCATCTCTTTATATGCGGAAGCACCATTGTCGATAATCCACGGAATGTTCGAAAGAGTTTCTACATTGTTTACGATCGTTGGTTGCCCATAAAGCCCTATTGCCGCTGGAAAATACGGAGGCTTAAGACGTGGCATTCCTCTATTTCCTTCAAGGCTTTCTATAAGCGCTGTTTCTTCACCAACTATGTAGGCCCCAGCGCCCCAATGGAGGACGATGTCAACTGAAAAGTCTTGACCAAGAATATTTCGACCTACGTAACCGGCTTCATACGCTTCATTTAATGCGTTTGCTATGCGTTCTTGGGCTAATGCCATTTCTCCTCTTACATAAAGAAAGCATTGCGAGAGACCCAACGCATAGCAAGCAATCAGACATCCTTCGATTAATTGATGCGGGTCACGTTCCATTAAGAGACGATCTTTGTAAGTGCCAGGCTCACTTTCGTCTCCATTTACTACGAGATATCGAGGCCATACTCCCTCTGGGCAAAACCCCCATTTCACTCCAGCTGGGAATCCAGCTCCGCCGCGACCAAGCAATACGGCTTCCCGTACTTCGTCGTGTACTTCTGAAGGTTTTTTCTCCAGTGCTTTTCTGAGCCCGTTATATCCGCCTGTATTTAGAAATCTTTCAAGAGTGAAAGAGTCTTCAAATTGAAACCGTTCAGTGATGAGCTTAGGTCCGTCGTTGTTGATGTAACCGGCTGCGAAAGCAGGAGCTGAGTTATTCATGACTTAGCCTCTTCTGTATTTTTTTCCATCCAAACAGGAGCCGTCTTAGAGTCTTCTGGAGGGGTTATTCCCGCTTTTCTATCTATCGGAATATGTTGTTGTATCCGAGACAGTGTCCCATGTGAAGGAATATCACCACTATCGCCTTGTTTGCCCTTATCTAATGGGCTTCTACCAGAGCGAAGTTCAGCTACAACCTCATCAAAAATATTTTCATCAGCCCGATGAAAATATCGATAATTTACTGTGAAACAAGGAGCCTCCGTACATGCTGCAATGCATTCCACATCTTCGAGAGTGAAAAGACCGTCTTCTGTCGTTTCGCCATCTGTAATTCCTAGAGCTGCTTCTGCATGATGCAGTAATTCCTCTCCTCCTAATAGTTGGCAAGAAATATTTGTACACACGTTTATTAAGTACTTTCCTACCGGATGGAATTTAAACATTTCATAGAAACTGCCTGTTCCAAGAACTTCAGCTGAAGTGACATCGGTTAACTCAGCGATATGTGTCATTGCTTCATTTGTAATCCAACCGTTTTGTTCTTGGGCTAGATGAAGTAATGGAATTAACGCTGACTTAGCGCGAGGATAACTGTCGATGATTTCATGAGCTCGACGAAGATTTTCCTCAGTGAAGTAAGCCATTATCGGTCTACCTCTCCCATGATTGGGTCTACTGAGGAAATTACCGCTACCCCATCTGCTATGAGTCCACCTTCCATTAGGTGCGGCAGAGTTTGAAGGTTTACGAAACTTGGTCCGCGTATATGCATCCGGTACGGGTTTGGTCCTCCGTCAGAGACGATGTAGCAGCCAAGTTCTCCTCTAGGACTTTCTACTGCTACGTAGGCTTCACCTTCAGGAACATGAAAACCTTCTGTGAAGATTTTGAAGTGGTGTATCAAAGCTTCCATTGATTCATCAATTCTTGCCCGAGGAGGTGGGGTGACTTTTTTGTTTTGAATTCGGTAATCACCCTCAGGCATTAGTTCGAGAATCTGTTCAATTATTTTTAGGGATTCACGAATTTCATTTAATCGAATTGCAAAGCGATCGAAGCAGTCTCCATAAGTTCCTACTACAACATCGAAATCAACTTCGTCATATGCCAAATAGGGCATATGACGACGGAGGTCCCAGACGTAGCCTGTAGATCGGAGAATTGGTCCTGTTGCAGATAACGCAAGGGCTTCAGCAGGATTCATGACACCTACACCTTGCAATCGCTCACGGAAAATGGGTTGATTGGTTTGTAAAGTATCGTATTCTTCTAGCCGAGGAGGAATTATTTCCAGTAGTTTCTTTACATCTTCTCGCCATCCTTCCGGAAGGTCTGCTGCCACACCACCTGGCCGAATATAGTTATGGTTCATTCGTAGCCCGGTAACTTTTTCGAAAAAACGAAGAACCTCTTCACGTTCTCTCCATCCGTAGATCATCATGGAGACTGCGCCTAGATCCATACCGTTAGTTGCTTGAAAAAGTAGGTGAGAAGAAACTCGATTGAGTTCGCACATAAGCATGCGTATCCACGTCGCTCTAGGTGGAACATCAATATTAAGAAGTTTTTCAGTGGTTAAAGAAAAAGCTAGTTCTGAGAAAAGTGGGGCGGCATAATCCATACGCGTGACGTTGGTTGCCCCTTGTAGGTAACTAAGACCTTCAGCTGTTTTCTCCATTCCAGTATGTAAATAACCAATTACTGGTTTAGAGCGAAGAATAGTTTCTCCTTCCATCTCTAACATAAGGCGCAATACACCATGTGTAGATGGATGAGAGGGGCCCATATTTAAAATCATGCGATGATCGTCGTCAAGAGAATCTGTTTCATCAATTGCAGCATTTGCTTCTTCTTCATTAAGTCGAAGAACTGGGCTTTCTTCTCGCCTGAAAACTCTCTCAGGCTCTCCAAGAAGTAACTCTTTTCTATTCACCATTAATGTCTCCCTACTTCAGGAGAAAATTGAACAGGAATTCGTCCAACTTCATGGTCTTTTCGTAGTGGATGACCTTCCCAGTTGTCGGGAAGAAGAATACGTGAATGATCTGGATGCCCTTCAAAAGTGACACCAAATAGATCCCAAACCTCTCTTTCCATAGCTTCCGTTCCTGGAAATAAATCAAACAGAGAAGGAACAGTTGGGTTATCGGTTCCGGCTTGCACTCGGAGGCGAACTCGTTTTCCTTGTTCGTGGTTAATTAGCGAAATAACTACTTCAAAACGTTCCGGATTCAATCCTTCTGGTAAATCTTTTCGGCCAGGATACGTTAAATAGTCAACTGCTGTGACATCAATGGCCATACAAAAACCATCTTCTTTTAACAGAGTGATGGTTTCTAATAATTGTGCAGGTGTTGGATGCAGGATTACTTGATCGTGTGACTCAGTAACAGGGACCCCATAGGAAGTAGGTCCTGAGTATTCTTCGGTTTTGTCCTCTACGTCTTCAGTTGATTCTTCACTTTCAGTCATGACGTTGCTTTCTCAACAATACCAACTGGTGTTTCAGCACTCATTGGTGAAAGATCTAAATCAATGGCAGCCCCTCCTTGATTTAATTCTCTCCGTCGTGTGAGTTCTCCACTTTGGATATTGTCATGCAACGTAAGAATTGCGTGCATCAGTGTTTCAGGGCCGGGGGGGCATCCTGGGGCGTAAACATCAACGGGCACTATCTGATCAACACCTTGGACGATGGCGTAATTATTGAACATCCCTCCACTTGATGCACAAACTCCCATTGAAATAACCCATTTTGGTTCCATCATTTGGTCATAGATTTGACGAAGTATTGGCGCCATTTTTTGTGAAACTCGCCCAGCTACGATCATTAAATCTGCTTGACGAGGTGAAGCACGAAAAACTTCCATTCCATATCTAGCTAGGTCATAATGTGCTGCTCCTGTTGCCATCATTTCAATGGCGCAGCAAGCAAGACCAAAAGTTGCCGGCCAGCAACTTCTTGCCCTCGACCACTTGACCAAGTCCTCTATACGAGCGGTAACAAAATTGTGTTCTAATCCTTCTAATCCATCAGACGCAATGTTGTTCGTATCACCGAGAAGCGGAATTCTTACCATTAGCTAGTCACCTCTTCATTTTCTAGTCGCCCTTCTAGGCCAACGCGTCGCACTCCTGTTTCTTGTATAAGGACGACAGTGGACTGCGCAGTACGTTCTGTTGATATTTGACCTGATTGATCAGAATCGTATTGACTTCTCCGGATTGGACCCCATTCAAGAGCACCATTTCCGATGAGATATATAAATGACTCAAATACTGCTGCAGAGAAAATGAGGACTGCGACAAGACCCGATACCCCAAGTTCTCTATGTGCTAATGCCCATGGATAAAAGAAGATGATTTCAATGTCAAAGACAATAAAGATCATTGCTACGAGAAAGAAACGAACTGGAAAACGTTCTGGATTATTCTGTGTTGGGACAATACCGCATTCATAAGGAGCAAGTTTCTTGTCATTAGGGTTACGTGGAGCTAAAAGTTTTGTCGCTACAAAACTTAAGGCTGCAAATAAAAACGCAAGCACCCCTAAGGCTAATATTGGAAGATACTGACCGAGCATTTCAGTTCTCCAAACCGTCGTCGATAATGGTGAGAGTCACCATCTCACTTCCCCGTTTTTTCAAACTCCTCACGTCGGGTCATGACTTCTTTATCCCGAACGTGAAGCCAATAACAGAGTGCTAAAAAGATGAATAAAGATCCAATAGTCACCAGAGCTGGTCGAAGTCTTACGGCCCCAAGATCACGGATCATGATCACCGAAATAACTGGTTTGCTTTCGTCAGCCACAGGTCTAGGAGGCGTTTCTCCCGGGGCTACGTTTTGAGGAATTACTTCTTGTAGCTGAACTATGCTGTAGCGCGTTGGATGAGTAAATTGTGCTGAACTTGTGATCCATTGAACGATTCTGTCAAGACGGTTTGGATTATCTTTCAGCGAGTCTTTTCCTCCTCGGGTATAAGCATCAAGCAGTTTAAAGTCTGCGCTTGATGAAAAATTCAAAGAAGGATGCTCTAGAACATCGGCCACCGCTTGGGCTTGAGCATCTCCTGCAAGTGTTGTGGGAAGAAGTTCCCAGCCACCTATATCATCAAAACCTGCACCATCAGTTACTTCAGGAGCAACTGCCGCTAACTCTGATCTAGTGACGATTTCGTTCTTTAGCTGAACTGATGCTTGCAATTCAGCCAATTCGGTTTCAGATAAGTCAGGGTTTTCTTCTGCACTTGGGAGAGTGTTGTATTCAGCTTGAGCACGCGAGTCGCTGGAAGCCAAAACGAGTTCATAACCAGATTGCAAATCATCTGAGTTTGGTAGCAATCGTGCCTCTGGAAGACCGCTTTGCCCGAGGTCGCCTACATTAATATCAATTACTTGCCACGATGGATTTTCGCCTTTCCATCCTGTTCCATAAATCCACCAAGTGGCAGCGAGAATTACCATCCATCCAAAAAACCCTGCAGTTGCAATCAGTGTCCCCACCCTTGTTCCTGAGTTAGTGGAGATAATAAGCCAAACTGAACCAAGAAGTACGACTGAACCAGTCGCGACTGTCAAAATGCCTCGAATTTGAGGGTCCCAAGCGATTCCAGCCAATGAAATAAGTTCGCTCATCCAAGACTCCTCTCATACGCAACAATAGCGGCGATCTGTTCAGGGGTATAGATCTGACTATATGTAATTGAGGCCCCAGTTTCTCTGTCAGTTAAGTCATCATCGGTCCTGCCGGCAAACCCTGGCATGCCGCCAGTTCCGATACGAGCGTTACCGTAACTTATACCCATTTCAGAACCACTATGGATGAAACTTTCTTGGTCATTTGCGGTCGGGAAATGTGCCGTTACACCATCAAGGCTTGGCCCAACTGCGCCTTTACCAGGTTGCCATCCCGTTAAGACTCCACTCTCTTCTAGTTTTGGCCACATTGTTAGCAATTCTTCAGTGTTTCCAGCATCCACGGCTCCATAAGAGAACCCTGGGGTATGGCATCGGGCACAACTATTTGCGCCTTGAGCTGCTGAATTATTGAACAATAATTCTCCATAGTCCAAATAGTTTTCACTTTCTGGTTGAGATGCTTCTTCCAACCAAATTTCTACAGCTGTGTCAATTTCTTCTGAAGAAAGTTCAGGATTTGAAGCCGCAACCATAACTCGTGCTCCTACTGCTAACCCAGAATTGACTTGCGTTATTATGTCTTCCTGATCTAATTGTATTGAACGTAAGTAGACCACTAATTGGTGAATTTGTTGTTCGGTAAGCGGGCCACCTCCTGGAAGTCCCCAAGCAGGCATTGGACTTCCTCCGCGTCCATAGTTCAGTATGTGTGTTACTTCAGACTCATCAAATCTTGAAAGCACTGTGGTAAGTGCGGGCGCTTTCCAGTCAACTTGAGCGACAAATCCTCCATTGCTATCTGTAAGTGTGTATGAGGTTAAGCCTCCTACACCACCAGGTCCATGACAACCCGCGCATGCTTCTTCGTATTCTGCAGCTCCTCGTTTTTCAAAACGCTTCACCCAACCATATTCAGCATTTTCTTGACGGGCAGGTTCCATTAGCCAATACAAAGGAAGAATGATAGATATTGCTGCCAATGTTACGAGAGACCAACCAAGATGAGAATCGAGTTTGCGTGTTTCGAGTTCATCATCGTCTGCATGTTCCTTACGATTTGCAGCAATTTCAATTTCTGAACCGATTTCTTTTTTACCAATACGGAAACTAAAAAGCAGATATACCAAGAATCCGACCGCGACGACAGATGCAATAACTACACCTATTGTTCTCTGGGTGCTTGCAGCGAGGATCATTTGGGACATTTGGTTTCTAACTTCTCCTTAACAGCGACTAGTGGTCGGCCTGACCTATGCAGTTGGGTCCTTCAGCTTCTTGACCAGTTGTATTTATACCGATTGGCGGACCTTGAACAATCATTCCTGTGTTTACAGTTAAAACTCCGTTGTCAACTGAAACTCCGAACCGGTCCATACCTCGGGGTGCTGGGCCGCCACGTTTTTCTCCAACTTGGTTGTACTGAGACCCATGGCATGGACATTCAAACCATTGGGAAGAAACGCAATTTGGTACTCTACAACCTAGATGTGGGCATTTCTGGTAGAGAGCAACAACTCCTGCTTCAAATCCTTGATCGACTCCAGCAGTCATACCACTTAATTCTGCGGGAGAATAAGCATTACGTGCCTTCTCAACTGCATTATTGGGGTAAGCAGTTACCCACATGCGACCTTCTGGTTTATAGAGAAACCCATTGTTCGCATCAATTTCAGCCAAGATTTCAACCATATTCCCAACTTTTATTTTTGATCCGAATCCACTTACTCCTTGTGGCCATAAAAAGGCGATACAAGCGGCGCCAAATCCCGACAAGCCAAACCCCATCATTCCAACAAGACTTCGGTTAAAGAATTGCCGCCGTGTTACTCCGAGAGTTTGCGGATCAGGAGGAGCGAATGTTTCTTCTGGAGTTGATTCAACTACAGGTGCTGGCACTTCGTTACGTGCAGCAACTGCCGCTGCTTCTACTTCACGCCCACTTGGTTGAGTGGGGATATCTGTTAAAACTGGATTGGATTTATCTCGTTGCTTAGCTTCTTTTGATAGTCCTGTTGCGATACGGTCTCGACGTTTTGAGGCACCTACAAGAAGCACTGTTGAGAGAAGAACAAGAATAATTATGGCAATAGCAATAACCATGGTTAGCTCCTTGTCCTTGAGTCAATATTAAGCATGTGTTCAGTTCTCATAATTCGAAGAAAAGTCCGGCGTCCCAAGGGAACACGAAGTTGAAACCAGGGCCACGGAAAAATGACCCAATCATCACTAGCACTGCCCAAAACATTAAATGTACTGTCCAGAGCGAGATAGCGAACTTACGGTCTTCTGGCTTTCTTGAAGGGTTTTTATCCATATAGGGGGCCATCACTAAAAGAATAAGTCCCATACCTGGAATTGTTACCCCTGCAACCATCGGGTGGAACATTGTCAAAAGTTCTTGGAGCCCAAGAAAGTACCAAGGAGCTTTTGACGGGTTAGGTGTTTTATTGAAGTCTGCCAGTTCTAGCAGTGGTGCATTAACAAAAATTGAAAACAAGAGAGTAAATAAGGTGATACCCAGTGCTGCAAGAAACTCAATTACTAGAAGATGAGGCCAAACGTGAACTTTATCTATAGGAGTTGCTTTCGTATCCTGAATGGATCCTGATTTTACGACGGCAAGCAACCGTTGAGTATTACCATCAGGTCCCGTTCCTAAACCTGGATCAGAAGATTCAACAGGTGCTGGTTGATCAGATGCCGCTTTCCCTCGATCAAGCAGATGAGCTGGAATTTTTTCATCAGTTGAAGAGACTTCACCAGAAGCAACTGGTGTGTCTGATTCTGGAGATGAAGAACTATCTCCTTTTGTTCCAGCTGCTTTAGCGCGCGCTTCTTCCGCTCGTTTACGTAGGTGTTCAGGTATTTCTGTCACTTCATACCCCTACCTACAGCGGACCTGAGATGCCGCCGTCTTTACGGACGCGCCAGAAATGGATAGCCATGAAGATTACGATTACAAAGGGCAACATCAAAACGTGTAGTACATACCATCGAAGTAATGTATCTGTACCGATTTCTACGCCTCCTAGTAAAACGAAACGGACTTGTTCCCCGAAAACTGGAGTAAATCCCATCATGTTGGTTCCCACAGTCACTGCCCAAAGAGCTAACTGATCCCAAGGTAGAAGATATCCAGTGAATGAAAGTAGAAGAGTTAACTGCAAGAGCATAACTCCAATAACCCAGTTGAATTCTCTTGGTGGCTTGTAGGCACCGTGATAGAAAACTCTTGCCATATGTAAGAAAACGGTAAGAACCATGAGGTGAGCTGCCCAACGATGCATATTTCTTACCAATAGACCAAAGCCAACTGCGGTTTGAAGAATTTGTATATCGTCCCATGCCTGTGCGGCTGTAGGTCGATAAAAGAACATCAAGAAAATTCCTGTAACCGTCAAGAGGATAAACAAGAAGAAACTAAGACCACCAAGGCAAAGTGTGTAACTAACTTTTACCGCATGTCGCTTAACTTTGACTGGGTGGAGGTGATACATGACGCTATTCATGATCACGTAGGACCTGTTTCTTGGACTATCGCTATATCCCTTGCGGAAAATAGATCCTGGGCGGAAAATCGATGCCCAAGCTTGGGAGTCCTGCATGCGGTCGCCTGCTTGACCAAGCCGCTCTTGAAGCGCTTGCCCTGCAGGCTTTTTACCGTTTTCTTCGCTCACCTTTTAACTCTTTCCCTACACTTAATAAATTTTTAGTTCTTCTTTATGCCAGTCTCATCCCATAGCCATATCCATGGCTATTTGTGCGTTGATGAGCATCTCCCTCGGCTGAAGGTTCACCAACACGACCTAAAATAATAACTCCTGTTGGACAACGGTCTACACAAAGTGCACATCGTGTACAAGCATCATCATCAATAGTAAAAATTACATGGTCGCTTGGATCATCACCAGGTTTTTCTGTCCCAATTGACTCTGCAATTGCCTCAGTCTTAACCATGTGAATGCACTTCCATGGGCATATGTCGACACACCCTTCGCACATAATGCATTCAGATTGGTCAATGTGAATAAATTGCTTAGGTTTTACTGCTTTGAGTAACCAATCCGCGTCAACTTCGCGTAAAACATAATCATCAATAAACTTTGGGTGGTCTGGGTTTGCATCGACACTGCTCATGATCCCACTCCATCTTTAATTAACGGTCTTCCATATTCTGAGGTTGGTGCTGGTTCGTTCTTTTCTTGGCCTCTTTGTTGCCAAGATCTCCACATCGCTATATTTCCACCTAAAGCCACGATATAGATCCCGACAGCGATGAAGTCACGAATCAGTTGATAGGTCGTAGTGAAAGGTAATGCCCACTCGACTACTCCTTGCTCGCCTGTCCAAAAGAGTTTTGGTCCGGTGATATATCGATCAGGGCGCCAGTTAAGTTCACTGTCTGCCCAAACAAGCCATTGATGAGGAACAACTCCGTAAATCCACCAAAAGATGAAAAATACGTAGGTAGCAAAAAGCATAGATTCGCCCCAAGTAAAGACTTTGTCTGCTGGACAGCGTTTTGTATACCAATTAATCCCGAGAGCCAACAATGCGGTAACAATGATGGATACGACAAACGCAACCATATTATTTTCAGCTCCCTCAGTCAGTAGATGGACTTAGTGAAATATTGCACAAAGTTTATAACAACCAGCGTAACCGACCAATCGTTAACGCGGTGTGCTTCTTTTAAAGTTCCTACAATATTTTTTCTAGCACTTAAAATATGGATCCGGCTATACCAGAGAAAGAATTTTCTGATTAGAATTTATGTAAATCAATTTTACAAATCTATGAGTTATTGCACCATTTATCTTCAGTCCGCCGCTACCCTGCCGAGAGTATTTAGTATTAATGTTTCCAAACCAGATCCGTTGCCTTGGAGGCCACGTTGACTGAAATACCCGAACATCTTCTAAAGCGTTCTAAAGCAGCACGCGGAGAAAAAACTGATTCTCCCGAACCTGCAAAAGAAGAGACGCCAGTAAAATCCGGATCTGAAGTTGTTGAAGCAAAATCAGAAACTCCGCAAGTTGAAGCTCCTCCAGAGCCTAAAGCTCCTTATGTTTCTTCTGCTAATAAACGTAGAAAGATTCCTTGGTGGGCAGCGAGCACACTTATATTCCTTCCGCTATGGGCGTACGTTTATGTTGGAACCCTTGAACGCCCACCAGAAGAGACATATGGACTCCTTGCCGTTGGTGAACAAATTTACTCTGCTCGATGCGCTTCATGTCATGGGGCAAACGGTGGAGGAGGAAGTGGGCCAGCCTTAAATAATGGAGAGTTGTTGGTAGTTTTCCCTTCAGCGGAAAGCCAATATGACTGGATTGTAAAAGGGTCTGACGGGTATGGCGTGGGTAACACCTACGGTGACCCTGCTGCGGGAAGAGTAGTGGGAGGCGGCATGCCGGGTTGGGGTGATGTATTAACTGCGGAAGAACTCATCGGTGTAGTTCTCTATGAACGTTCTAATCATGCAGATTCGGAAGAAGACACCGCTCTTGCAGAAGCAATTGAATATGCCATTGAAGATGGCTCATTAATGCTTCCTGAATACTTCGACCCAATGTCTGCAACAATTGAGAGTTTGGAATCTTTGATGAGTCCTGTGGCGGACTACAGCGACTAAATGATTACGCTCTATAAAGCAAAACAATGAATGTTGAGTCTTTCTAATGGTTAAGCATGTACACGATCTTCTAGTCATCGGCGGAGGCCCTGCTGGAGCAGCAACTGCCTTTTGGGCTGCTTCTGCTGGGCTTGACACTGTATTTGTTGAGAAAAAAACTTTTCCACGGGAGAAAACTTGTGGTGATGGCATACCGCCACGCGGCGTTCATCAATTAATTGAAATGGGGCTTGAAGACAAACTCAAGGAATACCATCGCTTTCATGGGTTGAGAGCTATCGCTCATGGTAAGACGCTAGAAATGTCATGGCCTGAACACTCAATTTACCCACAGCATGGCTATGTGGTGCGTCGCTGTGACTTAGATGAGTTTGTAGCCAAAAATGCTGTGTCGGCTGGAGCATCTCTTCATCAAGGAGTAGAAGCCCTACGCCCGATAGAGGGCGAAAATCAGGCAATCGAGGGTGCTGTAGTACTCGATAAAGAAACAGGATCTGAACGTGAAATACACGCTCGCTATGTAGTAATAGCTGATGGATCAAACTCAAGATTTGGGAGAGCCCTCGGTGCTTCCCGAGATAAAAGTTTGCCCATGGGTATAGCCATTCGTGGTTATTTTGAAAGCCCACTACATGATGACCCATGGATAGAAAGTTCCTTGGACATTCAAGACCGCAATGGGAATGCTATGCCAGGTTACGGTTGGATCTTTCCAGTTGGTAACGGAACGATAAATGTAGGGATTGGTTTACTCTCTACATTTCGAGATTATAAGTCAATTAATACGAGTCATCTTTTTGAAGAATTTGCTTACTCACTTCCTGAATATTGGGGAATCAATCCTGATACTCCTGTCGCTCCTCCGACCGGAGGCCGACTGCCCATGGCCAGTTCGGTCGGTCCGAAATGTGGCCCAAACTGGCTACTAGTCGGTGACGCTGCCGGATCTATTAACCCTTTTAATGGGGAGGGAATTGACTACGCCTACGAAACTGGGAGACTCGCTGCAAATCTTGTTGTAGGTGCTGTAAACCATAACGATCCAATGATTTTGACCAGATATCCAGGAATGCTTGAAGACGAATTTGGCTTATATTTTCGAGTAGCAAGTTTATTTGGAAAAGTCATCGGAAATCCAATACTCATACGTGAATTAACTCGCGTTGGTATGCGGTCTAAACCTCTAATGGAATGGGCCTTACGAGTAATGGCAAATCTCATGCGAGATGAAGACAAAGGTTTTGCTGAAACTGCATATAGCGCAATTGCGAACATTGTAAGACTCACTCCCGACAAACTCGTTCGCAACTAAATTGTGAAATAACGCCTAAATTCTTTATAAGTAGGGAAGAATGGAAGATGTGAATACATCTTCAAATTCTCAAGCATGGAAGAATCTCTTCCAACATCACGAAGATAATGTTGATCTGTCCTTAATTGAAAGATTTAATGCTAATCCTGAAAGAGGCGACCAACTAAGTTTTTCTTGTGGCGATCTTTGGGTAGATGTATCAAAACAATCAATTGATGCTCAAACTGCTGAACTTCTTTTCCAGTTGGCCCGAGAACGAGGTGTGAACGATTTCTTTCATTCCATGTCAAAAGGCGATGTTGTTAATTTGTCGGAAGAAGAAGCTGCGTTACATATCTCTTTGCGGAATCCTCTTCCCTCAGAAATGGTGGAAAAGAATCTTGCGCGGATGAGAGAGTTACATGAAAAATTAAAGAATGGACATTTGGTTGGATCTTCAGGAAAACAAATTTGCTCAGTAGTAAACCTTGGTATAGGCGGATCGCATCTCGGTTCATTTATGGCTTTTGAAGCACTCAAAGACTATGGAAATCCTGAATTAGAAGTGCGGTGGTCATCGGGGTTAGATGTTGCTGATTTGGATGATGCACTAATGGGACTTGATCCCGAACAAACAATAGTTATTGTTTGTTCAAAAACTTTTAGTACTTTCGAGACTCTTTCTGCGGCACGTCGTACTCAGAACTGGTTTTTAGAAGGAGGCGTAAGTAATTTTTCTTCGCAAATGTTTGCAGCCACCTCTGCGCTAGAAAATGCCATGGCTTTTGGGATTGAAGCAGAAAATATCTTTTCTTTTTCTAGTTCTATTGGAGGACGGTTCTCTCTCGCTTCGCCCGTTTCTCTTGGATTAATGCTTTCAATCGGGTATGAGCATTTTGATGAAATGCTTCAGGGCATGCATCTAATTGATATGGATGTTCTTGCAAATGATAAAAGTGTTCCCGTACTTTTAGGACTTATAGATGTATGGAATCGCTCTGTATTAGGTGCTAACTCTTTAGCTGTCGTGCCCTATAGCTACCGATTACGGGAATTTTCTTCATATCTGCAACAGCTCATGATGGAAAGTTTAGGTAAATCAATCTCATCAACCGGAGAAAACATTGAAATAGAAACTGGTATGGCTGTATGGGGTGCAAGTGGAACCGATGCTCAACATTCTTTTTTCCAAGCGCTGCACCAAGGCACCGAAACTATGCCAATAGACCTAATCGGATTCGCTCGACTTTCAGATAAAGCTAATGACGAAATAATTGCCAATTTGATTGCACAAGCACAAACTTTGGCTTTTGGACAAGATCACAAAGAAGATACCGATTCGTTTTCTGAATATGAGATCCTCCCAGGCAGCAGACCTTCAACTGTAATTCTTGCTCCTGAACTTTCTCCAAATATTCTTGGACAGCTAATAGCCCTGTACGAACATCGAACAGTTGCCACAGGAGTGGTTTGGGGAATTAACCCATTTGATCAATGGGGAGTTGAGTATGGTAAAAAATCGGCGTTGAAAATAATTAGCGAGTTAAAAAATTCAGAAGTTTCGTCAAACCATGACAGTTCAACTAAGAGTCTTATAACCCGCTATATGCATTGGCGAAATGATTAATCTTTAATTAAATTGAAGCTACAGCAGATGCTGCTCGTTCGAGTGTTGTGTCAATAATCTGGTCTGAATGAACGAGACTTGGGAATAACCCTTCATACGGTCCAGGGGCTAAAGCAACTCCGTTTTTAAGAAGAGCGTGAAAGACTTTTGAATATATTCCATTTTCAGCCAGCTTTTGAGCTTCATCAAAATTAGTAGGTGGGTTTTGATCTCCGAAAAATAGCCCCACCAATGAACCAACTCGAGGTACTGAAACAGAAAATCCAGCAGTGGAAAACACTTCATCAAGTCCATCTGCCAAACGAGTGGCAGTAGTAGCCAATTGAGTATGTGCTTCCTGATTAAGTAGTTCTAAAGTGGCACGACCAGCAGCCATGGCTAATGGGTTCCCTGAGAGAGTACCCGCTTGATATACCCCTCCTAGAGGTGCAAGATTTTCCATTATTTCTCTTCGAGCACCAAACGCTCCAACTGGCAGTCCTCCACCAACTACTTTTCCAAAGCACCAAATATCAGGGGCGACTCCAAAATATTCAGCAGCCCCTCCATAAGCGAGACGGAAGCCAGTTATTACTTCATCAAAGATGAGTAGTGCCCCAGTCTGATCGCATACTTTTCTAAGTTCGTTTAGAAAACTTGGATTTGGTGCCACTAAGCCCATATTCGCAGCAACTGGTTCAACAATGATTGCTGCGACTGTTTCATCAATTTCAGGCACAACGTTATATGGAGCAACAATTGTGTCAGCAACTGCACCTGGTGTCACTCCTTCGCATCCACTAAGCCCTTGGTTTGCTACTCCACTTCCCCCAGCAGCAAGAAGTGCATCAGAATGCCCGTGATAACAGCCAGCAAATTTCAATATTCGATTTCTTCCGGTTGCCCCTCGTGCAAGCCGGATAGCAGACATTGTTGCTTCTGTGCCGCTGGAAACAAATCTCACAAGTTCAAGTCCTTGAATTCTTTCGCTAACCATTTCTGCAAGCTTTATTTCCGCTTCAGTCGGCGCTCCAAAAGTAGTTCCCTTAGCAGCAGCTTCTGTGATTGCTTCTATAACTGCTGGATGAGCATGTCCTAAAATTCCTGGCCCGTATGACTGCACATAGTCGATATAACAATTTTCTTCAGCGTCGTAAATGAAAGGACCTTTAGCGTGTGTAACGAAATATGGTGTTCCACCGACTGAACCAAAGGCTCTTACTGGAGAATTTACTCCACCAGGTATGACTTGTTTAGCACGAAGAAATAAATCAGAATTTGATGTCATTTTTGAAGATTTTCAGCAGCTCGACAAGCTAAATAGGTGAGTATGAAATCAGCACCGGCTCTTTTTATTGATAGAAGATGTTCCATCCCAACACTTTCGCCATCTATCCATCCGTTAGCTGCCGCTGCTTCTACCATGGCGTATTCTCCACTCACGTGGTAAGCGGCTAAAGGAACACTAACTTCTGATCGGATTTGTGAAATAACGTCAAGGTAAGCAAGAGCGGGCTTCACCATCACCATGTCTGCTCCTTCCGAAATATCAAGAAGGACTTCCGTAACTGCTTCTCGACTATTTGATGGATCTTGCTGATAGCCCTTTCTGTCTCCACCATCAGCAATTTCTACATCTACTGCGTCTCGAAATGGACCATAAAGAGCTGAAGCATATTTCGCGGCATAAGCGAGAATTGAAATGTCCTCATAACCCTTGCTATCTAGCGCGGTACGTATTGCTTTCACTTGGCCGTCCATCATCCCTGAAGGTGCGGTCACATGTGCCCCAGCTTCTGCTTGAGCAATAGCTATATTTTGATATAACTCCAGCGTCGCATCATTATCCACCGCTCCATTATTTTTTACGATTCCACAATGACCATGATCGGTGTATTCATCAACACAGAGATCGGCGATAAGAACCATCTCATCGCCGAATTCGTTTCTTAAGTCACCAAGCGCTTGTTGAACTATTCCTTCAGGATTCCATGCTTCTGAACCAGTTGAGTCTTTTTTCTCAGGAATCCCAAATAGTACGAGGCCTGGAATCTCTCTGTCTCTGAGTTTTTTTACTTCTTCTAGAAGGCTGCTTCGGGTGTGCTGGAAAACTCCTGGTAAGGAATGGACCGGTTGGGGTTCTGTGATCCCTTCTCGTACAAATAGAGGCGCGACTAAGTCATTAACCGACAATTGTGTTTCAGCCACAAGTCGGCGAAGAGCTTCCGTTCTACGTAAACGGCGAGGACGACGTTCTATCATAGAAAATAATTCTAGGCAGTTAGTTCGCTGCCCACTCTCGCGCGGCCAATATAAGTCCTTCTACTGAGTATGGGTCAGCCTGATAAATGTCTTTATAACCGTTTTCACTCGCAGCTTTTGCCGTAATTGGCCCAATACACAAAGCTGTTTTCGGAGTCGATTCCTTATTCAATGCGGTGTAGCGCTCAACGGCTGAAGTTGAAGCGAAAATAACTGCATCTGCTTCTTGGGCTTGTTTCAATTTTTCTTCATCGACTTGTGGTTGAACGTTTCTGTAGGCAATTACCTCTTCCACTCTCCATCCAAGGTTTCGTAATCCATTCGCTAGTAGTGGTCGAACTTTTTCAGCACGAATAAAAAGTATTCTCGCTTCATCATTTTTGGGTGGAGTAAATTCAGACAGGAGGGATTCGCCAACTGCTTTCTTTGGTATGAGTTTTACTTGGTATCCAGCTTTTACCAAAACTTCAGCGGTTTGAGTTCCAATCACCGCAAAAGGAACAGGAGGAACGACCTTATCGTGAACTTCAATTAATCGACTAGCTGCGTTTGGAGAGGTAACTACAACCCAGTCATAGTTTTTAAGATCATGAACCGCTTTTCCTAAAGCAGCTCCTCCATCTTCTGGATCTTGGATTTCTACCATCGGTAGTTCTATTACGGTAGCCCCTTCTCTAGTCAAGTATTCAGACAAAGTTCTTGCTTGTTCTGTTGCACGTGTTACAACCACTGTTCGCCCAGATAAAAAACTATTCATTTTTTTCCATGAGTTGTCTGCCGTCTTGAATGTCAAGCAGAGACTGTGCGACTTTTTTCCCGAGAGCTAAACCGTCTTTACCTGTTTCTGTAGTCCGAAGCAGCGTTTTCCCGTCATATGAAGAAAGTGCTGCAGTTAACAAAACATCATCATCTTTAGTAATGGCATGCGCTGCTATTGGGAGGTCACAGCCTGTTCCTAGTTCAGATAAAAATGCCCTTTCTGCCATTACAGAACGGTAAGTATCTAAATGATTGATTTCTGATAAGAGTACTGAAATTTCTGATTCATCTACACGACATTCGATAGCGAGTGCTCCTTGCCCTACTTGAGGAAGAAGCACCGATGGGTGTAATACATCAACAATTTGTGGTTTCAAGTTCAATCTGTCCAAAGCTGCCTTGGCCATAACTATTCCGTCATACTGTTCTGCCTTCTTTAACCGTGTCTCAATGTTTCCTCGTAACTCCTCAAAACACAGGTCCGGTCGTAAATATTTCAAATGAGTTTGACGGCGAATAGAACCAGTAGCAATACGTGCTTTTGGAGGAAGATCTAACCACCGATTCCCAATGAGTGCATCTCTCGGATCTGCTCTCTCTGGAAATGCAATTATTTGCAGTCCAGCAGGTGATAGCGCTGGCAAGTCTTTTGCAGAATGAACTGCGAAATCTGCTCTTCCTTCAAGAACCGCTATCTGCACTTCTTTCACAAAGATTCCTTGACCTCCCAATTCATTTAGTGGTGTTTCACGATCTCGATCGCCTGTAGTTTCTACAACAACCGTCTCAACTTCTAATTCAGGGAACGCGTCGACTAGTAAAGAAATAGATTTCTTTGTTTGCCACAGAGCCAGGGAGCTGCCTCGAGTAGCGGCCCTGATCTTCATAGGTTTGATGCTATAGGTTAAACAAGTCGCGCAATGCTTCAGCTAAACGTTCACCTCGAGCGGTTCCAGCAGCATCTTTCATACGAACTGTAGGTTCATGTAGAAGTTTTCCTACTACACCAGTAACGAGGCTCTCCACGACTTTGCGTTGATTCTCATCCATTCCTTCTAATTTCGAAGCAAAGCGAGAAAATTCACTTTCAGTTATTCCTGTAGCTCGGTCACGAAGCCCTGCTACTAGAGGAGCCACGGAGCGAGCTGTTGATTCATCTGCATAACTATCAAGTTCATCATCAATAATCGCCTGAACTCCAGTAATCTCTCTACGTCGTGCTTGGATTCCTTCTTCGGCAAATGCCCGTAAGTCATCCATATCCAGCAAAGTCACTCCAGCGATTTCTCCCGCAGCGGGATCTACATCTCTCGGCACAGCTATATCAACAACAAGGAGTTCTCGACCTGATCTTTCTCGCATAACATCATTAAGATCTCCATGCTCAAGGATGACCGAAGAAGCCCCAGTTGAAGTTAGCAACACGTCAATTTCGGCAAGATACTTTGGAAGTTCGTTAAGTTCAACAGGTTTACCCTGAAGTCGATCTGCGACTTGAACAGCTTTTTCCCATGTTCTATTTGCAACCAAAATCTCTGAAACTCCTCCGCCATTTAAGGCGCGAGCCAATCCTTCTCCCATTTTCCCCGTTCCAACGACGAGAACCCGTCGATCGCTTAGTCCGCCGAGACGTTGCTCGGCCATTGCTACTGCAGCTTGAGAAACTGACGTTGTTTTTTGAGAAATTTCTGTTTCGGTTCTAACACGTTTCCCTACCTGAAGTGCGTGTCGGAACATTGGATTCAGAACTGGGCCAACAGTTGACTCTTCGGCTGCCGCTTCCCACGCCAATCGAACTTGACCGAGGATTTCATTTTCTCCAAGGACTACAGAATCTAGTCCCGATGCGACTGCAAACAGATGTCTTACTGCGTCAACATCATATAGACCAGTTAAGTAGTCAGAGAATTCTTCAGGAGCTACATGTGTTATTTCTGCAAGGAAATTACGAATATCTTCATACCCTCCATGAAATTTCTCCGCGAATGCGTACACTTCGATTCTGTTGCACGTGGATAACACAACTGCTTCCGTCACATGTTCTCTTGAAGTGAGATCAGCAAGTGCTTTAGGTAAGTCAGTCTTTTGAATAGTCATTCGTTCCAGAATTTCAAGCGGAACATTTTTATGATTTAGACCTACGACAACAACAGACACTGTCCGGTCTCCTTAGTTACTGATGACAATCCCAACACATCAATTTCTGCACTTTGGCTTTGTAGGAACTTAATTCTTTTATTTAAAACTCTTGTTATACACCTATCATTACGGATTGAGAGCCCGTTTAACAACTTGGTAGAAAGAGAAAAAAGTCACTATTTACTATTCATTTCTTTCTCTTTGTTGTTCATGAAAAGCGAGGATATGAAGTTCAGTGGCGAGATCTACTTTCCGAAGAGTTACGGATTCTGGGACAGCAACAAGACCCGGGGCAAAGTTTAAAATGGAGTAGATTCCGGCATCAAATAATTGATCTGCAACCAACTGTGCAGCTGTAGCGGGAGTGGCGATTATTCCGAGTGTGCAACTATTTTTCTGAACTACATCTTTTAATTTTTCAAATGGTTCAACAGTTATACCAGCCACTTCTTGACCTATCACTTCTGGAGAAGAATCCACTAGTCCTTTAATCGGGAAACCTCCAGATGCGAAGCCTCCATAATAAGTTAAGGCTCTTCCAAGGTTTCCAGCTCCAACGATTACAACTGATACTGAGTCTCCGGCACCTAACACACGTCTAATTTGTTCAATAAGAAAATCAACTTCATAGCCGACTCCGCGTTTTCCATAAGAGCCAAGAATTGACAAATCTTTACGAACATTTTCCGCATTGACTCCTGCAATAGCCGCTAATTGTTCAGACGAGACGGTTTCTATTCCATCGTTTGCTAAAGCAGCAAGTCCTCTGAGGTAAACCGGTAAGCGAGCAACAGTAGCTTCCGGCACTAACGGAGTTGAGACCTCATCCACATCTTTAACTTAGATGTTTACGCACGTGAGAAGAAGGATCGTTGCCAATAACTGATAGCTAGTCAACTAGCCACACAAATTGGACTACTGCAGCTCCCATAATTGCTAGCAGCAATACAGCTGTTGCCATAGTTGTCCCTAATCTCATGAATTTTCCTTTTTTGGTTGAAGTACTACTGGAGTAGAGATTCCTGAGTCACGAGAAGTACGAACTATTTGAATTGAGTCACCGACAGAAGCGCGAAGTTCGTTCGCAGCTGAACTTCTGAGGGCTGCTATTTCAACTAAACCTGTTGAATTTACTATGAAACCCAACCCGCCATCAGAAATCTGCTCAAAAGCGGTAACACGGTCTACTGAGTATATTTGATCGTCTATTTTTATCTGCAGTTCGTCTTGAGGCAGATCTTCAGGACCAATATTAAGTTGAATATTTCCATACTGATCTATCCATAGAACTTCGGTATGTAGGGTCTCTCCATCAAGGTAAGAAACTGGAATGAGTGCAGGAACTAAGCCGTTTGGATCTATAACTTCACCAAGTTCTGTAATGTCGACTCCATTCACTAAATGTGCAGCAGCAGGGGCAAAAACATCTCTTCCATCAAAAGTCGTTGAAGGTCCGTTCAATTGAAAATCTAAATTCGTAAGTTCAATAACTCTTTTTGGGCCACCAACCATTGCTACTGCAGGCGCTAATAGGCCGTTATCTGGACCGATTAAAACTGATTCACCCTCTCCAACTTCGACAGCTATTTTTTTTCGTTCAGTTCCTACCCCAGGATCAACTACAGCCAATACAATTCCTGGGCACAAATACTCCACGCTCCTAGCTAAAGCTAATGACCCAGCTCTTACGTCATGAGCGGGTATCCCATGGGTGATATCAATCACATCAATTTGAGGGGCAATGTTATGAAGCACTGAATGAACAACACCAACAAACTCATCCCTTGTTCCGAAGTCAGACAAAAATGAAACAGTTTTATACCGACTAGGCACCTTAACTGGCTCCGAGTTCACGAGATCGGTCTGCAGCAGCCTTTACCACTTCTTTTATGAGGTTTGAAAAATTTGCCTGCTCAAACACAGCAAGTCCTGCAGCTGTCGTCCCGCCTTTTGAGGTGACGTTTTCTCTTAATACAGAAGGTGGTTCATCACTTTCTCGAAGTAACGTCGCCGCACCTAATAAAGTTCTTTCAGTTAACTCCACTCCAACTTCGTGTGTAAGCCCTTCAGCTACAGCCGCTTCAATCATTTTTTCAGCTAGCAAGAAAACATACGCTGGTCCAGATCCAGACACACCAGTTACTGCATCTAAGTCAGACTCATCTACTACAACTACTCCACCCACTGCTGACAAAATACTTACTGCCCATGTCAGATCATTTTCGGAGGTAGCGGATCCCCCTGCAAGACCAGATGCTCCTTGTCCAACTAGTGAGGGGGTGTTTGGCATTGCTCGCAGTACTGCTGTACCAGGATTTAATGAGTTTTCTAAAGCGGACAGCGTAATGCCCGCAGCAATTGACAAAACCCTCTTAACATTTGAACTATGTAAAGCCAAACAAGCATCTGAGACGATGTGAGGTTTAACTGCAATCAGAGCGTCAATACCTTCGAGGGGATCTGTTCCCAAGGAGACACCTTCGAGTGCGCTCTCTAAATATTCTCTTCTATCCGAATCAGGCTCAACAATATGCAGAGATTCCGATGGGGCCCACCCGGTAGAGATGAGTCCCCCAAGGAGAGCTTCTCCCATTTTGCCGCCGCCAATAACCTGTAATTTTTTATCCACATTGTGGAACATATCCGATGATTAGCCTTCCGGCTCCTATGGATTAAACCGACTAGCAAAACCTATCTTTAGACCGGGCTTAAAACAGTCTTCAATAGCCATCCAGCATGTACCAAGAATTCGATCAAGTTCTTCTTCTGTAACGGTGGCTGCAGGTATTGCTCCTACAAGGAATACCGCATCTTCTTCTCCTATGCAGAGAGTTACTCCAATTAATCGACGATTTCGCCGTAATAAGTATTCCCAGAAATCAGAAAAATTTTCTTCAGGCCCTGGCATCAAGTACGTCTCATAGTGAAGCATTCGTTGCTTTAGAGAGAGGTTAAGCATGCTTGATTCTTTTTCTTCACCAAGGATTCGCGCATGCCAAATATGTTGAGTTTTACTGGACTCAGGATCTTCTTCAACGCTTGCCAAAATTGAATTACTGGTTAGCTGATCCATAAACCAACTGTTAATTCGTTCTCTTAACTCTTGGAATTCAGTATCTGCAAGTGGAAGATTTTCGTTCACTATCAACTACATTCAACTAAAGCTTGTGACGCTTGGCTGTCACAAATATTTCGCAAGCGTTCCGCTGTTGCTGACCAAGTAAAAGACCATGATTTTTCAGCAGCTGCAACTGCCATCTCCGCTGTTTTTATGGGGTCTGCGAACAACATGCTGGAGTACTTAGCAAAATCTTCTGAGCTGCGTCCTTCCACTAGGAAACCTGTTTGGCCATGGTCGACTAGAGTTCTTAATCCTCCTACATCAGATGCGACTACTGGTATGCCGCATGCTGCTGCTTCTAACGCTACTAAACCAAAAGATTCGGAGCGGCTTGGCATGATTAAAACATCTGCTGATCTATACCACATACACAAATCGTGGTGAGCCTGAGGTGGGATGAACATAACTCGATCAACAAGTTCTAGTTGGTTAACAAGCGACCATATTGTTTCTTCTGTTGATGGACCCTCTGGTCCACTTGACCCTCCAACAATTATGAGCTGAGCATTTGGGTATTTTTTTAAGTCGGCTAAAGTTTTTATCGCTAGCTCCACGCCTTTTAGCGGCTGGATACGACCTACGAAAAGTAAAACAGGGTCTCCATTTAACCCAATGGCATTTCGTGCTTCTTGTTGATCTCCTGGTGAAAACAAAGAGTGGTCCACACCTGGAGGAACTATTTCAATCCGAGAAATGTCAGCTCCATATAAATCAACAAGTTGATGTGCTTCTTCTTCGCTGTTTGCAAGAATAATGTCTGAACATCGAGCAACAGTTGTCTCTGCATCCATACGACGTTGTGGTTCAATATCACCAGTTTCAGCTTTAACTCGAGCCAAAGTATGAAACACAGTGGTTAGTGGTAAATCCAATTCATGTTTCAAACGGTGGCCAGCTAAACCACTAAGCCAATAGTTCGCAAGTAGTCCGTCGAAACCGCCATGTTTACGTATCCATTTTGCAACTTGATCAGCAAACTGATCTACTACTTCAGGTAATTCCTCTTTCGAAAGATTAAGAGCTCCTGCTGTGACGTGCACTACGCGGAATCCTGGTTCAACATCCACAATTTCGGGAGTGGTGAGATCTGTGCGTCGAACAAAGACGGTTGATTCACGGCCAAGTCTCGCAAAAGCTGATATGAGTTCTCTCACATAAACATTCATTCCTCCACTATCTCCGGATCCTGGTTGAACTAACGGGGAAGTATGTAACGATAAAACAGCAAGACGATTCATATCTAACCTCCAGAAATAGGCGGAAGAATAGCTACTTCATCATCTTCAATTACTGCTGTATCCAATTCTGCTTGTTCTCCATTTACCCAAATTCTGCAAGCAGGGAGTAGCTCTGTAAAAGCCTGACCGAAACGTGTATTTGCTGCATCTACAATCTCACCAACAGTATTGCCTGGGATGATAGTTTTCCCAGTTCCTGCGGCTACTCGAATTGAAGCGAAAAGTCTTAATACGGCCATTCATTCAGTTTAGGAACGGTTTACCTTTTATGAAATCTCGTTATGACGATAAAGTCGTTTAAATGACTCGTTTGCTACTTGTTCGCCATGGCCAATCTGAATGGAATGCTCTCGGAAAATGGCAAGGACAAGCAGATCCTCCGTTGACTGGTACCGGTCGTCAACAGGCCCAAAAAGCAGGACCTGTTGTAGGAAAATTTGATGCAATTTTTTCTTCAGGGCTACAGCGCGCGACAGAAACCGCAGTAATAATCTCAGAAATTATTGGGATCGGCCCGGTTTTGGTAGAACCTGATTTACAAGAGCGGTGTGCCGGTCTTTGGCAAGGTTTAACTCGTGAGGAAATTGAGAAAGGATGGCCTGGGGCATTGGTTTCTGGAGAACGGCCTGAAGGGTATGAACCTGATCATCAAGTATTGTCTCGCGTTCAAAATGCATTAGTAAAGATTGTGGATACTTTAGAAAGTGACGGTGATGTGCTTGTCGTAACCCATGGAGGTGTGATCTATTCAGTTGAAGGATCGTGTGGGGAACCAATGGTTCGAATACCGAATCTAGGTGGCCGATGGATTTACTTTGATGAAGGTGAAATAAGTCTCGGAGACAGAGTTGACTTGGTCGGAGATGCGGCTATCCCAGATTTACTCTGAATAAAATATTCTTAGTTTGTTAGTTCTGAAATCAGAGCTTCAGCGGCATCAAGGTCGCCATCTGCTACTCGGTTCATTGCAGATTCAATAATTGCAAGATTTGATTCAATCTTTTCTAGGTCAGAATCTAATTCCACTGTTTCTTGCACTGTAGATTCGGCATCTGCCGGAGTGGAAGAAGTTTTGTTTTCAGAAATACTTTTTTCTGATTTTTTCTCGTACCAGACCACAAAAGTATTTAAAAATTCTTGATCTCTTTCCCAAGTAAGTAGCTTTTTTGCTTCTTCAACACTGACCCATTGAATTTCATCTACTTCATTATTCGGTTTAAATTCTCCCGACTCAACAGTCATCGTCCAATAGGTGACTTCTTTTTTAAGTTTCTTTTCACTAACCACGTAATTCACTTGGCCAACTAAATCTTGGGCAAGACAAGTTAAACCGGTTTCTTCTTTTACTTCTCTTATTGCAGTTTGTAAAAGAGTTTCTCCTGGATCTTGCTTCCCTTTTGGAAAACTCCAGTCGCGATTTGGACGATGAATTAACAAGATTTCAGGAATTTTTTTCCCAGAAGTGTCTCTATAGACAAGGCCTCCAGCAGCATGTATGTCTACGGCAGAGGTTGACGAAGAGTTGTGTTCTTGTGTTAGTTCTTCCATATACCTGTCTCTAATTCATAATTGATCTGATCTGATCTGAACGACTTTGACATTACTGCCATGGGGGCTCTCTAGTGTGGATAAACATTTTTATTGTTGAGCGGATTTATAAAAGTTTCATTCTTTGAGTAACTTTATTAAATGACAGGTCTAGACAGGCAGCAGAAACACTTTGGTTATTGGAATAGTTCGTGGCCCGTGGAGTGTGGCGGAAATCGAAGACAAAAATCGACTGTTGGAGCACTGGGTGCTCGGACAGGGACTTCTAAAGTTATTACTAAACAGAATGACCGCTGGAATGTGATGGCAGTTGAGCGTGATAAAGGAGAATGGTATTTAGGCGGGACAATGCCAGCTTTTATTGGTCCCCCACCTTTTGGTTGGGTTCAAAAAATTGATTTATCAACTCTTGAACCGATTATTGAGTCAGAAAAATTACCATGTGGGGAGCACGTTTGGTGTGGAGCGATTTTGATTCACTCAAATGGTTCAGTGATGTCTATCAACGGGTCTTATTTACATCGGCTTTCTCCGATAGATCTTTCTATTGAAGGTGAACTTGAATTACCAGCTGATCGTGCGCATAACGGATTACTTGCACTTTCCGATGGAACTCTTATCACTAAGGACCTTCGAATTGAAGGTGAAGGCAGAACTACAATCACACGTATCTGTTCAGAAACTCTTGAAATACTGGATCAGTTCTCTTTACCGGAAGGTTCAATGGGTCGCATTGCCGCTGACATCGTGAGTATGCCTGATGGTTCGTCAGTTGAATACGTTTATGTACCTGGGATTCATAAAGTCTGGCGTTTAATTATTGAAGAAGATTCAATGGAGGTAGATGGATGGCAGCCTCAGTACAGGTCGGAGAATTCCGATCATGGACTAGCTTGGGATGCTTGTATATCTGGTGGATCGTGCTGGGTTATGGACTGTGGGGATATTGGGTCAGTTCGGGCTATTCATACAACTGAACCAAATGGAAGATTCGTTACAGAAGAATCTAAAGATAACGTTCGACGTCTTTCTTGGAGATTGCCAGCTCCTTGGTCCGGTGCACAAAGACTTATTCGGATAGATCTCAATAATCCTGATGACATTAAAAGTATTGAACCTTTTGGAACCCCTGGAGGTGGGATTATTGCTCCACCGGTTTATGTACCTGAGTCAGAAATGGCTATTACTTGGGACTCTATTAATGGAGGATTAGCGGGTGTATCTGATGCTGGTGGAGAGCTGGAAGTGGTGTGGCATTTTGATGCACGTCCAACAATGCAGCCGGTTGTTTTTCCTGGATCGAAAGAGCTTGTTATTAACGACTTTGTTGATAGTGGAGATGATTTGATAGTTATCGATATTGAATCGGGTGAACTAATTGACCGGGTTAAGACTGGGGCAAAACTCGCTAATGGAATGTTTCTTAGCCCCACAGGTGAGAATGGTGTGATTTACTGCACAACAAATACTGTTGCTCATGTTCAGTGGGAGTAAGTAAATGAGTAAGCCTTTAATTCTTATTCCCCCATCTGAAGGTAAATCTTCTGGAGGTGAAGGATGGCCATGGTTGGAAACTGATCACTTCTTCAAGGATTTACAGGGACCACGTCTTGAAGTCATAAAAGCTTTAAAAAAGTCTATGAAAGAAGCAGAAGTAAATCGCTCAAAGCTGCTTGGGGTAAAAGGGAAAAAAGTTGGAGAAGCAACTAAGGCGAACCTTAATGTTGATAAGTCGGCAACAATGCCAGCTATTGAACGTTATACGGGCGTTCTTTACGATGCTCTGAGTTACTCTTCCTTACCTGCGTCGTTACAGAAAAAGATTGATGACCAAGTCGTCATTTTCTCTGGTTTATGGGGGGCGTTGAAACCGAAAGATTTAATCCCTGACTATAAGTTAAAAATGGGTGCAAAACTTCCCCACCTTGGTGTTCTTTCACGGTTTTGGAAACCACATTTAACTTCTGTACTACGTTCATCTAACACAAAGTTTGTGTGGGACCTTTTGCCTGGAGAGCATTCCGCTGGATGGGATCCTTTAATCGCAGAAAGAAGAATCCGCGTAAAATTTCTAGACGACATAGTAAAAAATGGAAAGCAACAACTTGTTTCTGTATCGCATTGGAACAAACTCCTTAAAGGAGCACTAGTTCAATACGTGATTGAGAATCAGCTACTCGATCCTTCAGGACTTACAAATTTCTCTCATCCAGAAGGGTATGTTTTTGCTCCTGAACTATCTATAACGTCGGGAAATACTATCGATATAGCACTTGTTTCTAAGAAATAACTAAGTTTCTATTTTGCCTAATACGCGATCTAACTCATTATTTGTAAATCGGCCAAATGGGTCTAAGCCAGACCTCAACTCCTGAAACACATCCCATTCTGGGTATTTTTTTGAAAGCATTTCTGCTGTCTGGAAATGAATTTTTCCCCAGTGAGGTCGTCCTTGGAACTGATTCATGATTGATTCCACGCCTTGGAAATATTTTTCGTATGAAGTTCCATGGAACACATGCACAGCTATATACATAGTTTCTTGCCCCGAAGCTGTAGAGAGTGGAATATCGTCTGCTCCTAGGACTCTGACTTCGATGGGAAAACTTATTGGTTGGTCAAGAGTCTCTATAAGTGCTTGGACTTGACGGAAAGCTTCAATTCCGTTTTTTCTTGGTATTGCATATTCCATTTCATAAAAACGGACGCGGCGCTCACTCGCAAAAACCTCATAACTTTTGGTTATATAGTTTGCTGCGCCAACATCTGGAATCACCAAACTATTCATCTTTGGAATTAGTGACGGTTGAATTCTTCCGAGGTAATTCATTGCGCCGAAGCCAAAGTTCTGCAGCAATTCATCATTTTTAAATCGTTTCCATTTACGTCTTAGTGTCTGTTTGAAATCTTTTGGTGGAGGAGGTTCTTCATTTGTTCGAGTATTTCTCTTCAATAATGCATTAGTAGTGTGAGGCATCCAGAAAAATTCGGTGTGATCAGTGCTCTCGACATGCTCATCGAAGTCTTTTAGTAGATCGTCTATCTGGAGAACTTCTTCAACTGCGTGCAAGTTAAACGTTGGGACACATTGCAGTGTTACTTCAGTAATAATTCCTAAAGCGCCAAGTCCTACTCGCGCGACATGAAGAATTTCTGAATTTTTTTCTTCATCGCATTCAATTATTGACCCGTCTCCAGTGACTATACGGAGACCTGTTACTGCAGCGGCGATGCTTTGAAATTTCAAACCTGTTCCATGAGTTGATGTAGAGATCGCTCCTGCAACTGATTGATAAGCAATATCTCCAAGGTTTGACATCGCTAATCCAGCAGCAGCTAAAAGGGGGTTGAGGTTGAAAAGACGAATACCAGACTCAACCGTTGCTTTGCCGCTATCCCGGTCTAGGGAAACAACAGAATCCATGTCATCCAGCGTTACAAGCACCTCATCAGTTACTGCAAGACCAGTAAATGAATGTCCTGCACCGACTACTCGGACTCGTCTATCCTCTTTGGCTGCTGCTTGAACGAGATTTACTATTTCCATTTCATTTCGAGGTCGTTCTATTCGTACTGGATGTGCGGTTTGATTCCCAGCCCAATTAGTCCAAGTGCCATCATTTTGGAATCCATTTTTAGGCCACATAAATTGCACAGTTACCACCCTCTTAGGTCTATAGGCCAGCTATCTAAGACTGAACCATCATTTATGTCTGCGACTTCTTCAACTACATGTAATGTTTCATGTTTCGCAATAGTTGGATCAATATGTGCGGGTCTTAGTAAAACTCTTTCGCCTACTTTCCAAGAACCACCAGTGACTCCGGTGTGCTCATCAGCACAATACATAACTTCTCCTTGGCCAACTAGCGATGGTGGCCCTGAATCCATAGCTACTGCTTTTAGTCCCCCATCCAATACCGCGTGCCCGCGGCCGCTAACTGAAATAACTGTTGTAAGGAGAAATAATCCTTGTTCGAAGGGTAAATCTAGACGAGCGTATTCAGTGTCCATAAGGACGTAAGAGCCGGCCTGAAGCTCAGTTACAAGAGTATTGGACTCCCAGGTACCGGTCCCACCACCAGAAATAATCTCACCACCAACATCTGCATGAGCTGCCTCTAGTTTGGCCATTGACCGCTCTATCCCATTTTCATGTTTTTGATGATCTTGTTCGTGCATGAGGTGTCCTTCGTATCCCATAACTCCCCGCACATTTAAACCAGCATCACGAGCTTTTTTAGCGAGATCTCCTGCTTCATTAGGATGACAGCCGCATCGCGGCATCCCCACATCTACATCAATCAAAACTTCAGAAATTCCGCCACTTTTTGCTGCCTGAATTGTTTCTTCCGAATCAACTGCAACGGTTATACGAGTAGATTTTTTATCCATTAAAGCGCCAAGCCGTCTGGTATTTACGACTTGGTTGGCAAGAAGTAAGTCATAATCTAAACCTGCAGCAACCATCCCTTCTATTTCTCGAACCGTGGCGCAGCAGAAATTTTCATGCCCAGCAGATACTAGTTCTTTGGCTAATACCGATGACTTGAATGCTTTTACATGTGGGCGCAGTGAGGCCCCTGGCCGAGCTTTTGTCATACATGCAATATTTTTGGCAAGTGTTTTGCTGTCAACCAACAATGCAGGTGTGTTAATTTCACCAACTTTCATAAGTCATCCCTTAGTTATCTGATCCCCTTGTGAAATTTTTCCTGATTGAACAACTTTTGCATTTATGCCGCGTAAGCAAAGTTGTCGGCCTCGTGAAGAGTTAACGAATCGCATTGCATCAGCACCAAACCAACCCACAAACTGTGAGCAACCAGTATGTGGCTCCTCTGTGACTTCAATAATGGTTGAACCAATATTCAATTTTGTTCCAGGTGGGAGATTGACAAGTGACAGATCAAAATCAACAACCAGTTGGTCACCTGGAACCGCTCTCCGGTTTGTATCACCAGCAGTAATGAGGTCTAACACTCTGCGATTTATCATCGTCACTTGCATTTCTGGATGTGGCCCGCCATCGGGGCTCTTACTGTAAGGCTTTTTACTCCAATTATCTCCTACGAGTCCTACATCAGTTGAAAATTCAGCACTTTGTACCACTTTTCTTTGACCAACGTCAGGGCGGCAAACAATTAGTTCAACGATTCCGTTATTCGTGGGAGAAATTAAAGCTGTTTCTAACCCTGCCTCAAGTTCATCAGTGCTGAGATGTTTAATATCCCCCTGGCTAGCAGTAAGAACTTTTGCTCGTTTGAATACAGTTCGTAGGCGTTGAATCATGGTTCGAGTCTCCAAAGATTTTTCTTGATCATGTAATACTCCACTTTATTTCTATCTTCTAACTAGATGCCACAACAGGGAAATAAAAGTGGACTATTTACTTAAGAACATATTTGATAATGGTCACTCACTTTTAAGTATAAAAACGGCTAGCGTGCGCTAATGGTTGAAGAGACTGGGGAAAAAATTCCGCTCAAAATTTATGCCATTCTCTTTGTTTCTTTTCTTTCTGTTCTGTCAATTGTGGGTCAAATAACAATTCTTGGAAAGCAGGTTTATGACATCACCGGGAGAGAGCTTGACTTAGGTCTTCTTGGGCTAGCCGAATTTGCTCCAACATTCCTTCTTGCTCCATTTACTGGTTCACTTGCTGACCGAATGGACCGACGGATTCTTTTTTTATGGGCTCTTTTAGGAGAAGGAGTCGTCTCAATAATACTTTTTTGGTATGCCACCACTAAACCTACTTCAGTGTTACCGATTTTCGGTTTAGTAATTATTTTTGGTGTGTGTAGGGCGTTTGCAGCGCCTTCTGGTCGAGCTCTTGCAATAGATATGTCTCCAGTCTCTACCGTCCCTAGAGTTGTTGCTTTCAGCAGTATTTCTTTTCAATCTGGTTTAATAATTGGGCCCGTATTATTTGGATTTCTTTTCGTTGCATACGAGCCACTTCCTTATCTTGTTTCAGCAATTTGTCTTGGAGCAGGAGCTTTTATTCTCATTTTTGTACCTAGTAGTAAAATCCAACGTTTAGAAACAAGTGGCGCGAAAACCGCTCTAAAAGATGCCATGGAAGGATTTAAATTTATTCGACGCACTCCGATGCTTTTTGGAGCCATAAGTCTGGACCTAGCTGCAGTGCTATTTGGAGGAGCTGTTGCCTTGCTTCCTGCAATTGCAGAAGATCGATTGGGAGTGGGAGCTGTGGGGCTTGGATGGCTACGCGCTGCTGTAGGTATGGGTGCTGGTGTAGTCGCAATTACTCTGGCTATTCGACCTCTAAACCGTCGTATCGGGAAAACCCTTCTTTCAGTTGTAGCAGTATTTGGATTAGGCACAATTGTTTTGGGTTTAAGCCGTAATTACGCTTTGGCTTTTGTAGCGGTTTTGATCCTCTCTGGAGCTGACGCTGTTTCAATGTTTATTAGAGCCACTCTGGTGCCTCTTGCCACTCCCGGACATATGCGTGGACGTGTTCTTGCCCTTGAAAATGTTTTTATTGGGGCATCAAATGAACTTGGCGCTTTTGAATCAGGTGTTACGGCTGCTCTTATGGGTCTAACCGGAGCGATCATCTTTGGAGGAGCGGGAACTCTTGCTGTCGTAGTTATTTGGTGGTTTTGTTTTCCTGTTCTGAGAAAGGTTGACCGATTTGATGAGGTTCAAACTTTTAATGAAGGTCCTTCTGGTTAGTGGAAAACTTACTCTTTTAAATAAATATGGTGAGCGTAGGCCGAATCCTATGTATCCTGCTTGTGGGCCGCTAGCTCATCGGGTAGAGCAACGGACTTTTAATCCGTAGGCGCTGGGTTCGAGCCCCAGGCGGCCCACAAATTAATTCGGTAAAAATAATTTCAACAAATTCTTATGCAGTAGCCTAGAAAAATGCGATTGAAATCATTTTCCTTTCTCTTTTTTCTTCTTTGCTTAATTTCATGCTCATCAGATTCATCAACAACTTCATTAGATTCGTCAACAACAAGTGACCCACCGAAAGAAACAGTTCAATCTTCGACTACAGAGGCACCTACTGAAGAATTAAACGAAGCTTTGTCTTTATCGGTATCTATTGAGCCAGCCCCTTATAGCCCCATTGCTGCATCTTTGGATATCCAGTCTTCGCTTCCGGTTTCGGTACAGGTAATCGCCAGTTCGGAAGAACATGCAGTAACAACAGCAAGAACATCAACTTTCTCTTCTTCACATATCTTCCCTCTGGTTGGTCTTCGGCAATCTCAGTTATATGACATAGAGGTTTTAGCAATTGATGAATCTGGGGAAACTTCAACTTTTAGCGGCGGGACGTTTATTTCAGGAGAGATCAATTTTCCTCTTCCAGAATTTGATCTTTATGTTGATCTTGAACTTGCGCAACCGGGGGTTACTTTAATTGAGTACAACGCTTGGGAAGTTCCTGAAGAGTTCGGTGATGGAGATCCTGTTATAGGGATTGATCATGAAGGTCAGGTTGTCTTCTGGTACCGAAATACGAGTGTGACTGGTGCAGTGGAACCAACAGAGAGAGGAACTTTCATATCTCAATATTTTCCTCTCGGTGCGAGAGAATTTGATTTGTTAGGAAATGTGGCTTACAACTGGCAAGTTTCTCCTGAACCCCCAGAAGGAATCGCGGAGTTAAGGAGTGCCGACGCTTTAGCTGCTTTAGAAAGCCTTGGAGAATCAATTAGCGGTAATCCAGGAGACCCTGATCCTATTCTTGTTAAACCTGACTGGGTTAACTTAACTTCTTTCCACCATGAAGTATTTCCCATGCAAAACGGTAATTTTCTCGGACTATCTACGACTAATCACCCAACTACGCCAGAGCAAAGGGAGCTTCTTTGCCCAGGTGATGAATCAGATTTTGAAATCACCAGTGACGTTATTGTTGAATTCACTCCAGACGGGGAAGCAATTCGAACATGGGATTTGTGGGACGTACTTGATGTGGAAGAAATACCTGGAAATCATATATGTACTGTCGACGGACGATTTGTAAGCATCGATTTCAGAGATTGGACTCACGCGAATGCAGTAATTTACGATGAAATTAGAGATGCAGTTATTGTTTCTTCACGCCATACCGATCAAATAATCGCGTTTGATCACCTCAACTCAACTGGGCCGCAAAATAGCGTTCGGTGGATTTTAGGGAACCAAGGAACATTGCCTCTTGAAGGAGAGCTTTTCTACCATCCTCATGCTGTTGAACTTCAGTCAGATGGATCAATTTTGCTTTACGACAATGGTAATTTTCGACCTGGCACAAATCCTGATGATCTCGCAATGCTTAATTACAGCAGAGCGGTTCTCTATGAAATCAGTGATAGCGGTAGCGATTCTTCGGAATGGAAAGCTACTCAACTCTGGGAACACAGGGTTGATGACGTTGATGATAAGCCGCTCTACGCAACGATTGTCGGAGACACCGATCGAATGGAAAACGGTAATGTTTTGATTACCCATGGTGGGATTTGGCCAACTTATCCAAAACCAGGTACTCAGCGGGCTCGAATAATTGAAGTCGTTCCAGAGGGAATTAATGGCGGAGATATTGTCTGGGACCTTGCTTTAGGGGATGCAGATGTTCCTGTCACGGTCTATCGTGCGGAAAGACTTCCTTCTTTATATTTTGGACCGAATTGGGAATAAAGAATGACAACAACTGTCACTATTACAGGAACCGGATGCCCGATTCCTTCGGCTCATCGTTCTGGACCAGGTGTGTTAGTCCAAACAAATGATGTTGCCCTACAATTTGATGCTGGTCGAGGAACAACTCAACGCCTTGCAAGTTGCGAGTTATGGCCGACAGATCTTGATGCTTTTTTCGCTACACACCATCACAGCGATCATTTAGTTGGTTTTGCAGATTTACTCTTAACTAGGTGGGTAATGGACCGTACTGACAGCATTTCAGACTTACCAGTAATTGTTCCTGAGGGCCCGGCTGAAAAATTTGTAAATCATGTGTTAGATGCCTGGTTAGACGACATTGCAGTAAGAAAAAAACACTCGCAACGATTAACTGAACCGGGAACTGAAATTTTTTCCTTTGCTGCTACGAACAAGTTAGAAGAGGTTTGGTCAAGTGGAGATACAAGAGTTTCAGCTTGCCGGGTTCGGCATGAGCCAGTATTTCCTGCGGTTGGTTACCGAGTTGAGTCTTCAGATGGTGTGGTAGCCATTACTGGTGACACATTAGTTTGTGACGAAGTAGTTACCCTTGCTACGGGTGCTGACGTTCTAGTTTACGAAGCAATGCGTTTTGAAGAGATTCAGGCTCTTCCTGAAAAAAGACAATTTATTCTTGATTATCATGCCGACACTCGTCTCATTGGTGCTCAAGTTCAAGAAATCGGTGTCAAAACTTTAATTTTGACACATCTAATTCCTGAACCTTGTTCTAAAGAAGATGAACAAGCATTTATAGATGATATTCGTGACGGCGGTTTTGCTGGTGAATTGATTGTTGCGAATGATCTTGACTCAGTTACTTTGGAAAATAATTTGACTTAGTTATTACGCGACCTTTAATCGCGTTAGATGTTGATCTACTCTTACGTTTATGCGTAATACAGCAATTTTTATACTCAGTATTATTCTCATAGTTATTGTTGTTTTCTATGGTGCCTGTGTTGCATTCGATGGGGATGATCCTCCAGCAACAACAACGACTTCAGCGCCTTCAACAACATCAACGACATCAACGACAACGACGACAACGACGACAACTTTTGATCCAATATCACTTGGAACGCTCCCTCCAGTTGAAAATTTAGGTTCTCCATCTTTAAATCTTGCTTCGTCAGTTAGCACTGTAGGAATAGATGAAGTTGATTTTGGTCTAACGGTTTATCGAGCACAACAAAGAGCAGGGACTCGTTTTACGCCCGTTACTCCAGTTAATGAAGTTTGTTATCGAGCTACCCCTAATGAGGCTCCAGATGGGATTACTTTCTGGGTCGTTGACGGAACTATTGAACGTGTTGACATTGATACCACGGATATAACCACCCGGTCTGGAGCTGGCATAGGAAATACTGAAAATAGGATTCGTGAAATGTTTGGAGAGAGAATTGTTACTACTCCACTTCCAGATGCCTCAGGAAACTTGCTGGCATACGTTCCAAAAGATGAGTCAGATAAGTCATTCAGGATCATGTTTGTTAGCGACGGAGAAGAAATCATACGATTTTGGGCTGGTCGACTGCCATGGGCCGAAATGCTTGATGGAGGTTGTTGAAGAAACTAGTCGACTATCTTTATAAGAAGCTCGAGACGGCAGTTGTTATTTGTTATTCGAACTTCAATATCGTCGGCTCTATTACTCTCCCCTAATTTGATTCCTGTACTGCATTCAACCACCACAGCCAATTCAGATGATCTTTTGAATGTTTCAGTGGTTGCTAACTCCCAGTCCAATTCGATTTGACTTAAATGTTTTTCAAAAACTTTTGGTGGGTCATCTTCAATTTGTTCCCACTTACCTGGACGTTCAGATGGTGAGAGTCGTAAACCTGCTTCTTTCAAACTGGTAATCAACTCTCGCCCATCTACTGGTTTTGCTCCATTTTTGATCGCTATATCTCGAGTTTGAGATGAAACGTCGTAGTGATCGCCTTGAAAACTCATTCGTCTTAACCCAATTTTTTCAGCGAAACTATGTAATTCGAAATATGTTTCATCGCTAATGAGATGAGCCCAATTTTTACCTCTCCATGGCCATATTGCTGAGTCAACAAGAATTGTCATCCTCCTATGGTGCCCTTTTTAGGTCAATAAATGCCAAAATCGGTGAATGAACAAAAATAATCAAGACGTAATAATGGTGAAGATACCTAATTCTTCATCTTTTACTCACTTGATACGCGTCGGTTTAACGACTCTTTTACGTATACATCGAATTAGTTCTGACGATCTTGAAACTTTTACAAATTCAGTTCAAAAAGGCGTAGATGAACTTTCACAAACCGGACGAGATATTGTCGCATATTACAAAATTGATGAGGGACAAATAGTTATTGACTTACAATGTGATGGGAAAAAATTACAATTCTCATCCTCTTTTTCTTAACTGTTTTATAGTGCTTTGCGAATCACTGCCCATGTTGCTTCACCCATAGTTGAGCAAACAGCATTCCATGCATATCCGGTTGCAGCCTCAAGAGATTGAATTACTTTTTCAACAGGAAGGTGTATAGGTGTTCCGGACCCTCTGCTATTCACCCAAACTAAACATCCCTTTTCGGAAATACACCGAGACACCTCATTTGGAAATAAAAACATGTTCTGGAGAATAAGAACATCTACAGCTCCGTCAGATAAAGGCAGCGAAGAACCATCAGCACAGACCAATGGTGGAGCAGTTTCAACTACATTCTTCAGCATTTCAAACGAAAGATCTATTGCAAAAAAATTCTGAAATTTAGGTATGAGTACACGAGCAGAGATACATGTCCCTGCGCCGAGTTCTAAAGCTACTTCTCCGTTAACGTTGCCTCGTTCAAGCGCATCTAATAGCGGCAGATTTCGTTGAGGATGATCTCGGGTTGCTGTCCATTCTTCCGCAAGTGAATCAAAGAGCTCACGTACTTCTTTGATTAATTGAGAATCCCATATTCCATTCTCAGCTAGTTGATATGTAACTTCACGCATGCGATGGGTAACTGGAGTAAGCCGAGTTGCTTGGTCTACTCCATCAAAACTGGGAAGCTTCGTAATTTGGCCTTTCAAGTGATGTCTCTCAAACTTTTAAATTTATTGAATCTTGTTAAGAATCATTTCAAAACAAAGCTCTTGCTTTAGTTGATTAGCGTCCGGTTGATCCAAATCCTCCAGATCCTCTATCTGAATCACTTAACGCTTCTACTTCAATAAATTCCACAGACTCAACTCTTTGTATAACCAGTTGCGCTATTCTCTCACCTTTAACTACCGCAAATGGTGTCTCTGGATCAGTATTCACTAATAAAACTTTTAATTCTCCTCGATAACCAGAATCAATAAGCCCCGGAGTGTTTAGGCATGTAACACCATGTTTAGCTGCAAGACCACTTCGTGGTTGAACAAAACCTGCGTAACCTTCCGGAATCGCGATCGCTACACCTGTAGAGATTAGAGCGCGTCCACCTGCTGGAGGGAGCATGACATTTTCATTAGCAACTAGATCTGCACCTGCATCACCTTCTTTTGCATATGCAGGAAGAGGTAGGTCAGAATCAATACGTGTAATTGGGATTTCCATCATAAAACGATCTTACGCTTCATTGAGGCATTGATCATGATTCAGTACCAATAAAGCGCCATAGACTGAATTACATGTTGGTTTGGATAGATCTTGAAATGACTGGTTTAGATCCAGAAAGAGACGTGATTGTTGAAATTGCTACTTTGATCACCAGCGATGAATTAGAAATCGTTGCAGAGGGTCCTGATCTAGTTATTCATCATCCAGATGAAACCCTCTCAATTATGAACGATTACGTAAGAAATATGCACGAAACTTCAGGACTTCTTACAGAGATAGAGCAGTCCTCTCTTTCACTTGAGCAGGCAGGTATAGAAACTCTCCAATTTATTCAATCTCATGTTCAAGAAGCAGGTTCGGTGCCTCTTTGTGGAAACTCTATAGGGACTGACCGAAGGTTTTTAATTAAGGCTTTCCCTGAGATCGATAACTTTCTTCATTACCGCTGCATTGACGTATCTACAATCAAAGAGTTGGCTCGAAGATGGAATCCTGATGTGTTAACCAATGCTCCGAAAAAAAGTGGAGGTCATAGGGCGTTGAATGATATTCAAGAATCAGTCATTGAACTTCGCTATTATCGTGACCACTTCATTAATTCTAATTAACTGTCCTTTCATAATGAAATAAACCCTGAGGTATCAACCGTGACTCATACGCACGACGAGCTGCAAGCCGTCAAGCCCCCAAGACAAGAACAAGAACAAGCTGAAGAACTCATTACAGAGGTAGCTGAAGGTATTTATCGGATGCAACTACCTGTGTCTATGCCCGGCCTTGGCCACGTCAATTGTTATGCGCTTGAAGATGAAGATGGTTTCGCTTTAATTGACCCAGGATTACCAAGTGAAGAATCGTGGGCAGCACTTAGGTCTCGCTTAGGCCAACTTAATGCTGATATAAAAAATATTCACACTGCTGTTGTGACCCATAGTCATCCGGATCACTATGGCGGTGTCCACCGCTTACAAGCGGACCATGAAATAAAAGTACTTACTCATCATGATTTTAGTTCTGCCTATGCTCCACCTGATCCAAGTGAATATTTTGAAGATCCTGATATAACAGCTCTTGATCTTGCTGATGATGAGGATATCGAAAAATTTCGTAATCATATGAGACGTACAAACCCTTGGGGCACTGAACGAGAACCACCAAGCTCAGAGCAAATCCGAGCATGGGGAGCCACTGGATTTGGCATAAATAGCAAAATATTTAGACCCCCTGAAGCGAACTGGACAGTCGGTGATCTGGAAGAAATTTCTCTTGGTAAGAGAAACTGGTTGGCGGTCCATACTCCAGGACACACCCACGACCACCTTTGCTTATACGATCCAAATGATGGGTTATTTTTTTCAGGAGATCATGTTCTCCCTACAATTACTCCTCACATCGGAGGAATAACGAATCTAGAAAATCCTCTTGCTACCTTTATTGAATCTTTAAAGCGGATGAACGAATTCTCTGATGTTTCGAAAGTTTTACCAGCCCATGGCCATCCTTTTGTAGATCTAAAGGGGCGGGCCGAAAATATCATTGAACATCATGTAGAACGTCTTGATTCAATTCGTGAAGCTGGAGATGAATTAGGCCCTGCGACTGTTGAAACTTATATGAAACGTCTGTTTAAAGAACGATCTTGGGGAGATATGGCTGCAAGTGAAACTTACGCTCACCTTCTCCATTTACGGTTTTTAGGTGAAGCCTCTGAAGAAGAATCGCAAGGACTCAAAATTTATAAGATCAAGTAATTTATTCATTTGACATTCCTCACTAAATGGTGTTGAGTAGTCACTCTTAGTGAATTCCTCTATCATTAAGTTGGAGTTTTAGAGTAAAGAGATACTAAAGGAATCATGAAAGCGAAAATCAACCACAATTTGATTCACAAAACCGTTAAATCGGTTCTCGCTTCGCGTCTATCCACCTTTGCCTATTCACCAAAATCTTGGGCCTTTAAGAACACATTTATGTTCTGGACAAACCATCAAAGGCCTCGGGGAGTAACTAGTTAACTAACTAGAACAACAAATTCCTTGAGGCCGCCGGAAATCCGGCGGCTTTTTTAATTTTTCACCGTTCTCGCTAATCATCTATTAATCAAACAAAGGAAAAACTATGGAAACACTTTTAGAATTTAAACCAGAAATTTGGAGGTCAGAGGCCGCATGTATGCGAGTTGGCGTCCCCACTGATGTGTTCTTCTCAGATCATCTTGGTGATATTGCAGAAGCAAAACGTATATGCGCGGATTGTCCCGTGATATTGGAATGCTTAGAAGCAGCAATTGCTCGACATGAGCCATGGGGTGTCTGGGGAGGGCAAATATTCCGAAAAGGAAAACTTATTGCAAACAAACGAAGACGTGGCCGACCGTCAAAAGTTCCACGACCAGATGAAGAACTGCCCGTAATCCCAGTTCCGATTCACCTTCAGTCAGAGCTACGTTCAGCATAACTGAATGAAAAAAATGGCGGGTTGGGGTGACGTTTAGGCGAGCCCCGACCCGTCGGCTTCTGATCACGATACGTTGCAAGTGTGCGTAAATTATTAATAGCAGCCATACTTGCTCTTTTAGTTGGGATCGCAATCTTTTTTCTGAGCGACTCAAGAAACGAATCGGCATCTACTGATCTTTTTTCTCTTCCCGTTTCTTTAACCGATGGAAGAGATACAACTCTTGGAGATTTAGTATCTGAAACTGGGCGGCCCTTAATAGTGAACTTCTGGGCTACCTGGTGTGCGCCATGTCTTGAGGAATTGCCAATGTTTGAATCTTCAAATCAAAGGTTTAAAGATGAAATTGATTTTTTGGGCATAAATGTTAGCGACTCTCCCACCAAAGCAAAAGAGATGATAAATGCTACCGAAATTAGCTATCTCACCGGAAGTGACCCAGAAGGAAATTTCTTAATTGAGTTAGGAGTAGTTGGACTTCCAGCTACTGTTTTCATCAGCAAGCAAGGCGACTTAATTGATTTACACATTGGTCAAATCTCAAGCACTGATCTTGACATGAAAATATCTTGGATTCGTTAATGATTGATATAAAACTGGCACTCCCCTTCACTTTGGGTTTAATCACAGCTATTAACCCTTGTGGTTTTGCCATGCTCCCCACTTGGTTGGGATATTTTTTAAGCAAAGGGTCCTCTAATCAAGAACCAAGGCCTGAACAAATTTGGAGAGCCTTCCTCATCAGCCTCACAATGGCAAGTGGGTTTGTACTGGTTTTCGGTGGCGTCGGGCTGGCGGTGAGTTTCCTAACTACCGAAGAATCCATTGCACGAGTATCTCCTTGGTTAACCATTGTATTTGGAGGGTTGTTTATCCCTTATGGGTTAGCAATAATTTCGGGTCGGCAAATCAAATTTTCTTTAGGTGCATCTCCTCGAGGTCCGAACACAACGGAACTTTGGTCGGTTTTTGGTTTTGGCGTGTCATATGCAATCGTCTCAATAGGTTGCGCTGCCCCTATTTTTCTTCTCCAAGTAGCCGATAGTTTTAGCCGTGAAGGAGTCTTAGAAGGTGTCATTACTTACTTTGTTTTTGCTTTTGGAATGGCTTCAGTTATTACTATTCTCACGGTTTCTTTAGCTGCTGCAAGAAGCGGCATTGTTCTGAACCTAAGAAAACTCCTTCCCTACATGGATCGTTTAAGTGGTGTTCTTTTAATTGCGGGAGGGTGCTATTTAATTTCTTACGGAATCTTTGAACTCCAAATTTTAAACAATCCTGCTACTAATTCTAATTCGCTTCTCGACGCTGTAAGTAAAGCACAAGCTCATCTAGCAAACTGGGTTACTGGCATCGGTGGAGTGCAAGTCGGTCTTACCTTATGGCTACTCGTTCTAACTACGGTGATTTGGGGAGTTGGGCCCGCTTTAAATAGCAGAATTAAGAAAATGAGTTACTGGCTGGTTTTGGCGTGTTGGGTTACCGGCGAAGGACTGATTTATAGAGGAGAAATGCTGGCTCTTCCGCTTTATAAACTTCTTCTGAATTGGCCATCTCGTATGTCTAATTGGCTGACTTATCCATCGCGGTGGGCGACTCCTTTAGAAATATTTTTAACTTTATTCATATTGATTTTATTTTTTATGTTGGCAATAAAATCTTTAAATAAATTACGGCGATAACCGTTCAATAACCCAATCGTTTTCTATCCGTCGGTAACAAAGGCGGTCATGAAGACGATTTAGCCGCCCTTGCCAAAATTCAAACCTTTCTGGAACAATCCGAAATCCACCCCAATGACTTGGCCGTTCTATCAGTTGGTCTTCCCATCGTTCTTCTTCAAATTTAAATCGATCATCTAGATATTCCCTGTTAGGGATCACCGAACTTTGATTAGAAGCCCAAGCTCCTATTTGGCTTCCTCTTGGTCGAGTTAGCCAATAAGTGTCAACCTCTTCTGGTGTCAGTTGTTTGGACCTCCCAAAGATGTTGACTTGTCGCCGTAAAGACACCCAAGGAAAAGTAAGCGAAGCGTTCACTGTTGCAGCCAAATCTGATGCTTTGTCGCTCGTCAAATTTGTAAAGAAGCAAAATCCATCGTCATTAAATGTTTTTAAAAGAACAATTCGTGCTCTTGGCCATCCTTCCGAGGTTGTTGTTGAGAGAACCATTGCGTTTGGTTCTAAATATCCTGCCTTAGTTACTTCCTCATACCAGGTTTGAAATTGAGTAGTTGGATTTGGAGAGAGATCAGGTAAATCCAGTCCTTTTGTTTCATAGGTTTGGCGTATTTCACTTAAGTCCACACTGGCAGAGTACCTAATCTGAACCGTTAATGACTGCTAAAGGTCTAAGGTTCTGGAATGCGATTCACTAAATCATTAGCAGTTGCTTTTGGAGGGGTGTGCGGGGCTGGGGTTCGATGGATCCTCCAAACCAAATTTTCTTTATCTTCATATGGTCAAATTCCTTGGATGATTTTGTCTATAAACGTCACCGGGTGCTGTTTTCTTGGAATTTTATTAGGTAAAAAAGTAACCCAAAAAATTTATTTACTTCTTGGAGTTGGGTTTTGTGGTGGGATGACAACCTTTTCTACGTTTGCTGTTGACACAGCTTCTCTCATGAGAGACTCTCAGTTAAATGAGGCTTTGATTTATGCGTCTATTTCCATAATTGGTGGACTGTTATTTTTTCTAGTTGGACGTGAGACGAGTAAACGATGGTTGTAATTTTTTCTTTTATATTTTTATCTGCGTTAGGCGCATACGTCCGATGGATTATTGGTGAGCGCGGACCGATTGGTATTCTGATGGTTAATGTAATTGGTTCGTTTCTTCTTGCATGTACTTCTAATTGGGTGGATGCACAGATCACCGCAATCGGGATTGGAGGGCTAGGAGCTTTTACGACTTTTTCTGCTTTTGCTTCCGATAGCGTCTCACTCCAAGAAAGCCGAGGTTTACTAATTGCGTCAAGTTATGTGGCTGGGACTGCAGTGTTAAGTATTTCTGCTGCTGGACTTGGATTGTCAATTAGTTAATGACAGTCGCTCCACGCATATAAGGTTGCAAGGGTTCAGGAACTGTGATCGTCCCATCTGGTTGTCGCCATGTCTCAACCACTGCAGCCCATACTCGCGGCACAGCTAAGCCTGATCCATTTAGAGTGTTAACGACTGATGTGCCTTTTTGGTCTTGTTGTCTGTAGCGAACGTTAGCTCTGCGTGCTTGATAGTCGCTGAACCACGACACGGAAGAAACCTCCAGCCACTGATCTGCTCCTGGAGCATAAACCTCAATATCAAATGTACGAGCCGATGATGCGCCAAGGTCTCCTGTACAAAGATCAAGAACTCTGTAGGCCAAACCAAGATCAGAGATCGCTGTTTCGGCTCTGTTTAAAATATCGGCATGAACTTCCTCGGACTGTTCCGGGGTTGCGTAGGCAAGCAATTCAACTTTGTCGAATTCATGAACTCGTAGTAATCCTCTTGTATCGCGACCAGCAGATCCTGCTTCACGTCGGAAACATGAGGTATGTGCCATAAGTTTCATGGGTAAGTCTGATTCATCAAGAGTTTCATCACGTGCCAATGAGGTCAATGGAACTTCAGCTGTAGGGATTGCCCAAAGGTCATCTCGTTCAAGATGATAAGCGTCGTCTACGAATTTTGGCAGGTGGCCTGTAGAAACCATGGTTTCAGTTTTTACTAAGGTTGGCGGACGAATTTCTTTATAAGTATCAGCATTTCGATCAAGTCCGTATTGAATCAATGCTCTGCATAAAGTTGCTCCGAGCCCTGTGTACATAACAAACATGGCACCAGACATTTTGGTTCCACGCTCAACGTCTAATAAGCCAAGTTCTGTGGCGATTTCCCAATGAGGTACTCGTTGATGATCTTTGTACGAGTTCTTATCAAAATTTTCGTACCGAAGAATTATGTTGTCTTCTTCCCCACTTCCATCTGGACACTCTGTTGCAGGAATATTTGGCACTGAAAGCAGTATGTTTTTTATTTCTTCAGCAATCTGGTCTGCTTTGTCATTTAGCTTCTCTTCAATTTTTCCTAACTCTCGACTTTGCTCTTGAAGTTTTGTTGCCTCGTCTCCACGCCCGTCTTTATGAAGACCCCCCACCTCTTGTGAAAGATTTCTTATTTGGTTCCGTATTTCATCTCTTTCTGCGGCAACTTCACGCTGCTGCACGTCCAAAGTAAGCACATCGTCAAGAGCCTTACGATCTTCACCGCGTCTTTCAATAGCTTGAATTACACCTTCTGGGTTATTTCGTAAGTTTCGAAGATCAATCATGATAAAGAACTTAGCGTCCTGCGGCCGGTCGCAGGTGTTGATTTTCCTCGCGGGCTTTACTTGTGTAGCGGAAAAACTTTACGACTATTATTCCCCAAAGATAAAAGCCCCCAATGATTTTCATTATGGCACCTGCTGTTTGTTGATCAGTGACGACAGAAATTCCCCACAATTCAAATCCATCGTCATAGTGCTTATAAACAGTTCCTTCAGCAAAAGTTAACCAAGCAGATGGGATTGTTGGAATAACTGAGTTCAAAAATAAGTACAGCATTTGTGCTGGTGGGGATATTCGTAACTCTTTTAATGGCGAGACAACGGGCATCCACATAAGTAGTCCAGAAATAAAAAGAATTAAGTGAACAAAGTAGTGAAATATGCCGCTGTCATAAGACCACTGAACTACACCTGTCCAGTGTGTGAGTGCACTTAAACCATTAAAAATTAGTGCGGCAGTTATGGGGTGACTAAGTCGTCGAATAATTCTTGATCCGTAACCTCCTTCAAGAATTACTAACCGTGCCAGCCAAGCAGGGAGTGCGAGAAGAAATAAGGGAGGAGCTATAAGAGTTATCACAAGATGTTGAATCATGTGCACAAAGTAGAGATGTTCTTCAGCTATATCATGCACCGGCCAATCAGCTGCCACATAAAGTAAAAACACTGCTGCTATAAATGAAACTTTCTGTGCTCTCGTCGCGATTGGTGTCCCCGTGGGCAAAACTTTTGGCCCGATACGTTTTGCCCAGAAACCGAAGAAAATAACTGACAGAACCAGTAACCAGACTTCTGGATGAGGTTGCCATCTCCAAGGGTCGCTCGCTAGTGCATACAAGTCCATTACGTATCAGAGCCCCCCTGCTGCACAGGGTGGGAGAAAATCATTTAGCCTTTTGTCCAGAATTCAAAAACCGTGAGGAATATGAAATAAACAGATACTGCTAGCACTATTCCAGCTACAAAGAATCGTGTAAACATCTTGCTATCAAAACGTAAATGCATGAACCAAGCTGCAACGATGAAGAACTTAACCACCATCATCACCATGAGTGTGGGGATAAGGGCTGGACCGATGTGAACAAAATAAGTTGCAACTTCTGCGGCGGTAATTACTGCCAACAGTAGAGCTATCTGCATGTACTTTTGGTCTGAAGGGTGCTCGTGATCTTCGTGATCTTCGTGATCTTCGTGATCTTCAGTTCTAGTTTCGCTAGTACTCATGGTTGTTCCTATTAACTTGTTGGGTTAGGTACAAGGTAGATGACTGTAAAGATGATGATCCAAACTACATCAACAAAATGCCAATAAAGGCCAATAATTTCTACTGTTTCAGTATTTTTCTTTGTTAATTTTCCTCGGTAAGAAGAAATCAGTAACGACATGATCATTACAATACCGAGGCTTACGTGAACTCCATGGAAACCTGTGAGAGTGAAAAATGCTGAAGAGAAGGGGCTTGTGGTGTATCCCAATCCTTCTCGTATGAAGGTAGTGAACTCATAGACTTGGCCTCCGATAAATACCGCACCCAGTAGAGCCGTGGTTAATAACCAGAGACGGTTATTCCGAATGTCTCCTTTTTGCAGAGCTGAAAGGGCAAGAACCATCGTTAGTGAACTCATAAGCAGAACAAACGAACTAACGGAAGTAAATGGAATGTCAAAAATGTCCCCGGGGGCAGGGCCGTCATAGAACTTGTTTCGGTAGAGAAGGTATGTAGAGATAAGGGCACCAAAGAGTAGGCATTCTGATCCTAGGAATACCCACATTGCCAGTTTGTTATGGCTTAATCCTGTGGTTGTTTCTTCAGACATCTGAAGCCTCCTGAGATACTTCTTCTTTATCGCTGTGATGTTCTCCGTGTGGCCCATCTGGATCATCCACTGGCTCGAAGATCCATGCGTACAGAGACACAACAATGAGTATTGCTCCTGGAAGCGTTAACCAAAGATTGAAAATTAGGCCTAAGCCAAGGAATGGAAGTCCTATTGCAAAAATAAGTGGCCAATACGATGGTGAGGGTAAGTGAACACCTGTTGCTGTGCCATCTTGACAAACCTCTTCAGCTGTAGCGACTCGAACGATTTGTCCTTCGTCATCTGTACCCCATTTGCGATGCCAAAATTCATCAAGGCTTTCTACGGTGGGGATCTCATCAAAATTGTGTTCCGGAGTTGGATTAGGGGTTATCCATTCAAGACTTCGAGCATCCCATGGATCGGGTGGGCATGGTGGTTGGCCTTTTGCTCGTTTCACTGAAACAACAACATTGATCAAGAAAATTAAGACACTTAATGCAATGATGAAAGACCCGATTGTCGCGACCATATTCCAAGCTTCAAAACCAAATCCTGGGCTATAAGTATCTATGCGTCTGGACATACCTTGTAATCCCAGAACGTGCATGGGTCCAAAGGTCATATTGAATCCAACTAACATCACCCAGAAATTAATTTTTCCCATTTTTTCATCAAGCATGTGCCCAAATACTTTTGGCCACCAAAAATAAAGGCCAGCGAAAAGACCAAAAATGATTCCACCAAAAATTACATAATGGAAGTGAGCAACGACGTAATAGGTGTCTGTCTGCTGAGTGTCAGCGGGTGAAAGTGCGTGAGTTACACCAGAAAGACCACCGATAGTAAACATGCTGATAACACCAACAGAGAAGAGCATCGGTGCAGAGAATTTGACACGTCCTCCCCACATGGTTGCTATCCAATTAAGTATTTTTACTCCCGTAGGTACAGCGATAAACATTGTTGAGATTGAGAAAGCGGCAACAGATAGTGGGCCTATACCCGAAGCAAACATATGGTGAGCCCATACACCCCACCCCATAAAGCCGATAGCGATTCCCGAGAAAACCATGAAATCATAACCAAAAATTGGCTTACGACTAAACGTTGGAATTACTTCAGAAATAATTCCAAATGAAGGAAGGATCAAGATATATACCTCTGGGTGGCCGAAAATCCAGAATAAGTGTTGCCAAAGAAGAGGGTCTGCTCCCATTTCGGTGTTGAAAAAATTTGCTCCAAATTGACGGCTAAACATTAAAAGGAAAAGCGCTACAGCTATTACTGGCATTGCGAAAACGAGCAACAACTGAACGACAAAAAGCATCCAAGTAAACACCGGCATTTTAAAGAGTGTCATGCCAGGTGCACGCATGTTTAGGATGGTTACAGTCAGGTTTATTGCTGACACTAACGATGCGATACCTGTTATTTGAAGTCCGATAGCGTAAAAATCCATTCCAACGCTAGGTGAAAAAACGATTCCACTATTTGGGGCATACCCAAACCATCCACCATCGGGGGCTCCTCCAAGCAGCCATGAAAGATTAATAAAGATTCCTCCAGCAAGAAATACCCAGAAGCTCATTGCATTAAGTCGGGGGAAAGCAACATCTCTTGCGCCTATTTGTAGTGGGATGAGGTAATTCGCAAAAGCTGCAGCTAGTGGCATAGCAGCTAAGAAAATCATTGTTATGCCATGCATAGTAAAGACTTGGTTATACATCTCTGCACCAAGAACTGTGCCATTTGGTGTTGCGAGTTGAAGGCGTATAAGAAGTGCTTCAATACCGCCAATTATGAAGAAGAACAGAGCTGCGGCTCCATAAAGAATGCCGATTTTCTTATGGTCTACGGTGGTGACCCAATCTCGCCATCCATTACCGCCTTTGGGGCGGGTATAGACACCCAGTGGGCGTTGTTCTTCGGTTGGAGTTTCTTCAGACATGGTGTCGGTCATTTATTCGACCTCCGTGGCTTGGATAATGAACGAACTTGGTATTGTGCCGAGGGTTTCTAGGTAAGCAACGACATCATCAATTTCATCTTCACTTAGTCCTAGAGCAGGCATGCCTCGTCTACCTTCGGCATATGCAGGTTTTTCTGCTGGAGCATTTCTTAGCCATGCTTCCAGCTGAGTTCTATCAATAGTGCCGTCTGGTTCGTAGAGGTTAAAAATACCTCCTGCATAGGTGGTTCGGCTCATAAAGTGAGTCAGATTTGGAGCTGCATTAGAAACAAGGTCTGCGCCAATACTTGTCTCATCGTTCACCCCATTCACTACGTGACATCTAGCGCATTGGTTTTCAAAAACTGTTAGCCCTCGCGATACGGCTTCATTGGTTATTAAATCTGAATCTTGATCAGTTAATTGCTCGTCAACCCAGATTTGGAAATCTTCTGGTTCGAGCGCAATTGCCTGCATCCGCATTCGGGAGTGAGACAGCCCACAGAATTCTGTACATTGGCCAAAGTAAACACCAGGTTCGTCTGCCTCTAATTTCCATGGATGCACTCTTCCTGGAGCAGCATCTCGTTTACCATTTAATGCAGGAATCCAGAAGCTATGGATAACATCTCGACTTGTTATAGAAAGTTCTATTTCCTGTCCAGCAGGCATGACTAGTTGACCGGCAGTAACAATATCTGCTGGAGGAAGATTACGAGCATCACTCAAATCAACTCCATCTAAACCATCAAAGTAGTATCGGAACTCCCACCACCACTGTTGCCCTATAACCACAACTTCCGGTTCCCAAAGTACTGATTCTTCTTCAACGGTAATCATCACTTCGTTTGTGTCAGTGCTATTTATTGAAGACAGCGTAATAAGCGTGAATACCGAAACAACAGCGAGAATTAAAGTTGGAATAATGGTCCAAAGTATTTCTAGTTTGGTATTTCCATGAACCTGAGTTGGAAATTCTTCGTCTTCGTGACGATCACGGAACTTCCACCAAATAAAGATTGTTGCGCCAAACACTAGGAAAAAAACAACATATGCAACGATCAAAACTGGATCTAATAGATTGTCTATTTCTCGAGCTATTGGTCCTTGAGGTTGAAGAGTGTCAAGCTCAGCGCCTGAGGCGCATCCAGTAACTAAGAGCAATGCAGAGGTGAATAAAGCCAACCAAGTCTTTTTAATAATTTTAGTGATCAATGGTCTTCCTCCATATGGGAATCTCCATGTTCTCCGCCAACATGGTGGAAGTCGCGCTCACCGTTAATTGCTGCGAATATACCGCTAACAATAACCGCTATAAATCCAACAGCCAGAATGCCTTGAACTACTCCCCTTGGAATAGATGGTCGCTTACTAATGAAGTAAGCCGTGAGGAAAATTATGGTTCCTACGACAGTTGCAATCCAAACGGCACCTAGAACTGATGCGGCCAATAAGATTCTTGATACTGCCACGACTATCACACCGATACCGACAAGTCCAAGAACAGGAATTTCTATTGGACGTAGTAGCCCTTCTTTCAATTCACGATTCTTTTCAGAATCTCCAGTTGCTCTTTCTGACCAATTTGTCATTGTCCACTCGACTGCAATGACTAATGAGATGATAAGACCTGTTCCGAATACAAATGGATGTGCAACTAGCCCAACCGCCATCGTTACTACCCCTAACGCAGTAAATAACGGCCATGGTGACGATCCGGTGGATATTTGTGCTTCAGGGACTTTGTCTATATCTACTTCAAGTATTTCTGCTGCAGCTTCAGCATCAGCATCACGGAAAGATTGAGACAATATGGCTAGCAGTCCTGAAGTCGTGGCTGCCATCATAAGAATGCCGTAAGCGATGTGATTTCCTACAGCGCCTTTCCATCCAAGAGTCAAAGGGCCAGTTTCAGTTCCACCGGTTGTATATCCGACAAAAACTGCCGCTGTAAAAGTAGCAACAAGTAGACCGAACCAAAGCTTAAAACCAGTTGTCAGCATAGTGAACGTCCTATTTCCCGATGTAGATAAATAGCCAAATAAAAATGTAAATGAAGACTGTTGAATACCAATAAATGGATACTGCAGAAACTAAGTCACGGTGGCGACTTGTGTCTTGTCCTCCGAAAGCTCTTAGCAGGAGTAGCCCCAACCAAATAACTCCAATTCCAACCATTACTAAGTGGGCTCCAGTTATTACATATAGGAGGAGTGCCGCTTCACTGTGATCAATAGGTAAACCAATGTCCATGTAATAAAACACGGTTTGGTTAATCATCGCAACACCCATTAACGATGTAAGGATAAGCGCAAGATAAGCATGTACCCGATCATCGTTCTTTACTGCATAGACCGCCCATCCCATAGTGGCCACGGATATTGACAGGGTTGCCATATTCATCCCACCAGGAACAAGCTCAATAGCATTTTCTGGAAACCATTCCATACCCCAAGCCATTGTGTCAGATCTGATGCTGAAATAGATTGAGAATAAGCATCCAAAGAACATGAGTGCAGCCGAAGTAATGAATGCTGTCCCAACCATCAATGTTCTAGGACGATTTAAAGGTGCGGGTGGAAGAACAGTAGCCATTAAGCGACCTCTTCTTTTTCTTTTGATTCCCACTCAAGTGTGTCTGCACCCCAAGGGTTTCCACTAGCAGGAGTTTTTGAAAGAGCATTTTGAACACTTGTAGCTATGGCTGCAATAACTCCCAAAAGAATCAAAAGGGAGCCAATAAATGAGATGATGTTAAGAGTTTCAACCCAACTTGAATTATCCGTGCCAGCAGCGAATTCGGATACACCAGTGAAATCATTCTGTCCTGTAAAGCCAACTAAGAAGTCTGCTACGGCAAATATGCCCACTCCGAAATGGAAGATTAGACCTGAAATCAAAATTTTTCTCTGGGAAATAGATTTACCAATCAAAAGCTCTCCCCACCATGAGAAGGCGGCCATACCCGCCAACACACCGGCACCCAAAGTAAGAACTATCTGAGCTGAGACCGTTGATTTTGTTGCGAGTTCAAGCGGTCCAATTACGTGTACTGCACCCACAACTACGCCATGTAGAAGAAGAACTATAGATAAAGTCGCTAAAACTGTCGGAATGGTTGTTTGTTTATCAAAACCTTTGACATCTTTGATTTTTGGAGAAATAAAAGCAACAACAAGAAGGACTGCAGGAATAGCGATAAATGCTTGAATGATTGAAAAAGATTCTTCAAAGACTGGAGTGCCAATATCGAAATAGGTTTGGGCATAGGCCCCAAACCCAGCAAAACCTGTTAGGCCAATAGCAGTGAATAAGAGGGGGTTTGACATTTTATTTTTAAATGCAGCAGAAACAATTTCAGCAACAATTCCTAATAGCGGCAGCACCCATAAATAAACCTGTGGGTGTGTAAATGCCCAAGATAACTGCTCCCAAACAACTGCTTCACCCCCGAAATTAACCGGCGCCCTCCCTCTCATATCTACATAAACAAGTACCGTGTTAGCAGCGAGAACTGGCAAAGTGGCTAGCCACATAGTCCCTGCTACTAATACAGACCAACTAAATGCTGGAATGTTGAGTAAAGAAATGCCTGAAACTCGACCTGCAACAATCGTTGTCAAGACACTGGTTGAGGCCCCACAAAGTCCAATTATTGTTAAAAGCACGCCTACAAGCGTTAACGCAACAGATTGAGTCTCACTAGTAGCTTCTGGAGTTCCTACCCCACCATTCGCAAGAAAACCAGTAATGATGATTAATGCCCCAAATAACCAGACCCAGAAACTAAACGCACTCATTTTTGGGAAAACAAGCCGTGATGCCCCTACTTGTCTAGGCACTATTGCTGTTGCTAAACCAACCATTAGGGGAAGAACAGCGATGAGAACTAGCGCTACTCGGTGGGCTGTCCAAAATTGAAATACGTCATCGGCAGTTGAAAAAATACTTGCCGAAGATAGATCAATACGTTCAAGGCTGACTAATAATCCTGCAACTGAACTGAACAATAAGCCGACTAGTGCAGAGACCATCCAGTAGCGCGAAAGGGTCCCTGATTCGGTAGTTGTAACAATTCGTTCAACAACTGTGGATTCGTTCTTCATTGAAGGTTAATCACTCTGTAGGCCTAGACAATTTTCCCATAATTATTGTCAGTTCGTGAAACACTTCACGATCATCTAAGTTTGAGGTTAGACGAAATATGTCCGTTTATGACACCTAACCTCAACATAAATTAGTTGATATTTATTAAGGGTCGCGAACCGGGCACATTTCGTTAAAACAACGATAAAGCCCTAAGCCAGTTATGAGGTGCATCCTCTCTTAACAATCAGCTTTTAAATGACCACATCCAGTGTTATGGCCCCAAAAAGTAGGGTGATATAAACAATGGAAAATGAGAAGAGACGCATAGCTGAACGTTCGCTCAGATCTCTTTTAACTGGCAACGTAAGAGCACCAAATATCGCTCCAAGAACAATTGCTGAAACAAGATAAAAGACGCCCATATCTGCTACAAAAGCAAAAACGATCGTAAGCGCAATTTGTACAATTGTGTACAAAATGATTCGATCCGCAACTGCAGAAAGGCTTTCCACTGAAGGAAGCATCGGCACTGATGCATTCGAGTAATCATCTCGATATTTAATCATCAAAGCCCAAGAATGCGGAGGCGTCCAGAAGAATATGATTAAGAAAAGTATTAGTGGAGACCAATTCAGTGAATTAGTAACAGCAGCCCAACCAACTAAAACAGGAACAGCTCCTGCAGCACCACCTATAACTATGTTCAAAGAAGAAGTTCTTTTTAACCAAAGCGAATAGATAAACACGTAAAACAAAGTGGCAGAAATCGCAAGTACAGCACTAAGAAAATTAACGAATTGCCATAACCAAATAAAAGCAATGACTTCTAGAGTAAGAGCAAAAATTAAAGCATTTTTAGGCGATATCACACCAGTCACTAGCGGACGACTCTTCGTGCGTTCCATAAGTTGATCGATATCGCGATCTATAAACATATTTATTGCGTTTGCTCCACCTGCCGCGAAAGTCCCCCCAACCACAGTTGCAATCATCAACCATGCTCCTGGTACTGCACCTGCGGCAACGAACATTGGCGGAACAGTAGTTATAAGAAGAAGTTCAATTATTCGAGGCTTAGTTAAGGCGATATACCCAACTATCTGCTCATTTAAGAATGGTAAACTTCGACCCGACATCACCACCACACTAGGAGAAACTATTCACAGTAAGTGCTCTAGGAAGAAAATTTAACTAAGTAACCAATCTGCAGGTGTTGAACCTTCTGGGAATAATCGATTCTGAAAACGCCTCATACCAAGTAACCAACGATCAACGTCATCTCCTTTTCGACGTACATACTCCTCGACATCTGGATGAGGGAGCACATGGAAACGTTCATCTACCAATGCCTCCATAACTGCTTCAGCTAATTCTTCGGCTGAAAGTACGCCGTCCATTGATGCGACATTTTCACCATCTTCAGAGAAAAGATGAGCTGAAGGACTATTTTCTTTAATGTTTGTCGCTACCGCTTGTGGACATAGTACTGAAACACCAATTCCTTTATCCCCATAAGTAATTTGAATCCATTCAGCGAGTGCAACCGCGGCATGTTTTGTAACCGAATAGTGAAGCGAACCAATTTGAGTTAGTAAACCTGCAGCAGAAGAAGTGTTAAGTAACCATCCGCCACCTTGGTCAACCATGTGAGGAATTGCATGTCGCGCGGCATAAAGATGAGCCATAACATGAACATCAAACATTTTTCTCATCTCTGAGTCGTCATCCTCCAATCCGCCGATCGTCACATAGCCGGCGTTTGATACAAAAAGATCAATGCTTCCATGGTCGCTGACTGTCTTTTTTACAAGGTTCTTAATTTCTTCTTCATTTGAAACATCGCAAACAGACGAATGCCCTCCAATTGTTGAAGCCACCTGATTAACTTTTTCTGCATCCAAATCTGCGACAACAACTGCTTTAGCGCCTTCTGAATAGAAACGTTGAGCAAGAGCGGCGCCGATTCCGCTTGCTCCACCAGTAATAACTGCAACTTTATTTTTTATGTCCATATGGTGATCTTAGAAAGATGATTGCCGTCATGCCTGACTGGGGTCATAGGCTATGCAAGGTGGTAAGGAATCTTAAGCCAAACACTTATCGAAAAATTTGCGCTGTTGCTCTTTTTCTCTTGGTCTCAATTGTTGTAACTGGTGGTGCTGTTCGTCTGACTAGTTCAGGCTTGGGTTGTCCAGATTGGCCAACTTGTGAATACGACCAGTTTTCTCCCGAATCAGGAATCCACGGATGGGTAGAATTTATAAATAGGTTAATCACGGGGCTTGTTTCTGTAATCGTTATCCTCGCTGTTCTTGGTTCGTTATTTAGAATGCCGAGACGTAATGACTTAATTAAATGGTCATTGGGTTTAGTTGCAGGATTGATAGGGCAAATTGTCCTTGGAGGAATTGTTGTACTAAGCCATCTAAACCCTTGGCTGGTTCTTGGTCATTTTGCGTTATCTATGGTTCTTGTTTGGAATGCAGTTGTTCTGCACCATAAGGCAAGCGACCCAAAGGATTCTCCAACGGAGAAATTTTTTCTTAAGTTCACAACTGTTTTAACAAGTTGGGCTTTAGTAATGCTTGCTTCGGGCATGTTGGTGACTGGATCTGGGCCGCATACTGGTAGCAGGGATGATCCGATTGAGAGGCTTCCCTTTGCGATACGTGAGATAGTTCGAGTTCATAGTTCGACAGTCATCATTTTCTTAGTATTAATGACAGTTTTTTCGTTTTATGTTTTTAAGAGTTCAAAAGCTAATTCGCTTCGATCTATAACAACAGTTCTTTGTGTTGTCACTCTTGGTCAAGCGATAGTGGGATGGGTTCAATATTTCACAGGAGTCCCTGAGTTGCTTGTTGGTTTACATATTGCCGGCGCTACTGCTCTATGGGCGACTTTGGTGAAGTCGTGGCTCATTGCTCATGGATCGAAATGATGAGTCTCTCCCCTATTGAAATCGTTGAACCTGCGGTTGGAGAATCAAGCGAAGTTAAACATGATCAACCTTGGATTGTGATTGTTTGGAATGATCCAATAAATCTGATGTCCTATGTCTCTTTTGTTTTACAAAAGTTGTTCGGATACAGCAAGGAGAAAGCTGACAAGTTAATGCTTGAAGTTCATCACCAAGGACGTGCAGTTGTTTCGGCTGGCAATCGTGAACGAGCAGAGTTTGACGTTTTTCGTCTACATGGTCATGGTCTTTGGGCAACAATGGAAAAAGACAGTTCATCATGAGTGAAGTTGTTCACGCATTTTTGGGCAGACCTGATTTAAAGCAGGTGGAAATTCGTCTGGATAACGAAAGCAGAGAAGTACTACTTGAATTAGTAAAACAGTTTCGCTCGATGCTAATTGACGATTCTGATCAATCTCTTCAAAGGCTTTACCCCCCGGCTTATCTAAAAGATTCAGAATTAAATGACGAATACGACGATCTAGTTCATGACGACTTACTTAAAGAGAAGCTGGAATCTATTGATGTCCTTGAAACAACAATCTGGCTTGAATCCATTGAATTGGAGGACTTTTTTGCGTGGATGCTAGTAATAAATAGTCTCCGTTTAATTCTTGGAACTCGACTTAATGTGTCGGAAGAAGATGAGTTTGACTTTGGACAAATTCATAATCCAGAGCAGACACTCTTTATCTGGTTAGCTGTATTACTTGAAGAAGCTGTAACAGCAAGTAATTTTTCTTTAGAAGATTTTAATAAAACATAAGCAAGAACACGTTTCAGGCGACAGACTGTATTTGATAACGTTATTTCGCCCTCACGTGGGTAGAGCCCCCATCGTCTAGCGGCCTAGGACGCCTGCCTTTCACGCAGGTAACACGGGTTCAAATCCCGTTGGGGGTGCGAACATATAGTGGTGTATGGTTTTAACCATTCACCAGTTCTGGTCCTGTGGTGCAGCCTGGAGTGCACGCCGCCCTGTCAAGGCGGAGGTCGCGAGTTCAAATCTCGTCAGGACCGCAAACCATTGTTTATCTTTGGATAGGCATTGGGGTCGGGTAGCTCAGTTGGCAGAGCGTCCGCCTGAAAAGCGGAAGGTCACCGGATCGACGCCGGTCCCGACCACCAAATACAATGACATAATATTGGACCAATGAATTTTTATATGAGTCATCATTGGTTATTAAATAAGCCATGAGAAGCAACAACCGAATACTCATACCCAAAGCGAACCTCCGCGATATTGGAGGAATTCAAGTTTGTGGTGGAAATAAAGTTCAAACCAGTCACATTTACAGATCTGGGCATCTATCTGATTTAACAGAATCGGATCTAGAGTTTTTGCGCAGTTTGCAGTTAAAAACAATTATTGATTTACGGCGGCCGAAAGAAAACCAAGAACGACCCCACCCTTTTCTCCAGGACTGTTCAATTAATGAGATTTCTGTTTCATCTTCAGATAACGAATTTGCCGTTGTTGCTGGAGCGCTCAATAATCCTGATATTGCTAAACAGGCTTCTGGAATGATTGATAAATATTTTGGAGAAATAGTCACAGACCGGCTACATCTTTATCGTCCTGTGTTTGAATTGGCCGTGAATCCAAACAATTACCCCCTGCTTTTCAACTGCACTGCTGGAAAAGATCGGACTGGTTTTGTGGCAGCAATTCTTCTCGGCCTTCTTGGAGTAAGTGAAGATGAAGTCATAGAAGATTTTTTACTTAGTAATGAAGTGAGGAAAAACCAAATTGAATCGCATTTAGATTCTTATAGAAAAAGTTTGGCGGAACAGCAAGATTGTCTTGAATCTGAAATAGAAGACCATCTTCTCGATCCTTTACGTGCTCTAGTAATGACGAAGCCTTCATATATGCAGTCAGTTTTTTCAGCCATCAAGTCTGAATGGGGGTCGTGGGAAATTTTTCGAAAAGATGGTCTTAAAATTTCTGATAACGATTTTAATAATTTTCTAAATTTTATGGTTGAATAATCTTTGGTTGCTCTTTGCATTCATCAAGAAAATAGAGCAGTATCATCAAGGTACAACAGTGAGGTGAACCAATGAAAAACCATGAAAACATTTATATAAATGGGGCCTGGGTCCCTTCTGGAGGAGATGGCTCAATTGATGTCATGAACCCTTCGACCGAAGAAATTGTAGGATCTATACCTGACGGAGTCGCTTCCGATGTTAACGCAGCTGTTGAAGCTGCTCGCGCCGCTTTTCCCTCTTGGTCTGCTCTTAGCTTAGAGGAACGCTTGTCTTATATTGAAGGATTGGCTGGACAACTAGGAGAACGCATGGAGGAAGTAGGAGAACTTATTTCCGCCGAAATGGGGATGCCGCAGCCTCTCGCCAACATGATCCAAGCTGGTTTGCCCGCAGGAACAACTTCCAGTGTTTCGCAAACGGCTCGTGATTTTGCCTTTGAAGAGCAAATGGGAAATACTCTGGTTACTCGTGAGCCGATGGGTGTCGTTGGGTGTATTACACCTTGGAATTATCCACTTCACCAAATTATGGCAAAAGTAGCTCCAGCTATGGCAGTGGGCTGCACCGTAGTTTTAAAACCAAGTGAAGTAGCTCCTTTGAATGCTTTCTTACTCACTGAAATTATTGATGGCCTTAACTTCCCTCCAGGAGTTTTCAACCTTGTTTCAGGTGTAGGGCCAGTAGTAGGCGAAGCCATTGCTGCTCATCCTGGTATAGACATGATCTCTTTTACCGGATCAACCCGTGCAGGAACTCGTGTTGCTGAAGTTGCTGCTCCAAACGTTACGCGTGTTCATCAAGAACTCGGCGGTAAATCAGCAAACATTATTCTTGACGATGCAGACTTTGCTTCAGCCATTCCAGGTGCGATTAACGCTTGCTTCCTTAACTCTGGTCAAACTTGCAGTGCTTTAACTCGTCTTCTCGTTCCAGCAGACCGCATGGATGAAGCTGCTGCATTAGCTGGAGAAGCTGCGACAGCAGCCGGAGCCAGACTTGGACCACTTGTCTCTCAAGCACAATGGGATCGAGTTCAGGGATACATCCAAAAAGGTATCGATGAAGGTGCCACATTAGTTGCTGGAGGCACCGGGAAACCTGAAGGCCGTGAAGTTGGCTATCACGTACAACCAACCGTATTCGCGAACGTTGATAACTCGATGGCTATCGCTCAGGAAGAAATATTTGGACCTGTGCTGTCAGTGATCGGTTATACCGACGAAGAGGACGCTATCAGAATCGCCAACGACTCTGATTACGGTCTATCTGGTGGCGTCTGGAGTTCTGATACTGATCGAGCTCTTAAAGTTGCTAAACGAATGCAAACCGGAGAAGTGGACGTAAACGGGTCTTTCCTGAATACAAATGCTCCATTCGGAGGCTACAAAAAATCTGGTAACGGTCGAGAGTTAGGTCGCTTCGGAATGGAAGAATTTCTCGAAGCAAAACAAATAAACATGCCAGCCTAGGACGTTAGTCCAGAACAGGTAGAGGCTTTATCATGAATATCAAATCATTATTCTTTGGAATAATCTTCGCAATCTCAGGTGGAATCATTTCTGGTGGGCTTGTAGGAGAGTGGTGGGCATTTGCGGTACTTATTCCAGCAGGAGCAATAGCAGGCTGGAAAATAGGCGACCGCCTCTGAGAACAATTAGTAAAAGCGAATTAAGCGACAGTTCTTTCTGGGTTCTTCATCCGATCCCATAGAGGTGACCGGATTCGGTATTTACTAAAATCTGTGGTTTTCCAGTCCCGTCAACATCGCCGATTGCTAGATCGCCGAGTAAAGCCTGCCATGAATTAGGTGCGAAGGTTGCATACCATGCGAGGTGACCACTTCCATCTTCGCCCTCTCCTATCGCGTAGAGAACGTTGCCGTAGGTGAACAGGGCTTCGTCTCGACCATCGCCGTCTAGGTCCACAGTTACGACATGGGTCGGTACCATCCATAAACTGCACACTGGATTGAGATCTAAAGTCCATCGAAGATCGCCGGTGGAAGCCTCAAAAACCTGGATTTCGCTGTCTCCTTCATTGCAGTGACCGACGCTGACCAAGTCAAGGTCACCATCACCGTCGATGTCACCGATGCCCTGCATCGTGCGCTTCGGGCTTCCAGAAAACATCTCGCTATGCCAGATTGGATCGCCGCTAGTCTCAAGCACGGCGATCGTGCTGTCAATACCAGCGAGGAGGATCTGTTCGGTTCCGTTTCCGAGGAAATCGGCGGCGACAGGGAGGGGGTGTTTTCTAAAGCCCTGATCGAATATCCCAGACAAGTCAGGTCCCCAACCTCTCCAACATTCGGTTGTCCACCGGTTTAAGAGCATCGAGGCGTCCGAGCCGTCGTACACCGCAAACAATCCTGAGTAGGTGTTGAGAATATCGTCGAGACCGTCGCCATCCCAGTCGAAGATAGCCATGTGGGAACCACTCGCACCTGTTTCATAAGGAACGTTACATGAGTACAAACCACCGCTTTCTCGGATCCAAAGGACGTCGCCGGTACGCCCATCTAAGAGATGAAGTTGTTCAGAGTGCATCTTCGTCTTGCGAACAGCGACAAGGACGTCCTCACGATCGAGATCTCGGAAGTGTCCAGCAGTCCAGTGGGTGATTCCACTAGTACCAAAAATAGGTGGATCTCCTGAAACATCGAACTCTGTTTCCCAAATCGACTCCCCACTGCCGTCCAGTGCTCTCAGTACAGCGAAGCCATTAGGTCTCTTATCAGCTACAAGTACAGCATGTTCGCCAGTTCCGTAAATGTCAGCGAGCGCAACAGAAGCGAATCCCCGACTATTCGAAGTGATTGTGTGGTATCCAGAGACCATACCCCAGCCGGAAGTTGTCCAGGCGATATTGGCTAACCCTGACTCAGTATCAACCTTGAGGGCTTGGATTGTTTCGTTAACTCCTTGGGTCACTACGAATGGCCCACTGCCATCAAGATCGCCGACCACACTACCTGTCAGTAATGATTCTTTGGAAGCTAGATGTCCGTCTTTGTCCTGAGTGCGGCCGCTGTAGGCAATCGTCGCTTCCAACCCGTCTGTAGTGACCGAGGTCCCGGGCCGAGAATTGGACGCCCCAACAAGGAAACGAAGGGTCTCTGCGCCCTGATCAATACCTCTGAGTTCCAGTAGCGGCCCAGTTATGGAACCAATCTCTGAAACAATGCCACCAGTAGCCCGATTGAAGTGGATTGTCACGTTATCGGTTTCTTGCTCCTGGGATCTTGTCGCGAACATCAATCCATTTGATTGAGGGTCTTGGTGGAGAAAAATTGACTTTCGTTGCCATGTGGCACGGCTGTTGACGTGAAGAGGAAACTCAGGAATATCGAGACGCTCAAAGCCGGAACTGTTAGAGGACCACACTGACCGCGGCAAGGCTTGGGTTGCATCAAGAATTTCCACGGGCCCATAATCAGGAACCGCTGAACCTTCGGTCACGGTCACAAACAATTCTGCTATACCGTCGCCATCTAGATCGCCGAGCGCAGCTAAATGCCGGTTAACGAGATCGACGATGGTTGTTCCAGTCAACCCATCAAAGCCAACGACATGCCACTGCCCGTCGCCATGCTCGTTGAAAATCGACGTCACAATATCGAGGGCGCCATCCCCATTTATGTCTGCTACCGGTGAGGCGCCCGGCTCGTGAATCACAGTACTCTCGTAAATTCCTTTGGTGATCTGGTGATCCCAGAGTTCGACGAGCTTATCGTCTCTCCACCCGAGCACGGAGACGAACATTTCGAAATCACCTAAAATCACGAACTCCGAACGGTCATCATTACCTAGGTCGTATGCGCCAAAAAACCCGTATCCCCTGCCAGTAGTTGGATCACCTGCGTCGTACTCATGGCTTTCACCCCCGACGTTGATTTTGTAGTTACCAGAGGCTTCGAGAGTGCCGGTGGCGAGGTCAAGAATCTGAACGTCGTACCACGGCAAGACTGCAACCTCAGGTTCGCCATCGACGTCGAAGTCACCGATGAGAGGCTGACCGGCTATGGACATGTCGTTGGTGAACCCACTAAACGGTTCGCTTATCCATACGGTCTCCCATGCGTACTTTGAACGGTTTAGGAGATAGCAAGGAAGTGGATCACCACCTCCTGCCCCAATTTGGTACTGCCCTGTATCACAACTGATCATTTCGTATCCAGGCAGGTCAGGAAGCAGATCGCCAACCCGGTGAACTCCATGATCAGTGGACTTTTCTTGATTCCACCCATCACCGTCGAGATCAAACCAGCGCTCTCCCACCGCATACCTATTGAAAAGTTCAAAGCGGTCACCCAACTCCCCAGTGTCTGGAAGAGGTAAGGATTTTGAAACCGACGAGTCAAATTCCACCTCAAGTAATGACAACCGAGCGCCAAGGTCATGAGACCAGAAGACCTCAGGACAGGTCGTAGTACCAACTAGCCCCGACCGACCAGATAATGCCCGATCACCGCGGAACTGGAGCCAAGTACCTCCAGTACCCAATTGAGCAGCTTCCATTGGATCCTCATTGAAGTAGCACTTGATAAAGACCGTTGGAATCTCACCAAGGTTGACCGGTGTCGGTTCGACCAGTGGTGGTTCAACCGGTGTTAGTTCAGCTGGTGTCGTGTCCTCGGTGGTGAGCACCACTGAGGAATCGGACGGCAGCGTCGTGTCAATGTTCGCCTCTCCGCACGCAAACAGAAGGCCTCCAGCAATGACGATAGCCGCAGCTCTCTTATTGGGCTGCAAGGCCTGCCTCAAATTCACCATTTAAAACAGCTTGTCGAGTTTCTTCATCTAACTCATCAAGTACTTCAATGACCACTTCATTAATTTTTGCGGTGCAAGGGTAGAGGTGTGGATACAAGCCAACTGGTGCTCCGGTATCTATTCCAACGTCAAATGTTTCTCCGCTCATTGAAAACATTACCGGCACAGTTTTCTCTACTCGTCCTGATGCTTCCTGATCGTTGTTTACTATGAGGTGAAAAGTTCCGCCTGCTCCGAATCCGCCGTCATAATCAAAGAACACTCTTATTTCGTGTTGCCCTATTGTTAACGGATCTTTTGTTGCCACAGTTGTGCGTTCATGCCCAAAAAGGTTGTAATGCCACGTAGGTCGTCCCTCATCTAGATAAAGAGTCCAACCATTCAAATTGCCGCCCTGACAAACAATGACGCCTTCTGAAACAGGGTTATTGATTTCTATTTGTGCTGTTAATTGAAATGAATGGTTCTTTATATTGAGAACACTTCGCTCGGGCATCCGAACATGATCGGTTGTGTAAGTCACTTTCCGAACACCTTGAAGCGGTGACGGTGGACTTGTTTTTCGGGTTAAACGATCTCCTGGGTCTCTCAGGGGGTAAACATTATTTCTTTTGGCCTCTTCATCAAATAACTTTTGTAGTTCAGCTAATTTTTCCGGTAATTCTTCCGATAAATCATTGCTTTGTGAAAAATCGGTTCGAATATCATAAAGTTCCCATTTTTCTTGTGGCCCATCAAAGGGCCTGCTTTCCATCCTTATCCATGGCACCCGACCATGAAAACAAGATGCCATAAAACCGTCATGGTAAATGCCGCGGTTTCCAAGTATTTCGAAATATTGAGTTTTATGAGTGCTCTCAGTTTCAGAAGAGTCAAATGTGTATCCCATTGATGTTCCTTCAATTGGCATCTGAGTAACTCCATTTACCTTTTCAGGTGCTTCTATGCCAGTAGCTTCAAGAATGGTTGGAGCTAAATCAATCACGTGATGGAATTGGCTGCGGAGGCCGCCTTGGTCTTTGATACGTTTTGGCCAAGACACTGCCATCCCGTTTCTAGTTCCACCAAAATGGGATGCAACTTGTTTCATCCATTGGAACGGAGAGTCTTGTGCCCACGCCCAACCTACGTTGTAATGACATTCACTTGCTGCAGTTCCGAAATCGTCCATGTGCTCTAACAGCCATTCTGGATCTTCATGCACACCATTTTGAAAAGAAGGAGCAGACCAGGCTCCATGGATTGTTCCTTCTGCAGAAGCACCATTATCTCCAGTCACATAAATAAAGAGAGTGTTATCCCACTCCCCTATTTCTTGAAGACTGGTAACAATTTTTCCTACTTGTTCATCTGTGTGATGAAGAAATGAGGCAAAAATTTCCATTAGTCGTCTAGCTACTGGCTTATATCGATCGGGATATTCATCCCAGCTTGGTATTTCGTCTGGTCTTGGTGTGTTAACCGTTTCTTTTGGAATGATTCCCATGGCTAATTGACGTTCATAAATTTCTTCTCTTAATACATCCCATCCTTGATCAAATTGTCCTTTAAAGTCGTCAAGTCGGTTTTTAGGAACTTGTAACGGAGTGTGTACAGCTCCTGGAGCGAAGTAGCAAAGAAAAGGACGATCGGGTCTATGGGCTTTTGTCTGTTTAATCCATTTCGTGGCTTGTTCAGCAAGATCTTCAGTTAAGTGGTAATCATCACGACCGACATAAGGCTCGATAGGTGTCGTTTGGTCGTAAAGAGCGGGTTCAAACTGCGAAGTTTCTGCTCCAGGAAATCCATAAAATTTTTCAAAACCTAACCCAGTTGGCCAATGATCAAAAGGGCCTGAAGGGCCTATTTCCCAAACTGGAGTGATATGGCCTTTACCGAACATTCCTGTTGCGTAGCCATTTGTTCGTAGTATTTCTGCGATGGTGGCTGCTTCATCAGGTATCACTGAGTCATAGCCGGGAAAAGAAGTTGCTGTTTCAGTTATAGAGCCCATGTGTACTGCATGATGATTTCTTCCCGTCAACAAAGCGGCACGCGTTGGTGCACAAAGTGCTGTGGTATGAAATTGGTTATAACGAAGTCCTTGTTCAGCAATCAAATCACAAGTTGGGGTTGGAACTGGCCCGCCAAAAGTCCCGAAAGAACCAAAGCCAACATCGTCTAAAAGAACCACAACAACATTTGGAGCATCTTCTGGCCCAGAGGGAATAGTTAAAGGTTCTCCAGTCGAGTCTTTAAATAATCGTTTTATATCTTGAGCCATAATTCAAACAATCCCAGTTTTATGCAAGCAGACGGTTATAGATAAAGTACCACCGTGATATCAGAGTCGGAATTTAAAGAAGAAGTTCTTTCATTCTTTCAACGCATCCCGCAACTTCTAGAAGGAATAGAAGACCCTTTTGAGAGAGAACGCACCTTTCTGGCTGCAAGTTATGACTCAAACTTAGGAGCTCTTAACTACCCAGTAGAAGATGGTGGTCGAGGACTTGGACAGCGTTTTATTGATATCTTTCGCCAAGAGTTACGGAATCAAAATTCTTTTTCAGTTGGAAATGGACTCGGTATCGGCATTGATATGTGTTTGCCAACGATTCGAGATCATGGAAGTGAAGAGATTCGAAAACGTTTTTTAAAACCCGGATTGCGTGGTGAAGAAATATGGTGTCAGCTCTATTCTGAACCAGGCGCAGGATCAGATCTTGCAGGATTAACTACTCGAGCAGAACTTGACGGTGATGAATGGGTAGTTTCAGGGCAGAAAGTCTGGACTTCTGGTGCCTCGGTAGCAGATTTGGGAATTCTTCTTGCACGCACAAATTGGGATGTTCCTAAGCATCAAGGAATTTCCATGCTCGTTCTTCCCATGAATCAAGATGGTGTTGAAGTTAGGCCTCTAAAGCAAATGACTGGAACCGCGAGCTTTAACGAGGTGTTTATGGATAATGCAAAAATTCCAGCTAGTTGGGTTGTTGGGACTCAAGGAAATGGTTGGAGAATGGCAGTCGCTCTTCTATCTCATGAACGCTCGTCTTTAGGTTCTGGCGGCGGCAGACAACCTCTTTCAACTACCGATTTGATTGATTTAGCGCAACAATCTAAAGCCCATACTGATCCTTTAACAAGACAACTTCTTGCCGATCTTTTTTCTGGAAGTGAGATCATTAAATGGCTGAGTTTAAGAACGGGTATGCATCCTTCAATTGGGAAGCTTTGGAGAACCAAGCAAGGTCAGGCTGCCTCTCATATTGCTACCAAGTTAGCTTTTCCTGGTGGCGCCGCTTGGGAAGGCGAGCAATTAGGTTCAAGTGAAACTAACCGTTGGGCTTACGGAATTTGTGATGCTCCTGCTCATTCTTTAGGAGGAGGAACCGATGAAATTCAAAAAAACACTCTTGGAGAGAAAGTTTTAGGTCTCCCCCGCGAACCTTCTGTAGATATAGATATCCCATTTTCTGAAGTCAAAAAAAATTAATGCTCTAATCCAAAGACGGAAGTCTCATACCGCCTTGTGATACTTCATGAAATTTTTCTACTCTTGTCTCCCAATCAGAAGAAACTCGCAAAATCTTTTTCATTGCATGTATCCCGGCAGCCGGGTTAGAACTTATTTCTTTAGCCAAGTGATGAGAGTGTTCTAAAACTTTTTCATCTGGGGGTACTTCGAAGGCAATTCCTAGTTTCTGAAGTTCTGGACCAAAGAATTTTCTTCCAGTAAGTACTAGCTGGCGAGCTATCTCTGGTGAATAATTTTCGAAAAGCCAAACTAAATTCATGGGTGCAGCCATACCAATTTTTATTTCCCCAACTTGAATGTAAGCCTCTTCGCCGACAACCAAAAGATCACAAGCAAAGGCAAGAGAAGCTCCACCATTAATGGCAAATCGTTCAATTGCACCAACAATAGGAACAGGACATTGGAAAATAGCCCGATGTGCTTCTTTCATAAGGTCCCAAGATTGCTCTAACCAAGGAGGAGGAGGATCTGCTTTATATTCCTTGAGATCAAGCCCTGAACAAAAAGCTCCATCAGCACCATGTAGAAGAACAGCTTTAACGTCATCTTTATTATTTATTGCTTCAAATGCTGCCGCCAGTTCTGCATTAAGCGGCCCAGTAATAGCATTCTTTCGACTTGGTCTATTTAAAGTGATCGTTGCTAATGAATCTTCAAAATCAACCAGAATATTTTCACTCTTCATTGCCATTATTGTGCCCGACACACTCCATCGGTTCGTGCTGCTTCTGCCACAGCTTTTGCTACAGCTAAAGGAACCGATTTATCAAAAACAGATGGAACTATAAACTTCGAACTCAATTGTTCATCAGATACTGAATCTGCTATTGCGCGAGCGGCAGCTATTTTCATGTTTTCCGTTATATCAATAGCTTGCGCATCCAGAGCCCCACGAAATATGCCAGGAAAGGCGAGCACATTATTGATCTGATTTGGGTAATCGCTTCGGCCTGTAGCCATGACTTTTGCTATACCATCTGCTTCTTCAGGACGAATTTCTGGATCAGGGTTCGCCATTGCAAAAACAATTGGATTTGAATTCATTGTCCGTAGATCTGATGCCGTGACAAGACCAGGCCCACTAACACCTATAAATACATCTGCCCCAACAAGTACGTCTTGAAGAGACCCCATCTTTCTTTCTGGATTTGTATTGTCAGCAAACCATTCTTTCGCAAAATTTAGATTGTCTCGCCCTGAATAAATAGCTCCAGTTCGATCAACTCCTACTATTTCACCAACTCCTGCATTTAAAAGAATCTTTCCTACCGCTACTCCAGCAGCTCCCATACCTGCAATAACTACTGAAAGGTCTTCTATCTTTCGTTCAGTTATTCGACAGGCATTCCAAAGTGCCGCAAGAGTTACTACAGCTGTTCCGTGTTGGTCGTCATGAAAAACAGGAATATCTAATGCTTCTTTCAAAGCGTCCTCAACTTCGAACGCTGCTGGGGCTGCAATATCTTCAAGATTGATTCCACCAAATGATGGGGCAAGTCGTATAACGGTTTCGACAATCTCCGATGGATCATTGACGTTTAAACAAACTGGAAATGCATCAACTCCTGCGAACTCTTTAAATAAAAGTGCTTTACCTTCCATAACTGGCATCGCAGCTAATGGCCCTATGTCCCCTAGTCCAAGTACTGCTGTTCCATCTGAAACAATTGCGACAGTGTTTTTTCTGATCGTCAAGTCATGAGATTTATTTGGATCATCAAATATGGCATTACATACGCGAGCAACTCCTGGGGTGTACGCCATTGATAAATCATGTCGATCATCTACTGAACAAAGGCTCTTTATTCCGATTTTCCCACCTTCGTGCATTGCGAAGGTTCGGTCATACCACGACAATAATTTCACTCCGCTAAGAGCATTCACTGCTGCCACAACTGTTGAAGAATGTTCTTCATCAATACAGTTCACACATACATCGTTAATTAACTTGTCTCCACGTACATCGAATCCCTCCATGGAAATAATATTTCCGCGGACTTCCCCAATTGCGGTTGCTAGTCGTCCAAGAGTGTTAGGAATATTGTCTAATTCCACATGGAGCATGATTGAGTGCGCGGCGGTTGGGAGGAAAGGCATATGAAAAGCCTAGAGGGACAAAATCAAGACACCTTTGCTTAATGGCTTGAATGAAAATACTTAATCAAAAAATTAGAACTGTGCGCGTTGAATATCGAAACGACGTTGAACTTTTGTAACAACGACAGGCTCGTCAACGATCTCTTCTTCAACTTCTTCTTCAACCTCGTCAACGATCTCTTCTTCAACCTCGTCAACAACTTCTTCTTCAACCTCTTCTTCAACCTCGTCAACAACTTCTTCTTCAACCTCGTCAACGATCTCTTCTTCAACCTCGTCAACAACTTCTTCTTCAACCTCGTCAACAACTACAGGCAAAGCTATTGTTCCTAGTTCAAAATCTGGCTGTATGGAGCGTGGGAATCCAGGAGCTGTTCCAAGCGCTACCCGCACATTTATTTCTTCAAATTCAAGTTCAGTTCGTAAAGTATGCAAAATACTGTTTAGTTCTTCAGCTGATTTGCAGTTAACCCGAATCTGGTAGTCGAAATCTCCTGTTAAATAGATGACATCAACCACTTCTGGTCTATTAAGTAAAGCCGCGTCAAATTCTCCGATTGGCCAATGACCTGGGGACTTGATGTCAACAACAGCATCTACCGCAAGACCAAGAACTTCTGGGTTTACTTCAATAGTGAATTTTTCAATAGTTCCGTCAGTGCTTAACTTATGGAGACGTTGACGAGTTGCAGAATGACTTTTACCTACGAGTTCAGATAATTCTGTAACCGAAGCGCGGCTATCGACAATCAACGCACAAAGAATTTGACTATCAATTTCATCCATAACAACGACTTTAGCGGTTTAATTAATTAAAAGCAAAATAAAAAATGCTCTATATCAGTGCCTGGTAGAGAAAAATCTTGAAAACCTAGCGATTTAAACATTTCTAACCACATCACTTGCAAATAAATCCCATTTCGAGCTTTCACAATATTTCCAGCTCGAAGCTTTTCTAACTCAGATTTTAATGAACACCTCAAGAAAAAACTGAACAGTGAAATTAACTTTTTAGGAAAACCCCGAATTTAAAGGTTTTTCGAAAAACAGTTTTTTGAAAAATCCGGAAAAAGTGAATTTAACTTTCTAATGCCTTTATTTAAAGCAAAATAATTTTAAAAAAAATTTAAATCACTGATTAAAGATCCATGTAAATTTTTTTCGCTAATAACAATCTTGTAGTTCAATCAAACTACAAAGATGAAACTTATTCTGCAATGGAACTGTCACAAATACTGGTTTTGGTTTTAATTAATTCTAAGTAGTTTTATCGGCTCGAATATTTAGCTATTCGGTGTTTATAAACATAAAGAGTGAAAATCATTGTTGAAGTAAAACTCAATATTGAAATTCACTGTTGCTAGCAGAAATAACAACTTTTTTAGTTGCAATTTAATTTTTTTATGCATTAATTCACGCTTATGAAAATTTACAACTAAATCATTTGTTAATTGAAAAAGCCATAATGAAACAAAAGATAAAGGTTAGAAACAAGTATTTTCGCCGTTACCTCGGTGTAATCTTTGCGTCCCTTTTCTTCATACTTGGACCTTTTTCCGGGACTGCACTTGCAGATGCAGGCTTTACCGTCACAGAATCCAGTGGATCAACTGCAGTATCTGAATCTGGATCAACGGATACTTTCACCGTAGTTTTAGATGAGCAACCCTCATCTGATGTTGTATTTTCAGTCTCAACCGGAGATTCGGGAGAAGCTACCGTTTCACCCACAACACTGACATTTACGTCAGGGAACTGGAATTCCGCCCAAACAGTCACTGTTACCGGGGTAAATGATGACCTAATTGACGGTAGTCAAACCACAACAATTACCTTGAGTGTTGTTGACGCTATTTCTGATGATGACTTCGATTCCCTGGCAGATAAGACCGTGTCTGTCTCAACAACTGATAACGATACGGCTAGTTTCACGGTGGCTCAGTCAAGTGGATCGACTGCAGTATCTGAATCTGGATCAACTGATACTTTCACGGTGGTTTTGGGGGCTCAACCCGCTTCAAACGTAGTTATTTCAGTAACTTCGGGGGATACCGGTGAAGCTACCGTGTCTCCAGCAACCCTGACATTCACGTCAGGAAACTGGAATTCCGCCCAAACCGTGACCGTTACCGGAATAAACGATGATCTAGTTGATGGAACACAAACTTCAACAACCACCATGAGCGTCGTTGACGCAAGTTCCGACAACAACTTCGATTCTCTCGCTGATCAAACGGTTTCTGTAACTACTGCAGACACGGATGTCGCTGGATTTACAAAAATTGAATCTGGTGGCTCAACAACGGTTGCTGAATCCGGAACTACCGATACTTTCACCGTAGTTTTGGATGCTCAACCCGCTTCAGACGTAGTTATTTCAGTAACTTCGGGGGATACCGGTGAAGCTACCGTGTCGCCAGCAACCCTGACATTCACGTCAGGAAACTGGAACTCCGCACAAACCGTGACCGTCACCGGAGTAAACGACAGCCTGATTGACGGCAGTCAAAACACAACTATCACCATGAGTATTGTTGACGGGAGTTCTGATAACAGCTTTGATTCTCTCGCTGATCAAACGGTTACTATCTCAACAGCTGATAACGA